>JBBRNP010000001.1:0-519743 GCA_038230255.1 Chthoniobacterales bacterium
CGCCGACATTTATTCTTCCAGCCAACTGCAAGTCCGTTCGGTCACAGTAAATAATATCCCAACCGATGGGCGCACGATTTACGTAAGGCTCTATTCCCGAGTCAACAATTCCTGGGTCTTTAACAGCTACACCTACAAGGCATTCAACCCGTCCGCGACTCCGACTCCGACGCCTACGCCGACTCCTGTTCCAACCCCAACCCCGACCCCAACCCCGACGGCTACTCCGACTCCGACAGCTACGCCCACTCCGACTCCAGCTCCGACTGGGCCTGCGGTAATGTTGACTCCGACACCCGGATCAACCTTTACCTCTTCAAGCGTGACTTTTACTTGGAGCGCGGGCAGCGCTACAGCCTACGGGCTGGTTGTGGGTAGTTCACCGAACGGCTCCGACATTTATTATTCGACCCAATTGAAGGTCCGCTCCGTCACCGTAAATAATATTCCCACCGACGGCCGCACGATTTACGTGAGACTGTATTCCCAGGTTAACAACTCCTGGGTTTTTAACAGCTACACCTATAAAGCCAAATAAAGGCAATCCTGCCTTAGTGTCGGGCGATGCCGTTCGCGACGCTGCTACGTGCGCGTGCCTGCGTCGTTATAAAATTCAATCTGGCGGCCGCCCAGACGGCGGACTACGCGCCAACCGTTTTCCGCTGCCAGTCCGCGAAGATCCTGATCGGAGATTGATCGAAGAATCCGCAGTTCCGCCGGATGGATGATGAAAATCTCCGGTTTGATGGCAAGCCGGGCGGCGATTTTCTGCGTTAAACCGTCGAAGCCGTTGATCTTTTCCATTTATCTTAGTCCACAGTCTCGATCCGGCATCGCATTGGTGCAATTGGCGCAGCGGAGCTTCATCGGCTAAATTTTGCCGATGTTTTCGGAAACGATTGCGTTGCGGGGCCATTTTATCGATTCACTCACCTTGCCAAAGGTTTTGGACCAAATTGTGACCCGCGGCGCTACTTTCAACATCGTGGAGTTCAAAATCGGCCAAAAACGGGTTGATCAGAGTTTCGCTCGAATCGAAGTCACGGCTCCGACCAGGGCCGAGTTGGACGAACTGATTCAGCGTTTGCGAGAGCAAGGCGCAGAAGTAAACCGCCCTCAACTCGGCGATAAGTAACTCTTCAATCTTATGCGCGAACTCCTCCTTTGCCCGCCGGATTACTATGGCATCGAGTACGAGATCAATCCGTGGATGAGCCGGGCGCGCGGAGCGGAAATACCGGTGGCGCAAGCGCAGTGGCGTGGTTTGCACGCGGCCCTTTCCAAACTGGATTTCAAGATCGAACTGGTCCCGCCGCAACCGAAACTGCCGGACATGGTTTTCACCGCCAACGCCGGACTTGCTGTCGGGAGGCAATTTATCCCCAGTAACTTTCGGCACAAAGAGCGCGCGGGCGAAGCGCCGCACTTTGCCAGCTGGATGGAAAAACGCGGCTTCCAAATCTCCTGGTTGCCCAAAGATTATTATTTCGAAGGTGAAGGCGATGCACTTTTCGCCGGGGACACACTTTTTTGCGGTTACAAATTCCGTTCCGACATCAAATCGCATCGCGCGGTCGCCGAGATGCTCGGTTGTCTCGTCGTCTCAGTGGAGCTTGTCGATCCGCGCTTTTATCATCTCGATACTTGTTTTTGTCCGCTGCCCGACGGCGCGGCCGTTTGGTTTCCCGCCGCCTTCGACGAATACGGTCAGCACGCCGTTCGCGAGCACGTTTCCGATTTAATCGACGTCGCGCCGGACGAAGCGATGCATTTCTGCTGCAATGCCGTCGTGATCGAGCGCGATATTGTTGTGCCGGAAGGCGCGCCCAAACTCGTGGCCGCTCTGACCGATCGCGGTTACCGATGTCATCAGCTTCCGATGACCGAATTCCTTAAAGCCGGCGGCGCCTGCAAATGTCTGACTCTGTTTTTGCCCCAGCGAGAAAAAAGCTAAGCTTTCCTGCTCCGTTTTGCCTGCAGCGCTGATTCGACTTTGCCGAGCGGCAGGCAGTTCATCACATCGGACTTCGTCAGCCACCCTTTGCGCGCGATCCCGACGCCGAACCATAAATCCTGCAACCGCTCGGTGCGATGCGCGTCAGGGTTGATCACGCATTTGACGCCTTTCTCTTTTGCCAGCGGCCACCAACGCCAATCCAGATCGAGTCGCTTCGGCGCCGCATTGAGTTCGATCCAGGTCCCAGTCGCGGCCGCGGCCTCGAGCACGGCCGGCACATCGACCAGATACGGATCGCGTTTCAAGAGCAAGCGCCCAGTCGGATGCCCCAGAATCGTGATGAACGGATTTTCAATCGCGCGAATAATTCGCTTGGTCATTTCCGCTTCCGGCAAATCCAAGACGGAATGAATGGAAGCGACTGCAAAATCGAGCTCGGCCAAAATGTCGTCCTCGAAATCGAGCTTGCCGTCGCGCAAGATGTCGCACTCCACACCGGCGAAGACCCGAAAACCGTCGAGCTTCTTGTTCAATTTGCCAATGGCCGCAACCTGGGACCGCAGCTTTACCGCATCGATGCCGTGCGCCTGAATCGAGCTTTTACTGTGTTCGGCGATCCCGAGATATTCGAGGCCGAGCTCCTGCGCAGCCGCGACCATTTCTTCGAGCGTGTTATGGCCGTCGCTCGCAACCGTATGGCAATGAAATGTGCCGCGTAGATTCGCCTGCTCGAGTAACCGCGGGAGCGAATGTTTTTCCGCGACATCGAATTCGACGCAGTTTTCTCGCAACTCCGGCGGAACAAAATCGAGCCCGAGCGCGCGATACAAGTCCGCTTCCTCGCGGACCGTTGGAATCTTAAGCATCGGCTTCTTAACTGCTCGTCCCGATCGGACTTTCTTCGCTTTCGGATCCGGCGGCACTTTGGCCAGTCGGTACTCATTCAACGTCCAGCCACGTGCGAGCGCCCGGCTGCGCATCTCGATGTTATGTTCCTTGCTTCCGGTAAAGTAATTGAGCGCAAACGGATATTCGGCCGCGCTGACAACGCGAAGATCGCATTGGATGCCCGAACGCAGTCGCACACTCGTTTTCGTCGGGCCCTGCGCGATGATCGATTCCACCAACGCGTGTTTGGCGAAGAATTCCGTAATCGCCGCGGGCTTTCTTGTCGCCACCACCAGATCGACATCGCGCACAATTTCTCTTCGCCGCCGGTAACTTCCGGCGACATCGACTTGGAGCGCATCGGGATGCGCCGCTAAATCTCTTCGAAGCGACTCTGCTTCCGTCGCAATCTGTCCAAATTGAAAATAACCGGAATGTTTCGCGCGTTGCTCGATCGCGCTGGAAATCTTTGCCTGCGTCGTTTCGCCAAATCCCGGCAGTTTCGCAACTCGGCCGGATTCGCACGCTTCGCGCAATTGCTCGATCGAGCTGATGTGAAGTTGCTCGTAGAGGGCTTTGATTTTCTTGGCCCCGAGACCGGAGATTGAAAATAATTCCAGGATCGCCGCCGGAAATTCCGCCCGTAACTCCTCGAGGTATTTCAGTTTTCCCGTCCCCGCCAGTTCCTTGATCTTGGCCGCGATCGCTTTACCGACTCCCGGAATCTTCGCGAGCGCTTCCTCGTCCTGAAGATCAGATAGATTTCCGCCAAAAGTTTCCAGCGAACGGGCGGCATTGGCGTAAGCTCGAATCTTGAACGGATTTTCGTCTTTCAACTCGAGCAGCGTCGCAATTTCTTCCAACACCTCGGCGATTTGCGATTTTGTCATTCCCTTGAACCGTTACCGAAGATTCCGAACATGGCGAACCAGTCGGTAAAGTTAATCGAGTGCCCGCGCGACGCCTGGCAAGGCTTGCCGCGCCAGATCCCGACCGCGCTGAAAGTTCAATATCTCGACGCTCTCATCAATGCCGGATTCAAAAATATCGATGCCGTGAGTTTTGTTTCGCCAAAGGCTGTTCCGCAAATGGCAGATAGCGAACAAGTTCTCGAGCAACTCGACCCGCCCAACGACGTGAAGATCATCGGAATCGTGGTCAACGAAAAGGGCGCCGAGCGTGCAATTGCGACCAAGCGCGTGACGACGCTCGGTTATCCGTGCTCGATTTCGCCCACGTTTCTGCGACGAAACCAGAACCAATCACCGGAAGAAAATTTTGAAACACTAAGCGCAATCAAGCGCCGGGCCGACAACGCGGATGTCGATCTTGTCGTTTATCTCTCGATGGCATTTGGGAATCCGTACGGCGATCCCTGGAACGATGGAGAGCTTCGCGCGGCAATCGCGCGCATCGCCAAGCTTGGCATCCAATCGATCTCACTCGCCGACACGGTCGGAATCGCGGACGCGAAAATGATTCAGCAAGTCGTCGCGGCCGCGATGAAATCTGATATTGCTGGCGAAATCGGCGTCCATCTGCACAGCACACCGGCGGACGCGATCTCGAAAATTCTCGCCGCTTACGACGCCGGCGTCCGGAGATTCGATTCCGCGATTGGCGGACTCGGCGGCTGCCCGTTTGCGCAAAACAAACTCGTTGGAAATACTCCGACCGAAAGCGTGATCTCGGCTTTGCAGCAACGCGACGCCCATCTGCCATTCAAGATCGACAATGTCGTTCAGCTCAACGCGAAAATTGGCAGCGAATTCGCTTAGCGAATTCCCGCTTACATTCGGCCCCGCGTTTTGTAGAAAGCGTAGCGATCGAGAATCGATTGAACGTATTTGCGCGTAGTGGGAAAATCGATGTTGCTGAGAAATTGGCTGGTCGTAAGTGACCCACCCTTAACCCACCGCTGGACCCGGCTGGCTCCGGCATTGTATTCAGCAAGGGCAAACGCCATCGGCTCGGATTCGTTTTGCCAATGGTCGAGCGCCCGGCGTAAATACCACGAACCCGCCTCAAGATTTGTCGTCGGATCGAAGAGTTGATCGACTTGGAAGTTGTCGATCTTGTGATCGTGCGCCCATTCAGTCGCTGCTTTCTCGCTGACCTGCATCAATCCGCGCTCGCCGGCGCTTCCATATTTTTGACGATCAAACCGGCTTTCACGCCAGATGACAGCCTTGACCAGCATTGGATCGAGCTGGTGTTCCGCCGCCACTGAGAGGATGAGCTTATCGTATTGTTGAAATCGCGCCGGACTGACCCATTCGTAAAAGCTGTAAAGCGCGTCACCTGAGCGGAGCGCGAGGTAGCCGAACCCAGCCGCCAAAGCGATTAGGAGACACAGGATCAGCTTTAGAACGAATCTCATTGCACCAGTATTCCGGTTTTCATGCTCGCCTGCCACGCCGTAGCATAGCGAAGGCGGGTGATCGACCTAAACTTCAATTAAATTGCCGGCCAGCAAGATGATGAAGCCTAACTACGTTCGCGTGATTATCGACCGCGCCATTCAACGCGAGCTCGATTACTCGGTGCCCGAGACGCTGGCCGATCGGATCGGGATCGGTTCGCGGGTGCGGGTCCCGTTTCGCGACAAGTCCGCTCTCGCCACCGTCCTGGCGACGCTCGAGAAGAGCGACGCGAAAGGCATTCGGCCAATTGAAGCTCTGGTGGGCGAAGCTCCGGCCATCAGTGAATCGCTTCTCGACCTGGCGAAATGGATGAGCACCTATTATTGCTGCCCGCTCGAAACCGTCATGCGCAGTTTGCTGCCGCAGGTGATCCGGCGTGCGGAAGTCGGCTGGAAAAAGCAGCTCTTCGTACAGCCACTGACAAAGATCGACCGCGACACGATCGACAACTTGCGCAAGCGCGCGCCGCGCCAGGCCGAACTGCTCGAAGCGATTGTTCAACTGGAGAAGCCGACGGCGGCTGCGCAATTGCTGCGCAAGACTTCACTCGATAATCAGACCCTGCGCGCGCTCGCCAAGCGCGGGCTGATCGAGCTTCGCGAAGAAGCGGTTGAACGCGATCCGCATGCAGATGAGCAATTTATTGCGACGGCAAATCTGGAGCTGAATCCAGAACAATCTCTCGCGCTCAACAAAATCACTGCCGCGCTTGGTGCGCCTGAAGCAGCGAAACCAGTTTTGTTGCACGGCGTCACCGGTAGCGGCAAAACCGAAATTTACCTGCAAGCAATTCGGACTGCTCTTGAGCGCGGCAAAACCGCGATCGTTCTCGTCCCCGAAATTTCGCTCACGCCTCAAACGGTGGAACGTTTCAAGAGCCGTTTTGCCGAGATGCACGAAGTGGTTGCCGTTCTGCATAGTCATTTATCGCAAGGCGAGCGCCACGACGAGTGGCACAAACTCCATTCCGGACGCGCCCGGATCGTGATCGGCGCGCGAAGCGCGGTGTTCGCTCCATTGAAGGACCTCGGACTCATCATTGTCGATGAAGAACACGAGACGACGTACAAACAGGAGGAAGCACCGCGCTATCATGCGCGTGACGTCGCGGTCGTGCGCGCGAAGATCGAGAAATGCGCAGTTGTGCTCGGCAGCGCCACGCCGTCGCTCGAGAGTTATCACAACGCCACTACCGGCAAATACGAGCTGCTCAATCTTACTCAGCGCGTCGACAATCAACAGATGCCGCTGATGCGAATCGTCGATCTTCGCCAGGAACGGCGAAAAGGAAAGATCGCGCCAATTCTTTCGGAGAAACTGTCGCAAGCGATCGCGGCCCGGCTCGAGAAACGCGAGCAGACAATTTTGTTTTTAAACCGGCGCGGATTTTCGACCTCGCTGCTGTGCAGTAATTGCGGTGAAGCGCGCAATTGCCCGAACTGCAGCGTCGCGCTCACGTTTCATCGGCACATGGCGCGATTGAGCTGTCACCTTTGCGGGCACACCGCCGCCGTGCCAAAGAAATGTCCCGAGTGCGGAAAAGACGCACTCATTTACGCCGGTTTCGGGACCGAAAAAGTTGAGTCCACCGTTTCCCACTTTTTTCCAAAAGCGACCGTGCGGCGAATGGACGCGGACTCGATGACGCGCAAAGAGGCTTACCGCGAAACTTTGCGGAATTTCCGTACCGGCAAGATCGACATCCTGGTCGGGACACAGATGATCGCGAAAGGTCTCCATTTCCCAAACGTCACGCTGGTCGGAATCATCAATGCGGACCTGGCGTTGCATCTTCCTGATTTCCGGGCGGGCGAACGGACATTTCAGTTGCTCACGCAGGTGGCGGGGCGCGCCGGTCGCGGCGAAACGACCGGAGAGGTTTTCGTGCAAACCTACACGCCGTTTAGTCCGTCGATTCAATTTGCTCGGCACCACGATTTCGCCGGTTACTTCCAACAAGAACTCGAGTTCCGGGAACGCTGCGATTTTCCGCCGTTCAAACATGCGGTCTTGATCACGGCCCGGTCAGCGCATGAAGCCCGGGCAAAGTTATCGGCCGAAACGTTGGTGCGGCGTTTGAAAGAATCGCTCGGCTCCGAATTCATCCTCGGCGATGCCACCCCGGCGCCGTTGGAAAAGCTGCAGGGCCAATTTCGCTTTCACATTTTGCTGCGTGGCGAAGCAGTCATGCGGCTGAGCCGGCTGGTGCGCGAGACGCTCGAGAAATTACCGCTGCCCAAAGACGTTCTCGCAACAGTCGATGTCGATCCTTATCAGTTGCTTTGAGATTGCGAAGGCCGCGCTCATTGCGTAGGGATGCCCTTCCATGTCGATGCGGAAGATTTTGATTGTAGTTGCGATCGCTTGGCTCGTCGCGATCACGCTCGTTCACGCTTGGTTGAATCTGCATCTCTTTGACTCCAGGGGCGCGGCGACGACTGATCACAAGAAATTTCGAATCGGATTTCTGCCGGTGACGTGTCACCTGACATGTCCGGTTACCGATTTCATAAATAAACAGATGACCGGCGAGAGCATTTTCGACCCGGTCCGATTCAACGGATGGCCGGAATTGAAAGAGGCGTATTTGTCAGGCTACACGCCGGCGACGTTCATTCTCGCGCCGATGGCGATGGCGCTGCGCGAGCAAGGCGTGCCGATCAAGATTGTTTATCTCGGCCATCGCGACGGCTCCGCGGTAATGGTACACAAGGATTCGCAAATTTATCGGATGGAAGATTTGCGCGGCAAACGGATCGCGGTGCCGAACCGCTTCTCAAATCAACGACTTCTGATCTTTCGTGCACTGAAAAACGCGAACATGACGCCGAAAGATGTCGATCTTCTGGAAATGCCGCCGCCGGACATGCCGGCCGCGCTCTACGCCAAGGCGGTGGACGCGATCTCCAGCGGCGAACCGTTCATGGGTCAAACCGAGCTCGACGGTTACGGTCGCGTGCTTTGGCTCACCAAAGATGTGTGGCCGAATTTCATTTCCTGCGTCCTCGCCGTCCACGAAGACATGATCAAAAACGATCGCGACACGGTGCAGCGGCTGGTGGACGGGATCGCGAAAAGCGGAAAATGGATCGACAAAAGCATGGAGCACCGGATGGAAACGGCCCAGTTCGTCAGTCGATTTTATTATAATCAAAATCCGCGGCTGCTCTCGTTCGTCCTGAGCAAGCCGCCCGACCGCGTCAAATACACAAACCTTGCGCTCCGAAAGCCGGACTTTGAAGAAATTGCAGCGCTCGGTCGCTCCGCCGGCATTCTGAAGGGTTCAGCCCATTTCGAAGATTACACCGACGCATCGTTTGTGACCGACGACAGCGCAGTGCAACCATACGCCTGGGAGCCAAATCCAAATGAACCGCGCCGGCGCTGAAGTAGTAGTCGAGCAAAGATCGACATCTGTGACGATGTGGCCCCGTCGTATTGGCGATCCGGATTCGTTGTTCTGGCGAATCGTGCGCCCAGTTGGGATGGCTGCGCTCTTCTTGACGTTGTGGGGTCTGGCCGTTCGTTGGTCCGGCAGCGATTTGTTTCCGACACCGGGCAACGTCGCCAGCGGCATCGTTGAGCTGATTCAAAAGGGACTTCTCCTCAAATACATTGTCGCTTCCGTCTTTCGCGTCTCATGGGGATTCGCCCTCGCTGTGCTGATCGGCGTTCCATTGGGACTCGTCCTCGGCTGGTACTCACGCGCGTTTCAAGCGTTCAATCCTTTCATTCAAATCCTGCGGCCGATCTCGCCCATCGCGTGGATTCCGGTGGCCATCCTTTGGTTTGGCGTCAGCGATGCCGCGCCGATCTTTTTAATTTTTCTGGCCAGCGTTTTTCCAATCACCGTCGCGACGATCGCCGCTGTCCAGAACATGCAGCTCGTTTATCTGCGCGCCGCCCAAAACTTTGGCCTCAGCACCGGCGAACTTTTTCGCCAGGTCATTTTGCGCGCGTGCTTGCCACAGATCATTACTGGAATTCGGATCGCTCTTGGCGTGGCCTGGCTCGTTGTCGTCGCCGCCGAAATGATCGCCGTTAATAGCGGGCTGGGATATTTGATCATCGACGCTCGTAATGCCGGAAAGCGTTACGACCTCGTCGTCGCAGGCATGGTCATGATCGGTCTGATCGGACTCATCCTCGATCTACTTGTTCGGCAATTGGAAAAATTTGATGAGGTCCGTTGGGGCTACATCGGGAGGCGCAAATGAAAGAGGCTGTTATTTCGATTCGAAATCTGTCGATGCGTTTTCCCGGCAAACGCGCCGGCGAAGAGATCCCCGTTTTGGAAAATGTGAACGCCGATGTTTCGCGCGGCGAGTTCGTCTGCATCGTCGGGCCGAGCGGCTGCGGGAAATCTACCTTGCTCAACATTGTCGGCGGATTCTTGAAAGCGACTTCCGGCGAAGTGACAGTCGAGGGCCAACCCGTAAATGATCCGGATCCGCGCCGAATCTTTGTCTTTCAGGAAAACGGCGTTTTTCCCTGGCTGAATGTGCATGAAAACGTCGGCTTCGGTTTACGCCAGAAAATGCACGACGAACGACAGCACATCATCGCCCGTTACATCGACATGGTCGGCCTCGGCGGATTTGAGACTGCTTATCCGCACGAACTTTCCGGCGGCATGCGCCAGCGGGTCGAAATCGCGCGCGCACTCGCCGCCAACCCCGACATCATTTACATGGATGAGCCGTTTGGGGCGCTCGACTTCATGACTCGCTTGAAAATGCGCACCGATCTCGTGCGAATCTGGCAAAGCGAAAAGAAAACGATCCTGTTTGTGACGCACGACATTGAGGAAGCGGTCCAACTTGCCGATCGGGTTCTGATCATGACCGCGCGACCGGGCACCATTCAGGAAGTCGTGGATGTCGATCTTCCGCGACCGCGTCATTTGGATTCACCCGGTTACCTCGAGAAACGCGACCGCATTTTCCAATTAATGGGAATGAGCCTTCGTGTCGGCGAAACGGCCGCCTAGGAGGCTGGCCTGCCAAGCCGTAGCCTTAAGCGAAGGCTGGAGCCGGCAGACGGATTCGAACCGACGACCTGCTGATTACAAATCAGCTGCTCTACCAACTGAGCTATGCCGGCAAAAAAATGCCCGTCCGGCTCGGACCCACTCCGGCTCGGAGCGCCGGAAACTAGCGCAGACTTCGGCCTCTAACAACCGGCGGAATGCCGGTGCCCTAAAGCTATGGAGCCCCCGCCTTTTTCACCAGGATCGCGCCAAGAAACTGCTCCGGCTCTGGCGAATTCGGTTCGGCTCGCACGATCTGCGCGGTGGTCGGCGATTGTTTGATCAGCCATGTGTCCGGATAAAAATTCTGCTCAAAGTAGGATAAACTCCATTCGGTAAAGTACTGATCGCTACCCGGATTGAAAAAGAGATCGTTCGGAACATAAACCGCCGCTGCCGGCGCAGTGCGTTGGATTTCGTCGGCCGCCGCAGTTTGTTTCTCCCGCGCGTTCCGGTAGGGCCCGTAAAGCGGAAAGAGAAAAATGTAGCGCGTCGCCGAAACGCGCCGCGCGTAAAAGAGCAATTCCGGCTCGGCCCCAAAAACGAACACGCGCTGCTCGGATGATGTGATTTGCGCGATGTGGGCCGCGAACTCCGGCATTTCGGCGAAGAAATTCCCCGGATAGATCTTTCTCGCCGCGTCCGCGGATGTGTAGCTGAACCAAAACGGCCAAAACGTTTTCAACGGAAGAACAACTAGCAGTAGACCGAATAGCGCTCGCGGAATCCAAGAACGTCTCCAAGGCCGAAGGTCGCTCAGCCATTGCGCGCCGAAAACTGCGATCAATGCAAGCGGCGGCAACAGTTGCTGAAAATAATGCGGAAAGAAATAACCGCTCGCGCTCACACCGATCATGCTCGTAATCAGCCAGCCGGCGAGAAAGGCGAACCATTTTCTTTTACGGGCGACAATTAACGCGAGCAAACCGGCAGCCGAGAAAATCCATGTCATCGTTTCCATTCGCGCTAGCCCCGTCAAGGTTTCCGAACAAAATTGGAGCCGGTCCGACCAAGTCATCGCGCCGATGTATTCCAGGTTATGGGTGAACACGTTGTCGACCAGCTCGCTCAATCCATGACGCGTCCAGAAGTAGAGCGAAATGATTCCAGCAATCGCGAATAGTCCGACAAACGACCAAAAGGCGAAGGCGGCTGTACTGCGCCATCGTTTTTCCGGTGCCGTGAAAATCGGATACAGAACGATCAATAGAAGCCAATTCACGGCCGCGACTTGCTTGAACGCGATCGCGATTCCAGTGAGCGCGCCGCAGACGAGCGTGAGCAAAGCGTTGCGGGGATTGCCGGCCGCTTTCAGAAACGCGAGTTGAGCCAAAATCAGCGGAAGCAACATGAAAACCTCGGTGTTGGCCGCGGTCCCCTGCGCGAACGGGTCCGCGGAAAGCAGCGTGAACAGCGCGGCCGCTATAAACGCCCAGAACCGATTCACGAATCGCAGCGCGAGAAAAAATAGTGCGCAGGCTGAAGCCGCCGAAAATAATAGCGCGGCGAAATGCACAGCTCTAATCGGGTCGAGCGGCAAAGCCAATGCCGCGCGATAAACCCAAAAAATCGCGGGCGGCTTTTGATCGACCCAATCGCGATACGGGAGCTCATTGTGGCCGAGCCGCCATGCGATGTAGGCGTATTCGCCTTCGTCCCGCTCGAGTGGAACGTTGAGCAGCGGAAGTCTCACCGCCGCCGCGATTAGGATTAGCCCGGCAACGACGAGAATCGTTTGTCTCGCAGACGGGCGCGGCCGCAAACCGATTGCGCCCTCGATCACCGCGAGCGCGAAGTCACACTCAGTGGCTCAGCCGTTTCCAGATTCTTGATCACGGTGCTGAGATAAACCGATTGCGGATAAAACGCCTTGTATTTCGTAATCTCGGCGCGGTTCAAGACTTTGAAGCCGTAGCGCTCGAACATTAGTTCACCTCGCCGGCTCTCAAAAGTTACGATCTGGCCGTAAACGCGTTTTTCGCCGCAACGATACAAATAGCTCAGATACGCGCTCATCAGCGCGCGCGTGGTCGACATTTTTCGTGCATCAGGAAGAAGATTGATATGAAAATGCGGGACGCGTCGCGGTGCGGCCGGCACTTCGCGCGGGCCGTGAACGAGCACCCACCGAACGAACCGACGTGAGGCGGCGTTGTAACGAAAATAGCGAGTGAGCGCTTTGAGAAAGAGCGAAACGTTTTGCCAGAACGAATAGAGCTGATTTTTAAGCGGCTTGCGCGAACCGAGCAGATAACCGCGGATTTCACCGTCGATTTCAATGACGAAGGACGATTCCGGTTCCCAATCGGTGTAATAAGTAGTGAGGAAATCCGCGAACAATTGTCGATCTTCATAAACGGGATCGATCGGCGTGCCGAGAAAGCCCGTCTGGCAACAGAGCCGTCGCACGGCGTCGCGGTCCGTTTTCCGATAACTGCGGATAATAAATGGGTTCTCGGTGCTCATCCGGCGGGGTGTCCTTTGTAGTTTGCATGGACCTCGCGGTAAATGCAAAAAAGCCGCTCGAAAACCCGTGACCAGGCATGTAACTGCGCCGCGCGCACTGCCGCCTCTTTGCCCAGACCTGATAGCTCCTTCTCGCTCATCTGCTCGATCGCGGCCGCCAGCGCTTCCGCCGTGTTCTCGTGCGCCCAATCCTTTTGGTCATGAAAAATCAGATCGTCCATGGCGCTGCCGCGAATGCCGACCACCGGCGTCCCGCAAGCCTGACTTTCCAGCGCGACCAGACCGAATGTTTCCTGGACCCCTGGATGAACAAAAAGATCGGCCGCCCGATAATAGCGCGCGAGCTCGCGGGGCTCGGCACAATATGGGATGTAGGAGACGTTTTTCGTTCGCGTTTGAAGTTTCCGTAGCTCGCTCCGTTGTGTGCCGTCGCCAATCACGAGCAAATGAAAATCAGTCGGGCGGCGCCGCTGCAAAATCTCGAACGCGCGAAATAATTTCGTCGTATTTTTTTCTTTCGCGAGACGGCCGACGTAAAGCAGGAGTTTTCGATTTGGATCGATATCGAGCGCTTTTCGCGTCGCCTCTGCATCGGACTGGTTCGGATGAAAGATGTCGATGTTAACGCCGAGGCTGAGAACGCGGACGTTTCGCACCCCCCAATCCCGCAGGACCTGCGCCAGTCGGTCGGACGCGACCAGTGTCGCCGCGCACTGGTTGTAAAGTTTCCGCACGTAGGCGCGGGAAAGTTTCATCACCCGGCGGGTTGCGGTCTTGCCCAGCAATCTTGCGCTGCTGCGCAAATAGGCTTCGGGAAAATGTGAATGATAAAAACCGATCACCGGAATTTTTAACGCGCGACCAGCGCTTATCGCTTTCCAGCCGAGCTGATACGGATCGCCGGATTCGATGATGTCCGGCCGCTCGCTTCGAAGGATTCGCTCGACCGCGCGCAAGTTTAGCAGTGCCCGATACTGCGCCGTCCGGGAAACCAATGGAGAACGAATCGTGTAGACCCGCGCGCGGCCGCGTGCCCGCACCGTTGTCTTTTTCCCGGGAATGACGAGCACGTGCTTCTCTGTCGCCGTGCAGTTCTCGATGTAGTCGATCTTTTCGTGTAGGTAACGCTTCACCCCGCCGCTCACCGGCGAGTAAAACTGCGTTAGATCGACAATCTTCATTCTGTTTTTGTCATTCCGAGCGAAGTCGAGGAATCTCTTACTGTTTCCGACTGTTGGCAGCCGTAACGTGCACAGAAATATCGAGAGATGCTTCGACTCCGCTCAGCATGACAGAGAAGGAATCAGCTTTCGAGTTCGCTTAAGTATTTTTCCGCTTCCATCGCCGCGGCGCAGCCGGACCCGGCCGCGGTCACTGCTTGTTTGTAAACGCGATCGGCCACGTCGCCGGCAATGAAAACGCCGGGATGTTTACTCTCCGCCATATGTCGCGCGATCAGATAACCGTCCGGATCGGTCTCGAGTTTTCCCTGATACGCTTTTGTGTTTGGATCGTGACCGATCGCAACGAACACGCACGCCACCGGCAACTCGCGCTCTTCGTTTGTCTGCACGTTGCGCAAGCGGACGGCACGCATTTCGCCTTTTTCATCGGGAATGTATTCGGTCACGACCGTGTTCCAAATCGGCTCGATCTTTTTGTTCGCGAGCACGCGATCGGCCATAATTTTCGAGGCGCGCAGTTTGTCGCGGCGGTGGATCAAATAAACTTTTGAGGCGAATCGGGTCAGGAAAATTGATTCCTCCGCTGCGGAATCGCCGCCGCCGATCACACAGACCGGAACGTTTTTGTAAAACGCGCCATCGCAAGTCGCACAACTGGTCAGGCCGTGGCCGATTAATTTCTCTTCGTTCTCGAGATTCAGCCAGCGCGCAGACGCGCCACTGGCAACGATCAGCGCTTTGGTTTCGATCCATTCGTCGTCGGCTTTGACCCGAATGTGATTGTTGCGCGGTTCGAAATCCATGACCTCGGCATAGGAAAATCGGGCACCGAAGTTCTCTGCTTGTTTGTGCATGTTCAGGATCAGCTGCGGCCCGTCGATTCCTTCCGGAAAGCCAGGAAAATTTTCCACCAGCGTGGTGGTGGAAAGCTGGCCGCCGGGCTGGCGGCCTTCCAACACGAGTGGGTTCAGATTCGCGCGAGCCGCATAAATGGCAGCCGTCAGGCCGGCACAACCGCTGCCAACAATGATCACCTTTTCCACAAGTAAATCTAGCACACGACGCAAGTGGAACACACCTCTCTCCGCACGTAATCTGCGCGATGCCTGAGCTGGCCGAAGTCGATTGGTTTCGCAAACAGTGGGAGGCCGGCCGCGGCGGAGAGGTTGTCGATCTTAGCTTGCACACACGAAATCGCATCTTTCGCGGCGAAGACGTGGACAAACTTCGCCAAAGACTAATCGGCACGAAACTTCTGAGCTCGCACGCGCGCGGAAAACGAATGCTCTTCAAATTTTCCGAAGACAACTGGCTCGGAATTCATCTCGGCATGACCGGCAAGATCCGAGTTGAGTCGGCGAATTATCGACCCGCCAAACACGATCATTTGGTTTTGTTTCAACAAGAACGCGCGCTCGTCTTTACCGATTCACGCCAGTTCGGTCGTGTCCGATTTCATCATGGAACGGATGAACCCGATTGGTGGAAAAGCGATGCGCCCGAAATCATTTCGAGCCACTTCGATCAGAAATTCGTCGATCAATTCCTGAATCGGCATCGCCAAGCGCCGATCAAAGCCGTCCTGTTGATGCAAAACGGCTTTCCTGGAATCGGTAACTGGATGGCCGACGAAATTCTCTGGCGCGCAAAAGTTCTGCCTTCGAAACGAATTCGGAAACTAACTGCGCGCGACCGCGCCGGGCTTTTCCGCACGACGAAATTTGTTGTCCGCCGATCGCTTGAAACGCTCGGCAAAGATTTCTCCGACCCGCCGCGCAACTGGCTGATTCATCAGAAATGGAAACGCGGTGGCATCTGTCCGATTCATCGCACACCTTTGCGGCACGCCACCGTCGCCGGACGCACAACCGCGTGGTGTCCGCGTTGTCAAAAATAACTAAGCCGTGACGTGGACAATGATTTTGTGGAAGCCGGTGGCGCCGGAGTAAGGACTGCGGTCTTCTTCCCATTCCTGGACTGCGCCTTCGCCGTCAGTGGCGCGGACGACGAGCGTATAGTCGTCCGGACTATCGGGATGCCACTCATAACTCCAGAGCGCCCAGGTTAATTTTGTGCCGGCGTAATGAATGTGGGCATCGGCCCAGGTTTCGCCGTCGTCATCGCTAATCTCCACGCGCGAAATTCCGCGATCGCCCCCAAAGGCCATGCCTTTGACTTCGATCGGTCCACTTAATTGGCCCAACGCGAAACGCGATTCGTGATCGGGCGCGTCGATTCTCGATCTTGTTGGCGTCATGAAATCGGGCCCCCAGCCTTGCGTTTCGTAGAAGCCTTTTACGTCGTCGCCGGTGAGCTCGATGCGAGTCAACCATTTCACGTGCTTTTCGCCGAAGTAACCCGGCACGATCGCGCGCAACGGATAACCATGACGATCGGGCAACGAATGGCCGTTCATCTGCCAGGCGAGCAACGTGGCCGGATCGAGGGCTTTCTCGAGCGGAATGGTGTCGGTGTAATTGTCGACGCCAAAGAGGCGAACACGTTTCGCATCCGCCATCGGTCCGGCGGGATCGATCAAGTCGTGTAGGGTGATGCCTTTCCAAACCGCATTGCTGATCAAGCCGGCGTCGAGTCCGTTGCTAATACACATCAGCGTGGTTTCCTGTTCGACCTGATTGAATCCTTTCAAATCTTGAAAGCGATAGGTGGCCGGATTTTGCACGAGCCCGTTCACCTCCAAATGCCAGAGATCGACGTTGACGGTTGGATCGATCACGTTCTTGGTCACGCAATAAAACAACTCGTTAGGCGTGATCGGCTGGACGATCCGGCCTTTATATTGGGTGCCGTCGTAGCTGAACGTGGCCGCGCGATAAAGTTTCCTTAACAGCGCCACGCCGCCGCCGGCCATGAGAACGCCGAGTCCGCCCAAGATTAGCGCGCGCCGTCCAATTGCCGGAGTGAATTCACCGCTTTCGGCTCCAGTTTTCGGTTGGGTGAGAAAGTGAAAGCTGGCAACAAGCGTCCGCTCAAAAACCAAGACGCTGAGCGTGAAACCGATCAGCGTCACCGCGCCTCCGGATGCAATCGGCAACCCGATATAGCTCGTGCCGAGCACCGGCCACAAAACAATCGCGACCACGATTATCGGCAACGCAGCGAAGATCGACATCGTCCAGGCTGTGACGCCGCGCTGCGGATTGCGTCGCATCAATAGACCGAAAATTGCGCCGCCAAGTGCGCTGACGAACAGCTGGCCGGCCATGGTCGATCCAACGCCGAGCTGCTTGAGATGATTGTACCCGCCGACCCGGCCCATGATCGAAAGGAACGGACCCGGCTTAATAAAAACGGAAAGTCGATCGCCGATGATCGCGAGCGGCGTGGCGACACCAAAAGAAGCCAGCACCAACATCGCGACGGTCATTGCGATTCCGGCGACGAGACCTGCGAGCAATCCAGCAGAAAATGCTTTTGATCGGCTCATGAATGAGTCGCGAATGATAGAGTTGTAGAGGCGCTTGTGCCAAGCGCCTGTTTATTAGTTCAGTGCTTGAGAACAAGCACCCCTACAACTTGCTCGATGCAATTCGAATAAATGTGGCAATGATTCGTGCGCCAGCGACGAACGTTCCGCGCAACGTGCCGGAGACTTTGGAAACGCCGCCGGCGCGTCGTCGATGATTAACCGGGACTTCGAGAATGCGCAGGCCAGCGCGCGCGGCTTTCATCTGCATTTCCAAATTCCAGCCATAAGTCTCTTCTTTCATCGATAACTTCGCGAGCGCGTCGCGCCGGATTGCCCGAAATGGGCACATGTCGGTGTAACGGAACCCGTACAAGATCGACATCAGCCATCCGGCCAGTCGACCCGCGAAGATTTGCTGAAAATTCATGCTGCCGACTTCACGTTTGCCGCAGGTGCGTGAACCAATCACGAAATTGTAAGTTCCGGATGCGATCGGATCGACGAGTTGATTCATGAACTCAGGGCAATCGCTGCCGTCGCCATCGAGAAACACGACGATTTCAGATTCCGGTGCCAGCGCACCAATTCCAACGAGACACGCGCGTCCGTAACCGTGCCGCGGTTCGCTCACGACTTTTGCGCCGACTGCCCGCGCGCATTCAGCAGTTCGATCCGTGCTGCCGTTATCGACGACGATGACCTCGCTCGGAATATTCGTCGCCAAACATTCGCGGACAACACCGGCGATCGGTTCTTCCTCGTTCAGCGCCGGAATGATGACGGAAACGCGGCTCATCGCAAAACGAGGTGCGCGGCCGTGAAGTATAAAGCGAGAGCGCAAATGTCCGCGAGCGCGAGCGTGATCGGACCGGCGGCAATTTTGGGGTCGAGTTTGAGCCGGTGCAGGAGCGACGGAACGCCAAGACCGAAGAGGCAAGCGGTCACGAGCGAAAGCGCGATACTCCCGCCGATCACGCCGGCGCTGCGCAAATCGCTACGCCAAAACCACACAATCAAAGTGACGACACCACCGCAGGCCAGGCCGATCAGGACCGCCGTCATCAATTCGCGGCGGAGCGCGCTGGCAAACCAGCTCCATGTCACCGGCGCCGATCGCAACATCTGAATCGTCACGCTCATCGATTGGGCGCTGACGCTTTCGTTCAGGCCGAGCACCATCGTGAGAAAGAATGCGACAACGAGACTGCGCGCGAGAGTGGCTTCAAACGCGCCGGCGAGAATCGCGCAAATCGTGCCGGCGGCGACCGTGACCAGCAGCCACGGGAAACGAAACCGAAAAACCCGCCACGGTGATGCGCCGCGGATTTGCTCGAGGTGAAATCCGAGGACTTCAAAAACATCGTCGCGGACCGGACTGGCCGGGCGGGGTTGTTCCTCTCGCTCACCCAAAATTTCCTCGGCAAACAGGCTGACATCGATAACGCCGACGATCCGACGTTGTTCGTCTACAACTGGAAACGCAAAAAATTTGTAGAGCACGAAAAACTCGCAGGCATCAAGCACGGTAGCGGTGGCAGGAATGGCAACGACACGTCGGACCATGATGTCGCGCAAAGGACTCTCGAGCGCCGCGGTCAGTAACCGGCGCGTGGGTAGCACGCCGACAAGGCGTTTGTCGGAATCGACTGCAAAGAAATAGATAACGCGCTCGCCGATGCCTTCACGCCGGATGCGGTCGAGCGCCGCGGCCACCGTCATGTCCGCATCCAGGATCGGAAAATCTTTGCGCGCGTGCTCGCCTACCGGGGAATTGAAATCCGGAATGCCAGCGGTCTCAGGCATTCCCAACTTCTACGCGATGAACGATGCCTTTGCTCTTTAGAATTTGCTCAGCTTCGCTGAAATAATCGCGGATGTCCGATTGTGCGCGAATCCAGTCGATGTAGCGCTCGATTCCCTCTTCCAGCTCGATCTGTGGTTTGTAGCCGGCCGAACGAATCTTCGCGGTGTCGCTCGTCAGGTGACGCATTTCGCCGGGACGAAATTCTCCCCGCGCTTCCGGTTCGATGTCGATCTTGAGCGCGGCGGAAACGATTTCGGCGACCTTGCGAATCGGTACGCCTTTCTCGCTCCCGACATTTACTGCCGTGCCGTCCAGCCGATCGCTCTCGACCGCCAGCAGGTTCGCGCGCGCGATGTCTTCGACGAATGAGAAGTCGCGCGTTTGCTCGCCATCTTCGTAAAGCACCGGCGGCAAATTGTTGAGCAGACGCGTGCAAAAAATTGCAATCACGCCGGTGTAGGGATTGAAAATGGATTGGCGTGGTCCGTAAGTGCACGAATAACGGAGCGCGACCGTCGGCGTCCCGACTTGTTTTCCCCAAAGCAGGACAAGCTTTTCCTGGTCGACTTTGGTCAACCCATAAACCGTTTCGCCACCGACCGGCGCGTTCTCGGGGGTCGGCGCGCTTTTCGTACCCGCGCCGCAAATTGGACAGTGCACTTCCCAATCGCCTTTCCGCAGTTGTTCGACCGGCCGCACGTCCGGAAAAACGAGCTCATGTTTCGGGCAGATGCCCGCACCTTCGCTGTAAACGGCTTGCGAACTGGCGACGACAATTTTCTTGATGGGCAAATTTTTCTCGCGAATGACTTCCAGTATTTGCGCTGTGCCTAACGAGTTAACGTGAACGTACTTCGAAATCTCGGGCATGTAGCCGCCGTAGGCTGCCTGGTGAAAGACGATGTCGATCTGATCGAGCGCAGCGGTGATCGTTTCACGGTCGCGCAAATCGCCTTCAATGAATTCGGTTTTTTCATTGATCCAGGCCGGCTTGCCGCGGCGATGGGTTTGCGGTTCGAGATTATCAAGGACGCGAACTTTCCAGCCCTCGCGCACGAGCAGATCGGTAATGTGGGATCCGATGAGTCCGGCGCCGCCGGTGACCAGTGCTCGTTTTTCGTTCTTCGCCATTAGCGAACGCAGGCTAACGTTGTCGCGACCGTCCTACAATTTTTTCCGCGCCGTGAGCGTAGCCAAAAACCCCCACGTGTTCGGCGCGAGATCGCGCCCCGATTTTTCAGAAAGCAATTCGTCACACAGCCGACGCAGCGTCGCGGCATCGTCGACGTCGTAACCAGTCGGCAGCAAGCGGACTTCGAGACTGAGTTCTCGCGCGCGCTGTTTTGTCTGCTCCAAAACGCGCTCGGTGCTCCAATCGATTCGCTCGAACAATTCTCGCCGACTTTTCTTGAGACCGATCAGATAATATCCGCCATCGTCCGACGGACCCAACACGACGCGATCGCCGGGCGTCGATAGCATCGCAACCGCCTCTGCGTAAACGTCTGCGGAAACAGTGGGACTGTCGGAATCGATCAGGCAAACTGAAGCGAAGCCGCACTGAAAGAGATCGTCTGCGGCGAGGGCAAGCCGTTCACCAAACCCGTCCCCGCGCTGTGGAATAAGATCAAAGTCGCCTGGCAGGATGTCGCTGTAGGCGGCTTCAGCACCGATTGGTGTGTAAACGCCCACGCCGCGAGCGGTGGTGCCACGAGCTTTTGCAATGGCGGCGGCGGTGTCCCGAAGAAAACAGATATTGAGCTGTGCAGCTTCCTCCGGACTGAGCGGCGGCACGAGGCGCGTTTTTACCTGTCCAGCCCGCGGAGCCTTCGTCATTACTGCCAGCGCGCAAATATTTTTTCCTATCGCCGGCTGCGCAGTTGGATCGAGAACGCGATGTCTGGCCTGCATTTGGCTGAGTTTGGCGCTCAGCCCCTCTCGCAAAGTGCGTACTGATAGCGCCCGTCCTGCCAAACTCGGACCGATTTCCATGGCAATCGCTGGAACAAGTCGCTGAAGGCTTCGGTCGTGAGAACAGTCGCTTTTCTTGGCTCGCGGTAGCCGTTTCCAGAATGAATGACACTGGCGAGTAACCACATGGCCATGAGCGGAATCGAGGCCCAGAAAGCATGACGCGGTTCGGCAATGAAACACCGCCCGCCGGGTTTTAAGACACGAAACATCTCAGCGACGGCGCGCTGATGGTCAGGCAGTACCGTAAAAATGCGTGATGCTATCAGAATATCGAATGACGCATCCGCGCTTTGCAGTGCGAGCGCGTTGACACGTTCGAATACGCAGTTGGTTACGTTTTCGGCCGCGGCACGCTGGCGCGCTGCACGTAACTGGCTCTCGGAACGATCCACCCCGAGAACGGCAATTTCGGGAAACCTTCGCGCTAGTTTTCTTGAGTAAAATCCGGGGCCGCAACCCAGCTCAATCACGCGCGTTCCGGACGCCGGCGTTTGCGTTTGCCATAACGCTGAAATGATCCGGTTGGTGTCGTCGCGGAACAAACGCTCACGACAGAACGCGTAAAGCCACGCTACCCGCTCAAACAGACTATCGATAGATTCTGCCGGCGCTCGCGACACCACGGGCGTCGATCTTTCGGCGACTTCGTGGGTAGATACTACTGCGTTTGGCGGCATGATCTCTTTTAGTTGAATTCGCACGGGGTTACGAAGTTGTTCGCCCTTCTAATTAGAATTTCTAATTAAGGGCCCATTACTTCTTCTCCTTCTCCTCGCCAACAACTCCGGCGTTACGCCCATGCGCAGCCGCAGAGCAAGCTGTTGATAACACCGCCAACAACAGCACACAACATTCATCGCAGGCGGAAAGACGGAAGTTATTGCGCGTTATTCGAAGTTGTTGGCTTGTTGCTGTGCCATCGCTTAACAAAAAAAAATAAAATTTCAACTTCGCTGCTTGGTTTTGGTCATTGGAGGCTTTTGCCTGTAAAACGTGGCCAAAAATGTGCTTGGTCGTAAGTTGACCGCCAGTCTCGGAACAAGCGAAGATAAGCGCACGGAACATGCACATCGCCGACATCATACGGGAGGATTCGCCCACGTTTTCGTTTGAGTTCTTTCCTCCGAAAACGCCGGCGTCTGCGGAAACTCTCTACCAAACGATTCGCGATCTCGAGTCGTACATGCCCCACTTCGTTAGCGTGACGTATGGGGCCGGCGGCTCGACGCGGGACTTAACTCACAATCTCGTCGAGCGCATTCAACACACGACAAAACTGGATCCAATCCCTCATCTGACGTGCGTCTGTCATAATGAAAAAGAGATCCAAGACATTTTGCTTCGATACGCCAAGTCGGCGATTGGGAATGTTCTCGCGCTCGGGGGAGATCGGCCCCAGGACATTGCTTACGACAGATCGCGAGACTCGTTTCAACACGCGGTCGACCTAGTAGGGTTCATTCGAAGATTCAACGAATCGGGCGCACATCCGGATCCGCGCGGATTTGGAGTCGGCGTGGCCGGTTTCCCGGAAGGACATCCCGCGACGCCGAATCGATTGATCGAGATGGATCATTTCAAAGCGAAAATCGAGGCTGGCGTCGACTACATTGTCACTCAGCTATTTTTTGATAATCGCGACTTCTTTGACTTCCGCGAGCGTTGCGCACTCGCCGACATCCATGTGCCTATCATCGCTGGGATCATGCCGGTCACATCCATGACCGGATTCAAACGCATCGCTGAACTCGCCGGCGGAGCGCGTTTCCCGGCCAAGCTTCTGCGTGCTTTACGGCGATGCGAAAATGATCCTGAAAGCGTCCGGCGCGTCGGTGTTCACTTCGCTTTGGAACAATGTCACGATCTTTTGGATAACAACGTAGCCGGTATCCATTTCTACACGCTTAATCGTTCTGACGCCACGCGGGTCATTTTTGACAGCCTCGGCATTCCGCGTCGGCGAAACGTACAGGCCCCTGCGGTTTAGTCAGAGTAACTACGACATTTGCGCGAAGTCTCTGAAACGAGCAAAATCTCAGGATGCTCGAGGCCCGGCGCGCAGTGTATCTTCAAGTTGCGACGTTCATTATCGTTATCGCGTCGTTACTACTGCTCTCGCACTTTTTTCCAGTCATTGATTTTGTGGTGGCCTTGCAGCGGCGTGTTCTGGGTTTAGGCGCTTGGAGCGCGATTTGTTACCCCTTGCTTTTTGCCGGCTGCAACGTGCTTTTACTCCCCGGTGGCATCCTTTGCGTCGGCGCGGGATTCTTCTTTGGCCTGTGGTGGGGTTTCTTCATCGTGCTTCTGGGAAACAGCATTGCAGCGGCCGCGTCATTCGCGATTAGTCGAGGGCTGGGCGGCCGATGGTTGCGGCGGCGACGCGCAGCGACTCCACTGTTAAGCGTCCTGGAAAAAGCGGTTGAGCGCGATGCCCGGAAAATAATTTTTCTTACTCAATTACATCCTTTGTTCCCAACCAGCCTGCTGAATTATTTGTACGGCTTAACTCCAATTCGTTTTAGATCGTACATGTTTTGGACGACTGTCGGCCGCGCACCCGGTCTTTTTCTCTACACGTATTTGGGTACATTGGGGCAGTTCGGTCTCAATCTGGCGCTGGGCAAAACGCATCCGCGAGTCGTGGAGTACTGGATGTGGGGCGGTGCATTTGTGATCACGGCACTTTTGTTTGTTCTTTTGACTCGGGTCGCCGTCAACGTTGTGCGACAATCTGATGATATCTCGGCGCCGTCAGAAGAAAGCACTTCGTCTAGGCCGAAATATTCTACGATAAACAATTTATAATGTGTCTGTTATACAATATAACGAACTAATCAGCGCGGCCTCGGCGGCGCGACTGCTGGCATACGCTCCCTATTCCGGTTTTCGGGTGGGCGCGGCCCTGGTTACCAAGGCGGGCAAGATTTACACCGGTTGTAACGTTGAAAATATTTCTCTCGGATTGACGATCTGTGCCGAGCGATCCGCAATCGCGACCGCGGTCGCTCAAGGCAGCAAAGACTTCGCTGCGATTGCAGTTGTAACGGAAGGGAAAAAACCGGCAATACCATGTGGTGCTTGCCGGCAAGTACTCGCCGAATTCAATCCGGGCATGAAGGTTCTGACGGCGACGACTGATGGCAAAGTGCAGGAGTTTGACCTCGCCGAATTATTGCCGCTTCCATCGCAAGGAATTTTAGAAGGTTCCCGAGATGTTTAGACTGCCGGACACTTATGACGTCATAGTGGTCGGGAGTGGCCACGCCGGAATCGAAGCGGCTCTAGCATCCGCGCGCATCGGCTGTCGTACTCTGATGCTGACGCAAAATCTCGATACGATTGGCCAAATGTCCTGCAATCCAGCGATCGGCGGCCTAGCGAAAGGACAGATTGTCCGCGAGATCGATGCCTTAGGCGGAGCAATGGGTTTGAACGCAGATGCCACAGGAATCCAGTTCCGAATGCTCAACAGGTCAAAAGGACCCTCTGTCCGAGCGCCCCGCGTGCAATGCGACAAGAAAGCTTATCAATTTCGGATGAAGGCCATTTTGGAGCAGGCTGATAACTTGGATGTAAAGCAAGCGACGGTTTCTCGTATTTTGGTTGCGAATGAAGCGGCGATCGGGGTCGAAACAGACCTGGGCCTGACAATCTCAGGCCACAGCGTGGTGATCACATCCGGCACATTTTTGCGGGGCTTGCTTCACGTCGGGGAGACGAGCAAACCCGGTGGGCGAATGGCGGACGCGAGCTCGAGTTTGAGCGACGATCTCCGACAACTGGGATTTGAGAGCGGGAGATTTAAGACCGGCACCCCCTGCCGGATCAATGGAAGGTCGATAGACTTTGCGCGCTGCAAGATCCAGCCAGGAGATGATCCTCCTCCGCGATTTTCATTTTTTGAAGCCGAGGCCATTGGTGAGAACGAGGTCTTTACCTTAAACGATGTCAGCGGGCGGCCGTTCCACGTGGAACAAATGCCTTGTTGGATCACTCAAACTACTGGCCGAACCCATGAAATCATTCGGGCAAGCCTCCATCGGTCGCCACTTTATGCCGGTCGGATTAAGGGCACCGGACCGCGTTATTGCCCTTCGATCGAAGATAAGGTCGTAAAATTTGGTGACCGGGAGGCCCATCAGCTGTTCTTGGAGCCAGAGGGTCGCCATACCAGCGAGTTTTACATCAACGGTATCTCGACCAGCCTCCCCTACGAGGTCCAGCTTGAATTTGTTCGCTCAATCCCGGCGTTAGAAAGTGCGGAAATAATGCGTCCGGGTTATGCCGTGGAATATGATTATTTTCTGCCGACCCAGTTGACCCATGCTCTCGAGACCAAAAGGATCCGGCGCCTCTATTTTGCCGGGCAGGTTAACGGGACGTCGGGTTACGAGGAGGCCGCAGCTCAAGGGTTGGTGGCCGGCGCGAATGCAGCACTGAGCGTTCGAAATCGACCGGGCTTTGTTCTCGGCAGAAATGAGGCTTATATCGGCGTTCTCATTGACGATTTGGTAACCAAGGGAACCGAAGAGCCCTACCGCATGTTTACCAGCCGAGCTGAAGATCGCCTGCAGCTTCGACATGACAACGCGGATCAGCGACTCACAGCGAAGGGATTCGGATTTGGGTTGGTCACGCAAAAACGAATGACAGCCTTGGAGTCCAAAATGTCCCTGCTGGAGGAGTGCCGCGCCTTGGCGAACAACACACGCCGGGACGGCGTTGCGATCTCTCAGCTTCTGAAGCGCCCTGGATTCACCCATGCGGATCTTCCGCCGGAACTCCGCCTGATTGCTCCCGCAGGTATTTGGGAGCTTCTCGAAACAGACATCAAATACGAGGGTTACACAGCTCGCCAGATGCAACACAACCGAGAATTGTCCAAGAAGAATCTGCAAACAATTCCTGACGGATTTAACTTTGCGAGCGTTGCTGGACTTAGTTCCGAGACGCGCCAAAAACTCTCGAAGGTTCGGCCGCTCACTCTCGGGCAAGCTGCCCGGATTAGCGGCGTCACGCCAGCCGACATTTCAATTTTGTCTATATGGCTCACTAAGAATAGCTTAGAAAGAAAAGATTTCTCCTTTGCTCGGAGAGAAAACGTCTAACGACCAGTGTCCACCTTCGCTATTGTCGCATTCCTTGCCTATCTCTTGGGCTCAATTCCAACAGGTTATGTTGCGGGCCGCATTGCGGGAGTCGATATACGCAAGGTTGGCAGCGGGAACATCGGAGCCACCAATGTGACGCGCGTATTGGGCAAACGATTCGGTTATCCGGTGTTTGTCGTGGACTTCGCGAAAGGTTTGGCGGCGGTGATAGTCGGAATGATGATCGCCAACTCCGCTCAATCGACCCCGAAGTTTGTCGATCTTTGCGGCGCGATCGCCGCCATTTTTTCAGTGATCGGCCACAGCTATCCGATTTGGCTCGGATTCAAAGGAGGGAAAGGAGTCGCTACATCTCTGGGCAGCCTTTTTGGTCTTAACTGGTTCGCCGCAACTGTTGCGTGCGTCGTTTGGATTGTGGCATTTCAAGTTACGCGGTACGTCTCGCTCTCTTCGATCGCCGCGGCGATCGCCCTTCCCGTGACAGTCGCGACCATGCTGTATCTGAAACAACTGCAGACACCGATCCTGCTTTATTTTGCGGTGTTGCTGGCGGCGATCATAGTGGTGCGACATCGCTCTAATTTGTCCCGACTTCTCAAGGGGACCGAACCGCGCTTCGCTCGAAAGTGAAACTGGAGAGAATTGCAGTGATTGGCGCCGGCGGCTGGGGAACAGCGTTGTCGGTAATTTGGGCAAGACAAGGTCTTCCGATTTTGCTGTGTGGAAATGATCCGTCGCGAGCAGAGGCACTCCGAGCCTCGCGCGAAAACAAAGCGTATCTTCCGGGAGTAAGTCTTCCTGAAGCGATTGGCCTAACGAGTGATCTCCATTCTTGTGCCGACGCTGATCTGATTGTTTTCGTCACGCCTTCGACCGCGCTGCGAGAAACGGCGGCGCGACTCGCGGAAGTTAAAATTAATTCCAACGCCGTCCTGCTGAGTTGCATTAAAGGCATTGAGCATGGAACCGGCAAACGGATGAGCGAAATCCTGGCGGAGATTTTTCCCCAACATGCGATTGCTGTTCTCTCCGGACCGAACTTGGCTACGGAAGTTTCACGTGGGCTGCCGACAGCCACTGTCCTGGCGTGCACAGAACGAAACTTGGCTGACGAACTTCAGAAATTTCTCGGCACTCCGCGATTCCGAATTTATACGGGCGAGGAGCTGGCCGGAATCGAGCTTGGCGGCGCGCTCAAAAACGTTTTTGCAATCGCAGCTGGAGCGGGCGACGGCCTCGGTCTCGGTGACAATTCCAAGGCGGCTCTCGTGACCCGAGCGCTCGCTGAAATGGTCCGTCTCGGCACAAAGATGGGTGGAGAATTACGCACGTTTTATGGATTAAGTGGCGCCGGGGATCTCATGGCGACTTGTTTCAGTCAACACAGTCGCAATCGTCGCGCCGGCGAGCAGTTGGCCAAGGGTCGCTCCTTAGATGAAATTGCTGCTTCCATGGGAACGGTCGCCGAAGGAATTCCAACCGCGCAGAGCGCGCATGAATGCGCGCATAACCTCGGCGTCGAGACACCAATCATCGATCAGGTTTACTCGCTGCTTTACGAACAGAAGCCGTCCGCCCAGGCGATGGAAGAATTGCTCGGTCGCGACCAAAAAGCTGAAACGATTTAGAGAAGTTAGTCACCTTCGCGACAAAGCTTCGCGATCACGGCCGGATATAATTCGTGTTCGGCGACCTGAATTCGTGCGTGCAGGCTTTCGGACGAGTCGTTAGGCATAATCGACACGTCGCGCTGCGCGATGATGTCTCCGTGATCTATTCTTTCGTCGACGTAATGAACGGTGCAACCGGTAACGGTCTCGCCGGCATCGAGCGCCTGCTTCCATGCTTCCAGTCCTGGGAATTTCGGCAAGAGCGATGGATGAATGTTAATGATTCGCCGCGGAAAGGCCTGCAACATGGGCGATTTCAAAACGCGCATAAATCCAGCGAGCACAACCAGCTCGACTTTTGCATCCCGCAAAAGTCGAACGAGCTCGGCCTCCGTGTTCGGCTCCAGCCGCGTGCGAAATTGCCCCGGTGGAAGATACGCATTGGGAACATTGAACTCGCGCGCGATTTCCAGGATCGGCGCGTCCAGCACGTCGGATATCACGACGCGCGCCTCAGCGGGCAACGCTCCGGAGCGAATGCTTTCCAGAATAGCGCGGCAATTTGATCCTTTTCCTGATCCAAGGATTCCAAGACCAAGCCGCTTCATTTTTTGATCTTGCTCAGGCGCGCCAGTAAATCGGACGTCGAATAGCCGGGTTCGAACGGCACGATGTCGATCTTCGCGCCGATTTTCTCCAGAAGCCGGCGCTCTTCGGCATTCAATGTCTCTTGCTTGTAGTCGCCGCCCTTAATGTAAATATCGGGCGCGGCGAGTTCAAGAAAGCGTGTCGCGCGGATCTCGGGAAAAATGGCGACCAGGTCAACGCATTCCAATGCGGCCACGATTTCGGCCCGATCCTTTTCATTGTTAACTGGACGACCGGCTCCCTTCAATTCGCGAACCGATTGGTCGCCGTTGATTCCCACGATCAGTGCGTCGCCAAGCGCGCGAGCCGCATTCAAATAGCGGACATGTCCAACGTGAAGCAAATCGAAGCACCCGTTCGTCGCCACGATTTTCTTTCCGGCCGCGCGTAGTTTGCCGGCGCGTTGCGCGAGTTCTTCCAATGGAACGATTTTTTCGCTGATCATCATTTTACAACGAAGTTTAGCGCGCGGGGCAGGATTTGAAATACTGCTGGTGAATTGCCAACCAATTCGCCGTCCACGTTGAACCACATTCCCGGACGTGATCGGACAGAAATCTTTTTTGCCCGTCGAAATATCGTCGCCTTGTCCGAAAGGTGTTTTCCTAAAACGATTTCGGCCGCGAGCACGGCAATTTCGGTTGCGCCGAGTTTTGGAATTAAAACGAGTTCAAGAAAACCATCGCTTGGATTGGCATCAGGCGCGATAGGCAGGCCGCCTGCGACGAAGCGGCCATTCGCAACGACCACATTGTAAAGCTCGGCAGACAATTGTTCGTCGTCGTCCAATAAGATCTGGGTCTGGTATGCCTGTAGTTGCGACAATGCGGCGGCGGCCCCGCGGATGTATGCGAGCGGTCCCCATGCCCGCTTAATCTTAGATGTCATCTTTCCGCCCACGACACCACTAAAACCGCCGGCTGACACATTGACGAAATATCGGATGCGTTTGCTCTTAACTCGAACGAGATCGATTCGCTTTGTTTTGGCCGAATGAAGAATGTCGATGTTCTGTTCGATCGACGACGGCAGTCCGAGTGTGCGCGCAAAATCGTTTCCCGTTCCAAGCGGGACGATTCCGAGGCGAACGTTCCGTGCCTCCGTCCCTAATCCATTCACCACTCCGTTTAAGGTTCCATCACCGCCGGCGACGACAATGTATTTACATTTTGTCTTGAGAGCGGCTCGCGCCCATTTTTCGGCATCACCGGACTTTCGCGTGATCCGTAACGCCGTCGGATTTAATTGCCCTAGTTGTGAAAGAACCGTTTTCCGATCGGTAGCGGCCCCGGCACGGGGATTGAAAATGATATAGGGCTTCACGGTCGCAGTGAATCAGCAGGTCGACTGTCGATGTTCGGGTGCGCAGCGCAACATTCGGCTTTTCGTTTTGCCGATTCTCGGCAGATTGGGTACAAAACGTGATACCGGAAACAACTGACAACGAAACCGACACTGAATCCATGGGATACCGTATTTCAAATGGGCCGGTCGTGCGTTTAGCTCGCAACGATCCAAAACTCCCGGGCGACTTGGCTGAAGTTGTCGAATTGCCCCGCGTCTACGGCGCCCCGCTATTGTTCTCTATCGCGCGCGATCCGCACACGGTCTTTGCGTATTGGGTTATCGACTGGTCATCCATTTTCGGAAATACCGCTCCGGTGGATCGACAAGTTCATCTTCGTGTCTATCGAAGCGATGGTTCGGAAGAAACGAGCGAAGCGGTCGAGCCGATGGCGGGCAACTGCTACGTGACGGTGGCAGAGCCGCGAGAAAAGTACTGCCTCGAGATCGGCTTTTATCAGCCCGCCGGCGTTTGGAATTCCGTCACAAAATCTGATCCGGTTACGATGCCGCCGGAAAGTGTGGCTCAAAGTGTCGATGTCGATGTTGCCACCATTCCGTTTCATCTAAGTTTCCAGCGGTTGATCGACACGTTTCGCGGATCGAACGGAAATGCGCTCAGTGAAATCGTCTCTCGTTTGCAGAAGCGCGCGGTCAGCGATGAAGAACGGGCAATGTTGAGTCCGGAGGAATGGGAGATTCTGAGGGCAATGAATCTGTCGGTTGATGAAATTGACATCGCGCGGCGCGAATTTCTAAAACGCGGAAATGGCGCAGCTTTGCGCCGACGCGCTGAAGCGCTGCTTGGATTTGGCGCGAGCAGTTCGGCGCGCGGGTTCGGCGGCAGCAGTTGGAGCTAGCGACTCCAGACTACCGGTTCAGCTTAATTCCCTCCGGCATTTCCGGTGGCGGTGTGTTGATGCGGCTGTGGTGTTTCCCGTAGCTGAAGTAGAAGATGAACCCAATCAGCAGCCAAACGATTAACCGCATCCAATTCGTCCAACCGAGTCCATAGATCATCGCGCCGCACGTGATGATTCCGAGTATTGCGACAAGCGGCGCCGCCGGTACCCGGAATCCCCGTTCTAGCTCAGGGTTTCGAACCCGCATGATCCACACGCCGGCGCAAACGAGAATAAAAGCGAAGAGTGTTCCGATGCTGGTCATTTCACCGGTCACGTCTGCCGGAACGAATGCCGCCAGGAGGCCGGTAAAGACAAAGAAGAGCATGTTCGATTTGTATGGCGTCCGAAACCGCGGATGCACATCGGAAAAAATCTTTGGGACAAGTCCATCGCGACTCATGGAAAAGAAAACGCGTGATTGGCCTAACAACATTACAAGAATGACCGACGAAAATCCGGCGAGAATCGCGACGGTGACTGACTTCGACAGCCATTCGTAGCCGGTCATGTATTTAGTGATCGCGAATGCGACCGAAGCTTCACGGCCGGCCGCGCGAAAGTCCCCAACCGTGGCAACGCCACTCAACACCCAGGAGAAGAGCACATAAAGGATCGTGCAAAAGACGAGCGACCCAAGAATGCCAATTGGCATATCGCGCTTTGGATTTTTCGCTTCCTGCGCCGCGGTCGAGACGGCATCGAAACCGATGTAAGCGAAGAAGACGACCCCGGCAGCGCCGAGAATCCCAAGGATTCCACCGTAGGCGTGGGTGATACCCTGCGGTGTTGTGTAAGTAGTCGCCGCGGGAATCAGCGGCGTATGGTTTGCCGGATTAATGAAGCCCCATCCGATGCCGATGAAGAGCATGACGATGCTCACCTTCAGGATAACAATTAAACCGTTCACGAACGCCGATTCCTTGGTGCCGCGGATCAGGAGAAGCGTGAGCAGAAGGAGAATGAAAATCGCCGGGATGTTCATAATCCCATGGATCCCGGCCGGGTCATGCTCAAAAGGCGAATGCGTCCATTGGTACGGAATGCGCATCCCGAACCACTCGAGCACGCGGTTCGCGTACTCGCTCCACGCGATCGAAACCGTTGACGCCGCGACCGCGTATTCCAGAATCAAATCCCAGCCAATAATCCACGCGACGAGCTCGCCCATCGTCGCGTACGAATAGGTATAGGCACTCCCGGCAACCGGAATCATCGAGGCGAATTCCGCGTAGCAAAGACCGGCAAACGCGCAGCCAATACCGGCCACGATGAACGCGAGAACAACCGATGGACCCGCGCGATCAGCAATCGCGGCCGCCGTGCGAACAAACAAGCCCGCGCCAATGATGCCACCGATGCCGAGCGCGATGAGATTGACCGGCCCGAGCGAGCGCTTCAGGCTGTGCTCGCCGACTTCCTGCGCTTCTGCCATTAGCCTGTCGAGAGGCTTTCTCGCGAATAGATTTGCCATGCGTTGGGTCTCCTATTTTCGATCTGGTTTCGGATTCGCTACGTGCGCTGGTCGTCTAACGACTCACCAGAGTTTGATTTTCGCCAAAGAAAATAAATCGGCACGCCGGTAAGCACGATGATGAGACCAGGCCACGTCGTCGCCGTCTGATACATGAATAACACAACCAGAATCACGGTTGCGCCAACGATGTAAAGCGCGGGAATGATTGGGTAACCGAATGCTTTATATGGGCGCTCGGCGTCAGGTCGTTTCCGGCGCAGCACGAAGATGCCGATGATCGTCAAAATGTAGAAAATAAGCGCGGCCGAAATGACGTAGTCGAGCAAGTTGCCATAAAGATTTCCGTAACCCGTCACATTGCCGGCGGCGTCGGTCTTTACAGTGCGTGGCAAAACAAGAGCGCCGGCCCAAATGCCTTGAATGATGAGGCCCCACGCCGGCACGTGATTTTTGTTCAACTCGCCGACACGACGAAAGAAAAGACCATCGCGGGCCATCGCATAGTAGGCACGCGCACCGGCCAGAATCAGTCCGTTATTACATCCGAATGTGGAAACCATGATCGCGACAGCCATGATCGTCGCGCCCGCGCCGGGAAAAATTACGTTGGCAGTCTCAGACGCGACGCGGTCGCTCGGCGCGTTCTGAATCGCCTCGAAAGGCAGCGCCGCCAGATAGGCAACGTTGGCCAACAGATAAAGTCCGATGACCAGAATCGTGCCAAACGCGAGTGAGAGCGGAACGTTGCGACGCGGATTTATGACCTCGCCGGCGGTGAAAGTGATGTTGTTCCAAGCGTCGGCGGAAAAAAGCGAATTGGTCTGCGCTACGCAGATTCCGACGAAGAGCCCGAATGCGGTCGCGGCGGTCAATCCTTCGCCGACTTCCTGCAAACCACCGCGCAGCGTCCAGAAGTCGGTGAAGTTCGCCGCGCCCGCGCCCGACCTCACACCGACGATGATCCCGAGCACAATGAGCGCGAGAAGCGCGCCTGTTTTCGCCGTCGTGAAGACGTTCTGGACGAGCTTGCCGAGCGTCAACCCGCGCGTGTTCATGAAGGTAAGCAGTGCAATCATCGCCAGGCCGACGAATTGTGCGGTGGAAAGCGAGAGCGCATAGCCGCCGAATCGAACGGGTTCGATAAAATAGTTCTTCTCCGACACCCAAGGGATCAGGACTCCCGTGTAGCGTGCGAATCCAACCGCAACAGCCGCGATCGTCCCCGTCTGAATAACCAGAAAGAGCGTCCAGCCGTAGAGAAAACCCCAAAGCGGTGAGAACGCTTCGCGCAAATAAACGTATTGCCCGCCGGCTTTCGGCATCATCGCCGCCAATTCGCCGTAAGAAAGCGCGGCCATGAGCGTGAGCAGGCCAGTGACGAGCCACACCACAAGCAACCAACCGGGCGCGCCGACCTGCCGCGCGATAATTGAGGAAACGATGAAAATTCCGGAGCCGATCATCGAACCGGCGACCAGCATGGTGGAGTCGAGCAGGCCAAGTCCCCTGACAAATTTTTCGTCGGCCGGCGGCGGCGAAGTCATCGCCCGAGAGTTAACCATTATCCAAGCGAGTCGAGCAACGCCAAAAACGCAGCTTTTTCCAGGCCAATCGTGAAACCGCTTTCACGCAGGGTGAAGCATGCTATCCTCCGCCGCGTGCAGATTCCGGCCGGATCGTTTTTTCTGAGAATTTCATTGCTCGTTTTGGTGAGTTTGTTGGCAGTCGCGGAAATTTGCCCGGCAGCGCCCAAGAATGCTCCCAGTTCAAATTCTTCTTTTCCGCGTTTTCAAGCGCTTCCACTGACGCGTTCGCGGCAAAACCACCTCTTGGTTCGCGCATTCATCAACGGCAAGCCCGCGCTGCTCGGCGTTGATAGCGGCGCACCGATTAGTGCCATCGCACTAAAACGCCGCGCGCATTTTGGACTCACCGGTATTCCCGGTAGTTCAACGTTACCGGCCCGTCTCCAAATCAACGGTGCCTTCAACAACGTTGCTATCGCGCGTAACTTCCGTCTCGGCGCGCTCAATCTGGTCGACGAGCCTGTGGTGGTTGTCGATCTATCGGGATCCGGCCGCGCTTCGCGTCTGGTCCACGAACAGGAAATCGATGGGATTCTTGGCGCGGACATTCTCTTTCCGACCGGCGCCGTTCTCGACTGCCAAAAACAAATGTTGATCCTGAAAATGGATCCTGGATTTCGGGGGAAGACGCCGGGCACAGACTACCGCGGCCTTCGCAGCATGCCGATTCGCGTGAGCGAAACCTATAATCTTTATGTGGATGCTGCCATCAACGGTGAACCGGCGCGTTTGATGGTGGACACAGGTGCGTTTGCGACCTTGCTCCATCGCGGATTCGTTCGACGACTGCACGTTCCGCTTCATGAAACGGAGTTCAGTTCGTCTGCGGTTAACTTGAAGCAGCGTGGCGTGCAAATCGCGCGCATCCGCCGGCTCTCGGTCGGGTCGGTGGACATCATGGGCAAAGATGTCGGCGTGGTCGATCTGGAAGGTCTCATCCATAGCGATCTGCTCCGGGGCTCCCAACCGGTGGCGGGGCTGCTCGGCGCCGAGATTCTTCGGACCCACCACGGGATCATCGACTTCGGAACGCGCACGCTTTATCTGAAGAACTGACCCGCGCCAGGTCGCTGAATTGCGGCGGGTCTTCACGTGCAATCCTTCAGCTCTCACGGCAGTTGCCAACTGTGGTCAATATGCAACCATTTGGTTGCATAACCATCCACATGGACCCTGTCTTTAAAGCCTTGGCCGATCCAAACCGGCGCGCTCTTCTTGACCAGCTCCATCACCGAAATGGGCAGACTCTGAGCCAGCTTTGCCGGCATCTCCAGATGACCCGCCAAGGCATTACCAAACATCTCGGTCTACTAATTAAGGCGGAGCTCGTGATTCCTCTTTGGCGGGGCCGGGAAAAGCTGCACTTCCTCAATCCCGCCCCGCTCAAGCAAATCTCCGAGCGTTGGATCGACAAACATAAAGGGGCGTGTCTCCGTGCCTTGAATGACCTGACCAAAGGGCTGGATGCGCTGAGGCGCGAGCCTTGAACGCGGCTCACTCGACGTCGATTTCGCGAACGCCCTTTTGCTGACGAATCGTTTCGACCTGGTTTCGAATTTTGTCTCCCAAGCCGACATGATGCGGGATCGCCTGGATGAGAACGAACGGCGAGGAAGCATCCGAAGTGTTGAGCTGGACGTTTTCGATGCCGCACACGCGATAGAGAAACGGCTGCCGCGTCTCGATGTCTTTCACGCGGTACAATTCGAGGGTGTCGGTCACTTTGCTAAAAACTCCCCCGTTCATTTTCACTCGTTCGCTAGTGAGCTCGTAAACCGTGCATTTCGTTTGGAGATAACGCTTGCCAGCGATAAAGATTGGCACCGCAAGAAGAATCAAAATGTACGGCGCAAAATTACCGAACTCCGGCGACTGCCTCCGAACCATCATGAAGATGACGGCGATCGCGACGGCGAACAAAATCTGGAGAACGAAGAATCCGAAGTTTTTCCATTGCGAAACGCTACCGCGCCAAACAGTTTCCTCGGCCATCCCGGATTTCTAACGCCATGGCTTCGATCAAACAAGCATTCGTCCTTGGCGCCGGACTTGGGACAAGGCTTCGCCCGCTCACGGAGGATTTGCCCAAACCGCTGGTGCCGATTTTTCACAAGCCGCTGATCACTTTCGCGCTCGATCATTTGATCGACATCGGGATCCGGCAAATTTTCATCAATACCCACCGGTTGCCCGAGGCTTTTGCAAAAGCGTTCCCGGAGAACAACTATGCCGGAACGCCAGTCACCTTCGTCCACGAACCGGTGCTGCTTGAAACCGGCGGCGGCATTAAAAATATCGAGGCGCACTTAGGCCGGGAGCCGTTCATCACTTATAGCGGCGATGTTTTGACCGATATTCGTTTGCAGCCCTTAGTCGATGAACATTTCAATCGCGGTAACGACGTCACTCTCGCGCTTCGCAAGACCGGCTTGGGGTCGGCCATTGCCTTTCGTGAAAATCGCGTGGTCGACATTTCGAACCGCTACGGCCTTCCGGGCGAATACGATTTTGCCAACATCGCAGTCTGGAGCCCGTCGGTCTTTGGCCGCATTCCACCGAAGCAAAAGATCTCGTTCATTCCAGTTCTTGGAGATTGGATCGCGCAAGGCGGTAAGATCGGCGGCGTCGTTCTCGAACAGGGTAAATGGTTCAACCTCGGCTCGCGGGCCGAGTATTTCGAAGTGCATCGCGTGATTTCGAAAGAAGGTTGGCGTCCGGCGCAGGTCAAAGGATCGGACTGGTGTGCGCCGATCCATCCGAGCGCGATTGTCGATCCGAGCGCGCAAATTCGCGGTTGCTCAGTTGTGGGAAAGGATTGCCGGGTCGGCGGCGTCGTTTTGCTGGAGGACACAATCTTATGGCCCGGTGCACAAATTGCTTCCAAAAGTGAGCTTATTGGTTGTATTGTCCGCGCCCAAAAAACCGTCAGCGGCCCTCATCGCAACATCGACATCTGATAATGAAAACAGAAGTCCTTCTTCGCCAGACGCGGCGACACTTTCCGCGATTCAATGTCGATGAAATAAAGATTACTCCGATCGAGAAAGGCGGGTCGGACCGGAAATTTTACCGGGTCCGTTGCTCGGCCGAGCAATCGCTCATTCTGGTGAAATACAACCTCGAACGGGAAGAGAACCGTCACTACGTCGAGATCGCGCAATTTCTGGAGACCCACGACATTCATGCTCCGAGAATTTATTATCACGACACTGACGAAGGCTTGATCTGGTTGGAGGATCTGGGGGAACGCGATCTTTTCGGTTATCGGGACGAGCCCTGGCTGGTGCGTCGTGCCTTTTATGAATCGGCTTTGGATGAGGTCCGCAAACTCCACCAACTTCCGGAAGCCGTCTGCATCGAGATGCATCAGCATTTGCCGGCCGAGTTCAATGCCGCTCTTTATCTTTGGGAGCAGAATTATTTTTTCGAAAACTGTCTCGGCCGCTATTTTAAAATCGAACAGACCAAGATCGACAAATTGGCCGCGCTGCCGACGTTCAACGACATCGCCGGGAAATTAGCGGAGCGTCCGCGGGTTTTGGTTCACCGCGATTTCCAGTCGCAGAATATTTTGCTTCGGAATGGCCAGGCTTACTTGATCGATTTTCAAGGAATGCGCCCCGGTCTCGCGCAATACGACCTGGCTTCATTGCTTTACGATCCATACGTCGAACTCACTCAGAGTGAACACAACGAGTTGCTCGAGCACTACTGCGGCGAAAAGCCGAGTCCCGATTTTATGGAGACATTGCGACGGTGCGCGATGCAGCGGCTGATGCAGGCCTTGGGCGCGTACGGATTTCTCGGCCTGGTCAAAGAGTACAAGGATTTCCTCCAACACATTCCGACAGCGGTGCAATCACTTCGCGAAGTCGTAGGCAAAATCGACGGTCTCGAATTATTCGAAGAATCTCTGGCCGAGCTTTCGTAGTTTTTCGCGTATTCGCTCGAATGCGCGGGCGCGCCTTACGTCGAACTCTGCAGACAAATGGAGTTCGCCATGAAGAAACTAATCTTGATAATTGCATTGGGACTGGGCCTCGGAAGCGTTTCAGCTTTCGCGCACGAATACGATGACCAACGCTCGGATTATCGGTCAGGCCGGCACAACGAGGCAGGCTCCCAGATCAACCATGTTAACCGCATGCTCGCGCATGTTCAGGGACGGATGGCTCGATATGGGGCCGATTGGCGGACGCGTCGCGAAGTTCGGCATATTTCCAGCGAAGTAAATCGCGTTAATTGGAAATACCGAACGGGTAGTTTTGATTGGTACCGTTTGCGCGGCGAGATCGAGCACATTCACAACGAACTGCACCACGTGGAATTGAGGCTGCAATTTCGTGCGAACGATTATTACCGCTGGTAATAGCCGTCCTGTTTAACTCAGCTGACAAACGGATTCGTCTGGCGTTCGGTGCCGATTTTGGTCGGCGGCCCGTGACCCGGCAGGACGGTCACGTCGTCGCCAAGGGGGAAAAGTTTCCGGCGAATTCCGTTAAACAAAAGATCGACATCCCCTCCCGGCAAATCCCAGCGGCCGACGCCGCCGGCGAAGAGGACATCGCCGCCGATGAGCAGATTATCTTTGCGCGAAAAGAAACAAAGGCTGCCTGGACAATGACCAGGCACTTCGAGCACCTGAAACTCCGCCCCGAGAAAATTTCGAGCTGGCGTTTCTTCGATAAAAAAGTCCGGCCTGGCTGGTTCTATCTCTAATTCGAAGCCGAAGTTGCGAAAGAACTCTCGGTCCGAAATCATCGGCGCGGTCAAAGGATGGCAACCGATCTGGCAATTGAAGCGTTGTTTGATGCTCGCAATGTCCTGGACGTGATCAATGTGGCCGTGAGTAAGTAAAAGCAGCTTTAGATCGGCCCCGCGCGAATTGACCCAGTCGCAGGCACCTTGAGGCGCATCAAACAGAATCGAGCCTTCTGGCGCAGAGACGAGGTAGCAGTTGGTCTCGAAAACACCGCCGCAAAACGCCTCGTAGGTCATCTCGAATTCTAGACGAGAGGTTGAACGCCAGCCAGCGAACGCTCAGGAATTCACCGATGCCGGGGGCTCAGGTCCAGTCCCGGGAACAGATTTTGAATGTTTCCGCAGGCAAGCTGTCTCATCCTCTTACATGTCGATTTCCGCCGGTTGTTTGCGTTTGGGCACAAAGTCTGCGAACCTGAAAGCCGCACTTTTTCCGATGAATCTACGCCTTCCCCTTCTCTCAGCGGTTACAGCGGTCGCATTAATCGGAACCACGCCGCAGACGCTGCAGGCTAAGTCGGACGCCGAGCAGATTTGCGTCTCTGTTGGTCGCCTCCTCGAAGAGGGCCACTACACCCATCAACAGCTAAACGCCGAGATGTCGCAGAAATTTCTGCGCAATTATCTAGAGCTGCTCGATTTCAGTCACCTCTTCTTCACTCAGAAAGATGTCGACGCCTTAACGGCAAAATACGGCACGGCGTTGGCTGATGACGTTTTGCTCGGAAATCTCAAGCCGGCCTACGAGATCTACGATCTCTACCAAAAGCGGGTCGACGAGCGAGTCGGCAAAGTTAAAGAGCTCCTCAAGCAGCCGATGGAGTTCAAGACCGACGCGACGGTGGAGTTGCGCCGGGAGAAAGCGCCCTGGCCAAAAGATGAAGCCGAAGCGGATCAGCTCTGGTATGGCCGCCTCGCGAATGAATTACTTCAGGAGAAATTGAGCGAGCATCCGATCGAACCCGGACCGCAACTCGTTGGCCGTCGCTACGATCGTATCGCGCGCAACGTTCACGAGGAAAACCGCGAAGAGCAGGTAAAACTTTATCTCGACGCTCTCTCCCAAACCTACGACCCACATTCGGAGTACCTGAGCAAGGCTGACTTTAAAAATTTCAACATCCAGATGGGATTGTCGCTGGTTGGCATCGGCGCGATGCTCCGGGCCGAAGACGGTTACGCAAAAATCGAAAGCCTTGTTACGGGCGGCCCTGCTCAGGTCGATGGCCGGTTAAAAATTGGCGATCGAATCACCGCTGTCAGTCAGGGACAAAGCGAGTTTGTCGACGTTCGCGACATGCGGTTGGACAAAGTAGTCGAGATGATTCGCGGCAAGAAAGGGACCAAAGTCCGATTGCTCGCTATTCCCGCCAACGCTTCCGATCCGTCGCAACGCAAGAGTGTCGAGCTCGTGCGCGATGAAATTAAGCTGAAAGACCAGGAAGCGCGCGCCGACATTATTATTAAGAAGGACGAGAACGGTAATCCGGTGAAACTCGGGTGGCTGACGCTTCCATCGTTCTATGCGGACATGGATCGGCATTCCAAGAGCACCACCCGCGACGTGCTCGCTCTTCTCAAGCGACTGAAAAAAGAGAATATCGCCGGTCTCATTGTCGATCTTCGCCGCAATGGCGGCGGTTCACTCGAAGAAGCGATCTCGCTTACCGGTTTGTTTTTGAAATCGGGACCGGTCGTGCAGACGAAAGGGTCCAACGGCAACATCGTTATCTCGAGCGATCCGGATCCGGGCGTCGCTTACGGCGGGCCGCTGATTGTTTTGACCAGCCGGCAAAGCGCGTCGGCCAGTGAGATTTTCGCCGCGGCGCTGCAGGATTACGGCCGCGCCGTCATCGTGGGCGACAAGAACACTTTCGGCAAAGGCACCGTCCAGACAATTTTGCCGATCGGCCGATTTACATCATTGCTCGGGAGCCGTTCCGATGATGACGGCGAACTGAAGCTGACGATTCAGAAATTTTATCGAGTCGCCGGCGGTTCGACCCAGCTTCACGGCGTTGCTTCCGATATCGTGTTGCCAACGCTCACTGATCTACCGGAGTTCGGCGAAGGCGCGCTGAAAAATGCGTTGCCTTACGACGAGGTGCCAAAGGCGCGCTTTACCAAATGGTCCGATGGCCATCCTTTATTTGTGGAAGAGCTCAAGCGCCGTTCGCTCGAACGAGTTCAGCACGATCAGGAATTCCATTACGTGATGGAAGACATGGAGCGGCTTCGTCACAAGCTGGATGAGAACCGCATTACCTTGAACGAAGACGCGCGCCGGAAAGAGATCCAGGACGACAAGCTGCGAAAAGAAACGCGCTCCAAGGAGCGTCTCGCCCACCACACTGAAGAGCCGAATATTTACCGCCTCACACTCGACACCGTCGATAAACCGAATCTGCAGTTGATCATGTATCCGGGAAAATTGGCCGAGGCCAAAGCAAAAACCGGCGTGACCAAAGTTTCGCCCGAGGCAGCGGCGGATGATGACACGGATACGATCGGCGCGGCCGACGACACCAAGGAGCCGGCGGTTGATCCGGAACGGGACGAAACGATCAACATTCTTGCTGACTTTGTCGATCTTTCGCGCGGACCAAAGACCGCCAGCACCAACGTCAAGAAATCGGCCGAGCAACGGCCATAAGATCGATCCGCCGCAGGACGGATTCGCCGCGGCGAACAATCACGGCCACTGCGGCTCCGCATAACGCGGATCGTATCGCGGGCGCGACTCAAATGGCCGCCCGAATCCCGGCCAGTTTCCTCGCTGCGGCTGTGGACCGTAGCGATAATATTCATTCGTTCGCGGGGTGCGGCCAAACACGTGCACGGGCGTTCCGATTTCCACTGCTCTGAAAAATGCGACCGCTAATTGTTCGGGCATTCGCACACAACCGTGCGATGCCGGATAGCCGGGCAAATAACCGGCGTGCATTCCATCCGCGCCGTGGAAGCGCATGAAATAGCGCATCGGCGCCGGAATGAATCGTCCGCCTCGCGGAACTCTCATATCCACATCGGCATCCGCCACGACCGTCCGGCCGTAGGCGTCGACTATCTTGCCGTAAATGCTCGAGTGATGATTCGGTTCTTTCTCGATTACTTTAAACGAACCAGTTTCGGTCAGGTGTCCGTAGCGCCCACTCGAGACCGGCGATTCCATCACGACCCGCCGTCCGCGAATCAAATAAGCGGTCTGCTGGTTGAGATCGATTTCAACGCGCGTCCCGCCTTGCCCGAAGGCGGCGGTCACACCGAACAACAAGATCGACCCGCCTACGCCCAAGGCTACGGCGCGGCAGGCAATTCCCCAGAAAGCCCTCACACTTACTTGAACCCGCACTTAACGGAAAAGTCTCACACAGCGACTGTGGCGGCAGCCGTCCTCGGCTGCCCGGTTTGTTTGCAGGCGAGACGCCTGCCTCCACAAAGATTTACACTGCGATCGGTGCCTTGATCGACGGGTGCGGATCGTAGCCGACGAGTTCGAAATCCTCGAATTTGAAGTCGTGAATGTTTTTCACCGCCGGATTCAATTTCATCCGCGGCAAAGATCGATATTCACGCGTCAGCTGTTCGCGCGCTTGGTCGAGATGGTTGTTGTATAGATGGAGGTCGCCAAACGTGTGAACAAAGTCGCCTGGAGTAAGATCGACAACCTGCGCGATCATCATCGTGAGCAATGCGTAGCTCGTAATGTTGAACGGCACGCCGAGAAATAGATCGGCGCTACGTTGGTAAAGCTGGCAACTCAGTTCGCCGTCCTGGACATAAAACTGGAAGAGCACGTGACAAGGCGGGAGCGCCATCTTCTCGATCTCGGCCGGGTTCCACGCGCTCACGATTAATCGGCGGCTGTTCGGATTTTTTTTGATCTGCCTGATAACGTTATCGATTTGATCGACACGGACGCCGTTCTCGCCACGCCAATCCCGCCATTGCGCGCCGTACACCCGCCCGAGATTTCCTCTTTCGTCCGCCCATTCGTCCCAGATGGTTACGCCGTGTTCGTTGAGATACTTGATGTTCGTGTCGCCGCGCAAAAACCAGAGCAGCTCGTAAATGATGGATTTGATGTGCAGCTTCTTCGTCGTCAGCAACGGGAATCCCGGGCCGCTGGGACGTAAATCGAAGCGCGCTTGCGCACCGAAGATCGACAACGTGCCAGTGCCGGTCCGATCGTCGCGCGGCAGACCTTCGTCTAAGACGAGACGGAGAAGGTCGTGATATTGCCGCACGCGAAAGAGTAACCATGCGCGCCACGTTCGCAAAGCGCGGTCATCCCGAACGGAGTGAGGGATCTCTCACAGACACAAAAGATCACGCTCGGAAAATTGTGTGATCAAAGCTCCGACTGGGAGATTCCTCGCGTTCGCTCGGAATGACAAACCTCTTAGAGGCGCGTGTCCTCCCGCGCCGACTGGATGCAACGTCAACGTTGCCCCAGCTCTTTTTCGAGCTGCGCTTTGCGGTCGTTCAGCGTCTGCAGTCGCAGTTGCCAGCGGTGCAATTGGATCGTGAGCTGATTGATGTTGCCGGTGACTTCGGCGCGCTGCGATTCGTTCTCAGTGAGCTTGCGGCGGACTTCGTCGGCGTAAGCAAATGCGTTCGCAGTCGGCTCCGCCGATTTCGGCACGATCGTGAGTTTGCCGCACTTCTGGCAGGTCAACGTCATTCCTTCGGCCGATCGATTCGCGACCAGCGCGGCTTTGCAATGCTGGCAGTGAAAGAAAATATCAGGATCGGCTCCGACTTTACGGAGAGAATGTTTCGCCGTTTCCACGATCAGATAACGAGCAGCCGCTATGCCGCAGAACACAGAGCTACCCGCTAAACACGCGAAAGTACGCCAATGGGCCAGAGATCAGAAGTCAGACGACAGACGTCAGAAAGGTGTCCGACCGGCTCGGACTTCGCGTCGTTTGGCGTGTTTAGCGGGAGTTCCGAATCCGCGCCGCACTGGCGCGGTTATTCTGACCGCGCCCACTCGAATCGCGCCGACCTGTCCCGCTTTGGGCGATTTCAAATTGCCAGATAATAGGCCTTAAGCGCTCTCTGATAGGACATTAGATCCGAATCTGTCGCAGTGGCTTATGGTGTGCTAAAGACCGGCTCGGTCGAAAGTCTTCGACCGGAAAGGATTTATTATATGGCAAAAGTTTTAGGTATCGATTTGGGAACCACCAATTCCTGCATGTCCGTGATGGAAGGTGGCGACCCGGTAGTTTTGGAAAATTCTGAAGGTGCGCGCACGACGCCCTCAGTCGTCGCGTTTACGAAAACCGGCGAACGCCTTGTCGGTCAGGCCGCGAAGCGCCAGGCGGTGACGAATCCGCAGAACACAGTCTTTTCAATCAAGCGCTTCATGGGCCGCAAGTTCGACGAAGTGCACGAAGAAGAGCACCGCGTTCCTTATAAACTGGTGAAGGCAGCGAACGGCGACGCCCACGTTCAAGTGGAAGTTGGTGGCGAGCGCAAAACTTTTTCGCCGCCGGAAATTTCGGCAATGATCTTGTCGAAGCTGAAAGCCGACGCGGAAGCAAAGCTCGGTGAAAAAATCACGCAGGCGGTCATCACCGTGCCGGCATATTTCAACGACTCGCAACGCAACGCAACCAAGGATGCGGGCAAAATCGCTGGCCTCGAAGTTCTGCGAATCATCAATGAGCCGACAGCGGCATCGCTCGCTTACGGTCTCGACAAGAAAAAGGACGAGAAGATCGCGGTTTACGATTTGGGCGGCGGCACGTTCGACATTTCCGTTCTTGAAATCGGCGATGGCGTTTTCGAAGTGAAAGCGACCAATGGCGACACGCACTTGGGCGGTGACGATTGGGACGCGAAAGTAATGGATTGGATCGTGGCCGAGTTCAAAAAGGACAGCGGCATCGATCTGACCAAGCAGCCGGACGCGGTCCAGCGAATCAAGGAAGAAGCAGAAAAGGCGAAAATCGCGCTCTCGAGCTCGCAGGAATACGAAATCAATCTGCCATTCGTCACGGCAGACGCGAGCGGACCGAAACACATTCAGAAGAAACTGACTCGCTCGAAATTGGAGCAGCTGACGGACGATTTGATTCAACGAACGATTCCGCCGGTGAAGGCGTGTTTGAAAGACGCGAAGATTTCCGAGCGCGAAGTGAACGAGCTCGTGCTCGTGGGTGGTATGACCCGTATGCCGAAAGTTGTGGAAACGGCGCGCGGCCTGATTGGCAAGGAACCACACAAAGGAGTTAATCCGGACGAAGTGGTCGCGGTTGGCGCAGCCATTCAAGGCGGCGTGCTTCGTGGCGACGTCAAGGACGTGCTCCTCTTAGACGTGACTCCGCTCACGCTGGCGATTGAAACCGCCGGAGGAGTAGCCACACCGATGATTCCGCGTAACACCACCATTCCGACCAGGAAGTCGCAGATCTTTTCGACTTACAGCGACAACCAGCCGGGCGTGGAAATCAAAGTGCTCCAAGGCGAGCGGCCGCTTTCGCGCGACAACAAAAACCTCGGCACGTTCCATCTCGATGGAATTCCGCCGGCGCCGCGCGGCGTTCCGCAAATCGAAGTGACCTTCGACATCGACGCCAACGGCATTTTGCACGTCTCGGCCAAAGATCTCGGCACCGGCAAGGAGCAGAAAATCTCCATCACCGGCAGCTCCGGACTTTCGAAAGAGGAAATCCAAAAGATGCAGCAGGAAGCGGAAGCGCACGCCGAAGAGGACAAGAAGGCGAAGGAAGCGATCGAGATCAAGAACAACGCCGACACCCTCGCATATCAGTCCGAGAAACAGTTGAAAGAACTGGGCGACAAGGTCCCGGCCGACAAACGCAAATCGGTCGAGGACGCGATCGCCGCAGTCCGGGACGCGATCAACAAAAACGACACCGACGCGATCAAGCGCACTTACGACGACTTGCAGAACAAGTTCCAGGACATCAGCGCCGAGCTTTACAAGCAGGCATCCGCGGGCCAAGGTGCAAGTGCACAAGCCGGTCCGCAACCTGGCCCCGAGACGCAATCACGTCCCGGTTCGCAACCGCAAGGCGAAGGTGCCCGACGTGACGGCGACGTGGTCGATGCTGAGTTCGAAGTCGTCGACGAAGACAAGAAGAAGTAACCAAAATTTGTCGGTGGTCCGGCTGCTGCCGGATCGCCGGCTCAACCCAAACAAAAACAACCAATAAGGAGTAAAAAGAACTTATGGCAGGAGTTAACGTAAAACCGCTCGGAGATCGGGTGCTGGTGCAGCCGCTCGAAGAGCAGGAAACAAAAAAAGGCGGGATCATCATTCCCGACACTGCGAAAGAAAAACCGCAGGAAGGCAAAGTGGTCGCTCTCGGCACCGGTAAGGTGAACGAAGAGGGCAAGAAGGTGGATTTCACCGTGAAGAAAGGGGACAAGGTCCTCATTTCGAAATACGGCGGCACCGAAATCAAAATCGATGGCGAAACATTCCTGATCATGCGCGAGGACGACATCCTCGGCATCATCGGCTAAACCCAACTACTAACTTCCAACTACTAACTACAACTTAAAATTATGGCAGCTAAACAATTACAATTCGATGAAGCCGCGCGGCACACCTTGCTGCGCGGAGTCGAGAAACTGGCGAAGGCCGTCAAGGCCACGCTCGGACCGAGCGGTCGCAACGTTATTCTCGATAAGAAATTCGGCAGTCCGACGATCACCAAGGATGGGGTGACGGTCGCGAAAGAAATCGAGCTCGAAGATCCGTATGAAAATATGGGCGCGCAGCTCGTTCGCGAAGTCGCTTCCAAAACTTCGGACGTCGCGGGCGACGGCACGACTACGGCGACAGTTCTCGCGGAATCCATTTACCGCGAAGGTCTCCGCAACGTCACCGCCGGCGCGAACCCGACCTCGTTGCAACGCGGCATCACGAAAGCCGTCGAAGCAATCGTCGAGGAGCTGAAAAAAATCTCCAAGAAAGTGAGCGATCGCTCCGAGATCGCACAGGTCGCGACTGTCTCGGCCAACTGGGACAAGACGATCGGCGAGATCATCGCCGACGCCATGGACAAGGTCGGCAAGGACGGAACGATCACGGTCGAGGAAGCGAAAACGATCGAGACCACTCTCGAAGTCGTCGAGGGAATGCAGTTCGATAAAGGCTATCTCTCGCCCTACTTCGTGACCAACGCGGAGGACATGGAGGCGATCCTCGAAAATCCGTACATCCTCATTTACGAAAAGAAAATCTCGAGCTTGAAGGACATGCTTCCGTTGCTCGAAAAAGTTGCGAAAGCCGGACGTCCGTTGCTCATCATCGCAGAAGACGTGGAAGGCGAAGCGCTCGCGACTTTGGTCGTGAACAAATTGCGCGGGACGTTGCAAGTCTGCGCGGTCAAAGCGCCGGGCTTCGGCGATCGTCGCAAGGCGATGCTGGAAGACATCGCGGTGCTGACCGGCGGCCAATGCATCACTGAAGATCTCGGGATCAAGCTTGAGAACATCAAGCTTGAAGACTTGGGCAAGGCCAAGCGCGTGACGATCGACAAGGAAAACACCACGATCGTCGAAGGTGCCGGCAAGAGCTCCGACATCCAGGGCCGGGTCGGTCAGATCCGTCGCCAGATTGAAGAGACGACCAGCGATTACGACAAAGAAAAATTGCAGGAGCGGCTCGCGAAACTCGCGGGCGGAGTTGCCGTCATTAACGTCGGCGCTGCGACCGAGACCGAGATGAAAGAGAAAAAGGCGCGCGTCGAAGACGCGTTGCACGCCACGCGTGCGGCGGTCGAGGAAGGCATCGTCGCGGGCGGCGGTGTCGCATTGATTCGGGCGCAGAAAGCGCTCGAAGGTATGCGCGGACTCGATGCCGACGAAAAAGTCGGCGTCCAGATCGTGCGTCGCGCGATCGAAGAACCGATGCGTCAATTGGCCAACAACGCCGGCGTGGAAGGCGCGCTCATCGTTGAGGAAGTCAAGAAACGCAAAGGCAACGAAGGCTACGACGTCGCCAAGGGCGAATATGTCGATCTAGTGAAGGCCGGCATTGTCGATCCGACCAAGGTCACGCGAAGCGCGTTGCAAAACGCCGCGTCGATCGCGGGTCTGTTGCTCACCACCGAAGCACTCGTGACGGAAGTTCCTGAAAAGGAAAAAGGTCCCGCGATGCCTCCGGGCGGAATGGGCGGCATGGATTACTAAGCGAAAGCCGAAACAACAATTAACAAACAGCCGAGCTCGAAAGGGCTCGGCTGTTTTGCGTTATCCGTGAGAATTGAATTAGGAAAGCAGGAACGCAGGAGATCTATTTCCTAATTTCCTAGATTCCTGATTACAATCCGTTTTTCCTCCGTGACCTCCGTGACCTCTGTGCGCTCGGTGGTGAAGAAGGGGTCGCGGTTGCTGAACGGGCGATTTTCTGCCCGCCTTCGGTCCGAGCCGGACTAGCCTCGACGCTACGGCGCGGCAGGCTAACCTCTCCTTCCACTTGTTTCGCGTAATAGATACGTCTAGGCTTCGCCTCCATTCGCGCTGGGAAATTCATGGAAAATTACGCTTCGAATTTGATGGCTGAGGTGAAGGCCAAGAACCCGGGCGAATCCGAGTTTCACCAGGCGGTGCAGGAAGTGGTCGAGTCGCTCACCCTGGTGATGGATCGAAATCCGCGTTATCGGAAAGCGAAAGTCCTCGAGCGAATCATCGAGCCGGAACGCGTGATCATGTTCCGCGTTCCCTGGCAGGACGACGCCGGCGAGATTCATGTGAATCGCGGTTTCCGGATCCAGATGAACAGCGCGATCGGGCCCTACAAAGGCGGACTGCGATTTCATCCGACGGTCAATCTCGGCATCCTGAAATTCCTCGCGTTCGAGCAGGTCTTTAAAAACGCGCTGACTACGTTGCCGATGGGCGGCGGCAAAGGCGGTTCGGATTTTGATCCCCACGGTAAAACTGACGCCGAAGTGACGCGTTTTTGTCAGGCATTCATGTGCGAATTGTTCCGCCACATCGGCCCGGACACGGACGTCCCCGCGGGCGACATCGGCGTCGGCGCGCGCGAGATCGGATTTTTGTTCGGGATGTACAAGCGCCTGAAAAACGAATTCACCGGCGTGATGACGGGTAAAGGATTGACCTGGGGCGGATCGGTCATTCGACCGGAAGCGACCGGTTACGGCGCGGTTTATTTCGCGGAAGAAATGTTGAAGACGCGGAAAGAAGATCTCAAAGGCAAGACGGCGCTGGTGTCGGGAAGCGGGAACGTGTCGCAATACACGGTTGAGAAATTGATCACGTTGGGCGCGAAGCCAGTGACGCTGTCTGATTCGAGCGGCTACATTTTTGATGAGGCCGGAATCGATCGCGACAAGCTCGCGTTCGTGATGGACTTGAAGAACGTGCGACGCGTCCGGATTTCCGAGTACGCCGACAAATTCAAGGGCGCAGTCTTCACCAAAGTGAATCCTGAGCTCGATTATAATCCGCTTTGGAATCACAAGGCGGAGTGCGCGTTCCCGAGCGCGACCCAGAACGAGATCAACGGCAAAGACGCGGCCAATCTTTTGAGGAACGGCGTCTACGTCGTTTCCGAAGGCGCGAACATGCCGACGAACATCGACGGCGTGAACCAGTTCCTCGACGCGAAGATTCTTTTCGGCCCGGGCAAAGCGGCCAATGCCGGCGGCGTCGCCACTTCCGGATTGGAAATGGCGCAGAACAGTATGCGGATCCGATGGACGCGAGAAGAAGTCGATGCCCGGTTGTTTAACATCATGAAAACGATCCACGAAGTTTGCGCGCGCACGGCTGAGAAGTACGGCACGCCCGGGAATTACGTGAACGGCGCGAACATCGCCGGGTTCGTTAAAGTGGCCGACGCGATGATGGACCAAGGGTTGGTTTAGAATCGTTCTTCTGTGTCATGTCGACCGAAGTGGAGACATCTCTAGCTATTTCCGGAAACCTCCTCAAATAAATCAACCCAGCGCGGGTTCATTCGTTCAACGAGTTCGATCTTCTTTGCCCGCGACCATTTCTTTAGCTGCGTTTCACGCGCGATGGCTTCGTCCACGTTCGAATAATGTTCATAGTAAATTAGCTTGTTGCAGCGATAGCTTGCCGTGAAGCCGGGTAATTCTCCTGACCGATGTTCAGTGATCCGTCGCATTAAATCATTAGTCATTCCAATATAGAGAACTGAATCAAGCTGATTGGTCACGATGTACACCCAGAAGTCGTAATCGCGCGACATTTCAGAAATATCTAGAGATTCCTCGACTTCGCTCGGAATGACAAATAAACGTGCGTCGCGTGTTGTGATCGGCACATTGCCGATCAATATTCGATTTATGAGTGATCGAAAATATCCGAAGAGCCCGAAAGAGATGACAAAGGGCATGATGTATTTCCCGCGCATGATCGACAAAATCCGGATGCACGGGTGCGGCGAGCTGCACGAAGATTATCAGGCAAATTTTGGGGCGCCGGGAACGGCGGACAGCGCCTGCTGCAATTTTTTACGCGTGGATCATCGCGATTTGTGCGAACGGGTGAAGCAAGGTGGGAGCGATGAAGAAATTCTCGAGTGGTGTTTCGAGAAAGGACGTCGCCTCAACGAAGGCGATTTGTTTGTTTGGAACAGCTTTGGGTCGAAGCTCGGCTGGCGCGACAAAGTGACGCCGCTGCTCGAGCAACGAAAGAAAGAATTCGGAATTCCCGACCGTGACGACATTATTACGATCCCTGATTTGATCGACTTCGACGAAGGAAGAATTAAGTGACGAGTGACAGGTGACGAGATTGCCGATCAAACTCTTCTTTAGCTCTTTACTCCTGGCTCCTAGCTCCATGCTGTTCGCCGGCGATGCGGTGGCGATCGGCTATAACAAAGACGGCGTTTGGACAGGCGTGACCTATTACGCGTCTTCAAAGCCGAAGGGCGGCAAAGATTACAAAATCGAAAACGGCGCCCGCGAAGAAGCGATGCGGGACCTGCGAAAGCGAAGCGATTACGCCGCGAGCACGGTAAACATTCTTTCTTCGTCCGACTCAACTGGCTTTGTTGCGGTTGGACGTGGCAAAGACAAATCAGGCAAAGACGTCAATTTGGTGGGGCGCGGCAAATCACAAGCCGAAGCGGACAAGAAAGCACTCGAATTATTGGGCGAAGTCGGAGCGAGCGCGGAACAGAAAATCGTTTATCGCTATTTCTCCTACGGCACGGATTCTAAATGAAGTACGCGCTGCACAAGCATGTCATGTCGATCTTAATTGCTTCATTCGCCTTTTTAGTTTTCGCCGCTTCTTCGAACGCACAGAGTCAAAGCCCAATTGAAGGATCGACACCGACGCCGACCGCGACGCCGAATGTTTTTTCTCTGCAAACGCTGGCGGATCTGAAACGAATTCAACAGGCGGCGTTGAGCAGCGATTACGCCTATCGACAGGTCGCGCATCTCGCCAACAACATCGGGCCGCGCTTGACCGGATCGGCCCAGGCCGCGAAGGCGGTCGAGTATGTCGCGGACGAACTGAAAGCGATCGGCTGCGAAGTGCAGCTCGAGAAAGTGATGGTGCCCCACTGGGTCCGTGGCGAAGAAACTGCCGCGCTCGTGCAATTTCCTGGAATGGCGGACAACACGACGCAGAAAGTCGTGCTCTGCGCGCTGGGCGGAAGCGTTGCGACTCCCGCCGAAGGAACGACCGCCGAAATCGTTACCGTTAGAAATTTCGACGAACTGAAAGCGATGCCGCGCGATAAGGTCGCGGGCAAGATCGTGCTTTTAAATTATCCATTCGACAAGCAGATCGCGGCGGAAGGGCACGGCGGTGAAGCTTACGGCGAAGCGGTCGTTTATCGGAGCGACGGGCCGAGCGCAGCGGCACGACAAGGCGCGGTCGCGTGTTTGATTCGCTCAGTTGGAGGCGCGGATTATAGAGTCCCGCACACCGGGCAAACAAAATACGCCGACGACGCGCCGAAAATTCCAGCGGGCGCGGTCACGTCCGAAGACGCGGACATGATTGTCGATCTTCTGAAGCAGGGACCCGTGAAAATGAAGCTCGTGCTGACGCCCCAAACTTTGCCCGACGTGGAGAGCGCGAACGTAATCGGCGATATCAAAGGCAGCGAGCACCCGGAACAAGTGGTGATCGTTTCAGGACATCTAGATTCATGGGATTTGGGAACGGGCGCGATCGACGACGGCGCCGGCGTCGCGGTTTCAATGGAAGCGGCGAACCTGATTCACAACTTAAATTTGAAACCAAAGCGGACGATTCGGGTCATCGCGTGGATGAACGAGGAGAACGGGCTGGCGGGCTCAAAGCAGTACGCGAAGGATCACGAGAAAGATTGGGCGAACCATTTCGCGACGATGGAGATCGATAACGGCGCGGGACATCCGATCGGGCTCCACGTCAAAGGAAAACCGGAAGTGAAAGCGATGCTGAAACCAGTGGCTGCGATTCTGCAGGAATCGGGCGCGGGGATGCTGGAACTTTCCGAGCATGCCGGCGCGGACATCGAGCCGATGGAAAAAGCCGGTGTGCCCGCGTTCGCGCCGATTCAGGACGGCCGGTTCTATTTTAATTATCACCACACGCCGGCTGACACGCTCGACAAGATCGTGCCGAAAGAACTCGCTGAGAATTCAGCTATCGTCGCGGTCTGGGCCTACGCGATGGCGAATTCAGAACAACCGTTGCCAAGGTAGTGACGAGTGACATGTGACCAGTGACGAGAACTTCATCGTCAGTGCCTATGCCGTTTGCTAAATGTCACGTGTGACCCTGGAAACGGTCAGCGCACTTGCGCAGATAATCGCGGCGATTGGAGTGGTCGCGTCGCTCTTTTATCTGGCGGTGCAAATCCGACAGAACACGCGGTCGCAGCGTTCGGTGGTGGTTGATTCACTTACCAGTTCGCTGATCGCGCTACTCGGACCGCAAGCAGCCGATCCAAGTCAGATGCGCGCTTTCGCGTCTGCTATTGAAGACTGGCATGGCGCGACCGAAGAAGATCGCATGCGAGCTGTGTCGCTGCTCTTCATCACCTTCAAGCTCTTCGAAAATGCATGGTTTCAGCAACGCCAGGGAACACTCGAGCCCGAACATTGGGAAGGTTGGGACCTTCATATGCGCGTGTACTATCATCGACCGGGCGTGAAAACCTGGTGGGCTGACCGGCGGACGATGTTCGCGCATGGGTTTCGCAATTACATCGAAGCAACCAAGCCCGTCAGCGGCGTAAGTCCCCTCAGTCAATTGATTCGCGGCAAATCGTGAACGCCGTATGGAAGGAGCATTTCCCAATCGCGCCGAAGCGGGACGATTGCTTGGACTAAAGCTTTCCAAATATGCCGGAGCCGACGACGTCATCGTGCTCGGTTTGCCGCGCGGCGGTGTGCCGGTCGCTTACGAAGTCGCGCAGGCGCTTCGCGTTCCGCTTGATGTCTTCATTGTACGCAAGCTCGGGGTGCCGGGATTTGAAGAGCTCGCGGTCGGCGCGATCGCTTCCGGCGGCGTGCGGGTTTTGAATGAAGACGTCGCCCGCGCGTTGCCGAACGCGGGTGAGATCATCGAGTCGATCACCGCGAAGGAAACGGCTGAATTAGAGCGACGCGAACAAAGTTACCGCGATGGCCGGCCAGCGCCTGAGCTTCGCGGGCGCACCGTGATTCTGATCGATGATGGATTGGCGACAGGCGCAACCATGCGCGCTGCGGTCAAGGCATTGCGGCAACGTGGCGCCGCTAAAATTGTCGTGGCGGTGCCGGTCGGCCCGCCTGACACCTGTCGTGAGTTCGAGGACGAAGCCGACGAAGTTGTCTGCGCGAGCGAGCCGGAATTTTTTCAGGCGGTCGGGCAGTATTACGAAGATTTTTCGCAGACGAGCGACGAAGAAGTGCGCGATTTACTCGCACGCGCCGCGCAAAGAGGCTGATTATTCGGGCGCGCTTTCGAGAGCTGGAGTCATGCGTCCTGGACGATGGCCTTTGAACCAGCGGCGATGGCGCGCTTCCATCTCTTTCAAGCGCTGCTGCTGCTCCGGCGTGAGAGTCGGCGTGATCTCACGGTGCGCTTCGGCAATGATCTCCCGGACACGGCGGCCGGTGTCGCCTCTAATTTGTTCAAGCTGCGTCCCGGTTTTGTCGATGACCGGCGAAATCTTGGTGAGCTGCTCGTCGGTCAATCGCAGTTGCGATTGTAAACGGCTTTTCATCGCTTGCGCGGCGAAACCATGACGATGGCGCGCGAAAAAGAAGTGATGCGCGGTGGTCGCGCTCACGAACACGCCCGTGGCGCCGCCGGCCAGAAACACCAGCACGAAGCCGGCGATTAATTTCCATTTCAGCGCGCTATTCATGGCGAAACCTCATCTTGAATGGCTGAGTCGGCGATGGCGAATTCGTCACCAGAGGCCACGATTTCGTCGCCGTCCTGGTTGGCTTCGAGCCAGGCGCCGGCGGTCGCTAAAATAATCACAGCTGCCGCTGCAAGCGCGACCCGGCGCAGAAGCGCGCCGAAGGCGGCGCCATTTCCATTTCGACGCGAAAGCGCGAGCGCGACCACGCGGGTGTCGAAACCAAATGGCATGTTCGCGGGCGCCTCGTCTTTTGTCTGCGCCGCGGCGCGCAGCAACCGATCAAGATCGGTCCGAGCCGGACTGGCCTTTTGTGAAAACGGGTTCATGTCGTTTCGGTCGCGGATAACTTGCCGAGCTGTGCTTTCATTTTTTGCCGGGCCCGAAAGGCGCGGACTTTAACCGCGGCCGCGCCCATGCCCGTGATCTTGTGAATTTCTTCGACGGAACGGCCCTGCAAGTAAAGCAAATCGATGATGAGGCGTTCAACCGGCTTGAGTATTTCCAGCAAATGTTCGACCAGCTGGCGTGACGCCAGTTGCCGGTCCGGCGCCAGTTCGTCGGATGAGGTGGCGAGATTTTCCACGACGGCCTGCTCCTCTTCGCTCAGATCGGCCTGACGCAGCTCCGGGCGGACTTTCTCGGCTTCGATTTGGCTCAGGCAGGTATTCACGGCAATGCGCGAGACCCAGTGCTCAATCGGCACTTTGCCGGAAAATTGGGAGAGCTTTTGGAAGACTTTAATGAAAATCATTTGGCAAAGATCCTCTTCGCTAGTTCGTCGCGGTCGATGTGAGCGGACCATTTTCGCGACAAGTGGATAAAGACGGCGAACCAATTCGCGAGCCGCTTCATCATCGTGCTGTAGGGCAGCCTGAACCAGCTCAGCAGGGTCGTGATCAGCCATGTCGTCGTCGAGATCGTATCCACACTACGGGTAATGACGGGCGTGGATGGGTGGCGGTTACAAGTTTCATGGCTGGAGGCAGATAAAAATAAATGTAACCAACGCGGCCGGCGCGCGGTCACGACTTACGAAACAATCCGAACCATTGAAATGAAAACAAATATGAAACGAAACTTAATTACATTTGCTGCCGTCGGCGCGATCGCGCTTGCTGGCTACGCTTTGGCCGAACCCGAGGGCGGATTTGGCGGACGCCATGGTGGCTGGCACGGGCACGGTCAGGGATTTGCCATGGGACATTTGACCAAGGCTTTGAACCTGACGGCTGAGCAACAGTCGAAGGTCCAACCGCTGATCGATCAGGCCCGGCCGCAGATCATCGCCATTCACAAGGACGCGATGGAAAAGACCCACGCGATCATGGACAAAACGATGTCGCAGATCCGTCCGATCCTGACGCCGGATCAGCAAAAGAAATTCGACGACCTGCAGAAAGCACGTCAGAACATGCGCAATGCGATGCAGGAAATGCACCGCGCAATGCAGCAATAACTCTTTTTCATGGTTGAAGGGAAACGGCGGCGGCCAGTGATGGCCGCCGCATTTTTGTAGGTGTAGGTGTAGAGGCGCGTGTCCTCACGCGCAGACAATAATTTGCGTTGTCGTACCGCGCTGGCGGATTTACATCCGATCCGTGATCAAAGGACGTCCGCCACGGCTAGACGAAATATTTCAACGCTATGACGGGCCAGTGTTTTTTCTGACGAAAATTTCCGTCACTCGATAAAGTGAAAGAGGCTTTTGAGACTTATGCGAAACGTGGAACGGAATTTGGTGTGGCAGTCGGTCGCTACGTGTTGATGCCAGATCATGTTCATCTTTTCGTTTGTGGCGGCCCAGAGTTCAGACTCGGCGAATGGATCAAAGGCCTTAAACGTGCAATCTCGGCTGCATTAACAAAAGAGGAGAGACAAGCTTTATGGCAGCCGGGATTTTTCGACCACCTACTGCGCAACGACGAAAGTTACGGCCAGAAGTGGATCTATGTTTGTGAAAACCCGATGCGTGCCGGCTTAGTTTCCCAAAGCGAGGACTGGCCTTTTCAAGGCGAAATCGTCTACATCGATCGCGCCTGACTGCAATTGCGGCTGGGGACAGCCGCCTCTACACCATTTCGCTTCGCTTATGACATTCTTCCAACGCGATCCGATCAAATCATTTCTCGACAAGATCGACAATCAACGGTTGCGCGAGATTCAACGCCGTTATGCCGGATCGAGCGATCGCTACGCAAAGTATGCCGATGTCGAACACTGGCTGAAAATCAATCTCCCGCGCGTCCAGGAACTGAAATTGGACCGCTCACCGCCAAAAGATATTCTCGATCTTGGATGCGGCGCCGGTTTTTTGCTATTCCTGGCGAAGCAGTCCGGCCACAAATGCCTCGGACTCGATGTCGGAGACTTTCCGCTTTCGAACGAATTAATTGATCTCTTCGGCTTGGAGCGCGTGACCTGGAAGATCCGGGCGTTCCAGCCTTTGCCGAATTTCGATCGAAAGTTTGATTTGATCACCGCTTTTTCGGCCGCGTTTAATCGAAGTGAAGACGAGTCGCGTGGATGGAATCCGGAAGAGTGGAAGTTTTTCCTGGACGACTTGAATCGACAGCTCAATCCCGGCGGCGAAGTTTTGCTCGAGATCAACTCCGGCAAAGATAAGCGATACTTCCCGGTAGAAGTCCGGGACTTCTTTTTGAAGCGCGGCGCGCGGGTCGAGGGCGAGCGGGTCTATTTCGGACCGTAGCCGCGCTCTCTCCTTATTTCTGTCATTCCGACCGACGTGGAGGAATCTCTAGATATTTCTGACCTCAACTACTCCGGAAATAATAAGAGATGTCTCCCGTTCGACTCGCTTCGCTCGCTCAGGGCAGGCTCTCAATATGGCGGCTGCGCCGCCGTTAAATAGATGCAACGTCACGTTGTCGCTCGACATGACAAAGTGACCAGGTGCTGGCTAGGAACGCTTCCGCAAAGAAAAGAGGAAGAGCACGATCGCAAGGCCTGCCAGCACTGCAGCCACAACGAACCCACCGGTCGAAAGTTCCATGCGATGATGAAAACTCATTTTCATCCGCGCGGCCAGGCCGAGCAGGAAAAAAAGCAGCGCGGTATAAATCAGAATTACGCTAAGACCCTTTTCGTCGTCGGATTTCATCAATAATTTGTTCGCACTTGCATCCGCGATTTCGCGGCAAAATTCAAGCCTGGTTATTTTGCCGATTGCTTTTTCACGACCGTGTCCAGATCGCTAATGCTGCCATCGGTAAAAATAATTAGGTTTCCGTGGCGATGAACATTGCCAACTTCAGCAAACCAAGGCTGGCGGGGCCATTCATGCGGAGTTGTGGGTTTATCATCAAACGGAGTCGCGACATAATCGACTCGGGCATTTTCCGGCTTCGATATATCAGGATTGCCAAGGAGATTTTGGACTGTGGGACAGATCCAGGTCTTCTCCGAAACACCAAATTCCTTTAATGCCCCGATCCAGCCGTTACCGAAATCGGCCGACGCGTCGTCATCGTCTTCGTCGATTTGCGGCCAACTACCGTTCTGTTGAACCGAGAGTTCTGTCGCGATGTAAAGGCTGCGCAGATTCGCCGAACATTGCACTCGTTGTGCGCGGGACCGCAATTCTGAACCTAACGGAAGGGCGAGCGCGACCACCACCGCGACGATGCCGAGCACGACAAGCAACTCCAGCAGCGTGAAAGCTAATGCGAATCTAGGGCGTTGGCGTTGGCGTTGCACTCGGAGTCGGTGTTGCTGTAGGAGTCGGTGTTGGCGTTGGGCTCGGAGTCGCACTGGCAAGAGGTGATGGCGTTACGGAAGAACTGCCGCCGGTTTGCTTGAATCCTAGGACTCGCATGTATTCGGTACGGACGACATTGTCGGGTGTTGCAGCATTTTCGAAATCAAGCATGGCATGACCGCGCAGCTGGACGCCCACGGAGTTGAATGGCGAGGTGATCGTGTGAAGTGCTCTCGCGTGCATCGTGCCATTCACCTCATTTGTCAGAGCTGAGGTGGAGGTGGAACTCTGCAAAACGCCGTCCAAGCTTGCATGAGTCGGATCCGCTTCTCCGTGGATGCTGCCGCTGTAAATCTCGCCGTGAGAAAACAGCACAAAGCTCCCCGTGCCGAGGCCACTTTGAGGCACGGCAACCGAAAAAACCCCGAGGGAATTGCGATCCTCGGGCGAAGGTATTGGTGTTGGGGTTGGACTCGGTGTTGGCGTCGGCGTGCCCGTGTCAGATGGAACTGGCGTTGGACGTGCCTGACGCTTTGGTTTTAGCACCCCCGCGTAGGAACCCGAAAGATCGGTGCTGCCGGGATATTGCGGACCGCCGCTGATCGCATAGCATAGCGGCCACTCCATAAAAGAGAGCGGCCAGCGTACTGAGCGCAGTTTTAATGAAACTTTTCAGCGCACCGAAGCTATGCAGCCGGCGCCGCTTTGGTCAACGCGGAAATCCGAAAATTAGTTCCTCTTAGCGGGAAGCTTTTCTGACGCAGTGACCCACTTACCTCCGGGCGAAGTCAGGACCGGCAGTTCTTCCATCATGAACTGGGTTTTGCCGAGCGCGCCGATCATCTTGGTACCGGTGGCGCGGTACCACCAGTCGCTCATTTCCTCGCCGGTGTGGCAACCCCAGCTTTGGATGTAAGCATTGCGCGCGAAGATCCAGCCGTTGATTTGGCGGAGCTGCGATTCGTGCAGGAACGACTTGGCCGAGCTGTCCACGTTGCTGCTGTAATCGAACATGAAACAGGCGCGGTTCGAGTGGCCGAAATATTCAAAACCCGCCACCTTCTGGCGCTTGCGATCCTGTCCCTTGTTCAAATAATTGATGACGTCGTCGCCATTCCGGAACCAAACGAGCTTGATATTAAATTTGTCCCGCACGGTTTCGATCAACGCGATCAGATCCTGATTTTCCTGTGGCTGACGATCGAGGTAACCCTGTTTGTAGACCAGCCAGGTAATCGGCGCGTCAGGTCCGAGACCGTCGCGAAGTTTTTCAGTCCGCAAACGTGCTGCGCGGACGAAGTTCGCCCACCAGTGATCGTGCGGCTGAGCTTTGTATTGCTCCCACTGTTTCAATGACGGCCCGCCGACAACGATAATCCATTCGCCTTTCGGGATGTTGTCGCCCGCGAAAGCTTTCGGGGCCAGCGCGAGGATCGACAACGACGCAATCAGGAGGAGGCGTTTCATTGAATTCTAGGGGAAGCAGTATTTATGCAGGAAACGAAAATCTGCAACTTTTGGTGGATCGGCCGCTCCGCGGGCGATGGCGATAAATGCGGCTTCGCCGCCAAATTTTAGCATCGAGCAAGGGACTGCTCGATCCACCTAAACCTCGCCCTTAATAAGATCCTCCCAGGTCTGGCGCTTCCTGATCAAGGTGGCCTTATCGCCACGGACGAGCGCTTCCGCGGGCAGCGGGCGCGAATTGTAGTTCGATGCCATGACGAATCCGTACGCGCCCGCGCTCATGATCGCGAGCAGATCGCCTTCGTGGACCTCGGGCATCTCGCGGTCGAGCGCGAAAAAATCGCCCGATTCACAGACCGGCCCCACGATGTCGATCTTTTCCAAACTCTTGCTTTTGCTCGGGCGATTACGCTCCCTGCTAGTGCATTCAGAATGTTGCCCCCTTTCGGATTGCCGCAGAGCGGCGGAATTCGGTGAATCGCCCCTACCTTGCTCCACCGGAACGATCTCGTGATAACCCTGATACAACGCCGGCCGAATCAGATCGTTCATTCCGGCATCGACAATCGCGAATTTCTTGGCGCCGGATTTCTTGATGTAGCGGACGCGCGTTAGCAGGGCGCCGGCGTTGCCAACCAGGAAGCGACCCGGTTCGACCAAAATGCGAACACCGAGGTCGCGCAGCGGAGGCACAATCGCGTCAGCGTAATCGCGGACACTGAAAGCGGACGACTCGCCGCTGTGATCGTGCCACCATTTACCTGATCCGCTTTCCAAGGCGCGGCGGTAAATGATTCCCATTCCGCCGCCGATACTGAAGAACGTGATTCCGTATTTCGATTTCAAGTCGCGAACGAGCGGCGCGACCTTCCCGATGGCGGCGGCGAAGGGCGCCGATTCGGTGATTTGCGAACCGATGTGCATCTGCACGCCGAGGATGTCGAGGTTCGGCATTTTCGCCGCGCGCTCGTAAATTTGCGGCGCATCCTCGAGCGCGATTCCAAATTTGTTCTCGTGCGACCCGGTCGAAATGTACTGGTGCGTGTGAGAATCGACATCGGGATTAACGCGCAACGCGATTGGCGCGCGCGACTTTTTCGCGCCAGCGATCTTATCGATGAATTCGAGCTCCGCTTCGCTCTCGACGTTAAAACTATGAACGCCTTGGTCGAGACCATACTCGATTTCGTCGCGCGCTTTGCCGACTCCCGCGAAGGTGCACTTCTTCGGATCGGCCCCGGCTTTGATCGCGCGGAAAAGCTCGCCGCCCGAAACGATGTCGAAACCGGCGCCGGCTTCGGCGAGTAGTTTCAAGATCGCGTGGTTCGAGTTGGCTTTGACCGCGTAACAAATGAGATGATCTAGCGGCGCGAGGGCGGCGTCGAGGCGACTGAAGTGATCGAGAATCGTCCCCGTACTATAAATATAGAGCGGCGTCCCGAATTGCTCGGCGGCCCGGGCAAGGTCGACATCCTCGCAGTAAAGGTTTCCGTCGCGATAGCGAAACGCATGCACCTCGAAATGTAGCGACGTTTAGGTTAAACGCCGAATGAAACATCGGGCTTGTCATTCCGAGCAGAGCGAGGAATCTCCCAATCGAAGCAAAGGTTACGCTGAGTACATTGTGTGACGCTCGACATTGTGAGAGATCCTTCGCTCCGCTCAGGATGACCACGCATCGGGTATTTAGATTATTACTGGTTTGCTGTTCGCTGGTCGCTTGTGCGACCAACGCTGTCGCTCAACTCTCGGAACTTCGCGATCTCGATCTGAGCGGGTGGGATTGTCTCTCTAAATTAGAGGGGATCGCCAAAACACAGGACGGGAAAGAGCGCAACCAGCAGAAAAACCGATCTTTGATCGACCTAGCCGGCGTAAATATTGCATCGTTCGCCACGGCGACATTTCTCGCCCGGGTCGCGGATTACGATCGGCAAATCGAAAAGAAACACCGGCGCGACCTGAGTCCGGCGCAAAAGGAACAAGTGATCGCGTTGGAAAAACAAATCGTTTCGATCACCGGATGGCTGGTCTTGGCTTATCAGGGAGTTCCGGAAACGACGAACTGCCGGAGCAAGGATTTCCTCGATTGGCATTTGGAATTATCGCCCGAGTCAGCGGATCATCCGGCCCAAGTCGGCGACCCAACGCCGGTCATTTGCGAAATTACGCCGCGGACCCAGGCCTTGCTTTATCGCAGTGGCGTTCGAATTCAAAAGCTGGCGGCGTTTCTCCGGCTGCCCGATAACAGTTTTGCCCCGACTGGAAGCAAGGCGCACAAGATTCGCGTCACCGGTTTTCTGATGTGGGACGATGAGCACAATAAGCCGGACACCGATGTCGGCAGCTCGATCGGTTGGTTTAGTAATGAAGGTTATCATCATCCGTGGCGCGCAACCGGTTGGGAAATTCATCCGGTGTTGAAGATCGAGGATCTCGGCACGGAGTGATTGCGCCGCTGGACAGTCTCGGGCGGTTGGATTACGAGTGCGCTACCGTATGGATGCGACCCGAGTTTACTTTTTCGTTTTCGGAGTGCTGACGATCGCTGGCGGCATTATGGGTTATGCCAAAGCCGGCAGCACGGCATCGATTATCGCCGGCTCGATTGCTGGAATCCTGTTGCTCATCGGCGCGTGGCTCATTCCGAGCAATCAGGTCGCTGGGCTCGCGCTGACGCTGATCGTTTCACTTCTGCTGCTGATCTATTTCGCTTCGAAATTCATGCGCACAGGTGCGTTCATGCCCGCCGGTCTGATGTCGATCTTGAGCGTGATCGGTCTCATTGTCGCGGTGGTCGCGTGGTTGAAAAAGTAATCGCGTGGCAAAACTTCGTCTGAGTACGTTGCGAAGGCTGGTGATCCTTCTGGCGGCGGCATTCGTCGCCGTGATTTTGTATCGCTGGATTTCTCAAGAGCGATTGCAGTACTTCGCGCCCCGCGAACGGGAAGTGACCACAACTTCGCCCAGTCCGGAGCCGATACCGACGCGCCCACCGCCGATCGTCGGCAAACTCGACACCGGCCGTCTGTTCAACGGCATCACACTTCATTCCAGCGTCGAAACTACGCCCGGCGCGGACGCTTCGACCGAACGCGCCGATCCGGACAGTTATGTCCTCGATTTAAAATTGAATGCGCGCATGCCGACGGCCAATCGAACACTGGAGGAATTGTCAAAAATAACGCCGCGGTTGCCGGAGTTATTGCCGGGTCTTGCGGCGATGGCTGGCCCCGATCCGGTGTCGCCGCTTTTCGCCGAGCTTTACAATACGAAACTAAGAATGCTACGCGAAAATCTCGCCCGGCTCGATTTGCTCCTTTCGCGGCACAATTTCTTCGATTGCCAGACGGTTTTGCAATTACAGCATCCGCAGAGCCATCGCAAAGCGCTCCTGGTCCAAGCCGACATGGATGTGGACGCAGACGGTTCAGATGGCGACCGGATGACGACCGGCACGGGCGCGCCGACCAACTTCAAACCGTTCACCAGTTTTAAATGGGCAAAAAAAACGTCGCAACCGAATCCGTATCTCGCGGGAACGGAAGAGCGATTGAAACGCGCAGAAGATGAATCCGCCGCCAAGGCCACTTCGCCCGATCGGAAACGCGATCTGCGCAATGCGATCACCCAATTGCGAACCGAAGTGGCCACGCTTAAGAAATTCAGTTTTCTCATCGGCTCGACCGATCCCTACATCGTGATTCCGGGCGCGTTCACGCGCGGACGCGATGCTGCAAAAACCGGAGACTATGCCCTCGTGATTTACGGCGATGGAATTTATCCCGCGATCGTGGGCGACATCGGGCCTAACGACAAAGTAGGCGAAGCTTCGTTTCGGATCGCGAAGCAGATCAGTCCGCAAGCGACGGCTTATAACCGGCCAGTCAGCGATCTAAAAGTGACATATCTGGTTTTTCCGGGAACGGGCGATCCGCAATTTGGTCCGCCCGACTTGGAAAAACTTCAGGCAACGTGTCAGAAGCTGGTCGACGAAATCGGCGGCGCAACTGTTCCGCTTCATCATTGGGAAAATATTATTCCGACGCCAACTCCGACGCCTTCGCCGACTCCAATGGTTTCGCCTTCGCCGACAGCGACATCTTCGCCTTCTGGTTCGCAGGCGGCATCGCCTTCCGCGACGTTTGCCTTTCCGATCTCGAGTGCGACGCCAGGCCGGTAAATAAGAGGCAAGGCCGTTTAGGTGGCTGCCCCGCATGGATTCGAACCGCGTAAAAAGCTTCGCTTCACGCGGTTTAGCCATGTCAAATTATCGACGTGTTTTATGTCTACGTTCTGCACTCTCTCGCAGATAACGGGTTTTATATCGGTTACTCCACAGATTTGAAAAAACGGTTAGCGCAGCACAAACAAGGTGCAGCGATTGCAACTCGATATCGTGGACCATGGAAACTGATCTATTACGAAGCTTACATTGAGCAGGCCGATGCGAAGGGTCGCGAGAAGTACCTCAAGAGTGGAGGCGGACGTCGTTTTCTTCGTCATCAACTGCAAAATTATCTTCGCACAATTGGAAGTGGCACAGCCACGTGAGGCCGTAGGCCTTTTACGTGGCTGCCCCGCATGGATTCGAACCATGAATAACGCCTCCAAAGGGCGCTGTGTTACCGTTACACCACAGGGCAAAGTCGGCGATGTTTGATCGCTGAGTTTAGTTGCCAACGGTAGCGCGCTCGATTGCGGGCGCAATTACTCGCCGTGCGGTTTTGGCAGCCGGATGTCGACGGTTGTGCCTTTGTCGACAATGCTGCGGACTGAAATCTTGCCGCCGTGTGCCTCGACAATGGCTTTTGTCACTGCCAGACCAACGCCGTTTGCGTGCGAATCCCTGTAACGTTCGAAAGGCTCGAACAGGGTCGACATCAGTTCGGGAGCGATTCCGCCGCCGGTGTCGGAAATTCGCAGGACCAGTTGGTCTTCAATGGCATCGATCGTGACCGTGAGAAAGCCTCCGCGCGCCATCGCTAGCATCGCATTCTCGATCACATGACCGACTGCGCGAGCGAATCTTCCAAGGTCAATGTCGATGTTACCCTGGTAACGGATTTGTTTGACGAACTCGATGTTCTTGCTCGGGAGAAGATGCAGCGAGTGGCGATTCAATTCGTCAAGCAGCCGCCAGATTGAAACCGATCGCTTGTTCACCGAAACCGAACCTCGGGTGTAATCAAGCAGGTCCAAAGTCATTCCGAGGATGCCATTGACCGTGTCCGTGAGCATTTTGCTTAACTCGCGTAGATGCGGGTCGATCGATTCATTGGCGATCAAGTCCGAACAACAACGCGCAATGCAAACCGGATTTTTTAAATCATGGATCATCGCGTTGGCGAGGGCACCGGCGACACGGAGCCGCTCCGCTCGCATGGTTTCGCGCCTGAAATGGGTGTTGGCGCTGCGCACACGCGCGGTGATGGCGCGCAGAAAGTTCATGTGCAATCGGCTCGGGGACAGCTCAAGAATTTCCTGAAACGTGTCTTCGGTGAGCGCGCCGATCAGCGCCGGCTCCACCGCGGTCGCAGTGGTGAAATGCAGCGTTCCGGCCAAGAGCGCGGTTGCGCCAAAGAAGTTTCCCTGGTCAACGTAATCGAGAATTTCGTGGTCGACGCCGTCTCCCGCCTTCGCGATTTTAACGCAGCCCTGGCCTACCAGATAAAGCGAATCGCCGGGTTGACCTTCGCGAAAAATAACTTCACCGACTTTTTTTCGAAGTACGCCAATTTTGGGTGCGATGCGCTCGATGATCTCGGCATCGACTCCTTCGAACAGGCGATTACCGTAGAATCGCTCGATGGCTCGGGCCCGGGCAGCGGCTCTCATTCAATTCAAAATCAGCTAGCGATCGACGAGCTATCCGGCACGGCGCTGTCAATTTGGGCGTACTTGAGGCTATCCAGAACGCCCCGGATGTGATCGATAATCTCATCGGGCGCGAGCGGCTTGCGCAAAAATCCGGCAATTCCATCCTTCATCAATCGGTCGAGTCGATCTTGTCGAATAAATCCGGTGCACAGAACAACTGGTATGTTGGTTCGAATTTCGCGCAGACGATGAAATGTTTCTTCTCCGTCCATGAACGGCATCGTCAGATCGAGCAGAACCAATTGGAATGTCTGTGGCTGCCGCCGGAATAGATCGAGGGCTTCAAATCCAGACTGCGCGGTCACGACCTGGTACCCGGCTTCGCTCAGCAGGCGCTTGATTAAAACCAGCGCCATCGATTCGTCGTCGACCACGAGAATGGTCGGTTTGGCGCGCGGGATTTCGCTGATCGTCTTTGGTCTCACGAACGACGCGAGCTCGGGATGCATGACCACTTTTTGATCGGTGCCGCCAGCCTGCTCGGACAATTGCGCCGCCACCGCTCCCGCGCGGTCAATGCTCGAGCGAAGCATGTTCAAGTATTGCTCAGAGCCTTCGGTGCCTTCCCACAAGTTGCCAATCTCCGCGCTGGTGCCGGAAATGATCTGCAAGAGGTTGTTTAATTCACTAGTCGCTTTTGAGACCGATTCCTTCGAAACGGGCTTGCGCGGTGTGCGGGTCGATTTGCCTTCAGAGTTCACTGCCGGTTTTAAAGCATTCGGGATGCCTGTTTTATAGAAATTATAGCAGCGCCACTGCGCCAACATGGCACTCCGTATCTGACCCCAGGAGGCGAAATCCCGTTCGCAATCAGCTCAAAGCGCCCTATATTTTGAGTCCCCCTCTTTTATGAACGAGCTCCGTGTTGAAAACCTCCATGTCTCCATCGGCGACCAGCAGATCGTCCGCGGTCTGAGTCTGGCCGTACCTCGCGGTGAGGTGCATGCCATTATGGGCCCCAATGGTTCGGGTAAAAGCACGCTCGCCAAAGTGATGGCCGGCCATCCCGATTATCACGTGACCAAGGGCAAGATCACGATGGACGGCGAAGATATCCTCGCCTTGGAGGCGGATGATCGCGCCCGAAAAGGACTTTTCCTCGCATTTCAATATCCAAGCGAAATCCCGGGAGTGACGATTGCGAATTTTTTGCGAGCCGCCATTCAAGCCCGTTTACCTGAAGGCGAAGAACTCGAAGCGACCGAGTACTACGCCAGACTTTACGAAAAAATGGAGCTGCTCGGAATGGACCGCTCGTTTACGTCGCGCGCGGTCAACGAAGGTTTTTCCGGTGGTGAAAAAAAGCGGACGGAAATTTTACAGCTGGCAATGCTCGAGCCGAAGTACGCGGTTCTGGACGAAACCGACAGTGGACTGGACATCGATGCGCTCAAAGTGGTCGCGCGCGGCGTAAATACGATGCGAGGACCAAACCTCGGCGTCCTTTTGATTACGCACTATCAAAGACTTTTGAATTACATCGTCCCCGACCACGTGCATGTTATGGTTCAGGGGCGGATTGTGCGCAGCGGCGGGAAGGAATTGGCGCTTGAGTTGGAGGAGCGAGGCTACGATTGGGCGCGCGCGGGAGCGGATGAACCAGTGCTAACGAGATAGGATCGACAATGAAGACTGAAACCAAAGCGGTCGATATCAACCGGAACATCGGCGATTTTTCCTACAAGGTTAATTACGCCAAGGACGCCGGCACCGGCCTGAGCGAAAAGACCGTCCATTACATTTCCGACGTGAAGGAAGATCCGGACTGGGTCCGCGAATTTCGTCTTCGTGGATTGAAAACATTTTTGGAAAAACCACTGCCCACGAATTGGGCCAGCAAAGACCTCGAGGCAATCGATTTCGACAAAATCCGCTACTACCTCGCGTCGGGGGATGCGGCCAAGCGCACCTGGGAAGAAGTGCCCGAGGACATCAAGCGCACGTTCGAGCGACTCGGCATTCCCGAGCAGGAACGAAAATTTCTCGCCGGCGTGGAAGCGCAGTTCGATAGCGAAGCGGTCTACTCAAATATCAAGAAAGCGGTCGGCGAGCAGGGCGTCATTTTTGTCGGCTCGACCGAAGGCTTGAAAAATCATCCGGAGATTTTCAAGAAGTGGTTCGGCAAAGTTATTCCGATTGCCGACAACAAATTCAGCGCGCTCAACGCGGCGGTGTTCAGTGGCGGTTCGTTCATATACGTCCCGCCCGGGGTGAAGGTGAAACATCCGCTGCAAGCTTACTTCCGGATCAACGCGGAAAACTTCGGTCAATTCGAGCGCACACTCATCATTGCGGACGAAGGCAGCGAAGTCACTTACATGGAAGGTTGCACCGCGCCGAAGTTCGAGACCACGACGCTGCACAGCGCGGTGGTCGAGCTGGTCGCGCTTAAGGGCGCCAAGATCCAATACATCACCGTGCAAAATTGGTCGGCCAACGTTTTCAATTTGGTCACAAAACGCGGACTCGCCCACGAAGACGCCGAGATCAAATGGATCGACTGCAACATCGGGTCGCGGCTGACCATGAAATATCCGGGTGTCGTATTGAAAGGCCGCAAAGCGCGCGGCGAAGTTCTCTCCATTGCGCTCGCCAATAACGGACAGCACCAGGACACCGGCGCGAAAATGATTCACGCCGCCGACGAGACCACTTCGAACATTATTTCGAAATCGATCTCTATCGGAACCGGTCGCGCGACTTATCGCGGCCTGGTGCACGTTCCGAAGCATCTCAAGAATTGCAAGAACAACACCGAATGTGACGCGCTGCTCATTAACTCAACCAGCCGGACCGATACTTATCCGGCGATTACTGTCCGCGGAACTGGCAACGCCGTGCAGCACGAAGCGAGCGTCAGTCAGGTCAGCGCGGAACAGATCTTTTATATGCAACAGCGCGGCTTGAGCGAAGCCCAGGCGATGAGCTTGAGCGTGAACGGTTTCGTTAACGATCTCGTTCGCCAGTTTCCGATGGAATATTCGGTCGAGCTGAAACGACTGATCGAGCTCGAAATGGAAGGCTCGGTCGGCTAACTTTTTCCCCGTAAACAAGATCGAGATCGGCGGTCTCCGGACCGCCGTTTCCATCTAAGATCGCGACAATGTCCTCAATCGCTCATGATGAAACGGTAAGCTCGAAAGGAATCCTTTCGGGGCCGGTTGAATCGCGCGATTTGCCGGACTGGTTTCGGGAACAACAGACCGCTGCCTGGGAAAGATTCGAATCGATCCCGCGACCTACTCGCAAAGATCAGCCCTGGCGTTTTTCTAATATCGATCTTCTCGATCTCGCGCCATTCAAAGTAAGCCCCGCGCTAACGGAGGATGATCGCGCCAATGTTTTGAAGTATTCGCGCGGCCTGAATGAATTCGCGGCCCGCCTGATTTTCGCAAACGATCAGCTGATCGAGCGCAATATCGTCTCTGACGACCTGAAGAAACGCGGCGTGATTTTCCAGCCGCTCGAACGAGCAATGGTCGAGCACGCCGATCTTTTCCGAAAATATTTCATGTCGCAACCGGCGGTCCTTGGCTCGGCCAAGTTCGCGGAATTGCATAAAGCACTGGTCTCGAACGGAACTTTTCTTTTCGTTCCGCGCGGGGTTGAGATCGAACAGCCGATTGAGATCTTTCACTGGTTGCGCGGTGAAGGTGTCTCCGTTTTCCCACACCTGCTGCTTATCACTGACGAATTGGCCAAGGTCACCGTCGTAGAACATTTCCGCTCCTGCGATGCGCGCGCGAGCGGTTTCGCTTGCGGCGTGAACGACTTGATTGCCGGCCCGGGCGCCAAGGTCACTTACGTCTGTGCGCAGAACTGGGGAGAGAACGTCGTCGCTCTGCAGATGAACACCACCACGGTCGATCACGACGCTTCCGCGATGAGCTTGAATCTCAATCTCGGTTCAAAGTATTCGCGGTTCGAAAGTCTGAGCCGCCTTGTCGGCGAAGGCGGTCGCAGCGATTTGCTCGCGGTCGCAGTTGCGGCTAACGAGCAGGAATTCGATGCGCGTACGTTGCAGGACCATATCTCGCCGCACACGGCCAGCGATCTCCTTTACAAGAATGCGCTCGACGATCGCGCCCGCTGCACGTTCGGGGGATTGATCCGGGTCGAGCCGCACGCCCATTTCACCGATGCCTATCAAAAAGTTCGCAACCTCCTGCTGAGCGACGACTCCGAAGCGAACTCAATGCCCGGGCTCGAAATTCTTGCTGACAACGTCCGTTGTACCCACGGCGCCACCTCCGGGCAGATCAACGAAGATGAAATGTTTTATCTCCGTTCCCGCGGTATTCCGATAAAAACCGCCCAGCGTCTCCTCGTCAGCGGTTTCTTAAACGAAGTGATTCAACGGCTGGATCAACCGACGATTGCCGAGCATTTGCGTGGTTTGGTTGATCGAAAGTTTGTGCGGTAACCGGCGTCCGCTGGTTAGAGAATTCTTTTGCCTCGCCGGTCAGGGGTGTTGTATTTTGGTTCCCCTTTCGACTGCCATGGATGTAAGCGGACATATCGGCGCAATCCTGAATCAGAAGAGCGGCGACGTTTTTTCGATCGCGCCGGACGCGACCGTGTTCAAGGCGATCGAAATGATGGCGGACAAGAACGTCGGCGCGCTGCTGGTGATGAAAGGTGAAAAGCTGGTCGGAATCATCTCTGAGCGCGATTACACGCGAAAAGTATTTGTCCGCGGCAAGTCGTCGAAGGAAACACGGGTCGACGAGATCATGTCGAAGGATGTCACAACCACTAAGCCGCAAGATGGCGTGGATGACTGTTTGCGGTTAATGACCGAGAAACACGTTCGACATTTGCCGGTAGTCGAGGGCGGCAAAGTGATCGGGATTGTTTCCATCGGCGACCTGGTCAAACACGTGATCTCCTGCCAAAGCGCGACCATTGCGCATTTGGAGAGTTACATCAGCGGCGGATACAGCGGTTAATACCGCCACTACAGCTTCCAGGCGGTTTTTCCGCTGACAATCGTTCGCACCGCTCGGCCCTTTAATTTCCAACCATCGAACGGCGAGTTGCGCGAAAGCGATTGGAACTGATCGGTCCTGACCTTCCATTCCAAGTCCGGATCGATCAACGTCACGTCGCCCGCCGCGCCAACTGACAATGTGCCGGCTTCGAGTTTAAGAAGTTTTGCCGGCTCGACCGTGTACATCTCGATCAAGCGCACGATGTCGATCTTGTGATGCTTGTGCACGAGCTGATCGATGAAAATCCCGAGCTCGGTTTCCAGCCCAACAATCCCAAAGGGCGCCTGATCGAACTCGACTTCTTTTTCGAACCCGGCATGCGGGGCGTGATCCGAACAGAGGACCGACAGCGTGCCGTCGGCAATTCCGTCCAAGATTGCGTCGACATCAGCCTTTGATCGCAGCGGCGGATTCATTTTATAATTCGTGTCGAAATTTTGAATCTCTTCGTCGGTCAGCGCGATGTGGTGCGGACAAACTTCGCCGCTTATTTTGACTCCGCGCGCGCGCGCCTCGCGGATGAGGCGGACACTGCCTGCAGCGCTGATGTGCTGGCAGTGAATGGGATGATCGCAAAGTTCGGCCAGTAAAATGTTTCGCATCACGATCGCTTCTTCGCCCACGGCCGGCCAGCCGGGCAAACCGAGTAGCGTGCTCCAGTAGCCTTCATTGACCACCCCGTTGCCGACCAGATTGTAATCCTGGCAGTGATCAAGCACTGGCAATCCAACCATGCGCGCGTATTCGACTGCACGCCGCATCAATTCATGGTTTTGAACGCAATGGCCGTCATCTGTGATCGCGACCACGCCGGCTTGGCCTAACGAACCGATCAGAGCGAGTTCTTCGCCCGCGATATTCTTCGAGATCGCGCCGGTCGGCAGAACATTCACACACGCCGCTTCCTTCGCGCGATCTTTGATCCAGGCAATCGTCGCCGGATTGTCCGCCGCGGGAGAAGTGTTCGGCATACACACTATCGTCGTGAACCCGCCGGCCGCGGCCGCGCGTGCCCCGGATTTAATTGTCTCTTTGTGACCAAATCCCGGTTCGCGCAGATGCACGTGGATGTCGATCAAGCCCGGCGCGACGATCAATCCCTTTGCGTCGATTGTTTCCGCCTTTTGATTCTTGATTGCGGATTTGTCCGCGATTTTTCCATCGACGATAAAGAGATCGGCAATTTCGGCGCGTTTGTTCGCCGGATCGATCACGCGGCCATTGCTAATGATGGTCGCGCTCACGTGGCGATTCCTCCGCAGAGATAAAGGACGGCCATCCGAACGGCGAGACCGTTGGTGACCTGGTCGAGAATCACGCTCTGCAAACCGTCGGCGACTTCGCTGTCGATCTCGACGCCACGATTGATTGGGCCCGGATGCATGACGAGGCAATCCGGCTTTAGCAATTTCGCGCGGTCTTTCGTTAGCCCGAACAACGTGGTGTATTCGCCGATTCCCGGGAAATATTCCTTCCGCTGACGCTCATGCTGGATCCGCAACAGATTTACGACGTCGGCGTCCGGCAGCACTTTGTCGATCTGGTTTGAAACGGCGACACCGAGTTTTTCAAATTCGCGCGGGACGAGCGTACTCGGCCCAACTAGCGTGACGCGTGCGCCGAGCTTGATCAGGCCGAAAATATTCGAGCGCGCGACGCGGCTGAACAAAATGTCGCCGACGATGACGACATGGAGGTTTTCGATTTTGCCGCGCTTCTCGCGCATGGTGTAAATATCGAGAAGACCTTGGGTGGGATGCTCGTGGGCGCCATCGCCGGCATTGATCACACTCGATTTCAATTGCCGCGCCAGAAATTGTGGCGCGCCGGCCGAACTGTGGCGCAACACCAGAATGTCGGCATGCAGCGCCTCGAGATTGCGAGCGGTGTCTTTGAGCGTTTCGCCTTTCGTCAGACTGGAAGTCGTTGCCGAAATGTTGATCACGTCCGCGCTGAGACGAAACGCCGCCAGTTCGAACGAGGTTCGCGTTCGCGTACTCGGCTCAACGAAAAAGTTGACCATGGTTTTCCCGCGGAGTGCCGGAACTTTTTTTATCTCACGAGTGCCGACTTGTTTGAAAGCGTCTGCGGTGTCGAGAATGAAATTGATCTCCTCCGCGGAAAGTTCGCGAAGTCCGAGCAGATCTTTGCGGTTCCAATTCGCGCTCATTCTTTAAACAACCAAACCGCGTCTGGTTCCTGATCGACGTCTTGGAGACGGACTTGAATTTGTTCACGCGTCGCGGTCGGCAAATTTTTGCCAACGTAATCGGCGCGAATCGGCAACTCGCGATGCCCGCGATCAACCAGCGCAGCGAGTTGGATCCGCGCCGGCCGGCCAAAAGAGCTGATGGCATCCATCGCCGCCCGCGCGGTGCGACCGGTGAAAAGAACGTCGTCGACAATGATGACCGTGCGGTCCTCAAGCGGCAGGGGAAGTTTGGACGCGTGCACCATCGGCAGCTCCGCGCGTGTGCCGACGTCGTCGCGATGCATCGCAACGTCGATGGTTCCCGTTTCGATGTCGATCTTTGCAACTTCACGAATGAATTCGGCGAGTCGACGCGCGATCTCCACTCCGCGCAATGGAATTCCCGCGAGCACGACCGATTTCAAGTCGGCGTTTTGCTCAATAATTTCGTGCGCGATCCGCCGCAGCGCGCGCCGGATTGCTTCCGCGTCCATGATCGGGACGCTCGATGTCCGAGCCGGACTGGCCTTATGTTTGGTGTCTTTCATCTACGTCCTTCGCGACCTCGCAGGATCGCGTTAAAGGCGTACAAAATTTAGGAGGCTGCCTTTGCTGTGCGAGCCTCCTTCATTCGTCGCTCACGCCAATGGGAGCGATGTTTAACGATCCAATCGAGGAGCGCTTTTTCAAAGCCGATATCTTTGCCGGCTTTTTCGCTCTCGATCCATTTATGTTTCAAAATCTCTTCGCGCTCGGCCAGGAACTCCTTGTAGAGAACGGAGTTTTTAACGAAACCCGATGTGTCTTTCTTTGCCTCGGCCGTCGGCATGTCGAAAGTTTTTTCCATAAAAACGAGAATCAGTCAATACAAAGTGAATAACTCGTTACTAGGTATGACGTAGCATCAGCCATACCTATTTAATCTCAGCGACCTATAGCGCTAGGTCAATGCCTCGCGAATGCGGCGCGCGATATTCGTAAACTCCACCGCTACTGGTGATTGTCGATCTTGCCCAACGATCGGCTGGCCGCGGTCGCCGGCTTCGCGAGTGGCGATGTCGATCGGGATTTGGCCGAGCAGCGGAACCCGCAGTCGCTTCGCCTCCCGTTCGCCGCCACCGCTGCCGAAGATGTCGTATCGCTTGTTATCTGAAGGCGAAATGAAATAACTCATGTTTTCAATCAGACCGAGCACGGGCACATTGACTTTCTCAAACATCGTCGCGGCCTTGCGCGCATCGATCAGCGCTACTTCCTGCGGCGTCGTGACGATGATCGCGCCGGAAAGCGCGACCGTTTGCACGATGGTGAGTTGAATGTCGCCGGTGCCTGGCGGCAGATCGAGAACCAAAAAATCGAGTTCGCCCCAGTCGACCTGACGCAAAAATTGTTGGGTGTAACGCGTCACCATCGGCCCGCGCAAAATGGCCGGCGACGCGTCGTCGAGTAAAAAGCCCATCGACATCAACTTGAGATTGTACTGATGGATCGGAATGATTTTGTTTTCGTCGGTTGCGGTTGGGCGTTCGCGCGTGCCGAACATCAGCGAAATACTCGGACCGTAAATGTCGCAGTCGCACAAACCGACGCGCGCCTTGGTTTGTTCAAGCGCGACGGCGAGATTTGCCGCGACGGTCGATTTTCCAACGCCGCCTTTGCCGCTCGCAACTGCAATGACCTGCTTGATTCCCGGAATGCGGGTGGCGCCGACACTCGCGCCCGCGCCCGCCGGTGGCGCGTGGATGTCGATCAAAACTTTTGCGCTGCGAACACCATCGAGAGTACCCAAGATCTTCTCGGCGTCGTTTTTTATCGTTGCGGGAATATTTGGATCGTTCGTCGCAAGAGCGAGTTGCACTTTGACGTCGCCATTGTTGACGTCGACTCCCTTGACCAGACCAAACGAAACGATGTCTCGACTAAATCCAGGATAACGAACCGAGCGCAGCGCGCCGCGAACCTGTTCTTCTGAAATCGCCATCGGTGAAGCTTAAGCCGCGGGCGAGGCCAGTAAAGACGAGTAGTTCTTCTTTGCTTGAAAAGGCGGCGCGTTCTGGACAACATCGCGCGCATGAAGAACCAAATCTCTTTCCGAGTCGTTGTGGCCGCAGCTGCTCTCGCCCTGCTTGGCGGATGCGCCATATTCCAAGAGAGCGGACAATCCGCGCTGGTCGGAACTTGGACGAATTCGCTCGGCACAGTTTGGGCGATCAAGGCCGACGGAACATTCGATGTCGATCTAAAGCATCATGGAAAACGTGATGCTTGGGGAACCTACACGGTGCAGAACGATCAGGTCACGCTCCAGCGAACCGGTGGAGCGAAACCCAAAGGTTGCGAGGGGCCCGGCGTTTACAAATTCAACCGGGCGGATGACACCCTCCAATTCACGTTAGTGAGCGACAAATGTAAGTTGCGCCAGAAAAACGTGCTGCAGCCGTGGAAGCCTTGGAAGAAAAAATAACTGCCCGCCGTTAAACGGCGTTACTGACCTGCACGATCTGGAAGTTGGTACGAGGCCTTCTTCCCGATCGATATGCCGATGACAAAGAAGATCGGTACCTCCTAAAGCCAATTCGCGGAAGCCGGGGGGCGCGCGCGCCAGCAAGATGTCGATCTTGTGAATTATTTGCGGACGCCGTCAGCGAATAAGATTCTCTCGCGCTCGATGTCGGCCCCGCGACTGGAGAAGAAATCCCGCAGCTCCGACGTCAGATAATCGCCATTCGGCAGCGGATTAAGCGTGAGATAGATTTTACCGCCAGGCGCGAGTCGCAGTTGAAGATCGCAAAGAAGAAAGTCCCATTCCCGCGGTCCCCAGCGCGAGTTGTTTGCCCGATCTCGATCAAAGCCGATCGAAAACGCGGTGATCCAATCGAATTGCTGCTCCAGGGTCGGGAGTGGCTCGAAGGGTTGAATTCTAAAAACGGTGCGCGGCACGCCGAAGACTTCGAGGAGTTCCTTAAAAAGCGGCGATTCGTCGACGTCCAGCCCAAGAACGGAATGGCCGATTCGTTTCAGAATGAACAAGAAAAACCCGCCGCCGCAGCCGAGATCGAGGACGCGCTGCGGCGAAGAGCGATGCAGTTTCAGGTCCTGGACTCGCTCGCGATTAACGCGCAACCATTGATCGACGTCGGCATATTTCTCGCCGGCGTAACGTTTTTGGATTTCAGCGAGCCTATCTTGATCAAGGCCGGCGAGAAGCGGACCAAAGGGCAATCGAAAAACCGAGCGTTGCGCTCTTCGCCAGCCGCGCCGGTACGTTTCGCCGCGCGCGAGCTTCGCCAATTTCCGGTGCAGCTTCATGGAACTGTCGTTGCAATCTCACGCAACAGCCCGGGCCCGCGATAGATCAGGCCGGTGTAAATTTGGAGAAGCTGCGCGCCGGCTTTGGTTTTTTCGCGCGCGGAGTCGGCGTCCATGATTCCCCCTGAGGCGATAACAGGGATTGTAGATCGTGCGACGATTTGTCGGATCAGCGCCGTCGATTTCTCGCGCAGGGGCGCGCCGCTCAATCCGCCCTCTTCGTCTTGCTCAGGGGAAATCGGCGAATGATCGACTGTGGTATTGGTGGCGATAATCCCGGCGACCTTGTTCGTTTCGCATGTTGAAACGATTTGCTCGAGTTCGGTTGGTGTGAGGTCCGGCGCGATTTTCACGAGGATCGGTTTACGAGTGATAAGATTTTTTGCGGCGATGGCGGCGAGCAATTCCGAAAGAACATCAGGCCCCTGTAAGTCACGCAACCCTGGCGTATTCGGCGAGCTGACATTGAGGACAACGTAATCGGCAAACTCGCGCACAAGTCGAAATGAGTAGAGGTAATCCGCAATTGCTTCGCTCATCGGTGTGCTCATCGATTTTCCAATATTGATTCCGATCGGCACTTCCGGCCAAGGACCGGTACGCCGCAATTTGCTCAGTCGTCGAGCAATCGTATCAGCGCCGTCGTTGTTGAACCCGAGGCGATTGATCAACGCATTTTGCCCGGGGAAACGAAAAATTCGCGGCCTGGGATTACCGGGCTGTGCCCTGGCCGTCACCGTGCCGATCTCGATAAAACCAAATCCAAGTGCCGCCCATGCCGGCAGCGCCACGCCATTTTTGTCTAGACCGGCGGCCAAGCCGATCGGATTCGGGAAATTCAGGCCGAAAAATCTTTTTGGTTTTACGGGCGGTTGAAAAACTTTCAGGGCGCGAAGAGCAAGATCGACTTTTGAGGCTACGCGCAAGCTCTCGATTGTGAATCGGTGGGCAGTTTCGGCATCAATTGCAAAGAGAACCGGCCTAACGAATCGCTCGTAGGCGTTGTTCATTTTCCGATGCAAAATTGGCCGAAGACGGAATCCAGAATTTGTTCGACGCCGACGGTGCCGACCACTTCGCCGACCGCTCGGAGAGCTTCATTGAGATCCAAAGCGATATATTCAGGGGAGTGCGCATCCTCCATGGTTTTATGCGCGCGATCGCAGGCTTCGAGAGCCCGTCGGAGGCAATCGCGATGACGGAGGTTGATCGCCAAAGCATTCTCGGGCCGCAAATTTTGTTTGCCGATGCGAGAAAGAATTTCGCTTTCGAGAGTGTTCAAACCGTCGCCGGTGGCGCAGGAGATCCGGAGTGCGTCGTAATTTTTCCAAGCGTCGTGTTCCGGAAGGTCGGCTTTGTTCAATACCACGATTTCATTACCGTTGCCCGCGCTCTTCGCGAAATGGGCCGGGCGTGGCGCACTTCGATCAATGATATGCAAGCGCAGATCAGCATTTTGGAGCGACCGTTCAGTGCGCGCAATTCCTTCACGTTCAATTTCGGATCTCGATGTTCGGAGACCGGCGGTATCGAGCAAACGGACCGGCACTCCCCGCAGATTGACGGTTTCTTCAATGGTATCCCGCGTGGTGCCGTGAGCTTCGCTGACAATCACGCGTTCGTAACCGAGTAGACGGTTGAGCAAACTGGATTTGCCGGCATTCGTCGCTCCGTAGATCACAACCCGAACGCCTTCGCGCAAAATGCGCCCTTCATCCGCGCTAGCAAGAAGGACGGCAATTTGTTCGCGAACTGACTCGAGCCGTTTGCGCAATTCATCGCCCTGGTCCGGCGCGATTCCTTCCTCCGAAAAGTCGATTGAAGCTTCGATGTGGGCAAGAAGATCGACCAGAGCCTTGCGAATGTTTTCGATTTTTTGACCCAACTTGCCTTCCAACTGCTCGGTGGCGGAGCGCAACGCGAGGTCGGTGCGGGCGCGAATCAAGTCGATCACGGCTTCCGCCTGGGTCAGATCCATTTTGCCGTTCAGAAAAGCGCGCTCGGTGAATTCTCCGGGACGGGCACCGCGGGCGCCCTCGCGGAGGCAAGCTTCGAGCACTTTCGCCGTGACCAGCATTCCGCCATGGCAGGTGATCTCGACAACGTCTTCCCCCGTGTAACTGGTAGGCGCGCGATGGATCGACATCATCACTTCGTCGATCAAGCCGCCTGATTCAGTGACGACCTCGCCGAGATGCTGCACGTGAGAAACAAATTGGGACGGCGATTTTTTGCCGCGAAAAATCTTATCCGCGATCCGGATGGCATCTGGACCCGAGATTCGGACCAGTGCGATGGCACCCTCGCCGGCCGGAGTCGAAATCGCGGCGATCGTGTCGGAGGTGATTAGGTCCCGATCACCAGTGTCGGAAGATGTCGATCTTAGGAGAGAGCTTTCTTCAACGCGGCGATGCATTTTGTGTTTTGCTCCATTGTTCCCACGGTGATACGCAACCACTCCGGCAAATTGTAGCCGCGCAGTGGGCGCACGATAATTTTCATGGCCAGCAGTTTTTTAAACACCGCCGGACCGTCGCCCACATTGACGAAAACAAAATTGCCAGCGCTTGGATTAAATTTCAATTTCATCGCGCGAAATTCGTCCTCGAAATAAGTGCGGCCGACATCGACCGCGTCTTTGGACTGGCGCAAATGTCCGTTATCTCCGAGAGCTGCCAGCGCACCGGCTTGGGCAATTCCATTTACATTGAAAGGTTGTCTGGTTTTTTGGAGCACCTCTATCAACTCTGGTCGCGCGATTCCGTAACCGACGCGCAGACTCGCCAAGCCATGAATTTTCGAAAAAGTGCGCAAAACAACAACATTCCGGCCGTCGCGAACGTATCGCAGCGTGTCGGGTGGAGGGTCGAGAAATTCAAAATAGGCTTCATCTAAAACAGTGATGACATCGTCCGGCGTACGCGCCAGAAAGTTGTCGATCTTCTCGTGCCCAATCAATGATCCGGTTGGGTTGTTTGGATTGGCGATAAAGATGATTTTCGTTTTGGGCGTGATCGCGTTCAGCATCGCCTCCAAGTCGGTCTGAAAATTTATCGCCGGCGTCTCAATAGTTTGCGCACCGAAGAGCTGGGCGATCAATTTGTAGGCAATGAATGCGTACTCAGGGGTGATCACGTTGTCGCCGCGATCGAGGAACGCGTGGCCAACAAATTCGATCACTTCGTTGGAGCCGTTTCCCAGAATAATATTTTCGCGAACCAGTCCCAATTGCGCGGCGACAGCTTCCCGCAAATAAACGCCGCTGCCCTCGGGATAGAGATGCACCGATTCAAGGGCGACCCGCACAGCGGTCATGGCCTTCGGTGACGGCCCGAGCGCGTTTTCGTTGGAAGCGAGCTTAATGATCTCGGTCGGGTCGGCACCGAGTTCGCGCGCCGTTTCTTCAATCGGCTTGCCCGGCTCGTAGACGGCCAGATCGCGTAACTGTGGATTGGCGCGGCTCCAGATAGGCGTCACACGTTCAATCTAGACACAATTGGGGTCGAACAAAAACGTGCTCGCGCCGAGGGAAGATGAGGCCCGCCCGAAGGTCCACTTGATTGCCGCCGAAGTAATGGCAAGGCGGAGCGAAAAAAGCACATCAAAGCGTTTTTTTTGCTTGCGTGGAGGAGGGCATTTCAGGTAAAAACGCGCCTGGTCAGATTGGAAGTTATAGGTGGCATAAAAATTGTTATTGACGCTGCGACGCAATTATGAGAAATATCATAAATATAAGTAAACATACCGACCAGAAACATATGAAAAACCCAATCTTCACTCTCGTAATGACCTGCGCAGCCTTTGCATTCGGCGTAACCGCGGCTGACGCAGCCGTGCTCGATCTCGGCAGCAGCGGATCTGGCTATCTTGGAGGCGCGTTTTTCTCCACCACCGACATTCAGCCGACTGGCACCGGCGTCATTGACCCCTTCCTGACGGTCCAAAACTCGCCGTGGGAACAGGGCTACAACAGTTCGACGCCTAACTTCGACACCAAGCGGGAGCCACAATGGAACCACGAAATTCTGCTCTCCGATCTGCGCGCAACAACGATCAACGGCATCGCTTATTTCGGGTTCTTGGTCGATATCAATGAACCCGGCGGCGGCAAGTCCATCATCTCACTGGACGCCCTCAAGATCTGGGTTTCACCCACGTTGCAGAGCAGCACCTCAACGGATGCGAATGGTTACTTTAACGGATCGCTCGGCACGTTGGTTTTCGATATGGGCAGCAACACCCTGTTATACAACGATAAACAGTCCGGCAGCGGTTCTGGCGACATTAATATTTTCATTCCCGTTTCGCTTTTCGACGGCTTCTCGGCCAACAGTTACGTTTATATGTATCAGCGCTGGGGAAATGCCGATGACAGCTTAGGTGGTTTTGAGGAAACCGTTTTGCTCGGGGGAGTGGCTGTTCCAGAAGCGAGCACGTTTTTCCCAATCATCGGTTTGTTGGCGGCGGTCTTTTCGACGCAGTTCGTGCGGCGTCGGCAATTGCAGCAGGTTTCGAGATAATTCGAGCGTTCTGCTTTCAGAAGCTCCTTGTTTGGCATAGGCAGCGGAGGCGACAAATGATTGTCGCCTCCGCTCTTTTTTAGAACAGACGCTTAGCGCGCCGAAACGGAATCGCCCGTCGCTGTGGCTTGGGTGGGCGTATCAGATCCGAGCCAATGCCAGGACCCGATGCTCATTCTGAAGTCGCGCTGTAGCGGCTCGAAGTCGCCTTTTCGTGCGGTGAACCGAAACGTCAGTTGGGTATCGGGCAGGTTGACAAAGAGAGCGCTCCTCAAAAATTTTTCGCCCATCATTTGATAGGACACGGTCACATCAACGCCGCTGTTATAACCCAATGCGACTACATTTTGGAGTTCCCGCTCGATTGTGACGAATTGACTGCCAGGTGGAAGGCTGGCGATGAGCTGCTGTTTGAGAGCTTCGGCCGCGCTTTGGTCCAGCGGCTGAGGTTTAATGAGCGGAGTAGCATTGATAACCGCTTCGGCGAGCATTTTCTTGGGCGGTTTTAGGCGCAACTGGGTAGGACTGCTTTCGAAACTCCAGCCGAGCGGCAACTCGTATTCAATTTTCTGTTTGCCGTGAACAAACGTGAGCTGCTGAAACTTCGTCCCCTCGGCGATGTACTCGCTCACAGCCGGGGTGAAATCGATCTCAGCTTTGGCGAAGGCGAAACCAAAGATAGCCAGACCGATTGTCGATCTAACGATGATGTCGGAGAAGCTCGGCATGTGTGGATCTCAATACACCTGGTACCAGCGCTGCTGTTGAAGATAGGCGGCTATTTGCAATTTCCCTGGCGGCGAACTGTCCTGGAAACCGGTGTCATAGTACCAATGCATACCGGGTGCCTTGTAAATACTCGCGCTCGCGCTCCAATGGCCGGTGGCCTGTTCACTGTTGAATAGCTCCACCATTGAACCGTAGTAGGTGAAAGTATTGCTGTTCTTTTGCCAGTCCTCCAGGAACCGAACGAAATTCTCACCGCCGCCGCTGTAATAACCGCTCCCGCTCGGCACCTCTCCCGTAACCAATGCGGCATTCACCGTGGTACTCGTTGCCACTCGCTGCGCGATCGCTTTGTCGGAATTAGTGTCAACCCAGGCGCCGGAAAGGATGTTAACTGCGTCGCCAATTACGGCCGCATCCCTGCGGGTATAACCGCTCACTGTCGGGCTGGTGAATGTGCCGCTGTCAGATGGCGGCGTCCCGCCGGTGTTGTAATCGCCCTGGATATAGACTGGGTTTTCGGCCACGACCGTCATTCCGACGCTCGGCAAAGTTGCCCCATTCTTCAGGCGAATTCCACGCTTGCTCGATGACACAGTGCTTCCGCTGTAGGTCGTACTCACAGATGTTCCGGCGCTGGTGTCGGAAATATAGATAATTCCGCCCGTCCCGGTGTGGTTCCATGCTTGGAGCTGGTTAAGATTGGATGTCAACGAAGCAATGTCGACCGTTGTTAGTCGCACGTAACCAGTCGGACTAGTGTTAGCCGCACCTTCCCGATTATCCATGATCACCTGATTGGTTGTAATGGCGCCGGTAATGGCGTTGTAGGCCGCGCCGTTGGTAATTGCTGCGCCGGTGTAGTCCGTGATCGTGACATTGTTGCTGGCGTTGATCAAAATCCGGTAATCGGCCTGATTGTAGTACCGAATATTGCTCATCGGATCGGTACTGGGATCTCCGCCCGCTGGCGGCCGTTCAATGAGGTCGTGGTAACTCTCACCACTCGCCAGGTTCCAACCAAACGGTAGGTAAGGCGAAATTTGCGCCGGCGGTTCGTTTGCCGGGAAATTAGGAGCCGTGACGGAGCCAGAATGGTAGGTGTCGTTCGGCGAAAATCCATTTACGTAATCAGACCCGAACCCGACCCGGTCTGTGGTGGTAAAGTTGTTGTTCCCTATGTAAAGGTTGCCATTGCTCTGAATCGGACCGGTGATTGCCAAAGACGTGGTCGGCTGAAATTCCAGATCGTCCACGTAAAACATGGCGTAGGTCCAGGGGAGATCGAATTTCTTTTCGAAAACGCGCCGGACTTTTGCAGTTACCGTTCCACCGCCGGTTCCAAGAGCCGGAACGTTAACGTCAACGGCCGCGAGATAGAAGTAGCTGTGCTGCCCGCCACCACTAGTCGTCGTCTTCTTTTTTCCGGTAGTCAGCAGCATGTTTGGCCCATATGCCGCGGGCGGCGTAGCGGATGCGCTCAGCGAAGTATAGGTTCCCGAAGCCCACTGCGTTTCTACCAACGCGTTTTCGCTCGCATCCAAGGTGACCATCGGATCCACCGCCTGGATGCGATATTGCATGACATTGTAATTCGGCTCGGTCGGGAAATTCGTCTTCGCCGGTAACCCGATAGTTGGCGGCGTGGCGGCCGGACTCATGTTTGGAACCGCTGTCGGCGCAGGCGAGGAAACAGGTGCCGGGCTGCAGGTCGAACAGGTTGTGAAGAAATAGTTTGTCGCCAGGACGACATCGTCGGTTCCACCGGTGGAGGTCGTCGTCCACGTCGTCCGATAAATATTGCGCCAGTTGGTAAAGAGATACTCGAGATGGCCGTCTGCAATCTCCATGGCCAACGCCGTTCGACGACTGCGCTGGGATACCCTTGAAAGATGCCCCGTATAACTCACGGCGGCGCCAAGAATGGCCAGGATCGTCATTACGACTGAAACCGCCACGACCAGTCCGTTGCCGCTTTGAGTTCGTTTGCTGTAGATATTCATGGTTATTGATAGAGACAAATGCGCGATCGATAATCGATCTGCGTATCAAGCAGAGACGCGGTAGAAAGGTAGTTACGGTTGCTCGTGCTCGGATCGCGGGCACTCAGCTTCACGCCGACATAGCGCGTATCGGGCGATCCGCCGCTGTTTAGCGGGATGTAGAATGGCTGCGGACTGCTAATAAACCGCGCAACGGTGGCGGCGGGCTGCGCAGTTGATGGATTTTTGCCGTCGCCCCAGAAAAAATACCCATTGCCATTATTGTTACCGCTGTTGCACTGCTTGTACATGTTCAGCACACCGCCTTCGAAGCGATAGCGTTGCATAGCGCCGCTGGTGTAGGCCACGTATTGTCCGCCGGAGAGAATCCATGATCCCTGCGAGTCGGGTATATAAGTGCCGCCTTCTACAACGTAAAGCACTCGCTCCGTGTAATAGGTTAGCGCGTAGGCGTCGCCATTCAGGTAAGTAGGTGCTTTTGAGACGACTGTCGTTTCGCCCCCCCCAGCGAGAAACACGTTCGAATGGTTCGCAGAACCAGCGCCGGCTACCTTTTGGACATCATCTTCAATGCCCCAAAAGGGCACAATTAACCGCATCCCGGATCTCGGCGGATTCGGGTTGTCCTTAATCATAATCATGGTTGGATTACCCGGATCTTTCCAGACGAAGTCAGGACTTCCGGAAACAACATTTTGAAATGAGACTCCCGCCGCTGTAGGGGCAACACCGCCGGAGGGCGTCGAACTCACCACGGTAAAGCTGCTGGCCACAGTATAGTTCGCGTCATGAGTCGAGTTGCGAAGCTGCGGCACGGAGACTGCCGAATGAATGTCGCGTGTTAGTCGATTAATCCCTTGTCGAGCTTCTTCATGGGCGGAATTAATCGCGGTGTTTTTCGCGTAGAGAATCATTCCGGAATTCAACACTTGAAGAAAAACGATGCCGAGAATGGCCATGACCATTGTTGACACGACCATTTCGGCCGCGGTGAATCCGCTTTGAGAATGTTTCTGGTGAATGGTTTTCATTGGTCGCCTGTGCGCATCGTATCCATCGACACGTTATAATTACGACCGCGAAAGGTGTAGCTCACAGTCACCGTGGCTCGGTACGTGTTTAGGTTTTTGGTCGATCCGGCAAAAGTCATCGTCGTGCCTAGGTCCGTGACGGTTGTGGTCATCGTTCCCGTCACAACGACTTTGCCGCTGACTGGATCCTTGTAGATAAAAACATTCGGCGTAGTCGTCGTTCCGAGGGTCAACACCGTCGGGATTTTACTGTTCATCGGATCGAATGGTTCTTTGGAAAGAATCAAATCGATCTGGTTTTGCGCGGCGGTTTGCGCCTCGCTGTAGAGCCTCGAGCTAATGGCGTAGGTGTTGAGCGAATTGAATCCCACGTAGGCGCCGGCGCCCATCGTGCCGACCACCGCCAACGCCATTACCACTTCCATCAATGTGAAAGCGCGTTTGCCGACTTGCCGCCTCAATTTCATTGTTCGCATTACGAGGCGATATAAAGCAGCTGCAGTGCCCTAAGCTCGCTACAGCAACGCGATTCGTCTGTAGCGGAACGCGCTACAGTTCGAGGCAATTTCTTCTCCTAGGCGGGCGCCTTTTGACCTTCGCTCACCCAACGAATTGCCTCATGGCAAAGCTGGCTGGAGTTCTCCAAATGCAACTTCGTTTTGATCCGCGCGCGATAGGTGTCGACCGTGCTGACTCCGAGATGGAGTTGATTGCTGATTTCGCGCGTACTGCGTCCTCGTCCGATGAGTTCGAAGACCTCGAGTTCCCTATCGGTCAACTCAGTCACTCCGTTTTCGCCTTTTCTGCCGACCGCGACGCTTTCGAGAATGCGCGAGGCGATTCGGGCGGGAAGATAGATTTCGCCGCGCAGGACCGCATAAATGGCGGTCATCACTTCTTTTGAAACTTCGTTCTTAGTGATGTAACCACGCGCCCCTGCTTTAAGAACCCGTTCGGCATAAAGCGCTTCATCGTGCATTGAAAGGACCAGTACGGGAACGTCGATCTCTTTTGCCTTCAAATCTTTGAGGAGCTCGAGTCCGCTCGGACCTTTCAAGGTCAAATCGACAATCGCGATGTCCGGCCGCTTGCGTTCGATCAGTTGCAAGGCGTCATGAGTGTTGTCGGCTTCGCCGGATACGTTCATGCCCGGTTCTTTGTTGATCAGTTGAGCTAATTGCTCCCGGAACATGGGATGGTCCTCCACCAAAATGACGTTGAACGCGGGCTCCGTTTTGCTATTCATCGCTCGACTCCGTTGGAACGGTGCAGGAGACGATTGTTCCGCCACCAGCGCCGGCCTCGATCGCGAACTCACCGTCCATAAGGTTCGCGCGATAACGCATGATGCTGATCCCGACACCGTTCATGACATTTCCGTTCTTCGGGAAGCCGATTCCGTCGTCGGCAATGCTCAGGCTCGTGGCGCTCTCATTGGCGCTGAGTCGGATGTCGATCTTGCTTGCCTGGCCATGTTTGCTCGCATTGTGAATCGCTTCCTGGGCGATGCGGTAAAGATGTGCCGCCTTGCCGTTTTGGCCGACGCCAGTTTTCCCGGCCGCCTCAAAAGTGCATCGGACCGGAAGTAAACGGCCCGTAGAAACAGCGAGTTCGTTGAGCGCTGCCGGCAATCCCGCTTCATTCAATTGCACCGGGACCAGGCCGTGCGATAAATCGCGCGCTTGCTTGACCGATTCGCTTATCAGTTTCTCTATCTCACTCGCGTTAGCCGCTAACTTATCCAGACCTTTCTCTTTCAAATCGATCTCGAGCGAAGTAGCAGCGCAGCCAATCGCCGCCAGAAATTGGCAGAGGCCGTCATGAAGATCGCGCCCGATTCGTTGTTGTTCGTATTCGCTGACTTCGATGATTTGTTTTTCGAGTCTTTGCGCATGTTCAAGCAATGAGATGCGCGCGTTAGAAGCGCTTTGCTTTTCGCGCATCCCAATCCCGGCCAGGCCGACGAGCAGGAAGAACGCAAACCGGATCGCGATTTCCCATGCTTGAATAGTGCCGCTGGGATAAGAATTCCCGCGCGCAAGATCGGCCCAGGACCAGAGCACGCCTGCCAAACCCGCGATCACGAAAACGCTTTTGTTGTCGCAAAGCCAAACCGCAAAAATAATCGGTGCGGTGTAGAAAAGGACGAGGGAAACCTGGTGGCCGGTTGCCAAGTCGAGCCAACTGATTGCGAAAAGCAATGCCAGCGCTTCGATGAAGGCAAGCGTCGCGGACTGCCGAATAAGAAAACGGAGCATACGGACTCGGTCGAGGTCTATGCTTGGGAGCAGATTTCCCGCCAAAGATCCGCAACCTCGGAGGCGCTATGGACTGACGCTCACAATAAGAGGCGGTCCCTCAACGGCGTCTGCCGGGGGCGGCGGTTCGGAAGCAACAAAGTCCCTCCCGATGGATCGACATTGCTAAACGCGCCGATTTCGGCAATTGCCAGCGGCCGCGAATAGTTTTTCGGCAGAGCCCATCGCAGCGCGACATAACGCGCGTTCTGCGGCGCGAAGTCGACCACCGCTTCCCGAGCGATCCCAAGATCGACAATCGAGCCCACCGGTTTCAATTTATCGAGATCCGACCCATCACCGGGGATCTCGCCGAGAAGGTATACGTCGACTTTGCCGGCTTCTGATCCGACCACGACGCTCACTCGATGCAGTGGCCTGCTTTTAGTGAGCTTGATTATGAGCGTAGGGCGTGGATCCGAACTCGAAAACATGAATACTGTTCGACGATCGTCATCGATTGCATGGGAAACAGCCGGTCGCTGTCCGGAACTGACAAAGACAATCTGTCCACCGGATTGAATTTTCGCCAGATCGACGTCCTCAGCGTTTACGACCACCCGATTTGATGGTTCGGCGGCGCGAATCGGCCGGCCGTGGAGAGAAAATACAATCAAGCTCACCACCACCACCAATTGGCCGTTCCATTTCGCGCGGAGAAATCTCATGAGACTCTCTGCTGCCAAGCTTAGACCGCGCCAAATATCAGTGCGGCGCCGATTTTCCCGGGATCGGTTATCGCTAACGAGGTCGACTGCGTGAATTCAAGCTCGCGTAAGCCTTGTCGATCAAAGCTTTTTCCTCCGGGAGCAAATTCGCTTGCTTGCCAAAGTCCAAATAACTGCGCGCTTTCTCATCGCCAGCGGCAGCCAGACAGATCCCGTAATACGCGCTGATTGTTGGCTGGCTCAACTGTTCCGCGCTCAACGAACTCATAATTCGGACCGCTTCCTTTGTGTTGCCCTGAGTCAAAAGCGAATAGGCATAGGTGGTAACATACGCCGGATTTTTCGGCGATTTATTGTAAACATCCGCCGCCAGTCGCCGGGCTTCTGCCGGGTTGACGTTTAGCAACAAGGCGATTTGCGCGAGATTGTTTTCCACATCGAGATTCCCCGAATCCAGTTCTAACAAACGAACTACAATGCGATACAGTCCCTGCGTATCCCCGGTTTTGGAGTAATGCTGATAAAGAGCGAGGAATGCCTCCCTTTGTTTCTCCCGATGTTTGGAGAGTGCCCAAAGCGACTCGATCGTCTCGGCTTCCCAGCCCCATTCCGTCACAGTTCGTACTAGTGTCAATAGCCACTCGCTTTGAGCAGATGCGCCTTTCAAAGCAGCAGCCCACTCACGGTCAGCCGCGGCAGGCTTACCTTCTTCGCGCAAGGCGCGGGCGAGATATGCGTGCCGAAGAAACTCAAACTTCCCCCATTGCACGCCTTCCGTGGCAAGTTCCAGTTTCTGCCAATCTCTTAACTCCACGTAGACGTCGGCCAGAGCGATTGGCACTGGGAATTTTTGCAGGACGTCGGCAGGCAAGCTCTTCGAAAAATCGAGAGCGAGCAGATTCAACTTCTTTCGACTCATCCAGGTGACCAATGACGCCAGCGCGACCGGTTTGGTCGCGGCGTTTTTTTCCAGCTCGGTCAAATAGGAGCTGAATTGCGGATTGCGCAGAGTTTGTAGAAAATCAAGATACAATAGCCGATCGCTCCATGTTGCCTCTGGATAGGCTTGGAGTTCTCTGGCCAGCTCAAGGAGCTTTTCCGGTTTGTCACGCCGCATCACTCCAGTGCTAATCAACGCCCGCGTTGCGAAACTGCGCTGCTGCGGGTCAGCGCGTAAGGCGTTCAGCATCGCTTCGCCCGATCCGCGCCGTTCCGAATCCAACGCCCTATAGCGCAGGGTTCCCAGCTGGAGTTGATACGCTTTGTCGCCCGGGGCCAGGCGGAGTGCCTCGCTCCATTCGGTTTCGGCTTTTTCATCCTGATGTTTCGATTGCGCTACGAGAGCGGACGCTGCGTGATAAGGTGCTGTGTTTCGCGCATTGTCGTCGATCGCAGCCAGCGCGTGCTCAGCCGTGGTGAGGTCATCGAATTGAGCGGCGCATCGGACCAGAGCCAGCGCGTCATCCACCGAATGCGGAGCCAACTGCGCAACCTTGCGGCGCCAATCCAAGGCCGACCGTTCGCCAAGGCGCTCGGCCAACTCTGCCATGATTCGGGCCGCGGACGCGCTCGAAGGGTTCATTTCCAAAATGCTGCGCGCCGCCAGACTCGCATCGCGTTCATTGCCGTGTTCGATGTCGGATGTGGCCCTTCGCACCAGCCGCTTTTCCTGCCACCGGCTGTAAAGATCATGGCCGCCCCAAATCCCACCGATCAAAAGAATCAGGCCGAAAACAATGCCGAACAAAAATCTAATGACTGTTCGCTGTGTTCTTTCGACGGATTTTTCCATGTGCGTCAAAGATTAATTGCCAAATCTACGTAAACGCGAACCGGCGGCAAAATGGCGCGCGATCACTCAGTGATCTGAGTTACGCAGGCTCCGCCGCCGAATCGTCGCTGCCAAAATGCAAATTAACGTTGCGACCGCGGCTGCGTTTGTTTCCGGCACAACCACATCGAACGATATGTCTCCCAGCGCTATCTCCTGATAACGAGGCGCACCGTTGCTGTTCGTCCACGTAAAAGCGAAGCCTTTGATAGGAGTGGCGCCAAAACTTATTGTCGCCGTGCCTGCGCCTGAAGCTGATCCGGTATCAGGAGAGGGATCGGTACCCGTTAACGCCTGGCCCAGACTAGATCCGGTTCGAGTTATGGCCGAGCCGAAAGTGATTGTTGCGGCGACGCGGCTTCCATCCAGGGCGACGCCATAGATATTGCTGATTCGATCCTTGTTCGTCTCCAAATCGATGTCGAAGATCGAGAAAGAAACATTTCGAACGCCGAGCGTATAGAGCGGCGAGAAATTCACCGTCATGGTGATTTTTGAATTCGTCCGCAAATCTGCCGCCAGCTCTAATGATTTCTGAATTGGCGACAGACCGCCTTGGAGAGACGAAGTGATCGCAGGAGTCATTACGCCACTCGCGTTGTCGTTGGTGAAGTCCGTCTTGGTGCCGGTAACGGTGAATGTAATGTCGGTTCCCGCGTTGTTAGGATCGACATCGTACGAATTCGACAATGTGCCCGGCGCCCAGGTCAGCACGTCCCAATTCACCAGCGCGGCTGGGGCGCTTTGATTAAGCAGCGCCGTCCAACCGCAGGCAAATGCGAACAGAAATCGTCTCCAATGAGGTAACACTCTGAAAATGGGTCAAGCACGCGGCATGCCCTTAGCGGGCGTGCTCGCCCAACCGGCTCGCAAGTTGCTCGGGCTCGGCTACGCTATGCCGAAAATGGACGAGACCATTGCGCAAACAGCCGCTGTGTCGGCTCCGAGCGCCAAAAAAACAAGTTGGCTGATCGTGCTGGTTGTCTTCGGCCTTATTTGGCTCGAGCTCATCAACCAGCTGAAACCCGAGTGGTGGCTTAATCCGCAGTACAATTATGGCCTGATCGTTCCGCTCCTTGCCCTTTACCTGTTCTGGAAACGCTGGCGGAATAGGCCTTCGCCTGCGCCGCCCGCAACAACCGCGGTTCCGATCGCGCTCATTCTTTTCGGCGCCGCGCTTCTTTTTCCCCTTCGCTTCCTCGCCGAAGCGAATCCTGACTGGCGATTGTTGAGTTGGGTGCTCGCGGTCGTCGTCGTCACCATTTCGCTTTCCTTCGTCTATCTCAGCGGCGGCCGGGTTTGGCTGCGCTATTTTGCTTTTCCGATTTTATTTTTTCTGGTGGCCGTGCCGTGGCCGGTCCGGATCGAACAGATCGTCATCCAGGATCTGATGCGAATTGTGACCGCCATCAACGTCACATTTTTGCAGTTGGCCGCCGTCCCTGCTCTTCAACATGGCAATGTCATCGAGGTCGGCACCGGCTTTATCGGAATCGAAGAAGCCTGCAGCGGCGTCCGCTCAATTCAGGCAACGTTGATGGTTTCGCTCTTTCTCGGCGAACTTTATTCCTTCACAGCATCGCGACGCGTTTTTCTGATCGTGATCGGCGCGCTGCTCGCGTTCATCTGCAATGTCGCGCGAACCGCCATCCTCGTCTGGGCCGGAACCACCAAAGGACCAAGCGCTATTGAAGCGTGGCACGATCCGGCCGGCCTGACCATTTTGGTCGTCTGCATGTTCGGACTTTGGATTGCGAGTCTCATTATGCAACGGCGCGGGACTACACCGTCGATCGGAACATTGATTGGAGATCAGCGTGGGCCGATTCATCTCAACTGGGCCTTACTCGGTGCGTTGGCGCTCTGGCTGGTTCTTGCCGAAGGTGCTGTCCAATTCTGGTACCATTCCCACCAAACGCTGACGCGGACCGGCTGGGCGGTGCTCTGGCCGGAATCGGAAAGTAATTACAAGCAGGTGCCGATCGCTCCCGCCGCCGAAACATTGCTTCGTTATAATGAAGGCGGCGGCGCGACTTGGGATGGACAGGATGGGCGGCGATGGGTGATGTTTTTCTTTCGATGGTTGCCGGGCCGGACCGCGGCCCGCTTTGTTAAAGTTCATCGCCCCGATATTTGTCTTCCCGCCAGTGGCAGAACCATGGAGCGCGACAACGGCCTGCGCATGCTCGTGGTCAATGGAGTAAGTCTGCCTGTCCGTTCGTATCGATTCGACGATCACGGTGTGCCGCTTCATGTTTTCTATTGTTATTGGGATGCGCGGTCCTCTTACGAAAACGCCGCCGCCGCCGAATCCGAGGATTGGACGGCCCGCGGCCGCTTGCGGGCTGCGCTCCAAGGCCGGCGCGAGATCGGCGCGCAAATGCTGGAGGTTGTCGTATGGGGTTACGAGGACGACGCCGAAGCGAGTGAAGCACTCGCTCGCGAGCTTGGTCAGGTCATCCGAACCAGTTGACCCATTCCCACTCCGGGAAAACATTTAAAATCGCAGCAAGAAGCGGGTGGGCGCAGAATCTCCGCGGTGACAAACTGACGGCATGAATGATTACGAACGAGTTGCAACCGTGATTCGGTTCCTGGACCGACATCATACTGATCAACCCGATCTCAACCAACTCGCGGGCGCCGCCGGTCTCAGTCCGTTTCATTTTCACCGGCTATTCTCGGCTTGGGCCGGAGTCACGCCGAAAGATTTTCTGCAGTGCCTCACTCTCGAGCACGTAAAACAGCTTTTGCGCGATGGCGATAACGTCTTCGACGCCGCGCTCAACGCCGGTTTGTCCGGACCCGGACGTTTACATGATCTTTGTGTGACAATCGAGGCAGCCTCACCCGGCGAAATGAAAAATGGCGGCGCCGGAATGCAAATCGATTACGGTTTTGCCGCAACCGCGTTCGGCGAGGCACTCATCGCCGAAACGAAGCGAGGAATTTGCCATCTCTCTTTTGCGGACGGCCGCAAAAGCGCGCGAGATCTTTTAATTTCGCAGTGGCCGAACGCAAAATTGAATCGAAATGATGCGCGGATCGCTGATTTATCGGCCAAGATCTTTACCCAGGTTCGCGACGCGACGCGTCGGCCCACCCTGCGCGCTTTTGTCCGTGGAACTCCCTTTCAGTTACGCGTCTGGCGCGCTCTGTTGCGCGTTCCATCGGGCTCGCTCACGACTTATGGACGCCTTGCTGAAGCAATTGGCCAATCGCAAGCTGCTCGCGCAGTCGGGAGCGCGGTCGGCGCCAATCCGATTGCCTTTATCATCCCGTGCCATCGCGTCATTCGTGAAACCGGCGCGCTCGGAAATTATCATTGGGATCCGATCCGCAAACGCGCCATCCTCGGATGCGAACTCTCATCGCGGGATTCAATCGGCATGAGCGGCACCGATCGAATGCGGGCGACGGCGGCTTAACAGCCAACCTAAGATCGACATCGCCGCCGCTGCGAATATCGTAAGCGTGGCCGCTTACGTATGGAGAAAATTTCTCTCGATTACGCCGGGTTCCGCCACGAATACATCGGAGGCGGATTGCGGCGGACCGATCTCGATCCCAACCCGATCAAACAGTTTCAGAACTGGTTCGCCGCCGCGATTAAGGCTGGCATTCCCGATGCCAACGCGATGACTCTGGCGACGTGCGCGGAGAATAAACCCTCTGCCCGAATCGTGTTGCTGAAAGATTTTGATGAACGCGGTTTTGTTTTCTTCACGAATTACGCCAGCGACAAAGGACGACAGCTTGAGATAAATCCGAACGCCGCACTGGTGATGTATTGGATGGAAGTGGAGCGCCAGATCCGGATCGAGGGAAAAGTGGAAAAAACCTCGCGCGACGAGTCGCAGAAGTATTTTCATAGCCGGCCCTCCGGGGCACAGCTCGGTGCCTGGGCGTCTCACCAAAGCGCGGTAATTGATGCGCGTCGAGTTCTCGCCGCGCGCCTCGAAGAGATGAAACAACGTTTCGCCGAAGGAGAGATTCCGCTTCCGCCGCACTGGGGCGGATTTCGGCTTAAACCCGAACGAATCGAGTTTTGGCAGGGGCGCCCTGATCGCCTGCATGATCGCTTTCGTTACACGTTGCAATCGAGCGGCTCCTGGTCGATAGACCGGCTCGCGCCTTAATATCCGACCAGCGCGGAGGTTAAAGCAGTTGCGAATTAATTGATGATGGATCCGATCGAAGATGATTTTGTGAATGACGAACCGCTCGGGGCCGAGCAAAAGGCGTCGGCACGAAAACGTCGCCGCCGCTCTCCCAGCGTTTTAGAACCGCCGCCTCGTCGCCGAGAACAGATCGGCGGAAGAACGAATGCAGCGCGGGAACGGACCGAACTGTTTCTTCGCGAAAATCCTGTGCCGATGATCCTGGGCGCGCTCGTCGCCGGGCTCGCGATCGGTCTGGCGATTCGTTATGCGTCCCGCTCCGATGAAAAGGAAGTGGAAGTGAAAACGCCGCTCGGAAACATCAACTGGAGCGTGCTTTCGCTGCCATTTCTCTGGCCGCTCGTTCGTGGATTGAAAGACAAACTCGAAGACTCGACTGATTCAATCAGAGAAGGCGTGAAAAATATCGACGTCGATCGCTACACCAAACCGATCCGGAAACGCTGGAAATCTTGGACCCATTAAGGTAGGGCTTTTTCCGAAGCGCCCGACGAATTCACGGTGGCGTGATCAGGTGCGCGTTTGATAATCTTGCCGCGTGTTGCGGTCCGTTGCTTTTCTTCTAGTCGCCGCGTGCGCGAGCGTCTGCGCCAACGAACCAACCCAAACTCCCGAAGCCGGCGCCAAGTTCGTCGGCGCGCTTGGATGTCGATCTTCCAGTTGTCACGGTGGCGCCGGCGAAAAACGGAGCCAGTACATCACCTGGTCGCAAAAAGATTTCCATACTCGCGCCTATGCAATTTTACTGAACGCGCGGTCGGTTCGCATCGGCGAAGCGGTTGGTGTCTCGCAGCCGCAGTCCAGCGCGCGCTGCACCGTTTGTCATTCGCCTTTTCAGCCGGTTGCTCAGACTCGCCTAGCCTCAACCGCGCGCCCTGACGAAGGCGTTTCCTGCGAAAGTTGCCATGGCGCGGCCGAACCGTGGTTGCGCGGACACACTCGGCCCGATTGGACTTATGCAACACGCGTCAGCGCCGGGATGCATGATCTCCGAAATCTTTATGTTCGCGCCAACAGCTGTGTCGCCTGCCACCAAAATGTCGAGGCTGACATTTTGAAAGCGGGTCACCCCGAGCTCGTTTTCGAACTCGACAGTCAATCAGTCAACGAACCGAAGCATTGGCGGGAGGACGATCCGGCGAGCGGGCCGCGCAGCTGGCTGACCGGCCAGGCGGTCGCGCTCCGCGAGATAACCTGGGCCCTCATCAAGTCTCCCCCGGATGAGCGATCTCAACTGCTCGATCAGGAAAATGCGTTGGTTTGGCTGCTCGATAAAAGCGGTTTTGGAAATGACTTGAGTAAACTCAGCGCATTTCCGGGGATCCAACAGAGTGCTAACGAAATCGCAGAGCGTGCTGCAAAATGGAATCCCAGTAGCGATTCGATGATGTCGATCTTACAAACGCTGGCCGCCAGCGATCCGGAGTTTCAAGCGACCAACGCATCGCGCCAAAATCTTTTTTATCGCGCTCTCCGGCTCACCCTCGCGCTTGAACGCCTTGCGACCGCGCTCGAGCTCTCACCAAAGATTGAGAAAGAGTTGAATGCGTTGCGCACGGACGTCCAGCGACATTACGATTTTGATGTGGCTGCTTTCGGCGAGCATCTGCGGGCGTTGCGGGCCAAATTGTAGAGGTGGTTTGTATCAGTTGAAGGGCCGCGTCTCTTCGCGGAAGCTGTCGATCTTCGCATGGCCCAACTGAACCGACCCGACCAGCCTGCGTGGCAGCAGAACGCGATTTTCGAGTTTTTCGCGTCGCTCAAGCTCGCCGTCGTATTGCTGGCTGTGCTCATCGTGGGCGCGATCGTCGGCACCCTTTACGAATCGAGTTTCGACGCGAAAGTCGCCCGCACTTATGTCTATGGCGCGTCTTGGTTCAATGCCTGGCTCCTTTTGCTCGGAGCGAACCTGACTGCATCCGCGCTCTCGCGTTGGCCCTGGAAAAAATATCATACCGCGTTTCTCATCACTCATCTCGGCATCATCACGCTTCTGATCGGCTCGCTCATCGGCCGGATTTTTGGTATCGAAGGGACAATCACACTTTTTAAAGGCGAGCCGCCGACGAATCGATTGCTGGTCGATCAGCATCAGCTCCGCGTCCACGATATCGATGGAATCATCAAAGGTTATCCCGCGGAATTTCTGCATCATCCGCCAAGCCCGGAGCGTCCAACAAATCTCGGCAAACTCGCGAGCGGCGCCCGTTTGCAAATTATCGATTACGCCGCGGCAATCGAAGGCAAATTAAATCCCCGGCCGCTCATAGACGGCGGCGCACCGGCGCTGCATTTCAAAATCGAAACCGCAATGATGAATCAGCATCTCGAAAGCTGGTTGCTCGCGGACGATCCGCAGCACGGAAACTTTGCGATGGGGCTGGCGAATATCGAGCTCAAGCGCGGGGCGGCGAATGCTGTGGAGGCAAGCGCCAGTCCGGCTCGGACCGTCTCGTCTGCACCGAAGCAGCCGGGACGGCTGCCACCACAGGCCGAATCAATTGATCTCGAGGAATCGGTTTTCGCTTTCAGCAAAGCGCCGGACGAACAAATCGGTCACGTCAACAAAGGCGGCAGCACCGGCGCTAAGGTTCGGCTCGAACCGCCGGAGAGTGGGAATAAAGGCCGGGTCCTGATTTCGTTAGGCGAAAAAGAAACAGGTTTTGATGTTGCCGAAAATCTTGGCCGCGAAGTGAAAATCGAGAAAACACCTTTTACTCTCAAGGTCGACAATTACTGGGCCGATTTTCGGATTGAGAACGGCAAACCGGGTTCGCTCAGCGAACAACCGAACAATCCGGCGGTCCTTGTTACAATTCGCGGTAAAGGGGTGCCGACGACGGCGCCGGAAACGAAAAATCCGCACGGCACAGGCGAAATGCCAACGACCGGCGGCCCGCCGACGATGCCCTCATCCCGTGAAGCGGCCGCGAATTACCTGACGCTATTCGTTGCGAACGACGGCGCTCTCTCTTATGAAATAGTTTCACGCAAAAACGGGAAATCATCGGGCAAGATCGACATCAACAAACCGCTCGCCACTGGTTGGGCGGATTGGCAACTCGTCGTCGACAACACGTTGCCGCACGCGGAGCAATGGATGGATTTCACACCACAGAAATCGGAATCGGTCGCGTCGACCTCTGCCGCTACGCCCGAATTACCCGACGGCGTGCGCGTTCGATTCGAACAAAACGGCGAGAAATTGGAGCAATGGGTTCCGGCCGGCTGGCAAGTCACCGTTCCGACTTCGCCTAACGAAACAAAAGTCGCTTACGGTTGGAAAACGCTTCCGCTTCCGATCGGTCTCGAACTGCTCGATTTCGAAGTGAAGCGGAACGAAGGTAACGACGCACCCGCTGGATTCAAAAGCACTTTGCGCGTGAGTAGTGCAGATGGCGCAAGTGCGACCGGTTCGTGTTCGATGAATCGTCCGTTCAGTTATCCGAGCGGCTGGTTGCGAACCTGGACAGGATTGACCTACAAAATTTCGCAAGCCTCCTGGAACCCGGAAAATCTCGCGCAAAGCAGCGTCCAGATTCTGCGCGACCCGGGTTGGTTCTTGAAATGGATTGGATCGCTCCTCGTTGTGGTCGGTGTGTTCATGATGTTTTATCTCCAGCCTTATCGGAGACAAACTGAAGGCGAACCGATCACGCCGACCGGTCCGATACCGAAAGAGCGAAGGCCGGAAGCAGAGCCGGTCGCCCGCTGAATAGTTATGAAGGTGAATTCAAAATTTGTCAGGTTGCTCGGATCTGTTGTCCTGATTGCGACTTTGATCGGCTGCGCTTCCGACAAGAAACCGGCCTGGATTCGTTTCGCGGAAAAACAGCCGAACAAATGGGGACATTACAGCGGCTACGTCGAAGCCCGTTGGGAAAACGATGGACGATCAATGACGTTGTTGAGCGAACTTCGTTATACCGATCCAAAAGGCGTGATTTGGATTGCGCCGGCCGGCTCGCAGGTAGACGGCGCATCGATTCCTCGAACGCTCTGGACGTTCATGGGCGGGCCCTTTGAAGGAAAATATCGGAACGCCTCGGTGCTGCACGATGTCTCCTACGAACAAAAGACCAGACCGCACGAAGTTTGTGACCGGATGTACTACAACGCGATGCGTTGCAGCGGCGTGAGCGCCGTCGAAGCCGGGACGATGTATTATTCGCTCCGCAAATTCGGCCGCCATTGGAAAGCGCCGAAGGCCGAGCCGGTGAAAGTTGGCGACGACATCGTGGCGCGGGCCGAAGAAGTGCGTCGAGCGACTCCGGCAAATAGCAGCGACATCAACGCCACCCGCGATTGGATCCGGAATTCAGATCCAAGTCTGCAACAGATCGAGCAACGCGCGGACACCGAACCGCGGTGATTCAATCTTTCCCTTTTGCGTCTGCCCCATCCGCGCTCGCGGGTTTCGCAGCGTCGTCTTTCTCCAAAGCGACGGCGAGGACTTCATCGACATTTTCCACCGGAACGAATTTCAATTTCTGTTTCGCCTCTTCCGGAACGTCGACCAGATCTTTTTCGTTCAACTTCGGAATGATCACGGTGGAAATGCCGGCGCGCATCGCGGCCAGACTTTTTTCTTTTAATCCGCCGATTGGCAAAACCAGTCCTCGCAAAGTGATTTCCCCGGTCATGGCAACGTCCGGCCGCACCGGCGTATTGGTGAAGAGCGAAGCCAGCGCCGTGAACATGGCGATGCCCGCCGAGGGTCCATCTTTCGGCACTGCGCCGGCGGGAACATGCACGTGAATGTCCATATCACGGAAATCTTCCGGTTTTACGCCGATCTCGCCGTTGCGGCTGCGGACAAGACTGAGCGCGGCTTGAACCGATTCCTTCATCACTTCGCCAATGTGACCAGTGAGCATGACGTTCCCCTTTCCCGGGTAACGGGTCGCTTCGATGTGCAGCACTTCGCCTCCGGCCGGTGTGTAAGCGAGTCCGGTCACGACGCCGGGCTTGCTCGTTTTCAATTTCGTTTCGCGCACGTACTTGGCCGGTCCCAGCATTTGCGCCACTAATTGCGGCGTGACCGTCACATGTTCCGTCTTGCCGCGGGCAACGCGCGACGCGATTCCGCGGCAAATCGCTCCGATCTGGCGCTCGAGCTCGCGCACGCCCGCTTCGTGGGTGTGGTCGTTGATGACTTGCCGGAGCGCGTCGTCCTGCCAGTCGCACTGGTCGGGCTTCAACCCGTTTTCTTCCATCTGTCGCCGGACCAGATAACGTTTCGCGATCTCAAGTTTTTCGCGCTCGGTGTAACCCGGCAGCGAAATCACTTCCATCCGGTCGCGCATCGGTTCGGGTACGCCCTCAATGTAATTCGCGGTCGCGATGAAGATGATTTGCGACAAATCGAACGGCACATCGAGATAGCGATCGACAAACGAGTTATTTTGTCGCGGGTCGAGAACTTCGAGCAACGCACTCGCGGGATCGCCCCGGAAATCGGCCCCGATTTTGTCGATCTCGTCGAGCATGAAAACCGGGTTCCGTGTTCCAGCGCGGCGCAATTCCTGAATGATCCGTCCCGGCATTGAACCGATGTAAGTCCGCCGATGTCCGCGAATTTCCGCTTCGTCTCGCATTCCGCCGAGACTGATCCGGACGAATTTCCGGCCGAGCGCATCGGCGATCGATTGCCCGAGACTGGTTTTGCCGACGCCGGGCGGCCCGAGAAAACAGAGGATGGGACCGTGTCCGGTCGGATTCAATTTGCGCACCGCCAGATATTCGATCAGCCGCTTTTTTACTTTCTCCAGGTCGTAGTGGTCGCGATCGAGAATTTGCTGGGCTTGATCGAGGTCGAGATTGTCCTGACTCAATTTGTTCCAGGGAAGATCCGCGATGATTTCGATGTAACTGACAATGACGGAAAACTCCGGACTGGCCGGTGGAATAAAATCGAGTCGCTTCAATTCGCGCTCCGCTTGCTTCATCACGTCTTCCGGCGGGTTCGCTTCCTTCAAACGCGCGCGCAATTGTTCCATTTGCTCGTCGCTGCCGGTTTCGTTTTCACCCAGCTCGTGCTGGATCGCTTTGATCTGCGAACGCAAGTAAGCGCGGCGTTGCGCATCGGAAAATTGAGACGCGACGTCCTTCTGCAATTTTTCCTGGATCTGCGCGATCTCGAGTTGCGCCGAGATGTGCTTCTGAACTGCGCGTATTCGCTTCTCGACGTCAGGTTCTTCGAGTAAGGCCTGCTTTTGCGCGACATCGACATTCAGATTCGGGGCCAGAAAATCCGCCAGTTGTTCGGGGGTGGCGATGTTCAGAATCATCAGGCGCGCTTGCTCCGGCGCTTCCGGCGTCAGCTCAAACAATCTCGTCGCCGAGTCGCGCAGATTTCGAAATTCCGCTTCCCACTCTTTGCTCTCGAGTGGCGAAATGGAATTCATCAGGTCGACTTCTGCGCGTATAAACGGCGAAGTCGCCACGATTTTGCGCAACTTAAATCGGCTAAGGCCCTGGGCGATAATGAGGAGGTGATCGTCGGCCTGGCGAACCATTTTGAGCACGAGCGCCGCGGTGCCGACGGGATAGAGGTCCTGGGGTTCCGGATCTTCCTTCGTTTCATCGCGCTGGGTCAAAAGGCCGATCACTTTTGTGCGCGGCAATGTTTCGTCGAGCAATTGAATCGACGCCGGTCGCCGAACATTGAGCGGGACAATCGTTCCCGGAAAAACTACGAACCCGCGGATCGGCAGGATCGACAATTCCTCGGGAATCTGGGGCACGCGGCTTTCATCGGTCACGTCCGCGGCAATTGCCGGACTGCTGCTGCTGGATTTCATTTCCAGCTCAGCCGGCATGGCGAGTTGTTCTTCGTTCATCATTGTTTTAGCGGCAACGAAATCCAGAGCAATCCGTTGCGTTGTTCGGCCCTGGCTTGATCGATCTCCACTTCGGCCGGCAATGCGACCTCGCGCTCGAACGGGCCGTAATCAATTTCCATCGCCAGCAATCGGACGGCGCGACCTTCGTCGTGCGAAGGTTCGGGCAACTCGCGCGAGCCGCGAATCAAAACCCGCTGCGGCTCGACCGTCAGATCGATTTGCGATCGCTCGACGCCGGCGAGATCCACGCAGATGCGAATGCATTTTTCGCAGCGGTAAGCATTGATCGCCGGCTCCCAGGTGTGCGGGGCGAATTGAAATTGCGATCGCGCCAGCTCGTAAGTGACGTCCTGCAACGCGCCATGGAGCCAGCGCAGTTTAATGCTACCGATCGTGTCCATTTCAAAAGTGACCCGCCTCTATATAAATTACGCTAAAGGCGCGCTCCGTGCGTGCCTCTTTCGAGGGACCGCAGGGCAAACCGCTTGCGGGCACGCGGCTATAGCCGCAATTCTTTCGACGTCGATCTTACGCCGCCGGGCTCAGCGCACTTTGCCCGGGCCCCACAAGGCGCGGCCGGGTTTGGCGTTGGTGTGCTCGCCATCCTTGATCACTTGCACGCCGTTTACGAAAACGTGTTTCATTCCGGTCGCGTATTGATGCGGTTTATCAAACGTGGCGTGATCGGTAATTGTCGCCGGATCGAACACGACTACGTCGGCAAACATTCCCTCTTTCAACATTCCGCGATGATCGAGCTCTAGATTTGCCGCCGGCTGCGCGCTCAGACGTCGGATCGCTTCCGGTAAGGTAATTACTTTTTCGTCGCGACAATATTTGCCAAGCACGCGCGCGAAATTTCCGTAAGCGCGCGGATGCGGATTCGATTTTAGAAAGGGACCTTCCGGCGCTTGCGAGGATTCATCGGAACCGAATGAGATCCATGGCTTCGCTAATTCCTTCTTCACGTTCTCTTCCGACATCAAATAATAGACCGTGCCGATGCGCGATTCGTCTTCAGCGACGAGATCCATCGCGGTATCGATCGGATCTTTGCCGCGCATCTTGGCGACTTCGGCGAGCGTCTTGCCGGTGAGCGGTTTCAGTTTGTCGGACTTGAATCCGACCAGCAGAATCTTTTCCGGCGAGCCGGCAGCGAGATAAAGGTTTTCCCATTTGTCGCTGTCGATCTTCACTTCGGCTTTGATTTTTTCGCGCGTCGCAGGATCGCGTAGCCGTTTGAACAGCGCCTCATACCCCCCGTCTTCCGTCCACGGCGGGAAACAGGCGTCGAGCCCGGTCCCGGCGGCGGTGTAGGTGTACATATTGGCGCGAATCTTCAGACCTTCCTGTTGGGCTTTTTCAATTCGCGCCAGCAGCTCATCCACTTTTGGCCAATTTTTTTCGCCAGCGGCCTTGATGTGATAAACCTCCGCCGGAATGTTGGCTTCCCGCGCGATGCGAAGCAGCTCGTCGAACGCTTCGAATAATTGATTTCCTTCGCTTCGCATGTGCGAGATGTACTTGCCTTTGTATTTGGCGGCGACTTTGCAGAGCTCGATCAATTCCTCGGTCTTGGCGTAAAACGCCGGCGGATAAATCAGCGACGTGCCGATGCCGAGCGCGCCCGCTTCCATCTCTTTGCGCACCAGCTCGCGCATTTGGTCGAGTTCCTGCGGTGTCGGTGCGCGATCGTTAAAGCCGATAACATTTGCGCGAATCGTCGTCGCGCCGACGAACGAGGCGACATTGCAGGAAATGCCGCGCTTCTCCAGATACTGGAGGTATTCCGCAAGCGTGTTCCATTTGATTTCGTATTTGATATCGGCCTGGTTCTTCAGCATGAACGCGCGGACGCGATCGTTCACCGGCCCCATCGATTCCCCCTCGCCCATGATCTCCGTGGTCACGCCCTGACGAATTTCGCTCTGGGAACGGCCGTCCTGGATCAACGATTCAGTCGACCAGGAGAGCATGTTGATGAACCCGGGCGCGACCGCGAGGCCAGTCGCATCGATCATCGTCTTCGACTTGGCGTCTTTGAAATCGCCAAGCCCGGCGATGCGATCGCCTTTGATCGCAAGATCGACATGTTGGGCTTCGCCGCCGCTGCCGTCGTAAAGCGTACCGTTCTTAATAATGACATCGAAGTCTTGCGCGTGGACTGTGAATGCGATCGCCGATATTAGAAAACCAATCAGGGCACGCTTCATAATCTCTGTAGAGGAAGCGGTCCGCTTCCCGGTGTCAAGAAAATGGGACGCTAACATCGTCCTCTACAGATTCGTCTTCAGCCGCGTTCAAATCACTTCGCTGTTTCTTCCAGCAGCTTTACCAATTGATCCTTCCAGAGCGAAGCAATGGTGTGGCTGCCGTGACCGCGCGTTTTCTCGCTCAGCGGTATGACAATCGCGCGACCGTGCGGAACGCGTTTGATCTCGCGTTCCAAAATTCCGAGCTCGGGCGGATTGATCAGATCATCGGCGGAATTAATCGCCAGTAGCGGCGCGCGAATCTTTTCCAGATTCGGACCGGGATCGTAATCGTGCGAAGCTTCGATCGCGTAGAGTACATCGTTCGCGTCGCCGGTTTTCATGTAATCGGCGACGAACTTGTCGAGCGCCTCGTCTGCCTTTGCCAGCGTCGGCGCCTCTTTTTGTCGAAGAATGGGATTGCTGCTCATAAACCAGAGCATTTCGGCGGCGGTGCGCAGACTGGGCGGTTGGGTTTTGTACTCGCCATTATTCCAAGCTGGATCGTTTCGAATCGCGTCGATCACCATTCGCCGCCAGCCGCGGTTGCGTCCGGAAATTTGAGTCGGCAAGCTGGCCAGCGACAGGAGCGCATCCATGAAATCGGGATGCGACTCGCCCCAGAGCCAGGAGTGCATTCCACCCATCGAAGTGCCCATGACAAGACGCGCGTGATTCACACCGAGTCCGTCGGTCAGCAAGCGGTACTGGGCTTCGACCATGTCGATATAACCGTAGCGCGGAAACTTCGCGTGCATCCCGTCGCTCGGCTTGCTCGATTTGCCGTGGCCAATTCCATCCGGGAGCACGATAAAAAATTTGGCCGCGTCGAGCGGCTGGTCCTTCCCGAAAAGTTCACTGGCAAATTCCGGGCGAATAAATTGCGCGCCACTGCCGGTCGTTCCATGCGTGATGAGAACGGCGTTGCGGATCTTGCCTTGGGCATCTTTGTCGATCTTGCCCAACGTTCGATAATGGATTCGCAATTCGGGCAAGCTTTCGCCGGATGCGAACTTGAAATCGCGAATGGTGTAATCGCCTTCACTCGGCGGCGGATAATCAGCGGCGCGGGTCGCGCTGATTTGGGCAATAAAAAGAACCGCTGCCGCGAGAATTCGGCGCATGATTTTGTCTAACATCATCCCCGCGCGGATTCCAGCGACTTGACAGGCTTCGGCTATTGGGACGAATGATTGCCGCTCCAAACAAAGACGTGCAAGATTCGTGGTCGGTTTCCAAACTAACTGAATTCGTTGCCGACTCGGTGCGAAACGCGCGCGAGGGCAGCGTTCCTTTTTATCATTTAGAGTTCGATCGCGTTTTCCCGTCCGATTTTTACGCGGAAATGTTGCGCACGATGCCGAACGAGAACGACTACCGGCCGATGTCGGGAAAAAGCAAAATGGGAAGCAGCCGCCCGGATGGAAAACCGACCCGGACCAAGATTGATTTGTTTCCGGAATACATTCGCCATTTGCCGCCGGAAAAATTTGCAGTTTGGGACGTGGTTGGCCGCGTCCTGCGTTCGGACGAAGTAAAAGACGCATTAATCCAGCACCTCGGGCCGGGTTTGAAGCGACGCTTTGGAGAAAAGTTCGCCAGCGTCGGAATGTACCCGGTGCCGATTCTAACTCGCGACGTTCCGGGCTACCGCGTCTTCAAGCACACCGACAGTCTTTGGAAAGGCATTACGGTTCAGCTTTACTTGCCAGCGGACAATTCAAACACTCATATCGGAACGATTTTTCACGAAGAATTGCCGGACGGGAGCAAACCGAAAAGAACGCAAATGCCATTCGCGCCGAACACCGGTTACGCTTTCGCCGTTTGGAGCGATACCTGGCACTCGGCGAAACCAGTCGGACCGGAAGTGACCACGCGGGATAGCATTCTTCTGACCTACTTCGTCGATCGCGGCATTTGGCGAGCTTTGCGGAACCGCGGGCGACGGGTTGGAAATTTTTTGCTGAACGAGCTGCGCAGTTTAAAGCGCAGTTGAGTTACCAGGTAACAGTGGCGTTGCCCGCGGAATCAGTCGTCGCGTTGCGTCCCACCAGGCGCAGGAAAGTAAAATGTGCCTGCACGTCGTGTTCAACCCGGCCGTAAAGAGTGATCTCCGCGCCGCTCGAATCCGTCGGGATCGACTTGAACGCGGCCAAGTCCGGTTTTGCCACCATCACCGACACGTGCGCGAACTTGCCGCGTTCTCCCGGAATATTTTGCCAGATCGAGCCTTCGTACCAGTTCGGCTTCGTGTGGTGGATGTCTTTGCCGCGGAAATTACATTTCACGGCAACAAGTTCGCGCATGTGCGCGTCCAAATTCTTGCTCAACGAGACAAGATCGTAGGTTTGCACGGAGCGCCAGACTTTTGCGTCGTAGCGCACCGCTGCGCCGAAGATGATTGATCCGCTACCGACTAGAATCGCAACCAGAAGAAGCAAAACTCTTTTCATAGCCGCACCAGGCTTTACAGCAATTGGCGTCAGTTGAAAAGACGCGAAACGCACGTCGCGACGCGTTTCGATCGATAATCAGTTTGCTTTCCGAGGAGCTGACGGAATGTACAAACGCGCGCTGAACATTTTCTTTCCGTCGGAAAGGTTGATCGAGCCGTCACCGATTTTGACGACGCGAAGGATTAGCGCGACCGACGCATTTGGCGCCTGCAAAGTAACGCTGTCGCCTTCGGTAACAGTTTTTCCATTGATCACGGCCAAGCGCGGATGACCAAGCGCGATTGCGCTGACACGTAGCATGTCGGCGCTGAGCTCGACCACAATTGGCGCAGGAGGCGCCGCCGAACCCGGGCCATCGGCGAGACTTTCGGTGCGGGCTCTAATAAAGGTCGGAGAGTTGGATCGCTCACCTTCCTTGCCCATCTGTCGGCTGAAAATAAATCCACCAATCGAAAGGAGTAGCGCACCAATCATCGCCCCGATGAATACCCAGCGCGCGTTACCCGACATCACGCCGGCGCCTCTCAGGACAAATGGCGAATCCGAAACGGCTTCGGTAGAAATGCTTTCCTGCGCTTCCATCGAATTGAGCAGCCGCTCGGGTGGAATCTGGTTCGGCACCAACTTCATAACGCCCGCAGAAGCATCGGACGGGCCAGACCTTTTCAAGGCGGCCAATTTGAAGGGGTTATGGCGGGCTTGTCGCTGCCTCGGGCGTCAGATAAGTTGCTCGCGCGTGAGACATCTCTACCTCGCCGTGATGGCGGCAGTTCTGGTTACGATTCCGCTCTTCGGTGCAACGGCTCAAGATCGACAATCGCCGCAGCCGGCTGCGGACACGAGCGGACTTGATTTCCATCAGTTCGGTTTGCTCGCGGTCCAAGACGGCGGAAGGCGCAAACCGATCGACACTTTTTCGCGGGAGACGCTGATTCGAATTACCGGAAGGTCGACATATACCGACAAAGCCGGACGCAAATGGCAGGCGAACGATTTCATTTTCTCCGCCGCCCTGGAAACGCACGATTGGCGAACGGAGCCGATGGTGCTGGTCTCGTTAGGCCAACTGAAGGAAAAGCTCGGCCTCGATAAAACCGGGCGCCGTTTTTCTTTTGAACAATTGCTTGCGTCGAAGGAATTACAGCGGCTCACCAACGAAGCCCACGCATTGAAGCGCGCCGAGAAAACGCTCGATCGTGTCCAGCAGGAAGCGCTCGCGGTCAGCGATCGGCTCGCCCTTTTGGCCAACGCCATGAATGGCAGCGCTCTCTTGATTGTTCCCGCATCGAAGAGCGAAACCGATCCTTGGGTCGTTCCTCCGGAATTTTCGCGGTACTACAGCGAAACACAGTTCGCGCCGGTTCAGATCGAACTGCAAACAATGGCCACGAGTTATGTGCAGGCTGATGGATTCAATTTCAGTCGCGCCGCCAGCCGGCTTCGTGAAAGTTTGCGCGCCCTCAGTCCTTCCGTTTATCCGCAAGATCGACAATTGCGGCTCGAATATTTTTACAATCATTTCGAAGCGTTCTATCGCGCAATTTGGTTTTACGGACTCGCGTTTCTGATTCTGCTCGTCGCGCACGCGCGTGGCAGCGGCCGTTTGCTCCGCAATGTCGGAGTATCGATTGCGTCCCTCGCCATTGCCTTTCACGCCAGCGGGATCGTGATGCGCTGCCTGATCGCTGGCCGCCCGCCGGTGACGAACATGTACGAATCGATCATCTGGGTGTCGTTCGCGGTTTCATTTTTCGGAATGATCTTTTTCGCGCGCTACCGGACATCCGTTTATTTGCTGGCCGCGCTGCCGGTTACATTGATCGCGTTGTTGTTAGTACACCAAATGCCGATCGCGATGCCGTCCAACATCGATCCACTAGTGCCAGTGCTGCGCGATAATTTTTGGCTGACTGTGCATGTGTTAACGATCACGCTCAGTTACGCCGCGTTCGCGCTGGCAATGGGCTTCGGTCACATCTTGCTTTGGCGCTACGCGCGCAATCCAGCCATCGCCCGGGCGGACGCGCCAATGCATTTTTGGCTTTACCGCGTTTTGCAGCTCGGCGTTTTGCTCCTAGCGGCCGGAACGATTCTCGGTGGCGTCTGGGCGAACTATTCCTGGGGCCGGTTCTGGGGCTGGGACCCAAAAGAAACCTGGGCGCTGATCGCGTTGCTTTGTTACCTGACGACTTTGCATGGACGATTGGCCGGCTGGTGGACCGAATTTGGTTTGGTGGTGGCGAGCGTGGTTTGTTTCCTGGCCGTGTTGATGGCGTGGTACGGCGTCAACTTTGTCCTCGGCAAAGGCCTCCATTCCTACGGATTCGGAATCGGCGGCGAAACCTATGTCGCGATTGGCGTAGTTCTCGATCTCGTGTTCGTGGCATTCGCGATCTGGCGCTACCGATCAAGTAGACGCGCCAGCTTCAGCACGCCGGCAGAAGCAGTGGCCGTCTGATCGGATTTATTTCCGAGGCAAACGCGCTTCGCAGATCTCGCAGAGCACGTGCAGAATAAGTTTGTGCGCTTCCTGAATTCGCGCGGTCGAATCGCCTTTCACGACAAGATCGACATCGGCAATGCCAGCCGCGGCTCCGCCGTCGCGGCCGAGTAGCGCGATTGTTTTTAATTTCCCATCGCGCGCTTCTTCGATTGCGCGCCGAATATTTTTCGATTGGCCGCTGGTACTGATGGCAATCAAAACGTCGCCGGAGTTTCCAAACGCGCGCACTTGCCGCGCGAAAATTTCTTCGAAGCCGTAATCGTTCCCGATGGCGGTAATCAAACTTCCGCCCTGCGAAAGATTCATCGCCGGATACGGCCGGCGATCTTCAATAAAACGGCAGACCAGCTCGGTGCAAAAATCTGCCGCATCCGCCGCGCTCCCGCCATTCCCGCACACGAGTAGTTTGTTTCCGGCAAGTAAACATTGTGTAATTACATCGGCGGCGCGCGCGACCTGTGGTTCAAGCGCGGCAAGCGATTGCAGCGTCTGGCCTGCTTCGGTAATTGCGCTCTTTAGAATTTCAGATGGGCTACGCATGGCGAAGGACAATGGTGCGCGGTAGAGGTTTCGAACCTCTGACCCCTACCGTGTCAAGGTAGTGCTCTACCCCTGAGCTAACCGCGCATTGAATCGGGACGCAATTATGCGACGCGGCTGGTGGCTTGGCAAGTGGACCAGGCAGATGTCGATCTTCGATTCGAGCCCTTCTCGAGGAGAAGTTCTAGGCCGCTAGCTTGACCGCTTCTTTGTGGCCGAGAATGCGAACTGTCTCTTTCAATTGCTCGACCTTGAGAGGCTTCTTCAAAACTGTGATGGGTCCTTTTGCCAGGATTCGGTCGAGCATCGCGCTGTCGGGATACCCGGTGATAATGATGACCGGACAGCCGGGTTGATCTTCCTTGATCGCATCGTAAACGTCGTCGGCCGGACCGTCCGGCAATTTTAAATCGAGAAACACGAGATCGAATTTTTGTTTTTCGAGTGCGGCGAGGGCTTCTTTTACCGTGCCGACAACGACGCGGCTAAAACCAATTTTGCGGAGGAACAGCTTGAAAAGATTTTGTAGACTTTCGTCGTCGTCGACCACGAGGACGGTCGGTTGGCCCGATTTTTCTTCCTTGAGGATGTCCTTGTCGAGGGAGGATTTTTTGATCCGCCAGCGACCACCGATTTGGATGGCGGGGAGCTGGCCGCGCTGGACGAGATAATAAACGGTCGGCAACGGAATTCGGAGGTACTTGGCCGTTTCCTTGACCGTTAGGAGGTTATGCATGTGGGAAAATCACCAATTCGCGGGAAAATGGGCAAGCTATTTCGCTGAGCTAAGCATTATAAATTCTAGAATCGATGTCAATCCTTTCTTTGCCTAACGACCGGTATTCCGGGTGCCCGAGCCACTCGCGACTGGACAATGCCCGGCTAGAGGGTGACTATTCGCTTTTTCGATGAGTGCCCTTTTCTTCAAGCGCTTTCTGAAGCGCCCGTTTCAGATCGCCTCGATTATGCCCAGTTCCAAGGCGTTGGTCGAACGCGTATCCGATAAAATCGATTTCGACCGGGCGCGTGTGATTGCGGAGTACGGTCCCGGCGAAGGGGTGCATTCGCGCGAAATCGCGCGCCGGATGCGACCGGATTGTCAATTGCTTCTCTTCGAACTCGACGCCGCTTTCTCACGCGATTTGCAGCGTCAATTTAGGGACGACCCCCGCGTGCATGTCATCAACGATAACGCCGCGCATCTGCCATTGGAATTGCGCAAACGCGGTATCGCCGCGTGCGATTATATCGTTTCCGGCATCCCGTTTAGCATTCTGCAGATCGACAAAAAGCGCGCTTTGCTCCAACAAACCTACGACGCGCTCGCGGCTGGCGGCCGGTTTATCATTTACCAAGTCACGAATGAGCTGAAGCAGCACGCCAAGATTTTCGATCGCGCCAAGTCGGAATATTTCCTGCAAAACATTCCGCCCATGTTCATCACGGTTTTTGAGAAATCGAACGGCCGCAACGGCGAATCGCATCTGTCGTTTCAGGAAAGTCGAGCTTCCGCAAATAACGCATGACCGGCGGCCGGACCCGGATGGAGAAAGATTCGATGGGAGAAATATCGCTCCCCGAATCCGCTCTCTATGGCGCGTCGACCCAGCGCGCCGTCCTGAATTTTCCGGTCAGCGGTTACCGTTTTTCCCGCGCGTTCATTCGCGCGCTCGGATTGATTAAGTGGGCCGCGGCTCAGGCCAATCATGATCTCGGTTTACTCGACGCCGAGAGGTCGGCCTTGATCGTGCAAGCAGCCGAAGAAGTGATCGAGGGCAAACTAGACGATCATTTCCCGCTCGACATTTTTCAGACCGGCTCGGGCACCAGCACGAACACAAACGCGAACGAAGTGATCGCGAACCGTTGCGCGCAATTGGCCGGCAAAAAGATCGGCTCGCGCGAGCTCGTCCACCCGAATGATCACGTCAACATGGGGCAGTCGAGCAACGACGTGATCCCGTCGGCCATTCACATCAGTGCCGCCGAACAACTGAAGAATCATCTGGTGCCGGCGCTGGAAAATTTTCGCGTCGCGCTCGACGCGAAAACGAAAGAGTTTTGGGACATTATCAAGATTGGTCGGACGCATTTGATGGACGCGACGCCAGTGCGACTTGGCCAGGAATTTTCCGGTTACGCGCAACAAATCGCCTACGGAAGGCAGCGCGCAGAAAAATCGATCGACGTTTTACGCGAGCTCGCGCTCGGTGGCACCGCCGTTGGCACCGGTTTGAACCGGCACGTCGATCTTACCGGCAAGATGCTGCGGCACATTGAGCAGCGGACCAGGATCGCATTTTTCGAAGCGAAAAATCATTTCGAAGCGCAGGGCGGCAAGGACGCGGTCGTGGAAACGAGCGGGCAACTCAAAACGATCGCGACGAGTTTGTTCAAGATCGCCAACGACATTCGTTGGTTAGGCAGCGGTCCGCGCTGCGGCATTGGCGAGATTCAATTGCCGGCCACGCAACCGGGCAGCTCGATCATGCCCGGCAAAGTCAATCCGGTGATGTGCGAATCAATGATGATGGTTTGCGCGCAAGTTATTGGTAACGACGCCGCCATTACCTGGGCTGGCGCGAATGGAAATTTTGAGCTCAACGTGATGATGCCGGTGATGGCGCACGATCTCCTCGAATCGATCCGGCTGCTCGCCAACGTGGTCGATGCTTTCTGTGAAAAATGCGTGACTGGAATCAAAGCGAACAAGGCACGTTGTGAGGAATTGGTGGAGCTTTCCATGGCCATGGTAACGAGCCTCGCGCCAATAATCGGTTACGATCGCGCGGCCGAGATCGCCAAGGAAAGCGTGCGCACGGGCAAAACTGTGCGGGAACTTTGCCGGGAGAAGAAAATCTTGCCGGAAAAAGAACTGGAACGCGCTCTCGATCCCGTGTCTATGACCGAACCCGGCGGCAGTGGCGCGGCTGGTGGCTGAAAATGTCGATCCACAGATTGATCGGCGCCATTTTTCAGGCGATCTGCCTGACGAATACCGTTGTGGCCGCGGATTCACGGCCCGACGTTTCGCAAATCATTAATAAAATGGAAGCGGCCGCTATTTTGGGCGAACCGGTCAAGGACCCGGGCCCGCGCAGCGGTGACGGCACTGACGGTTACTATTCCAAGTGCAATTATTACAGCGTTAACCGCGGCAAATCGTTGATCATTCGCCTTCAGGTGCCGGGACCGAACGCGATCGGTCCGCAACAGGAACTTCAACTGTTGGCCGCGGCAAACGGCGCGATGGAAAAAGTTTCCGGTGTGGGCGATGCCGCGCAAATGTCGACTAGCGGTGGGGAAAGTGGATTCGCCTCGCGTGTTCTGATGCTTTATGTCGCGAAAGGAAACTCCTTTCTCACAATCGGCCTCGGCGGCTTTGTGGACGATGCGATTGCATTGGAAAAAGCAAAAACCGTCGCGCAAAAACTGCTCGAGCATCTTTGACCGCGAGGAGCCGCAAGCGTAGATCGACAATATGGTGGCCAAACTCGACGGACCGCAATTTTCCGGTGGCGCAAATATTGCGATCAAATGTCCGGCGCACACCTATGAGGAAACGGTCGCGTTTTATCGCGACACCCTTGCGCTCCCGTTAATCGAAGAGGAAGCGGACGGTAGTATCTTTCAATTTGGCCCGAACCGGCTCTGGATCGACAAAGTGGCGAACCTCAGTCATCCCGATATCTGGCTCGAGATCGAAACCAACGACACCGAGGCGGCCTCGTCGTTCCTAAAAATTCACGGCGTCGCACGTCGCGACGAAGTGGAAAATCTGCGCGAAGATTTTAACGGCTTCTTCATCTCCGATCCCGCCGGCACCGTTCATCTCGTTGTCGGTCCGGAAGAAGTTTAAATTCGCTTATCTGTTAAACGTGGCGACCCATGATGGTCAGGTCGCGCTCCACAGGGTCGAGCTGCGCGATGCGCGGAAGTAATCCCCAGCGCTGGAAGCCAATTTGTTCGAATAACTGCAAGCTCGGTTCGTTGTGGGCGAAGATGAGACCAACCATGGCGTTGATTTTAAGCGATGATGCGCGAGCGATCGATTCGCTGAGTAAAGTTCGGCCGACCCCACGACGCCGGAACTTTTCATCGACATAAACGCTCACTTCCGCAGTCCCGCGATAAGCGCAGCGGGGCAAAAACGGTTTCAGAGTCAGCCAGCCTGCAATCTGCCGATCCATTTCCAGAACCCAAAATGGATGTCGGTCCGCCGAATGTTCCTTTAGCCAGCCGCGCCGTTCCTCCAGCGTGACCGGTTCCAGTTGCGCAGTAGCAATGCGCGTCGCGATCGCGGCGTTGTAAATTTTAATGATCGCAGGCAAATCCGACTCGACCGCGTCGCGGATTTTCGTTTCGTCTGCGGTGGCCGTTTTTGGCTGTCGATGTTCAACCGCAATCGCGCTCATGCCGCCGGGAAGAATGCGTTCTCGAAAGTTGCCTGAAACGCGCCGGGCTCCGTTTCGCCGATGCAAAACCTGGGACTGATATCCGATTGGCCCGCGCAAAAAAGTTCGATGTCATTCTTGCCGGATTTTCCGAGCGCATCGCGAATAGTTTGGAGCGCGAGGGCAGGCGTATTGCAATCGCGACTGAGATGTCCAAGCACGACTCGCTCGATTTTTCCGGGCAGTAATTCTTCGATCACGGTGGCGGCGGCGTTATTGGAAAGATGCCCGTGCCGCGACTGGATCCGTTGTTTCACCGGCCATGGCCGGTGAGTGTCGCTCTGCAAGAGTTTTTCATCGTGGTTGGTTTCGATCACGAGCGTGTGCACTTGCCGGAGCCGTTCCACGATCATCTTGGTGGCGTAACCCAGATCGGTGATGAACCCGAGCCCACACCCTCCGGCATAAAACGCGAAGCCGACGGGATCGACCGCGTCGTGCGGCACCGGAAAAGTTTGGACAAGAATGTCGCAGATTTTGAACTCAGCGCCGGTCCGAAATATCCGCCAGTTCCGATGTTGATCAAAGGCACCGTCGCAGCGGAGGGCTTCGGCCGTTTGCGCGTTCGCATAAATTGGCACCGCGAACCTGCGACAGAGCACCTCCAGCCCGCAAACGTGATCGCCGTGTTCGTGGGTGAGCAAAACACCGTCGAGTTGTTCCGGCAGCACGCCGCATTGCTCGAGCCGGAGGACAATTTGCCGCGCGCTCAGGCCGCCATCGATCAGAATTTTGCAATGATCGGTGGCGACGAGCGCACTGTTGCCGGCACTGCCGCTCCCGAGCATCGTTAAACTGAACACGACCGGTATTTAGCGACCAGGTTTCAGTTTTCGCAAATTAAATTCACGCGGCGCGATAAAATTTCACCGCCAGGCAACGCGAGAATCCGTTCTCTCTTGCCCGAATAATCGAGCGAGCGAAATCGGCGAATCTCATCGAGCCGGCGCAGGCCGTTCAGACTGTCGAGGTAATAAGTGTAACTCGAGGCCAGCTCGGTCGTCTCCAGATAACGGGCGCGAAGGTTTCGATCACGAAACGCTTCGGGACATTGGCGCTCGAAAAGATGGAAGCGCAGCCAGCGGCGATCGGTCCGTGAAACGCGCTGGGTCTTTCGAAAGAAGGCGACGAACAAAAGCAGGACGAGATAAGTATCGACTTGGGCCTGGACCTCGAGGTTGCGGACAAAATCTTCCGATGCGATCTCGCGCGCGCCATTCTTGAACTGAAGCGCGGCGTGAAGGGCGTGATTGATTTCTTCCACGAAACTGATGAGCGAGCGAATATTGTGATCGCTCAATCCGGCGCGTGGATCGTGGCGCTCGAGTTGTTCGATCAGCCAACGGGAATAATAAATGCCGACGTAAAGTTGATCATCGGCGGTGCGCAGAAATGTCCGGGCCAGTTCACTCAATTCGAGGGCCGATTTGCCGGCCAGGATCGACAACTGCGCGCAACGGCGGCGATCAATCAAACAATCCTCGAGATTGATCCCGACTTGCGCGTAAGTGCGTTCGAAAAGTTTTTGGATTTGACTGAAGAGCGTTTCGTTCACAAAACGAGCGATGGTCGCGCATCTTCATCGAGATGAAGCAAGCGATCGGAAAGTTCGTTGAGCGCGAGACGAACGTCGTGAAAACGATTGGCCAACCCGGCAAAAACATCGGTGAGTTCGCAGCGTCGCGCGGTTTCGTGCGACGCGACGAGTTGATAATTGCTGCGACCGACTTGTTCGTAAAACTCGATGTCGGGCGCGCCGCGAAGACTGCGGCGCTGCGTGTTCTCGTGAAAGATACCACTAATGAAGAGCGAGTAATTTCCCACGTGCGCGCGCAGCAAAAACGTTTGTTCGGGGGTGGCGCGGGTGAGCGCGATCAGCATATCGGAAATGTATTCATGCGCGCGGTTGTCGATCTTGTCAGGGCTTTGCAATTGGTTCGCGCGCGAAAAAGTTTCGAGCAGCGAGCCGATGTAATCGCAAAGTTTGCGATCACCAATGCCTGCTTGCTGCAAGACGTGCCGGGCCAGGACGTAAAAGTAAAATTGGGATGAGATGTGAAGATGTCCCGCATTGGAAAGAATGGTCTCGACCAAACGGGGATGATCGAGAATCGAGTCGCGCGTTTCAGCGTCGCTGAGCAGATCGACCAGGGAAACGCTGTCGCCGCGTGTGCGCGCGAGTGTGCGGACGATGAAATCGAAATCCGCGGCGGTAAAACGTGCCCGACAATTTGCCCTAATCATCGCACCCTTCGTTCACCAGCATTGACGATGCCGCAGCCAACTTTGTTCGAGGCGACGTTTATTTCGGTTGGGGCAATTAGTCAAGAACGTCTCGTGAGCGCAATGATTCGGAAGCTTCGCACGGATTTGCAAATGGTCGGCCCCGCCTCATAATAAACGCGCTCTTTTCGGAATCGATCAGCAGGATGTCAATCTTGCGAAAATGGAAGGGTGGCTGAGTCCGGTTTAAGGCACTCGACTCGAAATCGAGCGTGGGGCAACCCACCGTGGGTTCGAATCCCACCCCTTCCGCCAGCCTTCGCTTGGAGCGAAGCGCAAAGTGAAGGCTGCCACGGCCGGAGTGGAACGAAGGCGGGCTTCCAGTTGATGAAAGGAGTGGGTTGCCGCTCCAAGGCTACGGCTTGGCAAGCCAACTATTTGAGGCTGCCAACGGCGAAGCGATCCGCGGGCAGGGGCGCGAAAATGTCACAAAATTCGGCTTGATTTGAGTCGATTTTGCACCGCATATTGTATGTCCGCCGAAGGCCTCCGCTATTACTTGTTATGCGCTGGAGTTCACAGGTTGTTAGCTGGGCTGTTGGCAGGAATTCACCGCTAATTCACAACCTTAACCAGCCTTTCCCACCATGATCCAACTGAAACCCGGAATCTCACCCTCTGCCCTAAACAAACCGCGCAAAGCTGATCGCCGCCAGAATCGGTCAGCAAAAAAGACAAAAGGCGGTTTGCGTTTTGAGCGGGTGTTCAGCGACCCGGCGGTGAAGCCGTTTGATCAGATCGAATGGGAACATCGCACGGCGGAGATCACGGACGACAGCGGCCAGATTATTTTTAAACAGGAAAACGTCGAGGTGCCAAAGAATTGGAGCGCGCTGGCGACGAAGATTGCGGTCTCAAAATATTTTTACGGCGACATCTCGCACGGGACCGATCCGCACAAAGGCGGCCGCGAAAGCTCAGTCCGGCAATTGATTCAGCGGGTCACCCGGACCATGACCGATTGGGGAATTGCCGACGGCTATTTCGCAGACGCGGAAGCGGCGGAGATTTTTTATGACGAACTGACGTGGCTCTGTTTGAACCAGCACGGCGCGTTCAATTCGCCGGTCTGGTTCAATGTCGGTTTGTATCATGAGTACGGGATCGGCAAGAACGCCGGCGCCGGAAATTATTTTTATAATCGCGAGACCGGGAAAGCCGAACGCGCTCCGACCCAGTACGAATATCCGCAAGGCAGCGCCTGTTTCATTCAGGACGTGGACGACACGATGGAAGACATCATGCGTCTGGCCACGAGCGAAGCGATGCTCTTCAAATACGGGAGCGGCACTGGCACCGATCTCTCCACGTTAAGATCGACCAAAGAAAAATTGAGCGGCGGCGGCAAACCGAGCGGACCGCTTTCGTTCCTCAAAGTCTACGACCAAGTCGCGAACGTGGTGAAGAGCGGTGGCAAGACGCGGCGCGCCGCCAAGATGAACACGCTCAAAGATTGGCATCCTGACATCGAAGAGTTCATCGACGCCAAGCAGAGGGAAGAGAAAAAAGCGTGGGCGCTGATCGAGCAGGGTTACGACGGCAGCTACAACGGCGACGCCTACGGCTCGGTTATGTATCAAAACGAGAACCTGAGCGTGCGGGTGAGCGACGAATTCATGGAAGCCGCGCTCGAAGGTCGCGAGTGGTGGACACGCCGGGTGACTGACAGCCAACCGTGCGAGCGCAAAGAAGCGCGGACATTATTGCGAAAAATATCCGAAGGCACGCACATCTGCGGCGATCCCGGGATGCAGTTCGACACCACCATTCATAAATGGCACACCTGCAAAGGCACCGGCCGGCAAAATTCCACCAATCCGTGCAGTGAATATTTGTTTCTCGATAACACGGCCTGCAATCTGGCGTCGCTAAATCTGCTCAAATTCAAAACGCCCGATGGCGAGTTCGACGTCGAGCGCTTTAAAGCCGCCGTGCGTGTCTTCATTACCGCACAGGAAATCATCGTTGATAACGCCAGTTACCCGATCAAAGAGATCGCGGAGAACTCACACATCTTCCGAACGCTCGGACTCGGCTACGCGAATCTCGGGTCGTTGGTGATGAGTTATGGCTACGGCTACGACAGCGTGGAAGGCCGCGCGCTCTGCGGCGCGGTGACCTCGATCATGACCGGTGAGGCTTACGAACAAAGCGCGCGAATGGCGCAAGCGCTCGGTGCTTTTCCCGGTTACAAAGAGGCGCGTTGCAGCGGCGTTTTAAAGCCGGTCGCCAAAAACAACGTCGCGCCGATGCTTGAAGTGATGGAACTGCATCGCTGCGCTGTGACCGAGATCCCCGATATCAAAGAATTCGCTTATTTGAAAAAGGAAGCGGGCAAAACCTGGAAGCGCGCGGCTGAGCTGGGCAAGCGTCACGGTTATCGTAACGCGCAGGTGACGGTGCTCGCGCCGACCGGGACAATCAGTTTCCTGATGGATTGCGACACGACCGGCATCGAGCCAGACATCGCGCTGGTGAAATACAAACTGCTCGCCGGAGGGGGCATGTTGAAAATTGTTAATCAAACCGTCAAACCGGCGCTGGGAAAACTCGGATACAATTCGGAAGAGATCGATCGAATCATCGCGCACATCGACGCCTTCGACACGATCGAGGACGTGATTGATTCGGACGGATCGACAATTTCGTCGGGATTGAAACCGAAGCATTTACCGATTTTCGATTGCGCATTCAAACCATTCAAAGGCGAGCGCTCTCTTAATTATATGGCGCACCTCCGGATGATGGCGGCAGCGCAGCCGTTTTTGAGCGGCGCGATTTCCAAAACTGTGAACCTGCCGGAAGCGGCGACGGTTGAGGACGTCATGAACAGCTACGTCGAAGGTTGGCGGCTGGGCTTGAAGTCGATCGCGATTTATCGCGAAGGCTCGAAGCGATCGGCGCCGCTAAACACGCGCAAGACGCGCGACATGGGCGGCACCACGGAGGATGTCGATGTTGCGCTCGATATTACAGTCGATCGGGAAGATTTTCAGAAGCGAATCCTTGAACTCGAAGAAGAACTGACGACCCTGCGCGGCAAGATCGACAAACCGCTGCGCCATCGCATGCCCGACACGCGGATGTCGTTGACCCACCGATTCGAGATCGCGGGCCACGAAGGCTACATCACGGTTGGCTTGTACGAAGACGGTCAGCCTGGCGAGCTGTTTATCACGATGTCGAAGGAGGGCAGCACCATCGGCGGATTGATGGACACCGTCGGTACGCTGACATCAATTGCCCTCCAGTACGGCGTGCCACTCGAAAGTCTGGCGAAGAAGTTCGCCTATCAGCGGTTCGAACCGAGCGGCTTCACCAAAAATCCTGACATTCGAAACGCGACCAGCATTACCGATTACGTGTTTCGCTGGCTGGCCTGCCAATTCATCAAAGGCTACAAGGAAGCGACCTCACTGAGCCGAGGGCAAACGGATTTGCCAATGAAAGAAATTGGCGAAATGGAAAAGAAAGCGCTCAATCGTCCGGTCTCCGATTTGGCGCGGACCGGGGGGAATGAATTGATCGACGTGATCACGAGCCATTCGGCGAACGACGGCGAGCCGCAGATGACGGGCAATGGCCACAGTCATGCCGATCGAGTGCAGGAAGCACTCGGGAACATGTTCATGGACATTATCTGTTCGCATTGCGGTAGCGACAAAGTGATCCGGGCCGGCGCCTGTGGAGTGTGCACCGAGTGCGGGACAAGCCAGGGCTGCAGCTGAGCAACTCGTCGATTAAAGAGTCGCGTGCAGCCGTTGGACATGCGGCGGTGAATAGCTAAACTTCGTGACCCGCCGATTGTTCGCCGGCGGGTTTGTTTTTCATGACTGAAACTGAAGCACAACGACAAAGAGAGATTCAGCAGGCCGAAGAATTACTTTTTACCGGCCCGCAAGCGCTCGGTTTCGTCAAAGGCATCTTCCAAGGTCATTTCGTTTCCGATTGGGTGATGCCGTATCCGCGGATTGCGGCACCGGAACAACCTAAAATCGACCAGACGCTCGGTGAGCTGCGCAAATTTCTGGATGAACATCTTGATGCGCCGGAGATCGACCGGCAGGCGGACATTCCGCGTGATGTGATCGATGGATTGGGAAGAGTCGGCGTGCTCGGCGCGACTGCACCAAAAGAAGTTGGCGGTCACGGGTTCACCCAGATGGCGAACTGCAGAATTTTGGAGGAGATCGGTCGCCGCTGCGCATCGACATCGGTGTTTGTGAATGCGCACCATTCCATCGGAATTCGCGCTCTGCTTTTGTTCGGCACGGACGAGCAAAAGCGACGTTGGCTCCCAAAACTCGTAACCGGCGAATGGCTTGGCGCGTTCGCGCTGACCGAAAAGGAAGCCGGCTCCGATGCGGCCAACGTGCAGATGACTGCGACGCCGAGCGAGGACGGTTCGCATTTTATTTTGAATGGCGAAAAGCGCTACATCACCAATGCAGCGATCGCGCAGGTGTTAACGGTGATGGCGCGGACACCGGTGCCGGGCAAAGAAGGCAAAACGTCGATCACAGCATTCCTGGTTACGCCGGACATGCCGGGGTTCGAAATTCTCGACGCGCGCATGCCGAAAATGGGAATTCGCGGCACCGCGACCGGACGATTTGCGATGCGCGATGTGAAAGTGCCGAAAGAAAATATTCTCGGACCGCCCGGCAAAGGTTTGAAGGTGGCGTTAACGGTTCTTGATTTTGGTCGGACCACGTTCGGCGCCTGTTGCACCGGCGCGGCGAAGACTTGCCTGGAACTCGCGGTGAAACACGCGAACACGCGGAAGCAGTTCAACAAAACGCTGAGCAATTTTCATTTGGTGAAAGAGAAAATCGCGCGGATCGCGGCCGACGCTTACGCGATGGAAGCGATGACCACGATCACCGCTTCATTGATCGATCGCGGTTTGGAAGATTACATGCTCGAGACGGCGATGCTGAAAGTGTTCACGACCGAGCGATTGTGGGAATGCATCAACGACGCTTTTCAGATTCACGGCGGCTCAGCCTACTTTGTCGATCTTCCGCTCGAGCGAATGTTGCGGGACGCGCGAATCAACCAGATCGGCGAAGGCAGCAACGAAGTGTTGACCTCGTTCATCGCGCTGGTCGGGATGCGCGGGCCGGGAATGGAGTTCAAGGAAATTTACGACACGATGCTGAAACCGACGCGCGAAGGCGGGATCGGGAAAGCATGGAGCGCGGGAATGAACCGGCTCGGCGCGACAGTGCGCGTTCCGGATGTGCCGGTGCGGAGTGCCGAGTTGCGCTCGTTCGGCAATCAACTCGGCCGATTGATCTGGCGTTTTAATTTCGCAGTGAACCGATCGCTGATCACTTATCGCGAGCCGATCCTCGACATGCAGCTGGTTCAGGAAAGGATCGCCGGTGCGGCGATGGATTTGTTTGCATCGACAGCGGTGCTGAGCCGATGGGACTCGGAAATTCAATCCGCGCAGGGTAATGGTGAGAAGCCGAGCAAAAAAAATACTGCTGCTGAACTTTTCTTGCGGCAATCGTTCCGAAGAATTCGAGGTTATCTCGCCGGCCTTAATGACAACGACGACAAGTTCATTCTGAAAGCAGCGGATTCGGCGTTGAGCTAAGACGCCTGCCGATCACGGCGACTTCAATATCTGGAGCGCTCGAAGTAGATCGTGCGTGATCAGCTCGTAGAGCGGATAATTGACTGCGAGAACGATGTACTGATGAAACTCGATCGCCGCGAGAAATATGACTGCGGCCGCGATAATCGCAGCGCGATATGATTTAGCCCATGAAGCCATCGTGGCAATTTGGCTAAAAGCCAGGAAGCGCAACGGCATGTCCCACATGTTAGCGTAACGCAGATTCATTCCGTACTTCACGTTGCACATCACCAGATAACTCGCTGCGATAAAGATCGACATGAATAGCTCAGTTTTCATTTTCCGATCGAGCCTAAAGAGTGTGCCAAAGGCGAGAATCAGGATGATCGGGCTGACCAGAAGAAGATCGACCAGGTAGCGGTACCACGGTCCATCGCCGGTCAGGATGGCATACTTCAGTTCATAATTCTTAGCTAGCGAGTAATGATACGTGTGAATCGCCTCTGGAAATCCGCCAGCGAGAAAAATTATGATGACAACGCCAAGCAGCGGGCCAAGAAGCGTGGCGATAACGAGTTCGCGCGTGACAGTTCCAAATTGCAGCCACCGATTCGTGACGAGTAGAGCAACAAGTCCGATCCAGGCAAAAAATGAATTTTCCTTGGTTAAGACCAGTAAGGCTAACGCAACGATGTAACCGACGAGCCAGCGCCAATCGCGCGGCGCCTGCAGATTTTCCCAGAACAGCCAGAGCACAAGCAACGCCCAGAAAGTGAAGAAGCCGTCCACCAGTGCATGCTGTGACATATGTATCTGGGTCGGTGCAACGCACATAAACGATCCGATCGCCAAGGCCCAAGACGGTCCCTTTAGACGCCACGCGAAAGCGGTCGAGATGAAGAGCGTCAAAACGCTAAAAAGCGATGCGACGTTTTTTAGCGCGAGAAGCGGGTCAGTGCCGAACGAGAGATGCCACAGATAGCCTGAGCAGATATAAAGGAATCGAAGCGGCGAAAGAATCGAGCGCTGTAATCGCTCTTGGCGCTCAACGTAGTCCTGAACGATGAGCGGGTAAGCGGAGAAACCCAAGGTGGCGAGTTTGTGAACGTATTCGGCGTAAAGGCCTTCATCGAAGCCAACGGATTCCATCTTCGGCTTTGGGTGCAGGAATTCGACAGCTCGAACCGGATTTGATTCCCCCGAAAACGCATGCGGTGGAAGACGAAGGAAAATTCCAAGCGCGAAAACGAGCGACAACAGGAGGATGTCGATCTTGCGCAGGGAAGACGGAATTTCGGTCATCATTTACGCGCTTTCAGCGCGCAACTTCGTAAACCTAAATAAACGCAGATCAAGTTTGCCGTCAGCAGTTTTTCGCCAGATCGCGATGGAGCCTGCGGTGATCGTGAACCACGGCACCAACGACCAGGCCGTCCGATGCTGTCTGGATATCCAAAGCAGCGCAGTGCGAGATCGCTGGTTCCAACGACGGTTGTGTAGCCACGAACGAGGATCGGAAATGGAAGCGGAAATGCTTCGTGCTGAAAATTCCGAGCGATATCGGCCAAAGCTGGCATGCGGGCCAGGTTTACGACTGCGCACTCGTCGCGCCAAAGTGCGCCCGCGTGGGTGGCACGGACGACGAGGAGAAAGAGCGCCGTCGCGGAAAGAAAGACAGCCAAGGACAATTCGGCTCGTTTCAGGAAATCCGGTCGATTCACTGCGAGTTGGCTTCGATCTGTTGCTTCAGCGCTTTGAATTCGGGTTGGTCGGGATTGAGCCCAATCGCCGTCTCAATCTCAGTTCGCGCGGCCTGGCGTTCATTTTTTGCGAGCAACGTTTTTGCGAGAAGAAAATGAGTTTTGGCATTGCGTGGATCGACATTCTCCGCGCGCCGAAACCAGTTTTCAGCGTCGCCATACTGAAAAGCGTCGAGGGCAATTACGCCGAGGTTGTTAAACGCGCCCTTGTGTTGCGGGTCAAGATCCAGAACAGCGTGATAAAACGACTGAGCTGCGGAGGGATGATTTTGGGCGAGACTCAAATTGCCGAGAGCGAACAGGGTTTCCGAGTTGTTCGGGACGTAGGCGCAGGCGACGGCGAGTTTTTTCTCGGCGAGCAGCAGGTTATTCGATTCCAGCGCTTGCCAGCCTGAATTGTAAGCGTCGAGCGCCCAAAGTGCCGGATCGCGCTGTGGCCAGGCGACGAGCACGGTCGATGGACCCAGCAGGATGAGATAAATCACCGCAGTCTTTAACTCGAACGCGACGAGGGCATGCCACAACATCGATAATCCGAACGCGGCGAAGACGAGCAGACCCGGAACCGCGACCAGCCGGTAGCGTTCAGTAATAAAAACGCCGAGCAGCGCCAACATCGACAATAAGATTGCCGCGAGCACCCAGCGCGATCGCGGCGCAAGCCAACAGCCAAAAAAGATTCCCGGAATCGCCAGCGCGGAGACGATTCCAAAAGAAAACCCCGGCAGAATGACGCTCTGTTCCCGCAGGCTGGTGATAATGCTTAAGTCGTCATATTGAAATGCGCTCCAAAAGTTGCGGAGCTTACGTACGAGGAGTTTCAGCCAATCACCAAAATGGCTCGTGACGTACGTTTTCGCCTTGCCTGACCAATGGGCGGAAACTTCAGCGTGCGTGAGTGATCGCCCCGCAGCCGCTTCGGCCTGGGTGATCGAATCCTGGAGCATGGCAGCTTGTCCGGCGCGCAGTCCGGGTGGGAATCGGGGATAACCCGTCGCTTCGGGATTATTTCCGATCCAGAAGTTGATGCCGCTGTGCGCGGACAGGAGGACCGGATCGCGGGCGACGAAGTAATTATGAACCCAGCAGGGCGCCGTTCCGAGTGCGAGACCAGCCAGTAGAAGAACGCAGCGCGTGATTAGAAACCGCCATCGTAGCTGCCCGTTTTTAGGTCCGAAAAGCAATGCTGCGAAAAGCAGCGGGACAAGTGCGAGAATTGTCGCGACCGCGGTCGCCGTAATACCGATCAGCAACGCGACGAAAAAGCATTCCGCTGCATTTATGGCTTTCTCGGCAATCCGCCAAACCACGAACCAAAATACCAGGACAAACCAGGCGGTCGGCATCAGGACAATGGAATAAGCCTCGGCGGGAACACAAAGCGCCCAGCCGAGTGCGGCAGATAAGCCAATCAATCGTGCATTCCCATGCTGCGCGATATTTGAAATCGAAGAGGTCGACCTAACAGAGGCGAAAACTCGAAGACAGATACGGTAAATTATTACGGCTGTGCCAGCATCGAGCCCGGCCTGGAGCAAACCAGGAACAAAAGGGTTTTCGCCGAAAAGTTTGTAGAGAAATGCAAGGAGATACGCGTAACCGGGCAGTCCATAAAAGGCGAGATGTTGGCTAAACTGACCATGAAGAAGGGCTCGCGCCCAATCGTTATAGAAATGCATGTCGCCCCGGATCGGCAGCAGAAGAGACGAATGGGTCAGGCGCACTAGTGCCCAGAGACGTAAAACGAACACCCCGAAGAAGATCAAGTGCGCGAGCCCGAGGGAAAAACGTCCGGCGAGCGGGTCAGATTTCACCGGGATTGGCATTAACACTGCTCATTAAGGCTCACTTCGCGATCGATATCGCGGAGCGCAGTCAAACAAACAAGAGAATATAGAAAGCAATAGCATGTTAAACGCCATCAACAAACGCCGCGGGGGCTTCACCCTCGTGGAAATCATGATCGTTGTAGCGATCATCGCGTTACTCGCAGCGATTGCGGTCCCGGGGTTTCTCCGGGCGCGCAAACGCTCGCAAGCCAGCCGCATTCTGAACGATCTGCGCATGATCGATTCAGCATGCGACCAATACGCGATCGAAACGAACCGGACCTCGGGGGCTACGGTTGCCGTTGTGGACTGGACGAACTACTTAAAGAAGGGTTCGCTCCTTTACAACAGTGGCAAGAGCCTTCTGGGTACCCCTTACGGTCCCCAGGCAGTGGACACGATCCCAACGGTGCCCGCAAACGACTACGCCACATTGTCGGACGTAGCAGGTGTGGGTTTCTGGTCGCCTTACGGTCCGTAACGATCTGACGATTCATTCTCCTGTCATTCGCGGCTAGCCGGAGTGGCAGGGAATGAGTCGTGAGAAACGGACAAAGATCCTTCGATCGCGATTCGCCTACGAGTAAATCAAATAAATAAAACGCAATCATGTTTAAAAAACTTCAAACCAAACGCGCCGGCTTCACGCTGGTGGAAATCATGATCGTGGTCGCAATCATCGCATTGCTGGCCGCGATCGCAGTGCCTGGCTTCCTCCGGGCGCGCAAACGCTCCCAAGCTTCCAAGATCTTGAACGATCTCCGGATGATCGACGGAGCTGTCGACCAATACGCGATTGAAACCGGCCGGACTACCGGCGCTGCAGTTACCGTTGTAGATTGGACGAATTACCTTAAGAAGGGCACCCTTCTGTACAATAGCGGTAAAAGTCTTCTCGGGAGTGCCTATGGCGACCAAGTGGTAGACACGCTTCCGGCGGTGCCCCCAAACGACTACGACACGTTGTCGGACGTAGCGGGTGTGGGTTTCTGGTCGCCTTACGGGCCCTAGTTAGAGCTTTAGCCTATGTGGAGGCGTCCTGCTCCTGAACGGAGAGGACGCTTCTTCGTTTCGCTGCAACCCATCGACCGAGACCAACTTTGAACACCCCACTCGTCAGGCTTCGCATCGACATTCAAAAGTGAACCAAAGTCGCGTGCACATGTCCGTTTCGAAATTCTCTCGTCACCATTTACGACGAGTACTCTGTGCCGACTGGTTTCGCTGCCTGTTCCTTGCCCTGATAGGATTCATCGTCCGTTTACCAGCGTTGCAAGGTCAGCGGATTTGGGACGATCAGTACCTCGTTCGTGACAATCCATTCATAAAGAGTCCGCTCCTGATTCTAGAGTCATTTCGCCACTACTTATTTCTCGACTCCTATTCGTCCCATTACCGGCCAGTGCAGAATATCTCGTATTTCCTCGACTATTGGTTTTGGAACATGAACGAGTTCGGCTTTCATCTCACCAATGTGCTTCTGCACATTGGTAGCGGCATTCTGCTCTACTTTCTTCTACGACAACTCATTCTCTCCTTTCGTTTCCGCTGGTCACCACAGCCAGTTCGGCAAACAGCGCTCGAACTAATCCCGTGGATCTCTCACACCGCGTTCTTGATCGCATTGCTCTGGACGGTACATCCTGTCCATAGTGCGGCGATCGATTACATTTCGGGACGCGCAGACAGTCTGGCATTTCTTTTTGCCAGTGCCGGATGGCTTCTCTTTCTGCGGGCAAATCGAGCAACCAATCGAATCGATCGCGTTCTAATTTATATCTTAGCGGCAGCTTTGGGCCTGCTTGCGCTCTGCTCGCGCGAAATCGCGATTATCTGGGTTGTCATTTTCGTTGCTCATCTCCTTTTTGTTGAGCGACAAATCGGAACTCGGACGCGCATTGGTGCATCAGTCTGCTGTCTTGGTCTCGTTTTGATGTACGTGGGCGTTCGGCACTTACCGGCCGGCAAGCCAACGTTTCCAGCCCCGGAGGTCTTCACGCCGCCTGTACGGGCGATATTGATGGCTCGGGCGTTAGGGGATTATGGCCGATTAATGGTTTGGCCATCCAACTTATACATGGAGCGTACCGTCGTCTCTAATCCGATTCACTTCCAAAATAACCAAACCTGGCGAAGTACGATCGGCACAGAATACTTGTCAATTCTCGGATTGGCGGTCCTTGTCATGTTACTCATTGGCAGCCTTAAAAAAGATCGCTGGCAAGCAATGCGCGTTTTTGGCGCAGCCTGGTTTATAGCTGCGTATCTTCCGATCTCTAACGTCATACAGCTCAACGCAACAACGGCGGAACATTGGTTATATCTGCCAAGTGTGGGTCTGCTCATCTTTGGCGCTGGTTATTTATTTCAGTTGCCGGTCCGCTTTCGTCACTTGGTCATAACCTTCGCGGCGTTCGCTGTTCTTGCCCTCGGTTCCCGCAGCTTCATTCGGAGCAGCGATTGGGTGGATGCGGAGACGTTTTACAAGCGCACTTTCGAGGCAGGAAGTAGAAGCGCGAGAGTCGCCGTTAACCTTGGCCAAGTTTATTCCGCCCGCGGCGCCTATGCTGAAGCTGAGCAGATATTTCGCTCAGTGCTTGAGCAAAATCCCGACTACCCGGTTGCGCAAAATAATCTGGCCAGTGTTCTTGCTCGCCAAGGAAAAGACAAGGAGGCGGAAGCTCTGTTTGCGGTGATCGAGAAAAACTCGAAAAGAACCCGCCAGGAATATCCTCGAACCTGGATAGGGGCTTTAAACCTGGCCAGTGTTCGACACAATGCTCATCAGGATGATTCTGCTTTGGCAATTCTCGAGCGAGCGCATAACGACTACCCGGAAGTTTGGGAACTCATCAGTCTGAAGGCAGAAATCGTACGGGAAAGAGAGGGACCCGATGCTGCCTTGGGATTAGTAGAGGGCTTTGCTCGGAGAAATTGGTGGCATCATGCCGCTGCACTTGCGCTGGGACGGCTATACGCTCAAAGGGGCGATTCGGACCGTGCCGACGCAGCCTTACGCCTAGCAAGTCGACTTGATGTTCACGGGACGGAGGCACTGCGGCTGATGGTCGAGATGCGGGTGCGGAAAAACAAGCTCGATGAAGCATTTCAAATTCAGCGACGTGTTGTAGCCCGCCAACCGGATCAACCTAGTCAATACGTCCTCCTTTCCGACATTTTGGAAAAAATGGGGCGCAATGTAGAAGCACGTGCCGAACTGGACAAAGCTTCTTATCTCAAGTCGCTGGTGCAGGATCAAACGATTGCCAACTGAAAGCCGTGGCCTAACGGGGCGGCCCCAGGATCATTGGCAATTCGGCCCTGCGCGGGCAAGATATAGCCGTGCGCATCTACCGCGATAAAGATGTCGATCTTGCCGGGTTAAAAGGAAAAACCTGCGCCGTCATTGGCTTTGGCGCACAAGGACACGCTCACGCGCTCAACTTGCGCGATAGCAGAATGAAGGTCGTCGTCGGCCTTTATCGCGGAAGCAAATCGCGCGTCCGTGCGAAACGAAATCGTCTCAAGGTTTTCGAGACGCCAGACGCAGTGCGGCGTAGCGACATCATCTTTCTCGCGCTCCCCGACACAAAGATGCCTGCCGTCTATAAAAAGGAGATCGCGCCGAATTTGCGAGTAGGCCAAACCCTTCTCTTCGCCCACGGCTTTGCGATTTTTTATAGAACGATCGTTCCGCCAAAAGATGTCGATGTTGTGATGGTCGCTCCGAAGGGACTCGGTCCGATGGTGCGGAGCGAATTCGTCAACGGTCGTGGCGTTCCCGGGTTGATCGCGATTCAGCAGAACCGAAGTGGCCGGGCCAAGCAGATCGCACTGGCGTGGGCGAAGGCAATCGGTTGTACCCGGGCCGGCGTAATTGAAACTACGTTTCGCCATGAGACAGAAACGGATTTATTTGGCGAACAAGCCGTGCTTTGCGGAGGCACCAGCGCGCTCATTCGCGCCGGGTTCGATACCCTGGTGAAAGCGGGCTATCCGCCCGAGTTGGCGTATTTCGAATGTCTCCACGAGCTCAAATTTATTGTCGATCTAATTCACGAATCCGGAATGCGCGGGATGCGGGCGCTCATTTCGGATACGGCCAAGTGGGGCGAATTGACCGTGGGTCCGCGAATCATCGACGCGCGAGTTCAGAAGGAGATGCGAGCGGTTCTAAGGGATATCCGCTCTGGAAAGTTCGCGCGTGAATTCATCCGCGAAATGAAGACAGGGCGAAAGCGATATAAAAAACTGCGCCAGGCGGCGGATGGCCATCGCATTGAAAAAGTAGGGCAAGGCCTGCGCGCGCTTATGACTTGGAAATAATCCTGCGTGCCGGCGTGACGGCACCGGAAACGAATTCCAGCGAAGTTATTACTTCGCTAAAATCAATCGTTTACTGCCGAATGCCCGCCGATGCGGGTTAGCTGATACGGCGTGGTCGGAATTACGCTGAGCCTGTCACAGTTCTGCTGAACGGCTGAACCTGTGATTAAAGCGACGCACCTTTTGCTTTTCAAAACAGTTTGCTGTTTTGAGGTTGCGACGCTCTTGCTCGGAGTAGCAAAAGCCGATGCGCAAAACGCGACTGAAATCGCGACTGTCGCGCATCGAATCGACCAACCGCACAAGCCACGTGGCTTAGTTACAGTTGTCATGCGCATATAGTCCGTCTTTCGGGTCTTAAAGACAAGGACAAACAAGAGACGATTCCGGCTATCACTGTCGCAGAAAGTGCTCAAGGCGAAGCCGATCGAGTCGTTCCCGAGCTTCGTCCGAGCGTGTTCCACCCGCGGCCACAAGTTTTTCGTAAACGGCGGCGGCCGATTCCCATTTCGCATCCGCTTCTAAAAGCTGGCCGGCGTTAAATCCCGCTTTGTAAAACCAAAAAAATTCGTGCGGCCGGTCTGGTCGGATACCCTCGTCGAGAACGGTATAGAAACTGGCAAGCGCGCCGGCGCGGTCGGCGTTCTTTTCCAAACAGAGACCTTTCTTGAACAGCGCTTGGTTGCGCCAATGTGCCGGTGCATCTCGATCGGCCGCCAGTTTGTCGTAAGCTTCAATCGCGCGTTGATAATTCTGCGGATCGCTCGCGGCCATCTCGAAAAAGATGTCGCCCTTCCCGCAAATCGCTTCGCGTTTTTCGGCCGGTCGCGCCGCGCCGTTTAGGACTTCATCATAAAGCACAAGAGCGTCCTGCGGTTTACCCAGCTTGCGCTCGATCACCGCCTGTTCGTTGCGCGCAGCCCATTTTAACTCACCATTGAGTTGGACAACGCGATCGAAAAGCACAATCGCACGTTCGAGTGATTGACCGGCCATGCTCGCCATCGCTGCCTCACCCGCAAAAAACAGCGCCCGTTCGGTAAATGATCCGCCGGAATTTTGTTCGGCCAGCAATTCGAACTGCGTTTCCGCGTTCGCAAAATCCTCCGCGCGATAATACATCTCGCCCAGCTTCATTCGCACCGACGGCACCAAACCGGATGATTCGTGTTCCTGGATGAACCTCTTTGCCAGTGCGATCACTTTGGCCTCGCCGCCAGGCGTCGCATCTTCCAGCCAAATCGCGAGGTAATCGACGCGTTCTTGCGCGCTTGGCGTGGGCTTTGATTCAACCGCGCGGGCCAGATTTTTTCGCGCTTCATCGAGTCGCGGCGGAGTTGCGTGGAACGCCAATTCTGCCAACGCCACCCACGCTTCGGACGCTCGTTCTGCGGTCGGAAACTCGCGTAGAAAAGTGCGCAGCGAATCGGCAGCGCGCGGGTCGCCTTTGGCCGCTTCCATCAAGCCCGCCTCCAACCGCAGGTCGGCGCGGGAGTTTTCGTCTTTTGTTCTGTTTCCGAAGTGTTCGGCGTCGGCCAGAAAACGGGCCTCATCGCCTCTTTCAAGCCAGCTGAGCGCTGCATTAAACATCGCGAGCGAAGCCAGGGGCGAATCGGACTGCGCGATTTGATCAAACCCCGCGGTCGCGGCGTCGAAATGTTTCGCGCCATATTGAATCTGGGCCGTGAGCAAGTTTACCCGGTCGAGCACGGGCGGCTCGGGCCGTAATGTTCGCGCTTCATTCAATATGGCCAGCGCATCATCGAAATGGCGCTCCTCCAGCTCCAGTTGGGCAAATTCCAAAAAGGCTGAAGCGAGGGCCGGCAATTGCGGATGAGTGCGTCGGAGTGCATTGAAGTATTCCAACGCCCGGTCGCGTCGGCCAAGTCGAAGATCGAATCGCGCCAGATACCATTGCGCAAACGCCCGCCGCGGCTCCGCCGGGTCCCTTGTCCAACGATCGAGTTCAGCGCGCGAGGGTTTTCGTTCGGCGCGATAAAGTTCGTCCAGTTTCGCGAAGACACGCGCCAAATCGACATCAGAAGGCCGATGTTCGATGAAGTTCTCTAACGCGTCATCGGCCGTTTCAGGTGTTTTCAATTGCAGATGTGCATCAGCGAGCGCGAAAAGCGCCGCGGTGAGAGTTTCATGGGCTGCGCCTTCAGGATTTTTCAGGACGGATTCGAACATCATGATCGCGCGGGCGGGGCGGTGCAGGCTTACCTCGAGACGGCCGCGGAGAAAGTGTCGCTCTTTTTTTTCGGAAGTTGTGGATGGCTGCACTTTCTCGAGCAATCGCTGCGCATTGACGGCATCGGACTTGTCGAGATAAAGCTCGGCCGCGCGGAGCTGCGCTCGGATGCCCCACTTTGGATCGCGAAACAATTCGGAAAAGGTTTGGAGCGCTTCGTCGGTTCGGCCTAACGCGCGCATCATTTCTGCCGCGCCGAGCCTGGCCTCCAGTCGAAAGGTCGAGTCATTATCGACTGCGACCTGTCGATAGAGCGCCAGCGCTTCGGCCTCGCGATGTGTCTTTGCCAGCAACTGTGCCCGCCAAAAAATCGCCGTCGGACTTTGGCGCAATCGCACATCCGTCAGAAGATTGAAGGCATCTGCGGTCTGAGTGGCTGTGACCATTGCCTCGAGCAACTTTTCCGCACCAGCACGCCAGTCTGTTTCGGTCAGATTCTGTTTCAACAACGCCTGCAAGCGAACGACTGCAACTTCGGGCACGCCTTCGGTGAGCGGTTTCGACGCTTCGGCGAGCTGGGTCGAAAACTGTCCCCCGGCAAAGGGAGCCAGCGCCATCAAGAGAGCGAGACTTATGTATTCAACACGTCTCATTTCGTCTCCAAGAGCGGTCGCAAATACTTAGCCGTGTAACTTTTGGCAAGATCGACAACCTCTTCAGGCGGGCCCGCCCCGACAACTTCGCCGCCGCGCTTCCCGCCTTCCGGGCCAAGGTCGACAATCCAATCCGCGCATTTGATCATCTCTAGGTTGTGCTCGATCACGATGAGCGTGTTGCCGGCATCGCGCAGTTTCATCAGCACCTGGAGCAATTTTTCGATGTCAGCAAAATGCAATCCGGTGGTTGGCTCATCGAGAATGTAAACCGTGCGGCCTGTCGCCTTTTTGGCGAGCTCGGTCGCCAATTTGACCCGCTGCGCTTCTCCGCCGGAAAGCGTGGTTCCAGCCTGGCCCAGCTGCAGGTAACCCAGCCCGACATCGAGCAGCGCATTCAACTTGTCGGAGATGCTCGGCACGTTTCGGAAAAATCGTGCGGCCTCATCTACCGTCAGGTCGAGCACATCGGCGATATTTTTTCCTTTATAAGTAATCTCGAGCGTTTCGCGATTGTAGCGCCGGCCGTGGCAAACTTCGCATTGAACATAGACGTCCGGCAAAAAATGCATCTCGATCTTGATCAGGCCGCCGCCCTCGCAATTTTCGCAGCGGCCGCCTTTGACGTTGAAGCTGAACCGACCGGCGCCGTAACCACGGACCCGGGAGGTGGGCAATTGCGCGAATAACTCGCGAATCGGACCGAAGGCGCCGGTGTAGGTCACCGGATTGGAGCGTGGCGTCCGTCCGATCGCGCTTTGATCGATCACGATCGCCTTATCGATTTGTTCAGCGCCGTGCAACGCGCGATAAGCGCCCGGTTTCTCTTTCGAATTGTAAAAGCGCCGGAAGAGCGCGCGCCTTAGAATGTCGTCCACCAAGGTCGACTTACCGCTGCCAGAAACGCCGGTCACACAGGTGAAACAACTAAGCGGGAAAGCGACGTCGATGTTCTTCAAATTATTTTCGGACGCCCCTTTCACAATCAGCCAGCCTTCCTCACTCTTGCTCAATTGATTTCGAGCTAAACGCGGTGGCGTCCGGTGTTTCGGAACCGGAATGCGCAACCGGCCCGATAGGTAATCCGCGGTCAGAGAATTTTTGGCCTCTAAAATGTCTTCCAGTTTTCCTTGCGCCACAATTTCTCCGCCGCGCGGGCCTGCGCCCGGACCAAGATCGACAATGTGATCTGCCGCCCGGATTGTTTCTTCGTCGTGCTCGACCACGATGACCGAATTGCCGAGATCGCGCAGCCGCCGCAACGTGCCGAGCAATCGCGCATTGTCGCGCTGATGCAGGCCGATGCTCGGCTCGTCCAAAACATAAAGAACGCCAGCTAACCCGGACCCGATTTGCGTCGCGAGCCGAATCCGCTGCGCTTCGCCGCCGCTGAGCGTACCGCTCTCGCGGTCGAGGGTCAGATAACCAAGGCCCACCTCAACCAGAAATCGCAAGCGCGATTGAATTTCCCTAACAACATCGCTCACGACTTTCTTCTGCGCCGCCGTCAGCTCGAGATTGTCGATGTAACGCGCGGCCGCTTCGGTGGTTTGTTCGCTGAACTTGTGAATGTTCAGCTCGCGTCCTGGTCGATCTTTGATTGTGACCGCCAGAATTTCCGGCTTCAACCGCGCGCCGCCACAAATCTTGCAGGGTTCGCGCGTCATGAACGCTCGAATGCGATTACGGGTAAATTCGCTCTGCGTTTGTTCGTAAAGGCGCTGCATTTGCGGCACTAATCCTTCGAACGGTCGCTTCTTCTCGCCGTTGCCGACGAAATTCATTTCGATCGGCGTGCCATTGGTTCCGAAATAAAGCGCGGTTTTGAATTGGTCCGGTAAATCCGCGAACGGAACGTCTTCGTTTACTTGGAAATGTTTTATTAGTGCGCCTTGGAGCTGCCGGTAATAGGCCTGCATCCGTTTCGTGCCGCGCCGCCATGGCGTGATCGCGCCTTCAGAGATGGTCTTTGTCTCATCCGAGATCATCAACTCGGGATCAATCACCAGTTGCGTTCCCAAACCGTGACATGCCGGGCACGCCCCAAGATGGCTGTTGAACGAAAAATGTTTTGGCGTCAGTTCGCCCAGCGTGAAGCCAGACTCCGCGTTGCCATAGTCCGTCGAGTAACGCGATTCCTCCCAACTCTTACGACCTTCTGCGCGCTCGCGAAGAACCATGATTTTGTTCCCGCCCCATTTCAGCGCCGTTTCGACGGAATCGGTCAGTCGGACACGGATCCCATCACGCACCACCAGTCGATCGACCACGGCTTCGATGGTGTGACGCTCGCCTTTTTTCAATCGAACCGGTTCTGGCCGATCCAATTCAACGATTTCGCGATCGATTCGCGCCCGGACGAAGCCTTCGCGTTTCAGTCTTTCAATCACATCCCGAAATTCGCCGACCTGATTTTGCACCAGCGGGGCGAGCACGATGATTTTGCTGTTCGGTTCGTAAGCGAGGATTTGATCGACAATCTGTTGCGGCGTTTGCCGATAAACCGGTTTTCCGGTCGCTGGATCGTGCGGCTGACCAATGGCGGAAAAAAGAACTCGGAGGTAATCGTAAATTTCGGTCGTGGTCGCGATGGTCGATCTTGGGTTGGCGCCGGCGCTGCGCTGCTCGATCGCGATCGCCGGTGAAAGCCCTTCGATAAAATCGACGTCCGGTTTTTCCATCTGATCGAGGAATTGCCGCGCGTAAGCAGAGAGGCTTTCCACGTAACGCCGCTGCCCCTCGGCATAGAGCGTGTCGAAGGCGAGGGACGATTTTCCGGAACCGCTCAGACCGGTGATGACCACCAGCTTCTCCCGCGGCAGTTCCACGTGGAGGTTTTTCAAATTGTGCTGGCGCGCACCACTGATCTTGATAACTTGCGCAGGCATCTGGACGACAAATCTCGAACCTTTTAGTCAAGCACAGCCGCGCGTTTTCTCCAGCGAAAATCCCGATTTATGAATGAGACAAATCGCACCCTCTCGCCCGAAGAGTTGGTCCAGCTGCAAAAAAAATTCAGCGAGATCAAACATTCCATCAACAACGCGCTCGCCGTGATGATGGCGCTTTCGGAAATGTCGCAGCGCCGGCCTGATTATGCTGAAAAACTTGCGACCGCGGTGTTGAGCAAGGCGCCACAAATCGTTACGAGTTTACAGGAATTCACCCAGGCCCTGAACGAAAAGGCCGGCGTAAAATCCGAGGTCGCGGGCGAAGCGAAGTAGCTTCACGGCAAGTCTCGCGCGCATGGACGCGGTGTCGAGCAAACGCATCCTCATCGTCGAAGACGAAAAGGACGTGGTCGATCTTCTCACGTTGAATCTGCGCAAAGCCGGCGGTTTCGCTCTTTCCACCGCGGCGGACGGCGCGGCCGGTCTGGCCAAAGCGCGCGCGGAAAAACCGGACTTCGTCATTCTCGATTTGATGCTGCCGAAAATGCCTGGGCTAGAAGTTTGTAAAATTCTGAAAAGCGAACCGGCTACGCGCCACATTCCCATCCTGATGTTGACCGCGCGAGCAGAGGAGATCGATCGGATCGTCGGTTTGGAATTCGGCGCTGACGATTACGTGACCAAACCATTCAGTCCGCGCGAAGTTATTTTGCGCATTAAAGCAATCCTGCGCCGTGGAAGTGCCGAAGAAACTGACGATCGCGTGTCGGCTGGGCCGATTACGATCGATCCAGCGCGCCATGAAGTCCTCGTCAACGGCAAGCGGGTCGATCTCACCAGTCTTGAGTTCAAACTGTTGCGCACGCTGATGCAGCGACGTGGCCGCGTCCAGGAGCGGGACCGTTTGCTCAACGAAGTCTGGGGTTACGAAAGCGTCATCGATACCCGCACCGTCGATACTCACGTCCGTCGCTTGCGCGAAAAGCTCGGCAAAGCGGGGGACATTGTTGAAACCGTGCGCGGCTTTGGTTACCGGATGCGCGAGAAATAACGGCATGTCCTGGGTTCTGCTCGCCGCGATTGCCGGATCGACAATTGCAACTGTCTATGTCGTCTGGCGAAAGTGGATCTTGCCCTGGCGACAAATCGAGGGGCTAGTGACGCAAGTCGGCCGCGGCGAGCAGCCGCGCACATTTTTAGTAGAAGGTGGTAACGAAGCGCAGCGAGTTGCCGTTGCGCTGGAAGACATCTTGGCCCGGCAACGAGAGTTGGACCGGCAAATCGGCGAACGCTCAGCCGGACAGAAAGCGATTTTTTCAGCGATGCAGGATGGCTTACTCGTGGTCGATCGCGGGCGCCGAATCGCGCTCGTGAACCGCGCATTTCACGAATTATTTGGAATCGGGGAAGACGCATTAGGCGCTCCGCTTTTGGAAAGCGTCCGTCATCCGGCGGTGGAGCAAATCGTTGGTGATACCTTTCGAGAACGAGGGCCGAGCCAAGGCGAGCTCATAATTGGAAACCGCGAGTTTCAGATGACCTCCGTCCCAATGGGAAATGATAACGGTGAAATCACCGGCGCGGTCATCTTGTTTCACGACATCAGCGAGCTGAAACGGGTAGATGAGATTCGCCGGGATTTTGTCGCCAACGTTTCGCACGAACTGCGCACGCCGCTGTCGATCTTGCGCGGCTACATCGAAACGATGCTGGACGATCCAAAAATGTCGCAAAGCGAATCCGCTCGTATTCTCGAGATAATGGAACAGCACTCACAACGCCTCGGTTTGCTGGCCAACGATTTGCTGACACTCGCCCAGTTGGAGTCGGGAAGCTCAAGTCTGCAATTAAATGAGATCGATCTGACTCAATTCTTTGCCGGCCTGGTGCGTGATTGGAAAAAGAAGTTCTCCGCGAAAAGTTTGAACGCGATCGTCGACGTCCCGGCCGGCTTTCGAATGATTTGCGCGGATGAAACACGACTCCGGGAAGTTTTCGATAATCTGCTCGATAACGCGGTCAAATATTCAAGTAAGGAGGGCGAGGTTCGTCTCCAAGCGACGCGCCGCGCCGACGAGATCGCGCTCAGTGTTAGCGACGATGGAATCGGCATCAGTCAGGAAGATTTACCGCGGATTTTCGAGAGATTTTATCGCGCGGATAAAGCTCGCAGCCGCGAGCTCGGCGGCACCGGCCTTGGGTTGTCGATTGTGAAACACATCGCCCAATTGCACGGCGGCCGGGTCGAAGCGCAAAGCGAACTCGACCGCGGCACGACGATTTGCGTGTTGCTTCCGCAAGGCCATCCTAAATCGCCGTTGTAACAGAATCGTAACATTAAATCCGTTGCCGCCCGGGACGGCGTTTCGCATCGTGGATAGTGTGGAAACTGTCGCCCAGCGGGTGTCGATTTTGTCGGAAAAACGTCTTTCGCGTCGTCGCCGACTAACCACAGAAGCGGCGATCAAGGCATTCTTCGGCAGCAACGCGGTGGTGGCGATTGTGGTTCTCGCGCTGATCACAATTTTTCTTTTTCGGGAAGGCTTCGGATTCTTCGGCCAAAACCTGGCGAATCTTCGGCTCTATCGCCGCGCCGGTTTGGAATATGTCGACATCATCCGCGGCCAGGCCCAAACCCACGCCGCTCTTTCACGTCAGCTCGGCGATATTCGATTGCAGGAGACGCGAACGCTGCTCCCTGGCGGTAATCTCGAAGCGTTCGATCAATTCGCCGGAGCATTCAGCGATAGCGGAGAATTCCTTAATGCGCTCGTGTCCGACACCAACGATCAGGCAGCGACATTGCGCGAAGCTCTGATCGCCGCCGGCATCCCCTCCGCAATTTCTTCGGCCGAGACCCAACCATCAACGGAGGTGGCGGCGCCGATAGATCCGCCCGCGGCGATGATCGCGCTCCGTTCGGCTGAGGACAAATTCCCGAAAATTGCCGAAGCGATGAAAGCGAAGATCGACAATCTCCTGGCTGCGCCGCCTGTTCTTAACAGTTCAAAAGCGAGGGAATCATTCGAGAGCTGGAAAAAGAAGACGCAAAATTACCTCGCACAACTCCCAGCAGTCTCGCAGCGCCTGCGTGAATGGAGTCCAGAGGAACCGGTGCCTGCTTATCGCGCAGTTACTGCGTTTCTTTTCGGAACGGACTGGGTCACAGCGAGCTTTTGGCAGGATTGGTACGGGATCGTTCCGTTGCTTGTCGGGTCGATCATGGTCGCGGTCGTTGCGCTAGTGATCTCGGTGCCGCTCGGAGTTTGTTCCGCGATCTATGTCAGCGAGGTCGCGGCGCGCGGTGAGAAAAGCTTTATCAAGCCCTACATTGAATTCATCTCCGCGATTCCCTCGGTCGTGCTCGGCTTTTTTGGAATCGCGGTGGTTGGTCAAGCCGTGCGCGCCTTGTCGCAAATGCCGTTCATGAAATGGGTCCCGTTTTTTCCAATCAGCGAGCGCCTCAATGTTTTCACCGCCGGTTCTTTGCTCGCGCTCATGGCGGTCCCGACGATTTTCACTTTGGCAGAAGACGCGCTTCAGAATGTTCCGCGCGGATTCAAGGAAGCCTCTTACGCGCTCGGCGCCAATCGCCTACAAACAATCGCGCGTGTGCTGGTGCCGGCATCGCTTTCGGGAATCATCTCCGCGGTCTTGCTCGGGCTCGGTCGCGTCATTGGCGAGACGATGGTGGTTTTGCTTTGCGCAGGAAACCGGATCGCGATTCCTGATTTCACCCAGGGCCTCGGCGTTTTTTTTCAACCGGTGCATACCATGACCGGCATCATCGCGCAGGAAATGGGCGAGGTCGTGCGGGGCAGCATCCATTACCGGGCGCTCTTCATGGTCGGCCTCGTTCTTTTTGCGCTTACGCTTGGGATTAACTACCTCGCGCAACGATTGGTCGCGCGTTACCGGATGAGCATCGGCTGACATGATCGCCGCTCCATCAAATCAACGCCGCACGCGCTTGCTTGAGGGCATTCTTTTCTGGGCCTTTCGAATCGGGACCTATTTTGTGTTGCTCTGCGCGACTTACATTTTTCTCGATATCGGAATCAAAGGCGGCAGGACCGTTTTCACGCGAACGGCGCCCTTCGTTAACCTGAAATTCTTAACCGAGCCGCCGCAAACGCTCTACGTTTTCGATTACCAGGAAAAGAAAATGGAGATGAGCGATCGCGAATACCGCGATTGGAAAACGACGCACAAGGAAGAGGTCGAGGTCACGAGCGTCTCGTATTCCGCTGGTGGAATCTGGCCCTGCATTGTCGGCACTGCGCTGCTTGTGATTGGTTCGATGACGCTGGCGCTTTTCGTCGGGATCAGCTGTGCGATTTATCTCAGTGAATACAGCCGTGACGGCCGGTTCATTCGGCTAACTCGAGTCGCGATCCTCAATCTGGCCGGTGTGCCATCGATTGTGTTCGGGTTGTTCGGATTCGGACTGTTCGTGATTTTCTTCGGTTGGAATGTTTCGTTGCTTTCGGGCTGGTTCACACTTGGGCTAATGGTTTTGCCGGCAATCATTACCGCCAGCGAAGAATCATTGCGAGCGGTGCCGCAGGGATTGCGCGAGGGCTCGCTCGCGCTCGGAGCTACCAAATGGCAGACCATCCGAAAAAATGTTTTGCCTTACGCGCTGCCGGGAATCCTCACTTCATCCATTCTCGGCATTGCGCGCGTCGCCGGCGAAACCGCGCCGATCATGTTTACGGCTGCTTATGCCATGCGCGACGAAATGCCTTGGCAGGTGAGCCATTGGACGAATTTCTTTTTTCAGGGCGTGATGGCGCTGCCCTATCACATTTACGTAGTCAGTTCGAAGATCCCGCAGAACGAATACACCGAGCGCGTCCAATACGGGACGGCTTTCGTCTTCCTCGTCGTCGTTATGCTGATTGCTCTAACTTCTATCTTGCTCAGAGAGAGACAACGGAGACGCTTATCATGGTAAGCCTACTTGAAATGCCACAGACGCTGCCCCAACAAATCCCGCGCCAGAATGATCGCCCGGTCGAAGAGACCGAAAGCGCAACGATCATGATCAACGTGCGCGATCTTGATTTTGCTTACAGCAGTAACCAAGTGTTGCACAATGTCTCCCTGGATATTCCGGCGCAGGCGGTGACCGCGTTTATCGGTCCGTCGGGTTGCGGCAAGACGACTCTGTTGCGCTGCATTAATCGGATGAACGATTTGATCGAGGGGGCCCGGATTACGCAGGGAGCAATTCATCTCGGCGGAGTGGACATTAACACGCCGGAAGTGGACGTGGTCGATCTTCGCCGTCGGGTGGGAATGGTTTTCCAAAAATCGAATCCGTTTCCAAAATCGATTTACGAAAATATTTCCTACGGTCTGCGCATCGCTGGAATTAACAAGCGCTCACAAATCGACGAAGCGGTCGAGAAAAGTTTGCGCGCGGCCGCGCTTTGGGATGAAGTCAAAGATCGTCTCGACGCGAACGCGTTTAGTTTCTCCGGTGGCCAGCAGCAGCGCCTTTGCATTGCGCGTGCGCTCGCGGTCGAGCCGGACGTCATCCTGATGGATGAACCGTGCTCGGCGCTCGATCCAATTGCGACCGCAAAGATCGAAGAATTGATTCACGAACTGAAAAGGCAATACACCATCGTGATTGTCACGCACAACATGCAACAGGCCGGGCGCGTTTCCGATCACACTGGTTTCTTTTATCTGGGCAAACTGATCGAATTCGGACCGACCACGAAGATCTTCACCAACCCGAGCGAAAAGCGGACGGAAGATTACATCACCGGGCGCTTCGGTTAATCCGACATGACTCCGCCAAAACATATTCTCGGAACATTCGACGAAGCGCTCAGCTCGTTGCGCAACAACGTCTTGATGATGGCGGGACTGGCCGAGCGCACCCTCGATCGCGCGATCAAAGGATTGATGCAGCGAGACGATAATCTTTGCACGACCGCAATTGCCGATGACGAAGAGATCGACCAACTCGAAAAGCAAATCGACAAAGATGGCATCGACGTGCTGCTTCGGTTTCAACCGGTGGCGTCCGATCTGCGTCGCGTCGTCGCCGCGATGAAGCTTTCGCCCAATATTGAGCGCATTGCCGACCAGGCTACGAACATTGCCCGGCGCGCTCGGAAGTTGAACAAACATCCAGCCTTGCCGGAGGTTGAAATCATCACGCCGATCCAGGCGCACGCCATGGTGATGTTTAAAGACGCCATTGACGCGTTTGTCCGCGAAGATGTCGATCTTGGCCGCGCCGTGGTCGCCCGTGACAAGGAGCTCGACTACATGAACAAAATGGCCAACCGCCGCCTGACCGAACGAATGGCGCAGGATCCGAAGCAGCTCCGCGGCTATCTCAATCTGATTTTTATTTCACGTTGTCTCGAACGCGTCGGCGATCACGCTACTAATATTGCGGAGGACGCGGTTTACGCGGCCGCGGCCGAAGACATTCGCCATCAAACCGTCGCTGCCGCGACATAACGGTCGCGCCTTGTTATGCGCGGTCGATTGTCGATCTTGTAAGCATGGCGCAGGCGCAATCCAAGGTTGAAACGGAGGAAAACGCTCGGATTGTGCCTGTAAGCCCTGAGCAAACCGCGCACGAGCGTTTCGGCGATCCTAAAAACTTCATCAACCGCGAGCTGAGCTGGCTCGAATTCAATCGGCGGGTCCTCGAAGAGGCGCAGGATCCGACCCAGCCGCTGATCGAGCGAGTGAAGTTTCTTTGCATCTTCAGCTCGAACCTGGACGAATTCTTCGAGATCCGCGTCGCCGGCATCAAACAACAAATCGAGAGCGAAACGAGCGATGTCGCAGCGGACGGGTTGAGTCCCACTGAGACCTTTAATCAAATTCAACGTCTCGCCCACGAGTTGGTCACGACGTCCTACGAGCTTTGGAATAAGGAACTGCTCCCGCAGCTTGCGAAAAACGGTATCCGAGTCCGGAATGTTTCGGAGCTAAATGCCAAACGCGCCGCCTGGGCGCGCAAATACTTTCAGGAGGAAGTCCTTCCGATGCTGACGCCGCTTGCAGTGGATGCGAGCCACCCGTTTCCGGATTTGCTGAACAAGAGTCACAACCTGTTGGTCCGCGCAAAGGCGCAACGCGGCGGCGAAGCCTTGCTTGCGATCGTGCAGGTGCCGCGGGTGGTTCCGCGGCTGATTTTGATGCCACGGAGCAAGGGCGATGACGAACCGTGGGAATACATTTATCTCGCTTCGCTGATCAAGCAGCACATCGGTGAATTATTCCCGGGTTTGATTCTCGACGCGGTCGACGCCTTTCGCGTCACTCGCAATAGTGATCTCTACATTGACGAGGAAGAAGCAGAGAACCTTCTTCGAACGATCGAGCAGGAGCTGCGGCGTTCCAGTCGCGGCGACGCCGTTCGTTTGGAAGTGGAAGCCGATTGCCCGAAAGATTTCATCGAGCTGTTGACCGGCTATTTCGATCTGACCGAGGCGGACGTCTATAAGCTGGATGGTCCGCTTTCAATGACGCATCTCGCCCCGCTTCTGACCAACGACGCCTTCGCGCAACTGAAAGACCGGCCGTTTCAACCGGGACGCGATCCGGCCTTACCGCCGCACGCGGACATGTTTGAAGTGATGCGCCGTCAGGATGTGCTGCTCCATCATCCTTACGACGGCTTTGAGCCAGTTGTGGATCTGGTGGAAGAAGCTGCGCGCGATCCGCAAGTGCTTGCGATGAAGATCACCCTCTATCGCACCAGCGGCGATTCGCCGATCGTCGAAGCGCTGATCGACGCGGCCACTTCCGGCAAACAAGTCACGGCGATCGTGGAACTGCGGGCGCGTTTCGACGAGGCAGCCAATATTCAATGGGCGCGGCGGCTTGAGGAAGCCGGCGCCCACGTCATTTATGGCGTCGTCGGATTGAAAACGCACTGCAAAGTTTTGCTCATCGTTCGGCGCGATGCCGACCAGCTCCGGCGTTACGTGCACCTGGGAACTGGCAATTATCATCAACGGACGGCGCGCATTTACACCGACTTCGGTTTGCTAACCAGCAATCCGGAGTTAACCGAAGAAGTCGGGATCGTTTTCAACACCTTGACCGGGCTAGCCGGTTATCCGGGCCTGAAGAAATTGATGGTCGCGCCGTTCGATATGAAAAAACGGCTCATCGGTTTGATCGACCGCGAACGCAACCATGCCCGCGCGGGGAGGCCGGCTCGAATCATCGCAAAGCTCAATTCGTTGGTCGATCAAGAGATCATCGAGACTCTCTACGAGGCGTCCTCGGCAAAAGTGACAGTCGATTTGATTGTCCGCGGCATTTGTTGTTTGCGGCCGAAGGTTCCCGGTCTGAGCGATTACATTCGCGTTATCAGCATTGTCGGCCGCTTTCTTGAGCACAGCCGGATCTATTACTTTGAAAACGGCGGGCAGCCCGAGCTGTTTTTTTCCAGCGCCGATTGGATGCCGCGAAACTTTCTCCGTCGCGTAGAAGTCGCATTTCCAATCGAAACTCCGCAGTTACGCGATCATGTTATCAACGAAGTGCTTCCCCGATTTCTAAACGACCGCGTCAAAGCGCGTGAGCTGCAACCGGACGGGACCTATCGTCGTTTGAAACCGGAAGGCCCTGAGCCTCTTTTGCAAGCACAATGGCATTTCCGCGAAGTTACCCGCGAGCGGGCGAAAAAACTTGGTCGGAAGAAATCTGCGCCGGCTGATAAGCTGATTCCAATCACGGTTGCGCCGCCCCCACCGAAACCATCATGAAGAAAAGAATCCTGGTCATCGATATCGGCGGCACGCACGTGAAACTGATGATTTCGCGGGCGAAGAAACGAAAATTCAAATCCGGACCAAAAATGACACCGCGCGAAATGGTCAAGCACATCAAAGCGGAGGTTGAAGGTTGGAAGTACGATGCGATCGCGATCGGGTTTCCCGCGCCGGTGCGGGACGGCCGAATTCTCGACGAGCCGAAACATCTTGGTAAGGGATGGGTTCGATTCAACTTCGAGAAGGCGCTTGGCAAACCGGTCCGGGTTGTGAATGACGCCGCTTTGCAAGCACTTGGCAGTTACCGTGGTGGACGGATGTTGTTTCTCGGGCTCGGCACCGGTCTCGGCTCGACCCTTGTCCTGCTCCACATGGTTTTTCCTCTCGAGTTGGGGGATCTGCCCTATTGCGACGATCGGATTATCGAAGATTTTCTGGGCAAACCTGGAATCGCCGAGCTCGGTGAAAAAGAATGGGAACGCGTAGTGATGGTTGCAGTCACTCAACTGAAAAAGTCATTTATTGCCGATTACGTCGTTCTTGGCGGCGGTAGCACAAAAAAACTGAGCGAGCTGCCGAAGGGTATCGAACAGGGACATAATCGTAATGCGTATCTGGGCGGCATCCGCCTTTGGCAGGTCGATCCGCGCACGCACCGGCCGAAGTGGCAGATTTTCTGAGGAAGGTTAGGAGCAAGGGTTAGGATCGACATGCTGATTTATTTTCTGAGACACGGCGAAGCAGATTGGCCGGATTGGGAGAAATCGGATGACGAACGGCCGCTGACCAAGCGCGGTAAAAAGGAAATGTACGAAGTGGCGGCGTTCTTAAAACGCGTTAAAGCGCGACCGGACCTGATCGTGACAAGCCCGCTGCCGCGCGCGTCACAAACCGCGGAAATTGCGGCCGAACATTTGAAAGTGAATTGCCGCGAAGACAAACTGCTCGCGCCTGGCTTCGGACGACGCGAGCTCGAGCGTTTGCTGAGAAAATATCCGGAGGAGAGCCTGATGATGGTCGGTCACGAGCCCGATTTTACTCAGACAATCTCGCAATTGACCGGCGCGTCGCTGAAACTTTCAAAGGCGGGCGTCGCTTTAGTGGAACTCGAGCGTTCCTGGAAAAATGGGCGCTTGCTTTGGCTATTCCCGCCGAAAATCGCCAAGAAATAGACGCCCGAGTTACTTGACCAGCTCTTCAGCCAACGCGGGCGCGGTCTCGTTCTCCCTGTCTTTCAGCCAGCTCGCGATCCAGGCGCCGAAATCGCGTGGACGCTCGGCGGAAAAATGTTCGGCCAAATCCGCCGCGCCGCGCTGCAAGTCCTCATCCTATTCGCGCGCCAGTCTCACGTTGCTGTAACGCTTTTCACCGGTGATTTCACGTCCAAACCAACACGGGGGTTTAAATCGGCGGCAGCTTGCGTGGTCTGGAAATTCCACTTCCGCCACCACCAAACCATGGTTGCGACCGCGATAGACGTCGACTTCGATCTTGAGATTCTTCCACGGACTTTCGTAACGGGTCTTGCGCAAACGGCGACCGCGCGTTGCCGGCCATAACAGGGCGAATTGCTTAAGACTCAGCCGGATCTCGCGTTCTTCGCGCGCGGAACCACGGCCGACCTTGAATGTGAGAGAGGCCGCTTTGCCTTTTTTCCGCAAGCGAACATGCCGGCCGCGGGGTTCGTTTGCGAGATAACCTTGCGCAATCGGGAAGTGGCGGGAACGCAGAATCTCGACCGGCAGTCCCTTGATCAAAAACTTCCGCTCAATCTCGCGACTAGCTTTGTGTTTCATTCCGCTCTTCAATGCTGCCAACCTTATTTGAGTGAAAAGGATCGCGCTTGCAATCACCGCAATCTTTTTCGTCGCCGGCTGCGGATGGTTTGGTTCGCCTGAGGCTTACAAGTCGGAGTCGGGCCGGACAACTTTCCGGGCTGCGAACGAAAGGCCGACCGAGCCCGCGGAAGTGACGCCGGCGCCACAGAAAATGCCGGGAGAGTCGCGATAATGGCCGCGGCCTAAAGAAGGTCGTTAATCGCGCTGGCAGCCGCGACTATTGGCCAGGCTGAAATTGCGAGGAGAGCGGCAAAAATCAGCGCTTCAATGGCGAAGTCCCAATGATTCTCGCCTGCGAAAAAGTTTCGAGCGAATTCGCGAAAGCGACCACGATCCGCTGGTACGGTTGGCTTTTTGTTTTGAGAGGTCCGTTTAATCTTAATCACGCGCATGATTGAGCCTACGGGGTGCCGGCATCGCGTCAGGTTACGAATTGTCAAAACGGCGTGACGATCCCGTGACATTGTCGCCCTCGCACGGCTCGATCGTCGATTACTCGGAGCGATGTTCGGCGCAAAAACGGCGAATTTGATTGTCGATCTTGTCCCGAACCTTTCGCGTTTGTTCCAGTTGTTCTTCGTGTGATCCGCTGAACTTCGAAGGATCCGGAAATGGCCAGTGCAAGCGTGCCGTTACGCCGGGAAAGATCGGACAAGCTTCCGCTTCGGATTCATCGCAAACCGTAATGACGTAAGCGAACAATTCTCCCGACTTGAAAACGTCGAAGACGGCTTGGGTTTTGTTTTTAGAAATATCGAGCCCGATCTCGCGGAGTGCTTCAACCGCCAGAGGATTGAGTTTGCCCGGTTCGAGCCCGGCGCTTTGTGCTTCGAAAAATTCGCCGCACCTCTTATTCAGCAAAGCGGCCGCCATTTGGCTGCGCGCGCTGTTGTGCACGCAAATAAAAAGCACTTTCTTTTTCATCGCCGGCAGACATCAATCCGACCTGACAAGCAGGCTAGTGTCTTCCGGCGGAATGAAATTGTCGATCTTGCGCTCGGTAATCGTGACGTGCATTCCGATGTGCGCGAGATCGTAGAGCACGATGACATCTTTGGAGCGCATCCGAATACAGCCGAAGCTCGCGCGCCTGCCGATGCCTTGTTCCTCCGGTGTCCCGTGTATGTAAATGCAGCGATCGCGCGCGCCGCGGTTTTGCTGCTCCATTCCGCGCAACCAGATCACGCGCGACACGATTGCATCGCGGCCAGGCGCATTGGCATTGACGATCTCGCCGGTGGGCACGCGGTTCTTGATCACGGCGCCCGGCGGCAAACGGTCGCCGAATTTTGCCGAGACAAACAAAACGCCGAGCGGCGTGCGATAAGTTCCATTGCCGTCGCCCAAGCCGAACTTCGACGTTGAAATCGGATATTTGGAAATCAGTTTCCCGCGGTCAATCAGCGCCAGCTGCTGGTCGGGCACGCTGATGATCATTTCAGTCGCGGGCGAAAGAGCTCCCGCCATTCGCGTGATCGCAAGCAGGATCGACAATGAGAGCAGGAGTCGTTTCATATCAATGCAGTTTCGGCGGCCAAATTTTTTCCGGCTTGTTGCACTGGAAACGCCGGATAACTGACGAGCTCGATGGTGCCGTCGTGTTGTTCGACCATCGCGGTGCAGCTCTCGACCCAGTCTCCGCAATTGTAATAAGTCACGCCCGCCAATCGATGAACGGCGGGACTGTGAATGTGGCCGCACAAGACCGCGTCCACGTGAAACCTTTCCGCGTAACGAACGATCGCCTTCTCGAATTCCCCGATGAAGTTGACCGCGTCTTTGACGCGTTTTTTCGCGTAGGCGCTGAGCGACCAGTAGCCAAGACCAAAGCGCCGGCGAAAGAAATTGATCGCGGGATTGAGCGAAAGCAAAAACTGGTAACCGGCGTCGCCGATATAGGCCAGCCACTTTGCATTTTGGACGACAGTGTCCAGTTCGTGCCCGTGGATGACCAGGAGACGGCGACCATCGGCCGTGACGTGAATCGCGCGTTGCTGGATCGAGATGTTCCCATAAGAACCGGCAAAGGTGCTGACAAATTCGTCGTGATTTCCCGGGATGTAAGTCACCGGCACACCTTTGCGCGCCTTGCGCAGAATTTTTTGGATGACGTCGTTGTGCGTTTGCGGCCAGTAACGTCCGCGGCGCAGCTGCCAGATGTCGATCAAATCGCCGACGACATAAAGCCGCTCGCAGTCGTAATCGCGCAAGAATTGCAGGACCGCATCGGCGTTGCTCGTTCTTGTCCCGAGATGAAGATCAGAAATCCAGGCGGCGCGGACGCGATGAAGCGCTTCCGATCCAGTTGACGGCGATTCAAAAGAGAATCGCGGTTGGGTTACGATGGGCATCGGGCGATTCCGTAATGAGGAAAAGCCCGCCGGAGCGCTCTCCCGGCGGGCTTTCGTAGGCGGTGTTCGCTATTTGATCGGAACAAATCCAACTTGCTCGACAATTTTTTGACCGGCATCGTTGATCGTGAAATCGACAAACTGTTTCGCCAGCCCGGTCGGCTCGCCGTTGGTGTAATAAAACGTCGGCCGCGCATAAGGATACGCTTTGCCAAGAACGCTTTCTTTCGACGGCGTCGCCCCGTCAATTGGCACTACTTTGATGCCGTTCGCCTTGGTGTAAGCGAGGCCGACGTAGCCAACGCCGTTCGGATTCTTGGACACTTCCGATGCGATCTGTTCGTTCCCCGCCATCTTCTGCGAGTCCGGCGCATAATCGCGCTTCTTCATCGCCAGCTCCTTGAACTCGGAATAAGTGCCCGACGAAGTGTTGCGGGTGTAAACGGAAATCTTCCCACCCGAACCGCCAACTGCGCTCCAGTCAGTCACGTCACCGGTGAAAATTTGTTCCACCTGTTTTTTAGTCAGCCCTTTGACCGGATTCGCCGAGTTGACGATCACCGCGATCCCGTCATACGCGACGATTGTTTCTTTAAAGGTGACGCCTTTAGCTTTGGCGGCGGCAACTTCTTCAGGTTTAGTTGGCCGGCTCGCCATTCCGATTTGCGCGGTACCGTCGATGATGGCGACGATGCCGGTGGTCGATCCTTCGGCGGCAATGTTGAACGTAGTCCCGGGATGCTGCGCTTTAAACTCTTCCGCCAGCTGAGGCACCAGTTTCGCGCCCAATGTGTCCGATCCTTTGATGATCAGCGTATCCGCGCGAACCGCGACTGCGCAGACGCTAATGGCAATCAGGGTGATGAGTGATTTCTTCATAAGTTATGGCGAGGAATCGCGTTTCTCTATTTGATCGGGACGAATCCAACCTGAGCGACGACCTTTTGACCAGACGACCCAATGGTGTAATCGAGAAACTGTTTAGCCAGACCACTCGGTTCGCCGTTTGTGTAATAGAACGTTGGCCGCCAATAAGCATAAGAATGGTCCTGGACTGATTTCACGGATGGCACGACACCGTCAATCGATACAACTTTGACGCCGCCCGCTTTCGTATAAGCCATGCCGACGTAACCAACGCCGTGCGGATTTTTCCCAACTTCGGCCGCGATCTGTTCGTTGCCCGCCATTTTTTGCGAGCCGCCAGCGTAATCGCGCTTCTTCATCGCCAGTTCCTTGAAGTCCGAGTAAGTTCCAGACGAAGTGTTGCGGGTGTAGATCGAGATCTTTCCGCCCGATCCGCCGACCGCGCTCCAATCTTGAACGTCACCAGTGAAGATTTGTTCGACCTGCTTTTTCGTCAGCGCTTTCACCGGGTTCGCTGAATTAACGATCACGGCGATGCCGTCGTAAGCGACGATGGTCGGCTTCATATTTTTTCCTTTCGCATTAGCGGCGCCCACTTCCGAAGATTTGGCCCGCCGGCTCGACATGCCGATCTCGGCCGTGCCGTCAATGACCGCGGCGATGCCGGTGGTGGAACCTTCGGCCGCAATGTCGAAGGTTGTGCCGGGATGCTCGGCTTTGAAATGTTCGGCAAGCTGCGGGACGAGTTTTGCGCCGAGCGTGTCTGAGCCTTTGATGACAAGACGTTCGGCTTTGGCTTCAGCCAATCCGAACGCGAGTGCGAGAGTTAGAATCAGGTAGTTTAATTTCATAATGGTTTGGTGATTTGTTTGATCTGCGGGTTCTTAAAACTTCACGTTCAGGTCGGCTTGAAAGATCTGGTATTTGGCGAGCGGGTTAATGCCGATGTCCCCGGCGCCGCCGGTGCCGAGGCTGCTGTCACTGCGCCAGCCGTAACCCCAGGTGAGATTGAAGATGACGGCGTCGCTCAACGCGTAACCCGCTTGGACCGCCACGCCTTCCAGACCCACTCGGCTGTCGAAGATGTCCGAGTCAACCAGGTTCGGATCAAGCGAGTATTGTTCGGTGTGTTGCCAGAAAACGTTGACCTGCCAATCACGCTTGGCCTTGAGTTGGCCGACGCCGACGCCAACCTGATAAGCGTAACGTTGATCGTGCTTGTCTGGGTGCCCGGCCGCGTCCGCGCGATCGTCACCATCAAGATTAACGGCAAAATCGCCGAAGATACGCATCGGCAATTCGCCCAATTTCCAACCGACTTCCCACGGCATATCGTAAATCAGCAGGCTATTGATGCCGGTTTGATTTTGGGCGAGCGACGCCGCGTTGGTGACGAATGGCGAGCCGCCCTGATAGTGAATGTTAAACGTGTCGCCGTTGCCAGTGTAGTTGTAGAGCGTCGGTGCGATCTGAACGTAGATGTTTTTCGGAAACGTGACTCGCGCACCGACCTGCCACGCTAGCAGGAACGCGTCGGTATTCGGAATGAGATCATTCGTTTGACCGGTCGGACCACCAGCGCCGGCCGAAACGCGGGCGCGCCGACCGAGCGGGTTTTCCGGGTTGGATTCATCGTAAATGAACTGCGCAAAATTAGCGAAGACGTCGATCTTGAGTTTGAATGGCTCGCTCGGCGCGGGCGCGACAACATTCTTGCCGCCTTCCTTGCTGTAACCTTCGGTCGCAGCCACTGCATTCGCGGCGCCAAATTCCAAATTGAATGTGTGCTTCCACTGCTCGGCCAGACCTTCCGGATTGATGTCTGCGTCCCAAGTCATCAGCGTCGTCACGAGCGGCTGGGGCATTCGGCCGGCAGTTAGCGTGATATCTTTGAATCCTTTGTATCCGAGATAAACTTGGCCGACACTGATTCGATCGCTGTCTTTCGAGAACGGGCCGTTCACTCCGCTGTCATCGCCAAAGGTCACATTGGTTGAGCGCGGACTGGTGCTCGTTTCCAAACGAACGCCAAAAAACCAATCGTCCGCCAGCGTCCCGCGCAGACCGATCCGCAAACGGTAACGCTCGCGTTCGCGTTCCTGCCAATCATTATGAGCGGCCACGCCGGCACCCGGTGCCGCCAGTGGATTGTTGTTATCCGTTCGCCCGGCGCGATATTCGTAACGCATCCGCGCGTCGCCGTAGAGCTCGATCTCGGTGATCGGCGAGGAAAGCTTCCATTTTCCACCGGGAGTCGAAGCCGCTTCTTTGGTCAGCTCGGCTCGAACTTCTTCTGCATCTTGATCCGTGATCAACTTTTTGCGGACCAGTAAATCGAGCAACGCGCCAGCGTCTTGGGCGCGCAACATCGACATCGGGGCGACGAGGAAACTTACAATTACTGCGATAAGAACGAATTTTTTGGTCAACATTTATTCTCCTTTTGATTGCGGTATTGCCGCGGGTTGGGTCGCGAGTTGAGCGCCATTCGCCCCCGCTCTTCTCGCGACGGCGACAAACTAGAAAGCGATTGTTACGGCCAGATGGCGGCGAAGTAACAATTGCGTGACTTTGCGCGAGCGGTACGCGGAGGAAAAATTGCAGCCGCGCTACGACTGCGGGTCTACTTCGGTTTCGCGGAAGCCTTCGGCGAAGCCGATGGAGCGAGTGGCGGCGTTGTCGTCGCGGACGTGCTTGGCGCCGCGCTGGCGGCTGGCAAAACAGGTGCGCCGGGAGCCGGAACTGCTGGCGCATTTGGATTCACCGGCGCTGACGGCGACGGTTGCCCTGCCGTTTGCTGTTTCAGCAATTCGCGACGCAGCCCGGTATCACGGCTCGTCTTGTGCGCATACAAGACCGATAAGGCAAAGGTGAGCACGAAGAAAATTCCTGTGAGCCAGCCGGTAAATTTCACCAGGACATTGGTCGTTTGCGCGCCGAAAATATTTTCGGTCACGCCGCCGCCAAAGGCCGCCCCCAGTCCCTCGCTCTTCGGTCGCTGCATCAAAATGACCAGCAACATCAGAAGCGCGACCAGGACATAAATCGCGAGTAGGAAATTAATCAGGATCTGCATCGGGGACGAGGAATATGGCTAAACGAAGCGGAGAAGCAAACGCCGAACGCCCAACGTCCAACATCGAATATTGAATGGAGAGTCTGCATTTCTTCCGTTGGGCGTTGGACGTTCAGCGTTGGGCGTTTTCTGTTTTGATCCGGTTCCAGATCGCATCCAACTCGGCCAGATCGACATCGCCGAGTTTCTTGCCGCGCGCCCGGAGCTCGTCTTCCAATAAGTTGAAGCGGCCGACGAATTTGTCGGTCGCGGCTTGCAGGGAGGTCTCGGCGTCGAGTTTGCATTTGCGCGCCAGGTTCACGACCGCGAAAAGTAGATCGCCCATTTCATCCGCAATTGATTTCTGAGCTTTGCGGCTGATCTCCTCTTTCAGCTCGCCGAGTTCCTCTTCGACCTTGGCGATGACGTCGCGCAATTCCGCCCAATCGAAATTCACGCGGGCGACTTTGCTTTGCGCTTTTTGGGCGCGCATTAAAGCCGGTAAAGCCCGGGGAAGACTGGCGAGATAATGCTGATCCCCTTTCTTCTCTTCGCGCTTGATTGCTTCCCATTGTTTTAAGACTGCGCCGGAGTCGCGTGCGTTGCTCTGGCCAAAAACGTGCGGATGGCGCCGGATCAGTTTTTCGGTGATCTCCGCGACCACGTTGTCGATCTTGAATTGACCGGATTCACCCGCGATCTCCGCGTGCATGACCACGAGAAGCAAGAGATCGCCGAGTTCCTCCCGAAAATGCCCCTCGTTCTTAGACCGGGCAGCTTCTGCAACTTCGTAAGCTTCTTCGATCGTCGCCGGCAGGAGCGATTCGTGAGTTTGCTCCCGGTCCCACGGGCAGCCGCCCGGCGCGCGCAATTGCGCGACGATCTGGCAAAGTTTTGCGAAGTGATCACTGCTCACTATTTTAGATTCGCCAGAGCGAGCGGTGCGTGCCGAATTCGGAAATTTCGCCGGACGATTTCTTGCTGACGTAAATCGTGATCGCAATCACGCTGACGAAAGTGCCAACTAGGACGAACGCGACCAGCCACGACGGAATATGCCCGACCCGCAGCGCGCGATAAAAAGCGGGTACGCCATCCATGGCCATAGGCGCGTGGAGAAAAATTTTCGTGACCCACGCCACCAGAATGAGAATGAAAATGAAAATGTAGTTGCGCTTCAGCCGGCGGCCGATCGCTTCCAGTTTGCTGATCTTGAAACAAGGCAGGATCAGATCTTCGCAAACGAGCTTTTTCCATTCGCCCTGCAACAAGTCGCGATTTTCCATGACCATCGGCACCAGGAAATGGGCCTCCAGCATCCGGATGCGCGCGCGGAAGGCATCGTAGAACCGGTAGCGACGCGCTTCGATCCAAAGCATGACCCAAACGATCGCGAGATTGAAAAAGAAAATAATGTGCGGAACCCCCGCGTTGGAAAACGCGATCGTGATGATGGCCGTGCTGCTGGTGATGGCCCAGTTGGTCGTGATGTCGAGCCGTTGCCGCCAGACCATGATTCGGCCCATCTCACCCCGATAGAAGTGCGACATCGCATTGACATAGCCGGGGTCGTAAAGGCTGCGTTGGAGCGAAACGGTCGTCTCTTCACTTACAGCTGGTCCGCTATTTTCAGTTGCCACGACTAATCAATTAACTGGATAACTGAGGCAGAATCCAACAATTCCTCATGTCCATCGCCCTGGCCAATCTGGTCGATCCAAAGCAAATCGCGCTTAATCTTCGCGCGACGATCCAGGCAGAAGCGATGCGCGAGATCGTCGATCTGCTCGTGGCTGCCGGTACGATCGACAATCCGGAAAAGTTTTTGTCAGAAATGCGCGCGCGTGAAACGACCAGTTCGACATACGCCGCCGACGGCGTCGCCTTTCCGCACGCCCGCACGAAATTAGTCGACCAAATTGTTTTGGGGATCGGCCGGAGCGAAGCCGGCATTCCGTGGACCGGCAACGGCGAGCTGGCGCACCTGATTTTTCTGATCGCGGTCCCGGAAAGATTAATCAGCGATTATCTGGTGGTGGTCGGCGCAGTTGCTCGAGCCACCAAGGATCGGCCATTGCGAACGCTGCTCTTCCACGCCGAAAGTGTGGACGAATTTATAGCTACGCTCTTGAGCGCTCCGTCAATCTGACTTCTTCAAAAGTCGATTGCGCGCGCGGTCGAGAATGTTCCTTTCCGTTTCGGTAAGGCTGCCCATGCCCGACCTGGAAATCTTGTCCAGGATCGGATCGATGGACTCATAAACGTCGTCCGGCTCGACCACGCGGCGTGCGGAAGGCTTTTGCACGACGGTTAATCGCGGTCGCCGGCGAAATGGATTCAATCTTGCCAGGTCCATCTTGATTGGAATCCGGCCTTGCACGAAGCGGATGTAGAGAAAAGCCGCCAGGCACATTACCCAAAGCACGGAAAGATTTCCCCACTCGTGGCTGGGCAAATATTGCATTGAAGCGAGCACCAGCCCGGCAAAGGCGAGCCACTTCAACGTGACCCATCCGAATAATTCCACATTCGGATAGAGGGTTGCGAACGCGATGAAAAGACCGATCGAAATTTCATATGAGCCGCCGTAACTCCACATCGCTGCGGCCGACCCCCATGCGATCAGAATGATGGGCGCGATGAAAAGCAGCATTCCGAAAAGCAAAAGATAACGCCGGATGCCGAGATACTTTTCGACTTCTGTTCCCGCCCAGTAGAAAAAAATGACGTTAAAGAGAAAGAAAAACGAAGCGGGTTGAATGAAGATGCAGGTGAACGGCTGCCAGATCGCCCCGTGCAGAAAAGAGCGCGATTGGAAGGCGAAGGGCATCAGGTCCCAATGCGCGCTTTGCGCAATCGTGGTGAAAAACATGCCGAGGACATAGAGCGCGGCGATGATCGTGGTGACGCGCACCGGATAGCGGCCCACCCACGTTACCGGTCGATAATCATCGGCCGTAGTGACCCCGAACATGCTTCAATAGACAGCCGCCGAATTCGCGGCGCAAGCAACGTTCGCGGAGGCCCGAAAAAATTCTTGGAGAAGGGCGCGAATCGGCAGAAATTCATGTTCCGCTCGATTCCACCAGGATAGACGATCACCAATGAAAAACATCGCGTTCGCAATTTCGCCACCCGCTGGAATCGGCGATAGCAAACCCGGCAACCAGGCGGTGCTCGATTGGGTGCACGAAGTCGAGCTTCTCGCCAAACCGGAAAACGTTTTTTGGTGCGATGGCTCGGAGCGCGAGCACGATTACCTGCTTCAGGAAGCGATGAAGCAGAATGTTCTGATCAAGCTGAACGAGCAAAAAGTTCCGCGCTCGTATTTGCATCGCTCCAACCCCAACGACGTCGCCCGGGTCGAGCAGTTCACTTTCATTTGCACGCCGACCAAAGAGGAAGCCGGTCCGACCAACAACTGGAGCGACCCGGCCGAGACCTACACCAAACTTCAGGGAATGCTAAAAGGCGCGATGAGCGGCCGCACCCTGTTTGTCGTGCCTTATATTATGGGTCCGCCCGATTCGCCCCTGACCAAAGTCGGCTTCGAAATCACCGATTCGATTTATGTCGTGCTCAGCATGCGAATCATGACTCGCATGGGCGCAATCGCGGTCAAACGCCTGGGCAACGATCCGAAGGCCGAATGGAACCGCGGCGTCCACTCATTATTAGATGTCGATCCTGCGCGCCGGCTCATTTGTCATTTCCCGCAGGACAACACCATCATTTCGGTCGGATCTGGTTATGGCGGTAACGTTTTGCTGAGCAAAAAATGTCTCGCTCTCCGGATCGGTTCTTATCTCGCGCGCAAACAAGGTTGGATGGCTGAGCACATGTTGATCCTCGGCGTCGAATCGCCCGAAGGAAAAAAACATTACGTAGCAGCGGCGTTTCCGAGCGCGTGCGGCAAAACCAATTTCGCCATGCTCATTCCGCCGAAACATTTCGCCGGTTGGAAGATCACCACCGTTGGTGACGACATTGCCTGGATGCAAATCCGAGAAAACCGCTTGTTCGCGGTCAATCCGGAGAACGGCTACTTCGGTGTGGTTCCCGGAACGAATTGCAAATCGAATCCGAACGCGATGAAATCGATCGAGCACGATTCGCTTTACACTAACGTTGCCCTGACTGATGACGGCGACGTTTGGTGGGAAGGCAAAGATCCCGACGGGTCGGGACCGAAACATGCGATCGATTGGCGCGGCAACGATTGGATGCCCGATTCAAAAGAAAAAGCGGCGCATCCCAACAGCCGGTTCACCGCGCCGGTGCGGAATAATCCGGTGCTCGATCCCGATTTTGAAAAAGGCGAGGGCGTTCCGATCAGCGCGATCATTTTTGGCGGGCGCCGCAGCGGCACTTTGCCGCTCGTGTTTCAGTCGTTCGATTGGGAGCACGGCGTTTATCTCGGCGCGACCATGGCCTCGGAAACAACCGCCGCCGCCACTGGAGCGGTTGGGCAGGTCCGTCGCGATCCGATGGCGATGCTGCCGTTCTGCGGTTACAACATCGGCGATTATTTTCGGCACTGGCTCGCAATCGGGAAACGCCTGACCAAGCCGCCGCTGATTTTCAACGTCAATTGGTTCCGCAAAGGCGAAAGCGGAAAATTTCTCTGGCCCGGCTTCGGCGACAACATGCGCGTGCTCAAATGGATCATCGACCGCTGCGAAGGGAAAAGCGACGGCGCACTCAAATCGCCAATCGGTTGGCTACCTGGATTACACGATCTCGATCTGGCCGAGCTCGAGATCGATCACAACTGCGTCGACGAGCTGCTCGAGATCGATCACGAAGAGTGGAAAACTGAACTGGCCGGGCACAAAAAGTTTTTCGAGTCACTCGGTGGCGTCGTCCCCGAGGAGTTGATGAAGCAGCGCGCAGAAGTCGCAGCGCGTTTCGCCGAATAAAATTCCGTCAACCCAAGCGGAGCAAGATTTGCGATTTATGCGCGCATCTCGGATAATCTCCAGTGGGTTCAAAGGTTGCTGAAAAGAAATGCGTCACTGCTCCGGCTGAGCGTGGTTGCGTTGAGATTCGAGGCGCACGCCAGAACAACCTCAAAGGCCTCGATGTTGATCTTCCGCTCGGGAAATTGACCGTTATTACCGGCCCGAGCGGCTCCGGGAAATCGAGTCTCGCCTTCGAGACGATTTACGCCGAAGGCCAGCGCCGTTACGTCGAAACCTTCAGTCCTTATATGCGGCAATTCCTCGACCGAATGGACAAGCCTCGTGTCGACGATATCCGCGGGATTCCGCCCGCGATCGCGATCGAACAAGCGAACCCGGTCAAATCGTCGCGTTCCACCGTCGGCACGATGACCGAGATCAATGATTATTTGAAATTGCTTTGGCCGCGGATCGTTAAAGCGTTTTGCCCAAGCTGCGACCGTGAGATTCGGCCGGAGACGGCAAAGTCGATCGCCGAGGAAATATTGCGCGATTGCGCCGATAAAAATGTTCTGATCACGTTTTGGGTATCGGTTCCTGCGAAAACCGAGCCGCGAAAGTTTTTCGAATTTCTTCAGCAGCAGGGTTATCTCCGCGTTTGGATCGACAACGAAGTCGTGCGTGTGGATGACGATCCCAAAAAGATCAAACACCTCGGCGCGCGGGTCCAAGTCATCCAGGATCGAACCGCAATTACTCAGGAAAATCGTGCGCGCCTGGTTGAAGCGCTCGAGACCGCGCTTCGCTTCGGCAAGGGCAAAGTCAACATTGTCTCAATGGCTGTAGAGGCAGGCGTGTCGCCTGCAACCTCAAGAACTGCGGCCGGCACGGCCGCCACTACAGTTTCTGAGCATCCGTTTTCGACCGGGTGGCACTGCGCGCACTGCGACATCGACATTCGCCCGCCGACGCCGGGGCTTTTCAGTTTCAACAATCCACTCGGCGCTTGTCCGGACTGCCGCGGCTTTGGACGCACCATCACGATCGATCTAAACAAAGCGATTCCCGACCGTTCATTGTCGATCAAACAAGGCGCAGTCCGCGTTTTTCGCGGGAACGAGTTCGGCGAATCGCAAAAGGATCTCCTTCGCGCCTGCGCCCGCGAAGACGTCGATATCAATGTTCCGTTCGAGGAGTTGCCAAAGGCCGATCAGGACTTCGTCATCAACGGCGAGAAGCGCAGTGGCGAATACACGGCTGACGATTACGAAGACGATCGGTGGTACGGCGTGCGCGGATTTTTTCGGTGGCTCGAGTCGCAAGTTTACAAAATGCACATGCGCGTTTTGCTCAGTCGCTACCGCGCCTACACGACCTGTCCGAAGTGCAATGGCGGGCGTTTTCAACCGGAGGCGTTGAATTATCAACTGGAGGGACGCGCGCCGTCGCGTCCCAGAAATGGCGCCGACAGCGCGGCGCCCTCCAAAACGCGATTAACTCTTCCGGATTTTGCCGCGCTCCCTATTTCGAACGCGCGCGATCTGCTCGCGAAGATCGACATCTCGGAAAACGACTCGACCGCCAGGATGTTGCGCGACGAAATTTGCGCGCGGCTGAGTTATTTGTGCGAAGTCGGCGTCGGTTATCTGACGCTCGATCGTTCTACGCGAACTTTGAGCGGTGGCGAAGTTCAGCGAGTCAATCTCACCACCTGTCTCGGCGCGTCGCTGGTCAACACGCTCTTCGTCATGGACGAGCCGAGCATCGGGTTGCACCCGCGAGATATCGGCCGGCTCGTCCGCGTGATGCACAATCTGCGCGATCGCGGAAACACCCTGCTCGTAGTCGAGCACGAAGAGCAAATCATTCGCGCGTCCGACAACTTGATCGACATCGGTCCGGGGCGCGGCGAGCGCGGCGGCGAATTGATTTTTAACGGCGCGCTTGATCAACTTTTGTTTCGGAAAAACTCGCTTACCGCCGATTACCTGAACGGACGCAAAACAATTCCGGTTCCGAAGAAGCGGCGAAGATCGACATCGTCGATCAAGATCACCGGCGCGCGAGAACACAATCTCAGAAACGTCGACGTCGATCTTCCGCTTGGCGTTTTCACATGTGTGACCGGCGTTTCCGGCTCGGGTAAGTCCACCCTGATTCATGACGTGCTTTATCGAAATATTCTTATCGCCAAAGGGCAGACGACCGATCAAGAAGCCGGCGCGTGCAAATCAGTCAGCGGCGCCCATCGCCTCAACGAAGTCGTGATGGTGGATCAATCGGCGCTCGCGCGTACGCCGCGATCGACGCCGATTCTTTACCTCGGGCTTTACGATCGCGTCCGGGAACTTTTCGCCGCGCAGCCCGAATCGATGTCGCAGGGACTGACCGCGAGCGCGTTTTCATTCAACTCCGGCAGCGGCCGCTGCGAGCGTTGCTCAGGGACCGGGTTCGAAAAGATCGAGATGCAGTTCCTGAGTGATCTCTATGTCCGCTGCGCGGAATGCGAAGGCAAACGGTTCCAACCACACGTCCTGAAAATTAAACTCCACGACAAATCGATTCACGACCTGCTCGACTTGACCGTGAGCGAAGCGATTCAATTTTTCACCCAAATAGGAGAACAGAAAACTCTCTCCGAACCGCTCGATGTTCTCGATGAAGTCGGCCTCGGTTATTTACGGCTCGGCCAACCACTGAACACGCTTTCTGGGGGCGAATCGCAGCGTTTGAAACTCGTCCGGCATTTGGCCGAATCCAAAACGGCAGAGCATGTTCCCGGCAACGGAAACGGAGACGCCACTCGCGGCAATTTGTTCATCTTCGACGAGCCGACCACTGGGCTGCATTTCGATGACGTCGCGATGCTGCTCCGGGTCTTCCAACGCCTGGTCGAGCGCGGAAACTCGCTCATCGTGATCGAGCACAATCTCGAAGTGATTAAGTCCGCCGATTGGATTGTCGATCTTGGACCGGAAGCGGGAGATGAAGGTGGAAAAGTTGTCGGTGTGGGCACGCCCGAACAAATCGCGAAGGTCGAAAATTCGCACACGGGCCGATTCTTACGAAACGTTCTCTCGAGCGCGCGAACGCCGTCACGCGCTTCGTCACGACGACCGATTTATGCGGACGGTGAGGAGGAGGAACTCGCGCGCGCAGCAGAAACGCCGCCGCGTTTCCGAATTAACGGCAGCGATGGCGCGATCGGCATTCATGGCGCCCGCGAGCACAACCTGAAAAACATCGACGTCAATATTCCGCGCGATCAAATGGTGGTTATCACCGGATTGAGTGGTTCCGGGAAATCGACGCTCGCGTTCGACATTCTGTTTGCGGAAGGCCAGCGAAGATTTCTCGACAGCATGTCGCCTTATGCGCGGCAGTTTGTCGAGCAACTGGAAAAACCGGATGTCGATCTGGTCACTGGGTTGCCGCCGAGCGTCGCGATCGAACAGCGCGTCACCCGCGGTGGCGGCAAATCGACGGTCGCGACGGTGACAGAGGTTTATCATTTTCTGCGTTTGCTCTTTGCCAAGACCGGAACGCAATTTTGTCCGGATTGCGATTTGCCGGTCGAAAAACAAAGTCTGGCCGCGATCGTGAAACAGATCGAAAGCGCGGCGAGAAAAGGTGCGCTCAAAGTGCTCGCGCCGATCGTCAAAGCGCGAAAAGGATTTCACACCGACGTCGCGCGCTGGGCCGAGCGCCAGGGATTCGACACATTGTATGTCGACGGCGCGCTCATCCCGATCGCCCAGTTTCAAAGACTCGAGCGTTTCAAAGAACACACCATTTCCGTTGTCATGGGCGTGATCGATGCCAAGCGGATCGCGAAAGCGCGGAACCTGGCACAACGCGCGCTCGATATCGGACGCGGCACAGCGCATCTCCTCGATTCGAAAAACCGGCTCACGGTCATGAGCACGGAGATGAGCTGTCCGAATTGCGGCCGCGCGTTCGAAGAGCTCGATCCGCGTTTATTCTCGTTCAATTCGCCACACGGCGCCTGCGAGGAATGCGGCGGGTTCGGTGAAATCTGGGACCAGGAATTTCAGACCGGCGAAGACGACAACAGCGACTCCGTTTTGGAGAACGAGCTGGCGGCCGAGCGACAATCAGAATGGATCGATGCGACCGAAGCGCACGAATGCCCGAGTTGCCATGGCTCGCGTTTGAATGCGGTGGCGCGACACGTCCGGGTTCAAGGCGAGACGATCGATCAGTTCACCAATCTTTCGGCGAGCGAGGCCGCGCACAAGATCGACAAGTTAAGATTTACAGGGACGCAGCAAACGATTGCCGCCGATCTCATTCCCGAAATTCGGCAACGGCTGCTCTTTATGGAAAATGTCGGGCTCGGTTATCTCGCGCTCGGACGTTCCGCGAAGACATTGAGTGGCGGCGAATCGCAGCGCATCCGATTGGCAGCCCAGCTCGGCTCGAATTTGCGCGGCGTTCTCTACGTTTTGGACGAACCAACCATCGGCCTGCACTCGCGCGACAATTTGCGATTGCTCGACACGCTCGAGGCATTGCGCGAAAAAGGAAATTCACTCGTGATCGTCGAGCACGACGAAGAAACGATGCGGCGCGCGGATCACATTGTCGATCTTGGGCCGCGCGCTGGGACCCATGGGGGCGAAGTCGTCGCCACCGGAACGCTGCGCGATATCGAACGTTCGAAGAATTCCGAGACCGGCCGCTGTTTAAAGAACCCGCTTTGTCATCCGACGCGGAAAACGCGGCGATCTCTGCGCGCTGTTGAAAACTGGATCCAAATCCACGGCGCGAGCGCGAACAACTTGAAGAATGTCGAAGTTCGTTTTCCCGTCAGGCGCCTTTCAGTCATCACCGGCATTTCAGGTTCGGGAAAATCGACCTTGATGCACGATGTGCTCCTGCCGGCGGTGGTCGAGCAATTGGCAAAGAGGAAGCGCAGCGGCAACGGCGATTTGTTTAAATTGGTCAGCGGAACCGAAGAGATCGAAGCGATTTACGAAGTCGATCAATCCCCGATCGGGAAAACCTCGCGCTCGACGCCCGGCACGTACATTAAAGTATTCGACGAGATCAGAAATCTCTACGCGCAATTGCCGGTTTCGCGCGTGCGCGGTTATTCGGCGAGCCGTTTTTCGTTTAATGCCGAAGGCGGCCGTTGCGAAAGCTGCAAAGGCCAGGGCGTGATCAAGCTGGAAATGAATTTTTTGCCGGAGGCGCTGGTCCCTTGCGAAGACTGCGGTGGGTGCCGTTACAATCCACAAACACTCGAAGTGCTCTACAACGAAAAGTCGATCGGCGACGTGATGGGGATGACGATCGAGGAAGCGGCCGAGTTTTTTGGGGCGCATCCGAAAATCGCGCGGCCGCTTAGGCTGCTTAACGAGACCGGACTTGGTTATCTCAAACTCGGCCAGCCGAGCCCGACCCTGAGCGGCGGGGAAGCGCAGCGCCTAAAACTTGTCACGCAATTGAAGCGTGGTGTCGGTCGCGCGGAGAACGAACGGATTCGCAAAATGCGCAATCCGGGATCGACGTTGTATCTATTAGAGGAGCCGACGATTGGTTTGCACATGGCCGATGTCGATCTTCTCCTGACGGTGCTTCACCGACTGGTCGATGAGGGAAACACTGTGATCGTGATTGAGCACAACCTGAGTGTGATCGCGGAAGCAGATTACATTGTCGATCTTGGGCCGGAAGCGGGTGCGGACGGCGGTAAAGTCGTGGCGGTCGGAACGCCCGAACAAGTTTCGAAGAGTCGCACGAGCCGCACCGCGCCGTTTTTGAGAAAAACGCTCGCACAATCGACCGCAGATCGGCGAAAGTAGCGCCCTCCGCGGTTTCAGCATGCTCGCTTACTACGTTCACGATCTTAATCCGCTGATTTTTCGGCTGTGGGACAATGTCGGTCCGCGCTGGTATGGATTCGCTTATGTCGTCACGTTTGGTTGTGGCTACGCGCTGTTTCGTGTGTTGGCGAAGAGGGGTTACGCTGATTTGCCGGTGGCAAAAGTTGGCGACTTCATTACCGGCTGCGCGCTCTTTGGCGTGATCGTAGGTGGCCGGCTTGGTTACGTTTTGTTCTATAAGCCGGAGATGTTGCGCGCGCCGATGTCGATCTTGCGGGTGTGGGAAGGCGGAATGTCGAGTCACGGCGGAATGCTCGGCCTGCTCGCGTTCACGTTTTATTATGCCTGGCGTCACAAAATCTCGTGGACAAACCTCGGCGACAATCTGGGCGTGAGCGCACCAATCGGCTTGTTTTTCGGGCGCTGCGCCAATTTCATCAATGGCGAGCTTTACGGACGCGCGACGAACGTCTCATGGGCGGTGCAGTTTCCGAAAGAGCTTACCGAAAACGTTGGCGAGGCTGAACGCGCGATCATTGCCTGCCGACAGATCGATCCCTCGCTCAATTCGTCGGACGCAATTGTCGCCGCGGTTCGTCATCAACCGCAGGTGAAAGAAGTTCTCCGCGGAATTCTGACGCCACGACATCCATCACAGCTTTACGAAGCTTTCTTTGAAGGAGTTGTTCTGTTCGCGATCCTCTGGTGGGTGCGGACGCGGATGCGGCAACCCAACGGAGTTCTTACCGGTTTGTTTTTCATTTGCTACGCGATTTTCAGGATCATCGTTGAAAATTTCCGCGAACCGGACGCGAGCCTGATCGCCGGTTTCACGCGCGGCCAGTTCTTTTCGTTCTTTCTGATCGCGATAGGCCTCGGCTTTATCATCGTCGCCAAACTGCGGCCGACGTTTCCGAAAAAGATGGCGGTGCGCGACTAGCCCTTTCCCTTCGTCGAAACTCCGCTATTAGTTTCGCAGGTGACGCGTAAATGCTTTCATTGATTGCGGCCGGCGGTCTGGTCTTTGCATTTGAGCACGCCACCATTGCCGGCAAGCTCGTCCTCCTTCTCCTCGCGATCGTTTCGATCTTCAGTTGGTCGGTCATGATCACGAAATTGCGCGTGATCCAGTTTGCCCGAAAACAAAACGCGCGCTTTCTCGCCGCATTCCGACAGGATCGACAACCTCTGCGGCTGTTCGAAAAAAACGCGCGCTTTTCCGGTTCACCGATTTTTAACGTTTATCGCGCGGGTTGCCAGGAGATGACGTTTCATTTGCTTGGGTCGGCCGAAGTAGACGAAACCTTCCGCGCGCGGCTTGGGAGTTCCGAAAAAATTACCGGGGCGCAAATGGGTGCGGTTACGGCGGCGATGGAGCGCGCCGTCGGCGAAACGGCGCTCGAGCTCGAGTCTCAAATGATTTTGCTGGCAACGGCGGTGAGCGGTTCGCCGTTTCTCGGATTGCTCGGCACGGTCTGGGGCGTGATGGACGCGTTCACCGGAGTCGCGGAAGCGGGCGCGCCCAATCTCGCTTCGATGGCCCCCGGCGTTTCCGGCGCCCTGATCACCACCGTGACCGCGCTCTGCGTCGCGATTCCGGCGATGTTCGGCTACAATTTTCTGGTCACGCGCATTCGCGGAATGATCGTTGAGATGGACAATTTTGCCGCCGAACTCGCGTCAGAGTTCGAGCATAAATTCGTCGACCACGCCGCGCGCGAATCGGCATTTCGCAGATGAGGCGTTACTCCCAACGACAAAGTCTCTCTTCGCTCTCCGAGATCAACATCACGCCGCTGCTCGATCTCGCGTTCGTGTTGCTCATCATCTTCATGATCACAACGCCGCTGCTCGAGAGCAGCATGAGCCTGGTGATTCCATCGAGCGGCGAAACAAATCCGCCGGTGACTTCCTCGCAAGTGCAGACGATCTCGATCGATCGGAATGAAACGATTCGTTTGAACGATAAACTTGTCGATCTAAGCGCGCTCAGTGCGCAGTTGGCCGAGATCAAGCGCGCCAATCCGGACGTTGCGGTTCTCATTCGACCGGACCGCGACTTGCCCGTTCAAAAACTCGTCACGTTGATGGATGCGTTGCAGCGGGCTCAGATCATGAAGGTCGGCATTGCGACAAAAGCCGAGGCGAAATAGGCGATGCCGAAGAATCTGCGCTTCTGGAGCAACGTTACTCTGATCGCGCTGGCGCACGTTGCGCTTGTTGTCGGATTGATTCGGTGGGGCCATGCGAGCAGTAACACGGGTGCGCAAAGCGTTGTCTGGTTAAACGGCGGAGGCGGCGATGGTGTTGTCACTGAAAAAAGGAATCTGCCGGCGCCCGTGAAATCGCCTTTGCCGCGAAGAGAATCGAAAACGGAATTACTCAAGGAACCAGAAGCGGTTGAAGATCGGCCGTACCTGGCGTCGGCGCCGAGCGACATTCAGCTGCCAACGCCCAAGCCTTCGCCTAAACCAACACCCACGGCGACGCCGGCTCGCAGCCCGAAGCCAAGTCCAACGGCGAAAGCAAAGGCAACGCCGAAGCCTACACCAAAGCCGACTCCGAAACCTTCGCCAAAGAAAATAGTTCTGGCCAAAGCTTCTCCAAAACCGTCACCAATTGTGAAATCGACTCCGGATAAAGCGGAGAGTGAAAAAGGTGAGGTCGAGACCGAGAAAAAAGAAATCGCAAAACCGCTGGCTGCTAAAATCGAGGAGAAAGAATCAAAAAAACCTTCAGCTACGCAGACTGGCAGCGGCAAAGGGACCGCGCCGGGCGTGGGCGCTGGTCGCGCGGGCGGAGCGGGTAGTGAATCGCAGTTCGGGTGGTACGGCAGCATGTTGCACGACCGTTTCTACAGCGAATGGGTCCAGCCGACTACGGTTGCGACCGCGGGCGCGAAAAATTCGGTCCTGGTAAAACTTCGGATCGAAAAAGACGGCCGCGTCTCCAGCTTCGAAGTGGTCCGGCCGTCCGGAAATCCGGACCTCGACGAATCAGTCAAAGCGCTCGCGAATCGCGTCAACCGAGTCGAGCCGGTTCCCGACGGGCTGGGCAAGGGCGACCATTACGACGTGAAGATCAATTTCGAGCTGAACTCGGAGTGAAGGGCGCGGCGCCGCCGGCCGCATCAGATTCCTGATCAGGCTGCAATTGAGCGATCGCTCGCCACTTGTTTGGCCTTTGCGCGCGCACGGTTTGCTTGGAGTTCGGCCAGGTGTTTTTCCGACCAGCGGCAAAGCGCGCGCAACGGTTCGATCAGTGTCCGGCCCAGTCTGGAAAGCGAATATTCGACCTTCGGCGGAACAACCGGATAAACCTTTCGGTCGACCAGCCCGTCCCTCTCCAGGCTGCGGAGAGTTTGGGTCAGCATTTTTTGCGAGATCCCGCCGATCTCCCGTTGGAGCTCGGCGTAACGCATTGTCTGCTTGGACAGCAACTGGATGATTAACGCCGTCCACTTGTCCGCGATCCGATCGAGGACGAGGCGAGATGGACATTGGGCATCCATCACGGAAGCGGGGGATTTAGACATTCTTTCTTTGTAACCATGAAGCCCTCGCGGGCAAGGGGAGAGTAACGGTCGAAATCGCGTGTATAGCTGAAATGGACAGGTTGCGAGCGCTTGTTTTTCCGCGCGCGCTGACGGACGCTGAATCGGCTCGATGAAAATTCTTGTGATTGGCGGCGGCGGCCGGGAGCACGCGCTGGTTTGGAAACTGAAACAATCGTCGTCGGTTGATCGCATTTTTTGCGCGCCCGGAAATGCCGGCACCACCGCGATCGCGGAGAATGTTGCACTTCCGGCGACAGATTTGCCGCAACTGCTTCGATTCGCGAAACAGAATGATGTCGATCTTACCGTGGTCGGTCCGGACGATCCGTTAGCGATGGGAATTGTCGATCTTTTCACGGCCGACAAATTAAGAATTTTCGGACCGACGAAATCTGCGGCCCGTCTGGAATCGTCCAAGATCTTCGCGAAAGAACTAATGCGCGCTCAAAAAGTCCCGACCGCGCAAGCGCGGACGTTTTCCGACAGCAAGGAAGCGCTCGGTTACTGCGAAGAGCTTAAATTTCCCGTCGTGATCAAAGCTGACGGCTTGGCGCTGGGCAAAGGGGTGATCATCGCGTCCGATGCCGCAACCGCAAAGTCAACGATCGAAGCGATGATGAATGAAGCACGGTTTGGCGACGCTGGTCGCCGGATTGTGATCGAAGAATTTCTCCGCGGCACCGAATGCTCGATTCACGCGCTCGTTGACGGGAAGAATTATCGGCTGCTCGAATCGGCGCGCGATCACAAACGGGTGTTCGATGGCGACGAAGGGCCGAACACCGGTGGGATGGGCGCGTTCAGTCCGGCCAATAATTGGGACGCGCAGTTGCAATCACAATTTGAAAGCGAAATCATGCGGCCCTTGTTGCGCGGCTTGTCGAAAGAAGGAATCGCGTATCGCGGTTTGCTCTATCCCGGATTGATGATTGCGAGCGACGGCGTGCGCGTGCTCGAGTTCAATTGCCGATTCGGCGACCCCGAGACGCAGGCGCTGCTGCCGCGTATGAAATCCGATTTGCCGCCGCTATTAGAGGCGACGATCGACGGCAAGATCGACAATTACCCGATCGACTGGGACACATGGGTCTCTGTAACCGTCGTTCTGGCTTCGGCTGGTTACCCAGGAAAATACGAAACCGGGAAAGTGATCTCCGGTTTGGGTGAAGCCGCGGAACTGGAAGGCGTTCAGGTTTTTCATGCCGGAACAAAAATCGCGGACAATCAAGTTGTCACCGCTGGAGGGCGCGTTCTGGCAGTGACTGCGCTTGGATCAACCATCGCTGCCGCCCGCGACCGTGCTTATACAGCCGCGTCGCGCATCCAGTTTCAAGGTTGTCATTATCGGCGCGATATTGCTCTTAGCGCGGCGACCAGCTAACAATAAGCGCAATGTTGAACCGCGCGGCCGCCACGGCCATTTCGTTTTTAATCGCAGCGAGCGCATTCGGCCAAAGTCCGGCGCCATCATCGTCGCCGAGCGCCGGCAGTCCCGCCACGTCGGCTAAATCGGCCACGCCATCCGCGTCGCCCACACCGGGCACGGAGCAAATTATCAATTCGTTAGGCGAGGGCGATCTGCAAGCCGCGATCGCGCTTTTGAAAAGCAATTTCACAAATCCGGACGCGCTCACTGACACAGAATTAAATCGAGCCACGCTTACGGGACTGCTCGCGCGCATGCCCGGCGGATTATTGCTTGTGCCGAATCGGGATAGCGCGACCGCGGAACCAGCCGCTCCGTTTTACAGCGAAGTTTTCGACGGTCATATCGGATATCTTCGACTCGGTTCTCTCAATAGCGCCAACCTCAAAGAGATGGACAAAAACCTGCAGGACTTTGTCGCAAAAAAAGTCGACGCAATGATTGTCGATCTTCGGGGAAGCAGCGTCGGGGATTTTGCGACCGCGGCGGAATTTGCGAAGCGTTTTTGTCCAAAAGGCAAAACGCTATTCACCGTGCGCAAACCGGCGGCCCGCCAGGACCGATCGTTCACTTCAGACCGCGATCCGGAATTTCAAGGTTTGATTGTGGCCCTGATTGATAGCGACACGGCCGGCGGCGCGGAGGCGATCGCGGGCGATCTCAGGTTTTACGATAAGGCTTTATTGGTCGGTCAACCAAGCGCTGGGCGCGCCGTGGAATATTCCGATTTGCCGTTGCCGAGTGGAAAAATTTTGCGCGTCGCTTCCGCGGAAGCGATCCTGGCCGACGGACAATCGTTGTTCCCTGGCGGAGTGAAACCGGATTTGCCGGTGGAAATGTCGGTCCACGATAAGCGGCAAATCTTTCGATTAAGTGGTGAAAAAGGGATGACGCCGTTTGTTTATGAAAACGAGCGTCCGCACTTGAACGAAGCGGCCTTGATCGCGGGGACCAATCCCGAGCTCGACATTCCGGATGCGCAGCGGCGCAATCGCGCTCGCGAGAGGCAGCCGGCGCGCGATTCTGTGTTGCAGCGCGCTCTCGACGTTGTCACTTCGCTCGAAATTTATCAAAAGCGTTGACGTGCATCCGCTAGAGGAACGAATCGGTTACAAATTTCGCAATCCGCTTTTGCTGGCTGAAGCGCTGACCCATCCGAGTCTCGGTCATGAGACCCAACAGCGCCATTTCGATAATCAGCGCCTGGAATTTTTAGGCGACGCAATTCTTCAGCTTGTCATCACCGAATATCTTTTTGGACATTTCGGCGATGAGCCGGAAGGGCAACTGACCAAGTTGCGTTCGCGATTGGTCTCGCGAGATGCGTTGAAAGCGCACGCCGCGGCGCTCGATCTTGGGCAGTTCCTGCTAATGGGGCGGGGCGAAGAAGCAAGCGGGGGCCGGGCCCGCGTCTCGACGCTGGCTGATGGGTTCGAAGCGTTGATTGGCGCGATTTATCTCGATGGCGGGCTGGAGAAAACGCGAAAATTCATTCTCGCTCAGGCAAAACAAAATCTGGCGCAGCTCGCCGAGGAACCGGTCGATATTAATCCGAAAGGGTATTTGCAGGAACTGTTGCAAAGCATTTCGCCGCGGAGCCCTGTTTACGAAGTCCTTTCCCAAACCGGACCCGAGCACGACAAACGATTTGTGGTCCAGGCGGTCTGGGAAGGAATCGTTCTCGGGAAAGGTCTTGGCCGAAGCAAAAAACAAGCAGAGACGGCGGCGGCCGAAGAAGCGATGGAGTTAAAGCGCTGGAAAAAAGCCAAACGCCCGGCCAAGAGCGCCAAGAAGAAGAAAAGCTAGCTGCCGTCAATTCGTGCCGGCGTTGTCAGGGGAATGATTCAAGGCGTCGATATTCCCGTCCGTGTTTGATTTCCAGCGAAGACGATTGGCGATGCATGCAGTCACGAATTTTTTGGCGCGCGCAATTGAGTTCGAAAGGGACATTCCGGCCGCAAGACCGGCAGCGATCGCCGCGGAATAAGTGCAGCCGGTGCCGTGCGTCGTGACATCACGCACGAAGGGCGCAGCGAATTCAACGACCTGCCCATTCGCAAACAGAAGATCGACAGCTTCATCGCCGCGCAGATGTCCGCCTTTGAGCAGGATCGCGGTCTTAAATTTGCGCTCTAATTCCGTGCCGGCGCGTTCCATCGATTCGCGATCTTGAATTTTGTCGCCAAGCAATTGTCCAGCTTCGTCAAGATTTGGCGTGATCAGGGAAGCGATTGGAAATAATTCACGTTGGTAGGTTTCGATCGCATCGGGCAAGAGAAGCCGGTCGCCGCCAGTCGCGGTGATGACGGGATCGACCACTAGCGGGGTCTTGCGACGAAGATCGGTCATCGACTCCGCGACCGCGCTGATGATTGCAGCCGAGCAGAGCAATCCGGTCTTGATCGCGGCGATCGGAAAACTTTTGGCGAGGACTTCGATTTGCTCGCGGACCATCTCGACGCTGATCGGTTCGATTCGTGAGACTTTACCGGGAATTTCCGCGACGACGCAGGTAACGGCCGAGAGTCCATAAACACCAAGCGCCCGAAACGTCTTTAGGTCGGCCTGAATTCCAGCGCCGGCACTGCTATCCGAGCCGGCGATAGTCAGCGCGATCGGGATAGTCACGCATCTATTCTGCCGCCAGAGACGGTGGCAGCCACAACAAAAATTTGCTTTTCTCTATAATTCCAGACGACCTTGAGCGCGTCGCGCTGCGAAAAGTCTGGAACAGATGAAAAAAGAAACGGCTAAAATGTTCCGCGCGTTTTTGATTGAGCTGGCGATTTATGCTGTCCTGGTGATCGCCTATTTTTTTCTCGTTCTCCATTTTTTGGGTGAATGGCTCCATCAGTTGGAGATTCGCCATCGATACACCTATGGCGGCGTTGCGATCCTGCTCATCATCGGGCAAGCCGTTGTTCTGGAAAGTGTGACCACACTCTTGTTGCGAATGCTGCGCGGCCGTTCGGAGTAAATATGTTTTTCCCAATCTCCGGCGCGCACATCAGTCCGATCTATTTGGCCATCATTGGCTTTTTCATTGGAATTTTGGGCGGATTTTTTGGAGTGGGTGGAAGTTTCATCGCCGGCCCGGCCCTGCGCGCGGTCGGATTGGACTGGAACTTTGCCGTCGGAACAGATCTGGCCCACATCGTTGGCAAATCGATCGTGGCCGCGAAGCGGCATCGCGCTCTCGGCAATGTCGATCTTAAACTCGGATTGATCATGGCGATCGGAACGATCGGTGGTGCGGAGGTCGGCGCGCAATTGATTCAAATGTTGAAACGCGCGGGCAACGTCAACCTGGTCGTAAGCATCGTCTCGATCGCCGTTTATGTGAGCATCTCCAGCTTTATGATTTGGGAGAGCCGAAAAACGCTGTCGCAAAATAAAGCATTACCGCGCAGCAAAATAAGCGGCGTCAGCGCGAAGCAGGACCAATCCTCCTTTCGCCATGTCACGCACAGCATTCAGCGTCTGAATTTTCCGCCCATGATCAACCTGCCAGTGTCTGGCGTAACCATTTCACTTTGGATTATTTTGCTGGTAGCGTTCGTGGGCGGATTGTTCAGCGGATTTCTTGGCGGCGGCGCAGGTTACATCCGGATGCCGTCGATGGTTTATGTGATCGGCATTCCGACGCATCTCGCCGTTGGCACCGATTTGTTTGAGATCATCATCTCGGCCAGTTACGGAACACTCAGCCATGCAATCAAAGGCAACGTCGATATATTGATTGCGCTCGTCATGAACACCGGCGCCGCAGTTGGCGCGCAGATCGGCGCGATCTCTACCCAATATTTCGCCGGACCAAAAATTCGGCTCGCCTTCGTGCCCTTGCCCTTGATCGGCGCCGCAATCGTCATTTACACACTCATGACCGGTCACAAATTGTAATTTCGCCATGAAAATTTTGATTTGCAGCGATGGAATGCCGGCCGCGGATGGCGCAACGAAACTCGGCGCGTTATTAGCAGGGCCGCTTCAGGCCGACACGACGCTTCTTGGCATCGCCGAAAAAGCCAAAGACGAACCGATGTTGCGTGAAGCGCTCGGGAAACAGGCCGAGTGGTTGCACGGAAAAAATGTTTCGCCGCAAATCGCGGTCGGCGCGGGCGACCCGGTTCGGCAGATCGTGAACGAAACGACCAAGGCAAAATACGACCTGGTCATAATCGGCGCGCGGAAGACCGGCTCCGCCGGGTTGCACTGGCGCTCGGAAAAAACCTACGAAGTCATCAAGTCGATTTCGCCGCCGGTGCTGGTGGCGATGGGTGAGTGGGCCCAATTAAAAAGCTTTCTCGTTTGCACTGGCGGAAGGGAATACATCGACGAAGCCATCCAATTGACCGGAAAACTAGCGTCCGTTGTCGGTGCATCAGTGACCTTGCTCCACGTCATGGCCGAACCGCCGGCGATTTACGCCGATCTGGTTCGACTCGAGGAAGATATCACCCGTTTGCTGGAATCGAATTCGGAACTTGGAATCAATCTCCGCACCCAAAAACAGGATCTCGAAAAGCTCGGCGTGCCGACCGAAGTGCATGTCCGGCATGGAATCGTGGTCGATCAGGTTTTCGCTGAAGCACGCTCGAGTAATTACGACCTGATCGTGACCGGGTCTTCGCACGCGCGTGGAATGGTGCGGCATTACATCATGGGCGATCTCACTCGCAGCATTTTGAATCATGCCAATTGTCCGGTGCTGGTGGCGCGCCCGGGTGCGGTTGCCGGGCCACGCGGTTTCTGGCGCTCGATTCGCCGCGCGTTCGCAACGCCTCCGCCGAAAGCGGCGCCCTGAACTCAGATAATCGCGCGCAATTGCTCGATCGAAATTTCGCGGCGCATTAACGCTTCGCCGACCAGGACCGCATCCACTCCGCATGCTTTTGCTCTCGCCATATCCTGCGGGGTCTTGATTCCGCTTTCGCTCACCAGAACGATCTCATCCGGAACCTCCCGGCAGAGTTCTTCGGTCACTGCAAGATCGACAACGAACGTCGCCAGATTACGATTGTTGATTCCGATAATCTTCGCCCCGGCATTGAGTGCGCGATGTAATTCATCGGGCGTGTGCACCTCGACTAACGCGTCCAGGTGACGACTCGCCGCCGCGCTTAAAAGATCGACAAGTTGTTGTTGCTCCAGTGCCGCGACGATCAAGAGAATCGCGTCCGCGCCGTTCGTGGCCGATTCCGCAATTTGGATCTCATCCAGGATAAAATCTTTTCGAAGAAGCGGAATCGAAACAGCGCGCCGAACATCGGCCAAGTATTGCAACTTCCCTTGAAAGAACTGCGCATCAGTCAAAACCGAAATCGCATTCGCACCGTGGCGCTCGTAATTTCTCGCGATCTCGACCGGATCGAACGATTTCGCGATCACACCGGCTGATGGCGACGCCTTTTTGATCTCCGCGATGACCGCGATTTTTTCGTCTGCCAATTGCAGCGCCGCCCGAAAATCGCGAAAGTCCGTTCGGGATTGCGCCTCTCGATCCAACTCGCCGGCACGCGGCTGCAAACGCTTAATCTCCTCGCGTTTGACCCGCAGAATTTCTTCCAGCCGATTCATCATTTGAGGTAGGGGCGATTAACCTTGCCCGTCCGGCTCGGACTCGCCCGCAGTTTTGGAAGTTAAGCCGCTTGAGTCGGATGCCAACGGATGTAATCTTTCCCGCTCACGCGCCGACGTAGCTCAGCTGGTAGAGCAACGGTTTCGTAAACCGTAGGTCACCGGTTCAATCCCGGTCGTCGGCTCTCTTGATTTGCGAAATCAGTTGGAGGGACACGCGCCGTCGTGTCCCAAATATAGGGCGCCGACAGCGCGGACGCCCTCCATAATCTAAAGGTTCGGCCGGGCTTTGTGCCAGTCGGTGCTTCGCTCGTAGGCGTGCGCGACTTGAAAGATGCGCGCTTCATCGAGCGCTTTGCCTAATACCTGCAAACCGATTGGCAATTGGTTGCCGTTCGCCTTGGCAAAACCACACGGAACGCTGATCCCGCAAATGCCGGCGAGATTTCCGGTGTTGGTAAAAATGTCCGCCAGATACATCGCCAACGGATCGGCGGTGCGCTCGCCAAGTTTGAATGCGGGCACTGGTGAAGTCGGCGAGACGATCGCGTCCACTTTTTCGAACGCCTTGACGAAATCCTGGCGAATCAGTTCGCGGACTTTTTGGGCGCGCACGTAGTAAGCGTCGTAATAACCGGAACTCAAAACGTAAGTCCCGAGAATGATTCGGCGTTTTACTTCCGCGCCGAAACCTTCTTCGCGAGTCCGGCCGTAATGATCGAGCAGATCTTTTGGGTCTTTAGCGCGATGCCCGTAACGCACGCCGTCGAAGCGGGCGAGGTTCGCGGACGCTTCCGCGGTGGCGATAAAATAATAAACCGCGATGCCGTAATCAGTATGCGGCAGGCTAACATCGACAATCTCCGCGCCGAGCGATTGCAATTGTTTGATCGCGACGTCGACGGCGGATTTCACCGCTGGATCGATTCCTTCGATCATGTATTCCTTCGGCAACCCCAAACGCATTCCCTTCAAATCGTGGCCGAGATTTTTTGTGTAATCCGGCACGGGCTCGTTGAGCGATGTGGAATCGTGCGGGTCGTGGCCGGCCATCGCGTTCATGATCAGCGCCGAATCGCGCACGGTTTTGGTGAGCGGCCCGACTTGATCGAGCGATGACGCAAACGCGGTCACGCCAAATCTTGAAACGCGACCATAACTTGGCTTCACCCCAACCACGCCAGACAAGGACGCAGGTTGTCGAATTGATCCGCCAGTGTCGGTGCCGAGCGCGCCGAAAGCAGAGCCCGCCGCTACCGCCGCGGCTGAGCCGCCACTGGAACCACCCGGCACGCGCGACAAATCCCACGGATTGCGCGTCACTTTTATGCTCGAGTTCTCGGTGGACGAGCCCATCGCGAATTCGTCCATGTTTGTTTTGCCGAGTGGGATCGCGCCGGCTGCGCGTAATTTTTGAATGACGGTCGCATCGTAAGGCGAGCGATAATTCGCGAGAATCTTCGACCCGCAGGTGCACGGCTGCCCCTTTACGTTGATGAGGTCCTTGATCGCGATCGGCACGCCGCCGAGTGGAAGATCGATATCCACCTTATCGGCTTCCCTGGCCGCAGCTTCGAAATCGAGTGAAAGATAGGCGTCGATTTTTGGTTCGATGCTTTCAATTCGCGCACGGAGCGAATCAATCACTTCGTGCGGCGAAATTTCCTTTCGACGAAGAAGCGATTGCAGGTCGGCGATCGTCAGCGCCGGCAGATCGGACCGGCTCATTCGACTACTTTAGTAACGATGAAGAGCTGGTTCGCTTTGTGCGGGGCGTTGCTCAGCGCGTCTTCGGCGGTGAACCATTCACGCGGCTCGTCTTCTCGAAACACGTTGAAAACCGGGATCGCGTGGGCAGTGGCTTCGACATGGCTGACATCGACTTCGCGCAATTTGTCGGCGTATTTTAGAACGTCGGCCAGTTGTTTTTGGAAAAGCTTCGTCTCCTCGTCGGTTAAATTAACCCGCGCCAGTTTCGACACGTATCCGACATCGAGCTCGGTAGGTTTGGCCATAAATTAAAAATGGAGATGGTTGAGCAACCAAATCGCCGCGATCAGGAGCGTAATGATCAGCACCAAAAACAGAATTCGTCCTTCGCGGCGTTCTTTGCGAAGCGAGCCGCGGCGTTTGCCCGGGGTTGGATCGCCGTGGCGTTCATCGTGCAACGCGAAGGAAACGTCCAGGCGGCTGCCGCCCTCACTTGCGCGCATCAGCAGTTCCTCGCGCTGACGTTTTTCGATTTCCTCGGCCACGCGCGGCGCTTCCTCGATCATGCGCTCGAGTTTCTTCATCTGATCGCGCAGCTCCGATTCCTGACGCGCCAATTCCTGCTTCGTTTGATCGAGCGTGGTGGCCGATCTAGGCGAACGACGAAGCATGCAGCGTCACCGGCCCGTTGACGCCATCCAGAAAAAAAGGAACAGCGCGATAAATCCGAAAATGATCAGCGGCAAACTGAAGGCGAATCCGATTTTCATCCATTGCAAAATCGAACGGCCTCCACCGGAAAAGACAGGTTCGATTTCGGGGAGCGCGTCGCCGCCATCCGTATCTTCGGTCGCCTGCAGACGGCTGCGTTGTTGGCCAAATTCGACGCGTGCGCCGTCCACCGTGCTCAGTGCTCGGCTTAGCTCCTTGTGCAAATCGGCCGGGTTCCAGCTTTTCGGATCGATCGCTTCGATCAATTCCAAATGTTGTCCGAAACTTTCCCGCATTGCCCGCAGCTGCTCGAGTCGTTTCTGCGCGTCGTAGGCTTCGCGCTCCAGAACAACGAGCGAGCGCGTCAGCTTATCGCTCATCTCGGCGCGGCCGCGTTCCAGTTCCTCCTGTTTCCGGCTGAGCTCCTCGAGCTCGCGCTTCTGTTTTTCGATCTGATCCTGCTGACGCTTGAGCTGGAGCAGTTGGTCCTGCGCCTTTTGCACCTGCGAATCGAGATGTTCCGGCGACAGCGCGTCCTCTTCGCTCAATTCCAGCATTTGTTCGATCGGTCGAATTTTTTCCGGCATGTCAAACTTCTTCAAACTTTGCTCACCTCGCGCTTTGTTGCCGCCGACGGCACATTAGTGGGCGCGTCGGAGAATTCCAGAGATTTTCGCCATGAATACGGGAAAATTTTCCGCCGCGCTTTCTTCCGATAGAGCGCTGTCATTCCGAGCAGAGCGAGGAATCTCACAGTCGAAGCTTACGTCACACAAGTTATGTAGCGTGATCAATGAGTTTTTGGGAGATCCCTCACTCCGTTCGGGATGACAAGCCACAAAATTCCGCATCAACGGCCCGGCATCATTTCCAAAAGGACACCTTTAAAGTATTCGGTTTCCGGAATTGTTGGCAGAACCGGATGATCGAGCGCTTGTTCGAACCGGCGCAACCTTCTCGCCGAACGTCGCGCATCCACCAGCGCCTCCGCGATTGTTTGCCCAAAGGCAGTGTCGCTCACGTGATGCGAGCAGGAGAACGTCGCGAGCAGCCCATCTTTCGAAAGCAGCTTAAACGCGCGCACGTGCAGTTCGCGATAACCGCGCAGCGCGTCGCTGAGTCCGCTTTTCGTTTTCGTAAACGATGGTGGATCGAGAATGATCAAATCGTATTCGGCTTCGGCTTTTTCAGCGCCGCGCAAAAACGCAAAGACGTCTTGTTCGATCCAGCGCACTTTGAGTCCATTTCTTTCCGCATTCTGTTTCCCGGCGGCGACGTTTTCCGAGTTTTCTTCAACTGCGGCAATGTCCGCGGCGCCGGCTCGAGCACAGGCGAGCGCGAATGCCCCTTGATTGGCAAAACAATCGAGCACCCGCCGATTCGCCGCAGGATTTGCAACCAGCGGATAATTCGGCAGTTGATCGAGGTAAAACCCGGTTTTTTGCGCGTGCAAAAGATCGACATCGAACTTTAAGCCGCCGACTTCGATTTCGATCGGCCCTGCCGGAGCGACGCCCTCCAGGACGCCCGTAATCAGTTCGAGTCCTTCCGCCTTCCGTACCGGCGAATCGTTTCGCTCGAGAATGGTCGCGCCGCCGAAAAGATCGCCCACCGCCTTCACGATCAGATCTTTCCGAGAGTCCATCGCCAGCGTGAGCGTTTGCAAGATGAAGTAATCACCGTAGCGATCGATAATTACGCCCGGTAAACCGTCGCTCTCGCTCCAGACCAGGCGGCGCAGCTTCGAATCGATGTTCCGCCGGTCACGATACTCGGACGCCTGCGCGATCCGGCGTTTGAAGAAATCCAAATCGAGGTCCTGTCGTTGCCGCGAGAATCGGCGGGCGACGATTTGCGATTTCGAATTGTAAATCGCGCTCCCGATTAAACGGTCGCGCCCGTCCTTGAGCGAGATCACGTCGCCGTCCGAGGGGTCTCCGAAAATTTTCAGGACTTCGCTGGAAAAGACCCAGTCGTGTCCGTGAAGAATTCGCGCGCGGGGTTTGACGATTAATCCGGCCATGGCGATGAATGATAAATGCAAAACGACGCACAATCGATTGTCGATCTTCCCGGTGTTCAAAAACTGCGCAGCGGCAAGGTCCGCGAGGTTTTCGATCTCGGCGACAACCTCCTCTTTGTCGCGACCGATCGGATCTCGGCGTTCGACGTGATTCTACCCGACCCGATCCCGAAAAAGGGCGCGGTCTTGAATCAGCTTTCCGTGTTTTGGTTTAACCGGTTTGGCAAGATCGACAATCACTTCGTCGCCTCGGATTTCGATTTCTTTCCAAAACAATTGCGGCCTTTTCGCGAGCAACTCGAAGGCCGCGCGATGATCGTAAAGAAAACGCAGCCGCTGGCGGTTGAGTGCGTCGTGCGCGGTTATCTGGCCGGCTCCGGTTGGAAGGAATATCAGGAATCGCAAAGCGTTTGCGGAATCAAATTGCCCGGTGGCCTGAAGCTGGGGTCGCAATTGCCGGAACCGATCTTCACGCCTGCGACCAAAGCCGAAACCGGTCATGACGAGAACATCGACATGAAACAATGCGCGGAGATTCTCGGCCAGGAAACGGCCGATCGCGTCAAAGATTTGAGTCTGCAAATTTACTCGGCTGGTCGCGATCACGCCGGCAAGCGGGGGATTATCGTGGCCGACACCAAGTTCGAATTCGGCACAATCGATGACAGACTGTTGCTGATCGATGAGGTCCTGACGCCGGATTCGTCGCGCTTTTGGCCGGCGGATCATTATGTCGTTGGCCAAAGCCCGCCGAGTTTCGATAAGCAATTCGTCCGCGATTATCTTGAGACGCTCGATTGGGACAAAACACCGCCGGGGCCCCAATTGCCGGGCGATGTGGTTGCCCGCACCGCGTCGAAATATGTCGAGGCGTTTGAGAAATTAACCGGGGACAAGCTGAAACTTTGAACTGGAGGGACACGCGCTGTCGTGTCCCAAATGTTGAGGCGCCGACAGCGCGGCGCCCTCCAAGTTATTTCAGCAGCTCGCTCACCAGCGACTTCTCTTCCTTCAGCTCGGCGACCGATTTGTCGATTTTTTCCCGGCTGAAGTCGTTGATTGGCAGTTTCTGCACGATCTCCCATTTGCCGCCGCGGACGCGCAATGGAAAGGACGAGATCAAATCTTTCTCGACGCCGTAACTTCCGTCGGAACAAATCGCGACGCTGTGCCAATCATCACGCGCCGTGTCGTTGGTGAGAAATCGAACGGTATCGACAACCGCGTTCGCGGCCGAACCGGCCGATGATAGCCCGCGCGCCTTGATAATGGCCGCGCCGCGTTGTTGGACCGCGGCGATAAAATCTTCTTTCAGCCATTTCTCGTCGCCGATGACTTCGTTCGCCGGCTTGTTGTCGATCTTGGCGTTGTAGAAATCCGGGTATTGGGTGGACGAGTGGTTGCCCCAGATCGTCATGTTCGTTACCCGCGTAATTTCGACGCCGGCCTTGTGCGCTAATTGCGCCCGGGCCCGGTTTTCGTCCAACCGCGTCATGGCAAACCAGCGATGCCGCGGAATTTCTTTGGCGTTGTTCATCGCGATCAAGCAGTTCGTGTTGCACGGGTTTCCGATCACAAGGACACGCACGTCGGCGGAAGCGTTTCGTTCGATTGCCTGACCTTGTCCGACAAAAATCTTGCCATTGATGCCAAGAAGATCTTTTCGCTCCATCCCGGCCTTGCGCGGAACACTGCCAACGAGCAGCGCCCAATTGACGTCGCGAAATCCTTCGTCGAGATCGCCCGTGGGCACGATCGATTGCAGCAAGGGGAATGCACAGTCGTGCAATTCCATCACCACGCCTTCGAGCGCGCCGAGCGCGGCGGGGATCTCAATCAGATGCAACGCAACCGGTTGATCGGTGCCGAACATTTCACCGGACGCGATGCGAAAGAGGAGCGAGTAGCCGATCTGACCAGCGGCGCCGGTGACAGCGACTTTAATCGGAGACTTCATACAGATTTCCTTGCCACAGATTTACACAGATGAAACACAGAATTTTTTATTCGAACGCAATACCGATGAGAAACGATTTCCGAATCTGTGACAATCTGTGTTCGTCTGTGGCTAAATTCTGCCGCTTTTCTCAAGGAGCTGACGAATCAACTGCATCCGCTTTCGCTCTTTTGGGCTCGAGCGCAGCTGCGACACGCTTCGTTGCATTCGGCGGACCCAGTTCGAGCTCGCCGCGGTGCCGGGAATGTTGAAACGATATTTTCGCGCGAGTAAATCGGTAATCATCACGATCGCGATCCACGATTCGCTTTTGAAAAGCGCTTCCATCATCGCGGGATAAAAGTCGCGCTCGAACTCGATCTGCTCGCTCCTGGGGGCGAATCCGATGAAGGTCGCAATTTTTTCGAGTTCGGCCCGCGCCTGCTCGGATGCCTGCCGCGCCGTAGCATCGCGAAGGTGGGTCGATGCTGGATGTTCGAATGCTTCCTCCCATAACGCGCGCATCGGTTTGTGGTCGTGCGTTGCGTAAGTGGCGACGGAAAGTCGCTCGTATTCGGCTCCCGGGGTGACGCGACCATGATAAAATTCCCACTGCGGAATTTTGAACCCGGCCACACCTAACGAACGCAAACTCGGCCGGACGTAATCGGGCACGGTGCCGAGGTCTTCGCCGATCACGCGCGCATCACCGGATTCCTCAAGCACGGCACGAAGGTTATTTTCACCTTCCTGTCGATTCGCTTCGCAGTGGTCCGGGTTTGAATCATCGCGGGGGTGAAAATGCGGCGCCCGGCCGCCGGTTCGCTCGAGCATTTGGCTCCATTCCAGCGGTAGAAATTTTTTGTTCTGCTGCGGACGCCAGGGGAACGCGTAAATGCGATAGAAACCCAGAACATGGTCGATCCGAAAAAGGTGAAAGCTGCGTCGGATGCTGCGGACCCTTTGCCGCCACCAATCGAAATTCCGGTGACGCATCATGTCCCAGTGAAAAATCGGGATTCCCCAATTCTGTCCCCATTTCTGGGTGAACCGGTCGTCCTTAAAATGGGATTCCGGCGGTGCGCCTCCACACCAATCATGTGCAAATTCATCCGGCCGCGCGAAAACGTCAGCGCTGTAGTAGCTGACGCCGAATGGAATATCGCCCATCAGCGCTACGCCGCGCTCATCGGCATACGACTTGATGGCCGACCATTGCTCGTTCGCGATCCACTGAACGTAACGGAAAAGATTTTCGCGATCGTGGAAGCGTTTTTTCTTTTCGGGCGACTGTTGCTCAAGCCAGGCCCGCGCCGATTCGATGCGTTGATGCTCTGACGCCCATTTGTCCCACGCTTCGCTCTCGCTGTTCTCTTCCACAAGCGCGCGGAAGAATACATAGTCATCGAGCCACGCCGACTGCTCGCTACAGAAATTCCGAAACTTCGATTGCCTGTCCGCCGTAGCCTCAGCGGAGGAGGGTTGATCTTGCGACGCGTGCGCATAGAAGTTTGCGAACGCTTTCTCGAGCAAACGGCGTTTCAGTTTTTTGACCGCGCCGTATTTGACCGCGCCGTGGCGAAGTTTCGTAAGATCGACCTCGGCGAGCGCGGACTCGTAATCCTCACGCGTTAGATCTTCGGGCGAACCGGGCGCCAGATGGAGCGTGGTCGGCTCGATCGCGATCGCGCTGATCGCGTTGTAGGGGCTGTTATCGCCGCCCATCTCATTAATCGGCAAAAGCTGGACGAGCTTGAATCCGATTTCGGCGGCCCAATCAATGAACTCGCGCAAGACCGCGACGTCGCCGATCCCGAGATCGTTTTCGCTGCGCAGTCCAGAAAGCGGCGCAAGAATCCCGGCAATTTTCTTCTCCGGCGATAATTCCATCAATCCCTTTCAGCCACAGATCAACACAGATGAAACACAGATGTCAGAAAATAAGACGCCTGAACTCCACTTTGCGTCGACCAAAATTTAATAACACTCCGACCTTCAGGCTGGTTGCTTTCAGTTCATTCAGAAGCTGGGCTTCATCGCGCTTGTCATATTGCGGTGAGACTTTGATCTCTACGGCGACGCAATTATCGACAATCAAGTCCGCGTCATAATCGCCAACTATCGCGCCTTTATATTGGACCTGGATTCGCTTCTCGATTTCGGCAATCGCGCCACGTCGAAGTAATTCCACTTGCATTGCGCGCTGATAGACACGCTCTAGAAATCCGTAACCAAGATGATTATAAACCTCGAAGGCTGCTCCAATGATCGCCTCGGTCGTTTCCTTGTGTGGAAACAATGTTTCGTCCTCTTTGCTGACTTCAAGCATCTGTTATCTGTGCCGATCTGTGTAAATCTGTGGCCGTTTTCAGCCCTTTTGCACCTGCCAGTCTTCGACGAGTTTGTTCGGAATTTCTTTCAAGAATCGCGACGGCCGCTGAAAAACGTCGCCGTAGCCGCCGGTCAAACGCATATGCGGATAAGTCAGATAAAGCTCATCCTTGGCCCGCGTGATCGCGACGTAAAACAAACGCCGTTCTTCTTCCAAATCTTTCCGCTGATCCAGTGAGCGGCTGCTCGGAAACATTCCGTCGGTCAGCCAGATCACGAATACGGTGTGAAACTCGAGTCCTTTTGCTTGGTGAACAGTCGAAAGATTGACCGCCTCTTTGTCGCCGGCCTGATTCGGGGCCGCTTCCGCGTCGACGTTGCTGATCAGCGCCAGCTGCGACAAAAATTCATTCAGATCTTTGAACTGGCGCGCGAACGCGGCCAGCTGGTTTAAATCTTCCCGCCGCAGCTCGTAGTTGGTGAAATTCACCTTTGCGTAATCGTCGTAGATCGCTTCGACCACCGAGGTGATCATTTCCGATGGCGGGTTCGGTTGCCCGCCGGGCGCGATTTCGTCGAGCGTGTGGGCAAGTTGGGTCCAATGTTTCTTCGATTTCGCGCTTACGTTCATTGGCAATAAACGTTCGCTCCACGAAGTAATCTCACCGCGCTCGTTCAACGAGTTGTCCCACGCGTTCCAAAGATTTTCCGCACTCCGATTTCCAATGCCGGGCAGCAATTTCACCATTCGTTTGAACGCGACTTCATCGCGCGGATTGGCGACGAGACGGATGAACGAGATCACGTCCTTGATGTGCGCCTGTTCGAAAAAGCGAATACCGCTGGTAATCTGGTAGGGGATGCCACGGCGCGACAGCTCCAACTGCAATTCGAGTGCGTGATAATGTGCCCGATAGAGCACCGCGATCTCGTTAAGATCGACATTTTCATCGCGCAATTCGAGAATGCGTTGCGCAACGAACTGCGCCTGTTCGCTCCCGTCATTTAACGCGACGATGGCCGGCCGGACTGAATTCGATTCGCGGACCGGCTGCAGATTTTTCCGGAACTGGTCGACATTTACGGTGATCGCGGCATTGGCGACTTGAAGGATTTCCGGAACGCTCCGGTAATTCATCTCGATCTTAAAAACTTTCGCGTCCGGGTAACGTTTCGGAAATTCGAGAATGTTTTGGAAGTTGGCGCCGCGCCACGAGTAGATCGATTGAGCGTCGTCACCTACCACCATGACGTTGCGATGCTCGCTGGCGAGCAGATCGATCAAATCGGCCTGGATCTTGTTCGTGTCCTGATATTCGTCGACCAGGATGAATTGAAATTGTCGCCGATAAAATGAGGCGATGTTCTCGTGCTTTTGGAGCATCGATAACGTCTTCTCGAGCAAATCATCGAAGTCGACCGAGTTAGTCGCCTTTTTCTTTTTCTCGTAACGCGCGTGAACGTCCGTGATCTTCTCGAGCAACGGCAGGAAATAGGGAAATTTCTCCGCGAGCAGTTCTTCCAGCGGTGTCTCGGTGTTGACCACGAAGCTGAAAATTTCCGCGAGCACATCGCCCTTTGGGAAACGGATTTCCTTCGGATCGATCCCTGCACTCGCGACCACGGTGTTGATCAAATCTTTCTGGTCTTCGCGGTCCATGATGGTGAAGCCGCTGTTGTATCCGAGCGCGCTGCCGTGACGGCGCAACATTCGGTTCCCAACGGAATGAAACGTGCCGCCCCAAATTCCGCTCGCGTCGATCGGTAATAGGTTCGCCACCCGGTCGAGCATTTGTCGCGCAGCCTTGTTAGTGAATGTGAGCAGCAAAATATTTCGCGGATCGATCCCGTTCTCGAGCAGGTAAGCGACGCGATAGGTTAGGGTGCGGGTTTTGCCTGAACCGGCGCCGGCGATGATCAACTGCGGTCCCGGCTGCGCGGTGACGGCCGCAAGCTGCTGCTCATTCAGCTCTGCCGCGTAATCGATATGGATCGATGTCGATCTTGGCGGCCGTTGCAGGGTGTATTGGCGCGACATGGAGCGTTACGCTGCTGTCAGCACGTTCGCTCTTCAACGGAAATGTTGTAGCTGCCGATGTCCTCATCGGCAGTTATATTGGGCCTGCCGCCAGAGACGGCGGCAGCTACAACCCGCAGCTCAGCGCACGATTACGCTGCACGAAACGGCGCGGCCATGATCGTCGAGCGCGGTGATCTCATAATCTCCGGCGTCCGCGTCCCATCCGACAAATTCTTCCGGTCCGGCTTGGCCGATGAATTTTTTGCCGGCGAACCAATAAATCTTTTGCACGTCCCCATCGACTTTCGCTTTCAATGGCACGGACTTGCTCGATGCGAGCACAATTTCTTTATTCGCCGGCGAGATAATCCGTGGACCACGTCCGGTTCGCCCGGCCAATTCGCTGCCGGTCTCTGGCAAAAACGGCGGCGGAGTTTTTCGCGCAAGACCGGCTTGCTCGAAGAGCGTGAGAAATTCACCCGCCCAGAATTCGTAAACCTCGCGCTTCAATTCATGGGTGCCGTCGTCAACCGGAACGCGCAAACCGCTGGCGCGGTCGACCAGCACTTCGCGATGCACCTCGCAGGTTTTGATCGGCGACATGCCCGGAATGAACCAGCCTTCGACATGTTGAGTGCAATGCTCGTTCGGCAAATCGCCGGACAGCGCGCAGAACTCGACCCGTTTCAGATTCGCTCCCGACGGCGGAAGATGTGGAGCGTTCGGTTCGGGCCAGGTCGATCGCAAACTATCGATGATCTGAAACAACAACGGTGCCGCTGCTGTTCGACCAACAAAGGCGGGATTGGCGCGGCCATCAAAATTTCCGATCCAGACGCCGAGCACGTAATGATCGAAGACCGCGATTGACCAGGCGTCCCGAAATCCATGCGATGTTCCCGTTTTCCAATAAACCGGCGAGCTGTGACCTCCATCTGCGCAATTCATTTCCGGCCGCGGAACGTTGCCGAGCATTTCCAATGTGAGAAACGAAGCTTCCGGCGAAAGAATTCGGCTGCTTTTCGCAATCGAATCATTCGTCCGGTATCGAAGCGGTCGCAGATTGCCGTTGTTCGCTAGCGCCGCATATAGACGCACCAAGTCCTGCATCGACACTTCAGCGCCGCCGAGCGGAAGCGCGAGTCCGTAAAATGATTCCGGTTTCGCTAACGGCACGCCGGCGTTTTTCAGGATTTGGTAAAGAGTCGGATGCGAGAGATGCGAAGTCAGCTCGACCGCCGGAACGTTGCGACTGCGCGCGAGCGCATCGCACGCGCGAATCGGTCCGAGAAATTCGCGATCGAAGTTTTCCGGATTGTATTCGCCAAAACTGCGCGGTGCGTCGGCCAGGATCGACAACGGATGAATCAGGCCCTGCTCGAGGGCGAGCGCGTAAACGAACGGCTTTAAGGTCGAACCGGGCGAGCGCAGACTGCGCGTCCCATCCACCTGACCGTTGATGTCGATCTTGTCGAAATCGGCGGACCCAACTTGGGCGAGCACATCCATCGTGCGCGCATCGACCAGGAACGCGGCGGCGTTTTCGATCCCGCGACTGCGACTGGTCGCGACGTAGTCCGCGATTCGTCGTTCAATCCCTTGCTGTCTCTCCAAATCAAGAGTCGTCACGACTTCGTCGCGCCCGCGCGATATTTCCAGGATTTGCTGAACAAAATGGGGCGCGAGAAATTTTTTGTCGGTTTGCACACGCGCGCGGAACTCGCGCGCAGAAAATTCCGTATTGCTGTCGGCCTTGGCACGATCATACCAATTCGATTGCGCCTGATTGACCGAACGATTGTCGCGCTCGCTGAAAAGCGCGCGCCGGCTAGGGCTTTGCGGAATAATGCTGAGTGCCACTGATTCCGGTCCACTCAATTGCGCCGCCGGCTTATCGAAGTAAATCAGACTGGCGGCGCCGATCCCTTCGATGTTCCGGCCGTAAGGCGCGAGGTTGAGATAGGCTTCCAGGATTTGGTCCTTCGAGTAATGGCGCTCCAATTCGAGTGCGCGCAGTATCTGTTCAAGCTTTCCCGAAACGGTGCGGGTATGGAGATGAAATCGTAGTCGCGCGACTTGCATCGTGATGGTCGATCCGCCGGCCGTCGCGCGCTGCAAGCGAGCGAGATCAATCGCACAGCGCGCGAGTGCGACCGGATTTACGCCGGGATGCTTCGCGTAATATTTGTCCTCGTAACGCAGCGTCGCATGGATCAGGTCCGGCGAAATTTTCGGAAGCGGCGTCCAAATTCGAAATTTTTGATCGGCGCTCAGCGCAACGCGCAGCAATTTTCCATTCCGGTCGCGCACACATTGTGAAAACGGAATGCCGTCGAGCAGCAGCGGTTTTGGCAGCAACAGCCAGACAGCGCCCGCAAACGCGCACGCCAGTAACAGCGGCCGCAATATTTTTCGAATTCGAATCATTCCGTCACCGTGATCTTTCCACCGACGCCGTGGCCTTTGACGTTGCGATCGTACATCGACTGCGCGAACACCGGCGGCACGACGAAGTCGCCGCGATTGCACGATTTGATTTGATAATCGATCTCGAGCGCGTTGGTCGGCGCACTCACGAAGAACACGGCGCGATCTTCGCGGACATCGACATAATCGACACCCCGCGTCGCGCCGGTTCCGGTGCGGATAGAGGAGTCGACCACTTCGAATCCGCCCGGCAAGAGATCGACAACCGCCACGTTGGTCACCAGTTGCCGCTGCAAACTGCGCACGCGCACGCGCACGTGAAGTTGCTCGCCAAGCTTTGTCCGCGTCGCGGCTTCGTTGTTCTTGCCGAGCACTTCCCGATAGACCTCAAGGCCGTTGCTCAGCGCTTGATTTGGAACTTGCCGATCAAATCCGGCTTCAACGACTTGGAAAAACGCGCCCGGTCCGCTCAGGTGTCGGGATGCATTAAAGCGAAGCGCGGTCGCCTTACCGGAAAACTCCGAACGCAGGAGCGCCTTCATTCCGCTGATTAGACGGGTTTCGCTTTTGTCTTTGTGCAATTCCGCGAGGCTCAGTTCCGGCGGATTCTGTGCGACCGCGTGCGAGTACGCCTTCAGGGCACGCACGGCGTAAGCGGAAGAGAGCGTATTGAAGTTTCCATCGCCAATCGGTCTCAGAATATTTTCGAATTGCTCGGCCGAGATTTTGTGGAGTCGTGCCGGAAATTCACGCGCGAGAACAGCGATGTATTGGGAGTTTGCGCCCAGTGGCTGACAAAAGTCATCCCACGCCGCGTGATTGCTTGCCAAGCCGTAGCTTCGCGAAGGCTGGTCGATCTGGTAAGTGTCGATCAAATGCTCGGCATCGCTGTCTTTGTGCAAGAGATGAAGCGCGCCGGCGAGATAGACGCCGGTGACATCGTTCTGCCATTCGTCGCGCTGATGTTTTTCCAGATAATCGCGCAGATTAAGAATGTAGTTTGTGGTAATGACGCCTTCCCGGGTCAGGATGTAAATCGCGTAGGCCACCGTCCGTGCTTCCGCAAAGTTCGTCGGCTCGCGTCCGACCATCTTTTGCAAGTTGCGCAGACCCTTCGCGAACATTTCCTGGGGCGGCGCGAAACCGGCCGCTTTCGATTCACTCAGAAAATCCATCACATAAACGGACACGAAGCTGATCCGATCGCCGGTTTCCGGGACCCAGTAACCGAAACCGCCCTGGTCGTTTTGCCGGCGCGCCAAAATGCCAAAGGTGTGTTCCAGCTGTTTGTTGATCTCAGCGCGGCTCAAACCGAAATCGGATTCACCGACCAGCATCAATCGGCAAAACGCGCCGCTGGTGATTTGTTCGCTGCAACCATAGGGAAAATTCTTCAGGTAAGCATCGAGACCGCGCGCGAGACCGAGGGGCAATGCCGAGACAGTCGCGTCCAGTTTGCGGAATTCCGGATGCATGTCTCGCGTGAGCGCGATGTCGATCTTGTCCTTGAAACTGCCGCTCTGGACTTCGGTCATGTAAGGCGCAGGCGGCCGCACGGTGAGCGTGGCGCGACGTTTGGTTTCCTGGCCGTTACATTTTGCGACGAATGTGATTTCGCCCGAGCCGAGTTTGTCGTTCGCGCGGAATTTAAAGATCGCAGTTTGTTCCCGGCTTTCGGCGATATGCAAGGTCTGGGTCGACCCGCTAACAATCGTCAATGATTCGTTGGCTTGCGCACGCACTTCGATTTCGGCATTCGGCCCCGAGCCTTCGACGTTATTGGCAACGGTCACGCCGGTTTCGAATTGATCGCCCGGCGCGGCGAGGACAGGCACGCTCGGCGTGATGACAAACGGTCCGCGAATCAACGCGTCGCGCTCGGCCGACCCAACGGTCTCGTTCGCAATCGCGACGGCCATGATCTTCAACGTGCCGTCGAAATAATCCGGCAGATCATAAACGACTTCGCGTTGGGTGTTGTCAGCGTCGATGATACCCGACCAAAACACGACCGGCTTGTCGGTGATGCGTTTGAAGGGATTCAGCCGCTGAATGTCACCGCCGCCGCCGTAGGCCGAGACGGACCGAAGTAGCGAAAATTCGGGAATGATAAGATCGACAATCTGGGCGGTGTCGACCCGGAGCATGCATTTGCGGAAATAGAACTCGAGCGGGTCCGGCGTTTTGTAATCGGTCACTTGCAGAATTCCCTGGTCGACCGCGAAGATGACGATCTTACTCGGCCGATCCGTTTTGTAATTGATGCGCAACGGTTCACCCGGCTTCGCAGTGGCGACCGCATTGATGTCGATCTTGAGCCGGCGCTTGTCCTTGTTGGCCGTGAATGGAACAACGCCGTAGCTAAGCGGACTGACGAAGATTTCTTTTGAGTCGAGCGCTCGAACGAATGCGACGTTGATATATCCGCTGCCCTCGAAATTGTCCGGAACGCGAATGTGCTGGACGCTGCTGGCGCTGTCGGCCTGGAACCATTGCTGCGCGTAAACCTTATCCCGCTCGATCGTGATGAGACCGTTGCCGGCGTAAGGCGCCGTGATGCTGACTGAGATCTCGTCGCCGCTGTTGTACTGCGCGCGATTGAGCTTTACCTGCAGCTCCGAGTTCCTCTCCAGTGAGCGCGAGACTGCGCCGTGGCCGATTACGCAAAATTGCAGCTTGGCCAGACGGTGATCCTGATCATCGCGCAGTTCGAAAATGTAATTGCCCGGCTCATCCGTCGACAGGTTGTAACGCAAGCCGTTTGCGGAAACGGAAATCTTTTCTGATTTCGTTGTGCGCTCTTTCAGGACCGAATCGTAGGCAAATTTGCCGCTCTCCTGCTTGGTCAGGACCGAAACGTATTCCTGTGCGATCACGTTCGCGGTGACATTGGCGAGCGCGATCCGATTGAGTTGGGCATCCACTGCCACCAGATCGACCACCCGTGGTTTGTTCGTGTCGATGTAACGCAAGTCACCGTCCGCTTTGCAGCCGATCACATACGGCAATGCCGAGATAAGGGTTGTCGTTGCGTCGGTGACGCTTCGCCCGCCTTCAGCTTCAAATCCTTCCGCGACAAAACGCATCGAGTAAGTCGCATCGGCGAAACGCTCGAGCTGCAAATCGAACTGCGTTTGACCGGCGCCGTCGGTTCTATTTTCGCCAAGCTCGATTGTCTGTTCGTGTCGTTCCTTTTTTTGGTCGAACAACGGATCGAAAAAGACGTAATCGCGAAATTCGGGAAACGAAAACGCCGTGGGCTGAAGCTCGAGTCGCGCGACTACACGGCGGTCGGTTGCAGGCGTTCCGTAAAGATTGGCCAGCGCAACGGAGGCGCGCATTTCCATAGGATTGGTCCAGCCGCGGCGCGAGTTTTGCGACAGGCGCGTGTTGATTTTCATCCGGTCCGGCAAAAATTCCTTCACGTTGGCCGTCGCAGATCCGAGCAGGGTCGCGCGCTTGTTGTTCTTAACGAGATAGACGTTGAAAGTGTAGAGGCCGGTCGGCGATTCGTTCGCGGTTTGATAGGTCAGCTCGGTGAACGCCGTGTCCGGCAGGTTGATTTTCTTCGTCTGCACGCCGTGACCCCGCGCATCCATCACTTCGGTCTCGAGGGGCAATCCTTTGAGCTGGCCCTGCCAGTTCCGCTGCTTCACGACGAGGCCGATGTGAATCTCGTCGCCCGGCCGATAAACGCCGCGCTCGGTAAAGACGAAGGCGTCGAGATTTTCAGGTAGCACATTGTCTACGCCGTCAATGTCGAAGCGCGAAAAGTTCAATTGTCGATCTTCACGGGCGTAGGGAATAAACGACACGTCGTCGCCATTTCGGGCTACGAATGCGACCGGCGTTTTCTCGCGGATCGATTTGTCCACTGAAGTAAATGCGCAATGACCGTTCGGGTCGGTCTTCGCGCTCTGGATCGGGATGCCGTTCTTACCCAGAAGATCGACAGTTACATTTGCCAGCGGCTTCCCTTCTTTGATCGACATCAAGAACACGTCGTGACTGCCGTCCGCGCTTTTCTTGGTCAGGATTCCGATATCGGTGACGAGCAGAAAACGCGAATCGGTGACGTTCATCGGCTTCTTCTTGATTGGATCCCAGGCGCGCGCGGTCAGGAAAAACAGACCGCGCTCGCTTCCGCCGTCTGCCGGCTTCCGTAAATGCTCGCTAAAATCGAATGCGGAATAGTTCGCTTTCCATTTGTTCTCGAGCGCAATGCCTTGTCGCTCGGTTGCGATACGTGAAATGTTTTCCCGATTGAACAGGTCGGGAACTTGAAACCGCGGGCTTTGAAATTTTCCCTCGGTTTGGCTGACCAGATGATTGATCTGGGTTGTGGCCACCCGGCTGATTTCGAAATCGATCGCGCTCAGTGCGCGGGAACGGATCGACAACTTCTTTTCGCCATTGAGCGCGAGCAAACCGCCCTGGCCTTCGATTTGCACTTCGCGTGGCAGCGCTGGCACATCGATGACTGCCTTGTAATCATCGGTTAGCGGATAATCACCGAGAGCGCGGACGCCTTTCTTTACCCGGACATAAAGCTCGCCGTCCGTTTCGACCCGGATGCGAAATGGGTGCTGTCGATCCGCGGCCTTTTCCGAAGGCACTGGCACAAAAGCTACCGCACGCGCCTTATCCAGGACGTCGTCGGGAACATCGGTCTCGCTTTTCCAACGCTCGCTCTCTTTTAGGTCCGAAGTTGCCTCCTCTTCGCTCGAATCGGCTTCGTCCGTTTCTTCAGTTGGGGATTCGCTGGTTGTTTGTTCAGCATCTTCGGTTGGCGCTTCCTCTTCGGCTTTGTCTGCTTCCGGAACTTTGCGTTTTGGCAATAATCTGATCTCAAGCGCCTTGGCCAATTCGCGGGAACTGATATCGGCGGTGGTGGTGAGAACAACCAATTGCTCCGGCTCGCCATTTTTGTTTCGCGCGATCGTGGTTTCGATCGAATCGATCTGAAACATCGACGCGACGGATGGGATCCGGAGTTTTTGTTCCGCTCCGTTCTTCGTTTGCGCTCCGCCTTGGGTGGTGCGGACGCCTCTGCTCAAAGCCAGTTTTACGAAATCATCGCGTTCCGGCAGAGTGACCGGCGAGCTGTGCACGTAGGCGAGACGACGATGGAGTCCGTAGGTGGTGGTAAAGTGCGGCGCAGGATCGCCGAAAATGTTGGATCCGGCGATCGTCGTGAGTTGCAGATGTCGATCCAGTTCGCCGGGCTCGATGGCGTGGGTCAGCTCAAGCGTCGCCGTTACGTGACGTTGGGTCGGACTTGTCGGGTCCTGATAAAGCTCGAGTTGCTTGACCGCAATTGCGAACGGCGGCGTCTGCGTTTCGTAGACAAACCGCTCCATCAGGACGTGACTCGGAAAAAATTTCTTGTCGAAGACGACTCGGAATTTCTGGTCGGCCGGCCAATCTTCGGTCGGTTCGAAAACGAGAATGTCAGCCTGAAGCCAGCGCCAGGCGCCGTTGAGTTGTGGCTGAAGCTGCACGCCTTGCACCGAAGGCTTCTTTAAGTCTTCGAGGCGCGCGGCCGATTCACTGAAATAGACAACCAGTCGCGGAAATTTTAGCTCTTTCTCGAGCTTGGTGACTTCAACCGGCACAATCTTGACCGAAACTTTTCTCGGCTTCGGCAAATGCGAATACCAATTCCAGGTCCACGCGCCCGCGCACGAGATCAGGAAAATCGTGATCATCGCCACTGCGATCACGCGCGGGTGGGCGCGCTCAAGACGGGCCCAATTTTCTCCGGTTCGACTCAGCCAACGAGGCGGGCGCCAGGAAATATCTCCCAAGAGCTGCTCCGGAATTCGCCGGGCAAGGCCAGCTGCATGGGCAAGCCATTTGATCGCATTCGAGAGAGGCGCGGGAGTTTTCATGAGGGGAATACGCCGGCCCCGGACAAATCTTTCAGGATACTTTTGCTTTGGCCGCGACCGGGGAGGTGGATCGAGCAGTCCCTTGCTCGATGCTATTAATTTAGGCGGCGAAGCCGCACTTGTTTAGCATCGCCCGCGGAGCGGCCGATCCACCTTGAAGACCGGAAACGCGTCATTCAGAATCACGCGAGGATGCTCTATCGCGGATTTCCGTCAAAACTTCATCACGAAGTTCCGTCCTGGGTCGAATCGGGATCGCTCTTTCACGTCCGAATCGCCCTTGATCGCAACAAAGAGCAAAGGCCAATTACGGTTCCGTTAGTTGCGGACTCATTGTTGGCCTCAGCTCGATTCTACGAGACTGAGCAGCGTTGGCACGTCACGCTGTTTCTTCTCATGCCCGATCATCTCCACGCCCTTCTCTCGTTCGGTCAAGATGAGTCCATGAGCAGTGTCATCGGCGATTGGAAGCATTTTCAAACGCGCAAACACGAAATCATTTGGCAGCAAGGATACTTCGACCATCGACTGCGGGATGATGAACGCGGCGAACAGTTGTCAGAGAAAATAAATTACATTCGCCAAAATCCGGTCACCGCTGGTTTGTGCGCCAGAGCGGAAGATTGGCCCTGGGTAGTCGGGATCTCCATATGAAGAGCGGTGGCTTCGTCGCGACGCGTCGCAGTTTAGTCGATCGACTGGCCAATTGGGACGACCAGAAGCGCTGGCAGGAATTCTTCGATACTTACTGGAAGCTGATTTATTCCACCGCGCGAAAATCCGGCCTGACCGATGCGGAAGCTCAGGAAGTCGTGCAGGAAACCGTCATCACGGTGGCGAAGAAGATCGACAAACTGAAATACGACCCGGCGATTGGTTCGTTCAAAGGCTGGCTCCTGCAAATCACGCGCTGGCGGATCGTCGATCAGTTTCGGAAACGCGAGCCGGGCAACGCGAAAGGTCCGCGCGGCGTCGACGATCGTCTGACAGCGACGATCGAGCGCATACCGGACGCGCACGTTGTCGATCTTGACGCGGTCTGGGAAACAGAATGGAAAGAGAATCTGTTTGAGGCCGCAATCGCGCGCGCAAAAAAGAAGGTCGATCATAAACAGTTTCAGATTTTCGACTGCTACGTGCGCAAGGAATGGCCCGCGAAAAAAGTGGCCGATCAATTGGGAGTCAGCGTCGGACAGGTCTATCTCGCGCGGCATCGAGTCTCGGCCGTATTGAAAAAGGAGATCAAGGCGCTGGAAAAACTCGGCCGCTAGCAGGCCAGATCGTCTGCCGCCAGGGACGGCGGCAGCTACAACGCGTTGCTTCGGGGTCGAGGCTTGTGTAAAATCGCGACCATTCCCGACCAAGTTTCCGCTCAAGTTCCAATTATTCCCGATCACGAACTTTTGCGCGTGATCGGGCGCGGCGCTTATGGCGAGATATGGCTGGCCCGGACAGTCACCGGCGCGCTGCGCGCGGTGAAAATCGTTTATCGGAGCACATTTGAGAGCGAACGCTCGTTCCTGCGTGAGTTCGAAGGGATGTCCGCCTTCGAGCCGATTTCGCGCGGGCACGCCGGGTTCATCGACATCCTGCACGTCGGTCGGACGAACGAATATCTCTATTACAGCATGGAGCTGGCGGACGACCATTTGGCCGGTCGCGAGATCGACATCGTCAGTTACGAGCCGCGGACGTTGAAGAGCGATCTTGGCCGCCAGAAACGGTTGTCGGCCGACGAATCGATACGCCTTGGTATTTCGTTAACCGAAGCGCTGGAGGCCTTGCATGAGCGCGGGCTGACCCATCGTGACATCAAACCGTCGAACATTATTTTTACCGAAGGGGTGCCGAAACTTGCCGATATCGGACTGGTGGCGGCGAGTGGACAGCAATCGTTCGTTGGCACCGAGGGTTATGTTCCGCCGGAAGGTCCGGGAACGCCGCAGGCGGACGTTTACAGTCTCGGCAAACTTCTTTACGAGACCTGCACCGGAAAAGACCGGCTCGATTTTCCGGAGATCGATTCGCAGTTAAGCCAGCGACCCGATCGCGAGCAGCTGCTGCAACTGAACAACGTGCTGGTCAAAGCGTGCGCGAACGATCCGAAGAAGCGTTACGAGTCGGCCGCGGAAATGCATCGCGATCTGGCCACGCTCGAGCGCGGCGAACGCCCGAGAAAATCGCGCACCAAAGCTTTGTTGGCGACGATTGCGATTTTGGCGCTCGCGGGCGCTGGCGTTTGGTTTTGGTTAGCGCCCGAACAATCAAGTAGTTTTGGTCTCCATTTACAAACGACCATCCGGACCGAACCGCCGGGCGCCCTCGTCGTCCTGGGCGACCATGCACAGAAAAGTCCGGCCACGTTCGCGGATCTAGAGCCGCGCAAATACAACCTGCGCGTGATGAGTCCAGGTTATGAGCCGGTGGATTCAGCCGTTGATCTTAGCGGCAAGCGATCGTTTAATCCGCCGCCGTTTCGTCTCGTTCGGAGCAAGGGAGCACTTGAAATACAATCCGATCCGCCAGGCGCGCAATTTTCCATTCGGAGCGCAGACGGTCAGATTTCGCGCGAGGGCACAACCCCGCAATCGATTGTCGATCTTCCAACGGGGAAGTATTCGCTGATCGCGCATCGTGGAGATTGGGAAATGCGCGACGAAGTCGAAGTCCAACGCGGCCAGAGAACCAACAAGTCATTCGCCTTCGTTAGCGCGACAACGAACATCACGAGCGAGCCGAGCGGCGCTGAGATTTTTGTCGACGGAAAATCGCGAGGACGCACTCCGCTGCGGCTCGAATTACCGGCGCGGGCGCACGATTTGTCGGCGCATCTCGAGGGCTGGCCTAACGAGCAACAAAAGATCGACATCGATCCAAAACACGAGAACGCGGCGCAATTTGTTTTTGCCAATGGCAGCGTGAAGATCACGAGCGCGCCGGGCGGGGCGACAGTCGCCGCTAATGGCAAAGAGCTTGGTCAAACGCCGCTCGTGATCGAGGAAGTAAAACCGGGCGACGTGACCTATGAGCTGCGGCTCGGTGGTTACAAACCGACATCGGTGAATGGCAAAGTCGAACCGCAGCAACAGGCGTTTCTGGCTGCGCGTCTGGAAAAGAGTGTCGGTCCCGAGCCCGGGCAGCCGTTCACCAATTCGCTAGGGTTGAAGTTCATTCCGGTTGGCGACGTTCGGATGTCCGTTTGGGAAACACGGGTGCAAGATTACGAAGCGTTTTGCTACGCAACCGCACGGCATTGTGATCCGGCCGATTTTGCGCAAGCGCCGACGCATCCGGTCGTGAAAGTGAATTGGTTCGACGCGATGGCTTTCTGCAAATGGTTGACGGAAAAGGAGCGCGACGAAAATCTGATAGAAGATCGACAATCCTATCGACTCCCGACTGACCGGGAATGGAGCCTGGCAGTGGGGTTACACAATGAAAGCGGCTCAACACCGCAGGCGCGCGATGGCAAAATCAAAAACGAGTTTCCCTGGGGCAAACAATGGCCGGCGCCCGCCGGGGTCGGAAATTATGGAACGTCGCAACGTCGCGGAACGACCATGCCGGTCGGAAGCTTCAAGGCGAACTCGTTAGGCCTGTACGATCTTGGGGGCAACGTTTGGGAATGGTGCGCCGATACTTACAAAGGCGGCAGTAGCGGGACCGGTCGCGATTGGGGAGTTCTGCGCGGCGGGTCGTGGGCGACGACTAATCGCCTCGAGATGCAATCGTCTTACCGCAACGTCGTCGATCGAAACGAGCGCGACGTAATCTACGGGTTCCGATGCGTTTTAGGACCGGACACCGGCGATCGGATCGACAACCGATAGGATTGTCACTTCGTTGCGAGCGCGTCCCGCAGGCGATCCAGAAACGGAATTTGCGCAGGGTTGATTTTTTGCCGCGCGATTTGTTCCGGGAAAAACTCAGCGCGATCTATTTCTGGAAACTGCCTAAAGTTTCCCGATCGCGGCGGATATTCGATCTCGAAGAGATTCGATTTTAGTTTGAACCGCTCTGGCAAATCGCCCTCGACTGCCCAGGCGTGCACGGTCTTGCCGCCTTTTTGTTTGATTGAGCCGAGCGGAATCCAATCTTCTCCGGAAGGTTTGATCCCAATCTCTTCTTCGACCTCAATCCGGGCGCGCGTTAACAAGTCCTCGCTCGGGCCGGCTTCGCCTTTTGGAATTGTCCATACTCCATCATCTTTTCTGGCGAAGAACGGACCGCCCGGGTGAGCCAGCAGAACTTGGATAATATCGTGGCGGCGAAATATGAGCAGGCCGGAGCTGACGCGACTGCGTTTTTGTTTTGGCGGCGGTAGTGAATCTTCCACGCCATCTTTCAACCGCAGACGCGCTGCGGTTGCAAGTCAGCGAATAATGCCGAGCGATCCGAGCGTTGCCGGATCGACCCCGGAAGTGATCGGCAGAAGGTGATCGCGCTGGTAACGCGCGATGGCGGCGCGGGTGAGCGGTCCCATTTGACCGTCGATTTCGTAACTGTAATAACCGAGCTGCTGTAATTGGGTTTGAACACTGGCCACGATCTGTTCCGGCGAAAGCCCGTCGTAACCATAGATCGGTTCGTTGTAGTCATAATAAGAGTAGGGAGCGTAACCCCAGGCCGGATACCACCAGCCGTCATACCAACCCCACCAACCCCAGTTGAAAAAGATGATGGCGGCACAGCGATTCCTCCACCAATTCTGACCATGGTGATGGTGACAATTGCTCGCGTGATTCGCCCGAGCTTGAGCAATGCCGTCCCGGTTTCCGCTCCAATGGCGGAGACGGTTCGATGTTTGCGGATCGAGCCTGTGTTTTCCAACTGCGTTTAGACCGGAAGGCTGATTTGAATTGCCCGCGCCATGGAGATTGCTTCTCTGACGCAAGCCGTCACGTTGATGCAAATTGCCCGTGCGTTGAAGACCATAGCCGCTATTGAGGCCTTTCGCGTTGGAATGCACCCGGTTGCTTAATACGGAATTGCCGACCGGCGGATAATTCAATGTGCGAGTGCCGTTTGGATAACTAACAGTCGCTTGATATGGCATCGCGCCGGAATAATGCGGCATGCCACCACCGTTAAAACGTGGCGCGACGGTTGTTGTTGCTGCTGGTGCTGATGACGAGCCGTGATGCGGTGCCGGAGCGGAATTCGAAGATGCGTTCGCACCGCCGCCTTTGGCCGCTGCGTTTCCAGCCAAGCCAAGTGCCACGACCGCGACAACTGCATAAGATCTTTTCATAAACACGACCCTCATCAATGAAACCATTCTACCTTCTTTTGGTTGCGCTTTCCTACCCCGATTTTGAGGGCTATTTCCTGAGGGTGCGGACGTAGGCTACGAGGGCTTTGATCTCCTCGTCGCTCAGCTTGCCGCCGAACGCGATCATCTTCATCGCGCCGTCTTTGGTCACGCCATCTTTGATCGCCGCCGACGCTTCAGCATCGGTGAACGATGATTGAATTCCGGCTTTGGTCAGGTCCTTGGCATTCATGGCTTTTCCCATGCTTGTGTTCGCGCTCCCGTCGGGCCCGTGACATTGAACGCAATTATTTGACCAGTTGGTTTTTGGATCCGCACCGCGCACGGAGAAGGGCACGAAAAAGCTCAAAATGATGGTGACGATTATTTTCATCGTTCGCCCAGTTTGGGGGTCATCACGCAATTAGCCTTCTCGTTTCCGGCCGAGTTCTTCGAGCAGTTCGATCTGGATCTGCTGAATCTCGAACAGTCGATTGTATTGACGACGCAGGAGATGATCGATTTTTTCGTGCAAGTGCCGGATTTCGAGTTCGGCTTTGAGATTGATCTTGTAATCGTTTTCCGCGCGCAAGCGATCGCGAGCCTCGGCCCGGTTCTGACTCATCATAATGACCGGCGCCTGGACGGCGGCCAAACATGACAAAATCAAATTGAGAAGAATGAACGGATAAGGATCGAACGATCTGGTCGCGAGCAACACAACGTTAGCGGCGATCCAGACGAAGATAACGCCGCCAAACGTGATCAGAAATTTCCAACTGCCGCCGAACTCGGCGATGCGATCGGAGAGCCGTTCGCCAAAAGTAAGTTTCTTTTCGAATTGCTTCTCGATATTGCTGGAAACGATCTCGTGCTGCCGCAAACTTTCGACGACTTCCTCATCCAGCGCGGAGAGTTCTCCGATTTCGTCCTGGAGCACTTCCTTGACGTATTCTTTGCGGCAATCGCCAATATCGTCGAAGCAAACGAACCCAGTGCCATCCCAATTCGGATGGTGCTTCCTGATGCAGTCGAGCAATGACGGCCGAATTACTTCGGCAATCTGACCCTCAGTCGGAGCTTTCGGCTTGTGGCAGATCTGGCAGACAAGATTGGCAGGCGTGGGCGCGCTCATCTCTCTCGAATTAAACGCACTCGCAGGGATTGTCGATCTTCAGAAAACGAACATCCCGACGGCCGCGCCGAACATAAACAGCGTCGCCACCGACACGACGATCACGCTCGGAATCGAGCTCGGCTGATCTTTCATCAGCTTCCGATCGACTGCGGCGAAGAGAATTCCAAGAAGAAGAAACGGCGCGAGCAATCCGTTGATGACCGCGGTCCAGTAAAGCGCGCGCACCGGGTTGACGTTGAGAAAATCCATCGCGATGCCAATAACGGTCGAGACAATGATCACAAGATAAAATGGGCGCGCGCCGCGAAACCGTTGATCGAGTCCCTCGCGCCACGCGAAAGTTTCAGCGAGCGCGTAGGCCGCGGAACCGGTCAGGGTGGGAATAGCGAGCAGACCGACGCCGACAATGCCGAGAGTGAAAAGCGTTCCGGCAAATTTTCCCACAAACGGGTAAAGCGCTTGGGCGGCGTCCTTCACGCTGTCGATTTGCGTGATGCCATGCTGATGAAGTGTGAGCGCGGTAGTGAGAATAATGAAAAACATCACCAGGTTGGAAAAGAACGTCCCGAGGTCGACGTCGATCTTTCGCGTAATGATCTCCTCTTTGGTCGCGCCGGTTCGCGAATAAAGCATGCGGCGGCCTTTGGCTTTTTCTTCTTCGACTTCCTGGGACGCCTGCCAGAAAAACAAATAGGGACTGATCGTGGTCCCAAGAATCGCGACGAGCGTTCCCCATTGTTCGTGATTTTTCGGCCACGACGGAACAAACGCGGCACGCACAACCATTCGCCAGTCCGGATGAATGAGGAAGCCGGTGATGACGTAGGCAAAGAGCGTAAGCGCCAACCATTTTAGAATGGTCGCGATTTGGTAGTAGCGAAACCTGATCGTGGCCAGCGAGATGCCGACGCCAAAAAGAATGACGAAGATATGCGAATTCATGTGGGTCAGCATTTCGGCGGCGTCGGCCATGCCCGAAAGATCAGCGCCGACATTGATCGAATTCGCTCCGAACAACGCGAGCGCCGCGATCAGGATTAATGGCCGCGGATATTTTTTACGCAACGCGCCGGCCAGGCCGCGTCCGGTGACCATGCCGATGCGCGCGCACATCATTTGCACGAAGGCCATCAGCGGCCAGGTGAGAACTGCAGTCCACAAAAGCGCGGTGCCATGTTGCGCGCCGGCTATGGAATAAGTCGCGATTCCTGAGGGATCGTCATCCGCCGCGCCGGTGATGAGGCCCGGTCCGAGCGCGCGAAGGAACCGCCTAGCCAGGCCCGGGGTATCATTACTCTTTTTCGCCATCTGCGTTACGTTTCGATCTTGAAGCTGTTGATGTCGATCTTAGATTGATTTCGTGGAAGAAGCGGAAGTTCCCTTGGAAAATTTGCAGGAGCACGTGCATCACACTGCCGAGCACAGCGGCGAGACTTGGATTTCGTGGGTGGCGCTGAGCACCGCAATCCTGGCCGTTCTGGCCGCGATCGCCGGACTTCTTTCCGGTAAACACGCCAACGAAGCAATGATGAGCCAGATCGAAGCGTCCGATCAGTGGGGCTACTATCAGGCCAAGAGCATCAAAGCTACCGTGCTCGATGCGAAGATTGCGCTCTCGACCGCGCCTAACGAAGCCGATTCCGCCAAGCGCGATCGTTACGAAAAAGAGCAGGAGGAGATCAAAACCGAGGCCGAGCATAAACAAGAGGAAGCGAAATCGAATTTTCATCAGCACGAAGTTTTCGCGCGCGGCGTGACCATGTTTCAAATCGCGATCGCGATTGCGGCCATTTCGGCGCTAACAAGAAAACGCACATTTTGGATCGTGAGTCTGCTCTTCGGCATTGCTGGCTGCGTTTTTCTTGCGCTCGGTTTCGGTCACTAAAATGCGCGTTCTTGCCATCGACGCTTCTTTGCGCAACACCGGCGTCGCAGTGGTCGATGCAAACAACGGCAAAGCCCGCGCGCTTTACTTTGGCACGATCCACAACGCTCAGAAGCTCCGATCGTCTTCGTGTTTGGTCGCGATCCGAGATCGGTTGATTGAATTAATTCGCGAGCACGAGCCGGATTGTTGCGCGCTCGAATCGGTCATTTACGTCCAGAGTTACAAGACGGCGATTTTGCTCGGGGCGGCGCGCGGTGCGGCCATTCTTGCCGCTGCCGAAAATGGCTTGCCGGTTTTTGAATATCCGCCGACGCGAATCAAACAGGCCACGGTTGGTCGTGGTGGCGCCGGAAAAAACCAAGTCGCATTCATGGTGCGCGCGCTTCTTGGTTTGACCGAAACACCGGACTCGGATGCCGCCGACGCGCTCGCGATTGGGTTGACCCATTTGCGCGCGCAAGAAACGGCGCGGATGGGAGTTCCAGGAGCCGCCCAGATATGAGCCCGCCTTCGCAAAACTCCGGCGTGGCAGGTGATGTCGATCTTAATATCACCTGGCTCGGCCGCATCAACTTCGCCGATGCGCTCGCGCTTCAGGAGGACATCGTTGCCAGAAAGCGTGAAAATCGCGCCGCCGCCGATGAAGTGCTCCTGCTCGAGCACGAACCGGTTTACACGATCGGACGGACGCCGGACAAATCGAGTTTGTTGGGCGGAGCGCATTTGCCGCATCCGCTCTTCGCGATCAATCGCGGCGGTCAGGCGACCTATCATGGACCCGGACAATTGATGGGTTATCCGATTGTCGATCTTCACCGGTGCGGACAGGATTTGCATCGCTACCTGCGCTGGCTCGAGCAAACGCTAATCGAATTTCTAGCCGGCTACGAAATCGAGGCGAAGCAGCGCGAAGGTCTCACCGGTGTTTGGATCGGCCAACGCAAGATCGCGTCGATCGGGGTCGGCGTTCGTCATTGGATCACGATGCACGGATTCGCGCTCAATGTTTGCGGTGATCTCGCGTCCTTCGCGCACATCGTTCCGTGCGGAATTTCGGACGTAACAATGACGTCGATAGAAAAAGAAACCGGCAAATCGCTTGCTGTCGTCGATGTTGCGACTGCGTTTGAAAAATTCGTCCGCGAAAAGATTCAGAACCTGCGCTGCGATCGACAAGCGCACGCGCTCTCCGCCTGACGAAAGAAGGTTATGATTGAATTGGAAGACAACGTCGGGGACATCATCGGCAAAGCGCAGCGCGGTTTGGGGATTTCGGATAGCGAGCTGGCGAAGAAATCCGGTGTGAACGCGGATGCGGTTCGCAAAGCGCGCGACGGGGAAGCGGACGAGGCGACTCTGCGGGCGATTGCACCGGCTCTGGAGCTCGACGCCAGCGCACTGGTCGATCTTGCGCAGGGTAAATGGAAACCGGACAAGCTCGACAATTTCGAGGGGCTGGCCCAATTCAATACGAGTTACGACGGGATGCTAGTGAATGCGTACCTTATTTGGGATCCGGCAACGAAACACGCAGCTGCATTCGATACCGGCGCGGATTCCACGGGAATGGTGAAGCTGGCGACCAAAGAAAATCTGAGCATCAAATTGATTTTGCTCACTCACACTCATCCCGATCACGTGGCCGATTTGCCGCGACTGCGTGAAGAAACCGGTGCGGAAATTTTCGCGCCGGAGCGCGAGCCGGTTCCGGTTGGAGAAAAAATCAAGGAAGGGAAAAGATTTCGCGTCGGAAAGATCGACATCGAAGCACGATTGACCTGGGGACATTCGCCGGGAGGAATGACGTTCGTTGCGAGCGGCCTCGCCCGGCCGATTGCGATCGTCGGCGACTCACTTTTTGCCGGCTCGATGGGTGGCGGGACTGTTTCCTACAAAGACGCGGTTCGAAACAATCTCGAAAAAATCCTGACCTTGCCGGATGAAACGATCGTTTGTCCCGGGCACGGACCGATGACGAGTGTTGGTGAAGAGAAGAAACACAATCCGTTCTTTGCCGGGAAAGTTTGATGTTTGGGGTTTGAGGTTTGAGGTAGGATCGCAATGTGAGCAAGGCCGAACTACTCGCGCGCACAAAAGCATTCAGCTTAAGAGTTTTGAAATTGGTGGATCACTTGCCACGAACGACATCTGGCCGAGCAATCGGCAATCAACTGGTTCGAAGCGGTACTTCAATCGGCGCCAATTATCGCGCTGCTTGCCGCTCGCGTTCACAGGCCGAGTTTGCCGCGAAGCTTGGGGTCGTGGCGGAAGAGGCAGATGAAACGATCTACTGGCTTGAGCTGATTCGCGATGGAAGTCTACTTCCTGAAAACAAACTGACAGATCTTCTAAAAGAGGCAGACGAGTTGACCGCGATATTCACAGCCGGCCGGCGAACTTCGAGCAGAAATCAAACATCAAAAATCAAACCTCAAACTTCATGAACATCGGCTTGGTTGGCGTTGGTCGAATGGGCGCGAACATGGCGCGCCGATTGAAGGATCGAAATTTTCACGTGACCGCGGTCTACGATTCGAATCGCAAAGTTGCTACTGAACTGGCGACGGAACTTGGCTGCGCGGCGGCACAGGATTTATCGGAAGTCACGGCGGAATCCGACGTGATCTTCACTGTCGTCACCGACGACAAAGCGATGCGCAATATTTTCTCGGGGACCGGCGACAATCTTCTCGTCAACGCGCGCGGAAAACTCTTCATCAACTGCGCGACGATTTCGCCGAGGGTGCATGTCGATGTTGAGAAAATGGCAGACCAAGCCGGCGCTCAATCGCTCGAAGCATGCATGGCCTCGAGCATTACTCAGGCGCGCGAGGGAAAACTGTATTTGATGTGCGGCGGGTCCGAGGCGGCCTTCCGCAAAGCTGAACCGATTCTCAAAGAACTCGCGTCGACTGTGCGGTTCGTTGGCAAGGCCGGCGAAGCGGCGAAAGTGAAAGCGCTGGTCAACATGGTGATGAATATCAATACCGCCGGGCTGGCCGAAGGACTTGCCCTCGGCGATGCGCTGGGACTCGACTTGAAAACGCTTCGTGAAGTTTTTGGGCAAACCGGCGCAAACTCGCGTGTGCTCGAAACCGATGGTGAAGACATGCAGAATCGCGACCACAGTTGTTTCTTTTCCGCTGCGCACGCGGCCAAAGACAGCGGCATCGCGCTCGAGCTTGCGCGCCAGCTCGGCCTTGATCTGCCGCTGGCGCGCGCAACCAAGGAGCAATACGAGCGCATGATCGCGGAAGATTTGGGCGAGTTGGACAAGTCGGGCATCGCCGAGCTCACCTTCAAAGATCGACATAAACATTCCGGCGACCGGGTCTGAGCGCGCAATCGGCGCGCTTGTGCTAAGTTTTCGTTCGAATGAAAACGGTCTGGCGCGTCTTTGCCTATCTGAAGCGATATCCGCTGCTCGCGAGCGGTATGCTGGCATGCGCGATTCTGGGCACGTTGATGGTGATCGTGTTCCCACTGGTGACGAAGCAGGTCCTCGACGTTGTCATTCGCCAACATCATCCGGAACAATTGCTGCCGCTGGTGTTGCTCGCCGTACTCGCAGCGTTACTCCAGAACGGACTCAACTCGCTGCGGTTAGTCCTGAACAACACGTTCGAGCAGCGCGTGATCTTTGATTTACGGAGCGATCTTTATTCGCACATCCAATTACTTCCTTTGCGCTGGTTCGACAATCGGGCCACCGGCGATCTGATGACCCGGCTGCTGGAAGATGTGACCTCGATGGAGCGGATGTTGATCGACGGGATCGAGCAAGGGCTCATGGCCGTGCTCCAAATGGTGGTCGTGTTCGTAATGATGTGTCACTACAGCTTCAAGCTGACCTTGTTCGCGCTCAGCCCCGTGCCTTTCCTCGCTGCCGGCGCGCTTTGGTATACCCTGACCGCGTACCGGCGCTATCGATTGCAACGGCGCGCCGCCTCCGCAATGAACGCGTTGCTACACGATAATCTGTCCGGCATTCGACAAATCCGAAGCTTTGCCCGCGAAGAAGACGAGCACCGTCGATTCAATCGCGTCAGTGACGACCTGCGCCGGGCCACACTCGTGGTGATGAAAGTTTGGGCAATGTACAACCCGTCGATGTATTTGATCGGCACTCTTGGCGTCATTGTTACCGTGCTGGTCGGGACGCAAGCCGTCCTTAGTGGCGAGATGCAGTTGGGCGCGCTGGTCGCTTTCTTGTTGCTTACCGGCTATCTCTATGAGCCGGTCGGAAAACTGCATCAGCTCAATCAACTGCTCCAAGCCGGCCGCGCTGCCGGTGAGCGCGTATTCGAGATCATGGACGAACCAATCGAGCCCGGTTGGACCGAGAAGTATGTGCCGGTGCGCGTAGCCGGCGACATTCGTTACGAGAACGTCAATTTCAGTTATGCCGAAGGTCTTTCGGCATTAAGAAATGTCTCGCTGCGTGCGCGACCCGGCGAAACGGTTGCGCTGGTCGGCGCGACCGGAGCCGGCAAATCGACCCTCGCGGGTTTACTCCCGCGTTTCTACGAATTGAAAGAGGGTGACGGCCAGATCTTTGTTGATGGCAAGGAGATCCGCGAATACGGAATTCGCGCGTTGCGCGAGAACATCGGCCTGGTGACGCAGGAAAGTTTTCTCTTCAACGGATCGATCCGTGAAAATCTTTTGATGGGAAGACCGGGCGCGACTGATGCCGAGTTATGGCGCGCCGCGGAAGCGGCCAATGCGCACAAGTTCATCGAGCGCCTGCCGGAAAAATTGGAAAGCGTTGTCGGCGAACGCGGGGTGAAATTAAGCGTGGGCGAAAAGCAGCGGTTGTCGATTGCGCGCGCGTTGCTCAAAGATCCGCCGATTCTAATCCTGGATGAAGCGACCGCGAGCGTGGACACCGCGACCGAGCGTTTGATTCAGGAAGCGCTCGAGCATTTGATGGCGAACCGAACGTCGATTGTGATCGCGCACCGGCTTTCAACAATCGTGCGCGCCGATCAGATTCTGGTGCTCGATCATGGCCGCGTCATTGAGCGCGGCACGCATGAGGAGCTGATCGGGCACGGCGGTAAATACGCCAAATTGTGCGAGCAAAGTTTGCTCGAATCGCCGAGCGAGATCCTCGATGGGGCGACGGGTCTGGAGGAGGCGCCAGTCACTTCGCCTGACGAGGAGATGTCGATCTAAGAGGCGGGAGCGTTCTGGTTGAGAAGCGCGTTGTATTTCTCTTCCAGCTGTTGGTAGCGCTGCTCAGCTTCGGTGAGGGCGCGGCGTTCTTCGCGCAAGGTTTGTTCGAGATCGCGAATCCGTTCCTGAAGACGCATGGAAATGCCGGCCGCAACGGGCTCGGTCACAACATCGGTTACTTTCGCTTTCGAGCTGGCCGCATTCGTTTTGAAAAGCGCGGGCATTTCTCGGATCTGCCGGCGTGTTCCGTCGCAAGAATTAATGACAAAGGTGTCGGCATTGATGTCGCCGAGGCGAATGAATTCCTGAATCGCGCCGACGGTAGTGGGCCCGTAGTAATGTTCGCTGGTCACTTCGACCAGCCAATCCATCCCGAGCTGCGGTACCATCGGTGCCTTCAGCCACGTTTGCTGATCGGTCGAGACGACATCGTGCGGTGCGACCTGGGCGGTCGATGCCCAGCTGGAAAGTTGATCGAACGAAATCGGTCCAAAGATCGAACCGTCCTGATGTTTGCGCAAAAACCAGGGTTGGCTGGAGACTTCCTCCATTGAATCATTCGCCCGAGGACGAGGGCGAGGGAATCGGCGATGGGGGAATCAAAAGGGTCTGGCCGGCCTGCAATTTCAAAGGATTGTCGATGTGATTGAATTTTTGCAGCTCGCCTATGCTGACGTTGTGCATCTTCGCGATGGAAGTGAGCGTTTCGCCGCGGGCAACGATGTGGCTGTTGCCGTCGCCTGCTTTCGCGGATGGTTCCGGCGACACCGAGGTGGATGTCGATGTTGCCGGCGTCGATGCGGACGGCGCGCCTTCGCCAATCATGACGCCGGGACGTTGGTTGGACAGCTGCGATTGGAGCTTGAGGATTTGCTGCGAAAGCATGTCGATCTTCGCATTTTGTTCGTCGATCTTTTTGGTCAACTCCTGAATTTCTGCAGCGGCCGATGGAGTCGCAGAGGCGTGTGGGGTGGGCGCAAAAGTCTGGGCGAACCCGTTCGAGTTCGCGAGAGCGAGCAAAACAAATGAGGCAAGAGCGTTCGCGGCCAGCAACTTCATCGGACCCCGATTTTGGCACCAGCCGCTTCCGCTGGCAAGCCGCGCCGGTGGAAGGGGGGCAGCTTGCCTTTATATCATTTCTCCATAAATTTTTTGTCATGCCGGAGCGCGTGCAAAAGCCGACTGATCCCGCTCCGTGGGGTCCGAAACAGGGAGACGAAGGTGGTCCGCGTTCACCCGACATCTCGCGGCCGGACACGAAGGATTTATTGAAAAAAATGCGGAAGGTGGATCCGAACCAGTCGAAGCGCTACCGCCAGCGCACCGGCCAATAATGGACAAGCCGCCTTTGGCATTGGACCAGAATTTATCTGGCGCGAGCGAAGATTTCCCCGCGCTCTTGCGGCGCAAAGGTCTGTTACAAATCGCGCCCGAACCAACCGGCGCGGCCGGAAATCACCCGTTCGTTCAGACCGAGTCGACGACTATCCTCGCTTTTAAGTTTGCGGGCGGGGTTCTGGTAGCGGGTGACCGTCGCGCGACCGCGGGCAACACCGTCGTTTACGATCGCGCCGACAAAGTGCTCGAGATCGATCGCCATTCGATCATGGCCATCGCGGGTGTGCCAGCCACGGCCTGGGAAATGGCGCGCGTGCTCGAACATTCGTTTCAATATTTTCGACGGACACAATTGCAGGAGATGAGCGTAGACGGCAAAGTGCGCGCCCTTTCCAAATTGTTACGGGACAACTTTGGTTTCGTGATGCAAGGCGTCGGCGTGGTAGTGCCGATCTTCGCGATCTATGACGGAAATTCAAAACCGGCAGCGCGACTTTATTTTTACGACGCGATGGGCGCGCAATTCGAAGTGACAGATTACGCTGCGACCGGCTCCGGTTCGCCCGCCGTGCGCGGCATCCTTTATTACGAAAATAACTGGGGCGGCAAAAAGCTGCACGAATTGAACGAGGAGGAGGCGGTTGCGATCGCGTTGCGCGCGCTCGACACCGCGGCGGAAGCGGACACTTCCACCGGCGGAGTCGATCGGGGCGGCAAAATTTTTCCGCTGATCAAAATTGTTTCGCGCGAAGGAATCACGACGTTGCCGGAGGAAAAGATCGCCGGGGTGTTCAAGCAAAAGGTGGCATGATCGAAGAGCCGTATCGTTGGGTAGAGGCGATCGCGAACCGGCGCGAATATATCGAGACGCAGCTCGCGGCGGGCAGCCCGATTGCGGCGGTTGGATATCGTGACGGAATCCTTTTCGTAACGCTCGGGCGCGCGCGCCAAAAGGTTTTTGAGATTTACGACCGGATCGCGATGGGCGCGATCGGTCATCCCGGCGATATCGAACGCTTGCGGCTGGCGGCGATCGAATTGGCGAGCACGGAAGGGTTCACGCGTTCGGCGGCGGACGTTTCCCTGCGCCGTCTCGCGCATTATTCGCTTAGCCCGGTAATGAAGACCGCGTTCGAGCAAGTTTATGGCGCGCCCTTCCTGGCCCGGCTGCTTTTTGCCGAGATTGGCTCGAGCCCAAAGGAAGATTTGTTTTTGCGGATCGATTACGACGGGGCGATCGCGGCTGATGGCCTGACCGGACAACCGCGGCAGCGCTTCGCCGTCTTAAGTGGAACGCGTCAGTCAGCTGAGTTGATGGAGAAGTTTTTGCAGAAAGAGCACGTCACCGATGCGGCGCTCCCGGATGCGATCAATGTGGCATTCGATGCGTGGAGCGTTGGCCGGATGGCGATGGGGGAAAATGCCACTAAGGAATTACCGGAACGCGACGCCATTCGGAAACATCGAGATGAACAGCTGACCACTGGTGGCATTGAAGCGGCCGTGCTCGAGCGCGACAGCAAGAGCGCGATTCGCTATCGAACTTTGGCAGACGAAGAACTGCGTTCCGGACTTCAAAGGTAACGATGTCTCAAGGGCGATCCGGTTTTGGCGGGGCAATGAAAAACGTTGTCGCGTGGCTGGGGCTTTTTGTGATGGCGGCGTCGTTCGTCTGGTGGCAAATCCTTTCTCTTCCGCCGCCGCCGACAGCCTCGCCGCGCCATACGGCCGCGCCGTCGCCATTCACGCTAGTCGTTCTCGATCCGGGTCACGGCGGCCAGGATTCCGGCGCGATGTGCGGCGCGATTTATGAAAAAGATTTAACTTTCGATATCGCACAGCGCGTCGATCGCCTGCTGCAGGCGCAAGGTCTGGCTACCCTGATGACGCGAGTTGGCGACAGTTATGTTTCGCTCGCCGATCGCGCGGCGGTTACCAATCGCGCGCGGGACTGCATTTTTGTCAGCATTCATTTCAATGAGGGAAAGAAAGTGGTCGGTGGAATCGAAACTTATTACGCCGAGCATCAGGCGGTCCCTGCTCCCCGGCTTGTTTCGTGGATTCCGTTCTTTCAGGGTCCGGCGGCCGCGTCGCCGACGGTAGCGAGCCAGAGTTTGGCCCGGTTCATTCAGGAAGCGATGGTAGCGCGAACGAAGGCGCCCGATCGCGGAACAAAAGCCGAGCAATTTTTCGTGATCGCCAACGTGGGCGTGCCGGCGGTGCTGGTGGAAGCCGGGTTCCTCAGCAACAAGGACGATATCGCGAAGCTGGAAAGCAACGATTACCGCGAACAGATGGCGGCGGCTATTAGCGAAGGCATCCTGCGCTACCGCGACGTTTTAAAAGAACGACAGCTGCCGCTGGCCGTGAGCGGGGCGGGGACTGAATAGCGGACAGATTTTGGCGTCAAAGCAGCATCGACATGAAACTTCGGATCGCAGTGGTGGTTCTGCTGGCCGCACTCGCGGTGGCAGCCAGGGCAGATCAAGTCCTCCAAAATGTGCAGCGAGCCCTGAAGGACCAGGGTTTTTATTATGGCGAAATTACCGGCGAAAAAGATGCGGACACAACCGCGGCGATTCGGCGATACCAGATTCGAAATGGACTTCAAATCAGTGGCGATCTGAATGACGAAACGCTCAAGTCTATTGGCATCGATTCTTCCGGCGCTCGCGCGATCGTCAAAGCATCGCCGAGTCCGGCGCCGGCTGCTCCGGAAACTTCGGACGTGCGCGCTGAGCCGCGAGAACGTTCGGCTCCAACCAACCCTTTGACCGGCCAACCGTTTCCGGAACCGGAGCAAGATCGATCTGCCGACGGGCAGATGCGCCGTGGCGAACAATTACCGGTCCGGCCGGATTACGACGCGGTCCCCGGACAGCCGGCGGAGAATTTTGCCGGCACGCCTTACGAAGCAGCGCCGCCGCAAGTTCAGCGGGATGTCGTTCTTTCAGCACAAAATGTTTTGGCGCGACGGGGGCTTTATCGCGGCGCATTCGATGGAAGCATCAGCCCGGATTTGGAATTTTCCTTGCGGGCTTATCAGGCGCGGTCGCGGCTTCCTGTTACCGGGCGACTCGACTTGGACACTCTTGCCGCGCTGGAACTCTTACCGGGCGCCAACGCGCCAGTTTATGTCCCGCGCCGGCGTCCATTTCGCGAAGCGCCCGTGCGTGGCGAATGGATTCCCGAGCGCTGATTATCGATCAGCAGCGCGGATCGAGATCCCGCGTCTAAGTTTTGTCCTGATCGAAACGCATTGTTTGCAGCTCGGCGAAGACAGTGCCGACAAAAATCTGTGCTTCGATCCGGAGCGGAATGCGATTGGCATCGTCAGAAATCCACACCGTCGCGCGCCGGAATTTCCGATGCGGCTCCAACTCGAGGTTTTTACCGAGCCGTTTGAGTTGAAGATCGACTTTGATCGTGTTGTACGTCCCTGCGCGGACGATCAGGCGTTCGCGACCGAGGACAGTGATGGTGGTCAGATAGGCGGACGTGGCGGGATAAACGACAATGCGATAAACGCTGTGGTCGCTTAAAGGGTGGCTGCGCAGATAAAGCAGAGCGCTGTGAAGATCGAACAGACCAGGGAAATTGAACGGCTTTGCTGCTTTGGCGCTGGTCCCTTCTGTCCGTATGCGCGTGACACCGGAATCAGTGAATGCGAGATCAGTGACGAGTTTTTTTCTTCGATAGACTTCGGTCTGTTTGCTTTCGATCGGGCGAAGTGTTTCGACGTTGGCCAATCCGCGGTAGCTCGCATCCAGCTTAAACCAAGCGCGAACGAGACCAATGGTTCGACCAGTCGCCTCAAGCTGAAAGCGTTTATCACCCGTTTTGGTAAAGTGCATGTCTGCGACGCCGGCAGTAAATCCGGACCAGCCGAAGTGATAGGAAGTGCGCACCGCTCGCGGCTCGGGAAAATTACCGGGCGGATCTTTGGTCAGAGTGGATTCCCAACTTGGGGCCGCTTGTCCGTTTCCGGTGAGCGCCAGCAGAAGAAGGGCGGCCAAGCAGACAGCGAGCGCTCTCCATCTCTCCGGCCGACCGCGCCTGTATTGGCTTGAATTCACGTTCGCTCCGAATTCAATCGAACGTAATCGCGACATCTCAATCTGTACGCAAAAAACACACGCGAGTTGGTTCCCGCGTGTGTTCTTGATTCGTGAATTGACGTTAAGGTTTCTTGGGGGTCGCGGAAGCGCTCGGCGTTGAACTGGTCGAACTCGCCGGACTGGTCGCAGTCGTTACCGAGCTGACCCGGCCGGGCTTGTTCAAGACTGTGATGACGTCGTTGGTGAAATCGACGCTGTCGCGGGAATACATCACCACCGGAACGCCGTTAAGGCTGTTGCCGGATTTATCGAACACCAGGTCGAGGTTGCCCGATTTCACTTTTTCTGTGACCACCTCGCTAATTTCTTTGACGATGCCCTCGCGCATGCGCAGCGCCTGCTCCTGAAGCTGCCGTTCGCGCGTCTGCCGGAACTCGGTGATCTCGCGCTCCATGTTCTTGATGTTCGAAATCTTGTCGTCGCGCTCCTTGGCTTTGGCCGCCTTGGCATCGGCGCTCAAGGCCGGGGCTTCGAGCTGTTTGTTGAGATTGTTGATATCGTCGAGCGCTTTTTTGTAGGAGTCTGCGCGTTCCTCGTATTCCTTTTTCGCCTGATTCTTGGCGTCGTTAATCTTCGCCTCGGCGTCCTTGGTCTTATTGTATTCCCGGAACGTGCGGTTCATATCGATCGTTCCAATTTTCAAGGTTCCTTGCGCCCGCAGGGCGATTGGCAGGACGAGCAAGGAAATCAGCGTCAAACAAAGCAATTTTTTCATAAGAAGGGCTAAATAGGTCGTCGGAAACGGTCTATACCGCAAGTGCCAATATTGATTGGATTAAAACTGGTAGCCGACACTGAAGTTCAGATGGCCGTGACCGGTATTGCCCGCCCGGTTTATCGGAAATCCGTAATCAAGCCGTAACGGGCCGATCGGCAGATCCAACCGGACGCCAACGCCGAAATCGGTCCCAAAGCTGTCGAATGTGCTTTTGGGCGTCAAGGTATAGGGCAATCCGTTCTTTTTTGCATAAATGGCACTGGCCTGAGCGTTGAGCCCGCGCGGAACTACGATTGTTGTCACCCCAAAATCCCAAGGAGCGACATTGACGAGACCAGCATCGTAAAATATCGCGCCCCGGGCCTTTTCGATGATGGGGAAAGTTAGCTCAACCGTCCCGCGAGCCATCGATTGGCCCCCGATCGGTTGGCCATTGAAATCCTTCGGACTGAGATCGCGGAAACGGAAACCGCGCAGATTGTTTGATCCGCCCAGATAAAGTCGGTCGAAAATTGGGACCGTGGGAACGGATACAGGCACAAATTCAGTTTGTTGCAGGGGTAAGGCAGGCGGGGCAGGAATTGGTTGTTTGTAAACCGGCTTACCGGCATTATCAAAGACCTCACCAAAAAAGCCGGGGATTAAGGTTGTCTCGGGCTTGTTCCACACGTCCACGGTGGCTGCCTCGACGTCGACCAAAAGGATCAGGTCTCCCGGAAAGCGCCAATACTTAGTGACTTCGAAATCAAATCCGTAAATTTGCTCGTCTCCACCCAACGGGCCCCCGGCAACATAGCTCGTGAGCATAATTCGCTCGCCCCGCCGGGTCAGAAACGGATTATCGCGCTTGTCCCAAACCAAACTAGTGGTGACCATGCTCTTGGTAGTCGTGCCTTCTTCAGCGAGAATGGCGGGCGACACGTGATTGGCCACGTTAAAGATGTCGTAGTTCTGCAACGTGTAACCAACCGTCGTATAGATCCAGGAGTTGAGCGGTTTGCGCGCCTCCATCGAAAAACCGTAGTTGCGCTGGTCGTAAACTGAACTCAGGTAGGACGCTTCCGAATAAAATACTTGGCCGCTAAGCGAAAGCCGCCGGTCGAGAAAATAGGGTTCGGTCAGGGCAACCACATAGTCCTGCCGACTACTGCCCACTTGCGCCTTGGCCCGGAATTTTTGGCCGGCTCCCGTTAATCCCGGCCAGTTTGTGATATCGAAGTTGCCCTGCGTCAGCTCCACGAAGCCGATCAATTTGTCGATCGTACTATAGCCGGCGCCGAAGTTTAACGAGCCGGTTCGCTTTTCTTCCACCTGAACGACAAGGTCTTTGCGACCTTCAACGCCAGTTTCTTCCGGATAGGTCTCGACTTTGGTAAAGAAGCCCAGATTTTCCAGGCGTTTCTTAGTCGTCTCCACTCGCACGGTATTGAACACATCGCCCGGCGAAATCAGAACTTCACGGCGGATCACCTTATCTTTGGTGCGCGTGTTTCCAACGATATTGATCCGCTCGACAAAAGATCGATTGCCCTCCTCGATTTTGTAATGGACGTCGATCAGACCCGGTCCTGCGGGTGTGCCTTGCGGCAGAACCACAAGGTCGACATATCCCCCGCTGCCATAGTTATCAGCGAGGGCTTTTGCGTCGTCGTGTAATTCTTTGGGCGAGTAGACCGCGCCCTCCTTCATTTTGATGACCTTGCGAATTTTTTCCTCATTGGTTAGCTTGTAACCGCTGAAGGAGAGTTTGTTGACGTGATAGAGCCTCCCCTCCTTGATCCCGACGATGATGAGGAGCGGCCCTTTCTTTCGCTCTCGTCGGGCTTCTGTCACCTCCACGTCGACGTAGCCGTGGTTTTGGTAATACTCTTTGATGCTATCGAGGTCTTGCTGGAATTGGACCTCGTCCAATCGTCCGGATTTGTCGACGAAGGAGATCATTGTCTTGCCGCGAGTCTTCATCTGCTTGCGCAGGAGGCGCTCGCTGAAATGCTCGTTCCCTTCAAAATGAATTCGGCTGACCGCTCCCTTCACGCCCTCGCTGACCGTGTAAATCACGCGCGCCGTTCCACGACTCTCGTCAATCGGCTCGACCCGGAAATCCACTTCAATGTCGGTGAACCCTTTGCTCTGATACCGGTCGATGATTTTCTGCCGCGCTTTCTGCAAATCGTCCTCGTTGACCGGTGCGTTGAGTTTCACTCCGATTTCCTTGCGAAGTTTCTTCGCGCTGACGCGACGCGAGCCGTCGATCACCAGTTCACGCAGCACCTGCCGGGTCTGCACGGCCACGATTACCTTGACTCCGTCGCCTTCAGGTTGCGCGAAAATTCGCACATTCTGAATAGCGCCGGTCTTGTAAAGGTTGCGAATGTCCTCTTCGACCGTCGAATCGGAATACGGCTGACCAACTCCCGTCCGGATTTGCGCGAGAATCACTTCTTTGGAAACCGTCGCCGGGCCGGAGTATTGCACGTCGATCGAACGGACGGTCGGCGGTTCCGGTGGTCCCTGTTGGCCATTTGCGCTTGTGGGTGAGAACAATACTGCACAGGTCACGAAAAACATCGCCACCGTCCAGCCCCACACCGATCCCCGAAATTCTCTCATAACAATCAACAATCAAGACGCCGAATCCCGCGCAGCGTAAAAACTGGCGCGGGACACGCGGGACTTAGAGGAGAAGCGGGCTGAGGTCAAGGCGGATTTTCTTCGAGAGTGGCGCGGCGACTGTCATAGACAGCGCCAGGGGCCGTTCAGTTCAACAGTTCGTAAGAATTATTTCGGCGCCGCGGATCGTATCCGGCATCGCGGATTAGCCCCTCAATCTTCTCTGCGTCCAGGCGAAACGTCGTCCCGGCTGCGCTCACCACGTTTTCCTCCATCATCACCGAACCGAAATCGTTCGCGCCGTATTTTAACGCCACCTGACCGATCCCTGGACCTTGTGTCACCCATGAACTTTGGATGTTGTCGATGTTGTCCAAAAAAATCCGGGACAGCGCCTGCATCCGTAAATATTCGGCCACGCTGGTCGGCTGCTTTACTTTCAACACCGTGTGCTGCGGCTGAAACGTCCAACAAATGAACGCCGTGAACCCGCCGCTCCGGTCCTGCTGGTCTCGAATTCGCCCCAAATGTTCTATCCGCTCCTCGATCGTTTCGACGTGGCCGAACATCATCGTCGCGCTCGATTTCAAACCGAGCTCGTGCGCGACCTGCATCACTTCGAGCCATTGATCGCTGTTGATTTTTAATGGCGAGATTTTTTTGCGGACCCGATCGACCAGAATTTCGCCGCCGCCGCCGGGAATCGATCCCAGTCCGGCTTTTTTGAATTCGGCGATCACTTCCCGCAACGGCATCCGGAATGTCTCGGCGAAATGTTGAAATTCCGGCGGACTGAATCCGTGAATGTTGATGTGCGGATATTTTTTTCGGATGTGCTGCAAAAGATCGACATACCACTGAAACGGCAATTTCGGATGGTGTCCGCCCTGCATCAGGATTTGAACGCCGCCCGCGGCCGAAAGTTCGTCCAGTTTTTGGTCGATCTGTTCCAGTGAAAGCACGTAATGATCGTCGTCCCGTTCCGTCCGGTAAAACGCGCAGAACTTGCAATAGACGTTGCAAACGTTGGTGTAATTGATGTTGCGATCGGCGATGTAGGTCACGATCTCGCGTCCGCGTCCGCCGTAACTTTTTTCTTTCGCCAGGTTTCGCCGCACGTCTGCCAGCGCGCCCAATTCTTCCAGCGGCAACTGATAAAGCTGAAGCGCTTCCTCGGATGAAATCCGCGCGCCTTCGAGCACCTTCTCGCTCAGTGCATCTCGATTGAGTGAAACCATTGCCCTAAGTTTAACCGATTCGAGCCCGGGTTACGAGCCCTTTGGGACGAGTTGGTTCTGCTCCAAGAACTTCAGAAGAGCGGCGTTGAATTCGCGCGGCTTCTCCATCATCAGGAAATGGGAAACGTCCCACAGTTGATAATCTACTTTCTGCGCCAGCCTGCGTACCCACTGTTCATATTCCGGGCTCCAGGCCGGTTGCTTTGCCAGAATCATCAACACCGGCACTTCGATTTTGTCCTCTTTCCATAAATCCTCGTCCGCCGTCGCTTCGAATTCGCTCACCGCGACGTACTGCGGTGTTTTAAGCATCAACGACTTGATCTTGTCTCGCAGCGCGGCGTCCTTGATCGGCTTCGTCATCCCGGCAATGAAACGGCCGGCGGCCTCCGGATAATTGTCGCCGCGCAATGGCACGATGAATTTTTCCATCGCGTCCCGGTCAAAGAACGGCCGAAGCGGACCTTCGACCACGACCAGCGCTTTCACTTTGCCGGGGAATTTCCGGTAATAATGGCGAATGAACGGCGTCCCGTTGCTGTGTCCGACGAGGATGACCGACTTCAGGTTCGCATCGCTCATTACCCCGTCGATCGCGCGAACATATAAATCTTTATTATATTCAATCGTCTGCGGCTTCTCGCTTTGTCCGTGTCCCGGCAGGTCGATCGTGATCACGCGGATTTTCTCGGCCAATGCCGGCGCTTGTTCCGCCCAAACCGTTTCGTCGCAACTCCAGCCGTGAACAAAAAACAGCCCGATGTTGCCTTTGCCGTAGTTCGTGTAATGGATTTTGAGATGATCGACATCGACGATCTTTGACTCGCTCACCACCGGTTGCGCAACGAGCCGACTCGCGATGGCGATGATAAGCAAAAGCGCGCCGAAGTTTTTCACGCACTGATTTTATGTGACCTGGCGATCTTCTGCACGCACCATTACAGCTTTCAGCATGGCGAAATCAGTCGCGATCGTTGGCGGGGGTGTTTCCGGACTGACCTGCGGCGTTCTATTTGCCGAACGCGGGTTTCGCACCGCGATTTTTGCCGTCCAAATCGGACAGCAAACAACTTCCGGCGCCGCCGGTGCGCTCTGGTTTCCCTACGACGCCGAACCAATTGCGAAAGTCATTCCGTGGGCGCTCGCGACCTATAAAGTGCTTGTCGACCTTGCGAAAGTTTCGCGCAGCGGCGTCTCCATGATCGAGCTCCGCCAATATTGCTGCGCTGGAAAAATCCAAATTCCCGAGTGGGCAAACTCGTTAGGGGCATCCGTCATTTCGCGCCCCCCTCCTGTCATCTCGAGCGAAAGTGCCAGTCCGGCTCGGACCGAGGGATCTCTGGATATTTCTGTTTTTAAGAGTGGTTTTTCACTTCGCGTCCCATTGATGGACACCACCATTTATCTCGACTACCTCATCGGCCGTTTTCAAGAAGCTGGCGGCGTAATCAATGAGAACGTTCGATTCGACAAACTCGAAGACCTCGATCCAAAGTTCGAACTCGTGATCAATTGCGCCGGAATCGGCGCGCGCGAGCTCGTGGCCGATTCCGATCTTGAACCGCACCGCGGCCAACTCGCGATCGTTCCTAAGATCGACAATCTCAACTCCGCGATCGTCTGCGACGACGATCCGCTCATGTACGCGATCCCGCGCACGAACGATTGCGTCTTCGGCGGCACCAACGAAGTCAGCGACAATCTCGACGCCAATCCATCGACAACAAGCGCGATCGTCTCGGAATGCGCGCGTGTTTTGAAGATCGACAAGCCGCGCGTGCTGCGAGAACGCGTCGGTCTCCGGCCTTTTCGAAAATCAGGCGTGCGCCTTGAACGCGGAAAACTGTCTGACGGCCGCACCGTCATTCACAATTACGGCCACGGCGGCTCCGGCTTCACTCTTTCCTGGGGCTGCGCCGAAAATGCTTTCGAAACAAGAATTAGACGGAATAACACCGTCTAATCCAGATGTCTTACGTCAGGGCGACGCACTGAAAGGAGCTGACCACGTCGTCGGGACCTTTGGCGGCGAAGAAGCTTTCGTAATAGCCGGGGCCGAGGTCCCAGTGCGGGCCTTTGTAATATTCATCGCGATAAAAGCGCCAGACGCCGCTGACGATGATCAAACAACTGATCCGGTCGTTCCAGAAATCGCCGATGTAATGAAAGCTGAGGTTCGTCCGCGCGTAAGCGCCTTTGAAACCGGTGTGATCGTAAAGGACAAGCTCGGGCAGCCGGATAGTTTCTTTGCTTGGCTCAACAGCTTCTTTGCCGGCGGCGCTGGGATGATACCCGAGCGACCCCAGTTTCCATTTCATGTCGATGATACAGCCGTTATCCGGCGACAATTCGGTTTTCGGTATTTGTTTCATAAGCGGCGGAGGTACGATGTCGATCTTCTAGCAGCTTCCGCACTCCTGTCGAGCCGAGAAACGCACCCGCGAATGACGCGAATCACACGAAAAAAGGGCGGCAGCAGCTCTTCTCAAACCATTCGCGTTATTCGTGTAATTCGCGGGTAACAAATCTAAATCAAATGTTCCCGGTTGTCGGAGCGCAGCCGGATCGTTTTGTTCTGCAAATTGTGCAGGGCGCGGATGAACCGGACGGTCTTGCTCTTGGCCCGCATCAAAATCGAATGCGTGATCGCAATGGTTCCTTTTGATTTCACCCCGCGAAGCAGTGCGCTGTCGCTGATTCCGGTTGCGCAGAAAACAATGTTCTCGCCTTGAGCGAGATCGTCGGCCGTGAAAACACGCTCGAGATCCTTTTCATTGCCGTCCGCGACGAGTTGTTTGCGCTCCTTATCATCGCGCGGCCACATTTTGCACTGCATCTCGCCGCCGAGACATTTGATCCCCGCCGCCGCCAGCACGGCTTCGGGCGAACCGCCAATGCCCATGTAAAGATCGACATCGGATTCAGGTAACGACGGCGCCATGGCCGCAGCGATATCGCCATCGCCGATCATCCGCAGCGACGCGCCGCAATTCCGAATCTGTTCGACGATCTCTTTATGACGCGGCCGATCGAGCATCATCACGACCACGTCCTGGACGCGTTTGTCCACTGCGCGGGCAACGATCGCGAGGGTCTCGGCAATGGGCGCGTCGATGTGGAGCGAATCGCCGCGCTTTTGGGTGTATTGAATCACGCGCGGTCCATACGCCAGCTTCGACATGTAAAACGAGGGCACATCGCGGAGCGCAACCTTGACGCCTTCTTCCGGACTCGCGGCCGCGATACAACTGATCGAGTTCGGCGCGCCTTTGGAAATGTTCGTGGTCCCGTCGATCGGATCGATCGCGATATCGAACTGGGGCGCGCCCGGGAGCCAGGTGCCGAGTTGCTCGCCCTTAAAAATTCCGGGCGCGTCGTCTTTGATTCCTTCGCCGATCACCACTTCGCCGCAAATGTTCATCAGGTCGAACATTCCGCGCATCGCATCACAGGCCGCTGCATCAGCGGATTCCTTGTCGCCGCGCCCGAGCCAGCGCAACGAATTGAGCGCGGCCGCTTCGGTTGCGCGTACGAAATCGAACTCAATGATCCGTTCGATGTCGTAGTAACTTATTTTCGGCAACCGATGCATGACGGAGCGTTAAGATTGGCGCACTCGCCAACGATGATCAAGGCGTTGGTCAGAATTTGATCGGAACGACGGCTGGGACGCTGCGTTTGTAATCGTCAAACGCACTGCCGAATTGTTCCCGCAAAAGTCTTTCTTCGCTGCGGACACGGATCGCCGTGCCGATGGCGAAAAGCACGAGCGCGATCAGAAATCCGATCCAATGACTCCAGGCCAGACCGCCGGCGACGATCATCCCGAGCATGCCGGTGTAAATCGGGTGCCGAACGAAACGATAAGGGCCTTCGCGAACCAACTTGTGATCTTCGAGCACACGCGCCTGTAAACTCCATTGCTTGCCAAGAACGCGGACTGCGGCGGAGATCATCCACAATGAAACAATCACGACCACGATTACGAGAATTGTGTTCAGGAACTCAAACCAAGGGCCCAGCGGCAGGATCGCGGTCTGATGCTGTCGTGGCATCATCCAGACCGCAGGGAGCGATAAAGTTTGGATAGCGATTCCAACGAGCGAGGCGCGATCGCTTTTCCGGGTTTTGTCGCGCGACCATTTTTTTCGAAGAATGAAAATCGCGCCGAAAGCGATCCAGCCGATTTCAAAAGTGTAAACCGAAATGAGGTGGAGGAAGTGTGGGCTCAATTATTTTGGCGTCGATGCCGCCGGACCATGCATATCGCTTAGGCCGTGGCCGTGCAACGACGGGCGAATGCGCACGAACAACTGAAACCCATAACCAAGTCCGTCGCCGTAATAGCGATCAAGTTCATCCGGCCAAACGTTCACAGTGAATTGACCGCCCAGGCCGATGTCGATGTTGTTCCCGTGGGAGAGATCGCGCACGTAACCGATCGTGACGGCGTTGACGGGAAAAATTTCATCTAAATCTCTGCGCGCGAGGACCAGCTCGTGTCCAGATTTCTCGACGCGTTCCCAACGCCCATACACCGTGTCGCGTGCGCGCTGATAATTCGATTCGATCAGAAACGATTGCGTTTTGCCTTCATCGGTTACGTCGTTTTGGCCCCAGACAAACGAGGTCGACCAATTGGAATCAGGACCGAGTGGCTGGTTGTAGATCGCGGAGGCGGTCGTGCGATGTTCTTTCAAATCCGGCTCGAGTCCTTCCGGGCTCTTAATATATCCGTGCGAAATTTGCAGGGCCAGGTTCTGGGTCGGGTTCCAGGAAACGCGGCCGCTGTAGGAATCGAAGCGCGGCTTGTCGAAATCGTAACGATCTTCGTCCGGTTCGCGTCCCGTAAAAATGCTGCCTTCCACTTTCACGCTCCGCCATTGCCAGCCGGCGGTGGCGACGCCGAACGTGATGTGAGTTGAATCCTGCCAGTGATGTCCAATCGGTGCATCGGGATTATCCATTGTGCTGAGCCGATGCATGAACGCGGGTGGACCGAGCGCCGGTTCGCCCGGATAACCGAAATACAAATAGCTGGAAACATCCTGAGTGAACTTTTGGGAATAGCTGATCGACAGTTCGCTAAAGAGATCGTGCGGGTGCTGACGATCGTGGAGCGGTTGACCATTCCACGATTCGCCCGTTTGAAAGAGAAGCGGATAACCGCGCCCGCCTTCCGTTAAAAGATCGGCACTCATCATGAGGCGAAGGCCAAGCTGCGAATTTTCGTTAAAGGGATGCGAGTACATGCCCATGATCCAGTTGGGCGCATCGATCCGGTCGTCGCCGCGCCGCGAACTCACGTTGGTGTAGCGCGGGAAAATTCCACCGTGCAACATCAGCATGTCATCGCCGAACATTTTCATGTAGCCATACATCGGCGTGGAATCTGGAACCCAGGCCGTGCCGGAACTTTCCCGGCTCATCGGATCGGCAATGTTGACCGACGAAGGCATTGTCATCTCTGCATGTTCCCCATGTGGGTGCTCGGGGATGGCCATGCCGTTCGCGTCATGGGTCATGTGTTGATGCGATGCATGTTCTGATTTCGGCATCGGCTGTTCCGCTTTCGGCTTTTTTTCTCTTACCGCAACCAGCGTCATTCCGCATTTTGGACATTGGCCCGGTTCAACCCGGACGACTTCAGGATGCATCGGGCAGGTGTATCGCTGTGCGTGGTGCGCCCACGGCGAAGCGTTCGGTGTTGGAGTTGGTTCCGCAAAAAGGGGTATCACTGCGAGCGTCATCAAGCTCGCGAGCAAAATTAAAATTTGTTTATGCATGCTCTGGCGCCGCGCGATCACTCAAATGTTTTTTTGGTTCGGTTATGGGCACGGTCGGTTCGGTAGGAATGCTTTCTAGTGAAACGACATCGGGAGCGAGAGGATTAGATGTCGAACTCGGCACGGCCGGCGCATCTTGTTTGATCCGCGTCGACATCAACATCGCAGTGAAGAGCAAGGCCGCTGCGACATAGAACGGCGCGCCCGGCAAATTCAGCTGGTGTTTAGGATCGATAAACCAACCGAAGATCTTGAGAAACATCCAGGGCCCAAGAATAAACGTGATCGAACGCATGCTTTGAAGCGCGCCTTGGAGTTCGCCCTGCTCCCGCTCGCTCACGCGATGCGTCATCATGCCTTGCGCAGCCGGCATCGAAATGTTCCAGAGCGAGATGATTGGAATCGAAGCGACGAACAGCGTTCCCGTTTTCGCGAGGCCGGCCACAAACATCGCTGAGGCACCGAAAAACTGACCAATATAGAGCGTAGCTTTTTCGCCAAAGCGTTTCACCATTCGTCCGGTCAAGCCGCCGGAAATGATTGCCGTAACGATTCCGACGAAGACGAGAGAGTACCCCGTGTCGTCCGTGTTCCAGGCATAACGATACATGACGTAAAGTGCCCAGACGCTAAAGATATTGTGCGCGAGGTAGGCGAGAAACTGAATCGTGGCAAGCCGCCAGAGCTCGTGATGCGAACGCAACAGTTTGAGCGAGCCGACTGGATTGGCCCGTCGCAAAGCGAACTCCTGTCGTTTTTCCGGCGGGAGCGATTCCGGAACGAAAAAGAATCCCCAAAGCCAGTTCAGCAAGCTGAGTCCGGCCGCCACCCAGAAAGCGAGACGTGGATCGCTCTTGCCCAGCAATCCTCCGAGGCCTGGTCCCAGGATAAATCCGATTCCGAATGCAACCCCGATCATCCCAAACGCACCGGCGCGTTTCTCCTTTGGTGTTACGTCAGAGATGTAGGCCATCGCGGTGGGGATGCTCGACGTCGTAATGCCGGAAATAATACGGCCGAGGAAAAGCCAGTAGAGAGTCGGCGCCATTGCCATCACGATGTAATCCAGGCCCAGCCCCAGATTGGAAAGCAGGATGACTGGACGACGGCCAAATTTATCGGACAAAACGCCGAGCAATGGCGAGAAGAAGAACTGCATCAGCGCGAAGACCACCGCAAATCGCCCGCTCCATTTCGCCGTATCGGTCATCACGCCGCCGAGAAAATCGAGAATGAGTTTCGGCAAAACCGGAATGATCAAACCCATCGCCAGAACGTCGAGGGTCACCGTGACCAGAATGAAAATGACGGCGGCCTGGCGGTTCTTCATCGGCAAAGAGTGACAAGTGACATGTGACCGGTGACGAGCAAAACAGAAACAGAGTTTTTCTACTTGTCACTAGTCACTTGTCACTCATCACTTCTTCATGCTGCAACTTTCTTGGCGCTCGCCCAAAGCGGAAGTGCGCCCGAGCAAAATTCACGGGCGCGGATTATTTGCCAAAACGGCAATCGCCAAAGGCGAGATCGTCGCGGTCAAAGGCGGTCACATTGTCGATCGGGAAACGCTGCAGCGTGAAATCACTCCACAGCTTGGGCCGGTAGAAATCCAAATTGGTGACGATTTGTTCATCGCGCCGGTCACTGAAGACGAACGCGAGTTGTCGATGTTGTATACGAACCATTCCTGCGAACCGAACATCGGCATTCGCGGTGAAATTACGTTTGTGGCGATGCGCGATATTTCCGCCCGCGAAGAGCTAACCCACGACTGGGCGATGACCGACGACGACGATTACTCGGTCGAGTGCAATTGCGGCGGGCGCGGTTGCCGCAAGACGTTAACCGGCAAAGATTGGCAACGGCCGGAATTGCAAAAGAAATACGCCGGATATTTCTCGGCCTATCTGGCAAAATTGATTCTCGCGCAGCGGGAACAGAATTGACCTGACCGCTGAAAATCGGGTATGACGATCCGCAGGAGCGCTACATCGAATGAACAAATCCTACTTTCCCGTAGACCGCGGTGGCCGGATGGACTGGTATAAAAATTTCGCCACAGAATTTCCGAAAGTTGGAAAGGATCTCGGGTTTTCCGACGCCGAAATCACTAATGCGGTGAACGATTCGAAATATGCCGTCCATATTTTTACTACGCTCGGACCGGACATCGATTCCGATCCTGGCCACGCCGCGAACGCAGTGTTAAGCGGACAATCTTCCGGCGATTATGTTGATCTTCCTGCTGGCGGCAGCGCGCCGACTCCGGTGCGGCCGGGGATCGACACCCGCCGGCAAGCGCGCGTCGAACGAATCAAAGCGCACGCCAAGTTTAGCGCCGAGATTGGCAAAAAGCTCAAGATCGACAGCGGAAAATTTGACGCCGCGAATTACAAGGCCGAGCTCGGCCGCGCGCGTCAGACCGGAAACTTTATCACGATCCCGTTCCGTAAGGCCGGTGGCGGCGTTTCCGGGATTAATCTTTATCGGCAGGGCAAAGGCGACAAATCTCCGCAGAAAGTCGGCTTCTTCTTCCGGACACCGGCAATCGATACCGCGCCCGGCAAAGGCGAGCTCAATTACACCGCCCGCGCGGTTGTGAATGGAAAAGAGATCGGCCAGGCCAGCGACGCAGTGAGTGTGAGAGTGAGTTGATAACTTCGCCCACGGTCCGCGGCTGAATGAAGCGACGCTCCATCTTGGTCGGCCTTGCGGTCGTTCTTTGTCTTCCGTTCTCGCTCCGAGGCGCGGACGGAAAGAAAATGACGGTGGTCGATTATTATTTATTGCTGCCGGAAAAGACCTTCGAAACTCCGGCGCGGGACTGGCTCAACAACGCGACGATCGTCGATAAACAAAACGGTTACATGAGCGTTGCCGGTGATGGCGCGCAGCCTTCGTTTGAGGTCGCGTTCTTTCGTTATCGCGACGGGCGTCCACTGCTCGCGATTTGCGAGGGCGAATTGGAAGGGGATGATCGAGTTACTCTGGAATTCTTCGAGCTCGGGCCGGCCGGCAGGATGCACGAAGTGTCGCGCAAAATTTTTCCGACCGGCGATCAGTGGAGCTCCGGCGAATACAATAAGAAGTATGACGACTTTCGATTTGAACTACCGCGACATGGCCGGACGGTTCTGGTTCGTAGTGCTAAAACTAAAAAAGTTTTGCAGAGGGTGACTTGGAACGGCGAAAAGTTTGTAGAGCAGCGTGACGCTGCATCCAATTAACAAAATGAAGCTTCGAATTTCGGCATGTTTGCTCGCGAGCGTGTTGATGTTGGCCGGTTGCGGTGAGCCGGAAAAACCGCGAGGTGCGACGACCACGGCTGTGACCGGGGCGCCGGTTGGCGCTTCATTCAATCAAATCGGCAAGGTGAGTTTGTATCCGGGCGAATCGTGCGCTTCACAAATCATGTTCGTTTTTCATTCCGGAAGATCGACATCGATCTCACTCGCGGCGCCATTCCGGCAATCGAAAATCCTGACCGATGCCGCGCATGAACACCGCAGCGTTCATGTCTGGGGCAGATGGCGACGCGGAAGGGCGGCTGACTGCTTATACGTCGAGGCGACGCAAGTCGAAGTGCAGAAATCGTTCTGGTAAAAGTCCACTCGCGCCTGACCCAGTGTAGCGGCACGTGATTGGAGATAAATATGGAATGGCTCATTAGTCCCGAAATCTGGATCGGTCTGCTCACGTTGACCGCGCTCGAGATTGTTCTCGGCATCGACAACGTCATTTTTATTTCGATCATCGCCGGCAAGTTGCCGGTCGCGAAGCAAGATCTTACTCGCCGCACTGGTCTGGCGCTCGCGATGCTGATGCGCATTCTGCTGCTGCTTTCCTTGACCTGGATCATCGGATTGACCAAGCCGTTCCTGTCGATCTTCGGATTCGATCTCACCGGTCGCGCGCTGATTCTCATCATTGGCGGTCTGTTCCTCATCGCGAAAAGCACGCGCGAGATTCATTTGCGGCTCGAAAAGGGCGATGAACATGGGGCCGCGCGGGCGCGGACGTCATTCGGCAGTGTCTTACTGCAAATTCTTCTGCTCGACGTTATTTTCTCGCTCGACTCGGTTATCACCGCCGTCGGAATGGTCGATCACGTCGCGGTGATGATCGCGGCCGTGGTGCTCGCTGTTGCCGTGATGATGTTATTCGCGGGAATGATCAGCCGTTTCGTCGAGCGCCATCCAACGCTGAAGATGCTCGCGCTCAGTTTTCTCCTCCTGATCGGCGTCAATCTGATCGGTGACGGTCTTGGTTTTCACATTCCCAAGGGCTACACCTATTTCGCAATGGGCTTTTCCGTCTTTGTCGAAATGCTGAACCTGAAAATCCGGAAGCGAACAAGGCGGCTGGCTTCGGCTTGACGACGCGCGATCGCTAGTAGCGGTAATGCTCTGACTTGAACGGGCCGTCCACCGGGATGCCAAGGTAATCGGCTTGTGCTTTGCTGAGCTTGGTCAGTTTGACGCCGATTTTTTCCAAATGCAGACGCGCGACTTCTTCGTCGAGCTTCTTCGACAAAACGTAAACGCCGACGTTGTAGGTGTCGCGGTTCTTCCAGAGATCGAGTTGCGCGAGCACCTGGTTCGAAAATGAATTCGACATGACAAAGCTCGGATGACCCGTGGCGTTGCCGAGGTTCAGCAGCCGGCCTTCGGACAATAGAAAAATCTCGTGGCCGTCCGGAAATGTGTAGTTGTCGACCTGCGGTTTGATGTTGGTCCGCTTCACGCCTTTGGCATCGTTCAGCGCATCGACCTGTATTTCGTTATCGAAGTGGCCGATGTTCCCGACAACCGCCTGGTCTTTCATCTTCTCCATGTGCGCGAGAGTGATCACATCGGTGTTGCCGGTTGCGCTGATGTAAATGTCGCCGCGGCCGAACGTGTTTTCGATTGTCGTGACTTCGTAACCCTCCATCGCGGCTTGGAGCGCGTTGATCGGATCGATCTCGGTGATGACCACGCGCGCTCCCTGGCCGTGAAGCGATTGGGCGCAGCCTTTGCCCACGTCGCCGTAACCGCAGATGACTGCGACTTTGCCGCCTATCATCACGTCGAGCGCGCGATTTAATCCATCGACCAGCGAATGCCGGCAGCCGTAGAGGTTGTCGAACTTCGATTTCGTGACCGAATCGTTCACGTTGATCGCCGGAACGAGGAGCTTGTTTTCCTGATGCATCTTGTAAAGGCGATGCACGCCGGTAGTCGTTTCCTCGGAAACGCCGCGCCAGTCCTTCGTAATCTCGTGCCAGCGATACGGGTTCTCGCGCTGAACTTCGAGCAACAGATCCTTAATGACCTGCTCTTCCTTGTTCGCCGATTTCGATTTTGCCCAATCGCTGCCTTCTTCTAGCTCGTAACCCTTGTGAATGAGCAACGTCGCGTCGCCGCCGTCATCGACGATCAGCTGCGGACCCTTACCGTCCGCGTGCGAGAGCGCCTGATAGGTCGACCACCAATATTCTTCGAGCGATTCGCCTTTCCACGCAAACACCGGCACACCGGTCGTCGCGATTGCGGCTGCGGCATGATCTTGCGTGGAAAAGATATTGCATGAAGCCCAGCGCACGGTCGCGCCAAGAGCGACCAGTGTTTCGATTAACACCGCCGTCTGGATCGTCATGTGGAGCGAACCGGTGATGCGGACACCGGCGAGCGGTTTTTGCGGCGCGTATTTTTCGCGGATCGCCATTAGTCCCGGCATTTCCTTTTCCGCGATCGAAATTTCTTTCCGGCCAAAATCGGCCAGACCGATGTCTTTAACTTTGAAATCCTGTTTGGTGTCTGTCTTTGCGCTAATCATAAATTTATTTGGCCGCATTTTTCAGTTCGGCGGCCTTGTTCGTTTGCTCCCAAGTAATGTCCGGGTCGTCGATCTTGCCGAAGTGGCCGTAATTTGTGGTCTTCGAGTAAATCGGCCGGAGCAGATTAAGCTGCTCGATGATCGCGGCAGGTTTGAAACTGAATGTCGATCTTACGGCGCGCTCGATTTTGTCTTCATCAACCGCGTTCGTGCCGAATGTGTCGATGTGAACGCTGAGCGGTTCCGGATGGCCGATGGCATACGCGAATTGAATTTCGCATTTCGATGCGAGACCTGACGCGACGACGTTCTTGGCAACCCAGCGTCCCATGTAAGCGGCGCTCCGATCGACTTTGCTTGGGTCTTTACCCGAAAACGCGCCGCCGCCATGTCGTCCCATGCCGCCGTAGCTATCGACGATAATTTTCCGACCGGTCAGGCCGGTATCGCCTTGCGGGCCGCCGACGACGAAACTTCCGGTCGGGTTAATCAGAAATTGAGTGTCGTCGCCCAGCATCTCCTTCGGCAAAACTTTGCGAATAATTTCTTCGATGATGAAGCTGCGAATCTCGGAGTGCTTCACGTCCTTTGCGTGCTGCGTTGAAACGACGACGCAGGAAATGCCGACTGGTTTGCCATCGTCATAAATAACGGAGACCTGCGATTTCGCATCGGGACGCAACCACGGAACGCGGCCGCTTTTGCGAACTCGCGTGAGCTCGCGGCCTAACCGATGCGCGAACATGATCGGCGCCGGCATCAACTCCGGCGTTTCGTCGCTCGCGTAACCGAACATCAAACCCTGATCGCCCGCGCCTTGTTCGGCGGTGTCTTTCCCTTCGACCGCGCGCGCGTCAACGCCTTGTGCGATGTCGGGCGATTGGCGCGTGATGATGTTTTGGATGTCGATCTTGTCCGCGTGAAAAACGTCGTCGTCGTTCACGTAACCGATCTCGCGGACGCAATCGCGCACGATTTTCGGAATTGGAACGACGGTTTCGAGGGCACGATCTTCCGCCAGATTGGGAAGCGTGATCTCGCCACCGACGATGACGGTGTGACTCTTGGCGTAGGTTTCACACGCGACGCGCGCATGTCGATCTTGCCGCAGACAGGCGTCGAGAACGGCATCACTGATCGTGTCGCAAACTTTGTCGGGATGACCTTCACCGACCGACTCGGAAGAAAAAACGTAGCGGCGCGACATGAGAAAAAGCGGGGAGTGACTAGTGACGGGTAATGAGAACAGAAATCAAGTCACCGGCAACATATTGACCTATCATGATATGTAGATATATCGTCTCAGCCACGTAATGACGTCAACCATAAATTTGTTCCGGCTCCTGGCCGATCCCACCCGGCTGCGTTTACTGCTCCTGCTGGAGGAGGAAGAGCTTTCCGTGGCCGAGCTGCAGCAGATTCTGAATATGGGGCAATCGCGCATCTCGAGTCATCTCGCCCAATTGAAACGCGCCGGCGTGGTGGAAGATCGTCGAGCCGGAAAAAATGTTTATTACGGGGCGAGTAAACATTCGGGCCGGAATGGCGCTCGCGGTCGAGTGCAGCAAATCCTCGAAATACTGGCCCGGGAAATTCCCGAGACCGCTCGCGACCGGACCGCGTTGAAGCTCGCCTTGCGCAAACGTCAGGACAAAGCGCGCGAATATTTTGATGAATTGGCCGGCAAGTTTGGCCGCAGTTATGTTCCGGGACGTTCCTGGAGAGCGCTCTCGCACGCGTTGATCTCGCTCGTTCCGCGACTGACGATTGTCGATCTTGGCGCGGGAGAAGGAACACTTTCCCAATTGCTGGCCAAGAGTGCGCGTAAAGTTATCGCAATCGACAACTCGCCGAAGATGGTCGAGTTCGGTTCGAAACTGGCGAAGAAACATGGCTTCAAGAATCTCGAGTACCGACTGGGCGATCTGGAAGATCCGCCGGTTGCCAAAGAGAGCGTTGATCTCGTGCTGTTGAGTCAGGCGTTGCATCACGCGCTCAAACCGGAACGCGCGATACAGGCGGCGCACCGCATTCTAAAAAAGAGCGGCCGGATTGTCGTGCTCGATTTGTTGAGTCATCGCTTCGAAAAGGCGCGCGAACTTTACGCGGATCGATGGCTCGGCTTTAGCGAAGTAAAGTTGCACCAGTTTTTGGAAAAAGGCGGCTTTCGCGAGATCGAAGTGAGCGTCGTTTCGCGCGAAAAAGAAAATCCGCAATTTCAGACAATCTTCGCCACCGGCGTTAAGTGAACGGGTCGTTCGATTTGCCTGTCCAATGATTGTCGTTGAGTGATAATCGATCGAATCTTGTTCCTATGAGCGGCTTCTTTGATGAAGTGAAGCGGCGAAAGGTTTACCGTGTCGCGGTCGCTTACGTTATCGCCGCCGGCGGCATTATTCAGCTCGCCTCGGCCGCGTTTCCGGCATGGGAGCTGCCGAGTTGGTCGCTGCGTTTGGTCATTGTCTTGCTGCTCATCGGCTTTCCGATCGCGCTGATTCTGGCGTGGGCTTTCGACGTCACTTCTCACGGAATCAAAGCAACCCCGACGGTCGCAGCGCCCGGTTCACATCTTCGCCGCAATGTCATCATGCTTATTATCACCGGCATGATCATTTCCGCGGCGGCGGGTTTCTTTCTTCTGCCGCGCGCTTCCGCGCACAAGATCGACAAATCGATTGCAGTGCTGCCGTTTGAAAATCTGAGCGAGGAAAAAGAGAACGCTTTTTTTGCAGACGGAATCCAGGACGACATTCTGACCAATCTTTCCAAGATCGGCGACCTGAAGGTCATCTCGCGCACCTCCGTCATGTCGTATCGAGGGAAGACTCCGAATGTCCGTGAAATCGGGAAAGCCCTTGGTGTTTCCAGCATTCTCGAAGGCAGCGTGCGTCGCGAAGGCAAGCGCGTGCGCGTCAACGTGCAGCTGATCAACGCGACCAACGACGAGCATCTCTGGGCGAGCAATTACGATCGCGATCTGACCGACGTTTTCGCCATCCAAACCGATCTCGCTCAGAAAATCGCGAACGAGCTGCAGGCGAAACTTTCACCGATCGAGAAAGCGCAGATGACACGCAAGCCGACCGAGAACGGCGAGGCTTACCTCGCCTACATGCAGGCCGCAAATCTTTTTCTGCCGGAAGATTTCGAAAAATTGAAACAGGGCGAACAACTTTATGAGCGCGCATTGCAACTCGATCCAAATTTTGCGCTCGCTTATGCCCGTCTCTCCCAGCTGGAGAGTTGGATTGTTCATACCTTCGATGCGACCGAAGCGCGCAAAGTAAAGGCGCGATCGCTGGCGGACCAGGCTTTGAAATTACAACCTGATCTGCCCGAAGCGCACCTCGCCCTCGGTTATTGCTTCTATTACAGCGACCTCGATTACGATCGCGCGCTGAGCGAATTCAAAATCGCGCAAAGCGGACTGCCCAATAATGCCGAAGTCTATCTCTCGATTGGGGCGATCGAACGGCGACAGGGAAAATGGGAAGAATCGACGGCACATTTAGAGAAAGCGGCTTCGCTTAATCCGAAAGATCCATGGGTGTTGCAGAATCTCGCCATCAATTACGCCGCCGTGAAAAATTACGAGGCGGCCGACAAGACTTATGCGCGCGGACTCGAACTGGCGCCGGAATCATTGGGTTTGCGCGGGATGAAAGCGAAGCTCGCCCTCGATTGGAAAGGCGACATGAGCGCGATGGAACGGTTACTGGCGACCTTCCCACCAGGGGTCGATCCGGAGGGAATGGTTACCATGGTGCGCGCGAACTCTTTTTTTTACCAAAGAAAATTCTCGGATGCGCTCGCGCTCTTGCAGAAGTTCAAAGGCGATACGTTCCACGGCGACAATGGCTCACCGACATGCAAAGCTGTGTTGGAAGGAATCTGTTATTATTTCCTGAAGGACAAAGCAAAAATGCGGGAAGCGTTTGAGAAAGCGCGCACCTTCGTCGAGCGACAAGTGCGCGAATCGCCGAACGATGCCGGCAATCACGCCCAGCTCGGCATGATCTACGCCGCTCTCGAGCGCAAGGAGGATGCGATTCGTGAAGGCAAACGCGCGGTGGAGCTGCTTCCGGAATCCAAAGACGCTTTAGATGGGCCGGAACACACGATTCAGCTCGCGCAAATCTATATGTTCACGGGCGAAACCGACCAGGCCCTCAAGCTCATCGAGCATTCTCTCAACACGCCCAATGGGATAACTGTGCCGATTCTGAAAATAGATCCGGTTTGGGACCCGATTCGCAAAGACCCGCGGTTTCAGGCATTGCTCGAAAAGTACGGTGCGAAAGTTTAGCGCCGCGATTTTTGTTTCGTTTGTTTTTACCACTGCGCAAGCACAGTGGTCGCAAATCTCTAGCCAGGCCGAGCCGTCGCCTACCCGTGGACTCGAGCACCGCTACATCGTGGCCGAGCATTCCGCGACGGGCGATCGCGCTTCGCTCGAGCTCGCAGTGTTTTCGACGAAGTCGTGCCGGCTTCGCGTAATCGATCAACCAAACGAACCGCGCGTCGATTTGGAAGAAGCGATGGGTCGCGGAAATTTTCTCGCGGGCGTGAACGGCGGTTATTTCGACCCGGATTACAAACCGATCGGTTTGCTTGTTGTCGATGGAGCGAGTATCGCCCCGTTGCAAAAGGCGCGTTTGCTCAGCGGCGTTCTCAGCGCCTCTGCCAAGAAAGTGCAAGTTTCGCGAGTTGGTGAATTTTCAATGGCCCAAAAACCGGATGCCGCGGTCGAGTGCGGCCCGATGGTTGTCGATCTTGGCAAACCGGTGCGCGGCCTGGAATCAACCCGAGCCGCACGGCGCACTTTTGCAGCCGTCGGAGCGGGCGACAAAGCGGTCTTGGGGTTTTGCTCGGAAGTGACTCTGGCCGATCTCTCGAACATTCTTGCTTCTATCTCCGTTCCTGATTTCAAAATCCAACGCGCGCTCAATCTCGACGGCGGCTCCTCCAGCGCCTTTTGGTTTAAGCGCTACAATGGCGGCGCGTTTTCCATCGCGGAACTAAAACCGGTGCGCGATTTTGTGGCGATCGTGCCGCGGTAATCATTATGCGCGCATTCGGTGGATTTAAGTCAGGCAACGAATTCTTCTACGGTGAAGTCCGCGGTGACGATGTCCACGTCCTAGCAAAGCCTTATTGGATCGACATCCAATTCACGGGTGACGTCCCCAAGTTGGCGAAGGTCAACCTCGATCTTCCCGTCGCGCCTTCAAAGCTCATCGCGGTGGGGTTGAATTACGCCGATCACATTGCCGAAATGAAACGGACGCCGCTCGGAACGCCGTTGATCTGGTTCAAAGCGCCGAGCTCGCTCTTGCGGCACAACGGCAACATCGAAATCGCATTTCCCGAGCATCAAACCGATTTCGAAACTGAGCTGGCGATCGTGGTTGGCCGGCGGGCAAAGAATGTGTCGGCCGAACAGGCGCGCGATTTTGTTTTCGGTTACACCATCGGCCTGGACATCAGCGACCGTGACTTGCAGAAGTCCGAGAAGCAATTCGGTCGGTGCAAATCGTTCGATACCTACACGCCGATCGGCCCATTCGTTTACGCCGATGTCGATGTGAGCGATCTGCCGGTGGAGTTGCGACAAAATGGGGAAGTGCGGCAACAGGCGCGGACGAGCCAAATGATCTACTCCGTGGCCGAGATTATTTCCTTCGCGAGCCAATCACTGACCTTGATGCCCGGCGATGTGGTCTTGACCGGAACCCCGTCGGGCGTTGGACCGCTCCGGGCTGGTGATGAATTGGAAGCGCGAATCGAGAATTGGCCGTCGCTGCGGAACCGCGTGGTCAATGCGCGATGATAATTGAAGCGCTGGCTACATCCTCGGACGGCGTTTGATGCGAAGTATAAGTGACGTTCGCTAAGCGGAGCGTCGCCGAATAAGAAAGTGAAAACTTTTGCTCGACTCATATCCAACTGTTTTGGAATAAAGGGGATGGTGCCGAGCAGTTAATCCAACTCCGCCGAAAATTATGAAAACATTGCTTACTCTTTGTCTCAGCTTCATCGCATTGAGCGCGTTTGCTCAGCCGCCGCAACGGCCTGGTCAACAACCACCGCCACCGCCACCGCCGCCGAACGCGCCACCAGCTGCAGGTGCACCGGCTCAGCCCGGCGCTCCAGCACAACAACCGCCCGGCGCACCAGGACAACCAGGCGCACCAGGACAACCAGGCGCACCAGCACCGGGGGCACCCGGTCAACCGCCACCTGCCGGTATGCCGCCAGGGGCGCCAGGGATGTCACCCGCTGGTCCAGTCGGCGCTCCTCCTGCAGGAGCAGCTGCCCCGGGAGCAACTGTCACCGCGACGTTGAGTCCAAGCGCCAGCGCGTCACCCGCCGCTGAGGCGAGCAGCGGGAGTAGCAACTTCCTCATCGACAACTTTCAAAAGGGCGGTCCGATCATGTGGCCGATCCTACTCGTCTCGATCGTCGCGTTGACGGTCGTGATCGAACGAATTTTCTGGTGGGGCGGACGCTGGTTCCGGCGCGACCCCAAGCGAATCGAAAAAGTTTTTACGGCAATCGAAGTCGGCGACGTTGCGGAAGCGTCGCGTTTGTCTCGCGATTCACGCGATCCGGTTCTACGAATGATGTGGAACGGTTTGAACCATCAGCACGCGTCGTTGCAGGGCGCATTGCAGGTTGCGGCCGGTATTGAGATCAAACGCGCGGGCCGGTTCCTGACCGTGATGGACACGTTGGTCACGCTTGCGCCGTTGCTCGGTTTGTTGGGAACGGTCACGGGATTGATTCGGTCCTTCCGATTCTTGGGCAATGAAGAGTTGGCTATTCAAGCTGTCACCGGCGGTATCGCGGAGGCGCTCATCGCCACCGCCTGCGGTCTCGGCATCGCCATCTTCGCGTTGATTCCGTTTAACTTTTTCACTTCCCGAGTGTCTAACTTAGAGTTCGAACTGCAGACCGCGGCCACGAACCTCGAAGTTATGCTGGAAGCAAAAGGTAAAGAAGGTCGTGAAGTAGCGATCGGGGGCCACACGCCGAGTTCGGCCAAAGGCTCCTCCATCTAGGATTTCTTATGCATGTTACCTCGCCTGTCCCTAAGCACAAAGCGCGGATCGAGATCATCCCGTTGATCGACATCATGTTCTTTCTGCTGGCGAGTTTCATGATGGTCAGCTTGAGCCAGGTTCACATGAAGGGCATGAAAGTGAATCTTCCCACCGGCCAGTCCGGCGAAACGCAGTCGAAAAAGGATTATATCAGCGTCTCAGTCGATTCGAACGGCAATCCGTTTTTCGACAAGACGGAAATGACCTACGACACGCTCGCCGCCAAACTGAAACAAGTTCACGACGAAAATCCGGAGGCAAAGGTGTTTGTTCGCGGCGATGCGGACACAGTTCACTTCAATATCATTCGCGTGCTCGAGTATTTGCGCGCGGCTGGCTTTTACAAGATCGCCTTTGAAATTAAGAGTGAAGCGCTCAAGTCAGTGCCCGGATCGGGAAGGAAATAAACCATGGCTGGTCCACTTCTCTACAAACCACCTCCTCGCTGGCAAGTCTGGGCCGCTTTAGGCGGAGCGATTGCAATTCATCTTGCCGCTGTCGGGGCTTACGCGATCAAACATGAAGCTCCCCCGGTGGACCTTTCGGATATTCCAACGGCGACAGTAGAAGCAATGCTCCAACCCGAAGATCAGCCGACACCGCCACCGGAAGATATTCCCATTCCCGAGCCGCCGCCGGTCCCGGAAGTGGCGCCGGAATTTCACGAAGAGAAACCACCTCCACCGAAGAATGCCGCCAAGCCGAGCGCTCCGGTCAAAGCGCCACAAGCCACCGGAACAATGTCGATCAGTGGCGCGAAAGCCGTGGCGACATTTGCTCCAAAACCGGATTACCCGTACGAAGCGCGCAGCCGTCACGTCACTGGCAGCGGTATTGCCGTCCTAACTGTTGACGTGGCCAGCGGCACTGTCACTGAGGTATCAATGGCGCAAAGTATCGGCAGCCCGATTCTGGACAACTCAACCACCAGCACGTTCAGGCGGTGGAAATTCCGGCCTGGAGCGGCGGCCCCGCGAGTAAAAGTGCCCATTACTTACACAATGACCGGCGCCTCCTATTAACCATTATGCGTCTCGCCTCTCCCATTCCCCACAAACGCGCTCGGATTGAGATCATTCCGTTGATCGACATCATGTTCTTTCTTCTCGCCAGCTTCATGATGGTGAGCTTGAGCCAAACTCACATGAAGGGGATTAAGGTTGCCCTGCCATCGACCCAGGCACCGCCGCCGACGCAAGTTAAGGACTATGTGTCGATCCGTGTGGGCGCCGGTAACGCGGTCAGCTTCGACGGACAATATGTTCAGGATGAGGAGACCATGTCGCGCCTCTATCGTTTGCATGAAGCAAATCCGGGAATCAAGGTTTCGATCAGCGCCGAAGGGATGGCGCGTCATGGCGACGTGATCACCATATTGGACAAAGTCAGGCGCGCGGGAATTCAGAAAGTCGGTTACCAGATTCGCGCGGCCCAAGGTGGGCCTGCTGCTGGCCCCGGTACTCCGGGGGCTCCCGGCGCGCCCGGCGCGCCGCCGCCGCCACCTCCGCACTAACTTTCGATATCGCGAAGGCCTTTCCGCAGTGCGGCGATCGCTTGTGCGCGGTGGCTAATTCTATTTTTTAATTCCGGCGGCATTTCGGCAAACGTCAGCGCGAATCCATCTGGCTGAAAAACTGGATCGTAACCGAAGCCGCCGGTTCCGCGTGGTGGATCGACAATGTTTCCTCCAACAGCGCCTTCAAACGTGCCGAGCAGCTTTCCATCTCGCGCCAGTGCGATTACGCAACGGAAACGCGCGGATCGTTTTTCGCGGGCGACGTTTCGCGCGCCTAATTCACGAAGCAATTTGCTGATATTCGCTCCGGCGTTTCCATGTTCGCCCGCATAGCGCGCTGAGAAAATTCCCGGGGCGCCGCCGAGCGCATCGATCTCGAGCCCGGAATCGTCTGCGATAACGAGTCGATCTTTTGAAGCGGCGATCGCTTTCAGAGTGGCGTTTGCTTCGAATGTCCGGCCAGTTTCTTCCGGAAGCGTGATTTCAGGAAATGACGTTAGATCAGTGATGTTGAAATCCGTGCCGAGAAGTTCATGAAATTCGCGACTCTTGTGTTGATTGTGCGTGGCCAACAGCAAATCCATTTTCTTTTCCTGTTTTCCTGCTTTCCTGATTGATAATCCGATGAGCAGCGAGCGCCGCAAACCATATCCGTTCGACCAGATCGAGCCCAGGTGGCAGACCCTCTGGGACGAGCGCGAGATTTTTCACGGACCCAATCCGGGCGAGAAAAGTTTCGATGCGGCCAAACCGAAATTCTATGTGCTCGACATGTTTCCCTATCCGAGCGGCGCCGGTTTGCACGTCGGGCACCCGGAAGGTTACACCGCCACCGACATCATCGCGCGCTACAAACGGATGCGCGGGTTCAACGTTTTGCATCCGATGGGTTGGGACGCGTTTGGTCTGCCGGCCGAGCAATACGCGATCAAGACCGGTCAGCACCCTGAGCTGACCACGCGCGCGAACGTTGCTAAATTCAAATCGCAACTAAAGCGGATCGGTTTTTCCTACGATTGGCAGCGCGAGATTAACACGACCGATCCGCGTTACTTCAAATGGACGCAGTGGATCTTTCTCCAGATTTATAATTCCTGGTTCAATCTGAAAACGAACAAGGCCGAACCGATCGCGACTTATCGCGGCAAAAATCCGGATGAAGTTCGCCTTGCTTACGTTGCCGATGTGGCGGTGAACTGGTGTCAGGAGCTCGGCACCGTTTTGGCCAACGAAGAAGTGGTCGATGGCAAAAGCGAGGTCGGCGGATTTCCAGTCGTCAGGCGGCCGATGCGGCAATGGATGTTGCGCATCACCGCCTACGCGGAGCGATTGATCAATGAGCTTGAAGGCCTCGATTGGCCGGAAGGGATCAAATCACTCCAGCGAAACTGGATCGGCCGAAGTGAAGGCGCCGAAGTCGACTTCAAAATCGACAAGTCCGAGCCGGACGGGCACCAAATTCGCGTCTTCACCACGCGGCCGGACACGCTTTATGGCGCCACTTACATGGTTCTCGCGCCAGAACATTCCTTGGTCGATCTGATCGTGACCGAAGAGCAATGGCCGTCCGTCCGGGAGTATCGAGAAAAGACCGCGCGCAAAAGCGATCTGGAGCGGACCGAGCTCGCGAAAGATAAAACGGGCGTCTTTACCGGCGCGTTCGCAGTCAATCCGGTCAACGAGGAGAGAATCCCAGTTTGGATCGCCGATTATGTTCTGCTCGGCTACGGCACGGGCGCAATCATGGCCGTGCCGGCGCATGACGAACGCGACCTCGAATTCGCGCGCAAGTTTAATTTGCCGGTTCGCCAGGTTGTTCAGCCGCCTGGCGATGAGGAGCCGATCGGCTTTGTCGGCGATGGCATCGCGATCAATTCGCCGATCATCAACGGGCTTCCGTCGCGCGAAGCGATTCGCAAGATCACGGCTTGGCTGGAAGAACGCGATTTAGGCAAAGGCGCAATCAATTACAAACTACGCGATTGGCTTTTCTCACGGCAACGATATTGGGGCGAACCGTTTCCCGTTGTCTGGCAGTCCGAGCCGGACGGGCAGCATCGAAAGCATCGCGCGCTGGATGAAAACGAGCTCCCGGTCGTGCCGCCGCCGTTAGAAGATTACAAGCCGACCGGCACGGGCGAACCGCCGCTCGCCAAAGCGAAAGATTGGATTCGTCACTCAAAGAACGCGACACGCGAGTTAAACGTGATGCCGCAATGGGCCGGCTCATGCTGGTATTACTTGCGCTTCTGCGATCCAGAAAACGACCAGCGCTTTGTCGGCGAGAAGGCTGAGAAATATTGGATGGGTGGATCGAAGCCCGGCGGCATCGATCTCTATGTTGGCGGGACCGAGCACGCGGTGTTGCATCTGCTTTACGCGCGCTTCTGGCAGAAAGTGCTGTTCGATCTCGGCCATATTTCAAAACCAGAGCCGTTTCAGCGGTTGGTAAACCAGGGAATCATTCTCGGTGAAGATGGTCAGAAGATGTCGAAGTCGCGCGGGAACATCGTCAATCCCGACGACGTGATCGACCAGTACGGCGCGGACGCGTTTCGGTGTTACGAAATGTTCATGGGTCCGCTCGAGCAAATGAAGCCTTGGAGTATGCGCGGCGTGGAAGGGGTTTCGCGATTTCTGGCCCGGGTTTGGCGATTGATAATGACCGAAAATCAGTCTGGCCAATGGGAGCTGTCGCCCGCGGTGCAGGATGTCGATCTTACCAAGGCACAGCAGAAAATCCTGCACGCCACGATCAAAAAAGTGACCGGGGACATCGAGTCGCTCTCATTTAACACGGCGATTTCGCAGATGATGATTTTCGTCAACGCGTTCATCCCGCAGCGCGGGACCGAAACGATTCCGATTTCGGCGATGCGAACTTTTCTCGTGCTGCTCAATCCTTTTGCGCCGCATTTGAGCTCAGAGCTTTGGGAAAACTTGAAGTCGCCCGGCCAAATCACCGCGCAAAACTGGCCGGGTTACGATGAAAAGTTTCTGATTGAAGACGAAGTCGAAATCGTCGTTCAAGTAAACGGAAAAGTGCGGGACCGCGTGAGGATGTCGATCCAGGCGGGCGAAGAAGAAATCAAAAAGGCGGCGCTGGCTCTCCCAAAAATTCAGGAACTGACGACTGGGAAGCGAATTCTCAAAGTTGTGGTCGTCCCAAAAAAACTTGTAAACGTCGTGGTGGAGTAATTACAAAAGCGCCATGTGGAAGGAGTTCAAGGAATTTGCCGTTAAAGGCAATGCGATCGATCTCGCGGTCGGCGTGATTATCGGGGCGGCTTTCGGGGGAATCGTTACCTCGCTGGTCAAAGATATTTTGATGCCGCCCGTTGGGTTGCTGATTGGCGGTCTCGATTTCTCGAACAAGTTTTTGATTCTGAAGGATGCGCCGGGCGGCGGCGTGTTCAATACTCCGGCCGAAGCCGCCAAGGCGGGCGCGGTGACATGGAATTACGGAAACTTCATTACCCTGATCATTAATTTCCTGATCGTAGCTTTCTGCATTTTTCTGGTTGTGAAGGCGATGAACCGGATGAAGAAGCCGTCGCCTACGAGCGCGCCGGTGGTAAAAGATTGCCCGGCTTGCGCGATGACGATTCCGATCAAGGCGCGGCGCTGCCCGCATTGCACGACTGAGTTTGCCGGGCAAATGAGCGCTTAAGGCTGGCCCGCAGCCTGCTGCCAAAAACGCCGTGGAGAGCGGCGTCAGATACTTCCTTACGGGAAATAATTACTTGCCCGGCGGAAGTTCGATGGTATTTGAGGCCGCGTGTTGCAAATGTCAAAAAGCCTTAACCTTACAATAGTTCTTGCTGTTGGTTGTGTCTTGGTTGGTTGCGCGGAACAAGCTGTGGTGCAAAAGCCCTTGGCTGCTGTCGAAGCTGCCAACTCGCACCTTGGCCGCATGTCCAATGTCCGCACAACCGCTTACACCCGTGTCGAAAAAGGCGGACGCCGAAACGCGCTCGGCAAATATCTATCCGGCCATCACGTGATGAGCGCCGCCTCCGATTGGTCGCGTTTCCCGCTCGGCACTCGATTCAAAATCGTCAGCACCAGAGAGGAATTTATTATCGACGATTACGGAACCGCATTGGTCGGCACCAATACAATCGACCTCTACAAGCCGACTAAGTTGGAGATGAAACGCTGGGGTGTGCGCAATGTCGACATCGACATTCTGCAATGGGGTTCGGAGGAGCAGAGCCTCAAAGTCCTCGGTCCGCGCGCGAAACATCAGACCGCTCGTCGGATGATCGCCGGACTTCAGAAGAAGGCCCCGGTTTCACGTAAGGGTGTTGCTTCTTCTCCCCGGGAAGCTTCAACGCGAACGTCCTCGAGCCGCACTTTGGATTGATTAACGGCGCAGTCCGTCGATTTTCCCGGGAATGAAAGTTCTCGTTGTCGGTGGTGCCGGTTATATCGGGAGCGTCTGCGCCGAGCTGCTGCTCGATGAAGGCCACGGCGTCACGATTTTCGATAATCTCAGCGAAGGCCATCGTCGCGCGCTCGATCCGCGGGCTGAATTTGTCGAAGGCGATTTGGTAGATCGACAATCGATCGGGAAGACATTGGCAAAGCAACGGCCGGATGCGGTCATGCATTTCGCGGCCAACGCGCTCGTTGGCGAATCGATGCAGAACCCGTCGAAATATTTTCGGAACAACATCGCCAACGGCCTCAATCTGCTCGACGCGATGATCTCCGCAGGTGTCGAGAAGATCATTTTTTCATCGACCTGCGCCATCTTTGGTCCGCCTGAGCGCGTGCCAATCGACGAAACAACGCCGCCCCGGCCGATCAATCCTTACGGTGAATCAAAATTAGCGTTCGAAAAGATCCTGCGCTGGTACGGCGAGATCCACGAATTGAAATTCGTTTCCCTTCGTTATTTCAACGCCGCTGGCGCTTCGGCAAAATTTGGGGAAGATCATCGAGTCGAAACGCACTTGATCCCGAATGTGCTGAAGGTGGCGCTCGGTGAAAAACCGAACGTCGAAATCTTTGGGACCGATTATGAGACGCCGGACGGCACCTGCATCCGTGACTACATCCACATTCTCGATCTTGCCCGCGCCCACATCCTCGCGCTCAACTCAGCCAAGAGTGATTTTTACAATCTCGGCACGGGTGGCGGCGCGAGTGTGCGGGAAGTGATCGATTCCTGTCGCAAAGTTACCGCCCGCAAGATCGACATCGTGGAAAAGCCGCGCCGGCCGGGTGATCCGCCACGGCTAATCGCGTCCTCGGAAAAAATTAAACGCGAGCTCGGCTGGAAACCTCAATTTCAATCGCTCGACGCCATTATTGAGAGCGCCTGGAAATGGCACCAAAAATTTCCGCAGGGCTACGAAGATTAAAAAAAGCGCCCGCGAATTTCTTCGCGGGCGCTTTTGAATTCTAATTAACTACCAACCGCTTCGATTAGGGCTTCTCGGTAGTTGTCGTGGTCGTGGTCTCTTTCTTTTCGATCACGGCCCCCGCTGGCTTGCTCAACACGATCTTGCGGACAACCATGCGCTCGCCGTCCCGCGTATAGTAAACCGTTGCGGGCAGGTCAGGACGCACCGCTGACCAGGTGACCGTGCGGCCGTCCGGATCAAGAATCGTGGTGTCCTTGCTGTAGTAATAACGCACCGGCGCCGTGTCCGTGGTGGTGCGGAACGTGATGTAATCCGTTCCCGGCGTGTAGGTGCTGATTGTTCCTGCGCTGGTCGTAGTGCTCGTCTCGGTGACGGCAGTTCCGGCGGCAGCATCTTTCGTTGTGACTGTAGTCGAGGTTTGAGCCATCGCTGTTACGACGCCCATACCGCAGGCCACCGCCAATATTTTCGCTAATGTAGTTTGTTTCATAGTTGTCCTCTGCTTTGGTTAACCAAATGCTCGTTATTGTGGATAGGTTGGACTTCCCCGAGCGGCCGTTTATTCGACCGCATAAGTGGTTCGCGCCCAAGCGCCCGGTTGGTTTTTGAAATCATGCAAGCGCTTCCCGGGTTTCGCGACTTCCTGCCCGACGACTGTGCAGTCCGGAATTACATTTTTGCGCGCTGGCGCGAGGTGGCGCGCCGCTACGGCTTTGTCGAATGGGACGGCCCGGTGCTCGAACCGACGGATCTTTATCGCAAAAAAAGCGGCGCCGAAATTGTCGATCAACTTTTCAATTTCACCGACAAAGGCGAACGCGAAGTGTCGATGCGGCCAGAATTAACGCCGACCTTGGCGCGCGTCGTCGCGGCGCACGAACGCGCGTTCAAAAAACCGCTCAAGTGGTTTTCCATCGGCCAATTCTTTCGTTACGAAAAACAACAGCGCGGCCGTTTGCGCGAACATTACCAGCTCAACTGCGACATCATCGGTGAGAGCGACTTCGCCGCCGACATCGAGCTGATCGCGCTTTGCATCGACATCTTGCGCGGATTTGGGCTGACCGAAGAAGATTTCGTTGTTCGCATCAGCGACCGCGAATTCTGGACTGATTTTTTGCAGCAACAGAAACTCCCGGCCGAAAAGTGGGAGGAAGTTTTACAGATTATCGATAAATCAGGACGCGAGCCGCGCGAGAAAACGGAGGAAAAACTTGGCAAGCTCGCAGTGCCCGTTTTCTCCGCCTTCGACGAAGGCGGTCGCAGTGGAAAACTTGATCGGCTGGTGGATGGACTTGGCGCGCGCGGACTTGCCGGATTTGTCGATGTCGACGTTCGGATCGTGCGCGGTTTGGCGTATTACACCGGAACCGTTTTCGAGGTCTTCGATCGCGCCGGAAAACTGCGAGCTATTGCCGGCGGCGGCCGCTACGACAATTTGATCGGACAGCTGAGTGATGGCGCGGTCTCGATGCCTGCGCTCGGTTTCGCCATGGGCGACGTGGTGCTGGGCGAATTGCTGCGTAATCGTGCCGCGGCTCGCGAAAAGTTGGAAGCCGCCGTCAAAGAGCAGAACAAGATCGACATCTACGCAGTCATCGCCAAGGAGGAACGACGCTCCGACGCGCTTGAGCAAATTCAAGAGCTGCGCGACCGCGGTTATCGCGTCGATTACCCTCTCGCGGCTGACAAGGTGGCGAAACAATTTCAAACTGCCGAAAACGTCGGCGCGCGAATCACGCTTCTTTACGGCGACGAATGGCCGCAGGTGAAAGTGAAAAATCTCGCTACCCGAGAGGAATCGTTAATTACCGGCGATGCATTGCTGGACAGTGTCGCAAAATTCTTCAACGTCTCCGGTTCCGCCTGACATGTACCGGACCCACAACTGCAGTTCACTTCGCAAGGCCGACATCGGCAAGGACGCTACCCTTGCCGGCTGGGTCCACGTTTCGCGCGATCACGGCGGCGTGATTTTTATCGACCTACGCGACCGCGAAGGAATTACTCAGGTTGTCTTTCGACCGGAGGAAAACGCGCGGTTGACGAAAGAAGCGCACAGTTTGCGGAGCGAAGACGTAATTCAGGTTTCTGGTAAAGTCGCGGCCCGTGTCCCGGGAACGGAAAATTCAAAACTCGCCACGGGCGAGATCGAATTGATTCCCAGTGAGTTGAAGATTCTCAATCGCGCGGACGATTTGCCATTCCCGATCGACGCCGAGATTCACAATGAAGATCTGCGGTTGACGTATCGGTATTACGACCTGCGCCGGCCGGAGTTGTCGCGCAATCTGCGCGTGCGCCATCGCGCGGCCAAGGCGACACGCGATTATCTCGATTCACAAGGCTACATCGAAATCGAGACGCCAATCTTGTCGAAGAGCACGCCGGAAGGCGCGCGTGATTTCTTGGTCCCAAGCCGATTGGTGCCGGGAAAGTTTTACGCTCTGCCACAAGCGCCGCAGCAGTACAAACAACTCCTTCAAGTCGCCGGCGTCGAAAAATATTTTCAGATCGCGAAATGTTTTCGCGACGAGGACCTCCGCGCCGATCGTCAGCCGGAATTCACTCAGATCGACATCGAAGGCTCGTTCGTAACACCGGATGACATTTTCAAGCTGACCGAAGGAATGCTGGCCGCGATTTTCAAAGCTGCCCGCGACGTTGACATCAAAACGCCGTTCGATCGGCTAACCTATCGCGAAGCGGTTGGCCGATTCGGCAGTGATAAGCCCGACCGTCGATTCGGCATCGAGCAGGTCGATGTCAGTGATGATTTTCGCGCGAGCGGCTTCAAAGTTTTTCGCGGCGCGCTCGATGCCGGCGGCGTGGTCAAGGCGATCAACGCGAAAGGTTTTGCCGGAATCACGACTGGGCAGATCGAAGAGTTGACCGAAACAGCGAAAGTTTTCGGAGCCAAAGGTCTGGCGTTTATCAAGGTCGAGAACGGCGAATGGAAATCGCCGATCGTGAAATTCTTTAACGACGCCGAGAAAGCTGCGCTGAAATCGAAATTAAAAATCGAGGAAGGCGATCTGATCTTGTTCGGCGCCGACAAATGGGAGATCGCCTGTGAAGTGCTCGGAAGGATTCGATTGCGCATCGCCGAAATTCAAAAGCTAGTTCCTGAAGCGGAAGTCTGGAACTTTTTATGGGTGACAGACTTTCCGCTCATGCAATGGAGCGCGGAAGACAACAAATGGAACGCGGTTCATCATCCGTTCACGCGGCCAAAAGAGGAAGATTTCCCATTGCTCGAACAAAAGAAATTTGCGGAGACACGAGCAGAAGCTTACGACGTCGTGCTCAACGGCGTTGAAATCGGCGGAGGCAGCATGCGAATCCACGAGCCGCAGTTGCAGGCGAAAATGTTCGAGGCCCTCGGAGTCAGCGCGCAAGATCAACAGTCAATGTTTGGTCATCTGCTCCGCGCGTTGCGTCTGGGCGCGCCGCCGCACGGCGGGATCGCACTCGGGCTCGATCGGCTGGTGATGCTTCTTTGCGGCGCGGAATCAATTCGCGACGTGATGGCATTCCCGAAAAACAATCGCGGGATGGATCTGATGACTCAATCGCCGGCCGAGGTCGATCCGAAGCAACTGCGCGATCTCGCGATCAAGCCGGCGGGTGATGCTCGCGGCCCGTCCGGAAAAGAATCGCCACCGAAAAAGTGACGATTGTGCCGAAGCAGATCCACCAGGGAAATTCCATGGTTGGGAGCCAGTCGGGTTTGACGTAAGCAACCTTGCCGAACAATCGCGCGACCGTATTCAGCAGGTCGCTCAGAATTGTGACGACGACAAAGCCCGTGACCATCGCGATGAGGTTGCCGCGATTATTGCCGCGCGATTTTGTGAGCATGCCGGCCAGGAAAATGCCCAGCACAGAGCCGTAGGTGTAACCGTAAATTCCGAGCACGATCGGGATGATGCGCACGTTCGGCAGCACGATCACGAAATAGGATGTGGTCGATGCGACCACGATCATTAAGAACGAGAATCCGATCGTGGCCCAGCGCACGGTGCGCAAACTTTCTTCGCCGGTTGCGCCGGGATTAATGTAAGGCTCATACCAATCGCGGGTGAAACTCGTGGCCAGCGCATTGATCGCGGTGCTAAGCGAGCCCATGGCGGTGGCGAAAATTCCGGCGATCAACAGGCCGCGCAGACCAATCGGCATTTCGTAGAGAATAAAATGGCAGAACGTTTCATTGGGCGATTTCGGAAGATTGGGATCGAAGTGGGTCTGGTAATAAACCCAGAGGAGCAGCCCGATGCTCAAAAATGTGAGCGCGATCGGAATGTCGGCGATTCCGGAAAGAATGAGCGAGCGCCGGCTGCGCCGAATATCCACCGCCGTGAGCATGCGCTGCACCATGTCTTGATCGGTGCCATGCGTGGCCATGGTGATGAATGTCGATCCAATGAGTCCGGCAAAAATCGTGTACTCGATTTCGAACATGCCTTTCCATTTGTCCCACCCACTTTTCGCGGGATCGAGTCCGGTCGTGATGACATCGGACATGTGGAAACCGCCGTGGAGCTCCACGATTTTGTGCCAGCCTCCAGGAATTGCGCTGTAAAGCAGACCGAGCGCGACCAGTGCGCTGCCCATCATGATCGACGCCTGAATAAAGTCCGTCCAAACGACCGCCTTGATTCCGCCGATGGTGGTGTAGATCGCAGTGAGAACGACGATCACAACCGTCGCGCCGATATAAATAAAAAGAGTTTCAGTTTGTCCGGGTCGCGTGCCGCGAATCATTTCGTAGGCGAGCACGAGCGCAATCGCGGCGACGTAAAGCCGCGCGCCCGAAGCGAGCACGCGCGTGAACAGGAAAACAGCGGAGGCGGCGTTCTTAGTCGCGACGCCAAAGCGCGCGGTCAGATATTCGTAGATCGAGAAAACTTTGTAATCGTAATACGGCTTGATGAAAATGAAGCTGACGAGAATGCGGGCCAGGATCGTGCCGAAGGCCAGCTGGATGTAGGTGTAATTCCGCAGCGCGAAACCTTCGCCGGGCGTTCCGAAAAAAGTACCGGCGCTGGTTTCGGCGGCGATGATCGAGGCGAAGACGGCCCACCAGGGAATTTGCCGGCGACCGAGAGCGAAATCTTCCAAGTCGCGCTCTTTGCGGCCCATGCGCAGGCCGATGAAAATGATGACGAAGAAATAAAGCAGCAGAACCGCGCTATCGACGGCAAGGCGTCCATCCATGTCGATCTTACTTAGCCACAGATGGACACAGATTTACACAGATAAAGAAGTAGAGCATCCGATTCCAACATCTGTGTTTCATCCGTGTTAATCTGTGGCAAGAAAATTCTAGGATGAAACTAAGTCAGATTCCGGCGCCGGATTTCGATTTGGCAATGACGCTCGGTTCCGGCCAGGTCTTTCATTGGGAGAAACTCGGCGACGGTTTCATCGGCGCGATTGGCGACCGGCCAGTGTATATCGAGCAGCGGGAAGATTCATTGTTGGTCAGCGGCGACTGCGAGGATTTAGTCCACGGCTATTTCGCGCTCGATCATCTCCTGGCCGAAATCTGCGCGTCCTTTCCAAATGATCCGGTCATGAGCGCGGCCAAGGAATTTTGCCGCGGCTTACGAATTATTCGTCAACCAAAATGGGAATGTTTGGCCACGTTCATTTGTTCATCGATGAAACAAGTGGCGCACATTCGACAGATCTCGCGAAAGTTGCGCGAGCGATTTGGTGAGGCGTGGAAGATCACTCTCGAACGTTCGATTGAAAATTCGGATGGTGGATCGGCCGCTCCGCGGGCGATGGTAATCTACTCGGCTGCGCCGACACTTGTTAACATCGAGCAAGGGACTGCTCGATCCACCCCAACCTACACCGCGCTTACATTTCCGGGCGTTGATCGAATTGCACAAAGCTCGGAGAAAGAATTGCGAAAATGTGCACTCGGTTATCGCGCGAAGACTTTACTGGCAACGGCGCGGTTGGTCGCGAGCGGAGATGTCGATCTTGAGAAGCTGGCGACGCTTACCGATGTCGATCTTCGCACGCGGTTGTGCGCGCTGCCTGGCGTGGGCGCGAAGGTTGCTAATTGTGTGATGCTCTTTGCCTACGAGCGGCTGCGCGCGTTCCCGATCGACGTCTGGATTGAGCGGGTGTTGCGCGAAAAGTATTTTCCGCGGGCGCGAAAATTGAACGCCGCGCGGCTTCGAGCGTTCACAGAGGGGTACTTCGGGGACCATGGCGGTTACGCACAGCAATATCTGTTTCATCACGCGCGGAAAACTGGAGGGCGCCGCGCTGTCGGCGCCAAAAGTGGGACACGACAGCGCGTGTCCCTCCATGACAAAGGTGCAGGCGTGAGATAATGTCTTGGTTCTTAATTCAATGACCACGGCGGAGTTCATCATTGGCCATTCGGCGGTCGATGCGGCCGAACGAAAGAAGGAGGCGCGCAAGATTCTGTGGGCGCTTCTGGCCGCGCTCGGTATTCATTTGCTCATCGGGTATACGCTCGCGGTTTTTGGCGGCCTGCTTTATTCGCCGTTTTCCGCGATCGAGGAAGACAAACCAGTGGAGCTGACCTTTGTGGACCTGGCCACGCCCGCGCCAGTCAAGAACCCAATGTTCATTCGGAACGAGGAGTCGAAACAAACTGAGCCACCGAAGGAAAAGACATTCGAATCAAATGCCAACTCAATCGCTGCCAGCGAAGCTGTTGCCACCGGCGGTATGCCGTTGCCCTCGCAGCAGGGAGTGGATCGCCCGAATCTCGATTTGAGTTCGCAACACGAGTCGATTCCAAACGAAGGCGCCCAACCGCAGCCGAGCGTGGCGCAACAATCGGCCACGCCGCAACCAAGCGCGCAGCCGACGCCACTCCCGAAGTCGGAAGAATTCGCGATGCTAACTTCATCACCGACGCCGCGTCCCAGCGCAGCCAGCACCCCGCAAGCCCCAAAGTCTTCCTATCAACCATTCAAAGACAAGACGCGCCTAGCCGGGTCGATCACAAATCGGGGAACGTCCGCAGTGAACGCGATCGGCACGCCGCTCGGGCGTTATCAAAAAATACTTTTCGACTCGGTTGGTTCGCGTTGGTATGCCTACGTCGAAGAAAAGGCCGATCTGGTGAAACTTGGGACGACCCGCGTTAGCTTTGCGGTTGACCGGAGCGGGCGGGTGAAGAATCTCAAAGTGATCAACAACGATTCCAACGAAGCTTTTGCCAACGTGTGCTTGCAATCGATTCTTGACGCGAAATTGCCGCCGATTCCTGAAGACGTCGCGAAAGCATTGCCACCCGAGGGTCTGGAATCAGAAATATCATTCACCACGTTCAGTAACCGATGATGACCTCTTAAATCACAACGATGCTCAACGTCTTCCAAACTATTGCCGGTTTTTTTACCAAGGGCGGCATTTTCATGTGGCCGCTGCTGGCGTGCTCGATCGTTTCATTAACCGTCATTATTTTGCGGACGCTGGCGTTGCGTGAAAAAAATGTGCTGCCGCTGACGATCGAGAGCGAAATGGAGCGCCTTGCTCCCGGCGCGAATCCGGAACGGCTTTTTCGCATCGTGCAGCATGACGCGTCCTCGCTCGCGCGGATCGTGCGAGTCGCGCTGGCACATTTGCGCTGGCCGCGATCGGAAAACGTGGAGACGGTGCAAACACGCGCGCGTCACGAAATGGTACGCTTGGAGAAAGGACTCGTGGTATTGGAAGTGATCATCGGCATCGCGCCGTTGATCGGACTGATCGGGACCGTATCCGGCTTGGTGCATGTGTTCGCCAGCCTGGGTGTGAGCGCTACCTCAGCCGATCCTAAACTGATCGCGCGCGGAATTTCGGAAGCGCTGAACTGCACTGTTTTCGGATTGGGGATCGCCGTCCCGAGTTTGATCGCGTTCGTTTATTTTTCGAAAAAAGTGGAAGTCCTCTCGATAGAAATGGAATCACTGGTGACGGATCTGCTTTCAAAGTGTTACTACGGCCGACTCGCCGGTGTGCGCGGCAAGACGGGCGTCCCGACGCAAACGGTAACGCCGGCGCAGCCCGCGACCCCGGAAATCGCGCCGATGGCGTGAGGCAAGATCGACATCCGTGAAATTCGCAAGTCGCAAACGGCGCGCGCCATCGATCATCATTGTTTCGCTGGTCGACATCCTGACGATTCTGCTGATTTTCTTTGTGGTCTCGACCACGTTCAAAAAGGACCAGCCCCAGGTGCAGATCAATTTGCCGGAATCGAAAACGGCGACGAACGCACCGGCCGAGCTCGAGCACGCGATTGTGACCGTCGATCAGAACAACGAGATCAAACTGGATGGGAAAACCGTGGCGGTGGAAGAGCTTGAAGTCGCGGTGAAAAATTTGTCCGAAACACGCCGGAGCACACTCGCGTTGCAAGCCGACAAACAAGCATCTTTCGGGACGATTGTGAAAGTGATGGACGCGCTGAAACTGGCCGGAGTGAAAAACCTGCCGGCATTTACGCGGGGCGAATAATGATCTTGTCGATCTTGCAGTACGGCGACCCGGTCCTGAGGGCGAAAGGAAAACGGATCGACAAGATCGATCAGCGGATTCGCGAGCTGGCGCAGAACATGATCGAGACGATGCACGCTGCCAACGGCGTTGGTCTGGCGGCGCAACAGATCGGTGAGCCACTTCAGCTGACTGTGCTCGATGTTTCGCAGGTCGAAGATCGACCGACTACGATGAAGTTGAATGGCCAGGATCTCGATCCGCAAAGTGCAATGCCGCTGGTGTTGGTTAATCCGCAAATCGACTTAGCCGGCGAAACCGAAATAGGAACGGAAGGTTGTCTGAGCTTCCCGGAAATCACCGGCGAAATTGACCGGGCGAAATCGATCACGGTGCGGGCCAAGAATTTGGAGGGTGAGCCGATCGAGCTCGAAACGACCGGCTTCCTGGCGCGCGCCCTTCAGCACGAGGTCGATCATCTCAATGGAATTCTTTTCATCGATCGAATGAGCTCAGCAGCCAAGACAAGTTTGTCGAGCAAGCTCAAGCGTCTGCAAAAAGAAACGCAACGTGGCGCGAAACATCGACAAAAAGCGGTCGCGGAGACGACGCTCTGATTTAGAGAGCTTTGTAATCGACCGAGATGGTGCGAAAGACGAGCGCGTCGTGTTGCGCCGAGAAATAGAAAAGCTCGAGCATGGTCGCGCCGATAGTCCACTGGTAACCAACCAGCGTTTGGATCACATCGGAATCGGTATCGCGGGTGCGCGAAACTAATTTTCCGGTTCCGTATTTGGCATCGAAGTAACGACGGATTTCGCCCATCCGCTCGTTGTAACGTTCGATGGACCAATCGGGATATTCGTATTGCAATTCGACCCCGAACAGCGCGCCGCCTTTAAAAGTAAAGAGGGTTCGCTTCAATCCGGGATGGACGAGGCCTTCCACCGTCCAGACTTCGCGATTTTCTTTTTTCTCACGCGAAACAACCAGCGCCTTGGCGCCTTTGAGCACGGCTTCCACTCGCGACATCGGATCGTTCCAGCGAAATCCAAAAGGCGGGAGTAATTCTTCGGCCCCGAAAGTTTTCGGGGTTGTTGAGACGGCGAAAACGAGGAGAACGAATGAAATCAGAACGCGCGGCATGTTGAATCAAAGGCGCAGAAACACATTACCAGGGTGATAAAGCAAAGGAAATGCCGAGGTGAGCGAAGGTGATGACATCTTGCCGAGAAAGAGAAAATTTCGTTGCTTGGGAACACGCTGGTTTTGTTTTTCAGTCAAGATTTTTTTGACCGAAAAAGAAAAATAAAGTTCAGATTTTTTCTTGTCGCAATTGAAGCCGATTTCTAATCTCAAGCCAGCGGCAGGGGCGAAAGGAAGGCGCGTGTGAATAAGATGTGAACATGTCTATAAGAGAAATTAATTCCCGAGAATGAGTAAGCCCTTAACCCTGCTAAATCGAGAAGATAAAGGATATGTCGATCTTGGTGCGCAACGTTTCATTGCGCGCAAACCGAGTGCGAATTTGCCCTCGTATTTTACTGAATTTTTCGTTTTTTTGCGTTTTCTAATGCTTCGAAGGAATGCGGCGTTCAAAAAGCGTCTCGTTCGTTCCAAGCCTAAAATCCCTCTGGCAGCCGCCTTTATGGCGATTGTGTAACACTGTTAACAAGTCCCCTATGGACGAGAAATGTACTCAACTTTGGCAGAAATTGTCGGCCGCTCTAAAACCTCAGGTTAGCGCGGACACTTTCAAGCGTTGGTTCTCGGCCGTCCAATTAGTCGGGGCCACAGATAAGACGCTCAGTTTTCGGGTACCGAACAATATCTACCAATACTGGATCGAGAGTAATCACATGGCGGCGCTTCAGGCTGCGGTGGTGACGGCATTGGGCGAACCGCGCGGAATAAAATTCATTACGTCCGAATCGACGGCGGAAGAAATCGAAGCGATCAGTGTCTCAAAACAAACTGATTCCGGCCGTGACACCAAGCCGGCGAGCGGCAGTTCGTTGGGACTTAATCCGCGCAACACATTCGAATCGTTCGTGGTCGGACCGAACAATGAGATCGCGCACGCGGCCAGTCTGGCAGTCGCGAAAACGCCGGCGCGCACATACAACCCGCTTTTTATCTATGGCGGCGTCGGTCTTGGCAAAACGCACTTGATGCAGGCGATCGGCCAGCATGTCATGGCGAAAAAGAAAAACACCAAGGTCATTTATCTTTCGAGCGAGCTTTTCATCAACGAATTCATCGACGCGATCCAACACAACAACCTGGTAAAATTCCGGAAGCGTTACCGCCAGGCCGATCTCCTTTGCATTGACGACATTCAATTTCTGGGGGGCAAGGAACGCTCGCAGGAGGAATTTTTTCACACCTTCAATACGCTCTTCGACGGCCACAAACAGATCGTCCTCTCCTCCGACCGGCCGGCATCGGAGATCGCGAACCTCGAGCATCGATTGGTTTCGCGATTTGAATGGGGCCTGACGGCGGAGTTGCAGCCGCCGGCGATCGAGACGCGCCTTGCGATTCTGCGGAAAAAAGCGCGGGGCATGCAGATCAAGCTACCGGATGAAACCTTCGAATTTTTAGCGAACCGAATCCGGAGTAACGTGCGGCGATTGGAGGGCGCGCTCATGCGTGTCGCTTCGTTCGCGTCGCTCAGCGGCAAAGAACTCACGGGCGAAGTGATCGAACACTTGCTCAAAGATATTTTACAGGAGGAGGCGCGCACTTCGATCACGATCGAGCAAATTCAGCGGCGGGTGGCGGAGCATTTCGATGTCCGACTGGCGGACATGACGAGCAAGCGCCGTCCGGCGAGCATCGCATTCCCGCGGCAGGTGGCGATGTATCTGGCTCGCGAGTTAACGAAATCTTCGCTCAACGAAATCGGAGATGCATTCGGCGGGCGCGATCATGGGACTGTGCTGCACGCTTGCAAATTGGTGAAAAGGCGGATGCAAGAGCAGGACAGCATTCGGCAGACGATCTCGTTTATCGATAGTGCTCTGCAACGCTGAGTGTACCCGCTAATTTTAGCCCACAAGACTTTGCGGTTGCCGAATAAGTTCGCACGCCTAACATCTTAGACAGATTTCCCATTCATGAAGTTTAGCGTTACTAAAGAAAAGCTCCTCGAAGGTTTACAGCAGGTCCAGAACGTCGTCAGCACGCGCACTACGCTGCCGATTCTTTCGAACGTTCTATTGCAAGCGACCGACGGCGAAGTGCATCTCACGACCACTGATTTAGACGTCGGTGTTCGCGGAAGTTTTGAAGCCGAGGTAGAGAAGCAAGGCGCAACCACGCTCCCGGCGCGCCGGCTTTTCAATATCGTGCGGGAGCTTCCCTCGAGCGAAATCCAATTTGATGTCGATGGAAAAAACGCCGCTTCCATTCGGAGCGGACAGAGTTTCTTCAAAATCCTCGGCTTGCCGGAAGAAGAATTCCCGCCACTGCCGAAATTCGAAGACGCCAAAGTGGTCACGATCCGTCAGAAAGATTTGCGCGATGGGCTGCGTAAAACCTCTTATGCGATCTCGACCGACGAAACGCGCTACGTGCTAAACGGACTCCTGTTTAGCTTGAAGGAGAACAAACTCACACTTGTGGCCACGGATGGACGTCGGCTGGCCATGGTCGATATCGAGTTGGAAATTCCGCGGAGCCAGGAAGCCGACATCATTGTTCCGACCAAGGCCGTCACCGAGCTGCAGCGATTACTGACTGATGATGGCGACGTGAAGGTGAGCGTGTCTAGCGGACAGATCGCTTTCGACTTAAACAAAACGCTGCTCGTCTCGAAGCTGATCGAAGGCAATTACCCGAATTACAAACAGGTCATTCCAGGGGAAGCCAAGGAGCGGGTCACACTCGAGCGCGAGACTTTTTTGAATTCCCTGCGGCGCGTGTCGCTTTTGGCGAGCGAGAAATCGAACTCGATCAAACTCAGCTTCGCCAAGAACAACATCGACATTACCGCCAACACTCCGGAAGTCGGCGAAGCGAAGGAATCGCTGCCCGTGCAATACAAAGGCCGCGATTTTTCGATTGCGTTCAATCCGGAATTTCTAATGGCGCCCTTGCGCAGTTTGACCGAGGACGAAGTGTTTCTCGATCTGATCGACGAGATGAGCCCCGGCGTTTTAAAGATCCAGACGCCGTTTCTTTACGTCCTGATGCCGATGCGCATCAGTTCCTGAATCAATTCGCGAGATTAATATTGGGTAAAGGCGCAGGCGAGAATCGCGATCCCGTAAATCGCCGCGATACCGTGCACCGCGTGCCAGCGCGCGTTGCTGCGCGCGCTCCAATTGATTTGGTCGCGCAGCAAGTAGGGCATCGTTACCCAAAAAAGGCCGGCGACGATAAGCAAGTAGGCGAACATGGTCACGAACAAGCGGCTCGTTTCATTACGAAAGAACGCCGCCTGCAATAAAGGCTCCGCTGCGAGCAAACAAAGAATACCGAGCGCGCGAACCGCGAGGAATTCGTCGACGAATCGCAGCACGAGCACGTAACCGATCGGGAGCACGATCATCAACGGACGGCGAAAACTGGAGAACTCGCCCATCTCCATCGTCGCCAGTAACCAGAAGGACCAAATCAACGCCAAACTCAGCAGCACAATCCCGGCGATGCCCGAGCGCGGGAAGCGCTTCAACCAATTTTGGGCAAGGGCCGGTTTGAAGAAGCCAGGCAAGGTCAGAAGCACGAGCAACGCGCCAGCTGCCATTCCTGCGGTTTGCAAATTTAAATCGTAAATCATGCGTTGTAATTGATTCAGTTGCGCGGGGAATCCGTCAATGTGCACAAAACCAGTTCGCAAGCGCTACATTTTTCTGGAAACGCAGCAAAGAAAAACCGGGATCGGCTACAGGGGAGTAAGGTAGCAGTTGGGTGTTGCCCGGACCAACTTGCAGCAACCAGATGCGACGGTCTTTGAAGTAATCGAGCAGCTTGCGATTCTGAGCCGGATCCATCTCACGGGCCCAAATTACCCGGGCGCCATCGATCTCGGCTCCGTTGTAAACCCATTCAAGGAAGTTGGAAAGAGTCGGGCTATAACGCACGATGATCAGATGTTTGCCGCCTTCCTGTTCCAGCCGGGTCACGATTTGATTTCGGCGCGCAAAAAGCGGGCTGTTTGTTTGGGCTGTGCGCCAAAACGTGTGCGGCAAAGATAGTGCACTCAAGATTAAGCAGCCGCGTGCCAGAAATAATCCCACTGGTTTGCCCCGCCAGCGCCACAGACGCAAATGTCGCAAGGACTGAACGGCCAGGACGAAGAACAAACCGAAAGCCGGCGCTGCATAATGAAAATGAGTCCAGATCACCGGAAGCAATGCCGCTGTAAACACGGCCCAGATTAACAACGCAATTAGCATCCATCGGTTGCGTAACGCCCAGGGGAGGGCCGCGAATGCGATGACCAACGGCCAAAGTCGTAAATGATCGCGAATTAATTTCGCCGTTCTTTCGAGCAATCCCGCAACGAGTCCTCCCGCAGTCCGCTGTTTCGTATAAGGCTTCATTTCCCACCCGAGATGGAAATCGCGCATTTGCTTGTGATGATACTCAGGCGTGGGTGGACGCTTTTGCCAAAGAAACGCGGGCGCACCGTTGTAGGTAGCGGCGTAAACCTGCTGCGGCATGCGGAAGGGATCGTGAGTTACGCGCCAATTGTAAAAGCACATCCAAGCAACAGTAATTGCCAGGCCGACAGCAACAGGAAATCCGACTCGGACGAACATCGCGGTCTTTTTCCGTGCGATTGTTTCAAGGGCCAACGCTGCAACCAAAAGTAAACTCATGACGCCGCCTTCGTACGGCCGGCAGATGATCAGCACCGCCATGCCCAACGCCATGAGGGTGGCATCGCTGATCCGCGGTCCTTCGTGATCGTTGCGATTTACGACACGTCGAAATCCGCCGATCGCCAGCGCGCCGCCGGCCAAAGTGAGACTGCCGCCCCAGTATCTTTGGCTCCAGGCGAGAATTTCCGGATGAACGACGGCCAGAAGTGCGCCAACGATCGCCCAACGGGCGGGAAACCAGCCCATCAGCATCCAGCAGATGGCGGCGCAGGCGAACGCGGTGCTTAGCCAAACACCGATAATTGGATGACCCAGGACTTGGCCCAACGCGAGGATCAGTCCCTGGCCGGGAGGATATTTCGAGGCATAGGTGGGTTGTTGAAGCGTGTGGAACGTTTCGAAATGCATCCAGAGCGGATGCGTTGGATTTGTCAGTCGGCCATGCGCGAATGTGTCCGCAGCTAATAGATAGCTGAACTCGTCATCAACTTTCGGAACCGGCACCCCGGCGGTGATGCTCGCGCTCACAACGATGATGAGCGACGCCAATCCCACTGCGAAAATAGTCAGCGCGCGTTTCCGGGCGAGTCTCGCCAGGGCGCGCTCTACTTTGCGAAACCATTTGATTCCTCGGTGTGGCGAGAAAAACGCCAGCGCGAGTAACAAGATGAGAAGCGGGCCGTAAAAGAAAATGTCCGGGCCATCGTGCGCGAAGAACGAACGACCGGACCCTTTATTGGTAAAGGTGATTATCGCATCCGACGCCATGCCCGTACGCTAATGCGCGTTGGCTTCGTGTGATGCCGTAGAAGACAGGTGCTTCACGGAAGGAGCGCTTGGGCGCCCGAACAAACTGAATCCGGTCGCGCGCTCGATCCGAACATCGACAAGCGTGCCGACGAGATCATCGCTGCCTTCAAACACAACGATCTTATTTGTGGGCGTGCGTCCCATTAGCCGGGACAAATTGGTCTTGCTTGGTCCTTCGCAAAGCACTTCCAAAGTTCGGCCGATCAGGCGTTCATTAATGTGGCGCGCAGACTCGTTCACGACCTCGAGCAAATCCTGATTGCGGCGCTCCTTGGTGTTTTCGTCGACTTGATTCGCCATTTCCGCCGCGGCCGTATCACGCCGTGGCGAATATCGAAACACGAAGGCGTTATCGAACTTGATTTCTTCAACTAAGGCGCGCGTCTGTTGGTAGTCCTCTTCGGTCTCACCCGGAAATCCGACAATGACGTCCGTCGTGATGGCGATTCCCTGTCTCGCATCGCGGACCTGCCGGACAAGATCGACAAATTTCCGGGCGGTATAAGTCCGATGCATCGCTTTCAAAATTTTGTTCGAGCCTGATTGGACCGGCAGATGGAGGTGATCGACCAGTCTTGGCAAACGTCGATAGGCGTCGATCAAATCTTCGCGAAACCCGATCGGATGCGGCGAGGTAAAGCGAAGGCGTTCCAAGCCGTCGATTTCGTGGACGGCATCGAGCAATTGCACAAACGGACTCTTGTGGCCGACCTTGGGAAATTCATGCCGGCCGTAGAGGTTTACGATTTGGCCGAGCAAGGTCACTTCTTTCACGCCGCGTGAAACGAGCTCGCGGACTTCGGCGACAATTTCCTCAATCGCGCGACTACGTTCCGCGCCGCGGGTCCGCGGCACGATGCAAAATGTGCAATGCATGTTGCAGCCTTGCATGATCGAGACAAACGCGGTCGCCTGCTTCGGCTCTAGCTGTTGATGCTGAATGGTGGACTGCGATCCCGGTTCCTCGTCGACGTCGACGATCGAAAATCGCGGATCGTCCATTGCGCGATCACGTTTTGTTTCGAGCGCATACTCGACGTAATCGGCGACGCGATGAAACTTTTGCGTTCCAACGACCAGATCGACATGCGGCAGATTTTTGAGGAGCGACGCGCCCCGCGCCTGGGCCATGCAGCCAAGAAAACCAAAAACCACCTGCGGTCGCTCGTTGGCCATGCGACCGAGCATTCCCATTTTGCCGAGCGCCTTTTGGTCAGCCATATCGCGAACACTGCAGGTGTTCAGGAGCACGACGTCCGCTTCCAGTTCGCTCTCGGCGCGTTCATAGCCACAGACGATGAGCGAATGCGCGACTTGTTCCGAGTCGCGCTCGTTCATCTGACAGCCGTAGGTTTTAATGAAAAACTTGGGCATCGCGCGGGCGGAATAATACACTGCCCGTCAGCCTTCGCCACGGCGAGATTATCCGCTTTTCAACTTGTCGACCTTTCCGGTTAAATCGGCGTACGAATGAAAGATAACGCTCCAGCCATTGGCATCATCGGCGGAAGTGGCTTGTACCAGATGGAGCAGTTACGCGATGCGACCGAGCAAAAGATCGACACGCCGTTTGGTTCGCCGTCCGACGCGCTGATCGGCGGCAACATCAGCGGCCGGCAGGTCTATTTTTTACCGCGGCACGGGCGCGGCCATCGGATTCTTCCGCACGAACTGAATCATCGTGCGAATATTTACGCGCTGCGGTCGCTCAACGTCCGCTGGATCATTGCCGTCACCGCCGTCGGCAGTTTGCAGGAGAAATACAAACCACGCGATATTTTGCTGCCGTCCCAATTTTACGACCGCACGAGCTCGCGCGCCCACCACACTTTTTTTGGGGAGGGAATCGTCGCGCATGTTTCTCTTGCCGAACCGATCAGCCTCCAGTTGCGAAATCTTCTCGCCGAGTCGGCGAAGAAGGTCGGTGTCACCGTTCACAACGGCGGCACGTATGTGAACATGGACGGACCGGCATTTTCGACCCGGGCGGAGTCTGAATTAAATCGTCGCCACGGTTTCGACGTGATCGGTATGACAAATGTGCCGGAAGCAAAATTGGCGCGCGAAGCGGAAATCGCCCTGGCGACGATGGCGTTGATCACCGATTACGATTGCTGGAAGGTGGAGGAAGAGCCGGTGTCGGCCCAGACGGTGTTTGGCCATCTGACTGCGAATGCCGAGGCGGCTAAGAAGGTGTTGGTCGAAGCGATTCCCCGAATTCCGGCGGAGCCGGACTGGGCGGAGCATCGGGCTCTCGATAGTGCCTTGGTGACGGAACGGAAGCTCTGGCCGAAGGCGACAGCGGAAAAGCTGAGGCCGGTTTTAGGCCGGTTCTTGGGATAATGAAAAAAGTTCTTGCCATTCGCGAGCTGATTATAGTAATTATAAAAGAGTCGCCAGTACTAACTTTCACCGTCTAATGAAAATCGAAATCGCCTTCTGCTTGCTCAGCCTCGCACTACTCCCAGCTTGTTCGACCACCTCTCAGACGACCGCTTCAAATCAGAGTCTTGAGCAGCGTTTGATGGCCAAGCACTCCGTTGCTGCGACCGAGCCAGGTACGGTTGGCAGTGAAGAGCCGGCGCCTCCGGCTGAAGGTCCAGAAGATGTTCCGGCCGATGCTCCCGTGAGTGTCGATCAGAATCCGGCATTAATGCCGAGTCCGTTACTCCGATACTGGGCGTCATCGCGCACCCCGTAATCGGGACCGCGACGACTCAAGTTCTGAGCTGCTTTAATCGCAGCCGCTAATCGTCGGACCCGCGCGCAGAGCTTCAAGGTGCCGCGCGTAAATGTCGCTCATCCGGCCGAAGGATTCCAAAGCGCCCAGGCGAGGAGCGCGCCTGCGTCGCGCCAGACCCCATTATGGCTATCACCGAGCACAACCACGATGATGTCTTTGCCTGGTCGCGATCCGCTCGCGATCAAGCATTTTCCCGCGGCCTCGGTGTAACCGGTCTTCATCCCGTTGCAATACGGAAGCCGGCGCAAAAGTTTGTTCGTGTTCTCGAGTTCGCGGGTCCGTCCATTGGCGAAACGGAAAACAAGCTGTGGCAGGCAAACGATCGAACGAATCGTCGGGTTCGCGTAAGCCACCCGCGCAATCGTCGACAAATCGCGGGCGGTCGAATATTGGCGTGCATCCGGTAATCCGTTTGGGTTCACGAAATGTGAATGCGTTGCCCCGAGCGCGGCCGCGCGCTGGTTCATTTTTTCGGCAAACGCTTCGATGCTCCCGCCGTTGTCCCGCGCCAGGCATCTCGCAACGTCGTTTGGGCTTTTTACCAACAACGCGCGCAGGAGATCGATGCGCTGATAAATATCTCCAGGTTTAATATTTAGTTTTACCGGCTCCGCGAAAGTGTCGATCTGCGCGACCGTCACCGGCCGATCCAAAGAGCCGGTCTCAGCTACGATCAGTCCCGTTAACAATTTCGTCGTACTCGCGGGCGCTCGGATTTGATCCGGATTTTTTTCGTAGAGGACCTGGCCATTGCTGACGTTGATCACGATGACGGAAGTCGCGCTGGTCTTGGGAACAGACCCGGGCACGGTCTGGGTCGGGATCGGCTCCTCAGATTCGCGATGTTTTTTTGCCGTCGCACGGTGTGTCCGTTTCGGCCGTGGAGTTGCGCTCGAGCTCTCGTCTGAATCCGAATCCGCGGTTGCGGACGATTTCGCCTTGGAGCGTTTGTGCGGCACGCCACTGGGCCGAACCTCGTTCGGGTTTTCGTCCGGCGAAATCGTGGTCGGTTCGGCGGCGAGGCAGAGAAGGGCAAGCCCAACTGCAGAAAGGAACCCGGCACGAGACCAGCGTTTCATGGGCGGCAAATTAGCGATAAAGATTCAACGCGCGCAAGCGGTGGTTACAAATCCGTGCCGCGCTGGATCAGTTCAATTTCGTAGCCTTCGGGCGCGTCGATAAAGGCAATCGCGCTGCCGCCGGAAGTTTTGTGGGGACCATCGGAGAGGGGGTAACCTTTCGCGGCTGCTTCGCGCGCGAACTTTTCCAGATCGTCCACTTCAAAAGCGAGATGAGTCAGGTCCGGACCAACCACCACCGGTCCACTTTCATCGAATTTGCAGAGCTCGATTTCCTCTTCGCTTTCGGGCGCCTTGAAAAACACCAGTTGCGATCCGCGCCCGGATGTATGACGCCGGGTTTCTTGCAGCCCGAGCACGTCTTTGTAAAACGCCACCGTCTTCTCCAGATCTTTCACCCGATAGCGCGTGTGTAACAGTTTCTTTACCATCGTGTATCTTATTGCCCCGTTAACCGATTAAATTCAAACTCTTCGCCGATGAAACTTGTTATCGCTGCCACTGGCGCCAGCGGTTCGATCTATTTGCAACGGCTACTAGAGCAGATCGATCCCGCCGCGCACGAGATTCATCTCGTCCTGAGCGGTCACGCCAAGCAAGTCGCGAAACAGGAGCTCGGCGCGTTCAAGATTCCGAAAGGGATCGCCCAGCACGGCGAGAACGATCTCAATGTTCCGTTCGTCAGCGGCTCAGCGCGTTTTGATGCGATGGTGATCGTTCCCTGCTCGATGGCAACGCTTGGCCGAATCGCGTCCGGCGCGAGCGACAGTGCTCTCCTGCGCGCGGCCGATGTTTTTTTGAAGGAGCGGCGCAAGTTGATCGTTGTGCCGCGCGAAACACCTTGGAATTTGATCCACGCGCGTAACATCGTCACCCTGCTGGAAGCGGGCGCGGTTGTGTTGCCGGCGATTCCTTCTTTTTACAGCCGCCCAACGTCACTTAACGATGTTGTCGACACGGTAGTCTGGCGGATTCTCGATCAAATCGGCCTGCCGAGCTCGCGCGCCTATCGTTGGGCCGATCAAACTCCGCGCCGCGGCGCGCGCAAGAAACCTTGAAGATCGAAGGTCGGGCGGCGCGATGGCTGATCGCGTTTGGATATTACTTGCTGCAGGTTTGGGCGCGCACGCTCCGTTACGAAATCGACGATCGCGCGAACGTTTTGGGAAAGCCGGTTGCGGGAAACTACATTGCCGCGCTCTGGCACAATCGGCTGCTGCTAATTTCATTTGTCCTGAAGAAATTTTTTCCGGATCGACCCGGCGCCGGATTAATCAGCGCGAGCCGGGACGGAGATATCATCGCGGACGTGACTCAACGTTTTGGATTTGATGTGGTGCGCGGGTCAAGCTCACGAATGGGCGCCAGCGCGCTTCTTGAGTTGAGCGAAATCCTTGCGTCCGGTCGCGACGTTCTCCTGACACCTGATGGTCCGCGCGGTCCGGCTTACGAGCTCGGACCGGGCGTTATCTTTCTCGCGCAAAAAACCGGAGCCCCTGTCGTTCCAATCAACATGGAATACTCGAGCTGCTGGCGGGTGAAAAGTTGGGACCGGTTCATAATTCCGAGGCCGTTTACCAAAGTGCGCGTCATCCTTGGTCAGCCTCACCCGATAAGATCGACATCGACGGATCAAGAATTCGAAGCAGAACGACTTCGTTTGCAAAATGCGATGATGTCACTGGTTGAGCGTCGCTGACTCATTTAAGTTCGCCGCATGGGAAATCTGATCGACGGCCGCGCAATTGCCGAAAAAGTTTATGTCGATCTTCGGCGTGAGATTGCCGACCTGAAATCCAAAGGCATAACGCCGGGACTGGCGGTCGTTCTCATTGGAGATAATCCGGCGTCGCGCACTTATGTTCGGTCGAAAGACAAGATGAGCCGCGAGCTCGGGTTACACTCGGTCAAGCTGGAGCTTCCCGATTCAACGACTCAAAGTGAGTTGCTGGAGCGCGTGGAAGAATTGAATCGCGATCCCAAGGTCCACGGCATCCTTGTTCAATCGCCGCCGCCGAAACAGATCGATGAAGCCGCCATCGTGCGCGCGCTCGATCCGCGCAAAGACGTGGATGGTTTTCATCCACTCAATGTGGCCAAGCTGGCGATGGGCGATCCGACCGGCTTCGTTCCATGCACGCCGCTGGGGGTGCAACGACTCCTGATCGAAAGCAAGATCGATATCGCCGGCGCGCACGTTGTCGTTCTTGGGCGAAGCATGATCGTTGGAAAGCCGGTCGCCCTTTTGCTCATGCAAAAAGCCAAAGGCGGCGACGCGACCGTGACCGTGGCGCATTCGCGGAGCAGGAATCTCGAAGAGGTCACGCGCTCGGCTGATATTTTGATTGCCGCAATTGGGCGCGCCCAATTCGTGAAAGCCGACCATGTTCGCGAAGGTGCGGTTGTCATCGATGTTGGAATCAATCGCATCGACGATAAAACCAACGAGCGCGGCTATCGACTGGTCGGCGACGTCGCTTTTGATGAAGTCGCACCCAAGGCGAAGGCGATCACGCCGGTTCCCGGCGGAGTCGGGCCGATGACAATCGCAATGTTAATGTCGAACACGGTCAAGGCCGCGCGGACGCTTAGTTCGGCCTGACGATCTTTGCAGTTAGCAATCGCAGGATCGCCGGGGTGAATCGCGCGACTTGTAGAAAGCGTGAGGCAGTTTTTGGCGATAAGACCGCCGCACGGGCGAACTGGTTGATCCAAAGCCGTCCGCGATACATCGCCCGATGGCCGCGGACAAATTCGTGCGTGACTGATTGCTGATCTTCGCCACGGATAATTCTTACGATTGCGTTCGCGGCAAGCTCGCCTGAGCGGAGCGCGTAATAAATTCCTTCGCCAGTGAATGGTTCGACTACGCGTGTGGCGTCGCCGATGAGGAATAAATTCTCGTGCGCGGCTGAGATCGGCGCACGCGTCAGCGGTGTGATCGTGCGCCACGGCTGATCGGCGGGGAGACCGAATTCCTGTTCGGCCCAAGTCCGAAGCGACGAAATCGTTGGCGGCGTACCGACGAGGCAGAGATTGAGTTCGTGATCGTTGACCGGCGCTTGGCCGGAATAGCCTTCCGGCAGAAATTGGAGCACGACACGGTTTCCAAAGCCCTTCGGTAGCGGAATGTGCGCTTGCAGGGCGACGCGTTCCCGCTCCGGACGCGGCAGAAGGTTGCGTAACCGGGCCACAGTGGAATTGCGTCCGTCAGCTCCGACTACCATTCGCGCGACGAATGTTTCGCGGACGATGTCGATCTTCCAATTTTTGGCGGCGGTCCGATCGAGCGCGATCAGCGTTGCTTGCTCGCGAATTTCAGCCCCGAGTGTACGCGCACGATTAAGAAGAAGATGATCGAAAACACTGCGCTTGATCGCGATCTCAGCTCGATCGCCCTGCGGAAGATTAACCCGCAGTTTCTGGCCGCCGATGGAGATGAATTCCACGCTGTTAAGCTTCCCGTGCGTCGAGTTTCGAATTTGTTCCGCGAGCTCGAGTTTTTCCAGGACCGGCCAGCACGCCGGATTGATGCAATCGCCGCAAACTTTTTCGCGCGGAAATTTTTCCCGCTCCAGGATGACCGTTCGCAATCCGGCGGCCGCGCAGAACGCCGCGCAGGCCGAACCGGCCGGCCCGCCACCGACAATCGCTACATCGACAACTTCCATTGCATTTTACTCTGATGTCATGTCGAGCGGAGTCGAGACATCTCTAAATATTTCAGAAATAGCCAGAGATTCCTCCACTCCGGTCGGAATGACATAAGGTGGGAAAGTCTGCCGCCTGAGCGCAGCTGGCGTGCGATTCAAAACGGATGGAGATTGAGTCATGAGCTGGTCACTTCCGATAGTTCGTATCGCCGGCATTCAACTCCGCATTCACATCACGTTTCTTCTGCTGATCGGTTGGTTGGCAATTGGGTATTATTCGCAAGGCGGATCGGCCGCGGCGGTGGCGGGCATCTTAGTTATCCTGCTCCTTTTTGCGTGCGTCGTATTGCACGAATTCGGTCACGCCTTTGCCGCCAAAGCATTCGGAATTAACACCCCGGACATTACTTTGCTGCCGATCGGCGGAGTGGCGCGTTTGGAGCGAATGCCGGAAGAGCCTATCCAAGAACTGATCATCGCGGCCGCGGGCCCGGCGGTGAACTTGATCATTGCCCTCTGTCTTTTCCTTACGGGCGGCTCGTTCGTTTATCCGCCGACGGCAGGAAGCAGTCTGAATGATGTCCTGCTAACCATAAATGTTGTTCTTCTTCTCTTTAATTTGCTCCCGGCTTTTCCAATGGACGGTGGCCGTGTTCTGCGTGCGCTGCTCGCGACCCGATTGAGTTATGCGCGCGCGACACAGATCGCTGCCAGCATCGGCCAGGGTTGCGCGTTCATTTTTGGTTTTCTTGGTCTAATGGGCGGCAATTACATGCTGATCTTCATCGCACTGTTCGTTTACATCGGCGCGTCGCAGGAAGCGGCGCTCGCGCAAATGCGCGATGTTTCGCGTCGGTTCCCGGTTTCGAGCGCGATGGTGCGCGAATTTCGTTCGCTTCCAGAGAGCGCGACGTTGGAGGAAGCGGTTGACGCCTTGCTCGCTACGTCGCAACACGATTTTCCGGTGCTCGATGAAGCCGGCAACGTTGCGGGAATCCTGACCCGTCATGATTTGATCGCCGCGTTACGCAAGAATGATCCATCGATTCGGGTAGGCGACGTTATGCGGCGCGATATTCCAACCGTGACGACTGGAACACGGTTCGAAGAAGCATTCCGGATCATGCAGGAATGCAATTGTCCGGCAGTGCCGGTGCTCGACAGCATGAAACGATTGGTCGGCTTGCTCACGCCGGAAAATGTTAGCGAGCTCATGATGGTTCAGTCCGCGCTTCCGCGGCGTCGGCCGGCGTAAAGGTGGATCGGCCGCTCCGCGGACGATGCTAAATTAACGCGGCTTCGCCGCCATTTCTAACATCGAGCAAGGGACTGCTCGATCCACCCGTTGTCGATCTTAACTGCGGCGCGTACAATGCCGGCCGACTCAATGGCTGTTTCCACCAAAGAAAAACCGGATCTGCAAAAAAAGGTGCACGAAGTGCCGCACAAGCCGGGTGTGTACCTGATGCGTGACCGGTTCAATCGCGTGATTTACGTCGGCAAAGCGCGCGACCTGCGGAAGCGGGTTAGCTCATATTTTTTGCCCTCGAAACTGGCCCAGGCGGATTTGAAAACGCGCGCCATGCTGGAGGCCACGTGGGATTTCGAGACGCATACCGTCCGCAGCGAAGCCGAGTCGGTGTTATTGGAAGGAAAACTGATCAAGGAATACCGGCCGCGCTACAACATTTCGTTTCGCGACGACAAACGGTTTTTGCTGGTCAAGGTCGACCTTTCGGAAGAGTGGCCTCGTTTCCGACTGACACGTCTCAAGAAGAATGACACTGCCCGTTATTTTGGACCTTACGCGGGCGCGGGCGCGTTGCGGCAAACGTTGAATTTGATGCGGAAGAAATTCGGCGTGCTCACGTTTGGGCGCGGTGCGCCGACGGAACGCGAGTTGAAATCGGCCACTTACCAGGTGCCGATGCGGCTGAGCGAAATCACGGCCGAGCAATATCGCGAGCGTGTCGCTCAGGCCTGCGCTTTTCTGGAAGGGCATTCGCGCGAAATGATCGACGCTTTGGAGGAGCAAATGCGCAAATCGGCCGAGAAGATGGATTTCGAGAAAGCGGCCGAGCTGCGGAACATGATCGACGACGTGCGGCAAACGACCAGGCAAACCCGGCGTTTTACGCGCGGAAGCTTGCCAAGCACGATCGATCCGTTGGCCGACGTCCAGGCTTTGGGCGACGCGTTGCAACTTCCGCGATTGCCGCGGGTCATGGAGTGTTTCGATATCTCAAATATTTCCACGACGCACGTGGTCGCCTCGATGGTTTGTTTTCGCGACGGCGTGGCCGACAAAAATTGTTACCGGCGATATCGAGTGCGGACCGTCGAAGGTCAGGACGATTTTGCGAGCATGGCCGAAGTCGTCAGGCGGCGATATTCGCGAGTGCTCCTCGAGGCGCGGGAAAAAAATCCCGACGTCGCGGAGTTTTCACAAGAGAATCCGGCAGACGCGCTAGAGCGCGTATCCGAGAAAAACGAGCGTGAGTTCGTGGCCGTTCGTTTACCGGACTTGATCATCGTTGACGGTGGCAAAGGGCAACTGTCATCCGCCTGTCGCGAATTGCAGAGGCTGGGACTGCACGATTTGCCGATCATCGGTTTGGCGAAAGAGCATGAGGAGATTTACCGGCCCGGCCGTGCGATGCCGTTGCAACTACCGGCCGATTCCGGCGCGTTGCATTTGCTCCAACGAATCCGGGACGAAGCGCATCGTTTCGCGAACGCTTATCACCAACTTCTGCTCAAGAAACGGATCGACGAAAGCATTCTGGACGATTGCCCGGGCGTGAGTCAGAACCGGAAAAACCTGCTCCTGCGAAAATTCGGGTCGGTCAATCGCTTGCGCAAAGCGAGCGTCGAGCAAATCGCGGCGACCGAAGGGATCGGACCAAAACTGGCCGAGGAGGTGCATCGCTTTCTGGAGCGGCATTGACGCAAGCGCCTGGCAAAGGAAGATGTCGTTCTTGCCATGAAGTCTTCGCGCGTCATTTTCGTCGCCGCTTTTTTGCCGGCGTTTGTTTTCGCGCAGAGCTTGCCGCCGACCGCTACCCCGAGTCCATCGGCAACAAGCGAGGAAGAATCGATCGTTCCGACATTTGAGACTCAGAAACTCGCGCGCACTTATATTCTCGATATACCGGCGCCGCGCGGGCAGATCACCGATCGCACCGGCCTGCCGCTCGCGCAAAACAAGATTAGCTACAACTTGGGAGTCAGTTTTCCGACCCCGCTCGATTTTAGCGACGCTAAAGCGGTCGCCTTTGCCCGTGAAAACATCGACAAGGCGGCGAAGTTAATCGGCCGGTCGATCAAAATTTCCGACGACGTGATCCTCCGGCATTATCACAACCGCGGAATTCTGCCGTTGGAGATTGCGCAAAATCTGAACAAATCGGAGTACGAATCGGTTAAAGATCGGGCGAAGGATTTTCTGGTGGTGCGTCCGATTTACGTGCGGACTTATCCGAATGGAAAGGTGGCCGGCCAAATCATCGGTTACACTGGAAAGACCGGCCGCAATCTCGACGGCATCATCGACAATCACGAAACGCTTTGGCCGGAAACAGAAGGGCGCGACGGGCTCGAGCAAACGTTCAACGAAATGCTCACCGGCAAGCACGGCGAATACAAGCTGACGTTCGATAAAGACGGCCGCAAAACATCCGAGAAGCTGATTAAACCGGCGGTGCCCGGAAACAACGTCATTACGACTTTGGATTTGCGGCTGCAGCAGCTCGCTGAGAAAGCGCTCGAGTCCAAAGCCAAACGCGGCGCCATCGTGATTGTCGACCCAACCGATGGCGACATTCTGGCGATGGCCTCATTGCCGACATACGATCCAAACATTTTTATCCCCTCCATCTCCGCCGAAAAATTTAAACAATTGCAGGACGATCCGAATATTCCACTTCTCGCTCGCGCGTTTCGCTCGGCCTATCCGCCGGGGTCCACCTTCAAGGTTGCAGTCGGAATTGCGGCGCTTGAGACCGGCGCGGTTAGACCGAACGATCTTTATCAATGCGTGCCAGGAATTCAGATCGGCAATCTCACTTTTCACAATTGGAAAAAAGGCGATCAAGGCGCGCTCAATTTTGTCCAGGCGCTTACTCAGTCATGCGATACGTGGTTTTATCAGGTCGGGATCAAAACCGGCGCGGAGCCGATCATTGAATGGTCGCTCAAGCTCGGTTTGGGTGCGAAATGCGGGATTCCATTGCGTGGTGAAGCGGAGGGACGGATTCCGAACGACGAATACATGAAAGCCACTCACGGCCGGAAACTGCTCAATGGCGACATTGCTAACTTGTCGATCGGTCAGGGCGACACGCAGGTGACACCGCTGCAAATGGCGCAAGCGATGGCGATTGTCGGGAACGGCGGCAGTTTTTATCAAACGCGACTCGTCCGTCAGGTGCAGTCGGTCGATCACGAAATTGTGACTGCCTACGAATTGCGTGAGAAACGATCGCTCGGTGTTTCCGCGGCCACGATGGAAGAAGTTCGCACGGGAATGATTGAAGTGGTCAACGGGTCGAATGGCACCGGACACGAAGCGCAGTTGGACGGCGTCGAGGTTGCGGGAAAGACCGGGACCGCGCAGTGGGGGCCGAAAAACAAGGAGCGCACCGCCGCCTGGTTCGCCGGATTCGTGCCGGCTGAGGAACCGAAGTATGCATTCGCCGCGGTTTACGAAGGGGACGTTGGCAGCAAAGTTCATGGCGGCACGACCGCGGCCCCGATGATCGCCGACATCTTCCAGGAGATTTACAAAGGCTCTGCTTCGAATAAGCGCGGCGCACGCGAATCAACTCAACAAGTTCGCCGCGCCCAGGCGGTGGAAGAAGACACGTCGGACTAAGCCGCCGCCGTCTCTTTCGACGGCTCCATCGTTCCTTTGAATTTCGGCGGCTCTTCTTCGACGTCGAAGTTTTTGGAATGGAGATTGTCGATCTTGGCGAGTTCGTCTGAAGTCAGCGACGGGCATTCGGGCGCCTTTGCGAATTCGATCAACTGTTCTTCGTTGTAGATATTCGGCAGCGTCGAAGCCACGCGATCGTCGGCCAGCAACCAAAGCAACGCGGCCTGACCGAGCGTGCGTTCGGAAGTCTCGAGGAAACGGAGCTTGTCGATCTTCTTGATTCCGTTGAGCAGCCAACTCCGCGGGCGATGACTCCGATGATCGGTCGGGGGAAAAACGGTTTCGACAGTGTATTTGCCCTCGAGCATTCCGGATGAATGGGTCACGCGAATTAGAAACATAGTGTCCTTGCCCGCTTCGGTCGCGGCATCGTGCAGCGCGTGGCCGGGATGTTGTTCGAGCATGTTGTAGATATGCTGCACGCTGGTGATGTTGCGCTCGCGAATGCAATTCATTCCTTCGTAAAGCCAACCGATCGCCGGCCCAAGCGCGATGCCGTAGTAACGAACTTTTCCGGACGACTTTAGTTTCTCGAGCGTTTTCCAAAGCGCGTCCTCGTAAACCTGCTCCATCCGGATGTTGTGAAGCTGGAGAAGATCGACATGATCGGTCTTCAAGCGTTTCAACGCGGCTTCGGTCGCTCGTTCGATCGCTTCCGGCGAAAAATCTTGCGGGATCTCGCGCTGGCCGCGGCCGCGCGCTTCGCCATGCTGGACGAAATCGTAACCGACTTTGGTCGCGATCGTGATTTCATCGCGCTGTTTTGGAAATGCCTTGGCGATCAGTTCTTCGCTGAGTCCATTTCCATAAGTGTCCGCCGCATCGAAAAGCGTAACGCCGAGATCGAACGCTTTGTGCATGAGCGCGATCGCCTCGCCTTCGGTAAAATTTCCCCACCAGCCGGTGGAAACCGTCCAGAGACCGAAGCCAACTTCGCTAACCTTTAGATCGGTATTTTTGTAGGTCCGAAACTTCATCGCGATTTAAGTTTAACGAATTTAGCAGAAAACGTCCAACGCCGAACGCTCGACACCCAATGAGGGAAATGCAGATATCCCGCTTCGCTCGGACCTGAATTCGAGATTGGACGTTGGGCGTTTGACGTTCGACGTTTTCTCAAGCTCGTGACGCCAAAACAAAACGGTGCCCTTTTAATCGTCGGCCATGGCTCGACGGTGAATCCGGATTCGAGCGCGCCGACGCTGGCGCATGCGGCCGAGATCCGAAAACGAAGCATTTTTAGTGACGTGGCCTGCGCGTTTTGGAAAGAAGAGCCGAGCTTGCGTGACGCGATCTTTCTTTTTGATCCCGAGACAATCAAAAATGTTTACGTCGTTCCGAATTTCATCAGTGAAGGTTACTTCACGCAGACGGTCATTCCGCGCGAGCTCGAGTTGAACGGAAAGATTACGAAACGCGCCACCGGACAAACCTGGAACTACGGCGAGCCGGTCGGAAATCATTCGCTCATGACGGAGTTGCTGGTGCAGCGGGCCCGTGACATTGCCCCGGGCATTCCGGAGAACGAAACAAGTCTTCTTATCGTGGCCCACGGGACGGACTTGAACGAAAACAGCGCGGTCGCGGCGAAACGCGAATCGACAAGAATTCGCGCGCTGGGGCGGTACGCGAACGTGCTCAACGTTTACATGGAGGAATTCCCGCTCGTCTCCGATTGGAAAGTGCTGACGAGCACGCCAAACGTGGTCGTCGTCCCGTTTTTTATTTCCGACGGTCTCCACAGTTACGAAGACATTCCGGTGCTGCTCGGAATCGTCGAAGAAAGATCGACCCGCCTTCGCCAAGGCTACGGCGTGGCAGGTAATCAAGAAGAGCGCGCCGAGATTTTTCATCGCGGCCCATATCAGATCGACAATCGTTCGCTCTTTTATGCCAGCTCGATCGGGACTGATCCGCGGGTGGCCGATATTATCGTCGAACAGGCGACCGCTGCGGGTCGGGCAAGCGATTCAGGGATTTGACTCAAGAAAAGTTGCGCGTGAGCCCGGCCTCGCAATCTTTCCTGACCGCAACGTGACGTTGCATCCAGTTTTATGCATGCTGACACGCTAAAGAAGCTTCAAGACATCGGTGGCTTTGTTCTGGGGAGCGGTTGCACCAAAAAGAGCCTGAAGCAGGTCGCGGAGATGATTCGGTCGGCGCGCGATTATCGGTTCATCGCGATTTACAAAATAGTGAAGGACGAATTCGTGATCCTGGCCGGCACCGGGAAAGAGCCGCCGGCCTATCCGCGTTTCCCGATTACCCAGGGTTTGTGCAGCGCGGCGCTGGAGTCGGGCAAAGTAATCGTGATGGGCGATGTTCAGAAAGATAAGCGTTACCTGCCGACGTTTCACACCACGCGGTCGGAGATCATTGTCCCGATGAAAAACGAGCACCGCCACGTTGTCGGCATGCTGGACGCTGAAAGCGACAAAGTGAACGCGTTCGGCGACGAGGATAAGCAATTTCTCGAGCGCGCGGCGGGTTTGATTGCGCATTGTCTGGCCTGAATGGCGCAATGCCGGATGCAATTGAAACGGCGCTCGCTCCGATTCTGAGCGACATTAGCCGATTCGGCCAGGTTCTCATTCAACGAACAAACTCTGCCGGGTTCGTTCTTTGTCACCGCGATGACGAAAAGGCCCACGATTTGGAAATTCTTCGAAAACCGGGCGATGCACTTGGGATCGCGCGATGTGACGACGCTGGAAAGTATCGGCCGCTAAAAACGGCGCCGAACCTCCGCCACGGCTGGCGCCTCGAACTTGTCGATCTTGGAGAACTGCGTCGCGCTCTGGATTATTTTTACCCCGGCCGATTGGCAATGCTCGCGGCCTGGACTAAAAATCGCCTCTCCACGACCTCTGTCCGCGAAACGTTGGACCGACAATCCGGGATGTATCGGGTCGCTGCGAAAATCTCGGACGAACAGATCGATGATGTCGTTGGAAATGTTTGCCGATCGGACGGTGGCTGCTTGCGCACAATTTTGTGGAACCGTGATATGCGCGGCGCGATTCCATCGACAAAATTGCCGCCGGAAAAGTTTGATCCGATCCATGATCAAACCGGTCGCAATGAAAACACGATTCCGTTGCTTTGTCAGGAAGCGTGCAATCTGCTGGTGGCCGAGTGCCGCAAGGCGGTCAAAGGCGAAAACGACGAATGATCGTTCGCGCGCGAGTCGTCGTCACGATGGATGGACCGCCGATCGAGAACGGCGCGGTCGCGATCTCGGACAATCGCATTGAAGATGTTGGAACATTTCCTGAGATCTCGGCGCAACATTCGGGTCAAGAAATTATCGATCTGGGCGAGCAGGCGTTGCTGCCGGGATTGATCAACGCCCACTGTCATCTCGATTACACCTTCTTACGCGGTAAAATCTCGCGGCAGAAATCGTTCAGCGACTGGATCCGCGCGATTAACGCTGAGAAAGCGAAACTTTCGGCCGAAGATTACCTTGTCTCGATCAACGAAGGTTTTGCCGAAGCGAAACGATTCGGTACGACAACGATCGCGAACCTGACTGCGTTCCCGGAACTGGTCTCTCGGATTCAACAGCCGATTCGGACATGGTGGCTCGCCGAACTGATCGACGTACGCGATCCAACCCGCGCCAACCAGGTTGTCGATGCTGCGCTCGAGCAACTGAAAGCGACCGAGCACTGGGGACTCGCGCCGCACGCGCCGTTTACGGCATCTGCGAATTTGTATCGGCGCTGTGAGGAGATTGCGCAGCGCGAAGACGTTTTGCTGACGACGCATTTGGCCGAATCGCGCGAGGAGATGTCGATGTTTCAAGATGCGACCGGGCCGCTTTACGAATTCTTGAAAGAAATCGGGCGAGACATGAAAGATTGTGGCGGTCAGACGCCGGCCAATCATTTTTCAGAAATATTCAGAAATTTCTCGACTTCGGTCGAAATGACAGATGGCTGGATGCTCGTCCATGTGAATGAAATCTTGGAAAGCGACTTCGACCTTCTGAGAAAACTAGCGATTAGGAATCACTTGGTTCATTGCCCAAGGAGTCACAATTATTTCGGACATTCACCGTTCCAGTTTCACAGATTTCGCGAGCTCGGATTCAACGTCTGTCTCGGCACCGATAGTCTGGCGAGCAACGACGACCTAAGTCTGTTCGCGGAAATGCGGGCGTTTCAAAGAAAGTTTCCGGACGTTTCGCCCGAGGAAGTTTTGAAGATGGTCACGGTCAACGGCGCACGCGCGCTACGGCAGGAAAAATCGCTTGGCCAGATTCGCGCCGGTTCCACCGCCGATTTAGTCTCGGTCCCGGTCGCACGATCGATATCGGCTTTCGAAGAGATCGTTGCTTTCGATCGAGCGGTGAGCTGGTCGATGATGGGCGGTCGGGTCCAGAATTCGGCCTAACCGGTAAATTCTCAAAACCGCTTTCTTTTTCTCAAAATTGAAATATTCTCCGCGCTGAGATTTACCATGGCTAAAATCGTAATAATTGATGACGAACCCGCGATGGTGGAAGTCATCGTGACTCTCTGTCGCGAAAAAGGGCACCAGGTTTTCCCGTTCAATTCCGCTCCGAAAGCGGTCGAGCAATTGGACAGCATCGCGCCGCAGGTTGTGATCGCCGACATCAAGATGGAGACCATGACCGGGTTCGATGTGCTGCGGCACGTGCGCGAGCATCATCGGCAAACGGCGGTGATTCTGATTACTGCTTACGGAACGGTCGAGACCGCGGTCGAAGCGATGAAGATGGGCGCGTACGATTACGTGACCAAGCCGTTCAAGATCGACGAGCTGCAACTAACGGTGCAGCGGGCGCTCGATTACCAGGCGGCGCTGCGGGAGAACGTTTATCTGCGCAAGGAGCTGAAGAACCGTTATCGATTTGAAAACATCATCGGCACGAGCGGGAAGATGCAGAGCGTTTATAGTCTGATCAGCAAAGTCGCCGACACGGACAGCACCGTGCTGATCATGGGCGAGAGCGGAACGGGCAAGGAATTGGTGGCGCGCGGGTTGCATTTCAACAGCAATCGCCAGCATCATCCGTTTGTCGCGATCAATTGCAGCGCGTTGCCGGAAAATCTCCTCGAGTCGGAATTGTTCGGTCACAAAAAGGGTTCGTTCACCGGGGCGGTGGCGGACAAGCGCGGCCTCTTCGAAGAAGCAAACCTCGGCACGATCTTTTTGGATGAAGTTAATTCGATGGCGCCGGCGTTGCAGACAAAACTCCTGCGCGTTCTGCAGGAGCGCGAAGTCCGGCGCGTCGGCGACAACAAAAGCTCGCCGGTGAACGTGCGCGTGGTCGGCGCGACGAATGAGGCGCTGCAGCCCAAACTCAAAGACGGCACATTTCGGGAGGATTTGTATTACCGCCTGGCGGTGATTCCAATTGAGCTGCCGGCATTGCGCGAGCGGTTAGAAGATGTGCCGCTGCTGGTGAATCATTTTCTGCAGAAACAAGCGAGCGCGACCGGCGGCGAGCCGAAGAAGATCGACCCCGAGGCGGTCGATATTTTGTGTCACTACAATTATCCCGGAAACGTGCGCGAACTGGAGAACGCGATCGAGCGCGCCTGTGCGTTGTGCGAAAACGATATGATTTTGGCGACCGATTTGCCGCCACACATTGTCAGTCATGCCAAGGGCGACAAAGCAGATCAGGTCCTGGCGAGCATGCCGGTGGGCCAACCGTTGGATGACTTTGTGCAGCAGCAAGAGCGCAGCTACATCGAAGCGACGCTGCAACATTGCGACGGCGCGCGCGAGAAGGCGGCCAACATGCTCGGGATCAGCATGGCGACGCTGTATCGCAAGATCGAGCCGAAGAAAAAATAAGCGTTCGGGACGCGGGAGCGCCTTAAACGAGCGCCTCCGGGACTGCGCTTTCTTGAATGAGCAGGTCGAGCTTGGTCAGGTCGATCGGTTTCACCAGATCATACAAAGCGCTTAACCGCGCTTGGCGAAGATTCTGAGCTGCTCAGCGGCGTCCTGCAATTCATCGAGCCGCTCCAAAGCGGCCTTTTGTTTTGCCAAAACTTCGTCATTCGCGGCTTTGATTTGCTCGAGCAATTTGATCGCGGCTGGAATGGAATGAACATCGGTGGCTGGCGCGGCCGACTTTGAAGATGTCGATGTTACGGTCGTACCAGAAGCGGCCTGAACCACAATTGGCGTAGGCGATTGCGCGTTAAGGCCACCAGTGACCAACAAAGCTGTAAAAAGTAAAAGAATCTTGGCGCGCATCATCTTTCCCGTTTGGTATAGATTCGCGCGGTCCGAATCGTTTCAGCGACCTCCGCGAGTTTTTCCTCAATCTTCGCCTGATTCTCGGCGAGCTGCGCTTGCTGAGTCTGGACTTCTTTAATCAGCGCGAGAAGTTTTTGTTCCTGGTTCGTGTCTGGCGTTTGCGCGGCGCTGAATGACATCACGAGCAGGGTGCCAGGTGCTAAGAGCGCGAAGAGAATCCGTTTCATTCGGAAGTGATCGACCGATCAACTGGGTAGCAAGTCGTGTTCCTGAATTATGCTGGCGCGCGATTACTCTCGGGCCGCGAAGCAGGCGGCCCGTAACCTGCTTGCCTGTCGTTCGCCCGACAGTAAACTCCACGTATGGCCGGACCTGGGATGCATCAAACGCAGAATCTTTCTCTGCAACAGGTCCTTGCCCCGCAACTTCAACAAAGCTTGCTCATCCTGCAGGCACCATTGCTTGAACTGCGCAATCTCGTTCAGCAGGAAATGGAAACGAATCCGGTGCTGGAAGAATTGGCTGACCCGCCGAATCCCGATGCGCCGCCTGAATCGGAGACGCCGCCCGCTGAGGACAATTTCAAAGAAGAATTCGATAAGCTCGCCAAGCTCGATGAAGAATGGCGCGATTATATGGCGCAATCGAGCAGCTACAGCGGCCGCTCACAGGAAGCGGAAGAAAAGCGCCAGTTCTTTTTCGATTCCATCCCGACCCAGGAGACGCTGCAACAACATTTGATGGGGCAGCTCAATCAGAACGCACTCGATGGGGACGATCGCAAAACGGCCGAGCTGATTATTGGCAACATCGACGACAACGGGTTTTTGCAGACCACGCCGGAGGAGATGGCGCTCAATACCGGAATCGCGCAGGAAGATTTCGAGAACATGCTCACCCTCATCCAGAGCTTTCATCCGCCGGGCGTAGGCGCACGGGATCTGCGCGACTGTTTGCTCATCCAGCTCAAACGGGAAGGAAGACAAAGCAGTCTCGAATATAAAATCATTGCCGACCACATGCAGGATTTGGGCAAACGACGTTTCCCCGAAATTGCGCGGCGGATCGGAATCAGCGTCGAACAGGTGCAGAAATGCGCGAATAACATCGCCCAGCTCGATCCGCGACCGGGCGCGATATTTGCCCAGGCGCCGCAAAATTATGTCCTGCCGGATGTGACGGTCGAAAAAGTAAACGGGACTTATCAGGTCATCTTAAACGGCGAACAAATTCCGCATCTGCGCATCAGCAACACTTACAAAGACATCATGGCGCAGGACCGCAACGGCAGCGAAGTGAAGGATTACATCCGCGACAAGATCCGCAGCGGTAAATTTTTGATCAAATCGATCCACCAACGCCAGCAAACCATTTCCAACATTGCGCATGAGATCGTGAAAAGGCAGCTCGATTTCTTCGACAAGGGCTCGGCATTCCTTAAACCAATGACGATGGTGCAGATCGCGGATGCGGTCGGCGTGCATGAGACGACGGTCAGTCGCGCCATCTCGGGGAAATACATGTCCACGCCGCAGGGCGTGTTTGAAATGAAATACTTTTTCACGCCCGGTTATCAAACGGCCACCGGCGAATCGATGAGCAACACCAGCGTGAAAGAGGCGATCCTTGATCTGGTCAAAAATGAAGAAGGTAATGCGCCGTTAAGTGACAAAGAGATCGTTGAAATTTTGAGCAAGCGCGGAATTCCGATCGCGCGCCGCACGGTCGCCAAGTACCGGACCGAGCTGAATATTCTGCCGAGCAACATGCGGCGGCGGTACTGAGATTTCTTTGTAGCGGCGCTCTGCGAGTGTCGCATTATTTGATTGTGCGGCGGTCATAGACCGCCGCTACAGTTAAAAATGAATCCCGCACTTCGCGCCCAAGTCGTTGCTGAATGGCGAGGGTTACCAGGGAAATATTTAAGGCCGGATCGTTGGCAAGCGCCGGTCGACGTGTTGCCCAAATTGATGCAGCGGCTCGGTCTGAAAGAGCGATTACACGAGACCGAAGTGATGGAAGCGTGGAGCAAAATCGTCGGCGACTTTATTGCGGCACATTCTGCTCCGGTCGCATTGCGCGAAGGAATTTTGTATGTGCGCGTGCTCCAGCCAGCTTTGCACTATGAGCTCGAGCAGGTGTCGAAGATCGACATCTTGCGAAAATTGAAGCAGCGCTTCGGCGGCAAAGTGATTCGGGACATTCGTTTCCGGGTCGGCTGATTTCTTCCTCTCTCAAGCCCCTCTACCGGGATCAATCAGGCCATAAAAGACCCCAAAAAAATAAGTTATTGACAGGCAGGCCGAAAATCGTGATAAGGCCAGCCCTATGAAGAGATATATTGCCTTAACTATTGTTGTCTTAATTAGCCTGGCTAGCGTGACTAAAATTACGTTGGCCGGTCCGGAACCGCTTCCAAGTGGAAAAGAAATGCGGGAAGTCGCGCCGGCTCCACCGGCCTGCGACTGGAGCGGATTCTACATCGGTATCCAAGGCGGCTGGACCGGTGGGACGCTGGACTGGAAGGACGTGGACTTTGGAGATAGCGAGATCCTCATCCACGACAATACGGACAGCTTCATGGGTGGAGGAACGGTGGGTTACAATCATCAGTTTGGTTCCTGGCTGGTTTTGGGAGCCGAAGGCGACTTTTCATGGTGGGACGGCGGGGGTCGTAGAAGGACATCGAGGTTGTCGGGAGAGGAAGAAGAGACGACAACCTGGAGGACCGACAGCAACTGGATTGGAACTATCGGGCTGCGCGCCGGCGTCACCTCCATGAATAATCATCTCTTGGCCTACGTGAAAGCGGGGGCAGCTTTTGAACATTGGAATTACCATGAACTTTCTACTCAAACGGCACTTAATAGTGGGACAACAGTTCTGGAAAATAGGTTCGATACCGATGAGACACGGGTCGCTCCCATGATTGCGTTTGGTTTGGAATACGCCATTAACTGCCATTGGTCGGTAAAGGCTGAGTACAAGCATCTCTTTCTTGGCAGAGACACGATCACTGGGCGGGCCATTGACCCCCCGGGAACTGAGCCGGAAAGCTTCGACGTGGAGATGTACCAGTACTCAGTGCAGGCCGGCCTAAACTACAAGTTCTGATAAATTTTACCGAAGCGAGCGCGATGACATAATCGCGCTCGTCTTTCGAGAAAATTTCGATCGTCCGGCAATCGAGCGTCGACCGATTGGTTTCTCAATTCAGGTCTTCGGGTGCTGGCTCGAAAGGATCCTGTAATGGATCCCCATGTTGATCGGGTAGCGGTTCATGTACCTGTAAAAGCCAGCGAGGTCGTCCCCAACTACGCTCCTCCGCCGCCAGATCGACATTTTGATCTATAAAGAGCCGTGGCTTCCGGCCGTTTAAAGCAACCGATACGCGAGCCTCGACTCTGAGGGGTTTGGGTCCCGCTCGTGGCATGACCCTCGCCAGATAATGGGCGAATTGGAGCAGCATGTCCGGCCGCCACTGCATCCTGTCTACTTGCCAGCTAGTTAGAAAGTCCTCCGGCTTGACTTGATATGAGGCATGGCGCGAATTCGGATCCGTGACGTAAAAGTAAATCCGCTGCCATTTGTTCGTCAGCATCATTCGCCAGGTGAAGCGATGTTCTGCCTGTATCCATTCGATTCCACCTCCAGAAAGAAACGGGCGCAGTGGGACTACAATCTGAATCGCGATGTAGGCCATCACCAGAGTCAGCACCAGTCGCTGCCTGGCCGGTGGGAGCGGACGCATCTCCCCAATGCTCTCCGGTGCCCGTCTTATTCCGAAAATTGCAAGGACGCGACGCGGCCAGCTCGGGGGTAGAAAAAGGGTAGTCCCGGCGATAGCCAGCCAGGGAAATATCCCGATATGAAATAATCGGAAGTTTAGAAGATGAAAAGCGACCGCGGCGCAGAATGCCGCGACGCGTGTCCGGCGCCAGAGAAGAAACAGAACGATAAAAAGATCGAAGAGGAACGCGGCATAACTGAAGGAATACACCGCCCATTCCTCACGAAAAAAACGGCCGATAATCGGGAACTCGGTATTTCTCGCGAGCCAAACGCGCATCGGCGCTCCATGGAGCCAGTCGGGCATAATTTTGGCGACGCCCGCATAGAAATAGACGACGCCCATTTGCGCGCGTAACAGCCAAAGCGCCCAGGCCGGTGTCGTCTCAGAGCGTATCTTCGGATTCAGCCAGGCATCGATCGAGAGCGCGCGGTTCGCCGGGACAAAGATGAGCAAGAAACTAAACAGGCAGATGAGGTACCGATGGTTGACCCAGAGCGCTTCATCGAGAAGGAACATGTAGGAGTAGCCGAGGCAAAACAACCCGGCACTGGCCCGGTAAAGAAGACCGGCCGCAATAAGTCCTGCCAGCACACCAACCACCGCACAGTGGATGTAGAGCCCGTTGCCCGGCCAAGGATGGACCCAGGAGAATCCGTAATATTTAAACAAAAACCGTGGCTCGAGCCAAAAGCTCGCGATCCGATGATCGGAAAAATACCAGCTCACGTGCCAAATCATGAGCAGGCCGAACGCGATCCGGAAGAAAACCAGTGACGCGATATCGACTGGGGCGAAGGCTCGTTCCCGAATGCGCGTTAGAAGACTGTTGATAGTTTTCATTGCCGGATACGCGTCGACTTTGCGTTATGACGGTCGTTGTGGGCAAGAACGACATTACGCCCAAATTGAAGCAACGCTTCGGCAGGAAAGTCATCCGCGACATCCGTTTCCGCGTCGGTCAGTCGCCCTCGTGGCCACGCCTGATGAATTCATCGCCGATCGAAGACCGGCTCGATGTCAATCCTCCGCTTAAAGAGCTGATGTTTCGACGTCCGTTTCCGAGTCGAGAGAGGAACGACATCGCGGCCTTTTTTCGGTACTATTTGCCTGGGATGGGAACCCAAATTAGTCGCCGTTTTCGAAAACTTCTCTGCACAAAAACCGTAGAGACGAGTGAATGTGACAGTCTTTCTGTCTCTCATGACGCGACGATATTTCTTGAAGCGGTCGCTGGCGGGGGCGTCGCTTGCTACCTTCGGTGCATCATTACCGGGCAATCTTGTCGCGGAAGCCGTCCCGGCGCAAAATCCTGCGCTTAGCGGCACGTCCCATTCAGCTTGCGGATGTTACACGAGAATGTTCTCTGAGCTCAGAGGGAAACCTGCGCGACCAAGTTCCGATATCGAAGAAGGTCTTGCCAGGTTAGGCGAAGCGATGGTGGACAAAGACCCATTGATCGAGCCGGAGAGCCAACCGGAACTGCCCACCGCGGGATACACTTACTTCGGGCAATTCATCGATCATGATCTCACGCTGGATCTTACTCCTCTCAGCGACGCCAGCGAGAAGATCGAGCAAACCCAGAATTTTCGGACCGCGTTTCTGGATTTGGATCACCTTTATGGCGGCAGCCCAAATATCTCGCCTTTTCTGTACGAGACCGGAAACCATAACGCAGAGCGATTTTTGATCGGCAAGACGATTGAGACTCCCGAGCTCAAAGCATCAAGCGACGATCTACCGCGTAACTCCCAAGGCATCGCATTAACCGGAGACCCGCGGCAGGATGAAAACCTGATTCTTGCGCAACTCCACGTCGCGTTTTTAAAGCTGCATAATCTGGTTATTGATCAACCGGACGAATTGAATGCTTCGCCGCATTATCGTCGAAAGGGCGACTCCGACTTCGCGACGGCGCAGCGTGTGGTGAGGTGGCATTACCAATGGTCCGTCCGTCATGATTATCTCGAAACGATCCTTGATCCACTGGTGGCGGAAAACCTCAGGCGATTTGAGGAAGAGAAGCAGCTTATCCGGACGATAGATTTTGGGATTCCGATCGAGTTCAGCGTCGGTGCGTTTCGATTTGGGCACACCATGGTACGCGATGTCTACAAAACCGGTGTCAATGATCTACACAACAAAGAAGTCAAGTTGACTGCGCTTTTTGAGCGTACCGGTTCCAAGGGCGGTGCTGCTCCGGCGTTGCCGGCTGAGTGGGTGGTCTCATGGGAGAGGTTCTTTGCAATCCCTCCGCGGACGTCTTTGGTAAATCGCGCCCGGAAAATTGATACCCAGATTGCAAACGCGCTGCATCACCTGGATGAACAGACGGTAAAGGATATTAATCTGCCCCTGCCAAGTGATCACCTTGAACCAAAACTCGCTGTTCGCACGCTCTTGCGCGGTTTTCGTATTGGTCTGCCTTCAGGTGAGGAAGTGGCTGCCGAAATCGCGCGACGCATGCCCGGTATCAAAGTCCTGACTGAAGACGAGATCGTGAACGGGCCTCATGAGGATGTTCTTACGAATCCGAAGTACGGTTTTCGTGGGAACACTCCGCTTTGGTATTACATCTTGAAGGAGGCCGAGCTTGCCCCGGGAGAGGGCAAGCACCTTGGACCTATCGGCAGCTATATTGTCGCCGATGTCATTCTCGGTGTCCTGGCAGCCGACGCGGATTCGTACCAGTCGGCTCCTGCATGGGAGCCAACGCTCAGCGGCGGCGGCGAGTCGATAAGGAAGATCCTAGATTTTGTTACTAGCGCTTATTTTGGCGCTTCCAGACGTCGTAGCAGCACATGAAATAGTCTTCGTATTTGTACTTCTTCGTCTGGTCGTTCTTTTTGAAAGGCGGCAGACAAAATACGTGGACGTTTTCATTGGACTTCGATTGCGATAATAATTGCACCAGGGTGTAAGCACTATCCTGGGTTGATGCGCTTTTGTCAGTGTCAGCTTTTGCGGGCTGCGCTTCGTAGAAGATGATTACCTTGCTCGGCGGAATTTTGATATCGCCTACTTCAGCGACAGCCTCCTTCGCCGAATCGGGTGATTTGATCAGCCGCTGACGAAACTCCGGATCCCAGGCAGCCCGAGTAAGAGCGGCATCAAACGCATCTATAGCGGCGTCGTAGGGCGCAGTTTCCGGCCATGCAGCTGGCCCTTCTTTTTTTGTTTCGGCCGTCAGCGATGAGACTGCCAGAACAACAGCAATTCCGAGGAGGACACTTGCCGCGCTCCGCGCCAGCGGTTTTTTTATTTTGCTAATGCATAGTTCATTCATGGGTGGGGTATGGTTTGGTTTTGGTTGGATGGATGGATGGTTGGTTGGTTGGTCTGTAGATGCCTAGGTCGTTTCATCTCCTGCACTTTCTGGATGAGGAGACCAAAGGCGGCTTGGAAAGTTTCATGATTACGAATTGAGTCGAAGCGCGGGTCGAGCATCATCGAGCGATAGTCGATCCAACCTGCGGCGATGGCTTTATCCAAACAAACGGTGGCGGCTTCGCCATTACCCTGCGCCGCATAGTTCGCAGCCAAACTGTATAAATGGCGCAGATTATCTGGCGCTGACAGCAACTCCTTTTCATCAAGCCAATGGGCTTCTTCCAAGAGCGCTTCCCCCTCTTTAGCATGTGCGCCCGAGAGTTTTTGTATAAAGCCTATGGCCGACAGGTATCGCACCGATCCGATGAATTCGACGCCACCGGCGCGGTTGATTGCTGCCGCTTCATGGTAGAGCTTCTCGGCCTCAGGGAAATGGCGGCTGAAAAATTCAATCAAAGCAGCCATCTCCAATATCTCCGGATTGTCCTTAAATTTGGCCCGAGCTTGTTCGCATTTAGCGCGGGCGTCGTTGTAATCGCCGCGAACCAAAGAAAGCCTGCTCAATCCCAAAAGGCCGACCGGTAGATCCGGCTTGAAGATTATCGCAGCACGGTAAGCTTTTTCCGCCTCGTCATAATCACCCAAGCTGATCCATGCATTGCCCACATTGTCAGCATAAAGAGGTTGAGTCTGACGTCGTGTCACCTTCTCGAACCAACGTAGCGCTAAATCGGGACGACCGATTTGCTCGTAGGTGTCGCCCAGCATGGCCGCGCTTCGCGAATTCGCAGGCTCCAGTTCGTAGGATGTTAAGTACGAATCGAGTGAGTCGCGGAGTTGGCCGTGGCGCCGAAGAGTGCCACCCCGGGCGCGATGAGCTTCCGGAAGCATTGGCGCCATCCGCAGCGCCACCGCGGTCGCCATATCGGCCTGGGCAAGCCAATCGCGCGTAGGGTCGGTTTGAGCGCGAGCCTGACACGCGCCCCCGAGCATCGCATAAGCTACGGCGTAGTTAGGATCGATCTCGACCGCTTTGCGAAAAGATTCAATCGCACGATCCAAGTCCGCCAAGTTATAGCGCAGTAAAAATTCCTTGCCGCGATCACAGTAACTGCGCGCCAATGAATTGTTGGTTTCTCCAACAGCATCTCGCTTCGAGTCGTAGGGACCGACAATCGCACCGGAATTACGACTAGTTGCCTTGGTATCGGCGACAACATCAGATATTTTCTTGATCAATGCTTTGGGAATGTCGGAATCCGATTCACCATCCTGTAACCATGTGTTTATAACGGAGCCGGTAGCCGTCTCGATCAAATGGATTGCAACTCGCCTTTTTTCTTCGCGCCAGCGCACGCTTCCGCTCAAAACCATCCGGGCGTTGCCTGATTGTCCAATCCTTTTCCAATCTTCGGGGCGCCAAGGATCGGCATCTTCCACTATCTGGCGCGGGATGGCGTTCACCTGAATTCCCTTTGCCTGCGCCAATGCGGCCGTAAATGCGCTCGTCGCAGATTGCGCTGAGTTTGACGTGGCCGAAAGTTCGCCCAGATCCTCGAACGGCATCACCGCAACCGAGCGTTGCGCGATTTCAACCCTTTGCAATATCGCGGACAATCGAGAGCTCGCGATCTTTTCGACGAGACCGACTGCGGCGAAGATTAAGCACGCCGCGACACTTCCGGCCAGTTTTGGATTGCGTCTTGACCAACGCCATACCCGAACGGGTGGCAAGACAGGGCGCGCGATAATAGGGCGGTCTTCGAGCCAGCGTTCGAGATCTTCCACCAGGTCGCCAGCAGTGCGATAACGCATCGCCGGATCGCGTTCCAAACACCGCGCACAGATTGTCTCCAAGTCGCGATCGAGTCTCGGGGCGAGCGAGCGCAGTTTCGGTGCGGTCTTTTCGGACGCCTGGTGAATAACGGCAAGGGCGTGTTCGCCCAAGAACGGCGGTTGTCCGCTCAACAGTTCGAACAAAATTGCGCCGAGACTGTAAACATCGACCGCGGGCGTAACATTTTCCGCAGGGGATTGCACTTGTTCCGGCGCGATGTAACCCGGCGTGCCAAAGACAGTCATCGTACGCGTGAGATCGCTTGTGGCCTCGAGCCATTTGGCCAAGCCGAAGTCGCTCACCATCGGTTCACCGCGCGCATCGAGCAGAATGTTTCCGGGTTTGAGATCGCGGTGAAGAATCCCCTGGCTGTGAGCGTGATCGATTGCTCGCGCGACGGCTGCAATCAGTTGGACTGCGCGCCGTGGCGAATTGCGGAAACTTTCCCTTGAGTCGAGCAAGCTTCCACCGGAGGCGAATTTCATACTGAAAAACGGAAGCCCGTCGTCAGTCGCGCCGACGTCGTAAATGGGCAGAATATTTGGATGATCGAGACTGGCGGCGGCCCTGGCTTCGCGTTGAAACCGCGCCAGGGTCTCGCGAGAATCGCTGTGGTAATTCAGCACTCGTTTTAACGCCACGATTCGCCGCGAGGGCGCATGCCGCGCGCGATAAATGACTCCCATGCCGCCGCGGCCGATTTCTTCCAAAATCCGATAGTTGCCCAATTGCCAGTCGCGATCCGGAACATCGACTGCAGCGAGAAGCGCATCGAATTCATCGACGTCCGCTTCATCGGAATCAAGTCCGCTGCGCAACAAACAACTTACACAGAGCCCGGAAGCGACGCGGGCAAGTGAGCCACATCGGCAGCGCGCGCAATCGTGCGCTGAGCGTTCCGGCAAATCAGTGAGACCGGAGAAATCCATAACCCCAATTCACTGCGAGCTGGCAAGCGCGGCGCACAAATAGCGAATCTCGTCGTCGATGTCCGCTGAATTTGCCACGGTTTGCGCGACTTCGTCCCGCAAAAGGCTTCGATAACGAACCCGCAGCTGATGGAGCACGCGTTTGATTACTGTCTCAGGCACGCCTAACGATACCGAGAGCGCTGAGTACGAAATCTCTACCCGCTCCAGGCTCAGATATTTGCTCAAAGCGGTGAACATTCGCAACCGGCCGCGGCTTTCACATTCCTCGGCCAATCGCCGCAGTGCTTGTTCGACCACGGTTGCGGCCCAGCGCACATCGAAGATTCGCTCCGCCGGACAGCTTTTTAGTTCTTGTCCGTAGATCGACAACTGCGATGGCGCCTCTGCCATCCATTCGTCCCAGGCCACAAACTGCATTCGACCGCCCCGCTTTTGCCGTCGGGCCAGGTGCTGTTTGTCATTCAAAAAATTCTCCACCGCTGTTCGCAGGAGTGAGCGAAAACGGCCGCGCGCCGGATCGGCCAACGAAAGCAGGTTCCCTTTAAGTAACATGACAAAAAAATCCTGCGTTAAATCCTGGGCGTCGGTGACGGAATGGCCACGTCGACAGATCAATGCAAAAACCGGTCGCCAATAAACGCGGCAGAGCTCGGTCAATGCTCGCTGGGCTGCATCCTGCGGCGCGCCCGTTTGCGCGCAGGAAAGGACCACGCTCCAGCGGGTGGTCTGAAACCGGTTCGAGTTGAGCGTATCGCTGCCTGCCGGTTCCGTGTTCAAGGGGCGACATGATGGAATCTTGGACCGCTCTGAACAAGCCCAAACCCTGCGGGCTCCGGCAGAGCGGATGGCGTTTCATTCTGGGGCAGGTCTCGCTTCCACTGGGCATTACGAGATTTGCCGGTGGAAGTTTCCGAAAAACTTATCAAAATCGGAGTTCTCGATTAAAAAGTATTCGCCTGGATGTTATGACTTCAAAGAAATGAGCGTTAACGCGGAGCAGCAAATTCATATCGAGCAGCTGAAAGTCCTTGCGCGGGTGGGTGTTCCGCGAGCCGAACGAGCTAAGCGGCAGCGCCTTGTACTTAATATAACCCTCTGGCCGAAACGTGACCTTAGATCCATTCAAGACCAGATCGTGCAAACGGTGGACTATTCTGCCGTCTGTCAGGCGGCGAAAAAGTTTCTCTCCGGGCGGGCGCCCAAACTTATTGAAACGTTGGCTAACGATTTGGCGTCCCACCTTCTGAGTAAATTTCGCATCCGCAAAGTCAGCGTCGAGATCCGGAAGTTCGTTTTGAAGGACGCAGCCTACGCTGCGGTAACCGTCGCTCGGTCCTCATCGGTCGATTGAATAACGACCGGGAGCTTCGATTTGCACCGACTGCCTCACGAACTCCCGAGCCCATTTTTTGGCTTGTCATTTACCCCTCGGTAGGTCAAACCGGCACTCCTATGAGAACTTCTACCGCATTCAAACTTTTGGTGGTCTTGGTGGTCGGATTGATTTCAATCATCGCCTTTCAGGCTTTTGCGAAGAAACCGGGCACCATTTCGGGCGCGCCGGTCAAGCGCCAGTGGGCCAAAGCAAAGCAACTTAAGAAGGTGGACGTGGCTGCGTTTAAGAAGCTCTTGGATGACAATGAAGCAATTTATTGCCTGACCGTGCAAAAGGATGCTACCGACCAGGGAACGAAACTGGACAATGGGGGATGTGCTACCACGAGCAGCTCGTCAGTTGATGATGCCACGAGAGAGATCATCCTCGTTGGTGGCATCAATGTGACGCAGGCGGCTGGATTTAACACACCGGAGCAGGCCGCAGCAGTAGACGCGGCGTTCCAATGATACAAAGCGGGTAGGCTTAGCTCGAGTCGTTCTCAGTCCAAGAATTTGCGCCGCAAGAGCTTTTATCTGGCGTTCTTTGCGGCGCATTTCTTTTTGGTCGGTGCTGTTTCGTGCCGCGAGTTCTTCTGGTATCTCTCCCACAGTCCGACAATTCTCCCGCGGAGTCTTAATTCCTACTCGAAGCGGGCCGAAGATTTTGGCTCGAGCATTCTTCTGCAAAATCCCGGTGCACCGAGGATGCTTCGAGAAAGCGTAACCACCTACGTCCATCTCGCCGGCATTGAAACGGGCTACGGCTTTTTCGCGCCGAATGTGCCAGGAACGTGCAAACTCGTTTTCGAACTGCATTATCCCGACGGGCGAACGGAATCACAGCTTCCGGCGGTAAGCTCTCATGCGAGCGGCCTGCGCGTGGCTACATTGTTGGATAAAATCGGTCGTCCGCAGTACGACTCGCTGCGAGAAGTAATCATCAAGATGCTGGCCTCGGCAGTGTGGCGAGAGCATTCAGATGCGACGATGATTCGTGCTGTTTTTGGTGTTGTCATGCTGCCCACTGCGGAGGAGTTCGGGCTCGGGGTTCGCGAGTCGAGTGAGTATTTGTATTCCTACGATTTTGCTTTTCAACCTGCTGCACCAAAACAGCCAAATCCTTGAGACGAATCGAATTCTGGAAGCAACGTCTCATTGGATTTTTATTCCCTTCCGAATCCGATAACTGGCTCGCGCTTTTAAGATTCGGGCTGGGATTGCAGGTGGTCCTTTATTGTTTGTCGATACGGACAGATTGGACCTATTTGCTGACCGGAAACGGAGGATTAATCAGTCGGAATCTTTCCGAAACAATACTTGCGCTGGAAAGCCCGCTGATACCGCGCCTGGGTTGGATCGTCGCGCTGGGCGGCCATCTCGGCTTGGGCGAAGGGACTGTTCTTTCCATTGTCTGGTACTCTCTTGTTACGGCTAGTTCCTTTTTGCTCTTAGGATTGTTTACCCGACCGGCCGCAATTGCGACATGGGCTCTTCATCTCGCGACGATAAAGAGCGCCGATCTTCTTTCCTACGGCATGGATAATCTGACAACGATCGGCCTTTTTTACCTGATGCTATCGCCCCTTCCCGATCACCTCAGCTTAGATTGGCGATGGCGCAATTCGCGCCCGAAACATGGAGACCTGCTCGGTTTTTGGCGCCGGGTCTTACAAGCACACATGTGTTTGGTCTACTTCTTCAGCGGAATTGCCAAATGCATCGGCCTGGGCTGGTGGAACGGGAGCAACCTTTGGCGCGCCCTCACTCGGCCGCCATTCGATCTTATTTCGGCAGAGACCCTCGTCCGATTTAAACATTTTTTGCCGATTGCCGGCGTAGCGGTTTGGTTATTGGAAATTGGTTATCCAATTTTTGTTTGGCAGCGTAGGCTTCGTCGCCCCTGGCTTATTGCCATTTTGCTCATGCACGCCGGCGTTGGCATTACCATGGGTATGTATTTGTTTGCCTCCATTATGATCGTATTAAACCTGGCCGCATTTGGTCCCGGCATCCTCTGGCCTCAAGCGCAGGCGGCGGATAAGGGCGCTTTGCCCTCGGAATCACCGATGCCGCTCGCCTAACAATTAGACTCGACCGCGTCCGTCGATTTTGCGACGATACGGAATCCGCGTAAGAAGCGCTCCACTGTCGCGACCGATGTCCGCTGAGTTACCGCCCGATCTAGAGCTTGAGATCGCGCACCTGTTATTAATCGACGTGTGCGGATATTCGAAATTACTGGTCAACGATCAGGTCGAGTCGCTTCAGCAGCTGAACCGCATTGTCCGTGGCACTGATTGTTTCCGCGCCGCTGAAGCGAAAGATAAACTGATCCGCTTGCCGACCGGCGACGGTATGGCGTTGCTGTTTTTTGAAAATCTCGAACAACCGGCGCGTTGTGCGTTGGACATCGCGCAAGCGCTCAAAAACCATCCGGAAATTCAAGTGCGGATGGGAATCCACAGCGGACCGATCAACCAGGTCCCGGACGTGAACGACCGCATCAATATTGCCGGAGCAGGCATTAACGTCGCGCAACGCGTGCTCGATTGCGGAGACGCCGGCCACATCCTTTTGTCCAAACATATCGCTGACGATTTGGGAGAATACCGGCACTGGCGGCCGTATTTGCAGGATCTGGGCGAGTGCGAAGTAAAACATGGCCTCAGATTACATCTCTTTAATCTTTGCAAAGAAGATCTCGGCAATCCGCAGCTGCCGGAAAAATTAAAGCGCCGAAAACGTTGGAAGGAAACAGGACCAGTCCATCCGGTTGCATCATCGCGCTGGCCGCGTTGGGCGCCGATAGCCGCGCTGCTTCTCTCAGGCTGTGCGCTCGCGATCAGCTTCACAATCTTTCTTCGCCATCGCGCGATGCGCAGTGAAACATTTAACAACTTCGCTGGCCCAATTCTCGACAAAAGCATCGCTGTCCTTCCGTTTGAAAATCTTAGTGACGACAAACAGAACGCTTACTTTGCCGATGGCGTTCAGGACGAAATCCTGACCAATCTCGCGAAAGTGGCCGATCTCAAAGTGATTAGCCGCACGTCGGTGATGCAGTACAAAAACATCATCCAGCGCAACCTCCGTGAAGTCGGCAAGACACTCGGAGTCGCTCACATTCTTGAAGGCGCGGTCCAACGCGCCGGCGGGAGGGTTCGCGTCAGCGCTCAGTTAATTGATGCTCGCACCGATGCGCACCTGTGGGGCGAAAGTTACGACCGCGACATTGCGGACGTATTCGCGATCGAGAACGAGCTGGCCGAACAAATCGTCGCGCAGCTCAAATCAAGACTCTCCCCGCAGGAAAAAGCGGCCATTGAACAAAAACCCACAAGCGATCTCGCTGCCTACGATCTTTATCTGCGCGGACGGGATCTCATTGATCGCGCTGTATTCAGTTCTGGCAAAGAACTCTTCGAAGCCATCGGCTTGCTCCAACAGGCGGTTAAACGCGATCCATCTTTTGCTCTCGCATATTACCAACTCGCGCACGCAGACGATCAGTTGTATGTCCGCGCAATTGATCACACGGCTGAGCGTTTAAAATTGGCCGAAGCCGCGATTGAATCGCTTCGTCGTCTCCAACCCGATTCGGGCGAGGCGCATCTGGCGCTGGCGAAACATTTTTACTGGGGCTATCTCGATTACGACAAAGCGCGGAATGAACTCGCGGCCGCGCGGCGCGGCTTGCCGAACGACCCAGTCGTGTTCCTGCTGACGGCTTACATCGATCGACGACAAGGGCGTTGGGACGACTCACTTAAGAATATGCAGCAGGCTCTCTCGCTCGATCCTCGCGGACCGCAAACGCCATTCATGCTCGAACAGATTTCGAGGACCTATGAGCTCCTACGCCGTTATGCCGATATGGCCGCCGCTTTGGATCGCGCTCTTGCTCTGGTTCCAAATAATCCAACTCTTCGGCTCAACCGAGCCAGAGTTGATCTGAGCTCGCGCGGCGACATTCAACCGTTCAAGACCACGTTGCGTTCTCTTCTTGGCGACAAGCCCCAGGCCGCGGATTTTGCTCCCCAATGGTTCGAGGTTGCCGAATATGAACGCAACTGGGACGAAGCCACCCGTGCACTCAGCGCAATGGCACCAGACGGATGTCGCGACGAAGCATTCCCGTTCCCGCTCGGTTGGTGCGAAGGTGCGGTTGCTCGTTTCCGAGGCGATGATGAAAGTACGCGCCCTCCATTTACCGCCGCACGCGCTGAAGTTGAAAAAATAGTTCAGGAGCAACGCGACAATGCGCCCGCGCTTTGCGTGCTAGCTGTAATCGACGCCGCTCTCGGAAATAAAAAAGCGGCAAATCGCGAAGCTAAGCGAGCAGCGGAGCTTCTTCCGCTAACAAAAGATTCGGTCGATGGAGCAAGAGTCATCAAATATTTGGCGCTCACCTATGCCTTGAACGGGAAAAAGGACGCTGCTCTCACGGAGCTCGCTACCGCTGCCAAAGTTCCCGGCTACCTCAGTTACGGTGAGCTGCGGTTGGATCCCATCTGGGACCCGCTCCGCGGCGATCCGCGCTTTGACAAGATCATCGCCTCGCTCGCGCCGAAATAACTAGCGGTAACTTAGCCCGCGTGACACGTTCGCAGCGTTCCGCTGGTTAATCATGCGAAAAGGAAGATTTAATAAGTCGGTCGCCGAAGTTGCGCAGCGTTACAGCGAATCCGTATCTTTCGACTACCGACTTCATCGGCACGATATTGCTGGCTCGATTGCTCATGCGGCCGCGCTGGCCAAAGCGGGAATCATCTCCGCGGCGGAACAGAAAAAAATCGAAGCTGGCCTCCGCGAGATTGAGAAGGAGATCGAGTCCGGAAAATTTCAGTGGAACAAAGCGCGCGAGGACGTGCATATGAATATCGAGAGCGCGCTCACCAAAAGAATCGGTGAAGCCGGCGCGAAGCTGCACACCGCGCGGAGCCGTAACGATCAGATTGCGCTCGATGTTCGGCTTTATGTGAAAGAGCAAATCGGTGAGACGTCGGCGCTGCTCAAGAAATTCCAAAATGCCTTTCTCGATCTCGCTAATCGACATCTCGATCTGGTCATGCCGGGATATACGCATTTGCAACGCGCCCAACCGATTTACTTGGCGCACTACTTGTTAGGCCAAATCGAAGCGTTCGCGCGTGATGCCGAGCGTCTGCGGGGTTGTCTGGAAAGAACCGATGTTCTTCCGCTCGGCTCCGGTGCGCTCGCCGGTTCCACCATCGTTCTTGATCGCGAATTGATTGCCCGCCAGCTCGGATTTGCCCGCGTCAGCCAAAACAGCCTCGATGCCGTGAGCGATCGCGACTTTGTCTGCGAATTCCTTTTCTGTCTCGCGATGATTGGAATGCATCTCTCCCGGGTGAGCGAAGATTTGATCATCTGGAGCACGAGCGAATTCGGCTTCGTTGAGTTCAGCGACGCTTTCTCCACCGGATCGAGCTTGATGCCGCAGAAGAAAAATCCCGACATGGCCGAGCTCACGCGCGGGAAAACCGGACGGCTTTATGGAAATCTGATGTCGATCCTAACGACCTTGAAAGCGCTGCCCTCGTCTTACAATCGCGATCTCCAGGAAGACAAAGAAGCGCTCTTCGATTCTGTCGACACCGTCTCCAGTGCGCTCGAATTGTTTTCGGCAATGCTGCCCGAATTGAAAATTAGCCGCGAGCGAATGGAAGCCGCGGCAAGCGATCCGAATCTTCTCGCGACCGACCTGGCCGAATATCTGGTTAAGAAAGGAACGCCATTTCGTGAGGCGCACGAAATTGTCGGCAAGCTTGTCGCCGGCGCGATCGCGAAGGGAAAGAAACTGAGCGCGCTTCCGCTGGCTGAAATGAAAAAGGGTTCACCGCTGTTCAGTCATGATGTTGCAGAAGTTTTCGAAATCCGACGCTCGCTCGGGAAGCGTCGCGGCGTCGGGGCGCCATCGCCCGAAAACGTCGCGAACCAGATTAAACGCTGGCGCAAACAACTGCAGTAGTTTGCCGCTAAGGAGTGCGACCGCTACAGTCCGGACGTGAAACGGAGCAAACTGGTACAGGATGACGACGGGTGGGAAACAATTTCGAGCGAGCAGCATTTCGCAAATGATCATTTAAAAGTAGTGACCGATAAAGTGCGCACGCCCACGCGCTCGGAACCGCGCGCATGGACAGTCGTCCATCGCAAAGCCGCAGTGATCGTCGCGCCGATGACGGCCGACGGAAAACTGCTCCTGATCCGCCAGGAGAGGGTTCCAATCCGGTCGGCGATCTGGGAAATGCCGGCGGGTCAGATCGACAACCACGAAGCGGACGAAAATAAAATTAAAGAAATCGCATTGAAGGAGCTGCGCGAAGAAACAGGCTACCAACTAGCGCCGGGCGGCGAATTAATGGAGCTGGGCCATTATTTTTCATCGCCCGGATTCACCGATGAATATGGTTACCTATTTCTGGCGCGACCGGTGGAGCGTGGCCCGAGCGGCGACGAACAAGAGGAAACCGAATCGATTCTCGACTGCCGTGCGGTCAGCGTCCCGGAGATTCGTCGCATGATCGCTGATAACGAAATTCGCGACGCGAATACGATTGCAATCTGTGCCCGACTCGCTTCGCGCGGATTCATTTCGTTGGACGCGCACTGATCCAGACATGGCCTTACGCGACGTCTTTAAATTTCGTGAATTGCCGGAAAGCGAAACGTCGAAACCGTTTCTCGAGCATCTGGAAGACCTGCGTTGGACGGTCGTGAAAATGGCGATCACCCTCGTCCTCGCGATGCTTGTTTGTTTCGCCTTTCGCTCGCAGCTGGTGCGGGTGATGCAGGCGCCGCTCCACGATATCGATCCACAAGTCGGCGCGCTCAAAGCGCTCGGTATTACTGACTCGATCGTGATTTCGTTTCACCTCGCTTTTTACGCTGGAATCGTCGTCTCGTTTCCATTGCTGCTCTATTTTATTGCGCAATTTGTTCTTCCTGCGCTCACCGCGGTCGAGAAAAGATTTTTGTTTCCCGCCATCGTCGGCAGCTTCGGTCTTTTTCTGTTGGGCGTACTCGTTTGTTATTTCTGGCTGCTCCCGAAAACGATTCTTTTCTTTTTCCGCGATACTCAATCGCTCGGATGGACACCGACCTGGACGGTGCAGCAATATTATTCGTTCGTGACGAAATTCGTCCTCGGTTTCGGGATGTCCTTTGAACTGCCGGTCGTTGTCCTCGCCCTCGTTTATTTCGGTCTAATTACCTACAAATTCATGGCCCGCACCCGTCCTTACGCCATCGTCTTGATCTTTGTGCTCGCTGCCATCATTGCCCCGACGCCCGATCTCTTGACTTTGGTCGCGATGGCGTTGCCGATGTCTTTGCTTTACGAAAGCTGCATCTGGGTCGCCTGGTTGATGGAACGCCGTCAATCACGCCAGAGCCTTAACTGATCGCGTGGAAATTACTTTTTATTACGCGCTGTTTGCAACGGTCGCATTCGTCACCGGTGCGGCCATCGGTTCGTTTTTGAACGTCGGCATTTATCGGTTGCCGCGCGATATGTCGATCAAAGAGCCGCGCCGCTCCTTCTGCCCGGCCTGTCAAACACCGATTCCATGGCGACAAAACATTCCGCTGGTGAGTTGGCTGCTTCTCCGTGGCCGTTGTGCAAAATGTGGCGCCAGGATTGCCTTTCGTTATCTCGGCGTCGAATTGTTGACGGCCCTTTTGTTTCTCGCCGTCTGGCAAGTTTTCCCGTGGCAAATCGCAATCGCCTACTGGGTTTTCGTTTCGATCCTGCTCATCGCCACCTTTGTCGATCTCGAGCATTTTATCATTCCTGACCAAGTCACTATCGGCGGAACGATCGCAGGAATTGTCGCCAGTTTTATCGTTCCCGAGTTGATGAGCACGGACTCGCGGCTGGCTGCGCTGGTGCGCGCCGCGCTCGCGGCCGCGCTCGGTTATGTGATTTTATGGATCGTTCTCGAGGGCGGAAAGATCGCCTTCGGAAAAAAGCGGGTAAAGCTGGATGGACCAACTCCATTCAATTGGACGCGCCACGGCGACGATGCCGATTTCGCCGTCGGGGAAGAACGCGGTTTGTGGAGCGATTACTTCGCGCGCGAAAAGGACCGCCTATTGCTCCACTGCGACGAAGCGAAGATCGACAATCGCGTTTTCGGAAACGCGATCCTGGAGTTCCATTACAATCGGGTCCGCGTCGGAGCCGATGAGTTCGTGCTCGACACTGTCGACCAGATTTCCGGCGTGGCCCACGAGTTAGAAATCCCGCGCGAAGAGATGGGTCGCGGCGATTTAAAATTTCTGGCGGCAATCGGCGCCTTCCTCGGCTGGCGCGGCGTGTTGTTCAGCATTTTCGCCGGCTCGGTCGTGGGCTCAATCGTTGGACTGGCTACGTTGGTCATCGGAAAACGTGTCTGGTCGGCAAAATTACCGTTTGGTCCTTACCTCGCTTTCGGCGCGCTGACCTGGATGTTCTTCGGCGAAAAGTTCGTCCGGTGGTATGTGCAATTGGTGACTCCCTTGTAGCGGCGTCGCGCTCTTCCTCTTCCGCTTCGTCTGCTCTCTTCGGAAAGATTAAGATCAAGAGGAAGAGTGAGCGGAAGAGCAATCAGGAAAGCGGCGTAAACGCGAACCATTGTTGCCAATAGCAGGTCACAATTTCTTCTAACACTCGCGCCCAACGCTGCATCGCGTCCGCGATTATTTCGTCACGCGGTCCGCCGCCGCGGGAACAAACGATCGGCTCGCGAGCGATGATCTTGTATTTGCGAAAACCGGTTCGCACGATGAACAGCGGATAAATCGGTGTCTCGGAAACGAGTGAGAGAACAAACGGTCCGTTTGGTAGAAAAACTTCGCGGTTAAAAAATTTCACGGGCGCGCGAGCGACTTCGCCGGTGACTCGATCGCCTTGAATCGAAATGATCTCGCCGCCGCGCAAAGCGTTGAGCAAATCGAAGGCGAGCGAAGTGCCGTCGCTGCTGTAGCCAATCTTGACCGCGCCGGCGCTGGATTGCTGCAAGGCAAGATCGACATGTTCCGCGGCGAGGGCATCCGGCTCCGGCGCGCGGACCATCCTGATTCGGCGATGGAATTTTTCAGCGAACAACGCCGCACCCAAATCGTAATTGCCCATGTGGGCGGTCAGAACGATTCCACCTTTCGCCGCGGCCAGTTGATCGAGAAACCTCGCGCATTCGAGTTCGTAGCGAAATCGCGCCTTGGACGTTCGATACGCTGCGGTATCGGTCAGCGACCAGCCGAAATTCGCGAACACGCGAAGGACACGCAGATAATTCATGATCCTCCAGGAGCGAGGGCGAATCATGCGCAGATTTCGGAGGACGGCTTTGCGCGCCGGCGATGCGATCAAGAAAAACAACAACGTCGCAATCCAAATCAATGGCGGATGGAATGCCGCGGGGAGATTGCGCACGCTCCAATCGACAAAACGCCTCCAGAAAACTCCGTGCACGGCGAGGCCGTGCCACCAGCGGCGCTCCGCGCCGGTCACGCTTCCACCGGCGCGACCGCCGAGCTTTCCTTTGCCGGCTTTCTCGTCGGCGAGGCAAACATCAGCCGCACGTTGGTCAGTTCCGCTTTCCACCAACGCAATAATCCTTTGCGCAGCAATTTCGTCACGCGAAAATCCGGGACAAACCCATCATAAAGTTCCCGCCAACCGGCGTTGTGTTTTGCGAAGTGACCGGTGGCGAGGCGGCGTTTCGCCAAAACTACCAGACGGCGGTTGTAAAATTTCATTACGGCTGCTGCCATGCCTCCGCGCGTTCCCTGAAACGGCAACTCGAGAAATGCTTTTTCAGGATTTCGATACGTCGGAATAACGAGACCGAAATAGTACGACGCCACATCGAGCAGAAACGCGGCCGACATCAGCTCCGCATCGCCGATATAATAGTATTTGTCTTTGAAAAGCGTTTCGAACCACGAGCGATACATGATCGGATATTGCGCGTTGTAGTGCGCGACGCTGGCCGCTACATCTTCGCCCGCGAGATTCCGCGCCACGAAATCGGCGACGTAGTTGCTGGTATAGGAACAGAAATCAAGACCCGGGCTGTAAAGGGGATCGATAAAACCGGCGGCATCGCCAACGCAGGCCCAGCCGTCGCCACAAACTTTTTCGCTGTAATATGGCAGAGCCGAAAATGCGTGGACGTCACCCTCGATCACGCGCGCATCGCGAAAGATTTCGCGGCCGACCGGATTCGCCAGAATGTGGGCGTGTAATCGCTGGGCGATATTCGCGCCCTCGGGCAATTGGAAGATGCGACTATCGTAAACAATTCCGGCGCTGACGTCGCCGCCGCGCAACGGAATGATCCAGCACCACCAACCGTGTCCCATCAAATGGTTCGTCGCCCAAGAACGCGCGGTCCGGCATGCGTCCATGTAATCGCGAAATTTTTCGCGCCAATCATAGCTGTCCCAATCTTTCACGCCGGTGAACCGGGCCCAGACCGCGTTGATTGGATGTTCGTTGTTCGGCCGATAGTGACCGAGTTTGCGCGCGAGCAATGTCGCGCGCCCGCTCGCATCAATCAACCAGCGCGCACGAACGCTCTTCTGTGCAAGATCGACATCTACCGTCTGCCCGTTCGCGCCATTCAAATCGATCTTGGTGACTTTAGCAGGTCGCAATAATTCACATCCGGCGTCCACCGCGCATTGGAGCAAATGCGAATCGAGTTTTGCGCGATCGACTTGAAACGTTTGCACGCGCGAGCCGTAGCGCGGTCCGATCTCAACGCAATCGTCGAAGCGCTGTTGCTCCGAATTGCAAAACCACATCCGCAGGCCCTGTTTCGCGAGCTGCTCGTGGCCGAGATAATTCGCCAGACCGAGGATCCGCGTCATGTAGCAGCTGCTTACTTCGGTCGTCGATTCGCCGACTTTACGATCGAATGCGGCGTTCTTCTCAATGATGAGCACACGCGCGGCCGGGTGTTTCCGCTTGATCATCAGCGCCGTGGCCGCACCGGAAAATGCGCCACCGATGATCACGACATCGTAATCAAAATCCATCGCCGATAGAGAGGATGGACTTTGCCTCCGGCAAACGCAATTGTCTTCCCATCCGAATGATCTTCAAGAACGGGCGTTTGATTTTTCCAAATGGTGTTAGCGACGGACTGGACCTCCTCGCTGAAGACGGAATGATCACGGCGATTCGCGCGCAAGCGCACGCGATGGGTGAAAAGATTGTCGATCTTGAAGGCAATTACCTCGCGCCTGGCTTTATCGACCTTCACGTCCACGGCGCGATGGGACGCGACACGATGCAAGCGTCAGCCAAAGCTTTTCGCGCGATTTGTGATTATCACGCGAGCGGCGGCACGACTTCGCTGCTTTTAACGACCGCGACGGCGACGATCAAAGCCATCGTCAAAGTGCTCAATGAAGTCCGCAAGGCTCAGTCGTCGATCAAACAAATCGCGGGCGTGCATGTGGAAGGGCCATTCATCTCGAAAGCGAAGCCAGGCGCGCAACGGGCGAGTTTGATCCGAAATCCGACGCGAAAAGTGTACGGGCCGTTGCTCGAGCACGACGACATGATCAAGCGAATGACAGTCGCGCCGGAATTGCCGGGAGCGGTCACGCTGATCGATGAATTGCGGGAACACAATATCTCCGTCAGCGGCGGTCACAGCGATGCGTGGGAAGACGACGCGCGGAGCGGGTTTGAACATGGGATGCGCAGCGTCACGCACACGTTCAATTGCATGTCGGGCGCGCGCCGCCGCGGGACCGACCGCGTCGCCGGACTGCTCGAGTTCGCCATGAGCGAACCGGAAATTACCTGCGAATTAATCGCCGATGGCCATCACGTTTCACCGACGCTGATGAAAATGTTGTACCGGGCGAAAGGTGCTCGCGGAATTTGTCTCGTCACCGACGCGACCGCGGGCGCCGGTTTGCCCGACGGCTCCAAGTTTTCGCTTTATGGCACGAAATGCATCGTGGAGAAAGGCGTGTGTTTGTTGGCCGATCGTTCGGCGCTTGCCGGCAGCGCCGCGCGCATGATCGATCTTGTCCGCACGATGGTCACCAAAGTCGGCGTGCCATTGCATGAAGCGGTGGCGATGGCGACCGATATGCCCGCGTTCGTGATTGGTCTGACCAGCAAAGGCCAATTTAAAATCGGCGGCGACGCAGACCTGGTTGTGATTTCGCCGGAGCTTGAGGTCCTCCGGACATTTGTCGGTGGCGAAGAAGTTTTCCGTCGCTAGTGCTTTTGTCATTCCGAGCGAAGTCGAGGAATCTCTCAATATTGTCTGGCCTTGGCCTGTTGAGAAATATCTAGAGATATCTCCACTTCGGTCGACATGACAAACGCTTAGATCGACAACAGAAACTCGGCGATGTCGAGCGATGCGCGCGGGCGACTAAGTTTGCTTATGTTGGCTGACCATTCGCGCCATTGCTTCGCATCGCCTGCGAAAGCGCGCTGAACTGCCGCGATGATTTCATCACTCGAGAGCGCGATTACGCCTGAGTTTGTCTCGACGATGAGCCGCGCATTGCCTTCTTCCTGGCCGGAAACGATGTGACTGACAATCATTGGGCAACCAGCAGCGATCGTTTCCTGGACCGTCGCGCCGCCGGCTTTGCCGATGAGCACGTGACTTTCACAGAGCAGACGCGGCATTTCCTCAGTCCAACCGAAGATGTCGACCTTATGATCGCCCGCCGCTGCTTCGACCGCGCGCCGAAGGTTTTCATCGCGGCCAACTGTGACAGTTAACTGAATATCAAGTTGGAGAAGTCTACGGACGAGATCAGGGGCGCGATGTGTGCCCGCATTAATAACATAAAGGACACGCGGTGCGACCTCAGCCGGTGATTGTCGATCCTTTGTGAAATCAGCGAAGCGTGGGTTGACCGGGAAACCGAACACTTTAATTTTTTCCGGCGGCACGCCACCATTCCGGACCACGACCGCGCTTTGTTCGTTGGCGACGATAAAGTAATCGGCCGGCGAGCGGTACCAAATTGCGTTAACGGTGATCGAGTCGGTGACGACGGCGATGTTTCGGCAGCCGCGTTCGCTTCCCCAAATTTGCTGCAATAAATAGGGATAGGGTGGAAACGTCGAAACAACGACATCCGGCTGGAAACGGTCGAGCAGGCGGGCGAAATTTTTCTTGAGGCCGCGGAACTTCTCAAATCGTTTATCGAAATCGTTTTTGCGATCGAGCCAGTTGTAAACGTAGCCCCACAATTTCGGCCAGCGGTTGATCACGCCCAGATAAGAGCGGCGGACAATTTCATTGAACGCTCCGAACGTTTCCGGGAACAAATCACGCAGTTCGACTTCTACTTGCGGCGCGACCCGCGCCAGCCCGGCGCGAACACCGCGCGCAGCGCTATTGTGACCTTCGCCAAATCCGGCGGTGAGAATCAAAATTCTTTTCACGATTCGTTAGGCCAACATCGCAGCGACAGCAGCTGAAGCGGGTGGAAGTTTAATGGATATTTCCAGTCGGCAAAGTAAACTCTGAGAAACGTGAAAATATTGCGCACGATCTGGCGAGTTTTTCGACGATTGATCTGGGAGACCGCGACCGACAACACAACGGGTCTCGCGTCGCAAATGGCGTATCAACTTATACTCGCCTTGCCGTTTGTACTGCTCTTTCTTTGGCACTTGCTCGGTTTGTTCGGAACCGACCCGGCAAACTTGCATGGCATATTCGCTGTCGTGCAAAGCTTCTTGCCGCCAGATCCAAAAGTGCAGGACATCCTCGACGGCGCAGTTGCGAGTGTGGTCGTCACCGGTTCAAGTGGTTGGCTTGCAAACGCTGGTATATTTCTCGGAATTTATTTAGGCACTCTCTTCATCGCCACTATCTCGCGCGCGCTCAGTCATACTTACGGCGTCAAAGAGCCGCGCAATTGGTGGTCGAAATACATCATTTCGTTTTTACTGCTCTTCTGGTTCGGGCTTACAATTTTGTTTTGTTTTAACGCCATGGTGTTTGGTGAAACTTTGGCGGGTGTGGCCGAGGTAAATTTTCAACTCGCGATTCCATTGCAGCAATGGGTTGTCGCCCTGAGTCTGCCGCTTACGGCCATCGCCCTAATCTTACTGGCGCTCTTCCTTTATCTTCTCTTGCCGGAAAATTATCTGACCATCCGGCAAGCGTTGCCGGGCGCACTCTTTTTCTCAATCGGCTGGATCACGGTAACGAAATTGTTTCAGTTGTACGTCGCGCGCTACAGCCGCTACGACGCAACTTATCTCGCACTCGCGTCGATCATTATTTTGCTGACCTGGATGTATCTGACTTGTTTGTTCCTGCTGCTCGGGGGCAAATTAAACGCGATCCTTCGTCGGGAACGAGAAAGACGCAGCAAATCGGAAACGGTCGAGCCAGCAGTGCAGCCCGCATAACTGGCGGCGTTTTGATTTCGTTGCCGGTTGATCGGACGTAACACTCTGTTACGCTGCGCAGCAGTGTCACGTTTCCGCGTTCGGTTGCAAACTTTTCTAGCGCTCAGCGCGGTCATTGGCGGCTTTGTCCTTCAGGCGCAACAAACCGATGAAGAGAAACCGGCGCGAATTCTGAAGGCTCGCGCAGTAACGGAGGAAACGCCCAGTCCGACACCGAAGCCAAAAACTTCACCGCACAAGAAGAAGAAAACGCCTTCGCCGTCGCCATCACCGAAAGCCAAAGCGAAGAAAACGCCAGCCGAGGAGTCTGAGGCGTCTCCAACGCCGATCGAGACGCCAGAGGCGACCCCGAAATCGAAAACGAAGAAGAAAACCGGGGAAAAAGAACCCTCGCCAAAACTAAAAGCAAAGAAAACCCCGGCGGACAAGTCCGAAGCGTCTCCGACGCCGAGCGAAACACCGGAAGCGACCCCAAAGTCGAAGGCGAAGAAGAAGATCGCGGAAAAGGAACCTTCGCCGAAACCAAAGAAGAAAAAGAAAGCTGGCGGAGAAAAATCCCCAACTTCGCACAAAAAGACTTCGCCCAAACCGTCCGAAACGCCGGAGGCCCGCGCGAGTGCGTCACCGCCACGTGCGATCGCGGTCCCGAGTCCGAACGCGCCACCGCCACCGATTCCAAGAGCCACTTCCGCCAGGCCTGCGGTTCCCCAGTCGACATCTACCTACGGCGCCCCGGTTGAAGAGCCGGAGCAATTGACGATCGAGAAGTACGGTTACGAAAAGCCGCGCGGTTTTTGGTCGCGATTATTTAGCGGCGGCCAACGGAGCGGCGGCAGCAGCGGGGCAGGTTATCGTTATCTGACAGCCTCAGTTCGCAATCAGATCGACCGCGCGCCGGTCGCGCGTGCCCGCTGGCAATATATCGTGGTGCACAACAGCGGAACACGGCAGGGAAACGCAGCCGCGTTCGATTACTACCACCGGCACTTTCGCCGAATGCAAAACGGACTCGCTTATCATTTCGTGATCGGCAATGGAACTTCCACTGGCAATGGTCAGATCGAAGTAGGGGACCGCTGGCGCCGGCAAATCAATGGCGGCCACGTTCACAGCGATTATCTCAACAACATCGCGCTCGGCATTTGTCTGGTCGGCGATTTCAATCGCGATCAACCGACCCGCGCGCAGCTTGATTGCTGCGAAGAGTTAATCCGCTATCTCCGGCAACGTTGCGGCAAAGTGGGCGATCATTATCCGATTGTGAAGCCGCATCGCGAAGTGAATCCGCCGCGATGGGCGACCGATTGTCCGGGCGATGCGTTTCCCTATTCCTGGTTCCGCCGCTTCTAGGAATAGTTTAAAGCCGGGTCGCCACGATGACGTGGCTCTCTTTGTAATTCCAGCGGTAGCCGAAGTTGAAACCAATCGGCGGCGGTCCGCTCTGCTCAAAAATCTCTTTCAGTTTCGGCTGGTAGTGTTGTTTGAAAATCTCGATTGGCCCGAGGTAATTGCCGAAGACGCGGATGTTCCATTTATCGCGATTGAAGCTGGCAATCGGAATGCCAGCATCGTCCTGCACTATCGTTTTGCTATGATCGAGAATGAAATTGCGAATGCGACCGAAGCCTTCTTCAAACATCAAATAGGAAGATGACTTTAGGAAGCTGCATCCGACGCCGAAGTGATCAGAAAACCGGAGAAAGCCCGGCGTCGACGCGATTCCGCCATCGGAAATATCGGTCGTGAAGTAGTAAAGCGTCTGCTTCTGGTGGGAATGATTATCGATGTAATCGATCCGGACTCCGGGTGTTCCACCGCTGCCAGGACGGCTTTGTTGGAATGATCCGCCCTCGTTGAGCGAACCGTAAGTCACGTCTTTGATCGATTTGTTGGCGCGGGCGAGGAAAACGTAAAGGATTGGCAACGTGCCTTTCAGTTCCTGGGAGTCGAGACTTACTTTCATATCCTTGGTGATGAAAAAACTGAATCGAAGCGAGGAATCCATCGCTTCCTCGAGATTGTGCAGGGCAGCGCCAAGATGATTTCCGATCCGGAGCGGGTCTGGCGGGGGCCCCAACGCTTCTTTGCCGCAAAGAATGTAGACGTCGGCTTTGGGAAAAAATTGGTCGACGTAGAGAAAATCGGGGCCGCTGAACATGTAAAACGCCACCGGAATATGTTCTTTCGCTTCCGGGAAATATTGTTCCTCCCAGTTGTGCAGTTTCAGGAGCCGGCGCCTGTTCATTTTGGAAAAAATCTTTTCGAAATTCGCGGCGTGCTCTTGCCACGCCGGATCGCTCGTTAACGAAGCGAGCGGGGAATTTTTTGGAAGCGGCATCCCGGCGAGAAAACGCGCGGTATCGTCGGGAGGTGGCTGGGCAGTGGCAGCCTGCGCCACGATCGACCCGCCTACGCAAATGACTACGGCGCGGCAGGCAAGGGCAAAGATCGACAATCTCGAAATTGTGATTTTTCCCGCGGCAAATTTTCTCATCGGGCAGCACTGACGCGTCTTCCGGCGCAAAAGTAAAGGAACAACCCGGCAATTGCGGTAACGAGACCGGCCACTGATTCCGTGGTTTTTGAGCGCAAAAGATAAATCATCATCCAAACGGTGATGGCAGCGAAAATGATGGGCGGCACCGGATAAAGCCAGACGCGGTAAGGCCGGGAAATGTTTGGCCGCGCCACCCGCAGCACAATTACGCCAATCACGGTCAGGAGCGAACAAAGGAGAAGCGCGAATTGAATATATACCACGACCAGTTCGAAACTTCGGGTCAACAAAAGCAAATTCACGATGAGCAACTGGACCAGGACCGCGTTTGCCGGAACGCCTGATGAATTCTTGCGTCCGAGAAATCGCAAGAGCCAATGGTCTTCGCCCATCGCCATCGTGACACGCGGTCCGATCCAGGTCATGGAGCTGATCGAAGAAATCAAACCCAGACAAATGATCGCGCCGACAACGCTGCCGCCGTTGTTTCCGAAAATGTGCCTGCCGGCAATCAGACCGACCTCTATCTGACCACTCAATTCAGCCTCTGGTGTTGTGACGAGAAAAACCGCATTCAACAAAACATAGGCCGCCATCACGATGATGGTTCCAACAAGGAGCGAGCGCGGAACGGTCCGCTCCGGATCTTTTACTTCGCCAATGATGTAACTCGACGCGTTCCAGCCCGAGTAGGAATACATCACGAAAACTAATGCGACCGCGAACGCGCCACTGAAAATCGAATTCACATCGCCGGTCGCCGGCAAAAAACCGATCGATTCCTTGGATTGAACAAGAAATCCTGCGCCGATGAGGGCTGCGATAAGCAGCAATTTCAACAGCGTCCAAAGATTTTGGAATGCGCTCCCGGCGCGCAAATTTCCGAAATGAAAAAGAGCTACGATCCAGACGACGGCGAAGGACAGCGCCAGGGGCGATCCGAATCCGAAGACGCCTTGGAAATATTTGCCGAAGGCCATGGCGGTGAGCGCGATCGGCGCAGCGAAACCGACGGTGGCGGAGATAAATCCGGCCATGAAGCCGACAGCGGGATGATAAATTTCGGAAAGGAAGTGATATTCGCCCCCGGAACGCGGGAGCGCCGCGCTCAGTTCACCGTAACAAAGCGCGCCACAAAGCGCGGCGATTCCACCCACGATCCAGAGCATGAGCAAAGCAAAGCCGGAGTGAATGTCGGCAACTTGAAATCCGAGACTGGTGAAGACGCCGGTGCCGATGATGTTTGCAATCACAATCCCGCAGGCCGTGAAAAAACCGACGGTTCGTCGAGAAATTCCCGAGTTCGTCCCGGCGGTTTGGGGGGTTTCGTTCATGTTGGGGTCGACAATGGCATTTCCGCGCGTGGTTGGCTAATTGCTCGAACGATCACTATTGTCAGAGATGGCCGACGGCATCATCGTGAACTCAACATGAAAACGATTCTCTCCCTGGAAACCATGACGCAGCTGGCGGTGTTTCTTGAAAATCGCCCTGGAGCGCTTTCTCGCGTGTGTGAAGCGCTGGCCAAAGCCGGCGTCAACATCCATGCGCTGACCGTTTCGGACACGGCCGATCATTCGGTGGTGCGTATGATTGTGAGCGATCCCACAAAGGCGCTGATGCTTTTGGGTGAGCGCGGCGTGCTCGCGCTCGAGAACGATGTCCTTTGCATCGATGCGGCAAACGAACTGGGGGTGCTCGGAAAAATTACCGACGCTCTTTCGCACGCCGAAGTGAATATCGAATATGCTTATTTCGCGACCAGCGCGGGGTCGCCCAACGGTATCATCGTGCTGCGCCCATCGGACGTGGAAAAAGCGCGACAAGCGCTCGCGAATCTCTAAAACGAGTTCGCTTCAAGGTTGGTCGCGATCGACAGGAGTGCCTCGCCATTCATTGCGCGCCTCCGCTATGAGCGGTGCGAGACTGGCATAGAACCGAACGACGTAGACCAAATATCCAGCGAACCCAACCAGCTCGGCTGCGATTAGCCAAACGTGCGCGTTGTGAGCCAGAAAAATTTCCGGCCAGGTCCGAATTAAAATTGCCGAGATTAAGTTCAGCAAAAATATCCCCGGCAGAAGGAGGGCAATGTTGAGCCATTGATCACGCCGGACTCGCGCCGACAAGCGATTACTGGCCTCTCCCGCACTGTCGCGCATGCGCGCATAAATCAGGCGGAGATCATAGACAAACAGAGTCCAGCCGATCGCGATGAAGGCGGCTCCGAAAGCAAACCAGCTCCCGGGTTTGCCAATTTGAGCAAATAGCACCGCCTCAACCAGGGCGCAGGCGATGTAGAGAAAGTTATGGCCAAACTCGAGCGGCCAGCGAATCACGGTCAGGATGTGCAACACCGCGCGCGACCAGAAAACAAAAATAATGAATAGGCCGGCGACCACGTAGAGCCAGAAAGAAAGTTCTCGCTCGGCAATCACCGTGTGGGCGTTCTCGATCAAAACCGTCAGGGCAACCCCTTGAATAATGCTCACCAGTGTGAGCTCGATCTCCACCACTGTGGAATCCAGTTCCGAGCGCGCCGCAGAAAATTTCATGGTCGTGGCTCCTCCCGGTAAGGTTGATTTGATTGAAACGCTGTTAAGAGATTCTCGACGAGTCCGGCGGTTTTAGCATCATCACTCGATCGCGCGAGAGAAAGTGCGTTCTGAGCGGTAGCGACTGCCTCGGGAAATCTACCAGCTTCGGCGTAAGCGGCGGCCAACGTTGCGATGAGCATCGGCTGTTTGTCGCCCGCGATAAAGCCGGCACGTTCCGCCAATCGCACCGCTTCCGCGCCATTGCGCAGATCGCTTGCGGGCGCCGTCGCGCGCACCCAGGCAATCTCGTTCAAGAGAACTGGCGAATCGGGTGCGGACGCTGCAATCGTCGCTAATTGTTGCGAAGCATTCGGCGATTTGGCGGCGAAGCGCAGTGCCAGGCGGACGCGATCGGCGGCGTCGTTATTTTTAGGTTGAAGAAGCAACGCATAACTAAACTGCACCGCCGCGGTTTCGAAATCTCCAGTTTGGCCGGCGGCCAAAGCCAGCCGGTAATGCAATTCAGACTCGAATGGCGAAAGCGCGAGAGCATCGCGCGCGGTTTCAATCGCTTCGTGATCGCGTTGCGATCGGCGAAGGGACGTGAATGAGACCGCGTAAGCAAATCTGTTTTCCATTCCCAGCTCAATCGCGTGTCGAGCTTCGTTCACGGCGCCTTCGAGATCGTTTTGCGTGAAACGAACGGCGCCGAGTTGAGCGTGCGCGTCACTACTGGATGGGGCGAGTTGAACCGCTCGTTCGGCATGTTCCAACGCCTCGGAAAGCCGCTCCGATTCGAGAGCGATCGCGCTGAAAAACCGCTGGGCGGTAGCACTGGAGGAATCCAACGCGACGGCGGTCGATGCTTCCGCGTACGCCCGATCGTTCTTGTGCTCGGCGTTTAATCTCGCTGCGTTATGAAGATGGCGGACGGGCGATTCGACTATCCACATGGAAGCGAAACTATTCAGTGCCCAAAAGATCAATAGAGCCGTGAAAACGAATTTCGATTTCGGCCATTTGTCGGACAAGAAACCGAAGCCGGCGGTGGCAAATGCGCAAAGCGACGTAAGCGCTGCCAATCCGTAAAATGCTTTTACCTGCGCATACGATGGCACCCGTAACGTCATGAAAATCACACCGACGACGATTGCGCCGGCAAAACTCAGCAACAAGAACCATTCGGCCGACCGATTGCGCGCAAAACGATAGATCGCGACAACCGCTCCGAGAACGACGACGAAGGTCGGAACAACTGCGAGCAAATAACCGCCCACCACCAAATTGTAGTTCCACGGCGTCCGCGAAATTAGATCGGACAATCCGCCGCAAAGGCTGTCGCCCCAGAGTGTCGAATAAATTCCATCGGCGAAGCCATTGAAACCGCTAAATAGCGGAGAGGTAAGCGCCGCGCCAAAACGAAAGTAATCGCGGGCAACGTGAAACCCGGGATCTTGCCACCACGGAAATCCTAAGACGGGATCCCAGTTGCCGACAATGGGCGTGTCGAAGTGATGCCAGATCCGAGCGTAATGCCATCCGCCCGTAATCAGAATCGCCGCAATAGTTACCCCGAACCCGCGGAACCAGCTAAAGATCGAAGCTCGTTCTTGCAGGAGTTTGATCGTCAAAGCGCCGAAGAGCGGCGGAATGAGCAACAGGCTCGTCGCCTTGGCCAAGATGGCCAGTCCCGCGAAAGCGCCAAGCCAAAGATATTGCGATGCGGATACGCGCTCAAACTTGAGCGTGCGTAAGCCAAGGTAAATCGTGGCGGTCACGAGTGTCGCGGCCAAGGTCTCGTTTGTCACGTAATGCGAGAGATAAACCTGCATTGGCAAGAACGCCGCTGTCAGTAAGCCAACCAGTTGCGCGACAAGCCGGCCGGGGAAGAGCAAGCGAACACTCAGAAAAACGAAAACAAAATTCGCGATTCCGAAAATCATTGTCATCGCGCGCAAAACAGCCACCGCAGCGTCGTCCGCGACCGCGAGCCGACAGATTGACAGGGCCGCGGCGGAAACGGCGTAATAAAGTGGGGGCTGAAACATTTCGAACCCCTCGTTCGGCAGCGGCAACGCCTTGTTGTCCTGGACGTACTTAATATAAGCGATGTGGTCCTTAAAATCGTAGCCGCAATGAAACGGCAACATTTTCGTGTTGTTCCAAAAAAGGATGCCCCAGGCGATGCTGCATAGTCCGAGCAAGGCAAAGAGGTGCGAACGGGAAAATTCACTACCGCCGCCATTCGGCTTTTCCTTAAACCACCAGCCGCACGCGATTGTCAGGAGAACCGCGAAAACTGCCAGTCCCGCCCACGTGCGCCAAATTTTGGGGAGCACATCGGATGTTCTTTCGCCTCCGGCAAGAAGATTGCCCGGACCGGCCCGTTTCGGGGTTGAAGCGAGCGCGCTACTGCGCCAGATCGATCCAGCGAGCGACACTTCCCACTTATCGTCAGTTCGCAAAGTCGACGAGTCCGCGGTTAATCTGAGCCAGAGCGCCGGCGGCGCGTCATCGTTAAAAACTCTCGCCTCGATCGTGTTCGGACCGACGCGGAAAAATTTCGAAACATCTAATGTGAAGATCTGTTTCCAGTTTCGCGTCGGAGCGGTTTGAACCGTTTCACCGTTAATTTTCAATTCGACCCGCTTGGCCGCGCGAACGAGTAATCGAGCCGATCTCGGCTCGGCTTCGAGCTGGAGCGTTCGGCGAAATGTCGCATCCATTGTTGCAACAAGATGTGTGCGCGCATCCATCGCGGTCGGAAATACAATCCACTCGGCGCACAGGTCCCGCGGCAGGAAATTAATTTTCGGATCGCGATCGCATTTCCATCCGAGCCAACCATAGGCGCCAGCGGCAGTCGCGAGCAAAGCGATTGCTGTCCAGAACGTTTTCAACAAGACGAACCTGGGTTCAGTCGCGGCGTGAAAGAAATGCGTGCCTGGAGGGATTTGAACCCCCAACCTGCTGATCCGAAGTCAGCTGCTCTATCCAGTTGAGCTACAGACACAACGTTGAAAAATTCCAAACTCCAAGTTCCAAATCCCAAAGTCGATCACGAAAAGTTCGGAGCTTGGGGTTTGGGATTTTGGATTTAAAAAAGCGGGTGGTCGACGGGACTCGAACCCGCAACAACCAGGACCACAACCTGGGGCTCTACCATTGAGCTACGACCACCATCACGGGATTCAGATTCTAGTTTTTAGACGCGCGATTGCAAACGCGCAAAGAACACCGCGCCCGTGGCACACTCTCCGCTTCTGCTTTAACACGATGCCCCATCATCTCGTTGCAACCCGCATTCCGTTTGTTATCATGCGCCCGCTGCGCTCCATGAAGAAACTCGGGTCGATCCTGCTCGCAATTTTGGTGTTTTGTCTGGCCGCGCCGGGCTTGCCCGCCCAATCGGACGATCCGAGCGAGACGTTTCTCAAAGCTTACATGACGTCGCAGCAGGGCGAAAAACTCGAGCACGAAAACCAATTTAAAGCCGCTCTCGCCAAATATCGTTTTGCCGGGAGCTTGCTCGACCAGTTGCGCAAGGGCCATCCGGATTGGCAGCCCGCCATCGTCGAATATCGAGGCCGCAAAGTGAGCGAAAGCATCCTGCGCGTGCAGGACAAAGCCGGTGTGCAGGAAAATGTAACCGCGACCGCACCGACCACTGAAAACGCCGCCGAGGCTCCGCCAGAACCGCCACCGGTCCAAGTCGCCAAGCAACCGGCAGCCCCGCCGGCGCCAGCCGCGAAACCGGCTCCGTCAAGTACACCAAACGAGGTTGCGATCGAGCAGGCGACTCGCAAACTGCGCGATCGAGTCGATCAACTCGAAGCTGAGCTGCAGAAATCGCGCACCCAGATGAGCGCGGTTGAACATGAAAAGCAATCGTTGAACAGCCGTCTCGACGAAACGAAATCGAAACTCGACAAAGCTCAGGGCGATCTCGACAAAGCGAAAACGGCCGAGAAGCAAGTGCGCGATCAATTAACTCAGGCGCAGGCTTCGTTGAAGAAAACTGCGGCCGCCGGTTCAAACGACAGCAAAGCCCAGGAATCTCTCAAATCCGAAATCGCCCAGTTAAAGAAAGCGCTTACTACGGCGCAGCAAGGCCGCAGCGACGCCGAAAAAGAGCGTGACGCCGCCAGCGCAAAAGTGGCGAGCGCAGATCAACAACGCGCTTCCGCGAGCAAAGAGCGCGATGAAGCGAACGCGCGCGCGGCTGACGCCGACCAAAAAGTCGCGAGTGCAAACAAAGAACGCGACGATGCGCTCGCGCACTTGAAGGGACTGAAGGACACCGAGCAGCGCGTTGAAGTGCTGGTCGCTGAAAATTCCGATCTAAAGCAGAAGCTGGCCGACGCGGAGAAAACGGTGCGGGAGATCAGTGCGGACAAACCGAAAAAAGAAAAAGAGCTCGCCGACGTGAAAAAACAAATCGGCGATCTTCAGCAGGAGCTCGCCGCCAGTCAGAAACAAAACCAAACTTACGAAACTGCCGTCGCGCAATTGCGATCGCAGCTCGATGAGGCGAGCAAACAGCTCGAGCAGGTCAAGCTCGTCGGCACTACGCCCGAAGAAACGGCCAAGCTGACCAAAGAGAATGAAATGCTGCGCAACATCATTGTGCGCGAGCGTCAGGAAGAAGCGCGGCGCGATCAGGCGAAAAAGCTGATGCTGGCCGAGTTCGATAAACTGCAGATCAAATCGGAAACGTTGACTCAGCAGATCCAATTGCTGGCGCAACCGGTGACGCGCCTTACCACCGATGAACTAGCTTTGCTTCGCCAACCGGTCGTTTCGATTTCCGACGACAACCCCGGCGCGGTCAAAGCCAGTTTTAGCTTCGCTAAGAACACAAAAACGACCGGGTCCACCACAATCACGGCTGATAAACCGAACAGCGATCTGGTCGCTTCGAACAGGCCGCCCGGACAAACCGGCTACACCGTTCCAAGCATCTTCAAGCCGAACGTTCCCGAGGACGTTGTCGATCTTGCTCTGCAGGCCAAGGAGCAGTTCGACAAGGGCAAATACCGTTCGGCGGAAAAAATTTATCAGGAAATCCTGACCAAGACGCCGAACAATCTTTATTCACTCTCCAATCTGGGCGTGGTTTATTTTCGAACCGGCAAACTGAAAGCGGCCGAGTTAACGTTGAAGAAGGCGGTCGCGCTCTCCCCCAAGGACGAATTCACCCACACCACGCTCGGCATTGTTTATTATCGGCAATCGAAATTTGACGAGGCGCTGACCGAGTTAACGAAATCACTCGGACTCAATCCGAAGAGCGCAACCGCGCACAATTACCTAGGCATTACTGCGAGTCAGAAAGGTTGGCAGGAAGCAGCCGAAAAAGAATTGCTCGAAGCAATTTCGGAAAACCCGAATTACGCCGACGCGCATTTCAATCTCGCTGTCATCTACGCGACCTCGTCGCCGCCATCGAGAGAACAGGCGAAACAGCATTACGCGATGGCGACAAAACTCGGCGCCCAGCCGGACGCCGCGCTCGAGAAGTTGCTTCACTGATTTTGTAGCGGCGGTCTATTTATCGCGCCGCAGCCTTGGCGAAGGCGGACGACCGTCGGATAGTTTCCGCGTGAGTCCATTTCTCACCGCCAATTGGCGATATCTCGCCATGCTCAATTTCGTTGTCGATCCAAAGATCGTCGCGCCACTTGTCCCGCCTGGAACTGAAATCGATTTCGAAAACGGCGAAACGTTCGTCAGTGTGGTCGGCTTTCTTTTTCTCGACACGCGCCTGCTCGGGCTGCCGATCCCGTTGCATCGCGATTTCGAGGAAGTGAATCTTCGCTTTTACGTGCGAAAGAAATCCGCTGACACCTGGCGGCGCGGGGTTGTCTTCGTGCGAGAGCTTGTCCCCAAGCGCGCGATCGCCACCATCGCGCGCACATTTTACGGTGAGCCATATCTTGCGGTGCCGATGAAACATCAGATCGATCATGTCGATCTTAAGTTGAGCGTCGAATATTCCTGGCGACGCGGTAAATCGAAATGGGAGTCGCTCAAGATGAGCGCGAGCGGTGAACCGCAGCCAATTCTCGCCGGATCACACGCTGAATTCATCACCGAACATTATTGGGGCTATACCCGTGTCCGCGCGGGTTGCAGCGAGTACCGAGTCGAACATCCGCGCTGGAAAGTTTGGAACGCCGACACTTTTGCATTGTCAGCAGACGTCGCTTTGCTTTACGGCGAGCAATTTGTGGAACCCTTAAGCGCCGCGCCGCGGTCCGCCTTCATTGCCGACGGTTCCGCGATTCAGGTTCTACTTCGCCAGCAGCTGCCGTAAAACAAAGGGCAGAATGCCGCCGTGCCGGTAATAATCGATCTCTATTGGCGTATCGATTCGCAATTTGACTGGCACGTAACGCTTCTCGCCTTCTTTGCTTTGGAGCTCCAGCGTTAGTCGCTGCCCCGGTTGGATCGCATCGGACAAACCACCGATCGAAAAGGTTTGTGAGCCATCCAGTCCGAGTGATTGCGCCGTTACGCCGTCGAGAAATTGCAGCGGTAACACGCCCATGCCGACAAGGTTCGAACGATGAATTCGCTCAAAGCTCGTGGCGACCACTGCTTTCACTCCAAGAAGTTTTGTCCCCTTTGCCGCCCAGTCGCGCGACGAACCAGTGCCGTACTCGGTTCCGGCTAAAATAACGAGCGGCACCTTCTCTTTTTGATAACGCATCGCCGCATCGAAGATCGACATCTGCTCGCCGTCGGGATAATGCTTCGTCACGTCGCCCTCTGTTCCCGGAACCATCAAATTTTTGATCCGCACATTCGCAAACGTCCCGCGCGTCATGACCAGATCGTTTCCACGTCGGCTGCCGTAACTGTTGAAATCCTCCGGCTGAATTCCGCGCGACTTCAAATATTCTCCAGCCGGTGAAGTCGCTTTGATTGCGCCCGCCGGCGAAATGTGATCGGTCGTGACTGAGTCGCCAAAAATGCCGAGCGCGCGCGCCCCGACGATGTTTTCGATCTTGCCAGCCTCCATCGAGAAATCTTTGAAGAACGGCGGCTCGTGAATGTAATCACTTTTCTCGTCCCATTGATAAACTTCGCCGGTGCTCGATGGGATCTCGTTCCATTTCGGATTTTGATCGGCGAAATCGCGATAAAGCTTGCGGAAGACGTCCGGGTGCAGCGCCGACTGCATCGCATCGCGCACTTCTTTCAAACTCGGCCAGAGATCGCGCAGGAAAGTTTCCCGTCCGCTTTTGTCCTTACCGATCGGCTCCTTCGAAAGATCGACATCCACCCGGCCGGCGAGCGCGAACGCGACTACCAACGGCGGCGACATGAGAAAGTTTGCTTTGATGTTTTGGTGGACCCGCGCTTCGAAGTTGCGGTTCCCCGAAAGCACCGACGCCGCGACCAGATCGTAATCGTTGATCGCCTTCTCGATTTTCGGATGGAGCGGCCCCGAGTTACCGATGCAGGTGGTGCAGCCGTATCCGACGAGATTGAATCCGAGTTGGTCGAGGTATTTTTGCAGCCCGGTCTTGTCGAGATAATCGGTGACCACGCGCGAGCCCGGCGCGAGCGAAGTTTTCACCGCCGGATCGATTCGCATTCCGCGCTCGACCGCTTTCTTGGCCAGCAAACCGGCGGCGAGCATCACGCTTGGGTTGCTCGTGTTCGTGCAACTCGTGATCGCCGCGATCAACACGCTGCCGTGGCCGATCCGGCTCTCGCCATGATGAAATGGATCAGCGGATGAATTTTCTAGTTCCTTCGCGGTGTCGGGCGTCGGCCGGTTGTTTACCATCTCGGCCTTGTTGCGCTCTTCGCCCGGCTCGATGCCCGGTCCGTTCTTGTCGGATGAAGGCATGTCGCCATCGGTCGGCGGCGATCCGTTCAATTGCACCAGGTGTTTGGCGGCAAGATCGACATCCTTCATTCCGTAGCCGCCGTCCTTGACCGGTTTTTTCAACAAAGAACGAAATGTTTCGCCAAGCGCCGGAAGATTGATCCGGTCTTGCGGCCGCTTTGGTCCCGCGACCGCGGGTTGGACGTCGGCGAGATTCAATTCCAGGTCGACGCTGTAATCGATATCCCCTTTCCCCGGCATCCCGAACATATTTTGCGCGCGGAAATAATTCTCGAACGCCTCGCATTGCTCATCGGTTCGACCGGTCGCGCGCAAATACGCGACCGATTCCTGGTCGATTGGAAAAAATCCCATGGTCGCGCCGTACTCGGGCGACATGTTGCCAATCGTGGCGCGATCGGGCACCGGCAGTGACGCCGCGCCTTCGCCGTAAAATTCGACGAACTTGCCGACAACTTTCTGTGCGCGCAGCATTTCGGTGATGTGCAACACGAGATCGGTCGCAGTCACGCCTTCGCGCAATTTTCCGGTCATGTGCACGCCGACGACTTCGGGCGTTAAGAAATAAACCGGCTGCCCGAGCATTCCCGCTTCCGCCTCGATCCCTCCGACGCCCCAGCCGACCACGCCGAGGCCGTTGATCATCGTGGTGTGCGAATCGGTTCCGACCAGCGTGTCCGGATAATAAATCTCGCGATTGTCGATCTTCGTGTGCTGCACGCCCTTGGCGAGATATTCGAGATTGACCTGGTGAACGATCCCGATGCCCGGCGGAATCAGTTGAAACGTTTTGAATGCTTGCTGGCCCCACTTCAGAAATTGGTAGCGCTCGCGGTTGCGCTTGAATTCCATTTCTAAATTCAATTGCAACGCTTTCGCCGAGCCGAAAAAATCGACCTGCACTGAGTGATCGACCACCAGATCGACCCGCACTAGCGGTTCGATGATCTGTGGGTCGCCCTTCAGTCGCTGCACCGCGCTGCGCATCGCGGCGAGATCGACAACCAACGGCACGCCGGTGAAGTCTTGAAGAACAATGCGCGCGACCACGAATGGGATTTCTTCGTTGGCCGGTTTCTTTGCGTTCCATTTTGCCAGCGTCTCGATGTCCTTGCGCTGGACTTTCTTTCCGTCGCAATTCCGCAGGGCCGACTCGAGCACGATCCGAATGCTCACCGGCAGCCGCGAAATTTGCCCGACGCTCTGCTCTTCCAACGCCGGTAGCGAATAAAGAAATCCCTCGCGGCCTTTGCCGGCATCGAACTTCTTTAGGGTTTTGAATTCGTCGTTCATTTCACATTCTGTCATCCTGAGCGGATGCGAAGGATCTCCCGCAGGGTGGTGGGATCACCCAATATAGTTTGCGTGATCCAGGCTTCGACCGTGAGATTCCTCGCTCTGCTCGGAATGACAAACTCATTTTAGTTCGGCCAGTTTGGCTTTGATTTTGTCGAAATTCGGCAGCTGTTTCGCGTCGTCATTGCTCTCGGCGTATTGGATCACGCCATTCATGTCGATGATGAACGCGGAACGCTTGGGCACGCCGCCCATTCCGAGATTGATCTGGGGTAGAAACGAATCGTAAACAACCCCGTAATCCTTCGCGACTTTGTGCTCGTAATCACTTAACAGCGTGACGCCGATCTTTTCCTTTTGCGCCCAGGCTTCTTGCGCGAACGGATTGTCCCCGCTAATGCCGTAAACCTGGGAATTCATCTGCTCGTACTCGCGCAGCCCGTTGCCGACACTGCACATTTCCTCCGTGCAGGTCCCCGTGAACGCCATTGGAAAGAAAAGCAGGAGCGTGTTCTTCTTTCCGAAATTATCGCTCAACTTGATCTGCTTCGGGCCGTCGGCGGTCTTGGTCGAGAGAGTGAAATCCGGCGCTTTAGTTCCAACTGCAAGTGGCATAAACAATCCTCTAGTTTGGGTTTACGGGGGAAAATTCACTATAAGAAAGCAGCGTGACGCTGCACCCATTTTTTTCTGCAAGTTCCGGTCCGGACTTCCTGCTTTCCTGCTTTCCTTATTATGATAGATTTCACGCCGATGGCAGATGATCGCTGGTGAATCGCAAGGTTCGCTGGAGGAAAGTCCGAACACCATACGGCAGCATGCCACGTAGAACACGTGGGCAGTCCCGGCCCAAGTCGGGGTTGACGGAAAGTGTCACAGAAAAGACACCGCCGGTTCTTTGAAAGAAGCGCAGGCAAGGGTGAAAAGGCGAGGTAAGAGCTCACCGCTCGCGGAGTAATTCGCGAGGCACGAAAAACCCCATGCGGTGCAAGACAAAACAGAGGGAGGACAGCCGGTCCGCTAAGATCCTCGGGTATCGTCGCATCACGTCCCGCGATTGCGGGACGGGCGGTCCCGCGAAAGCGGGATTGAGATAAATGATCATCCGCGTGAGCAATCACGCTGACAGAATTCGGCTTACCGCCATCTAATATGAAGGGCGCTTTCGGAAACGAAGGCGCCCTTCCCTTTTATTTCAGGACGTCGTCGAGGCAGCTGAGTAAATGCGACACGGTCTCTTCGGTTTCGTCGCCCATGTTGGAGAGGCGAAAGGTTTTGCCGCGAAGTTTGCCGTAGCCAGGATCGATGACGAGGTGATGTTCTTCGCGGAGCTTTTTGGCCATTGCCAGAACGTCGACGTCCTTGTTGTTCCTTACGCAGGTCAGCGTCTTTGATCGGAAACCGTCTTCAGCGAGGAAATCGAAGCCGATCCGTTTCACCCAATCGTGGACGAGCGCATTGGTGCGCGCGTGACGGGCGAAGCGTGCGTCGAGGCCTTCTTCAAAAATTTCGTCGAGCTTTGATTGAAGCGCGAAGATGTGTCCGATGCTTGGTGTACTCGGCGTCATCCATTCGGCTTGCTGTTTTTTGAATTCGAGGAAATCGAAGTAATAGCCGCGGTCCTTTTGTTTCTCGGCGCGAGCGAACGCCTTCTGTGAAACAGAGAAGAGTGAGAAACCCGGCGGTAGCGCGAGCGCTTTTTGTGAGCCGGTCAGCATGACGTCGATGCCGAGCGCGTCCATGTCGATCTTCATCGCCGAAAAAGATGAGACCGTATCGACGATGAGCGCGACGTCCGGATATTTAGCGAGCGTGCAGCAAATTTCCGGCAGCGGATTCATCACGCCGGTCGATGTTTCGTTGTGGATCAGAGTAATGGTGTCGAATTTTCCGGACGCGAGCGCGCGATCGATCTCTTTCTGGTCGATGTGCTTTCCCCAATCGACTTGCAGCGGCTCGGCGTTCTTGCCGCAGCGACGCGCGACATCGAGCCATTTGTCGGAGAAGGCGCCGCACATGCAGCAGAGCACGCCGCGATCGACCAGGTTGCGAATCGACGCTTCCATCACACCCCAGGCGGACGAGGTTGAAAGAAACACCGGCTGCTTTGTTCCGAAGAGCGCTTGCAGCTTCGGATGAACGTCGCGGTAAAGATTTTTAAAATCTTCGCCGCGATGACCGATCATCGGTCGTGAGAAGGCGGCTAGCGTCTTCGCCGAGACTTCGACCGGGCCGGGAGTGAAGAGCTTGTCGTGTGGGATCACGAAGAAAACGTCGAACGCCGAACCCTCCTTCGCAAGGGCTACGGCGCGGCAGGCGCCCAACGTCCAATGCCGAAATCAGCAAAGGAAGATGTCGATCTTATTTTTCTTTTTCGATAAAACTGATGTCACCGCTGCGCTCGACGTAGCCTTTGCGAATGTCTTTCAGATTTTCCGTTTTCGCCGTCAATCGCAGGTCTTCTTCAACGTCGTGCCGGGAAATGTGATTGCGTCGCATGGCGCCAAGAATCAGATCGCCATCGTCGATGATGACATCCGGCTCACCTTTAATGAGGCAACCGAACGTGTGCGAATAATAGGCAATGAAGGCCAGGAGCCGGTGCACCAGGACAATGACGACGCCGCCCCCGAGGGTCGCGAAGAACGCGGCGCTGCCATTGATCGCGCGTGAAAGGACCGACGCGAGAATGACAATTGAAACAGCATCGAACGCGGTCTTGCGCGCGAGCGAACGTTTGTGACCGATCCGGATCATGGCCAGCGTGGCGATGAAAACGATGATCCCGCGAAGCGAGATTTGCACGAATGTTAAATCTTTCGGTTCCAAGCCCAAACCGAGAAGCGGTCCGACGAAATTCCAGAATGCGTTCATAATTTAGAATTTTATCGCCTGGGAAAGGCTTGGCGAGTGTATCTCGACCTTTGCCGCGCTTGCGCGGCAAAGTTTCGCATGGCATAAGAGCACGCTCGCGCGAGCCGGATCGGCCGCGCAAGATCGACAACCGCTATGCCCACAGAACCGCCATCTATCGACGCCGCAGTTGAAGCGCAGGTCTTCTGGTTGCGCTTCCAAAAAGAAATCGCGGCCGCCCTGATTATCCTGATTCTGGCGATCGTCGGATTTACCGGCTACCGATTTTACACACACCGGCGTAATTCCACGGCGGCTGAGTTGTTAGGCAAGGCCAAGAACCCGCAGGATTATCAGGAAGCGATTTCGCGGTATCCGGGAACGCCGGCAGGCGCGAGCGCTTATCTGCTCCTGGCGGAGAAGCAGCGCAACGAGAAGAAGTTCGCTGAGGCGAATGCCACGTTGCAGGCGTTCATCCAAAAATACCCCGAGCACGATTTCGCGCCGACCGCGCAGTTGGCGATGGCGGCAAATCTGGAATCGATGGGCAAAAACGACGAAGCGCTCACGATTTATCAGCAGGTCGCGACCAAGTATCCGAATGCCTATCAGGCGCCGCTCGCTCTCATTTCTCAGGTGCCGTTATTGAAAGCAAAGAATCGGATCGACGACGCGCGGCGAGTTTGTGAAGAGATCCTGACGAAGTACCGGATGCCGGGCCAGCAAGCTGAAGCTACTCGCGATGATCGCATGGAAACCATTTGGGCTGGAGAAGCGATGCGACAGTTGCGTTCGTTGAAGCCACCGGAACAGCCAAAGTCACCGCCAGTGTCTGGGGCAGGCTTGCCAGCGAAGCCGTCTGGGTCGGGCGTGCCGCCGATGATCGCTGCGCCGAGCGCACCGCCGGCGACCGGGCCGGTTTCATCGGGCGCACCAGTGCCAAAGAAACCGAAATAGCGCGGAGGCAGGCGTGTCGCCTGCAGATCTTGAAATTGCGGCCGACACGGCCGAGCAATTTGAATTAGCGCTTCGAGAACTGGAAGCGTTTGCGGGCGCCGGGCTGTCCGGATTTTTTTCGCTCCTTCATCCGCGGGTCGCGTCGAAGCAATCCCTCTCTTTTTAATCCGCCGCGCAAATTGGCGTCGGCTTGAATGAGGGCCCGTGCGATAGCAAGACGCGCTGCGCCGGCCTGGCCGACAACGCCCCCGCCGCTGGCGTTGATGAAAAGATCATAAGTATTGACCATCTTCGCTGACTGCAACGGTTGAAGCACAATGTTCTGCAACGGAACACTCGGGAAGTAATCTTCGAAATTGCGGCCGTTGATGTCGATCTTGCCGCTGCCCGCAGTCATGCGAATGCGAGCGACCGAAGTTTTTCGACGACCGGTGGCGATAAATTCCTGTGCTTGAGCCATAAAAAATTAATTAGGCGATCTTCACCGATTGGGGCTGCTGCGCGCTGTGCGGATGGGATTCTCCGCGATAGACCTTGAGCTTTCGATAGACGGAGCGACCGAGCCGGTTGTGAGGAATCATTCCGCGGACCGCTCGCTCGATTAGTAATTCGGGATGGCGAGCCCGGCGTGCGCGCACGTTCTCCGATTTGTGGCCGCCGACGAATCCGGAAAAGCTCATGAAACTCTTCTGTTCTTCCTTTTTGCCCGACACCCGGACCTTCTCCGCGTTGATCACAACCACGAAGTCGCCGGTATCGACGTGCGGAGTGAAGATCGTCTTCTCTTTGCCGCGCAATAGCCTGGCCGCCTTCACCGCGACATGACCAAGCCCCTGATCTTTGGCATCGATCAGCCACCACTTGCGGTCGACTTCATTTGCTTTGGCGGAAAACGTCTTCATCGGCGTTTGGAAAAGGGCACGGAAGCTACCGGTCAGGGCGGTCACTGTCAACCGGCGGAATCCGGTGGGGTGCTGGTATTAAAGGTGCTTTATAGAAATTATAATGCGCCTCAGTATTCTAACCGCCGGCATCATCTTTTTTTCCCTCAATTTCGCTCAAGCCAAAGAAAATGCGTCCCCGGAAAATGATCCGGTCTCCGCCACCGCTGTTCTTCGCGAGCTCAATCTCGCCCGAGAGAATCCCAGCCTTTACGCGACATTTGTTGCCGAGTCGCGCCCGTTTCACATGATCGAACACGGCCGCGCGGTCGACGAAGCAGTCCGATTTCTGAAAAAAGCGCGGCCTCTCCCTCCGCTAACGCTTTCTACCGGAATGTCTCGCGCTGCCGCAGATCATTGTGCGGAACAAGTTGAAGGTCAGCTTGGACATGACGGCGCCGATCGGAGCAGTCCTGGGGATCGGATTAGCCGATACGGAACCTGGAGCGCTGGTTGGGGTGAAAATATTTCCTACGGTCAGAAAACCGCGCGTGGAATCGTGCTGACGCTCATCATTGATGACGGCGTCCGCTCGCGCGGTCATCGCAAAAACATTTTCAGTCCGAAATTCACTTACGCGGGCGCTGCATTCGGTCCGCATGCGCGATATCGTACTGTTTGCAGCATCGATTTCGCGGGTGGTTATGCCGAACGAGCCGAGGCGCTCGTTGCGCGGAACCCGTAACAGCGTGTAATCGCCGCGGCGGCTAAGAAAAGTGCCGCTGGTCATTTCGCGCGCGACGGCTTAATTCGTTGTCGCGATGTCGAATCCTGCTCCTCAAAAAACCGCCATTACTCCCCGGCGCGAAGAAGATTTTCCGGAATGGTACCAGCAGGTGGTGCGCGCGGCAGAATTAGCGGAACCGAGCGATGTGCGGGGTTGCATGGTGATTCGGCCGTGGGGTTATGGCATCTGGGAAAATATGCAACACCAGCTCGACGCGATGTTTCGCGCCACCGGTCACCGCAACGCTTACTTTCCGCTTTTCATTCCGCTAAGTTATTTCGCGAAAGAAGCCGAGCACGTCGAGGGCTTCGCCAAGGAATGCGCCGTCGTCACCCACACGCGACTCGAAGTCGATGCCGAAGGGAAAATGAAACCGGCGAGCCCGTTGAACGAGCCGCTGGTGGTGCGGCCGACGTCGGAAACGATCATCGGCGCGAGCTACGCGAAGTGGGTGCAATCATATCGCGACCTGCCCATCCTGATTAATCAATGGGCGAATGTGGTCCGTTGGGAAATGCGGCCGCGTTTATTTTTGCGGACGACTGAATTTCTCTGGCAGGAAGGCCACACCGTTCACGAAACCGAAGCTCAAGCCCGAGCCGAAGCCGCGTTGATCCTCGAAATTTACGCACGCTTCGCCCGTGAACATCTGGCAGTTCCTGTTTTCACCGGCGAGAAATCTGAGAGCGAGCGGTTTCCGGGCGCGGTCCAGACGTTGGCGATCGAAGCGATGGTACAGGATCGAAAAGCGATTCAGGCCGGCACTTCACACTTTCTTGGACAAAATTTTTCGCGCGCGAGCGGCATTCAATTTCAGACCCGGGAAGGCAAGCAGGAATTCGGCTGGACTACGAGCTGGGGTGTAAGCGCGCGACTCGTCGGCACAGTGGTGATGATGCATTCGGACGACGACGGCTTGGTCTTGCCGCCGCGAATCGCACCGACCCAAATTGTGATTCTGCCGATTACCCCGAAAGAAGAAACGCGCGAACGAGTGCTGGAAGCCTGCGATGCTCTGCAATTGCAGCTGCGTGGAAAGCAGTTCGGAGATGCTGCGATCGAAGTTGAGGTGGATCGGCGCGATCTCGGCGGCGGCGTGAAAAATTGGGAAGGGATCAAGAAAGGCGTTCCGATTCGAGTTGAAATCGGGCCCCGTGATCTGGAGACAAGCTCGGTGGCGGTTTCACGTCGCGATCAGCCGGTGAAATCAAAATCTTCAATGTCGATCCAGGAGTTCGCCGCGGTCGCGCCGGAGATGTTGATGTCGATCCAGCAAAATCTTTACGACCGTGCAAAGAAATTTCAGGAGGAGAACACGCGCGTAATCGAATCCAAAAAAGAATTCTACGATTTTTTCACCGCCAAAAATGCGGGCAAACCGGAGATCCACGGCGGCTTCGCCCTCGCGCATTGGAACGGCTCGCGCGACGTGGAAGAACAAATCAAGAACGACTTAAAGGTGACCATTCGTGTAATTCCGTTCGGCGAATCCGAAGCGGGCAAATGCATTTTCACCGGCGAACCGAGCGAGCGCCGGGTGGTTTGGGCGAAATCTTATTAGGCTCGATCTAATTGACGCAGCACGAGGCTGTCGTTTATTTCCGCTCCTGATGGAATTAAAGCTCTACAGCCGCGAATGGTGTTCGTGGTGCATCGATGCCAAGGAATATCTGGAAGCTCACGGCTATAAGTTTACCGCGATCGACGTCGGCGAAGATCGACAAGCTTACGAGGAAATGAAGGAACTCTCCGAGCAAACGTATGTGCCGACGTTTGTGGCCGGCGACCACGTGCTGGCAAATTTCGATACCGATCAGTTGGAAAAATTCCTGAGCGAGCATCAAATCAATCCGTAATGCTCTTTAAGCTTTTTATCCTACTCGGCGTAGGAGTTCTGGCGGTCGCGCTGCGTAGTTTTCAAAGTTCGTTTTCCCAAAAGGCCGGGGCAATCGCCATCCTGATCGTTTCTTACCTCCTGGCCTACTTTTTCACCGACAGCTATGTCCTGGGTGCGATTGCGGCGGCGGCCTGGTTCTTTTTACCGTGGGTAGAAATCCTAACCCGTATTCGTGCGCTGCGTTTGCCAAAAGAGAAACAACTGCGCCCAAAGTCGCCGCCCTCCAGCGACACCTTTCCGACCCTGAACGAAATTACGCGCGAGATTGAGAACGAAGGTTTCCTCCACGTGAACGATGCCGGATGGGATTGGGAAGATTACCGGCAATTCTTCCGCCTTTTTTACAAGTCGGAGGATCGCGCGCAGGCCACTATCTGCCTAAACGAGCAGCACGATCTGTCGTTTTATTATTTGCGAATCTCGTCCCGCGGCCGGAGCGGCATCATTTGGACGACTTGGAATTATCCGCTTTCCTACGGCCTGAAACTGACGCCGCAATTCCGGATCAACCGGCAGCGGCCGGATCAATCGTTCTGGCAGCTTTATCAAAGCCACCGCGCGTTCTTGCGCAAAAACAATGTGAACCTGGACGCGATCAATCCGTTGGACGACGAACGGATCGAAAAAGAGATCGAGCGCGATTTACGCGAGCAGATTGCCCATAATATCGACAAAGGCGTGCTCAAACCAACGCCCGAAGGCGATGTGAAATATTCCTGGCGGGGAATGATCTATCTCTGGTGCCAGTTTCTGATCGATCTGGTTCGGCTGTGATGCCTAGACCTTCATGATCTCAGCTTCTTTGCGCTCGAGATGATCGTCGATTGATTTGACGAAGCGGTCGGTCAATTTCTGGATCTGGTCGTCCAAGTCCCGCATTTCGTCTTCGCTCATTCCGCCGCCGCCTTTGAGTTTTTTTGATTCGTCGTGCGCAGTGCGCCGATTGCTCCGGACACGAACTCGCGCTTCTTCCGCCATTTTGCTTAACGCTTTTGCCAGCTCCTTGCGCCGCTCTTCCGATAATTCCGGAATCGGAAGTCGAATAATTTTTCCATCAACCGCCGGCGTAATCCCGATCTTCGATTCTTTGAGTGCGCGCTCGATATCCTGCACCGTGCCGGCGTCAAACGGTTGCAGCACAAGCAAGCGCGATTCCGGCGTCGTGATCAGCGCGAGCTGCTTGAGTTTCATAGTCGAGCCGTAGGCTTGGACGTCGATGTTCTCGACCAGCGCCGGTGAGGCTTTGCCGGTGCGGACCCCGGAAAATTCGTGGATCAGGTAATCGACGCTTTTTTCCATCGACACTTCGGCTTCCAAAAGAATGTCGTCTCTGCTCATACCGGTGAACCTTTACTTCGCCTCCGTCTCGCCGCAAACCAACGTGCCAACTTTTCGTCCGAGCACCGCGTCCCGCAACGTGCCCGGCTTGTACATGTCGAACACCACGATTGGAATTTTGTTGTCCATGCAAAGACTAAACGCGGTCGAGTCCATTACCTGCAATCGTTTCGTTAGCGCTTCCGTGAATGTGATCCGTTCGAACCGTTTAGCGTTCGGGTCGACATTCGGATCGCGATCGTAAACGCCATCGACTTTCGTCGCTTTCAAAATTACGTCCGCGCCGATCTCGCTCGCGCGCAATGCCGCGGTGGTGTCGGTGGAAAAATAAGGATTGCCCGTGCCGGCGGCGAAAATCACGACGCGACCGAGCTCGAGATGTCGAACGGCACGGCCGAGAATGAACGGTTCGGCCACATTTTTCATTTCAATCGCGGTTTGCACCCGAGCTTCGACGCCGATCTTGGTCAGCGTGCTGCGCAACGCGAGCGCATTGATCACCGTCGCCAGCATTCCCATGTAATCCGCCGTCGTTCGATCCATGCCGCGGACTGCGGCAGAGGAGCCGCGCCAAATATTTCCGCCGCCGATCACGATCGAAATCTGGACGCCGAGACTGTGCACATCCTTGATTCGTTCGGCGATCTCGCGGACTACCGCGGGCGAAATGTTTTCACGCGACCCTTTCTCTTGAAGCGCCTCGCCGCTCAATTTGAGCACGACACGTTTGTAGGCTGGCGCCTCGGTCTTCATCGCAGGGCAAATGAAACAGGAGGCGGCATGATTTGAAAGAAAAATGACAGCGTTGCGCTGTCATTCCGAGCGGAGCGAGGAATCTCACAGTCGGAGCTTGGATCACACAAGCTACCGGGTGTGATCAACGACGCTGTGAGAGACTCCTCACTTCGTTCGGGATGATACGTCGCGCCCTCGCAAAAATTCTGCGGCCGTCATCCGTCGCTTCCCTTCGAGCTGAACGTCCATCAGCGATAACGCGTGATCAGCGGTCGCGATCACGAGTTCATTGTCCTTTCGTAAGATGGCGCCCGGTGCTTCGCGAAGATCGACCACTGAAGCGGCAAAAATTTTAAGCTTTCGATCTTTGAAATCAGTGAACGCGCCCGGCCACGGATTGTAAGCGCGAATTTTTCTTTCAATAACTTCAGCTGTCTCGTTCCAATTGAGGCGGCCCGCTTCTCGATTCAGTTTCGGCGCGTAGGTCGCGAGCGTCTTGTCCTGCGGATCACGCGGTGGGTTGCCGGCGGTAAGCAGACGCAAAGATTCAAGCAACGGGTCCGGCGCGATCTGTGCCAGTCGATCATGTAGCGAACCACCTGTCTCGGTCGGTGAAATGTCGATCTTGCGTTGCAGCAAGATGTCGCCGGTATCGAGACCTTCATCCATGAATATCACCGTGATGCCAGTCTCCCGATCACCGGCCGCAATCGCGGCTTGGATCGGAGCTGCGCCACGCCAACGCGGCAAAAGCGACGCATGCAAATTCACGCAGGCGATCTTTGGAATTTCGAGAACTCCGCCCGGCAAAATCTGTCCATAGGCCATGACGACGATTACGTCCGGCGCAAGCTCGCGAATCTGATCAATCGATTGCGAATCCTTGATCCGTGCGGGCTGCAAGATCGACATCGTGCTTCCGGCCAGCGCCGCTTTGATGGGCGGTGCGGCGATTTTCTGAGCGCGGCCCACCGGCTTGTCGGGTTGGGTGACAACTCCGACTAATTCGTGATCGGATTCTTGGAGCGCGCGAAGTGTCGGCACGCCAATTTCGCCCGTGCCGATGAATACGATCCGCATTTGCGGTTTATCGAAGCGATTGAATGGGAATGCCCCTGCCATTTCGCGCGGCTAGCGCGGTCGCCATCATTTTTTCGCCCGCAGTGACTTCGCGTTGTCCGACCGACGATCCGCACTCGGTGCAGAGATAATCGAAGATCTCGCGGTCGGGCAGGACTAAGAGCAGCTTCTCGCGAACAGGCGTCGTGGCCCGGCATTTTTCGCAATACAGGGTCGAAGCCGTGAAATTTTCAAACTGCTGCTGACTCATTTTTGACGCCATTTATGCTCGCTAAGATGTCGAATAACACTTTCGCGGGCGGCTGCATGGCGTCAATCACACTGATGCAATCTTTGGGATAATGAGTCAGCACCGGCTTCGATTCCATTTCGTAAATATCGAGCCGCTTTTGAATGACCTCTTCGTTGGCGTCATCGAGGCGATTGTCTTTCAGCGCGCGCTTTTTCAACCGCCCGAACAACGTCTCGCGGTTGGGACAGGCGAGGTGAAAAACTTTTTCCACGTCAATCAATTCCCGCATGATCTTGGCCTGATTCACATTCCGTGGAATGCCGTCGAGCACGAGAATGTCGATGTCCGGCTTGAATTTGTGCGCGTCGACCGCGGCGCCGATTGCTTCTTTCCAAAGCTCGACCGTGACATCGTCGGGAACGAGTTGGCCTTTGCTCGAGTATTCGAGAAACGCTTTCCCTACTTTCGTGCGCGTGTCGATCGAACGAAACACGTCGCCGCACGGGCAATGATAGAAACGCGGGATCGTTCCGAGCGTTTTGCCCTGGGTCCCTTTGCCGCTGCCGGGCGCACCAAATAGGATGAACGTGCGGTATTTCATGAAAGCGACTGGTTATACCGCACTCGCAGCCAATCGGGAAGCGAAACGATTACTTCGCAGCGACTGGATCGATATTGACTCGTCTTCCGCCGCGATCGAAGCGGACGCTGCCGTCGACCAACGCGAAAATCGTGTAATCGCGACCGAGGCCTACATTCTTGCCCGGCAAAAATTTCGTGCCGCGTTGGCGGATGATGATGTTGCCGGCCACGACGGTCTCGCTGCCGAATCTTTTTACACCAAGCCGTTTGCTGACGCTGTCGCGGCCGTTCTTAACGCTGCCCTGTCCTTTTTTATGAGCCATGACTTACGATTTCTTTGATTTCGAGCCGCCGGTGATGCTTTTGATTTTCACCCGGGTCAGTTTTCGGCGGTGACCAACCGTGCGGTGGTAACCTTTGCGCCGTCTGTATTTGAACGCGATGACCTTTTTGTCCTTACGCTGCTCGACAACTTCGGCGGTCACTTTCGCACCGGAGATCAGCGGATCGCCGTGGGTGACGTTCTTGCCGTCGGCGAACATCAACACCTCACCGAAGGTCGCGGTTTTGCCGGCATCGACATCGAGAAGATCGACATCCACCGTGTCGCCTTCCGCGACGCGGTATTGCCGTCCGCCGGTCTTAATGATTGCGTAGGTCATAACGTTTTTCCGGGGAGAAAAAGCCGCGCAAACTCCCACAGAAGCCCGCTTTTGACAAGCGGAAAGCTATAACGCCGAAATAAGGAGGACAATCTCGCCTTTGGGCGGGCGGGCTTCGTAATGCGCGAGCAATTCGGCGGCGGTACCGCGACGGAATTCTTCGAATTTCTTAGTGAGCTCGCGCGCGACGCAGAGTTGTCGATCCGGCATGACGTCGATTGAGGCGTTAAGCGTCTTCGTGAGTCGGTAGGGCGATTCGAAATAAATCGACGTTTCTTCGCGCGCGCCGGCAGCGCGCAGTTCGCGTTCCCGTTGGCCGCTTTTAACCGGGAGAAATCCGCCGAAGAAAAATCTCTCAGCGGAAAATCCGGAGCCCACAAGTGCGGTCGCAATAGAAGAGGGACCCGGAATAATTGTAAAAGGCAGTTCACGTTTGATGCATTCGCGAATCAATCGCGCGCCGGGATCGGAAAGCCCCGGCGTTCCCGCGTCGGTGATCAGCGCGATCTTCTCGCCAACGGCGAGTCGCTCAACCAATTGCGCGGTACGCATCGCTTCGTTGTGCTGGTGATAACTGATGAGCGGTTTCTTGATCTGGTGATGCTTCAACAAGATGCCGGAGTGCCGGGTGTCCTCGGCCGCGACAAGATCGACATCTTTCAAGATCTCCAGCGCCCGGAGCGTGATGTCGCCCAAGTTTCCGATCGGTGTAGCGACGACGTAAAGCATTTGGTGAATTTGGATAAAACCAACCCGTCTAACCAGAAACGAGCGTATAGAGAAGGGATTATTATGAGAATACGCATTTGGATGTTGGCGTTGGCTCCGTTGGCAATGATCGGCTGCGCCGACGAAACGCCACCGGTTGTGACCACAACAACTTCAACGACGACTACGCAAGAGGTGACTACAGGAGCTCCGGCGGGTGGAGTTGTGACGCGCGAGGTCGTAGTGCAGCAGGCGCCGCCAACGGTGCGAATTGAAGCGCAAACTGTTGCGCCAGGTCCGGGTTACATTTGGACACCCGGCTATTGGCGGTGGTCCGGAAGGGAATACGTTTGGGCGTCTGGCGCCTGGGTCAGGCCGCCTCGTACCACGGCTGTTTGGGTCCCCGGACATTGGGTCAGCAGAGGTGCAGGCTGGGTTTTTGTTCGCGGTCACTGGAGATAACGGCCTGTAGTCTGCAAATCGGATTTGCATCGCGTCGCGAGGCGCACGTTCTTGCGGCGCGATGCGTAATCCGTTGTTCGCGCGAAAAATAATTCGGGCGGCCGTCGGAATTAGTCTTCTTCTTCTCCCAGCTCTTATCCTCTTATACTTTCGACAACACTCGATGGTTTACCATCCGCGCGCGTACGACGAGAGCTATGCGTATGCGTTTCCCGCCGATGGCGTGGAAATTAATTACAAAGTCGCGACCGCGAAATATTGCGCGTATTACATTCCCGGTAGCGCACCAGTGCCGAACCGGCTCTGGCTCGCATTTTGTGGAAATGGCTCGCTCGCGCTCGATTGGACGACGATTTTGCGTGAGCGTCCCTACAACGGCGACGCGTTCTTGCTGGTCGATTATCCGGGTTACGGGAAGAACGGTGGTTACGCGACAATCGCGAGCACTCGAGCGTCGGTGGACGCCGCGCTTCAGGCGCTGACTGAGCGGCTTGGTACCGACGAAGATCATTTAACACTTTGCACGATTGGGCACTCATTGGGCGCGGCAGTCGCGCTCGATTTTGCCGCCGAGCATCGGGTGCAAACAGTTGTCCTGATTGCGCCATTCACAACGCTCCGCGAGGAAGCAGCCACGATGTTGGGCAGCTGGGTGGCCCGACTCTTGATCGAAAGTTATGACAATCGCGCAAACCTGGCGGAAATGGCGGAGCTCAATCCGGCCGCACGCATCGCCATTTTTCACGGCACCCGCGACCAAGTGATTCCTGTCCGAATGGGCCGCGAACTCGCGCGCGAATTTCCATTTATCGAATTTTTCGCGATCGAGGACGCGGATCACGTTAGCGTCCTGAATCACGCCCACGACAAAATCATCGATTGGATGAATGGAGCGAGTGGGACGAGCAACATGGACGGCAAAGCCGCGAGGTAGCGGCGAGTGAGTCGGGAGGCGAACGAGTTCAATCCGTTGATTAAGGATGTGGAACGCTCCAAGCTGTATCGGACACCGTGAAACCGAGCTTTCAGTTCGACGATAATAGATTTCCGCGAACGGATTGTTTTTTCCAGGCTGGGGCTGGCCGATGGCATGGCTACTGGTCCAACGACGACGGCGAGTTCCGTCGTCATAATCTCGGCCGAGAATATTTAATCGAGGCCGCGCGCGAACGGGCGAAGGAAATGGCGGTATTCGCGGTAATCCTCATCGCCGCCGCCTGGCCGGTGATTTACATGATCGTGACGGTTGTGCAGCTGCTGCGCAAAGGCCAACCGCCGGATTGATGCTACGAATTAGCGCGGACCGAGAAATTCGTCCCGATATTGCGGCGTCGTTTCTGGCGCGAAGCCGTGCCGGGTAATATTTTCAGTGACGACGCGCGGCACTACAAATTGCAACAGATAATCGGCGCCGCCGGCTTTGGTCCCGCCGCCGCTCATTTTGAATCCGCCGAACGGATGGCGGCCGACGACCGCACCGGTGCACGAGCGATTGATGTAAACGTTGCCGGCGACCAACTCGGCTTTGGCGCGCTCAATGTTGTCGGGACTGCGCGAGAAAAACCCGGCCGTCAATGCGAATTCAGTGCTGTTTGCAATCTCGAACGCTTCATCGAGATCGCGCGCTCGGATGACGCTTAGTACCGGACCAAAAATTTCTTCGCAGGCGATCCGATTTTTCGGACTGACGTTGGTAAAGATGGTCGGCGGGATGAAGAAACCTTTTTGCGGCACATCGCCTCTTTGAAAAGCCAGGCGCGATTCGTTTTTGCCGATGTCGATGTATTCGAGGATCCGTTTGTAGGCGGCCCCATCAATCACCGGACCGACGGTGATTCCCGGTTCCTCTGGATTGCCCACGCGCAAACTGGCGGCGGCATTGAGCAGGCGTTCGATCGCGCGTGGATAAATCTCTTCCAAAATGATCAGTCGCGAACAAGCGGAACATTTTTGTCCCTGATAGCCGAAGGCGGAATAAATGGTATCGACAATCGCTTCGTCGAGATCGGCGTCGGCGTCGATGATGACGGCGTTCTTGCCGCCCATCTCACAAATCACGCGCTTGAGTTCGCGTTGACCTTCTCGCGTTTTTCCCGCGCTTTCCCAAATCCGCAGACCAACTTCACGCGATCCAGTGAACGCAATAAGATCGACATCCTTGTGATCGACCAGGTGCGCGCCCATCACCGAACCTTTTCCCGGCAAATAATTCAGGACGCCCCGCGGAATGCCGGCTTCTTCGAAAATCTCCATTAACATCGCGCCAATGACAGCCGATTGCTCGGCCGGTTTCATGATCACAGTGTTGCCGGTTACGAGCGCGGCGGTGGTCATGCCGCACAAAATCGCCATTGGAAAATTCCAAGGCGCGATCACGAGAGCGACACCGCGTGGCCAATAATGCTGGTAACTTTCTTCGCCGAGGACGTGCTGCGTCAGCCGCGGTCGCCCGATCATGCGCATCTCGTGCGCGTAGAACCGGCAGAAATCCATCGCCTCGCGGATGTCGCCATCAGCTTCCGCCCAGGCTTTGCCGACTTCGAAAACTTCCAGCGCGGAAAGTTCAAAACGCCGGCGGTGCATGATATCGGCAACTCGCTCAAGCAATCGGCAGCGAGTTTCAAAGGAAGTTCGGCTCCATTTGTCGAACGCTTCGCGCGCGGCTTTGACTGCGCGCTCAGCTTCCGGAATTCCAGCTTCGGCCACGTGACCGACCACATCGTCGGGTGAGGTCGGGTTGATCGAAGCGATTGTCTGAGCGGTCCAAACCCGTTCGCCATTTATGACGAGTGGGTATTTTTGGCCAAGCTGCGTGCGCACACGTGCACGCGCTTCTCGCATTCGGTCCTGGTTTTGTTCGTAAACGAAATTTACCAGCGGCGCGTTTTCGTAAGTATCAGCGGGCGGCGTATCGAGAGAGGCGCCATTGCCGGCAACTTCGATGTGGCGGGCGCCGTTCGGACCTTGGGAGATAAAATCGGCTGGATCGCGCAACAATTCTTCCTCGGAAACGTTCTCCGAAAATTTGGCGCGGAGAAAACCTTCGTTCGATGTGTTTTCGAGCAAACGGCGAACGAGATAGGACATGCCGGGCAAGAGTTCACCCACCGGAGAATATTCTCGAACCCGGTAACCCATCTCGATGAGCGCGCGTTTCACCGGACCGGCCATTCCGTAAAGCAATTGAAACTCGAAACGGCTCCGATCGATCCCGAGTTGATCGGCCAGCGCCTGCGCGTGTGCGATGCTGCGAACGTTGTGCGAGCCGAACGCGGCGGTGACAACGGATTCGTTCTCGAGCAAAATTCGCGTGATCAATTCGAAATTAAAGTCGCTTTCGGGCTTCTGCAGAAAGACCGGGCAAGCCCATCCGTTCTGGCGCGATTTGATTTTCTCGTAGTCCCAGTATGCGCCCTTAACGAGTCGAACGGCGAAGCGCGTTCCGCGCGCGCGGCCCCAATCGAGGAGATCGCGCAAATCGTCTTCCGCGTCGCGCAGATAAGCCTGAATAACAATTCCGATGTGCGGCCAATCGCGAAATTCGCTTTCGGTAAAGAGCGTTTTGAAAAGTGCGAGCGTCGCATTCTTGTGCGCAAAACTCTCCATGTCGAAGTTCACGAATGCCCCGAGGTCGCGCGCGCGTCGTAGAATCGGGCGCAGCTTCGGAGCGAGATGCGCGATCGCGTCGTCCGGATCGGCCGGGTTCATCTGGGAATAAAGCGCGGAAATTTTCACGGAAAGATTAACGACCGGAAACAATTCGGCGCTTTTGCCAAGCGGATCGCTCCAGTCGCGCGTTTCGCGTGCGAGATGCTCCAGTAATTCCAAACAGCGCGTGGCGTACTCGGCCGCTTCCTTTTCGCTCACGACCGCTTCGCCGAGAAGATCGACCGTGAACCCAATGCCTTGGGCGCGGCGTTTGCGGAGCGTCTTCATGACGTCCTTGGGATTTCTTCCGGCGATGAATTGGCGGGCCATGCCGGAAACGTTCCAGCGCAGGACTTGACCGCTCATCCAAGGAACGATTTTCGCCAGGCGAACTCCGGTTCGAACCAAAGGCGCGTAGCCGTTGCGCTTGTCCGCGAAATATTCGTCGAGATGCTGAACGATGTCGGTGCCGCGGTGGAGCGACGCTAGGACGTCTACGAACCGGAACAGTTGCACTTTGAAGTGCTCATCCCGCATCGAGAGCGCCATCATCCGCTGGTAAAAGCCGGCTTTGCTAAAAAGCGGTTCCGGATGCTGATCGACCAAATCGAATATGCGTTTGCCGCGTCGTTCGATGTCGGTTTGCAGAGCGCCCATAACTAAAAGTAATCGCGTCGCATTCGGAGGTAAAGGCGAACGAATTCCGGGACCGGCCAAAAAATCTCGCGGGGATACGGTCACTTTGAAGGTGAACTTCGAAGTGGGGGGTGAGAATAGCCGCTCCAAAGCGGCTTAGATTCAGGGAGCAGTTAGAGTGATTTGTCTGGCGGGCCGCATGCCCTGGGGCGCGTGCCCGCCAGGCAATCTCTCTTTTTCGAAGGGATTGTCGTTTGCTGCGCAGGGTGAACTCGGTTAGCAAGAACCGACATGCAACCGCGAAGTGAACATCACGAATTCGCGAGCGACAACACTGCAGGGATTTGCGCTGAAGTATTAGCGGCGTTGGAAGAGGCCAATCACGATGCGGCCGTTTCCTATGGCGACGACGAATGGACGAATCGAGTTCGGGAATCGGTGCGAAATGTTTTCGAAACGGATTGCGACGTCTATCTGGTTTTCAACGGGACGGCCGCCAATGCCCTTGCGCTCGCCCAATTATGCCAACCGTTCCACAGCGTTATCTGTCACGAACATGCGCACATTCAGACCGATGAGTGTGGGGCGCCGGAATTTTTTACGCGCGGCTCAAAGCTGCTTCTGGTGGGTGGTGACGGCGGCAAGATCGACATCAACCGAGCGCGCGATGTGATTTTGCGTCAGCCAGAGGTGCATGCACACAAGCCGCGCGCGATCAGCATTACTCAGGCAACCGAGTTCGGCACGATTTACAGGCGCGATGATATTGGCGCGATCAGCGAATTGGCGCGCCAACAGGAAATGCTTCTGCACATGGACGGCGCGCGATTTGCCAACGCCATTGCCGCTCTCGATTGCACGCCGAAAGAAATTACATGGAAGGTAGGCGTGGATGTTCTTTGCTTTGGCGGGACAAAGAATGGTGCGGCGGCGGCCGAGTTAGTGATATTTTTCAAAAAAGAACTTTCTCGCGAGTTTGATTACAGGCTCAAGCAAGCTGGTCAGCTCGCATCCAAGACGCGATTTTTGGCGGCACAATGGATCGCTCTTCTGAACAATGATGTTTGGCTTCGAAATGCGCGCCACGCCAACGCCATGGCATCCAAACTTGCCGGCCGTCTTTCTGCTGATGCAAAGGTCGACATCGTGCTTCCGGTTGAAGCAAATGCTCTCTTTGTTCGTATGCCGGCGCAGGTCGCGCAAGATTTGGACTCGCGTGGCTGGCATTTTTACAAGTTCATTGAGCCAGATGTTTATCGTCTGATGTGCTCATGGGCCACGACTGACAAAGAAATCGACCGTTTCGTTGGCGATATGTTGCGCTAAAGAAAAGACGTCGTATTAAAACCGCGATGAACTGGAGATGCTGGGCGATTGCGCTAATTGCAAGCTGCTCGGTTGGTTGTGGGATCGGCCGCGTCATTACAGCACCAGTTCGCTACGTTTTTGGAGAACCCGAGCCTGCGCCTACGACGAACGCGTCCGATGTGACCAGTCCGGGCCGGCCGGTCGCGATTCCTTCTCCGACCCCCAGGCCACGCGCTGCTTCGCGCAAATCAAACCAGTCGTCGGCGGGTGCATCGTCGCGAGTTGCGGCAAGCAAGCCGGCGGCAAAACCTTCGCCCTCATCGCAGAAGTCTGCGAGCGCTACGCAATTTCCTGTGGCGAAACCGGTGCCAGGCAGGCCTGGCCTCGTTTTTAATCCGTTCAACACCAGCGGCGGATACATCGACGTGAGTGGCTACGCGCCGGGAAGCAAAGTAAAGGACCCCGATTCCAAGCAGATCTTTGTTGTACCTTGAGCGAGCTCGGCGACAGTGGTGATGGTTTGCGTTCGGAATTGAAAAGCAACGGGAGCTGGCCTTTCAAAATAAAACACGACTTTCGAACGAAGCAGGTGTTTTTACGGGTTCGTGGCAAATAGGGAGTGGTTTTCTTGGCCTGCGCACGGTTATTGCTTTCTAGAACGTATAGAGAATATGACTCCACGGTACATTGCTTCCTCTCAACATCGCTCAACATTGAACGGCGCGACCCTTTGTGGATCGTTCATAGCCGTCGCCGCCATCCTCGCGTTGGCGGTTGGCATTTTTGAACCTCGGAACGCCGGCGCCTACGTCCTTGAAGGACCGAAATGGCCCACTGGAAGCACTCCCGTCATGCAGCTTGAGCTCGGCACGCCCGGCCGCACCCTGATCGACGGCAACACTTCTTGGAACACAGCCGCCGCGCCGGCTCTCGACATGTGGAATCAGATTGTCGGTCGAATGCAATTCGGGCGGGTCATGAATTCCACCGCTGCGGTGGCATCAGGCGACCGCGTTAATTCGATGGCTTTCGCGAGTACAGTCTTCGGACAGAGCTTTGGCTCAAGCACTCTGGCGGTGACTTATTACAGTTATTCCGGTTCGACGATGCTGGAAGCCGACATCCTCTTTAACACCGCGCAATCGTGGGATTCGTATCGAGGCTCGCTACGTTCGGCGACTGACATCCAGCGCGTCGCTCTTCACGAGCTGGGCCATGCGCTCGGCTTGGCTCATTCGAGCGTAGCCGGCGCGATTATGAATCCGTATATCAGCAGTTACTACACGCTTTCAAACGACGACATCGCCGGCGCTCAAGCCTTATATGGAGCGCCAAGTGCTTCACCAACTCCGACGCCGACTCCAACACCTTCACCGACGGCGACCCCAACGCCTACGCCGACGGCGACCCCAACTGCCACAGCCACGCCGACTGCAACACCGACACCGACTGCAGCCCAAGCGGTAATGCTCAGCCCAGTTCCGGGATCCACTTTCAGTTCTTCGAGCGCAACGTTTTCCTGGAGTGCCGGCAGCGCGACCAGCTATGTGCTTCTAGTAGGCAGCTCTTTGAGCGGCGGGGATATTTACAACTCAGGCACCATCACCGCGCACGCGGCAACGGTGATTCCCATCCCTACCGATGGCCGAACCATCTATGTGTCGCTTTACTCGAACGTGAACAATTCGTGGCTCGTAAACAGATACACGTATAAGGCATTCACAACCTCAGCGACACCGACGCCGACACCCACACCCACCGCGACGCCAAGCCCCACTGCAACTCCTTCTTCTTCACCGGCAGTGACAGTTTCAGCGGCTCCCACGAGCATTAGAAGCGGAGGCTCTGCGATCTTTACGATTTCGGTTTCAGCTCCTGCGACGGCTCCAACTACGGTTGCTTATAGCATGGGCGGTAGCGCGATCTTGAATAAGCACTACTCACTCAGTGGAACACCCGGCCAGATGACAATTCCCGCCGGCGCTAACTCAGCCAACGTTACACTGACCGTAATAAGCGTCGGAAGCTTAGGAAAGACGGCGACCATGACTCTTCAATCTGGCGCCGGCTACTCCTTGTCCTCGCCGAGGAGCGCTTCGGTCTCGATGAGGAAATGACCGATCAACTTTTCTTAAATCACATGAAACTGAAATATCTTCTCCCGCTCGCATTAATCGGTATCGCTTTTGTCCGTGTCACGGCCACAAGTGTAATTGCGCCGACTTTCGAACAGTTGGTTCAACAGGCCGAACTTATTTTTCAGGGCACGGTGACTGACGTGCGCTCAGTTTGGGAAGGTGAAGGCGCGCTGCGTCACATCGACACTTACGTCACGTTTCAAATCGACGAAAACGTCAAAGGCCAGGCGACTTCATCTTACACAATCCGAATGCTTGGGGGAACCGTCGGCAACGAGACAATGGAAGTCACCGACAGTCCCAAATTCAAAGTCGGCGACCGCGAGATTCTCTTTGTCGAGCACAACAACGAGCAATTCATTCCGCTTGTCGGTATCGACCACGGCCATTTTCGTGTTCAGCACGAGGAGCAAACGGGACGCGATATCGTCACTAATGGCGAAGATGAAGCGATTCGGGATTTAGCGCAGCTCGGCCGTAATGAAGCAGCGGCTACAACTAACGATCCTGCCGAAGCCATGTCGCCGGCTGATTTGAAGTCTGCCGTTCACAGACAACTTGGCGATCGGGCCGATCAGACAGGTCACCCAGAGAAGTAATTCCGTCTGGCCGGGTTCGATTATTCGCAGCGGCGAATTCTTCCCCTGGCCGGCCCACATTAGCGACGCCCGACCGCGTCTTTCAGGTCGTCGTCTTTTCTCTGCTGCTGAATTTTGTGAATGACCGAGTGCGTTGTGTCGAGCGAGTGCTTCGCCCAATCGTGTTCGTAGGTCTGTCTCGGGGACGGAGCTGGTGGCGCGGAAACTTCGGCTATCGCCGGTTTTTGCTCGGTATGCTTTTGAAGAAAGAATAGTCCGCCACCGATTCCCGCCACCAACAGAAACATCACGAGACCTCGCATGCCTTTTATGCAGCACGCGCCGAGCCAGGCTCGTTGCCGCAAACTTCGGCCAATGGTAGTTATAAAGATGACTTCGTGGCTGCGGTTGTCGATTGCGCTCGGCGCGGTTGTTTTGGCGCATTCTGGACTAGGTCAAAACTACCAGGGTCGCGAATTAGTCAAGGCGACGCTCCTCGCCGATACCTCTGCTGTTGGTCCGGGCAAACCCTTCACTGCGGGACTTCTTCTGCGAATGGCGCCCGGCTGGCACACGTACTGGAAATTCTCCGGTGACGCCGGCCTTCCGACTGAGATCAAATGGAATCTACCACCGGGTTGGAAAGCCGGTGAGATCCAGTGGCCGATTCCACTCAAGACAAACGATCCTGGCGACATCCAGACTTACGGTTACCAGGACGAAATTCTGCTGATGCAGGAAATCACCCCACCTGCGAAGATCGACATCTCACCGGTCAAACTATCTGCGGAAGCGAATTGGCTCGTCTGCGAGAAAATCTGCATCCCGGGCAGCGCAAAACTTGAGCTTGAGTTGCCGACAGCCGCCTCCGCCGAAGCGGCTGCGGCGGCCGGGTCGGCAAAGGCTGATCCAAAAAACACCGACCTCTTCGCGCGTTACCGGCGTTTACTTCCGCAAAATTTTCCCGATTCAAAAATGGCGACCGCAACTTGGAGCCGCAGCAATTCCGAGCTTCGCCTGAAAATCGTCAACGAAAATCTGGCGAACTATCCAACCGTCGATTTTTATCCGGTCCCGCAGGGCAACACCGTGGTCGGTCACCCGAGCCTCGAATCGCGGAAGTCGAATGAAATTGTCTTTCGAATTCCAATTGAATCGCCCGACAAAAACTTATCGGCGATGCCAGGATTGGTTGTCTTTTCGAAGTCTCCCAACGGCAACGATCGCGCTGCCTGGCAACTGGGAACGACAGCGATCGCGGCGGCACAAACGGCGCAACCTTCGCGCGGGATAGTCACCTTTTTGTTCTTCGGTTTTATCGGCGGATTTATTTTGAATCTGATGCCATGCGTCTTGCCGGTGATCTCGCTCAAGATTTTTGGCTTCATTCAACAAGCCGGACAAAGCCGGCAGAAAATTTTCCGCAGCGGGCTGGCTTTTACTGCCGGAATTTTCGCATGGTTCCTCGCGCTTGCGTTGGTGCTGATTGCGCTTAAAGCCGGTGGCCGCGATGTGACCTGGGGCGGGTTTCAATTCACCAACGCCTATTTCGTTCTGGGTCTGAGCGTAATCGTTCTCGTCTTCGCGCTGAATCTTTTCGGCGTCTTCGAAATTTCGCTGCCGCAAAGCATGACTCGCGGTTTGCTCGCAAGTTCGGAGCGCAAAGACAATCTCGGTTCATTCTTTCAGGGCGTGTTCGCGACAGTTCTGGCGACGCCGTGCACCGCGCCATTTCTCGGGACCGCGCTCGGCTTCGCATTTACGCAATCACCGCTCGTCATATTGTCGATGTTTGTCGCCGTCGCCGCCGGGATGAGCGCGCCCTATCTGCTGCTCAGCGCACAACCGGCGTGGCTGCGATTCCTGCCGCAGCCCGGCGCCTGGATGGTGCACGTGAAACAGTTCATGGGTTTCTTGCTGCTCGCGACATTGCTTTTCCTTCTCTACGTCCTCGGCGCGCAACGGGGACTCGACGGAGCGATCTGGGCAAGCTGCTTTTTGCTCATCGTCGCCATTGCCTGTTGGATGAAAGGCGCTTTCATCCTGCCAGCAACATCCGTCACTAAACGAACTTTGGTTGTCGTGTTCATGCTCCTGCTTTTGCTATTGAGCGGTGTTTATTTCATCGGCGACAAATTTCGCGTATCGAAGATCGACGTCGCCGTCTCAGGTGCACCCGGCGATTGGCAACCGTTCACGCCCGAGCGTTTGCAAGGCGCGCGCGACCAGGGTCGCGCAGTGTTCGTCGATTTTACCGCTGCTTGGTGTCTGACCTGCAAATACAACGAGAAAAGTGTGCTGGAGAGTGCCGCCATCCGCGAAGCGTTTCAGCGCCACGGCGTCGTGAAATTGAAAGCTGATTGGACCAATGGCGACCCGGTTATCACAAAATTACTTCAACAATTTGGCCGGCCGGGTGTCCCATTATACGTGCTTTATCCGGGCAAGTCGGAGGAGCCGATTGTGTTTCCGGAATTGCTCACGCAGCGTATCTTACTCGACAAACTAGAAACCATCACACCAGCAGTCGTTTCACAATAAGTTATGAAAACCAAACTACTTCTCACCGCAGTCGCCGCATCTGTCGCTGGCGCGCTTTATGCCGCCGATGTTCCACCGGTCGGCAGCGCCGCGCCCGAATTCTCAACCCCCGACGCCAACGGCAAAACGCAATCCCTTTCCCAATACAAAGGCAAATACGTCGTGCTCGAATGGTTTAATCCGGACTGCCCGTTCGTGAAGAAACATTACGGCGGCGGCAACATGCAAAAGCTGCAAGAAGACTACACCGGCAAAGGTGTTGTCTGGCTGACGATCGATTCCAACGCGCCTGGCACTGAAGGCAACCTGACTGCGGATCAGGCCCAGAAGGTTATGAACTCGTGGAAAACAAAGATGACCGCGCTCCTGATCGATCCTGAAAGTAAAGTCGCCAAACTTTACGGGGCCAAAAACACGCCCCACATGGTCGTGATCAATCCGGAAGGCAAAATCGTTTATGAAGGCGCAATCGACAGCAAAGCCTCGCCCAATCCGGCCGACATCCCGAGCTCGACCAATTACGTGAAATCCGCGCTCGACGAATCACTCGCGGGCAAACCCGTCTCCAACGCGCAAACGAAGCCGTACGGCTGCTCGGTCAAATACAAATCCTCTTAAGGTGCTGTAGTGGCCGCTGTCTCAGCGGCAACCTGTAACGGGCGGCCTATTCGTCACGCCGTAGCGTCGGCAAAGGCGGATGACCGTCGGAAAATGATTTCAAAGCGGCGGTCGTCTTCGATCGCCGCTTTGTTTGTATACTCGCAACGATTCGACATCGAGTTGCGTGATTCAAGCCAGAGCGCAGTTTTGTTTATGCGAATGACGTTAATTATCGCTGCCTCTGTGATTTGTTTCCTTTCCGCATTTTCACAACAACGGAAAGATTATCCGCGTGACCTATTCAACACGAGCTCGGCGGTCAGCGGGACAACGCCATTTCCGAGTTACGATTCGTCCCGGCTCGGCGAACTCTATCGCAAGCGGCACGAGATTGAGCTTCAAATGTTCGACATCATCAATGAAGGAGCCTTGCGCCACGACCCGCAGCTAAGAAGAGACATTGATCTTTATGGAAAGGATCTTGGCCACATCCCTTTACTGGCAGTCGCACATTACAAGTATGTGTTCGGAGATAAGTCTCAGCTCGATTGGCTTCTGGCCGAGGACAAGAGAAGTGGTCTTGGCAGAGATAGTCTCATCCTCATCGTCTTTGGTTACATGGACGAGTGGGACAAGACGATTCGCTGGTTCAAACAAGACGCTGAAGGCGCGGACGGAGCAGCTAGCGAAGTCTTGCACGAGGCAATTGAGATTCGGAAACGAATCTACGGAGCGGAACGATTCGAGAAAGCCTGGAAGGCCGCAAAAATAAGGTGAACTAAATCAAGCGCCGAGCGCGCAACTTGGTCATCGCTTCGCCCCGAATCGCCACGCGAGTCGCAAGATCGACATCGGTGTGATCCGGACGAGGAACATCCCGAGTTTCATAACGAGACCGGGAATAACGAGCGGGCGATCGGCCTCGACTGCGGCAAGCGCGTCGCGCACCACTTGTTCTACCGGAACATAAACAAATTCCGCCCCGGTTTGCGGTTGCTCGCCGGGTCGTTTCGCGGCGTCCCCAAACTCGGTGTGCACCGGTCCGGGGCAAAGTGCAGTCACAATCACGCCGCTGCCGCCCGATTCCGCGCGGAGCGATTCTGAAAAGCTGTTCACGTAGGCCTTGGTGGCGGCGTAAACGTTGAATTCCGGAATCGGAAGAAAGCCGGCCGATGAGCTGACATTCAAAATCGCACCGCGCTTTTGCGAAATCATTTGCGGCAACAGCGCGCGAGTAAGCTTCGTCAGCGCGACCACGTTCACTTGCAGCATTTCATCATTACGTTGCGGCGGAGAAGTCGCGAACGGCCCGGAATCGCCGATGCCGGCGTTGTTGATCAAGAAGTCGATCGCGATCTTGTTTTGGTCGAGCCAGTGAACGAGTTCGTCGATCTTCGATTTATCGCGAAGATCGACAACGCACACGTGAACGTTGAGTTGGGGATTGCGATTTCGCAATTCATCACGCAGCTCGTTTAGCTTTGGCTCACGACGCGCCACCAGAACGAGCGTTCGCGCTCGCAACGCCAGTTGTCGCGCAAATTCCCGTCCGATTCCGGCCGAAGCGCCGGTGATTAGAGCGACGCAGCCATCAATTTTCATATAATTGTCATCTCGACCGAAGTGGAGAGATCGTCTAGATATTTCTAAAACAGTAAGAGATGTCTCGACTTCGCTCGACATGACAAAGATTAGCGGTGTTGCTCAATGAACTTTGTCGGATCGAGCCAGCCGCGCGTGTCTTCGCGGTAACCCGGGCCGATAAACGGCGTGATGAATTCGCGCATTTCAAAATGGAGATGGGCGAAGTAACGGCCGTTGGCGGTGCCAACAGTCGCGATTTGCTGGCCGCGTTTCACGACCTCGCCCGGACGCACCAGCATGTCTTGCACGTGCCCATAATACGATTCCACATACTTCCGGTCGCCATTGATTGGCTCGTCTCCCGACTCGCCAACTCTCGCGGGCTTTCCCGTCGACGTCGCTCGGCTCCCGCCGGCTCCGTTTTCGAGATAGGCGTGAAGCAAAATGACAATGTTGCCCCAGCCAGGCCCGCCATCACGCGCCAGCAGAACGCGGCCGTCGGCGATGGCGTAAATCGGATCGCCCAGATCGCTGTTCTCGCCGCCGATCCCGTTTAAGTCGTCGCCGAGATGTTTGTTCTCGCTAAAATGCTGGGCGTTATATGCCATTGCGCCGTTCTCGTTCCCCAGCGGAAAATCAAAATGCGTAGCCGTCGGGATCGAAGCGAGTCCCAACGGAGAGGGAACCCGAAACGCAGGGTCGATTTGCTTCGGCCGAATCAGCTCCGGTCCGAGTTTCCAGGCGAGTGTTGCGATAAACGAAATGACAAACACGAGCACACTCAGCCAAATTGCGCGTTTCATTTAACCACAAAGATCACGAAGAACACAGAGCATGAAAGCAAAGATCGAGAATTTTCTTCGTGCACTTCGCGTCCTTCGTGGTTGATCTTCTGATCGGATGAAGATTCTCGTGACCGGCGGCGCAGGATTCATCGGCTCCCATCTGGTCGAAAAACTACTCGCGGACAGACATGACGTCACAATCATCGATGACTTCAACGATTTTTACGATCCGCAAGTCAAGCGCGCGAACATTTCGGCGGTCGCAAAACAGATCGCCGTGCACGATATCGATCTTCGCGATGGCGACACAGTCGCGGCTTTGTTTCGAAAAGAAAAATTCGACGTGATCGCGCATTTGGCCGCGCGCGCCGGAGTTCGTCCATCAATTCAGCAGCCAAAGCTGTACTACGACACGAATGTCGCAGGCACGCTGCATTTGTTGGAAGGGGCGCGGACGGGCGGAATCGAACGGGTCATCTTCGCGTCGAGCTCGTCGGTTTACGGCGCGGCGAAGAAAGTTCCGTTCTCGGAAGAAGAACCTCTAACTCAAACCTTGAGCCCGTACGCGGCGACAAAAATCGGCGGCGAATTTCTCTGCTCGACCTATTCGCATCTCAACAAAATGCGGATTGTCGCGCTCCGCTACTTCACCGTTTACGGCGCGCGGCAACGGCCCGACCTAGCCATTCATCAGTTCACTCGGAAGATTAATGCCGGCGAACCAATTGATCAGTTCGGCGACGGCACCACGCGCCGCGATTACACTTACATCGACGACATTATTCAGGGAACGATGGCTGCGCTCAAATACGAGGGACCAATGTTTGATGTTTTCAATCTGGGCGAGAGCGAAACGATTCAATTGAAGGATCTGATTGCGGCGATCGAGAACGCCCTGGGCAAGAAAGCAAAGATCAATCGATTGCCGGAACAGCCGGGCGATATGCCGCTGACCTGTGCCGACATTTCCAAATCGCGGAAACTTCTTGGTTACAATCCGAAAACGAAATTCGAGGATGGCTTGCCGCGCTTTGTTGATTGGTTTCTGAAATCGCGCGGCACGAAATAACAGTGCTGTCATCCCGAACGAATGTGAGGGATCTCCCAAAAGTAGATTGATCACGCTAGTTAGATTGTGTGACGTATACTCCGACTGTGAGATCCCTCGCTTGCGCTCGGGATGACAACGCTGCGCGATTGAAGAAGGGCGGATGAGATCGCAAAGTGACACTGCCGATGCAAAATCTTCCGTTTGATCAGCGCGCGTGTTTCATCGCCGGCCAGGCGAAATCGGGGACGACGCTGCTGGCGGCGTTGCTCGACAGCCATCCCGAGCTGCTGGTGTTGCCGCAAGAAACCGCCTACTTCCCAACTGTTCTGACGAAGCATCGGGATGCCGGCCGGCGGGCCCAGTTTGATTATTTAACGAAGGAATCTTTTTCGCGCGTGCTATTCGGGGGCGAGCCGAAATGGCGTGAACACGAATATACAAATTTTCCGCAGCAAAAATTTCTCCAAACATTCGAGCGCGCTGTTTTTGATCCGGCGAATACCGAACGGGATTTGCTCGCGCTCATGGCCGAATCTTACGCCGCGACACTTGGGCTCCCGATCCACCGCATCAAACGTTGGATCGAGAAGACGCCGGCGAACCGAAATCATGTCGACGAAATCTTCGCCCGGTTTCCGAGCGCAACGTTGTTGGTCACATTGCGCGACCCTCGCGCGATCCTTGCGACGCAAATCGCACTGGAAAAAACGCGCCAGACAAAGCGCTTCTCGGTGTATTACGTGATCGCGCATTGGCGGGTGGCCGCGAAACTAGCTAGACGCGTTCGAAGCGGAGACGTTCCAGGATTGTTCGTGCAGTTTGAACAACTGCTAAGCGAACCATCGACCGTGATGAAAAACGTGTGCGACTATCTCGAAATCCAATTCAATCCCGAAGTTGTCTTGAAGCCCACCAAGATTGGTCAACCCTGGGGCGGGAATTCGGCCGCGCAGGTCGCGTTTTCTCAAGTGACCGCAGAACCGGCGTCGCGCTGGGAACGGGAGTTGTCCGAAGATGAGATCGGCTGGGTCGAGTGGCATTGCCGCCATCTGATGCCGGAGTTTGGATATCAGCCGCGGTTAGGTGATCGCGCGTGGCGGCATTTCACAAAGCCGATTCGCACGGAGCGGACACGCGAATATCTAAAGTCGCGCGTCTACTCCATTCGCGATGCCTGGATTGGCCGCTAGGTCGAGATTTTGTTCCCCTTGCAATCACTAGGGGAGCGGGCGATAATCGGCTGGTAGATGTCGGGAATCTAACTCGATCCTCCAAGCATCCGTTTTTAAGCGAAGCTAAAAGTATGAAGCGAGGTTTCTCATCTTCGCGATTTGATTGGCTGACCGTGGCGGCGTGCATCTCGAGACGATTCTATTTCCGGTATCACGAGGCGGAGTTTCCAACGGCGTTGCAGATTGATTGCAATTTGTGGACCTTTCGGGGTTCGCGCGCCGCGGACCGTGCATCATTGGATGCGCTCCGCCCATTAAACAATTGGGTCAATACTGAGGATCATCATGAACTCTTATCAACAGGGGGGGCGCCAGCGCCAAGGGCGCGGTCGGTCTCGACGAAGGGGCGGTCGCGGGCGTTTTCAAGAACAACGCCCGTCGGCTCCGAAGCAAAAAACATTCTGGCAACGAATCGTCGCATTTTTTGGATACGCCGGCGATACACGAAAACCAGTCACACAATCGCGCAACGGTCAGCAGCAGCCGCAGCAGTACCAGCGGCCGCAGGAGCAATCCAGGCCGGCGCGTAAGCCCGAAGCAGTCGAAGTTACTTCGCCGCGTCTTTACGTCGGCAACTTGTCCTTCGACGCAACCGAGAGCGATCTCTTCGAGCTTTTCAATGGCGTCGGCCATGTCCAAAACGCCGAAGTTGTGACCTATCGTCACAACCAGCGCTCGAAAGGTTTCGCCTTCGTGTCGATGCAAACGATCGAGGAAGCCAAGCGCGCGGTCGACGAACTGCACGACAAGGAATTCCTCGGCCGCAAGCTCGTGGTCAGCGGCGCGAAATCGAGCGAGCACTCGCACGAATCGCACGAATAATCGCAGCAAGTGATTTTAGTCGGGAGACGTGGCGCTGATTGAAGCGCGCGTCTCCCGTTTTTTCTTAGACCGTCAGCACGGCCTTTATTTGTCATTCCGAGCGAAATCGAGGAATCTCTAACCATTTCCGAATAATGGCGCTTGCGATGCGTCGCTTGCTCAGAAATATCTAGAGATGTCTCGACGTTGCTCGACATGACAGACATGTGCGGCGTTTTCTTCGTTGTCGGTCCAACGGCTACGGGCAAATCGGAGATCGCAGCCGACGTTGCGTCAGAGCTCGGCGCTGAGATCGTCAGCGCGGACGCCTTCCAAATCTATCGCGGGCTGGATCTCCTGACGGCAAAACCAGACGCGGCAACTTTGGCGAAAGCGCCGCATCATCTTTTCGGAACGATGTCGATCCTGGATGAGATGAGCGTGGCGAAATTCCGCGAGTGCGCTTTAGGTGCGATCTCGGAAATTCATTCGCGCGGCAAGCTCGCGATCGTCGTGGGCGGAAGCGGGCTTTACATCAAAGCATTGACGCATGGATTATCGAGCGCGCCGGCGGCGGATCCTGATCTGCGCGCGCGACTCAACGAGTTAAGCCTTCATGATCTGCAAAAGAAGTTGCTCGGGCTTGATCCGGAAGCCGCAGGCAAGATAGATCTAAAAAATCGTCGTCGACTGGTTCGCGCGATCGAAGTTTGTTTGCTGAGCGAGCAGAAAATCTCGGGGCAGCGAAAAGAATGGGAAAGCGACGTTGGCAGCAACGGAGTTTTCGTCTTTCGCGGACGTGACGAGATTTACGATCGGATTAATCGCCGGGTGGAAGCGATGTTTGAGAATGGCGTGATCGAAGAAGTGCGCAACGCCGGCGCGATGAGCGCAACGGCATCGAAAATGATCGGCTTGCGCGAGATTCGCGAGTTGCTCGACGGGAAGATGTCGATCTTGCAATCCGTGGCCGGGATTCAACAAGCGACTCGGCGATACGCCAAAAGGCAGTTGACCTGGTTTCGGCGGCAAACTAATTTTCAACCGCTGAATTTAACGCTTCTTACGCACGTCGAAGCTGTGGAATGGATTTCGCAACGAGCGCGCCTGGCTCTTGCGCAAGGGAATGTTTGAAACACGTCCAAAAAAGAATCACGAGCGCGCTCTCCTAATCGGTCTCGAAAAACAAGGCGTTTCGAAGTGGGATCTGCAGGATTCGCTCGAAGAATTGGCCGAGCTGGCCAGTTCAGCCGGCGCCGAAGTCGTCGATACCGTTACTCAAAAACTGCAGAAGCCGACTGCGCCGTACTACATCGGAAAAGGCAAGGCCGAGGAGATCAAACATTCATTCCAAGACCGGGAAGTAACCTCGGTGATTTTCGATGACGAACTTTCACCGGCGCAGGGACGCAATCTGGAAAACTTGCTTTCGCGCAAAGTAATAGATCGCACCCAGCTGATTCTCGACATTTTTGCCCAGCGCGCGCGCAGCCGTGAAGGCCGTTTGCAGATTGAGCTGGCGCAATTGCAATACCTATTGCCGCGATTAACGCGAATGTGGGATCACCTGTCGCGACAAACGGGCGGCATCGGCACCAGAGGTCCGGGTGAAACGCAATTGGAAGTGGATCGTCGTCGCGTTCAGGAACGGATTGCGCGACTTGAGCGCGAGCTGGAGGCCGTCCGCAAAACGCGTGCGGTCCAGCGCCAAGGTCGCAAGCGGCATCAATGGCCGGTCGCGGCCGTGGTCGGTTACACAAACGCGGGCAAATCGACGCTGTTGAATTTGCTCACCGGCGCCGACGTCGTGGCCGAGAACAGACTTTTCGCCACGCTCGATCCAACAACGCGCAGTTTCGTTTTGCCTAACAAACAGCGGGTGCTGCTCACCGACACGGTAGGGTTTCTACGAAAATTGCCGCACACATTGATCGAATCGTTCAAAGCGACACTCGAAGAAGTGAGCGAAGCCGATCTGCTCATTCACATTGTCGATCTGAGTCATCCGCGCGTGGACGATCAGATCGAAGCGGTCGAGGGCGTGATTAAGGAACTCAACGCGTTCGGAAAGCAGACAGTGATCGTCTTCAACAAGATCGACAATCTGACGAATCGCGAACTGGCCGAGACTTACACGAAACGATTTCCGGGAAGTGTAGCGATCTCCGCGCGGACTGGCGAAGGCGTGAACAGCCTGGTGCTGGCATTGCAAGATGCGCTGAGCGCGTGGCGATTGCGTTCACGTTTCAGGATTCCCGCGAGCGAATCGGCGCTGATTGCTGAGATTCATCGGGTCGGTCACGTGCTTGAGCTGCATTACGAAGGTGAAGGTGCTCTGATCGTCGCCCACATTCCGCCTGAGCTCGCGCAGAAACTTGAGCGGTTCGCGGAGCAGGCTTGATCTGTCATCCCGAGCGGAGCGAGGGATCTCACATTCGAAGCGTGGAGCACGCAAGCGTCCTTAGTGTGATCAATCGGCTTGTGAGAGATCCTTCACTTCGTTCAGGATGACAGCGCAAAGTAAATGAAGGCCAGTGAACGAGTCGCGCAGTTAATAAAAATCTGGCCGAAAATTTATCCGGATGCTCACACTGAGCTGAACTTTAAGAATCCGTTGGAATTATTGATCGCAACGATTCTCTCGGCCCAATGCACCGACAAGCGCGTGAACATGGTTACGCCGCTCTTATTTAAGAAATATCGGAGCGCGAAAGATTATGCGGCTGCGCCGCAAGCTGAGCTGGAGAACGCGATTAAATCTACCGGATTCTTTCGCAGCAAAACCAAGAGCATCCGCGGCGCTACATCGACAATCGCCAGCAAGTTTGGCGGGAAAGTTCCCGACTCGATGGAAAAGTTGCGCGAGCTGCCTGGCGTCGGCCGGAAAACGGCGAATGTTGTTTTGGGAAACGCGTTCGGCATTAACGAAGGGATCGTCGTCGACACCCACGTGATCCGTTTGTCGCAACGGCTTGGCCTAACCAAACACAAAGATCCGGAAAAGATTGAGCAGGATTTAATGAAGTTGGTGCCGAAAGAGCATTGGGCCGTTTGGAGCCACTGGCTGATTTGGCACGGCCGCCGCCGCTGTTTCGCGCGCAAACCGGATTGCGCTAACTGCGAAGTGTTTCGCCTTTGCCCGAGTGGGAAAGCTTTTCTGAGAACTGGCATCGCGCGAAAACCAGAGACCGCCGGTGCCTGAGGCATCAGTGCGATTCCGCGGGTAAAGTGTGACGCATATTTGGGCCGTCGCGCTCGGCTTTCTGTCGGAGTTCTTTGAATTGCTGTTCTATTTTCTTCAATTCTTCGTCGGAGAGATCTTCCAGATCGACCAGTTCATTTCGCGCGGCCTTCAGCGCACGAATGACTTCATCGAGTTTTAGATGCATCGCCTTGGCGTCGCGGTTCTGGGTGTTTTGAATCAAGAACACCATCAGAAAAGTAACGATGGTCGTTCCAGTGTTGATGATCAGCTGCCAGGTGTCGGAAAAATGAAAAGTCGGTCCGGTCAGGGCCCAAACGGCAATGATGAAAATTGCGCCGGCAAAAGCCCAAGGACTCCCAAGAACGGCCGACGATCTCCGGGCAAAGACACGAAAGGCGTCACTGACAATGCAAAAGAAGTCTCGCTCTTTTTCGTGCTCTTTTAGTTTTTCCGTTTGGGTGGGGTTCATTAGCGTCACTTTATTTCGCGTACAACGGGGAAAGCGCGCGCATGGAAGATGTCGATCCTTCAATCCTGTCGGACATAGCCGGGGATTGATTTTCCCGCTGATCTGAGGAAAATAGAGCCCCCGCAGCCCCATGCAGCACGTCACCGCATTCTCGCGTCCGCAAACTGTTCCCTCGGTCCCCACAACCGTGCCGAAGCGAAACGTCTGGATTCTCGACAGTTGGCGCGACCTGATTCTTTACGTAGGGACGCCGCTGCTGATCATTCCGCTTTTCACGCTCGCTCAAGCCCGCTGGAGCGCGCAGGAAATTTATCTTTTCGTCGCCGCTTTCGGCGCAATGGGGCACCACTTGCCGGGAATGATCCGTGCCTATGGCGATCGCGCATTGTTCGAGCGTTTTCGCTGGCGGTTTATCATGGCTCCGATTTTTCTGCTCGCGGTCTGCGTCGGTTTTTATTTTTGGGACATCAAGACCAATCCGGTCGTTATGATTGTATTTATCTGGGGCATCTGGCACGGGATGATGCAGACCTATGGCTTTGGCCGGATTTACGATGCCAAGATGGGGTCGTTTGCCGTGCTGACTCGAAAGCTTGATTTCGCCATGTGCGGGGTCTGGTTCGCGTCGGGAGTGATTCTTTCACCGGCCCGGATGACCGACACCTTGGAGGGATTTTACGGATGCGGTCTGCCATTTATTTCGCCGGGTGGAATTCACGCTCTGCAGCAAACTTTGTTCTTTGCCGCAGTGGCGGTATCGATTCTTTGGCTGGTGAATTACGTGCGGATGTGGGTTGCGGGAACCCGACAGAATCCGGTCAAGCTGGCGCTCTTTGTCACGAGCATTACGTTTTGGTGGTACTGCAATAATGGCGTGACCAACATTCTCGCCGGTATCGCGTTGTTCGAAGTTTTTCACGACGTGCAGTACCTCTCCCTGGTTTGGATTTACAACCGCAACCGAGTGGAGAAGGACAGCTCCATCGGCGGGTTCATGCGGTTCATTTTCCGTCGCAGTGGCTCCTTAATCGGACTCTATGTCGGATTGGTCTTCGCTTATGGTTCCATCGGTTACTTGAATTCGACTATCGGGATGGAAACGCTGACGCGTTTGCTCACCGGTCTGGTCGCAGCATCAGGGCTGCTCCATTTTTACTACGACGGTTTCATTTGGAAGGTGCGCGAGAAATCGACGCGCCAGTCCCTTGGACTCGCCGGCGGCACGGCGGATATCAGCATGGGCGGTTTATTGCCGGGTTGGGCGTTGCACGCAAGCAAGTGGGCGGTCGCTTTTGTCGTTCCGTTGGCGGCAATGTCGTTTGGTAAAGTGTATCGTGCCGGTCCACCGGAAGATCGCAGCGGTCATGTGGCCACTGATCTGCCAGCCAGTGCGCGGGCACATTACAATTACGGCGCGGTCTTACACCAACTCGGCCGGTTCGACGAAGCGGAGAAGGAATATCAAACAGCGCTCCGAATCGATCCGGACTACACAAAAGTGCATGTCAATATGGCGTCGCTGTTGACGTCAAAGGCGAAGCTGGATGAAGCCAAAAAATATTATGACCGCGCGCTCCAGCTCGATCCGACCTCGGGCGAAGTCCGCTCCGGTTATGCTTATCTTCTCGAACGTCTCGGCCGGCTGGACGAAGCTCGGGCCGAATACGAAAACGCCATTCGCATCACTCCAAAAAAATCAGCAGCGCGACTCTTCTATACTTACGGCGCCTTTCTCGATAAACGAGGCGAGCTCGATGCTGCGATCGCGCAGTATCAACGCGCCTTGGAAGCCGATCCCAATCTGGCCGATGCGCATTCCGAGCTGGCGACGGCGCTCTTGACCAAAGGTGATTCGCAAAAAGCTGAAGCCCATTATCTGGATGCGGCCCGACTCGATCCGAAGCGCGCCGATGTCCGCAGCAATCTCGGCAGTTTGCTCCTCCGTGAAGGCAAGACTTCCCAGGCCATTATCCAGTACGAGGAGGCGTTGCGGATCGATCCGACACTGACCGAGGCCGCAGAAAATCTTCGGGTGGCGAAATCGAGCGATAACCGCTTCCAATCGCGCCCTCCGAAATAATTTCTGAGCCACGCCCTGCATCTTAATCTCGACGACGCGTGGCGAGATGAACCGCTGAAGTTAGCGGCACTTGAGGCCCGCGATTGGGGGCCGCGGCTGCGTTTCTCTGCGCCGCCCCGGCTAGTCGAGAAATTCTACAGCGAATTCGCTAGCCAGGTCGCGCCATTCATTCTCTACGGCTCGGGCGATTTCCATTATCTCAGTGCGCTTTGGCTTCGTCGGCTGAGTGAACCCCTCGTTCTGGTTTCGTTCGACAATCATCCGGACTGGGATGTGCGTCCGCCCAAATGGGGATGCGGCGGATGGATCAATCGCGCGCTTGAGCTCTCGCAGGTCCAGCACATCGCGATCTGGGGCTGCGGAAATTTCGAGTGCTGGTGGCCGCATAACATTTTTGCCAATCGCGCCGGTGAACACGCAGGCCGGCTTGAAGTTCATCCGTGGGCGGATGATCACCCGATGAAAGACCGACAGCGTCGCGGTGCGATCTTGCAGAACAATTGGCGGGAACATTTCGACCTGTTCGTTTCGAATGTCGGTGACCGAAATGTTTACGTGACGATCGACCTCGATTGTCTGCGCGCGGATAATGCAGTGGCAAATTGGGAGAATGGGCGGTTCACAGTTGCAGACCTTGAATGGGCGCTCGGGAGATTGCGTGAACACGGCCGAATCGTCGGTGGCGACATTTGCGGCGCGTTTTCGCCGGCGAAGTATGCGCGCTGGAAGCAGCGCTTCGCATCCGAATGGGATCATCCTAAACTCGATTTGCCGGCGCCCGATGGGATTCGAAAAATTAACTTCGCCGCGCTGGAACGATTGTGGCCGGCACTAGCTCATTGAAACGAGCACGATCCCGGCGGTGATCAGCAACGCACCGATAGTGAGTCGCCACGTTAATTTCTCTTTCAAAATGACCGCCGCCATCAAGGTGATGATGATGACGCTTAAACCCTGAAACGGATACAGGTAACTGAGATCGAAACGCTGTAGCAGGCCGAGATTTAGAAAGAACGAAACCGCCATCAGAATTATTCCGAAGCTGAGAACGGCGAGGGTCTTGCGATTCTGAAGTCCCGCAAGGCTCGACAATTCCATGGCTTTTTTGAAAAAAAGCTGCCCAGCCACAAATGTAGCCAGCCAGACCAGGATCAAGACGAGCGACCACCAGGTCATAAACGCTCCTCCAGGCGAGCCGCCGGTTTGGCGACGATCGCCACCCCAATGATCACCAGGGCGATACCGCACCATCGCAGCGTGGAGATTTCTTCTTTAAGGATGAACCAACAGCTTATCGGGACCAAGACATCAACCGTGCGGGACAAAGGAAACGCGATCGAGAGCGGGATAAATTTCAGGACGTAGAGCCAAATCATCAGGTCGAGAATAATCACGACAATCGCTAGCCAGGTTACTGGCGAGGCGAGTCCGGTTATTCCAGTCCATGGCCACGTTTGAGAGAGATCTGCCGTGTCCTTGGCGCCCGTCTTCAATAGCAATTCGTAGAGAACGACGCAGATGATGTTCAGCCCAAGTAGAAACCACGGGTTGGCAAATCCGGAAGGCCGTTCACGCATGATGTCGATGTTGCACAATATCTTTCTTATAATGCCAGTCCGGCTCGGACACGCTAGTCCGGTTCGGACTCAAAGCTGGTCTGCGTTCGGAAACTTTTTCAAAATCGGATCGTGCCGCGTCGGTTCGAGATATTTCAATGCCACACCGAAGATGGGATTGAGCCATTTTCGGGTGTGGAGCACGTAAAGATCGAGCGGCGCGAGCTGGTGGCCGAGATGCAGTTTCGGATCGTAATTGAGCGGCCCGCTGCAGTAGTAGCGCAACTGCTGATCGATCGCCCAACGAATCACGTCGCGCATGGTGTAAAAGTAAAGATGCAGGTCGAGCGCGACACTATAATCGAGGCCCAGGCATTCATCGTAAATTGTGTCGCCACAAACGAGGCAAAGACTGAACGCGATAATTTTGTCGGACTGTCGCCATATAAAAAAGCGTGTTCGCTCCGGCATGGTTTGACTGATGCGACAAAAAAAATCCTTCGTTAGCGTCTCGAATTTCATGGGCGAGCGCTCGTGGACCTGGAGATAAAGCGGATAAATCGCGTCGATCTGGGGGAAGATATCGTTGACGACTTCCATCTCGATCTTGGCCGCGCGTTCCGTTTTCCGGAACTTTCGGCGCAAGCTTTTGCGGCTGACGTAACCGAGCGTTCGCATGTATTCGTCGAAATTTTGGAACGGCAACGCCAGCCGCGTCATTGGCATGCTCGGCACGCGCGCGTAACCGTTTTCGGAAAGAGCTGAGAGGGCAGAGCGATAACTGGCCGGGAAATCCTTCAGAACGATAAGCGAAGCCTTGTTCTGGCGTGCGTAGTCGCGAAGGGTCGCGCCTAACGCTTCGGCCGCCCAGCTCTCCTCTTTCGAATCGCAAACGCCCAGCTCGCCGGCGCCGGCTGCGCAGCCGACCATCAACACGCGCATCGTGAGAAAGCGCGGAAATGTTTTCCGAAGAAGATCGACAACCTTGCGGAAAGCTCCGCGCATTCCTTCTATCAGATTTTGGCGGACAAAAAAGATCGGCTGAATAGCGCGAACATTTCCCGACCTGTCCGCGAGCACCGCGTAACGATATTCAAAGTCGTTCGCCAGTGTCCCGTCGATCAGCTCATAGTAACGATGATCTTTGCACTTGTCCTGAAACGCGTCTTTCCACGTCTCCAGGTTTCGCACGCTCGAAAGCGTCAGGATTCTGGCCGTTCCCTGAGCGAAAGGAACGACGGCGTCATCTACCATGTCGATCCGCCGTGTCGACGTTCTGCACTTTGACCACGCCGCTGCGGATGTGCAGATCGCGTTGCGGGAACGCGATTTCAATTCCAGCTTCGCGCAGCTTTTCCTCCATCGCGAAATTGAGATCGCTCCGGTAACGACGTGGCCGATAGCTCATCTCGCTGCTCCAAACCACCAACTCAAAATCGAGGGAATTCTCGCCGAACTTTTCCAGGAAAACGCTCGGCGCGGGATCTTTCAAAGTATTGGGGTTCTCCTCCGCGGCGGAAAGTAACGCTTCCCGCACTTTCTTTACGTTGCTGCCGTAGGCCACTCCCACCGGCACGCGAAAACGCACCCGCGGATCGCCGTAAGTCCAATTCGTTACCGGCGAATCGATGAATTTCGTATTCGGAACGACCATGGTGATGTTGTCGTTGGTGACGATCACCGTGCTGCGGGCCCGAATGTGCTGCACCTGGCCGGCGATGCCCGCTACTTCGACGCGATCGCCCACTGTGATCGGGCGTTCCGCCAAAATGACGAGGCCGCTGATAAAGTTGCTCGCGATGTTTTGCAGACCAAAGCCGACGCCGACGCCGACCGCGCCGGCAAAAACCGTCAGCGCCCCGAGATGAATGCCGGCATTATCGAGAACAATAAAAATGCCGACGATGAGGACGACGTTGCTGACGATCTGCGCGATCGCATATTGCAACGAGCGATCGAGCCCGCTTTTCGCGAGAAATCGATTGAAGAGAAAACGTTTCGTCCGCGATGAAATCCAAAAGACGGCGATCAGCAGCGCGATGAGCAGGAAAATTTGAAAGAGGCTCAGAGTGACGCCAGGTAGCGGCGCGTTCCAGGACAACGGCACGCCCGCGGCGTTGACTGCGTTTACTGTAAAAAACGCAAGTGCGGCCACGCTCAGGATCGTGGTCAGGATCGCGATCAGGTTGACGTCGATCTTGAAGCGGCTGAAAACGCGGCGCACCGCATCGCTTTGCAACGCGCGGGCCGCGAATACGCCGATCGAAAACCAAATGACGAACGCGACGATGCCGAGAAACGACACGTCGTGTCCGAAAACATGGAGCAATGGCTTCTCCAGCAGGCTGAAATCCATTGTCGTTAGTCTGGGCGCGTTGCGGGCTCGCGCAACCGGGAAAGAATGCGGAGGGACGACCTCAGTGTCGTCCCATGAATCCTGGACGCGACAGAGCGCGTCCCACATACGAATCGTTAGCTCGCGCCGCCAGCCGCTGCGCCGCCGCCACCGCCCGGCGATTTGGCGCGTTCTTTGATGTAGTTAATGACGTCGCCGACGGTCTGCAGTTTCTCAGCATCTTCGTCCGGCACTTCCACGGAAAATTCTTCTTCGAACGCCATCACCAGTTCCACGATATCGAGCGAGTCGGCGCCCAAGTCCTCGATAAACGACGCCTGAGGCGTGACTTGCTCCGGATTGACTCCGAGCTGCTCGACGATGATGTCCTTGACCTTTTCCTCGATCGTTTTATCAGCCATAAAAATTTTTTGGGTTGGAGCGCAACGCTTACCCCACGCGCTGCCGCACCGCAAGTAAAAGAATTGGCCAAAATTGCGCAACCAAATTTGACTACGCGCTGGTTTTATCGCGGGCTTGGGGTAGAAGACACTCGTGGCTGACGCCTCTGTTGAACTCGACGAATTAGTCGACCTGAAAATGCTGCCGGCATGGGTTAATGAGCCCGCGCCGACCGAACGCTACGCCCAGCATCAAGGCGAAGACCATGCCGACCGACATTCGCGTGATCGGCGACCGCGCGACAAGCGTGGACCGGATCGAAAGCGTCCAAGGCCGGGTTTCGATCGCCCGGATCAAAAAGGAAAAATGCCGGAGCGACCTGGTCGACCGGACCGGTGGCCGCCCCGCGCGCAAGGTCGACATCGGCAAGATCGACCACAAAGGGATCGCCCTCATCCAGTTGAGAGGCCATCACCGCCGATTGCGGTCCGGTTCTTGCCGCGCGTTTCTGCTTTCGAGAACGTCGTCGCGCAAATTAAGTCCAGCTCGGTCGCGTATTCATTGTTTGCGCTCGCGCGGCTCTTTCTGGAAAAGGCCACTCGTCACGATGTTCAATTGACCGCGCCGCCCGAGTTTTCTCTTTTTCAGCTCGGCGAAAACGGTGCTGTCTCGGTCGATCGACAATTTCTCGAGCGGAGCGCGTTTCGCTTTGCCCAGAACGATTTTTATAAGGTCGACATCACCGAGACCGAGCCGATCAAAGGAAATTTTACCAACGTCGCGCGTTGCAGACTGAGCGGAACGTTCCTCGGCCCGACCAATCATCACGATTATCAACGTCGTCTCCGAAATTTGTACGAGCAGCGTTTCAGTCGCCGCATGAGTTTCTCCGATTACCAACGCCAAATTCAAATCGTGACCGATCCGGCTGAGATCGAGAAATGGAAAGAAGACGCGCGCAAGGTGACGACGTTCTCGACCTTGCGTGACGAAACGCCGACGACATTTTCGTCGGTGCCGGAAACGGAACGGCATTTTCAGCAAAATTATCTGCCCGGCCTCGTCCGCTCGATTTCGGAATTGGTCATCGACGGTCCCGCCAGCCGGCATTTGCAGGATCGCGTGCTGAACCGGTTGATTGAGAACGCTTGGACGAATGAGACGCGCTCGCCCTCACCGATGATGCAGGAACTTGGCGCGCGATTTCGCGAAGCGGGCATCCACCTTTTTCGGCATCGGCGCGGGATGCTCTTTGTCTCGTCGATTTATCCGCGCGCGTTCAAGCACGATGAAACCGGCGTTTCTGTGCAAGTCCGGGCAATTCTGGATGCGATCGGTGCAGCGCCGCGCATTGGGCGCAAGGAACTTGCCGACAAGTTGATTGCCAATCTTGAAAAACCTGTAGAGGCGGCCGTGTCGGCCGCAGATGAAGCGGAGCGCGTGAAAATGGCGCTCGCCTCCGATCTTCGCTGGCTGATCAACGAAGGTTACGTGATCGAATTCAATGACGGATCGCTCGATCTGCCACGTGCGAAAGCTAAGGCGAAGGAAACTGCCGAGGCGGTCGAACCCGCCACGGAGAGCGAAGAAGTTGTAGCCGCGGCGAATGAATCGCCGAAAGACGTTGTAGCGGTGCTTGTATCAAGCACCGAAGTTAATAAACAGGCGCTTGGCACAAGCGCCTCTACAACAGGAGACGCAGAAGTCGGCTCGACAGAGTCTCGCCCTACCGAAGAAGAGACGGAAATTGGCGGGAGCTAACCGCCCGTCCGGCTCGGACCTAGAGCGCGCCGGCTTTTTTCAGCGCTTTGTAAGCGCCGTTTTTGTTGATCGTCTTCAGTCCGCGCGCAGTCACACGAATGCGGATGAATTTCTTCAGCTCTGGCACCCAGATCCGGTGCTCGTGCAGGTTCGGCGCGAACATACGCGGGACCATTTTGGTCACGTGTCGGCCGACGCCGCCTTTTTTCTTGGCCATACCGCGACGGCGAATGGTGCTGCCTCGGCTGGGCTTCGATCCGGTAATGACGCAAACTTTTGACATAGTGCTGAAACGGGGGCGCAAAAGGTGCCGCGCGAGCGTTGATTGTCAAGCGATTTACTGACGAAGACTTTCGTAGTTGTTGAACAGAAATTAGCCACGACAGTCAAAACTTGCTCGCGCAATTGTTAGGCGCAGTGCAGGATCGACCTCTGGATTTGAAACATGGCACAAAAAAGTAACGGAAAACTGCGGATCGGAATCGTGGGCGCTGGCAACATCGTTCGGACCCGACATTTGCCGGCGCTGAAAAAGAATCCCGATGCCGAGATTGTCGCGGTCTCGAATTCAACTTACGAGAGCAGCGAAAAGTTTTGTAAGGAAAATTGTCCGAGTGCGACGCCGATGGCCAATTGGGCCGATCTACTAGCTATTCCCGATCTCGATATCATTTGGATCGGCACGCCGCCCTATATGCATTCGGCAGTGACCGTTTCGGCGCTCGAAGCCGGCAAACACGTTTTTTGTCAGGCGCGAATGTCGATGGACCTGGCCGAAGCAGAGGAAATGCTCGCGACCTCGAAACGTTTTCCGGAGCTGGTGACGATGCTTTGCCCGCCGCCGTTCGGAATGCGGGCCGATCTGCTCGTGAAGAAGTTGCTCGCCGAAAATTCCATCGGCAAACCGCACGCGATCCGTCTCCACAGTTTCACCGGCGTCTATTTGAATCCGGAAGCGCCCGCGCATTGGCGACAGAAGATCGAGATCAGCGGACTGAACGTACTCACACTCGGCATTTACGTGGAAGTGTTGCAGCGCTGGCTCGGCGACATCGCCGGCGTGTTCGCGCGCGGAAAAATTCTGACCGCCGAGCGGCGCGGTTATCAAGTCATTGTTCCCGACATGCTCAACATTCTTTGCGTTTTCGAAAACGGCGCCGAAGGGGTGCTCGAGTTCAGCGGCGTTCATGCCGGCGCGCCAATGGATCGTTTGCGAATTTACGGCGACCGCGGCGCTTTGGTTTACGATTTCACCAACGAACGGATTCGCAGCATCAAGTACGGCGGCCGCGAACTGGAAGATGTCAATGTTCCGAAGGACCTCGTGACCGAATGGCGGGTGGAAGATGATTTTATCAACGCGGTGAAATCAAAAGGCCGGGTTCGTCCGCGTCCCAGTTTCGAAGACGGCGTCCGCTACATGCGCGTCGTCCAGGCCGTGGCCGATTCCCGCGCCGCCAATGAATGGGTCGCGATTAGGAAATAATCCCTTCTAAGCGAACGATGGCGCACTCGCGCGAAGAGGTTGTTGCTGCAGTTCAAAAGACTTTTCCGGAAAGCGCTCAGGCGCGCGTGCTCGAGCTGCTTGATGGTTACGGCATCGAATCATACGAGCCCGAACGCGAGCGGGTGCAGCTCGCGATTTTGAAGTTGAGCGAGGGAAACGAAGAGAAGCTGCGCGAGTTTGTTGCAGTGGCGAAGCGCGATTATCGCGACGTGTTGTTTTGGGCGGAGAATCCGGAAGAAGCGCGATTGGATACGCCGGAGAAAAAAGAGCGGATCAAAAAAATGTTCGAGCAATTCGGGATCAAGCCGCCGGACGATCTGTGATCTGTCATCCCGAGCGCAAGGGAGGGATCTCACAGTCGGAGCGCGGATCACACAAAGTAATTAGCGTGATCAATCAGCTAATGGGAGATCCCTCGTCGTCTCCGCTGACTCGGGATGACAAACCGGCAATCAGAACGCGGACGCGGCGCGTTCGAGCAAGTAACCGAGCAAAGCGGTGGCGGGCAGGGTGAAGATCCAGGCCCAGATGATTCGTTCGACTACAGCCCAGCGCATTCCGCTGAAACGTTTCACTGAGCCGACGCCCATGATCGAAGTCGAAATCACGTGGGTCGTGGAAAGCGGGATGCCGTAAATGCTCGCCGCTTGAATGATCAATGCGGCGCTTGTTTCGGCGGCGAAGCCGTGGACCGGTTGCAATTTCACGACGCGATGTCCGAGCGTGCGAATGATTCGCCAGCCGCCCGCGGCAGTGCCGACAGCCATCGTCGCGGCGCAAAGCACTTTTACCCACAACGGCATGGCAAAAACCGGTGTTCGCAAAAATTCGAGCCACGCCGGGAGACTATCAAACCGGCCGGCCTTGGTGCCGGTGAAAAGCGCGAGCGTAATGATGCCCATTGTTTTTTGGGCGTCGTTGGTGCCGTGACTGTGCGCCATCCAGGCCGCGCTCACGATTTGCGCCTTACCGAAAAACTGATGGATGAAGTGCGGCGTGAGGCGATGGAGCAAAACGAAGAGAAGAAACATCACGAATCCGCCCAGAATAAATCCGGCGATCGGCGAAGTGATCATCGGCACAATGACTTTCGGCCAGACACCGGCGTTCCATTTGATGACCGACCAATTTCCGTGTGCGGTCGCGAAAGCCGCGCCGCAAAGGCCTCCAATGAGCGCGTGACTCGAGCTCGAAGGCAAACCGAACCACCAAGTGGTCATGTTCCAGATGAACGCGGCCAGCACCGCGGCCAACACCGTCCACATGGTGACGACTTCGGTATCGACCAAACCTTTTCCGACGGTCGTCGCGACCGCGCCGCCGAGAAGCGCGCCCGTTAAATTAAAAAATGCGGCCATTGCAATCGCCTGCCGCGGCGTGAGCACTTTGGTCGAGACGACAGTGGCGATGGCATTGGCCGCGTCGTGAAAACCATTGCTGTATTCGAAAATGACAGCGGCGAGAACGACGATGAGAAAAAGCAACATGTCGATCTTGCGCGGTAGTCGCGGCAGTTAGGTATTCTTCAAGACAACCTGCAGGACCACATTGCCGGCGTCCCGGCAACGGTCGATCACTTTTTCGAGCAATTCGTAAAGATCGCGCAAGAAGATGATGTGTTTGGGATCGTAATTGCCCTGGTAAAGATCGCGCAATAATTCGAGCTCGAGTTCGTCGGCCTGACCTTCGATGGTTTGTAGCTTCGCGTTCATCTCGCGCGCGGTGCCAACGTTCATTCCTTTGCGCAACTGCTTTACCATCGCGAGCACTGCCTCTGCTGCTTGATCGAGGAGATGAACCTGCTTCGCGAAACTCGGTATCGGCAAGTCTTGCGGGGAAATCATCATCCGTTCGCCGATTTTCTCGACTGTCTTCGGTATTTTATAGAGCGAGGCTGCGAGCGCCTGAATGTCCTCGCGCTCGAACGGGGTGATAAATGTTTTGGTCAGCTGTTCGGTGAGTTCCTGAGTGATGCGTTTATCTTCGCGCCTGCTCGCGGCAAAGGCCTCCAGATCGCGGAAGGAATCCTTATTGTCGATCTTGGCCAGGAGATCGACCAAATGATGAACACTGGTGTCGGCCTGTTGCGCGCTCGCTTCGAGCAAATCGTAAAATTTTTGGTCGTGTCCGAGAAATCTGCCGATAGAAAACATAATTCCCCTCAACTCGGTCTACAGCATTGCACCGCGCATGATCAACAACGCAATGCTGAAATAGATAATGAGCCCGGTCACATCGACCAGCGTGGCCACAAACGGCGCGGATGACGTCGCCGGATCAGCGCCGAACCGGCGTAAAACAAACGGTAGCATTGAGCCGGAGAGCGTGCCCCAGAGAACGACACCGACGAGCGCAATTCCCACCGTCAACGCGACCAGTGGCCAGTGCGGTCCGTAGGGTTGGCGGTGAAAATAGCTTTCGTCGATCATGGCCCAGGCGCCCACGCGGAGAACGCCGATTACTCCTAGAATCAGGCCGAGAGCGAGGCCGGCCTGAATCTCGCGGTTCATCACCCGCCACCAATCGCGCAACGTCACTTCGCCGAGAGCCATCGCGCGAATCATCAAGGTCGATGCCTGCGAACCGGAGTTGCCGCCGCTGGAAATAATCAGCGGCAGAAACAACGCCAGCACCAGCGCCTTGGCCAGTTCGTCCTGATAAGTTGCCATCGCGGTGGCAGTGAGCATTTCACCCAAAAACAACACGACAAGCCAAACCGCGCGTTTCCGGACCATCTGCAAAAACGAGATCCGCATGTAAGGCTCATCGAGCGCTTCCACGCCGCCGAATTTCTGAATGTCTTCGGTCGCTTCTTCTTCGGCGACGTCGAGCATGTCGTCGATCGTCACGATGCCAACCAGCACTTCGTTGGAATCGACTACCGGCATTGCGGACCGATCATACTTCCGGAAGATGTTCAGCGCTGCTTCCTGAGAATCGTTCACTTTGAGCGCAACAAAAGTTTTGTCGCGGATGTCTCCGACTTTGGCATCCAACGGCTTGAGCAAAAATTCGCGCATCCGAACGTCGTCAATCAACTTGCCGCGCTCGTCGACGACGTAGATCACATTGAGTGTTTCACTGTCGCGTCCGAATTCGCGGATATGGTCGAGGACGTCCTTCACCGTCCAGTCGTCAGGGACAGCGATGAAGTCCGGCGTCATCAAACGGCCGACGGTATCTTCGGGATAACCGAGCAACGATTGCGCGATTTGCCGTTCTTCCGGCGTCAGCAATTTGATCAATTGCCGCGCGGCCGCGCTCGGCAGTTCTTCGAGGAGCGCGGTCCGATCGTCCGGCGACATTTCGTTCAAAATTGCCACGACCTGCTCGTGCGCCATCCCGCGCAATAATTTTTGCTGCGCTTCGACGTCGAGATATTCAAATACATCCGCCGCCAGCGCTGACGGTAGGACGCGGAAGATGATGACCTGATCGTCGTCATCCATGTCGAGGATCACTTCCGCGACGTCGGCCGGCGGCCATTCGCGAAACATCTCGCGTAACGCGGCGAAATTACGCGCGTCGATCAGGCTCTTGATTTCGGGTACGAGAATTTTGCCGACCATGAGAACCTCCGTTCCCGCCGCGCCCGAGTTTTAACATTGGGACCGGCCAAGAGCAATCGTTCCGCGCTTGGAATTTGGTCGAAACGATTCCAAAGTGTTGGTCATGCCAGCTGTTGCTACCCGCTCCCTGATTCAGCGTGAAATCGACGCTAATCGTGTGTGTCTGCTCACGTTCGATCGGCCCGAATCGGGCGCGAACATTTTCGACGCCGCGACGATGAGCGAGCTGAGCGAGCATGTCGACGCGATCGAGCGCGACGAATCGTTGCGCGGCTTGATCATCACCTCCGCGAAAAAGTCGATCTTCATTGCGGGCGCCGATTTGAAAACGCTCTTAAAACAGGCGCAAACCGGCGAGCTGCGGGATTTCATTGCCGAAGGACAGCGTGTTTTCAATCGAATTGCCGCCCTGAAAATTCCGACTGTGGCCGCGATTCACGGCGCGTGCGCCGGCGGTGGCTATGAAATCACTCTCGCGTGCGACTGGCGCGTTGCATCGGATGATTCGGCGACGCGAATCGGTTTGCCGGAAACGACCCTCGGTTTGATTCCGGCGTGGGGGGGAAGCACGCGGTTGCCTCGCTTGATTGGGGAAGAGAACGCCGCGGAAGTAATTCTGAAAGGGAAACTTTATTCTGCGAACGAGGCATTAAAAATGAGTTTGGTTGATAAGGTCGCCTCACGAGAACAGATGCTCGACACAGCGCGACGTCTGCTCGGTAAAGGAAAGCGTCCTCCCGGAAAAGCTTCGCCGTCGAAAGGAAAGACGTCGCCGCCGTCTGATCCCAAATCCGCGCGGGCGCTTGCGCTCGGAGTAATTACGACCGGCGGCGCCAATCCGATCGACGAATCTCTCAAGCTGGAACTGGACGCAATTGTCGATCTTGGCAAAACCGAATCGACCCAGAATTTGATCCGGAACTTCTTCCTGGCCGAGAAATACAAGAAAGGAACTTCGAAGGTGCAGTTCGAAAAAGTTCAGCACGCGGCGGTGATCGGCGCCGGTGTCATGGGCGCGGGCATTGCCCAATGGTTGAGCTCGCGCGGCGTGACCGTGATCCTTCGAGATGTGAATCGAGAACTGCTCGATCGCGGTCTGGCCAACATTGAGAAAACTTACGCCGACGCGGTCAAGCGCGGCTTGATGACAGACGAAAGAGCGAAGCAAGGCCGCTCCCGTATCGTTGCTTCGACCGCGCCGATGGAATTGCGCGATGTCCAGTTCGTGATCGAAGCCGCTTCGGAAAAGATCGACATCAAGAAGGAAATATTTCGTGAGCTGTCGATGCAAGCTGGCTCGAAGACGATCATTGCGACGAATACGTCCGCACTTCCCGTGAGCGAGCTGGGTCGTTGCACTGTGTCGCCGGATCGCGTAATCGGTTTGCACTTCTTCAATCCGGTGAGCCGGATGAAGCTGGTGGAAGTGGTCGTTGCCAGAGAAACCTCGGACCACACCAAAGAGCACGCGCTCGCGTTCGTCCGGCAAATTGGAAAATTGCCGGTGGTCGTGCGCGACCGCCCGGGTTTTTTGGTCAATCGCGTTTTGTTTCCATATTTGCTCGACGCGGCTGAGCTCTTTGAATCCGGGGTCGAAGCGGAGAAGATCGACAGCGCCATGACGAAATGGGGGATGCCGATGGGGCCGTTGCGCTTGATCGACGAGATCGGGATCGACGTTACTGTCGATATCGCGGCCACGCTCGAGAAAGCGTATGGACGTCGCGACGGGGCGCCGGCAATTTTGAAATCGATGCGCGAGTCAAAGTTGCTTGGTCGGAAGAGTGGCGCCGGCTTCTATAAATACGAAGGGAGAGAGCAATCACCTAACGACTCGCTCGCGCAATGGCGGCACGGCGGATCGGCCAAGAACGATCTCGATCTTGCCCCGCGCCTGATGTTTTTGATGGTCAACGAAGCCGCGCGTTGCATTGAAGAAAAAGTCGTCGAATCCCCCGAGGACGCCGATTACGGAATGATTCTTGGGACGGGATTTGCGCCGGATCGCGGCGGGCCGTTGCGTTTCACGGATCATTTTGGTTTGAAGAAGATTGTCGAAGAGATGGGCCGGCTGGCGCAGAGCGATGACAGATTCGAACCGTGCGATATTTTGAAGAAACACGCGCGCGACGGGAGCAAATTTTACGAGTCATGAAATCGTCATTGGAACTTTCTCTTTTGTCATTCCGAGCGGAGTCGAGGAATCTTTTACTGTTTCTGAGATCGGAAATATCTAGAGATGTCTCCCGTTCGACTCGCTCCGCTCGCTCAGGGCAGGCTCTCAACATGGCGGCTGCGCCGCTGGCAAGTGGATGCAACGTCACGTTGCCGCTCGACATGACAGGATCGCTGCCGGCGCGCTGTTAACAATGAAAACGCCACTCGAAGCGCCGGAAAGACAGGTGGCCGAGGAAACGAGCGCGAAGCCGGAAAAGCAGGCGCCGGCGTCGGTGATCGACACCTCCAAAATGTCGAAGGGGAAGCGCGAAGCGCTCGAACTGGCCGAAGCTTCACGCGATCCGCTGGATGAGCGCGGCAGTTTCGCGAGTAACCTTTTCATCGGCCGCTACGATTTTAATCGGATTTATCCGTGGCCGGAGCAAAGCGCCGAGGATCGCGAGGCCGGCAAGGAATTCCTGGCGAGCCTCGAAAAATATTTAAAAGAAAATATCGATGCCGATGAGATCGATCGCACCGGCGAGATTCCTCAGAAAAACATCGACGATCTCTTCGCGATGGGAGCGTTCGGGGTGAAAATTCCGAAGCAGTACCAAGGGCTCGGTTTATCGCAGGTCAATTACGGGCGCGCTGCGATGTTGCTCGGCAGTTGGGACGCAAATCTGACCGCACTCGTTTCTGCGCACCAATCGATCGGCGTCCCGCAGCCGTTGCTTCTTTTCGGCACCGACGAGCAAAAGAAGAAATATCTGCCGCGAGTTGCGCGACACGAAATCTCCGCGTTCGCGCTGACCGAATGGAACGCCGGCTCGGATCCCGCGAACATGAGTTTGCGCGCCGATCCAAGCGAAGATGGTTCCGCATTCATTCTCAATGGTGAAAAACTTTGGTGCACGAATTTGATCAAAGCCGGAGTGCTCGTGGTCATGGCAGTCACGGCGCCGAAGATTGTTAACGGGCGGGAGCGCAAACAAATCACCGCGTTCATTGTCGATGTCGATTCGCCCGGGCTCGAGATTACGTATCGCTGCCGGTTCATGGGATTGCGTGCGCTCTACAACGGCATCGTGAAATTCACCAACGTGCGCGTTCCGCGTGACAACATGATCGCGAAGGAAGGCCAGGGATTGAAAGTCGCGCTCACGACTTTGAACACAGGCCGGCTTACCATCCCAGCCGCCTGCGTCGGTTTGTCGAAGCGTTTGCTCGAAATCTCGCGAAAATGGGCGAGCGAACGAATCCAATGGGGCGGCCCAATTGGAAAACATTCCGCCATCGCTGGAAAAATCGCCGAGATGGCCGGGAACACTTTCGCGATGGAAGCGATGACGTTTCAAACTTCGGGGTTGGTCGATCGCAAAGCCGCCGATCTTCGGATCGAAACCGCGATGTGTAAAATGTGGTCGACCGAAACAACTTGGAAGATTGCGGATGACGCGATGCAGGTGCGCGGCGGCCGTGGTTACGAAACGGCGCAATCGCTGGCCGGCCGTGGTGAAGAGGCGATCCCGGTCGAGCGTTTCCTGCGCGATTGCCGGATCAACACGATCTTCGAGGGCTCGAGCGAGATCATGCGACTATTCATCGCGCGCGAGGCGCTCGATCCACATTTGAAAGTGGGCGGTGCGATTTTTAACACGACATTGCCGATGTCGGAGCGATTGAAAGCGGTCTTCACATCCGGTAAATTTTATGCCGGTTGGTATCCCCGGCAATGGTTCTCAAGCGGCGCTGGCAAGATCGACAATCTTCATCGAGATCTGCAAAAGCATGTCGATTACGGAGCGCGGACGAGCAAGAAACTCGCGCGGGGATTGTTTCATGCGATGGCGCGCTTCGGTCCGAAGCTCGATCGCGAGCAACTTCTGCTTTCGCGGTTCGTTGGCATTGCCACCGAACTTTTCGCCATCAGCGCAACCTGTTCTTTCGCGCAATACAAGATCGACCACGGCGAGTCGGCGGACGAAGTCTTGTCGGTTGCTAATTATTTTTGCAAATCGGCTCGGGCGCGGATCGACGGTTACTTTGCCGGCGCGCGACGAAATGTGGACAAGAGCGGTTACCAGCTCACTCAGGAATTGCTGGCCGATAAGCACGCGACGTTGCGCGAAGGAATCGTTCGCTAATGTCGACGATTGGCTGCGCTAGCAATCGGTAATGGCACTCTGTTTGCTTAAATCCGGGCGTGGCGGCCCTCATTTGTCTCGCGATTGGATTGGTCTGCGTTTTGATCGGCCGAATCCTGCTCATTAAGGCCGCTTTCGGCGTGAGCGTTGGGTGGGGCCTCGGAATTTTTCTGCCCTTTGGTCCGTTTCTATTTCGGCTGAGTTATCCGGATCTCGCGCCCTTATCGAGAACGTTTCGATTGATCGCGCTACCCTGTTTTCTTGCTTATTTTGTGCTGCGACCAGGCCCGATGTCGGCGTCGGACATCGATAAATTTTTCAAGCATAAGGAAGTGCCGTCAGCTCCGGCCAACCACTACGGTCTCGAGAAAGTTTCCAAAGTCGTCGCGCCGCCAACCGTTGAGCAACGACGGGCCATTAACGCGACCGAATTGGAACGGCTCACTGCCTGGAGCCAGACGTTGCGCCTGAAAAAGCGCGATCTCTTGCACAGCGACGTTCAAGGCAACCTCGCCTACAACGCGGAAGTGGCTGAGTATAATGCCGCGCTCGCCAAAGCGACTGCGGAAAAGAACGCGCTCTGGCCGCAAAAGAAGTAGCGGCATTCGTCGCGCGCCGGTTGACCAAATCAGCGCCGGAAGCTACTCTCAACGGATGAGTATGCCGCCCATGCTCACCGAGGCGGCTCGCACATCGCGGCCGCGTTTGAGTAAGAGCAAAAATAAAAAAACTGTCGACCCGTCTCGTGTGCTCCACGTGCTGGGCGAGCATATTTTGCTCGATGGTTTCAAGATTGTCCTCGATCAGGAAAAGAGTCGCGGCTCGTATCTCTACGACGCGGCCAACGGTCAACGTTTAATCGACCTTTACGGTTTCTTCGGCTCGATGCCGATCGGGTTTAATCATCCTTACTTCGATCAACCCGATGTGCAGAGCGATCTGCTGCGCGCGGCGAAAGCGAAGGTGGCAAACTCGGACGTTTATTCTGAGTCTTACGCCGAATTCGTGGAAACCTTTGCCCGTGTCGCCGGATTGCCGCCGCTCGACAAATATCTCTTCATCGAAGGCGGCGCGCTCGCGGTCGAGAACACGCTCAAAGCGGCAATGGATTGGAAAGTCCGCAAGAACATGGCGGCCGGCCACGGCGAGCGCGGAACACAGGTCCTGCATTTCCGTCACGCGTTTCATGGCCGCAGTGGCTACACCATGAGTCTGACTAACACCGATCCGCGGAAAACGGATTTGTTCGCCAAGTTCGATTGGCCGCGGGTCTCCTGCCCGTACATCAATTTCTCATTGCCGGAAAACGAGCGCGAGCCAGACGTGATTGCGCGCGAGAAAAAAACCGAACAAGAGATCCAGGCTTACCTCGACAAGGATAAGATCGACATCTGCGCCATCATCATTGAGCCGATCCAGGGCGAGGGAGGCGATAATCATTTCCGCGGCGAATGGCTTAAGAAGCTCCGCGCAATCTGCGACGAAAACGACATCCTCCTCATCTTCGACGAAGTGCAATGCGGCATGGGCGTCACCGGCAAGACGTGGTGCTGCCAGCATTTCGACGTGTTGCCCGACTTGGTCGCGTTTGGAAAGAAAGCGCAAGCGTGCGGCGTAATGGCCGGGCCGCGGTCGGATGAGGTAAAAGACAACGCGTTTCGTTTACCGAGCCGTTTGAATTCGACCTGGGGCGGCAATCTCACGGACATGGTGCGCTCGACGCATTGCATGCACATCATCGAAGAGGAATTTTTGGTCGAGAACGCGGCCAAGGTCGGCACTTACTTTTTGGATCAGCTCCGCGACTTGCAACGCTACGAGCCGACGATTTCCGCAGTGCGTGGTCGCGGTTTGCTGCTGGCGTTCGATCTGCCGGACGGGGATACGCGCGAGAAATTCTGGAAAGGTTTGTTCGATCTCGGCGTCTTGACGTTGCGCTCCGGCGATCGATCGATCCGGTTTCGACCAGCGCTCGATATTACCGCGGAGGTTGTGGACGAAGCGATGGGGTTGATTCGGCAATATTGCCGGAAACGAAAATGAACTCGAAAGGTGGATCGAGCAGTCCCTTGCTCGATGCTAATTTTAGGCGGCGAAGCCGCGTGTTTTTAACATCGCCCGCGGAGCGGCCGATCCACCTATGACATCCGTGCTCGAGAAACTTGGGATCGGAGAGGACAATTCCGGCGTCTTCGCCGGTGACTGGCGTGGCGGAGGGGCGAAGATCGACAAGATCTCGCCGATTGATGGCCGGCGGCTGGGCAGTATTCGCACCGCTTCCGACGACGATTACCAGACAACGATTACGCGCGCGCAAGAAGCGTTCGAAAAATGGCGAAAAACTCCCGGGCCGGTTCGCGGCGACACTGTTCGCCGTCTCGGAAACGCACTCCGCGAGTCAAAACATGAACTTGGGCAGCTCGTCACTCTCGAGACCGGCAAGATCCTCGCCGAAGGCGAAGGCGAAGTTCAGGAGATGATCGACATCTGCGATTTCGCCGTCGGCCAGTCGCGCATGCTCTATGGTCTGACGATTCAATCGGAACGGCCGAGCCATCGTTTGATGGAACAATGGCATCCGCTTGGACTCGTTGCCGTAATCAGTGCATTTAATTTCCCGGTCGCGGTCTGGTCCTGGAACGCGGCGCTCGCCGCGGTTTGTGGCGACGCGACCATTTGGAAGCCGTCCGAGAAAACTCCGCTGACGGCGATTGCGGTCACGAAAATTGCCGAGCGCGTTTGCCGCGAAACCGGCACCGATCCGGCGATCTTCAGCCTGCTGATTGGCGACCGGAAATCGGTTGGTCAAAAACTGGCCGACGACGCGCGGATTCCACTGATCTCGGCGACAGGTTCGGTTGCGATGGGTTTAAACGTGGCGAAAACCGTTCATGGTCGGTTGGGGAAGACGATCATGGAACTCGGCGGCAACAACGCGCTGATCGTTTGTCCAACGGCCGATCTGGAAATGGCGACGCAATCGATTTTCTTCGGCGCGGTCGGAACGGCTGGCCAGCGTTGCACGTCCACACGGCGCGTTATCATGCACGAGTCGGTTGCGGACAAAGTGCGCCAGAAATTGCTGGCCGCTTACAAATCACTCCCAATTGGGAATCCGCTCGATAAGAAAACTTTGATGGGCCCATTGATCGACAAGGGCGCCGTCGACATGGTGCAGGAATCGATTCAGAAACTGAAAGCTGAAGGCGGCGAAGTTCTCTACGGCGGCGAACGGATGGATCTGCCCGGGGATTGCTACATGAAACCATGTCTCGCGAACGCGAAGCCGAATTTCAAAATCGTGCACGAGGAAACATTCGGGCCGCTGCTCTATTTGCTGACCTATCGCGATTTCGATGAAGCGATCGCGATCCAGAACGGCGTTCCGCAGGGACTGACCAGCTCCATATTTACGAATGACGTCCGCGAAGCGGAGAAATTTGTCAGCGCAGTCGGGAGCGATTGCGGAATCGCGAATGTGAATACCGGCACAAGCGGCGCCGAGATCGGCGGCGCGTTCGGCGGAGAAAAAAATACCGGCGGCGGTCGCGAGAGCGGCAGCGATTCCTGGAAGAGCTACATGCGGCGCCAGACGAACACGATCAACTTTTCGACCGAGCTCCCGCTCGCGCAGGGAATCCAGTTCGGCACTGACGACGCCGGCAGCGCAACGGCGTAGGTGGATCGGCCGCTCCGCGGGCGATGGTAAGAATGGCGGCGTAGCCGCGTAAATTTAACCTATTCCGGATTGGGAAGCTAGCAGCTTCCCCTACAACGCAGAACGCTAGCCCGCCGTGGTCAGCTCGAAGAGTCCGCCAAAATCCTTCGCGGTTTCAATGCTCATGATGAACTTCTGCAACTTCTTGCATTGATCCTGGCCGATCACGTCGCCGCCGAGGGCGGTGAATTTTACCGCGATCTCTTCCTCGGTCATCGGATCGCGCGGATCGCCCTTCGGAACATCGACACGAGTGGAGTGTGACTTGCCGTCGTTGGTGGTGATGGTCACCCGGCTTGGCTGAAATTTTGGAAAGAGCGCTTCGAACTCTTCGTTCGCGACCACTTTCACTTTGTCCATGATCGGAATCAGTTTTTTATCGAGCACGCGCTCTTCTTTGAATTGGAGCGGCGTCACCATGCCGTCGACCAATCCGGCAGCCATGCAATAAGGCAGCGAATGATCGGCGGTTTCTTTGGAGTCCGGCCGATACTTGTGTGGATCGCCCAGGATGTCGGCCGCGCGCGCGATCACTTCCACTTTAATTTCTTTCACGTCGTCGGCCTTGATCTTGTGTTCTTTGATCGTTTTCATCATCGCGGTGAGCGGCGCGTGACTGAGCGCTTCGATGGGGAAACTTTTCATTCCGCAATCGAGAATACGGTAGTGCGACTTGGTTGAGTTCGGAAGGTCTGCAACCAGCGCCTCGCCGTCGAAACTGGCCGGCTGTCCTTTGTATTGGACATGTTTAAACACGGCAAAGAGTCCTTCTTTGCCATCGATGATGTGTTCGGGACCGGAAAATCCATCGCGCGCCAGGAGCGCGCTTTCCGCGCCCATCCGCCCCGCCCACGGATCGACCGTGTTCTTCATGTTGGTTAATTTGCCCGCCGTCACCGCGCCCGGACAAAAGGTTCGAGCTGCGCTGATCCCGATCGCCGAAACCATCTGATCGACAGTGAGGTTCAGAACGCGGCCCGCCGCGACTGGCGCGGCGAACGCGCTCAATGTCGCGTGATGCCAGCCGTATTCGCGCACACCGGGTCGGCCGACTTCGCAAAGACGCATTTCAATTTCGTAAGCGATGATCGTGGCGAGAATCAGATCTTTCCCGCTTAAACCTTCGCTTTCACACAACGCCAGCGGCGCGGCGATGAGATCGCTCGGATGACACGGATCCGCTTTCCAATAAATATCGTTGTAATCCATCGCCCGCATCATGTGGCCATTCAGAAATGACGCATCGACCGGATTGGTCTTGAACCCGGAGACGAACGCGGTGGCTTTGCCGTTACCACCTCCCATCGCCCGATAATGCTTCAGCAAAATTTTCGCGTCATCCTGCTGACTACCGCCGAGCGCGCAGCCAATCGAATCGAACCAAAATAATTTCGCCGCTTGAATCGCTTCTGGTGACAAGTGCTCGTATTTCAGCGCGCACGCCCATTCCGCAATTGTGTAGGAGAGCAGCTTCTTCGATTCGGTTGATTTTTGTGACGACATACTGTTTTAGATCAGTGACGCTGACGCATCAAAAGCGTCAAGCGCGTCCGTTAGCGCTTCGAGAGTGGAGCGAAATTTCTTTTCCTTCTTGTGGCTACGGCCACGCAAATTCTCAATTGTACGTTCCGTAAGGTCTCGAAGCTTTGCGCGCCACTCTGGATGCTCGCGCCAAAATTTCTGATCTGCTCGCAGCGTCGCAGTGAGCAGATCACCGAGATAAAAATCCCCATGCGTGAGGGGATCCTCCTGCAGTCGCTCCAACGCGAACGGCACCAAATGATGCAGACCCACATTCTGGCCAATCATTAGTCTCAGATCTTCCGTGCTGAACTCACGAAGTGGAACTCGCCGAAGTCGATGAACGCTGCGGACCAAGTTGGAATCATACTTCGGTTCACCCCAATCTGAGCCTTCGAGCTCCTCAAGAGATTTGTTCAAAACGTTCGATGGAATCATGCGATTAATTAACTGGCGTAATCGGCGATCGCTTTGGCGACGTCGAGGGTGGAATCTTTGCCGCCCATGTCGTAGGTGCGCACTTTGCCTTCGGCGATGACGCGGGCAATGGCGATTTCGAGACGCGTGGCCATTTCAGTTTCCTTGAGCCAATCGAGCATCAGTTTGCTAGTTAGAAGCATGGCGATCGGATTGACCTTGTATTGACCGGCGTATTTCGGCGCCGAGCCGTGCGTTGGTTCAAACACCGCGTATTTGTCACCGAGATTGGCGCTGGGTGCGAACCCGAGTCCGCCGACCAACCCGGCGCACAAATCGCTGACGATGTCGCCGAACATATTTTCCGCGACCAGCACCGAGTAATCCTGCGGATTTTTGAACATCCACATGCAAATGGCGTCGATGTTCGCGTCGTCCGCGCGAATATCCGGGTAATTTTTGGCCATGTCCTTAAAGCAACGCATCATCAAACCGCCGGTTTCGCGCAGGACGTTTGGTTTCTCGATCAGGGTGACGCGTTTGCGTCCGGTCTTCTTGGCGAACTCGAAAGCTTGTTTGCAAATGTTGGTGCAACCTTGCTTGCTCATGATGCGGGTCGAGAGAGCGATGTTTTCCAATCCGGCCTTGTCTTTCCACTTTTTCATCTTCGGATTGGCGCAGAGCGCCGTGTAAACCGATTCGGGTAACGGGAAGAACTCGACGCCGCCGTACATGCCTTCGGTATTTTCGCGGAACACGACTTGATCGATCAAGACATCTTCGCCGCTCGGGTTCGTGATCTTGTTACCGCGAAAATTCAGCGGATTACCGGGATAACTTTTACACGGCCGCATGTTGGTATGGAGGTTGAACATCTGTCGCAGCCCTACGATTGGCGAGAAGTAGACCAACCCCTTGTCTTTCAGTTCCGGAGCCAATTCATTCTTGGCTTCACTTTGCGGTTTGCTGGTGATGGCGCCGAAAAGACCGCAGGTGGTTTCTTTTAAAACTTTCACCGTGCGATCCGGCAGCGCGTTGCCTTCCTTACACCAAAATTCCCAGCCGATGTCGCAAGGCACATATTCGGCGTCGAGTTTCAGCCGATCCAAGACGAGGCGGGCCGCCTCCATGACATCGTTGCCAACTCCGTCACCAGGCATCCATGCAATTTTGTATTTAGCCATAAGGAGCGATTTTATCGGCACGCCTCATCACCGCAAGTCGCAGCAATTGAACGATGCCGTTCTGCTCGGAATTTTACCCGCGAATCACGCGAATCACGCGAAAGTAAATTCGTAAGATGCCGGGAAATCGATAAAATATTCGCGTCCATTCGCGTAATTGGCGGGCCCATTTCTGACTTCTACGGATAAGAGCGCGCGTTTACGCCGTTTGCGGTTTCGCGCGCAACCGAGACGCCACCAGATTTTCGGCGCCACCGGAGACGATCAGTTCCTGGGCGGCTGGACTTAGCGGCGGAAAGGGGAATGATTTTCCATCGATGATCAGGGTCGATTTGCCGTAATCAATCGTGATCTCGGAGGCGACCGTGGTCGGCGCGCTATTCTTCAGCGTGGCGCGCAAGTGCATGACCAATTCTGGGCACTCGAACACGACGAAGCCGTTGTTGAACGCGTTACGCTTGTAAGTTTCGGAAAAGCTGGCCGCGATGACGCACGGAATGCCTTTGAACTTCAGCGCCGTGGCCGCCTGCTCGCGACTAGAACCGCTGCCAAAATTAAGTCCGCCGACGACCACGTCGCCTTTTTGATAAAGCGCGTTGAAGTTCGGGTCGTAATTTTCGAATGTGACCGCCGCCATTTCTTGCGGCGTCATGTCGTCGCGGTAAGTGTGTTTGCTGCCGTAAATGCCGTCCGTGTTCAGATTGTCCTTATCAACGAACAGGACGCGACCGCGCACACTTGGTGGAAAACCGGCGATGATTTCGACTGAACCCGCTGGCTGCGTTTTCTTTTCGGAACGCCGAATTGCTGTGCCCGCGGCGCGCTCGACGAAATCTTTCGGCGCGCAAATGAATCCGGCCAACGCGCTGGCCGCCACCACTGCGGGCGAACCCAAATAAACCAGCGCATCGCGGTCGCCCATCCGGCCTTTAAAATTGCGATTGGTGGCGCTGATAGCGGTCTCGCCTTTTTGCACCAAACCGCGACCGAGGCCGATGCAGGCTCCGCAACCGGGTGGCAGTGGAATCGCGCCCGCATCGATTAGAGTTTTCCAATCGCCATTGGACTCCGACTTGGCCTGCACTTCGGCGCTGGCCGGAGCCAAATAAAATTCGACACCATCGGCGACGCGTCCACCGCGAGCGCGTACGACTTCGGCCGCGTCGTGCAGATCTTCAAAGCGCGCATTTACGCACGACAACAGATACGCCTTTTGAATCGGCACATGTTTCCGCTGCATTTCCGGCAATGACACCATCGTCTTCACTTCATTAGGGCCGGACACGTGCGGAACCACCGTTGCCAGATCAAGCTCAAGCTCGATCGCGTATTCCGCATCCGCATCAGCGCTAAGCTCACTCCGATTCTTCCACCACTCATCGATGTCGATCTTGGTGTAGCCGGAGCGACTTTTCGGGCCGCGTTTTCCCGGGCGTTTCGGGTTCGTGAACTCGCCGACGCGCGACTGCAAATAGTTCACCGTGACTTCATCGAACGGAAACACGCCTGCGAGCGCGCCCCACTCGGTCGTCATATTGGCAATGGTCATGCGCGCAGACATCGGAAGATTCGCCACTCCATCGCCCAGAAATTCGACCGCGTGATTGAGCACTTCGTCTTTATTGAAGAGTCCGCACAACGCGATAATGACATCCTTACCGGTGACGCCGGCGGAGAGATTTCCTTTGAGCAAGACTTTGGCGACTTTGGGAACCTGCCACCACGTAACTCCAGTGGCCCAAATACTCGCGGCGTCGGTTCGCACGACCGGCGTGCCCAGCGCGGCCATCGCGCCGTACAAATTGGAGTGCGAATCGCTCGCTACCACCAGCGCGCCGGGAACAACGTAACCTTGTTCCACCATCACCTGATGCGAGATGCCAGTGCCCGCCGGGTAAAAGTCGATGCCGTGTTCGTGGGCGAATGCTTCGATCTTGGCGTACTTCTCCAAATTCTTCGGCGTAACGTTTTGAATGTCGTGATCGATCGCAAAAACCGGCTGCGCCGGATCGGCGATCTTCGTCGCGCCGATCTGTTTGAACTTGGGAATTACTGCACCGGTATTGTCGTGGGTCATCACATGACGCGGCCGGATCGACACGAAATCGCCCGCGCGCACGACCGCTCCTTGCGGAAGTCCATCCGCGTGACGTGCAGCTATTTTTTCGACCAACGTCAGGCCCATATTAATCGTCCTTCTAAAATAAATCGCCTCGTTCCCATATCAATTTAAGAAACTGGCCCGCCAAACACGCGAATTGACGCCAATTTTTCTAATCGCTTTGGTTTTGTCCTTTAGCGTTATTTGCGTGATTCGCGGGCAAGAATCATTTCTTCGCAGCGCGCTTGCCCAGAAACTTGGCGATGTCGAAGTCCACGAAGTCGGCGTGATGGAAGATGATCGACTCGATCGAGCGTTCCATTTTGTCGCCCTCGTGACTGTGGGTGGCAATGATGTGCATGACTTCGCCGGGAATGCCGTGCTTGAAGGCGAGCGCGACGCCGCTAAACGGATGCCGCACTTGTTGTCCGAATTTTCCCTGAATCACTTTGCCGGACGCGTCCTTGCCGTACTCGAGCGGCTTGCCGACATCGGCCAGCAACGCGCCGGCGATGAGATAATCGCGTTGAACGGGAATGCTGCAGCGGAACGCACGCTTCAGGACGTCGGCGATCGCGATGCATTGGAGCGCGCAGGAATTAAGATGTTCGACGAACTTCATGTCGATGTCGCCGGCCAGAAGCGTGAACTTGACCGCGCGAAGTTCGGCGAAGGTCCAGCCTTTCCCGCCGCAGCCGGTGGTGATCGCTTCATTCCACACCGCCGCCACTTTTTCGCGCAATGACTTCTGCTTGATCTTCATCAAGCTGGGAAAAAGCTTCGCGATTTCTTTTACTCCGTAATTTGTTCGTTGGGTCGTTGTCATGGTGATTGTCGATCTTAGTTAAGAAATGTTTCTGGGCGCAGGTCCGTCATAGCCGTGATTGACTGGATCAATCCGGCGCATCGGTTTCTCACGAGTTTGCTCTTCGATCACGTGCGCCACGAGTCCAGGCGTCCGCGCGATCATAAAAATGCCGTTGAACGCGGCGGGATTCATTCCCAAATCGGCCAGGATCGCGCCGATCGCGCCGTCCACATTTATCGGCAATGCTTTCTTGGCGTCGGCGAAAGATTTTTCGACGGCCCGCGCCGCTTTCATATGCGGTCCGTCAATGCCGGCTTCTCGCGCCAGCTCGAACAAGCGCGCGGTGCGCGGGTCCTTGGTGTGATAGCGATGACCGAATCCTGGCATTCGCTCGCCAGCTTCTTTCATCGCCGTAAGCGTGCGCGCAGCGGCTTCATCCATCGAAATGGATTCAGTCGGGGCGCGGTCCGCGATTTTTTTCAGTGCTCGGGCGCAATCTTCAATCGCGCCGCCGTGGTGACGATTGATCGACATGATTCCGGCGGCAACCGCCGCGCTTAGGGAAGCGCCGGTCGATGCGGTTGTTCGTGCAGCCAACGCGCTCGGAGGCGTGGCGCCATGGTCAATCGACGACACCAAAATCCCGTCCATTAACCGTCCAATCGCGTCCGACGGCAATTCGCCAGTCAAAATCAAATAAACTGCCGCGCCGAACGAAGCGCGTCCCATCAATTCGGCAATGTCGTATCCGCGCACCGCGACGCGGTTGGGCTCAATGCGTGTAACTGCGGTATTCCAGACTGCGTTCTTGTCGGTGTCACTCATCAGAGCTTGTCCTTTCATTTTCTTCAAAATTTCCACGACCGCATCCGGTAGTTTACCAAATGCATCCACTACGCTCGCGCCTGCTTCACGTAACGCTTTCACTTTCCCGGCGTGTGTGCCGCGACCGCCTTCAATGATCGCGCCGGCGTGACTGAAACGCGTGCCTTCGCGCGCGGCTTTACCGCCGATGTATGCGATTACCGGCTTCGTAATTTTTCGATCGCGAATTAGTTGCGCCAGTTCCTCCTCTTGTGATGAACCAATTTCACCAAAGATCACGATCGCTTCAGTGAGCGGGTCGGCTTCGAACATGAGCGCGGCATCGGGAATACGAATTCCAAGAACAGCATCGCCGCCAATGTGCGCGATCGTCGAAATGCGCACGCCGGCTTGTCCTAAATAGTAGCCGGTGCTCGAAGCCATGCCGCCGGAGCGACTGATCACTCCGACACCTTTTGGAATACCGGGCTTGAACCATTGCCGGGCACTTTCGGCGCGACCACCGATCATGCCGACGACGGCCTTGCCCGGACTCAAAACACCAAGCGTGTTCGGTCCGACAAACATCGCGCCGTTCGCTTTCGCTGTGGCCGCGATCTGCATCGCGTCCCACACCGGTACGCGATCGGGCACGAGCACGGTGAGTTTGATGCCAGCTTCAATCGCTGCAATCGCCGCGTCTTTCACCCCAGCCGCCGGCACAAAAAGAACGGAGATGTCGATCTTGCCGAGCGCTTTGACTGCGTCCTGCGGCGTGTTGAACACCGGCACGCCTAAAACAGTTTGCCCACCCTTGCCGGGCGTGACGCCCGCGACAACGTTGGTTCCGTACTCACGCATCAGACGTGTGCGCGCCTGACCTTCGCGGCCAGTGATACCTTGCACCAAGACGCGCTTTTTTTCGTCGATCAAAATTGCCATTTAGCGCCTGCCTCCAATCAGTTCGTCGAGGCCTGGAATATCGAGCTCAAGATAGAAGCCGTCGACTTCGGCGAGTCGACACTCGACATCGCATGCGAGCAACTCGGAATCTTTGTTCGCGAACTCTTCATCAGGTAGCGATGGCGCGGATGCACCTCTATGATCGACAATCAATCCGCCAGAGTGCGTCTCGATGGCGCGACGATTGTCCGGCCACTTCGTGTTGTCGATCCACGCGCGACCATTTTTCACCGGAAGCTCGGTGGCCGATTTATTTCTTACGAACTTCGGAATACGTGGTCCGCGCGGTTTCCATTTTGTCCCTCTCGCACCCGCGACAAGTTCCGCAAAACGCCCGGCGATTATCGCCGGCGCGTCCGTTTTGCGATAACCCTCGACCGGCGCGCGAAGCAGCTGGGACATGCGCTGCAAAATATCGACAGCGCGATCCTCGGTGTTGCCACCCAAACGAATCACCGCGGGAATATCCAGATCGAGTTCCCAAAATGCTTTGGCCAGTCCATACGCGGACCAATATTGCTCCTGGCTCGCGACGCCGGAGCCGGAACCGAAATATCCAATCAGGTCGGGTTGAGCCAAAATAATTCGCGCGGCGCGATAAACCTTGGACGCGGACGGATTGCCGCTGGTGTCGGTGAAATTGGCGATGGTAAATCCAGCGTTCACGATAGCGTCCATCGACATCATCGATCCGCCCCCGCCCGCGCCGTGAAAACCAACCAGACCTTTGGAATCTTTCGCGGCCGACGTCGCCAGCTGCGCGAAATAAAAAGTGCCACGATGATCGTTTTGCTCGACCGCGTAAGCGACGCGCTCGAGCGCGGTCGGAGGGTGATCGAACTCGCGCGCAATCTCGATTTCCAATTCGGGATGCCGCGCCACGGCGTAATCATCAATCGTGATGCGACAATCGGCGGCGACGAACTCGCCATTTTTGGTCAACACCAGCGGATTAATTTCGAGCGAGCGGGCTTCAACACTGCGGGCGGCCGTAAATAATTTCTGAATCGCGTCCGCGAGTTGTGCCGCGTGCTTCTTGGAAAGTCCGCTCGAAGCGCTGGCTTCGCTGACCTCCGAATCCAGTGGTCCGCTTTTCACATCGCAAGGAATGCGTCGCGTCGTGGCGGCGCGCTCCTCGATTCCGCTGCCGCCGCCGGCAGAAAAAATAATCACTGGAGCGCGGGCGGCGTCGTCGATCGCGAAGGAAAGAAAAAATTCCCGATCGATGTCGATCTTTTCTTCCACCAGCACGGCTTCGACCGGGAACTGTCCAACCTTCATTGCCAGCATGCGCGCTGCGCGAGCGCGAACGTCATCCGGTTTTTTGGCGAAAGCGACGCCGCCAATTCCGGCGCGTCCCGTGGTCCAGGCTTGAATCTTGATGACGACTTCGCCCGAAAGTTCTTTGGCTGCGGCGACAGCTTCGGCAGGGGTCGAAGCGGCGCGGCCGCGCGGAATCTTGAATCCGTTCGCGGCGAGGATCGCTTTGCCTTGATACTCGTGAAGTCGTGCCATGGCTGAGTGCTATTGCGGAGCAGAACCTTAAAAGATATAGCACTGTTGAAAAGCCGGGCCTTTCATGACTTCGCTGGATTACTACGCCATTGAAGAGCTTCTCACTGACGAGGAGCGTGCGGCACGCGATCGGACCCGGCGTTTTGTGCAGGACGAAGTCATGCCCGAGGTCGTGGCTTGCCATCGCGCCGCGAAGTTTCCGGAGAAATTACGACCACGCATGGGCTCGTTAAAGCTCTTCGCCCCGCACTTGAAAGAGCACGGCTGCGCGGGGCTGAGCTACACCGCGTATGGCCTCATCATGCAAGAATTGGAACGGGCCGATTCAGGTTTGCGCTCTGAAGCCTCGGTCCAAGGCGCGCTGGCTATCTATGCGATCCATTCCTTCGGCACGCCCGAACAGCACGCGCGCTGGTTGCCGGGATTGGTTTCGGGCGAACGCGTCGGTTGTTTCGCATTAACGGAACAGGGGCACGGTTCGGATCCTGGCGGTATGGAGACTCGCGCTCAACGCGACGGCGATCATTATGTTTTGAACGGCAGCAAATGTTGGATCGGCAACGTTTCCATCGCGGACGTGAAAGTAGTTTGGGCAAAAGACGATGACGCAAGTGTCGGCGGATTTATCGTGGAAAAGGACACGCCTGGATTTCGCGGACAAGATATTGAAGGAAAATTCAGTTTGCGCATGTCGCGCACGGGTGAGTGCTGGTTCGAAAACTGCCGGATCCCGGCTGCGAATCGATTACCCAAGGCGAAAGGATTGCGTGCGCCGCTATCGTGTCTTTCGCAAGCGCGCGTGGGGGTGGCGTGGGGCGTGATTGGCGCAGCCATTGATTGTTACGAGACGGCACTAGCCTACGCCAAGTCGCGCGAACAATTTGGTCGCCCCATTGCCGGTTTCCAACTGGTCCAGGAAAAATTGGTGTGGATGGTGCAGGAAATCACCAAGGCGCAATTACTCGCGTTGCGTCTCACCCGCATGATGGAAGCGGGCACGGCGCGTCCCCAACAGATTTCTTTGGCGAAGCGCAACAATGTCTGGATGGCGCTCCAATGTGCGCGGAAAGCGCGCGACATCCTGGGCGCCGTTGGAATTACCGATCGCTATTCTGCGATCCGACATCTCATGAATCTGGAAAGCGTCTACACTTACGAAGGCACGCATGACATCCACGCCCTGGTGATCGGCCAGGATATTACAGGACTCGATGCTTTCGGCGGCTGATGACAGTTGGAGGGACACGCGCCGTCGTGTCCCAAATATTTGGGCGCCGACAGCGCGGACGCCCTCCAGTTCGGGATGACAGAGCGAGAAGAGCAGCTAAATTAATTATATGAACGAGCCAGTTTATATTCTCGGCGCTGGGCGCACCGATTTTAAGCGCAACCTGAAGAAGGAAGGCAAAACGATTCGGCATTTGATCATCGAAGCCGGCAAGAGTGCGCTGGACGACGCCAAAATCGATGCGGGCGAAATTAAAGCGGGTGCAGTTGGCAATTTCAACGCCGGCCAGTTCGCGAAACAGTTGCAGCTCGGCGCTTTTATTCCGGAGATCGATCCGAAACTGCGCGGTATTCCAACGATGCATACCGAAGCGGCCTGCGCTTCCGGAGCGCTTTCCGTCCTGCTCGGGGCGCAATGGATCATGGGAGGACTTTATGACGCTGTTCTCGTCGTAGGTGCAGAGCAGCAAAAGACGATGTCGTCGCTCGATGGCTCGGATGTTCTTGGCGCGGCCGCCGATTATCACAATGAGAAACCGGAATATGGCGATTTCATGTTCCCGAAGCTTTTCGGAAAGATCGCGCAAATTTACATCGATAAATATGGCGCCAAAGAGTCGGACATGGCGACGGTTGCCTGGAAAAACTATGCGCATGCGAAACTCAATCCGCTCGCGCAAATGCGGGACGCCGATCTAACGCTCGATTGTGCATCGCAAGTCTCCGACAAAAACCCAAGCGTCGCGCCACCATTGAAAGTTTCGGATTGCTCGCAAATCACGGACGGGTCGGCGTCGGTCGTGCTCGTGTCCGGAAAATATTTGGAAAAGATCGGCCGCGACAAAAAGAAAACGCCGCGATTACACGGGTTTGGTCATGCGACCGATTATTTGCCGCTCGATAAGAAAGATGCGCCGACATTTTCGATTGCACGCAAAGCGGCCGAGCAAGCGTTTAGCATGGCCAATATGAAGCCGCGCGATCTGCATGGCGCTGACGTGCACGATTGTTTCTCGATCACCGAGATAGTGGTTTACGAAATTCTCGGCTTGGCCGAGCCGGGCAAAGGTGCGGAACTCGCCAAAAGCGGCGCGACCACGCTCCCGCAAGTGCGACATGAGAAAATGGGCGGCAAGTTTCCGTTTGAAATTCCAGTCAACGCCGGCGGCGGATTAATTGGCGACGGTCATCCGGTGGGCGCGACCGGCGTGCGCCAAGTGGTCGAAGCCTATCAGCACCTGACCGAGCAAGCGGGTGCGCGTCAGATTCCAAACGCGAGGCGTTATCTCACCTTCAACATGGGCGGAAGTTTGACGACTTCAGTCGCGATGTTGTGGGGCCGCGATTAGGCGGCGGAATTGCGGAGCTGCGCGATTCGGTCCCGCACCGCTTCGCAGCGTTGACGCTCGAAAGCTGCGTCTGTTTCAGGCAAGCATTGAGCCTCGTAGGGTGACCGCCCGGACTGGAGGCAGCCCAATACAAAATCGTTAGCCAAGGCTGTGCTTGCGAGTTTTGACGCCGTCCGAATTTCTTCCGCTTCGGCGAGTAATTGATCGCGAACGGCGATGTAGGCGTTGATCTCGGCGACAGTATAAGCCGATCCGAATGTCGGACTGAGGATTGATGCTGAGCGACGCGATTCGGGTTTTTCCGCCGTTTTGGTGGAGCTGATGGCGAGAGGCATGCATCCTCAAAAGCATTTCCTGTGCTGACTTTTCAGGCCCGATTTGGCCCTACTAGATGATCACGTAAATCAGAAACACACCGAGAACGAAGGACGCCGCCCCGCAAATTATTTGGATCTTCCGGTCGCGGGCGAGCCACCAATCGATCATTCGTCGATGTCGACCCAAGCCCAGCAGCGGCATTGCGATGGCGACAACGAGAATGATCAAGCCGAGAATGCGCAGCAGCAGGGGCGCTTTCGAATCCCCCGCAGTCGCCAGGAGGCCGAGACCTAGAACGGCTCGAATTGCTGTGGCCACCCAGAGTCCGGTCTTGTCGGCGAATAAGCGCGTTAGGTCGTTTGATCGAGCAGGTGAAACAATCACCAGCACGCCCATCGCGGCGATAAATGCGCTCAGGATCAGGGCCAACGCAATCATGTCTGCGTTTTAGCGCTTTAATTTTGTCATGCCCAACTTTTATTTGAATCATGAAAGTACCATTTAAGCTCGGAACCGTCGGCCATTTCGGCTTGGCCGTGCGCGATCCAAAGAAAAGCGCGCTCTGGTTTCAAAAGGCGCTGGGATTGCGCAAAGAATTTGAATTTGAAAATGGAATCGCGATCGGCAACGACCACGTCACGATCGCGCTGTTTAAAGGCAAACCGTCGCCGAAGACTCTCGATCACATGTCGTTCCATCTGCCGAACATGTCGATCTTACGCAAAGCGCTGGCGCATTTGAAAAAGCACAAAGTCGATATCGAAGACCCGGGGCACGAGATCGGTCCGGAAGGGCCAGGTTCGCCCCACATGGGTCTTTGGTTTCATGATCCAGATGGCTACCGCTGGGAGCTTTCGGTGCAAGGTGGCAAATAGATCGGCTGACACGGCCTAAAAATTGCGCTTTGTTTCCGCGGAGTTAATTTGTGAACGGGATGCTTGGACTCATCGTGGGCTGCCTAAAATGGGCTGCGGTCGGTTTCGTCGTGGCCTTTATTCTGATGAAGCTCTACGAAGGCAGTCATATTCATGACGATGTTCCGCGACCCGATTTCAAGGTCCGACAATCTCGGCGCGCGGCGCTGGTGCTTTCGACCTTCGCCGGAATGCTCTCGGCGCTCGTTTGGTTGTTAGTCCAAACGTTGGATTGATTATCCGAATTGCAGGCGAGACGGGCGAGCCGCACCGGCCTTAGCCGCCACCGTTTAGGCCATGTAATAGCCGCCGTTTACGTTGAGCACGTGCCCGGTGATGTAACTCGCCATTGGTGAGGCGAGAAAAAGCGCGGCATCGACGATTTCGCGCACGTCGCCGAGTCGGCCGAGCGGAATCTGTTTCTTGAAGTTGTCGGTCACTTCGTCGGGCATGCCTTTGCTCATTCCAACGTCGATGAATCCGGGTGCGATCGCGTTGACGGTGATGTTCTGTCGCGCCAGCTCGCGTGCCGAAACTTTAGTCAAGGCAATGATCGCGGCTTTGCTCGAAGAATAATTGGCCTGACCAAACAATCCCACTTGTCCGCTGACCGACGACAAATTCACAATCCGTCCTCCGTTGCGCAAGATCGACATTGCTTTTTGCGTCGCGATAAATGTGCCGGTGAGATTTACGCGCACGATGTTTTCGAATTCTTCGAGCGACATCTTTTTGATTGTCCGGTCGCGAATGATTCCGGAGTTGTTGATGAGAACATCGAGGCCGCCCTGTCGATCTTGAATTTGTTTCATCATCGCCTCGACCTGCTGCGGCTGCGTTACGTCACAATCAATCACCAGCGGATCTTTCAATTCTTTGGCGACAGTCTCCGCGTCGGCCTTGTTCTGGCCCTGCGGGTCGGTGAAATAATTCACTACACAGGTGGCGCCGCGTTTACCGAAAGCTTTGATCATTTCGGCGCCGATGCCGCGCGAGCTGCCGGTGACCAGGACAACTTTCCCCGTGAAATCCAATGGATCCTCCATTTAGTGATTTAATGAGTTAGTGATTTAGCGATTGCAATGGTTAAATCGCTGACTGACTAAATCGTTAAATTTTAAAGATGGCTTCACCAATCCGAATTCTGACTGCCGTCCCGATTTGTGACGGGCACGACAGCGCGATCAACACAATCAACCTCGAGTTTATCCGTCACGGGATTGAAGTGGTTTATCTGGGCTATCATCGATCCGTCAGCGACATTGTCCGGGCGGCGATCCAGGAAGACGTGCGCGCGATCGGCATTTCCAGCTACAACGGCGGCCACATCGAGTTCTTTGCAGAAGTTGTCTCTCTTCTGCGCAAGAAAGGCGCGGCCGACATCAAAGTCTTCGGCGGCGGTGGCGGCACGATCACACACGAAGATGCGGCAACAATGCGTCGCAAAGGCGTGGACGAAATCTTTTTCGCCGGCACGTCGCTCGACGAAATGGTGAAGTTCGTTCATCAGCGTTACGGCAAACCGCGCGCTAAAAGAGTGCGCGCAAAAACGTCAGACATCGAGCTCGCTCACAAATTGACCGAAATCGAAGATACAAAAGGAAAACGCCCAACGCGCGACGGCAAACCTCGAATATCGAAGCCAAAAACGCGCGTTATCGGATTTACCGGTCCCGGCGGTGCGGGCAAAACGACTCTGATCGACGAGTTGGTGCTTCGGTTCCTGAACAAAGATCGACCCACCTCCGGCAAAGCTACGGCGGGCAGGCAATCGCGCGTCGCGATTTTGTCGCACGATCCGAGCGTGATCGGCGAAGGCGCGTTGCTGGGCGATCGCGCGACGATGATTAATTCGCAGAACGACAGGGTCTTTATGCGCAGCATGGCGACGCGCGGACAAGCCGGCGGACTTTCGCCCGCCACACAGGATTGTCTCGCGCTCCTCGCTGGCTCGGATTTCGATTACGTGATCATTGAAACGGTCGGTACCGGGCAGGAAGCGATGCCGTTTCAAAAAAGCGGGATTGTCGATCAAATGGTGCTGGTAATGAATCCGGACTACGGAAGTCGATTACAGCTGCAAAAAATCGTCATGCTCGATCTGGCCGATATCGTCGTGGTAAACAAAAGCGATTTACAACGCGCCCGGACCGCGCACACCGAGATTGAGCAGCGCCTCGATCAAAATCGGCGCGCCCAGCGACTTGTCGATACCGTGGCAAAACGTCATCGCGACTCTGGCGTGGACAAGCTGTTCGGGTTAATTTCAGCGAGCGACAAATCTAAACGCGGAAAGGAACGGAAGAAGTCATGAGCAAGCTCGGACAGGTCGTTGAGTCGGTTGAGAAATATAATCAGTTCGTGCTCGACGAGGTAAAGCGCGCACGCACCGATCAAAAATTCGGGCGCGATCTGCTTGGACGCTGGAACGACATCAAAGCGAAAATCCCAGTCACCCGCGCGCCGACCGGACTGCCGTTGCCGCGACTCGCGCTCCCCGAGATCGATGACCCTGGTGAAATCGCGCGCTTTTTGTTTGGTGAAGGAATGCCAGGCGAGTTTCCGTTTTTGAACGGCGCCTATCGCGAAATGTATCTCGAGCCCATTCGCGAGGTCGAAAGCTTCGAGAAGAATGGCGAAGCAAAAAAGAGCAAGTCCGAGAAGAAAATTCCACAGGCGGAAGAGCCGACGCGATTGTTTTCCGGCTTGATGCTGGCCGAGGACACCAATGAGCGTTTCCACTTTCTCACCGCGCACCAACGAACACATCGTCTGAGCACTGCGTTCGATGGTCCGACTCTTTACGGAATCGACAGCGACGCGGACGGCGTTTTCGGAAAAATCGGCGAGGGCGGTGTCGCAATCGACACAGTCGAGGACATGGTCCGGCTCTACGATGGGTTTGAGGTTGGTTCCCCAACTTTTTCCGCGTCGATGACGATCAGCGGACCGGCGCCGATTATCATGGCCATGTACATCGCCGCCGCGAAGCGGCGTTTCGGTCCGAGCGTTGTCCCGAAACTGCGCGGCACGATCCAGGCCGACATTTTCAAGGAAGTTCAGGCGCAAAACGAAACGATCTTCCCGATCGAACCGTCGCTGCGATTTCTCACCGACATGGTGGAGTTCACCACTCGCGAAATGCCACGTTGGTACCCGATCTCGATCAGCGGCTATCACATCGGCGAAGCGGGCTCGACGCCGGTGCAGCAGGCGGCCTACACACTTTCGAACGGTTTCGCTTACGCGGAAATGTTCGCCGCGCGCGGAATTCCAGTCGACCAATTCGGCCCAAGGCTCTCGTTCTTCTTGGATTGCGGACTCGATGTCGAATACATCGCGCTCGCGCGCGTCTCGCGGCGCATTTGGGCGATAGGGATGCGCGATGTGTTTGCCGCTGGACCGAAAGGGCAGCTTTATAAATTGCACACCCAAACCAGCGGCCGATCATTGATCGCCGCCGAGTTTAAGAACAATCTCACCCGCACCGCTGCTGAATTGATGCTCGCTTATATGAACGCGACCAATTCGTGCCATTCAAACAGTGCCGATGAACCGTTCACGACGCCGAGCGAAGAATGGATCCGGCTCGCGGCGCACGGCCAGGCGATCCTGCTCGAAGAGTCCGGGATTTTTAAGCACACCATGAATATGCTGAGCGGTTCGCCCGGAATGAAAGCAGTCGAGCGCTCGGTGGAGGCGGCAATTCTCGAGGAATTCCGCGAAATCGAGCGACTTGGTGGCGTGCTTGCGGCGGTGGAAGACCGTTATCAGCGCAGCCAGATCCAAAACGCGTCGCACCGTTACGAGCAACAAATTAACGACGGCATTCGACCGATCATCGCCCTGAACAAATATCGCAACGGTAGTGATGAGGATATGCCGGAAGTGAAACTCGCGCGCACGCCGCGAAAGAAACAGCAATTACAAGTCGATCGGCTAGCAAAATTCAAAAAGAAAAACGTCGAGAAATCGAAACGCGCGCTCGATAAACTCGCAGCTGTGGTTGAGAGCGGGAAAAATTGTTTTCCGGAATTGCTCGACGCGGTCGAAGTCTGCTCGTTAGGCCAGATCACCGGCCGGCTTCAGGAAGTCGTCGGCAGATTCCGGCCGATGGTTTAAATGAAAGTGGGAGGGACCTTAGCGTCCCGATCTTCAGTGAACGAAGCGCCTCATTCATCTGATCTTCGCGTTCACCGGTTATCAGACGCGCCAGCTACTTTCTTCGTGACAAAGTCTCTACACCCGAAGATGGCAATTCTAGATGAGAGTGTGCGAGACACTATCGTTTCAGCGTTTGCGTTCAGTGTAGAACATAACCGAATTTATCTCCGAGCCTTCGTCGTCATGCCGGATCATTTGCATGCGCTGTTCGCGTTGCGCGACAAATGGACGTTGCCAAGGTTTATGCATGACTTGATGAGCTTTGTCGGCGGGAAGACTTCTCAGCTTCTGCAGCGTCACGAAACGTTATGGCAGGACGGCTACTACGACACGCGCGTCAAGACGGCGAAACAGTTCGCGTATGTCGCTTGCTACATCGAGCAAAACCCGGTCGTCAAAGGACTTGTTGAATCCCCGGCACAATGGGCAGCAAGTAGTGCCAGAAGGACCGATTTGGTAACAGATCCATGGCCTTGGTTTTACGACTGAGTTTAGAAGTCGGGGCACTAAGGCCCCTCCCACATTATGAATTCCCTGCAAATCAGCGCCGGCGAAAGTGCGCGCACTCGAATCGCGACTCGGCTGCTGCCGTTTCTTTTTCTTCTCTACGTCGCGAATTATCTCGATCGCACGAACATCGCGTATGCGACGCTGGGGATGAAAGGCGACCTGGGTCTGAGCGACTCGGTGTTCGGCACTGCGAGCGGAATTTTCTTTATCGGATATTTCGCGCTGCAAATTCCCGGGGCGCTGCTGGTGGAACACTGGAGCGCGCGATGGTTGTTGTCATTAACGCTGATCGCGTGGGGCGCACTCACCGCTTTAACCGGCATCGTGCGCACGCCAAGCGAACTTTACGGCGCGCGATTCTTGTTAGGCGCGGCTGAGGCAGGATTCTTTCCGGGCGTAATTGTTTATTTATCGCACTGGTTCATCTACCAGGACCGGGGCAAAGCGGTCGCGCGGTTTATGGCCGCAATTCCGATTGGCTTTATGCTCGGCGGACCTATCGCTGGAAGCATTCTTAATGTGCACTGGTTAGGCATCACCGGATGGCGATGGCTCTTTTTGTTGGAAGGCATACCTGCGATCTTACTAGGGCTCGCGACGCTGTTCGTACTACCCGACCGGCCTAACGAAGCCCGATGGCTGCGGCCTGACGAACGCGATTGGATCACGGCGCGCCTTGAGGAAGAGCGGCGCGCCAAGGCACACGCTGAACACATGACCATCTGGCAGGCGCTCCGGCATCCGGCGGTGTTGATGCTCACGGCCGGCCTCTTCTTTACCTATTCCGGCGGGTATGCCTTTTGGTTTTGGTTCCCGACGATGCTCCAGCGCCTAACCGGTTGGACCGATGTTCAGCGGATCGGCTGGATCGGGACGATTCCGTTCCTGGCGGGACTTATCGGCATGTTGTTGCTCGGCTCGAGCTCCGATCGCACCGGCGAGCGCCGCTGGCATTTTGCATTTCCCCAACTGACGGCCGCGGTTGCGCTCAGCGTGTGGTTTTTCATCCCGCATTCAAATATCCTGCTAATCCTCGTGTTTACGCTGCTCGGCTTCGGCACCGTCGCCTATTTGCCATCGTTCTGGGCGTTGCCTTCCGCCTTTCTCACTAGCTCGGCGGCGGCCGCTGCCGTCGGCTTTATTAACTGCACCGCAAGCATCGGCGGATTCGTCGGTCCGAAAATTATCGGGAATCTGAGTCAGCGCACCGGCTCGTTCACTACGGGGTTCATCTTCATGATCGCATGCTTTACGATCGCGCCACTGCTGGTGTTGTTCTGTCCGCGGGAGCGGACGGCCTAACGAGTCACTACTTAAGCGCGACGTCGAACGGTACCCCGGTCTTGGCGCGAACGTCATCCGCTGTAACGCCGGGATGCAATTCGGTGAGAACGAGGCCGCCGCCCTTTTTCACTTCGAACACACACAAGTCGGTGATGATGAGGTTGACGACTCCCAGGCCGGTGATGGGCAGGGTGCATTTTTTCAAAATCTTCGGACTGCCATCTTTGGCGCAGTGTTCCATGACGACAACAACGCGCCGCACTCCGGCGACGAGATCCATGGCGCCACCAGGGCCTTTGACCATTTTCCCGGGAACCATCCAATTGGCGATGTCGCCTTTATCAGTCACTTCGAACGCGCCGAGAATTGCGAGATCGATGTGCCCGCCGCGAATCATCGTGAACGAATCTGCGCTCGAGAAAAAAGCGGAGCCGGGCATTGTCGTGATGGTTTGTTTGCCGGCGTTGATCAGGTCGGCGTCGACTTCATTTTCTTCCGGGAACGGTCCGATACCGAGCAAGCCGTTCTCGGACTGGAGCGTGACGTTCATGCCTTCAGGAATGTAATTAGCCACCAGCGTTGGAATGCCGATGCCGAGATTGACGTAATAACCGTCGCGCAATTCCTGCGCAGCGCGCTTTGCCATCAACTCACGGACCGGATTTTCTTTCTTGGCGGCCGCGCTGCCTTGCACGGTGCGGAACTCGATGCGTTTTTCGTACTTTGCGCCTTGAATAATGCGATCAACGAAAATGCCCGGCGTGTGGATTTGATCGGGATCCAGCTCGCCAACCTCGAGGAGTTGCTCGACCTCAGCCACGCAGAGCTTGCCGCAACTAGCAATCATCGGATTAAAGTTTCGTGAAGTTTTTCGAAAAAGGAGGTTACCGGATTTGTCCCCCTTCCAAGCCTTGACCAGTGAAAGCTCCGCTGTGATGCCGGGTTCGAGTACGTATTCCTTGCCATCGAAAACTTTTGTCTCCTTGCCCTCGGTCAGTTTCGTTGCGAAACCGGTCCGAGTGTAAAACCCGGGAATTCCGGCGCCGCCCGCGCGCAATCGTTCGGCCAATGTGCCCTGCGGAATGAGCTCAAGGTCGAGTTCACCAGCGAGCACCTGTCGCTCGAACTCTTTGTTCTCGCCGACGTAGGAAGCCATAACCTTCTTCACCTGACGGGTCGTGAGCAGGACCCCCATCCCAAAACCATCCACTCCGGCGTTGTTTCCGACGATGGTGAGGCCCTTGACGCCGCTCGCATGCAAGGCGGCGATGAGATTTTCCGGAATCCCGCACAGTCCGAATCCGCCGGCAGCGATGGTCATGTTGTCGTGAAGCAGGCCGTTCAGCGCAGCGGTCGCGTCAGGGTAGACTTTGCTCATGCGGAGAGATTAACCACGGATTATCCGAATGCGAGCGGACAGCGCGCTACTCTTGCCGATCCTCAAATCATCGGCAGATTGGACGTTCAATTGCATGGCTACAAAAACACTCGCCCATCAATTCGCGGAATACGCGTACTCTCTCAAATTCGAAGATCTCTCGAAGGACGTTGTTCATGAAGTGAAGCGGCGTGTGATCGATTCGCTCGGCTGCGCGCTCGGAGCGTGGAATGAGGAGCCGTGCATGATCGCGCGCAAAGTCGCCTCGGAGTTTTCGGCAAAACAAGGATCGACAATCATGGGCACGAGCCACCAAGCGCCGCCGGACTGGGGCGCGTTCGCGAACGGATGTTGCATCCGCTATTTCGATTACAACGATACCTACCTTTCGAAAGAACCGGCCCATCCTAGCGATAATCTGGCCGCAGTTTTTGCAGTTACGGAAAGCGTCGGCGCGACGGGCAAAGAAGCGATCACGGCGGCGGCGATAGCGTATGAAGTGCAATGCCGGCTTTGTGATGCCGCGAGTATTCGCGCGCGAGGATGGGACCATCCGACATACGGCGCGTTCTCGACCGCGCTCGCGGCTGCGAAGCTAATGAAACTGGATCCGGAGCGGACGCGCCACGCCATCAATATCGCCGGCGTAAATTGCGCGGCGTTCCGGCAAGCGCGAGTAGGGGAACTTTCGCATTGGAAAGGCGTCGCTTTTGCGAACGCCGCGCGGCACGGAGTTTACGCCGCTCTGCTCGCTCGCGCTGGCATGACTGGCCCGGCGCCAATTTTCGAAGGCCAAATGGGATTTGAGAAAGAACTCGGCGTTTCGTTAGGCGACGTCGGGTCGGTGTTCGATAAGAAAAAAGAAGCGATGCCCGGAAAAGGTCCGGCGTCGATGATTTTGAAGACGAGCATTAAGTATTGGCCGGCGGAATATCACAGCCAAAGCGCGATTGAAGCCGCGTTGTTTTTGCGGAAGGAGATTGGTGATCCAGCGAAGATTCAATCGGTGCGAATCGAGAGCCATGACGCATCGGTCGATATCATCGGCAGCGAGCCGGAGAAATGGAAACCGGAGACGCGCGAGACGGCCGACCACAGTCTGCCCTACATCACCTCGATCGCGTTGATCGACGGCGAAGTAACGGAGAAGCAATTCCAGCCCGAGCGTTTTACGGATCCGACGATTTGGAAATTTCTCGAGAACGTCACCGTCCAACGCAACGACGAACTGAGTTCGTTGTACGCGAGGGCGGTCGCCAACATCGTGCACGTGACGTTGCGGGATGGCCGCGAGCTGACCAAGCGGGTCGATTATCCGCTGGGGAACGCGCTGAATCCGGTGAGCGACAAACAATTGGAGGGAAAATTTAACGCGTTGGTCGTCCCGGCATTGGGTGAAGCGGGGGCGAAGAAGATTGTCGATTTTGCATGGAAGTTCGATGAGGCCAGGAACGTCGACGAGTTGATGTTGGCGCTGGTGATGAAATGAAAAGCAAAGCTGCGCGTCTTCGGGAATTGATTTCAAAAGGCGCGGTGATGTTGCCGGGTGTGCCGAACGCTTCGATGGCACGCCAAGTCGAGCAGGCCGGGTTCGAGGCGGTTTATGTGAGCGGCGCTGGCATGGCGAATTCCACCGCCGGCGTTCCGGACATTGGATTATTGTCGATGGAGGAAGTAGCCAGGCTCGCCGGTTACGTTGCGCGCGCGGTCCGAATTCCGGCGATTGTCGATGCGGACACCGGTTTCGGCGAAGGCGAAGCTGTAGCAAAGACGATTCGCGCATTGGAAAAGGCCGGGCTCGCTGGTTGTCACATCGAAGACCAGGAATTTCCAAAACGTTGCGGCCATCTAGCGGGCAAAACGGTTGTCGATGTTGCGACGATGAGCGACAGAATCAAAACCGCTGTCGCTGCGCGCCGGGATTCGGATTTTGTGATTATCGCGCGGACAGATGCGCGGGCCGTGGAGGGTTTCGATCGGGCGGTCGAGCGGGCCGGGGAATATCTCGCGGCCGGCGCGGATGCGATCTTTCCGGAAGCGTTGCAAAGTGCGGACGAGTTCCGCGATTTCGCCAAGGAGATCGATATCCCGTTGCTCGCGAACATGACTGAGTTCGGCAAAAGCCCGCTGCTTTCCTTCAAAGAACTTTCCGATTTCGGTTATCGGATGGTCATTTTCCCGCAGAGCGCGTTCCGGATCTCGATGAAAGCGAGCGACGAATTCCTGCGCGCGTTGAAAAAAGCCGGCACGCAATCAGGGTTCCTCGATAAAATGCAGACCCGACAGGAGCTTTACCAGCTGCTGGACTACGACCCGGCCGCGGAAGAATGGTCAGGTTTTCGCGACTGATCATTTGTCGAATCGCGTATCGTTGTTAACGTGAACGAAGACAATGAGCACTGAAGCAAAACCAGAATACAGCCCAGGTTTGGCCGGCGTGATTGCGGGCGAGACGAAGATTTGCTGGGTCGATCCGAACGCGGGCCTGATGTACCGCGGCTACGACATTCACGAGATGGGCGACAAGGCGACGTTCGAGGAGGTCGCTTATCTGCTGTTCAACGGCGAATTGCCGAACGGCAAGCAGCTGAACGAATTCAAGCAACAGATCGCGGGGCAACGCGCGTTGCCAAAGGAAGTCGACGACATGTTGCGGCTTTTGCCGAAATCGGCGCATCCGATGGACGTGCTGCGCACCGGCGTCTCGATGCTTGGCACGTACGACAAGGACCTCAACGACCACTCGCATGACGCGAACATTCGGAAGTCGATCCGACTCATCGCTCGGGTGATGACATTGATTACCGACGGTTACCGGATCGCGCACGGCGAAAAACCTTTGCCGGAAGAGACCGAGCTCAGCCAGGCGGCAAATTTCTTCTACAAGTTGAACGGGAAAGCTCCGGAAGCGTGGCAAACGCGGATGATGGACACGATTTTCAATCTGTATGCCGACCACGAATTCAACGCTTCGACATTTGCCGCGCGCGTGACGGCTTCCACCCTGGCCGATATCTATGCCGGGGTCACTTCCGCCTGCGGCACGTTGAAGGGTCCCTTACATGGCGGCGCGAACGAGGAATCGATGAAGATGCTCGAGGATATCAAGACGCCCGACCGCGCCGAGGAATGGTTGAAGAAACAGCTCGCCGCCAAGGCCAAGATCATGGGTTTCGGACATCGTGTTTACAAAAAGGGAGACTCGCGCGTGCCGGTCATGCGCAAGATCGCGCACGATCTCGGCAAGCGAACGGACAAAGAGAACTGGGTGCTCATTTGCGAGAAGCTCGAAGAAGTGATGGACCGGGAAAAAGGTCTTTGCGCGAATGTCGATCTTTATGCGGCGCCGGTTTTCCTGATGCTCGGATTCAAACCTGAATTGAACACGCCATTGTTTGCAGCATCCCGGGTCGCGGGTTGGTGCGCGCACGTGACCGAGCAGCACGACAACAATCGACTGATTCGCCCACGCTCGCTTTACGTTGGCCCGAAGCTCCGGAAGTATCCCGGTCCAGCGAGCGGCGCCTAAGGTGGATCGACCGCTCCGCGGGCGATGTTAATATTTGCGGCGTCGCCGCTTAATTTCTAGCATCGAGCAAGGGACTGCTCGATCCACCATGAAAGAACAATCGCTCCAGGAAAAACACGCTCCCGAAAATGCGTGCTGGGGTTGTGGTCCGGCGAATCGTGATGGTTTGCGGATCCGCAGTTTTGCCAAGAACGGCGAAGTCGTGGCTGAATGGAAACCGCAACCAAAATATGAAGCGTTCCCCGGGGTATTGAATGGCGGGATCATCGGCACGTTGCTCGACTGTCACTGTAATTGGACCGCGGCTTACCATTTGATGAAGAAAGCGGGAGCGGACCATCCGCCGTGCACTGTGACTGCCGAATATGCGATCAAACTGCTGCGGCCGACGCCGACGAACGGCCCCATTTCGCTTTCGGCGCACATTGTCGATTTAACCGACACTCGCGCGACGGTCGAAGGCACATTGAGCGGCGGCGGAAAAGTTTGTGCGACTTGCCGGGGCGTTTTTGTCGCCGTGAAAGAAGGCCACCCGGCGTTTCATCGGTGGTAAATCTACAACTGCGGCGACGCCAATCCCGCAGCCTGCTGGACGGGATTGAGACGGCCAGTCTTATCCAGCGTCATTTCGCGAGATTGCTTTTTGTCCACCTCGAATAATCGCGTTTGTTGGGCGGCAAAGTCCGAATCTAGCACGTCGAGATTCGCTTCGTCATTAAGGCGAATCGATCGATTGTCGAAGTTACCAGAGCCGACCGAGACGAATTTGTCGTCCACGATCATCAGTTTCACGTGGACCATCGTCGGCTGGTATTCGTAGATTTTGATACCGGCTTTGATCAGCTCCGGCCAATGCCGTTTTGACGCTGCGCGGACAAGTTTCTGATCGATCTTTTTTCCGGGCACAATGATTTCGACCTTGGCGCCGCGCTTGGCCGCTTCTACCAGTTCTTTGCGCGTCAGATCATCCGGCAGAAAATAAGCGTTCTCGATTCGCAGGCTTTTCTTTGCCGAAGCGATTGCGAGCAAATAGAGGAGGTCGAGATTTTCGTAATGCGCACCGCTTCGGATGGCCTGCGCCTCCAATGAACCGCTGTCCTGAAGCGGCGGGAAATAATCGTCGCCGTGAAGCACGTTGCCTCGCGTCTTTATCCAGTTGGTGGTGAAGCTGGCCTGAAGTTGGGCCACGACTGGACCCATGACTTTGTAATGATTATCTCGCCAATGCTGCGGCGACTCGGCGTTGCCGGTCCATTGATCGGCGATGCCGACACCACCGATGAAGGCGATTCTGCCGTCAACGATGAGTAATTTGCGATGGCTTCGATTGTTGTAACGGCGCGGATCGGGCCACAACACGCTGTGGTATTTTACAATCTGCACGCCCGCATCCTGCATTTGTTTTTTGTTTGCGATGCCCATCTTTTGCGTGCCTTGAGCATCCAGAATCATATTCACGTGCACTCCGGCGCGAGCGCGTTCGGACAGGGCCACAGTAAATTCCCGCGCAATTTCGCCGTCCCAAAAAATGTAGGTCTCGAAGTTGATCGAGCGTTTGGCTGAACGAATCGCGCTCAGCATCGCGGGAAAAATTTCGTCGCCATTTACTAATGTGCTGATGCTATTTCCACCAACGAAATTTGGTCCGAGCAGCGAGCCGGCGGATTGCCGAAATTCCGGGGATCGCGCGGAATAAAGCGATGTCACTTCCTGGCGCGGCTGGTGACCTACTTTCAGCGCGCAGCCGCTGCCGGCACAAATCGCGACGATCAAGAAAGCCCGCTCACACGCAGAAAGAATGTTTTTCACCGGCCTAACGGTAACACTGACCACGCACTGCCGCACGGATCACGAGGGATGCTCGGCGCGACGCTGTTTCAACGCCTGAGTAAGCCATTCGTCGAGACGTGTTTCCTTTCCGTCAGCTGTTCGGACGAGATACGGTTGACCGGTCAACAAGCTCTTAGACGCGGAAAGGCGGATAAAATCTTCCGGCGTTTTGATCTCCTTTTTGAAATGTTCGTATTTAGCTTTGATGTGATTGGCCGCTTCCTGCGGAGTGTGCTTCTGTCCGTTGCGAATAAAAGTCGCATCTGATTTTGCGACATAATCGAGAAGGAACTTGATCGAGTCGTCCACGGACTCCGCCGCGAGCAATTGTCCGGCGGACATCGACAGAAAAATCAAAGCGACAAGAAGACGAGCGCTACACATATGAAAACGATTCGAACGCGGTCAGTTCTTTGCCTGGTTTGTTGTCGATCTCATCCTTAGATTCAAAGCGCGCCCGGGGTGACTCGAACACCCGACCTACGGATTAGAAATCCGTTGCTCTATCCGGCTGAGCTACGGGCGCAAATTGCGGAGGCAACGTAATCACGCGGCGAATACCTGCAATCATGGTTGTGCTCGGGAAGATGTCGATCTTGCTTTCGGGGCGCGAAATTCGAACGTTGATTCGATGAACGCGCTCCTGGTTATCGCGCCCTACAAATATCAAGGGACGTGGGTTTTTGACGATCCGGCGGTCGGTTTGTCGCGCGAGCCGTTCATTGCCGGGATCGACACCATGATCGACCAAGCGGTGGCGGAAATTCCAAACGCAGAAAAAGGTTTTCGCGCGATCTTTAGCGCATCACCGTTCCCGGGGGCGAACTGGAAGCTGGAGTGGCGCCGAGAATAATCAGGCGGCAATTGGTATTACAGCGACCGGTTTAAAATGGAAGGCTGGCTCTGTCCCGCGCTCCTGAAATATTTTCCAACCGCGCCGCATGAGGTTTACGTGAAGCTCAAGCCGAAGAATTAGGTCGCGGGCTGCCCGCGGCAATTACGCAACCAAGCTGGATCCAACGTCGTGTTGGCTATTCGTGGATGCGGTGCTTGAGCTCCCACACCCGCAACGCCGCCAACAACAGCGCTTTGGTACGAGTGAGTGTGCCGACCGCAGCCATGGTCGTCGCGGGATCGGCAGACTGTCCACCTTTGCAATTTCGGCTGCGATTGCGCGAGCGTTTCTGCGTCTTGTTTTTTCTGACGCGACGGGTGGTTGCCTCGCTCACCGCGAGATGACCGCTGCTGTTCATAAAGTCCCTCATTCCCAAGCAGCTTCCAGACCAGCTTAAAGAGCGCGTCGTCGTCGGCAGTTCATTCTCGATGAAACACGCTTAGCCGCGAAAGGTTGTGATGATGCGCTCGAAAACCGCTTGTGTGGCCCCTCGTTCTCCGCCAGTTTCAATCGGAAGCCATGGCTGATCGTAAACTGGGTTGTCTCACGATTTTCTTGTTTGTCGCGCTCTGTGCCAGCGTGTTCCTGAACCTCGTTCTGGCGCTGGCGGCGTTCCGGGGGTTCGGGACCGCAGGCGCGCGATTCGAGGAACCTTTGCCGCGCTTTCGCGAAATCGTTATCGAACGTGGCACACGCACGGTTCCAGACCGGATCGCGTTGATTACGATGCGCGGTCTGATCAGCTCCTCGATTCCCGGCAGCGTGAGCGATTCGATGGTCGAAGATATGCGTCTGGCCTTGCAGCAGGCCCGCGACGACAACCGCGTCAAAGCGATCGTGCTTGAAATCGATTCGCCCGGTGGCGAAGTCACCGCGTCCGATCAAATTTATAATGCCGTGACCAAGGCGCGCGCCCGCAAGCCGGTCGTGGTTTACATGGATTCGCTGGCAGCGTCCGGCGGTTTTTACATCGCCTGCGGCGGAAAATTTTTAATGGCCAACGAAACGACGATCACCGGTAGCATTGGCGTGATCATTCAAACGCTTAACTACGAGCAGTTGTTCAACAAAATCGGACTGGCGTCGGTCGTCTTCAAAAGTGGCAAGTTCAAAGACATTTTGAACGGCGCGCGGCCGATGACTCCGGAGGAACGCGAATTGATCCAGACTTTCGTCATGCAAACCTACGACAAATTTCTCGGGGTCGTCGCCAAGGAGCGCAGTCTTCCGGCCGAGATGCTGCGCAACACAATCGCCGACGGGCGAATTCTTTCCGGAAAAGAAGCGTTGAATAACAAGCTCGTCGACGGGCTGGGGCAACTCGAAGATGCATTCGCCAAAGCGAAGCAGCTCGGCAACGCGCCGCAGGCAACGGTCGTGAAATATGGGCCGCCCTTTAGTCTTGCCCGATTTTTCCGGGCGTTCGGTCAAACCGGTAATTCGAAGATCGAACTCCAATTGCCCAAACAGCTCGTGCCGCAACTCGAGAGCGGTCGCGCTTATTTTCTGCCGAGCTTTTACGCTCCGTAACCGCGGAGAAAAGAAATGTTAGCTGGTGCTCTTAGTGGCGCGCTCTGGACTCTCCTCGGGTCGCTCATTGTCCTCGCGGGCGCATTCGTCTACCTCACTCTCTTCCGGCAAATCAACGCGCGTAGTCTGGTCGCCAGTCCCGAAATCGACCCTGCGCCCAAGAGAACATTCGGATTGCCAGAGGCGTTTTTGGCGACTGGGTTGGTTTTGTTTCTCCTAATGAGCGTGACCGCTTCGTTCGGGCGGCGGTCGCCGGTTCAGTTGGGCAGTCGCGACCTGATCGTGAACGTTCTGATCACATTGTTCATTGTTTTCTTTATCGCCGCATTCCTGAAGCTTCGCGGAATCGACATCGAGTCGTTGGCCGGTTTTTCCAGAACAACCCTTAAGCGAGCGCTTAGCACCGCCGTTGTTTTGCTGCTTGCGGCCACTCCATTGATTCTGTTGGCCGAAGCGCTGACTCAAAACGCATTCGGCAGCGGATCGAGCAAGCAGGAGATTGTCGATCTTTTCAATACCTCGCGCACGATTGGGCAGCGCGTGACGATCATTGTTCTGGCTGTGGTCGTCGCGCCGATGTCCGAAGAATTCATCTTTCGGTTTTTCATCTACGGTGTGGTGCGCCGTTACTTCGGCGTTGGCATCGGCCTGGTCTTTAATTCCATGCTCTTTGCTGCCGCGCATGTTCATCTGCCATCGGCTGTGCCGCTCTTTGTCCTCGGAGGCTGCTTCACCCTTGCTTACGAATGGAGCGGATCGATCCTTGTTTGTATGGCCATGCATGCCCTTTTCAATTCGGTTCAGCTCATCTTCCTCGCCTTTCCTGAACTGGTTCAGCAATGAAACTGCGCGAGGTTGGCGAAGACGCTCTCCTCGCGTCGTTGCTGCGTGAATTGCCAGCTTCACGCAAATTGATTGGCGACGATTGCGCGGTGGTTGGATTCCGTGGCGCAAAAAATCTCCTCGTCCTGAAAACCGATTGCGTGGTCGAGAAAATTCATTTTGCGCCGGGCACGGATCCGATTCTCGTCGGCTGGAAAGCGATGATGCGGCCGCTGAGTGATTTCGCGGCCACCTCCGCCGTCCCGCAATTCGCGGTCATCACGCTGATTTTGCCGTCCGCAAGATCGACATCCTGGGTCAAAAAACTTTATCGCGGCTTGCAACGAGCTGCGGCGCATTTCGATGTCAGCATTGTTGGAGGCGAAACCAGCGCCACGCGCGGTCCGGCAGCAATTTCGGTCAGTGTTACCGGCTTTGTTGAAAAAGACCGCAGGATCTCGCGCGCCGGGGGAAAGAAGGGCGACGATCTTTTCGTGACTGGCCGGCTGGGCGGATCGTTGCGCGGAAAACATCTCCGCTTCGTGCCGCGCATCGATGAGTCGCGTTGGATGACTAAGAATTTTCGCGTCCACGCCATGATGGATTTAAGCGATGGACTTGGGGCCGATCTGCCGCGCCTGGCCAAAGCAAGCAAGCGCGGATTCAAGATCGACCGGGAGAAGTTGCCGCTCGCCCGCGGCGCCAGGATCAACAACGCAATTTCCGATGGCGAAGACTACGAACTGCTTTTCGCAATCTCTGCACGCGATCGTGTCCGTTTGGAACGAGCGTGGAAGAAAAAGTTCCCGAAGTGTCCGCTCACGCGAATCGGCGTCCTCACTCAACGCCTCAACCCCTCAACTTCTCAACTTCTGCCCGGTGGCTACATTCACTTCAAATAGCCCGGTCGAAACAGAAGCTTTCGGCCGCCAGTTCGCTGAGAATCTCAAGCCAGGCGATGTGCTTGCGCTCACCGGCGATCTTGGCAGCGGCAAGACTCAATTCGTCAAAGGTCTCGCAGCCGGTCTAGGTGCGGCTACGGCTGCGACCAGTCCAACGTTCACTCTGATTCACGAGTATTCCGGAGGGCGCCTCCCGATTTATCATTTCGATTTCTTTCGCGTCGAAGATCAAGAATCCGCCGAGCGGCTCGGCCTCGACGATTATTTTTTCGGCGACGGCGTTTCAGTGATCGAATGGGCCGATCGATTTCCGGATTTGATCCCCGAAACGGCCCGCTGGATAGCCTTCGAAGCGAAATCTGAAACTCAGCGCGCGATGACAGCCAAATGAAAATTCTCGCGCTCGAACTCTCCAGTGCGCGAGGAAGTCTCTGCGCGCTTAACGGTGGCAAAGTCGAAATTCTTCGGGAATGGCCAAATGACCGAAAGAATTCCGGACCGTTCTTCGAATATTTGACTGAAGTGCAGAAGCGATTTGGAAAACCGGACACGATGATTGTCGGGCTCGGTCCCGGATCTTATGCCGGAACGCGGATCGCGATCTCAGCCGCGATCGGATTACATACCGCAACGCATGCTCGGCTGATCGGCTTTCCATCGATCTGTGCGATCGAATGTGACGATTCGGAATATTGCGTAATCGGCGACGCGCGACGTCAGACATTTTTCTTAGCGCGCGTTCGTGACAACAACTTGATCGCCGGCCCAACGCTGATGGCCGAAGCTGAATTGCGTGAAAAGTTGACTAAGATGGATCGGACGATGTCGATCTTTGCCACGGAAAAGCTTCTACAATTCGAGCACGCGGAGATTCGCTATCCATCGGCTAAAGTTCTGGCGCGGCTTGCCGGCGATCCGAATCGAAAATTCGCGCAGGCACCTTTAGAGCCGATGTATTTGCGCGAACCGCACATCACGATTGCAAAAAAATGAATCACCGTTGTTGGGTTGAGATCGATCGCAGCGCCTTTCGTCATAACGCGAAAGTTGTGCGGGAACGAATTGGCAAAGCCGAAATGCTCGCGGTCGTAAAAGCGAACGCTTATGGCCACGGATTGATGGGCGTTGCCGAAGCGCTCGGTGAAGATGCGCAGCTCTTCGGCGTCGCGAATTTGGAGGAAGCGATCGCGCTCCGGGAAAGATTTCATCTTCCGGTGATCATCCTCGGCCCTTCACTTCCGGAAGAACTCGCGACGATTGTCGAGCGCGGTTTCATTCCCACCGTTTCGACTTTTCAGGAAGCGGAGGCATTGGATCGCATCGGCAAGACGGCGATCAATTTCAAAGTCGACACGGGGATGGGTCGAATGGGCGCAGTGGAAAATGAAGCCGTCGAAATGTTCAAGCGCGTTGCTGCGTTGCCGAAGATCGACATCCACAGTGTATCGACCCATATGCCGGTTTCCGATGTCGATACCGATTACACGCGCGACGAATTGGTTCGGTTCCGCAAGGTAGTCGAGCAAATGCGGACCGCAGTTCCCGGCGGTTACAAAGCGCACGTGTTGCAAAGCGCCGGCACGCTCGTGTTTAACAATCCGACCTTCGAGATCGTGCGCGCTGGCATCATCCTTTACGGGATTTCGCCGCTGCCGGAATTTCAAAACCTTCTCAAGCCGGCGATGACGTGGAAAACGCGGATCGGTTTAATTCGCGACATGCCGAAGGGAGCTTCCATCAGTTACGGGCGCACATTCATCACGCCAAAACCGATGCGGGTGGCGACGTTGACCGCCGGTTATGCCGATGGTTACCCGCGCCACCTTTCCAATGTTGGCGCTGATATGTTGGTGCGCGGAAAGCGTTGCCCGTTGCTTGGTCGGGTGACAATGGATTTAATGGTGATCGATGTGTCGCATTTGCCCGATGTCGACGTTGGCGAGGAAGTTGTGCTGATGGGGCAGCAAGGTGACGAAGCCGTTTGCTGCACTGAGTTGGCCGAGAAGGCCGGCACGATCACCTGGGAAATAACGACCCGAGTTGGCCAGCGAGTGAAGCGAGTGTTCGTTTGATTTAGCGACTTAACGATTTAGTGAGTTAATGATTTAAGGAAGACTGGTCACTTGTCACAGGTCACTCGTCACTTTTCTTTATGTTTCAGATCATTTTCAACGAGCTGAGCGCGGCCGAGATGTCGGCGTTGCCGAAGAAGATGCAGCTCGATCTGCTCGAGCAGTTCCAAATCCTGCCCGAAGACCTCGATCGTCTCGATGCCAAGCATTTCGGCGTGATCGAGCGCGAAGGAAAAAAGTTATACCGATATCGCGCCAAAGATTACCGGATCTACTTCGCGCAAACACCCGAAGGCGTCACCATTCACCGCGTCCTGCACAAGAACACGTTTCGGGATTTCCTTTTCCGGAGCAAACTGCCGGTCTCGGAAGACCAGCAGCTCGGCAAAACCCGGGAGTTTTGGAAATTGATCGAGCAAGGCGAGAAAACGCGGAAAGCGTAGGTGGCTATGCTTTTCCATGGTCACAGCATTTTGTTCGTCGTTGGATTAGGTTTTGGCGTCGCGCCATTTATCGGTGGCCTGCGTCGACTTCCGCGTTGGATTCGATTCGCATTAACGATGAGCGGAGTGAGTCTCTTTGTTGGTGCATTGATCGGCATCACTCTCGACCGATTGCGACCTCAGCTTTCTCGGCAGACTCAGTTTTTTATCTACTCACACGAGCTGGTTATTTGCGGCGTTGGCCTAGGCATTATTCTTTTGCTCATATTTTCGGGCGAGATCTTCAAAGCACTTCGCAGTTTAGATGCCGAACGCCGGGCGCGTTTATCGAGCGCAAAGCAGTAATGCCAAAACAGCTGCGACGCTTCGCTACAAGATCACTTCATCAAGAGCACGGAGCGGCTGCGCTTGATTTCGCGCGGTCATCCCGAGCGGAGCGAGGGATCTCACAGTCGGAGCCTGGATCACGCAAGTTAACTAGAGTGATCAACGAGCTTATGAGAGATCCTTCACTTCGTTCAGGATGACAAAGTTGTAGGCAACCGCTCCGGTTGCCATTTAGATGCGGCAGGCGATGCGCCTGCCCTACAATTTTCGAAGTGCGTGAATCGCGCGCTATTTCATCAGCAGCACGGAGCGGCTGCGCTTGATTTCGCGGGTGATTTTGCGGTGGAGATGGGCGGGCATGCCGGTGACGCGGCGGGGAAGAATCTTGCCGCTCTCGGTCACAAATTTCTTTAACAGATCGGGATTCTTGTAATCGATCGCTTCAATGGAGATATCGATTCTGCGCCGGGGCATGGCGCGATTCGCGCGGCGAAAGGCGGAACGGCGTTTGGCGGTCTTGGGTTGCATGAAAGTTATTTGGTTTCGCGATGAAGCGTATGCTTTCGCAGAAACGGATTGTATTTCTTTTTCTCGAGTCGGTTCGGCGTGCGCGGACTCTTTTTATTCCGCTTTGTCATATAACGCGAAACTGGTTTACCGAGCGCTTTCGCTTCGGTGCATTCGAGTGTGACAATTTCCTGGGCCATCGGGGCTATTCCTTGGTTTCAGCCGCGGGCGTGGCTTCTTCTTCGCCCTCGCCCTCCTTATCTTCGTCATCGGTCAAACCGAAAAGGGATGTGACCGATTGCCGGACGCGCGACATTTTGTTCTGTTTCTCGAGCTGCGATTGACATTCAACCGTGAACCGCGCGAAAGGGATCGCTTCGAGACGCGCGTGCGGGATCGGTTTGGCCGACATCTCGCAAACTCCGTAGGTGCCGAGCTCAATCCGCTTCAGCGCCTGATCGATCTCGTAAAGCGCGTCTTGCTCCTGCGAAAGAAGGCTGAGCGCGAAGTCGCGATCGTAAGCATCGGAGCCGGCATCGGCCTGGTGCATCCCAAACGCGGAAGCTTCGCTGCCTTCAGCGCGCGAACGAAGTGTATCTTGCGCTACCCCGGCCATGGAATCGACCATGGCATCGCGAAGCTGCAGGAGCTTCTCCTTTTGCTTGCGCGTGAACGGGTTCAATTTGCGCTCGCGATGATTATTTCCAAGCATCGCCTCGCGCGGACTGGCAGTGGCGCGTTCGCGGGTGACCTTTGATTTTTTTGCAGAAATCTTACGGGCTGGCTTCGCTTTGCGGGGGGCAGCTTTCTTGGCTGAAACTTTCTTCTTTTTTGTGGGCATAATTCAAAAGGCGCCCCAGCAGTCGGGCGCCGGAAAAACGGAGGCTTAATTAAGGACATTTCCTAACCGGCGCAAGGGCAGATTTGACGAATCTGTTGAGGGTTTGATTCGAGGAATCTTGGAGGGCGCCGTGCTGTCGGCGCCTAATATTTGGGACACGACGGCGCGTGTCCCTCCAATTCTATGAACTGGCGCTGGAATACCGACGCAGGGCAAACGCCCAAAACGCGCGAGAGAGGCAGAAGACAACGGTGGAGGCCACGACCAGCTGAAACATGAGCGGGCCGGGATGGCCGAACGACTTAATCAGCAACCGCGCCGGAATATTGGCTACAATCACGACCGGAACGACCCAGCCGAAGATGATTTTGAAGAGCCGCGGGAAAATCGAGTCCGGATAGCGCGCAATGTTAAGGAAATTGAAATAGCCGTAAACCAGTCCCTGCGCCCGCACGATCCAAAAACTGACCGCGGCCAGGATGAGCATGATGGAATAGTGAACGGCGATGCCAAATGTGATTGCTATGAGGTAAAGCAAGATCGACATCGCACTTGGAACGTAGCCAAGTTTCGACAGCGCCACACCGACAACCACGCCACCGACGGCGGCATTGACCACGCTGTCGAGACCGAATTGTTTGGTCGAAACGGCGAACTGACTGTCGACTGGCAGGACGAGAAGCGAATCGAGTTTTCCGGTCCGGACCAGCTCAGGAATGGCGGCGACGTTGACGAAAAAGAACGCCTGGAAAAGTTGCGCGATCATTTGGTGCGTGCCGATGAGCAAAACGACTTCCCATTTTGTCCAATCACCGATGCGGTCGACATTTCCGAAAATGATGGAGAAAAAGACGATTTGGCCGACGAACCAAAGCACCTCCACTAGCATCCAAAGCAGAAAGTTCGCTTTGAAGCTCAACTCGCGGATGAGCGAGTTGCGCAGCATGATGGAGTAAATCTCGAAATATCGTCGCACCGAAAAACTGTAGCGGCGGTCTATAACCGTCGCATATTAAATCATGGCTGAACCCAAGGGATTCCAGGATTTGGTCGCAGACGCGAAGAAGAACATCACCGAAATTTCTCCGACCGACGCCGCGCAAAAAGCAAAGAGCAGCGACACGGTGATTGTCGATGTTCGCGAGAAGGATGAGTTCGATGAATCGCACATTCCGGACGCGGTCAACATGAGCCGCGGAATGATTGAGCTCGAAGTCGAAGACAAATTTCCGGATCGCAACATGACGATCATTTGCCACTGCGGCGGAGGTGGGCGTTCCGCGCTCGCGGCCGAAAGCCTGCAAAAGATGGGCTACAAAAACGTCCGCTCCATGGCCGGCGGCTTCAAAGCCTGGAAAGCTGCGGGGTTGCCCACTACGAAATAATTCTCAGCCGCCGACGGCTTGATAGTGGCGAAGGCCGCGGTGCCACATGGTGCGCGCGACCGCCCAGGTGAGAAAGAGCCAGCCGGTTTGGATCGCGAGTGCTTGCCAAAGTTGCGGGCCTTTGAGTCGCTCGAGGAAAATGGCGACCGGGCAAAACAGTTCGTAATAGAACGGCGTCCATTTCAGCACCGCCTGAATTCCAGCCGGCATGATGTCGATCGGAAACATTTGGCCGCCGAGGAAATATTCGAACGAGTAAACGATGAAAACGATGGTGGTAATCTCCAAAATCCAGAACGCCATCATCGCGAGCGAATAGGTGATGAAGAATTGGATGAAGGCCGCCATCATCGTCGACAATGTTGCGAGCACGTAAGTCATCGGATCGTGCGGAAGCGCGACGTAGTTGTGGAAATAGAGAAAGATGAGCGCGATCGGCGGCAGGGTGACGAAGGTGTAAACGAGCCGGCCGCTGCAAAAAATGCTGAACCGATACGCGAGATAACTCATCGGCTTGGTCAGGAGCGCGTTGATCTGGCCTTCGCGAATGTCTCCGGCGATCTGCCATTCGTCCTCGGTCGGCGTGACCAGATTGCTGACCAGCAGCATGAGCAGGTAATAATAAATCATCGACCCGTAGTCGTAGCCGTGCAGAGCACCGCCGCGCTCTTTGAAAACCGCGTCCCAAAGAAACACCGTGCCCGCGAGTGGAATCAATCCAAAGGCCGCGCGCAGAAAATAATTCCAGCGATAAACGAAGGTGTTCTGGAGCCCGATGTTGAAAACCGAAACGTATTTGGCCGTCCTGCTCGTGCTCATAATCGGAAAACGGGCCCGCCAATAAAGCTAATAACGCGAAAAGTGCAGAGAGACACTAATTTCGCCTTATTCGCGTGCATTCGCGTGTTTCGCGGGCAAATCCGATTTTGCAGCCAGCCGCACCAGTTGTCGATCTTGCCAATGCCGCATGAACACGAGCGCGCAGGTCGCACCGATCAGGCACATAAACATGTCGGCCTGCGTGTCCCAGACGTCGCCCTGAGTAGCGAGGAATTCGGTGGAGGCACTGCCGCTCAACAGCGCCGTCCACCATTCGATGAATTCATAAGAGGCGCTGATGGCAAGACAGATGGAAATAATGAGGAACGGTTGCCAGCGCGGTCGATTCAAAATGCGCAGCCGAATAAATATCTCGCGCGCGATCATTGCCGGAACAAATCCCTGCGCGAAATGGCCGAGCCGATCGTAGTGGTTGCGTTGCCAGTGAAAAACTTCTTTAAGCCAGTTGAAGAGCGGTTCGTGCGCGTAGGTCCAATGACCACCGACGCACAAGATCGAGATATGGATCGCGATGAGCGTGTAAACGAGCGTGGTGAATTGAAATCGTCGATAAGTCGCGGCCAAAACGATCAAGCCGATGATGCCGGGAAAAACTTCCAGCCACCAGGTGAGACGATCGTGCGGATGAATCCCCGACCAAACGAAAACGATCGCGACGCCGAGCAACAACGCGATGTGTGATTTCGGAATTTTTCGCATTTGCTGAGCTCCCTCACCTGCCGCTTCGCGACTTCCTCTCCCTCGGGGAGGGAGAGGATGGAGGTGAGGGTTTCGGTGCGTTCGAAGCCAATTCAACCGCAAGATTGATCGCGGCGATCATGCTATCGGCACGCGCGATTCCCTTGCCGGCGATCTCAAACGCGGTGCCGTGATCGGGGCTGGTGCGCGGGAAGGGCAATCCGAGCGTGGCGTTCACACCGTTGTGGAACGCGTGCAGTTTGAGCGGGATCAACCCCTGGTCGTGATACATGCAAAGCACGGCGTCGAATTCGCCTTCGACCGAGCGATGAAAAACCGTATCCGGTGAATGCGGCCCGGTGAAAAGCAGTGACGAGTGACGAGTGACGTGTGACGAGTTTAGTTCAGCGACAGCCGGCGCAATGATTTCGATTTCTTCGCGACCAATTTTCCCAGATTCCCCGGCATGCGGATTCAATCCGGCGACTGCGATCCGAAATGCGCGAGTCCCCGAACTTTCTTTCGCGTCATTTGCAACTTGACCGGTTAAACCGGTCAAGTTTGTGTGACGCTGTAAAAACTCGGCGAGAAGCAAACCCACGCGGACAATCTCGGGTTGCTTCAGCATGCGCGGAACCTCGCTCAACGGAATGTGTGCAGTCACGAGTGCGACCGTAATTTTGCCGCCGGTCAAACACATGGCGAAGTTTTCCACGCTGCAGCGCTCGCCGAAAAACTCGGTTTGGCCGGGAAACTTGAACCCGGCTTCGTACATCCGCGCTTTGTGAATCGGCCCGGTGACAATCGCCTGCAGGTCGCCTCGCCGCGCGCGCGTCACTGCTTCCTCAAGCGCAGCCGCGGCTGCGCGCGCAGTTTCAATTGTGGGCGCGCCCGGTTGGCAATCGGACTGCCGGCCAATCACGACGTATTCCGCCGAATCCGGAACCCGTCCCGATTTCAGGGCAAGATCGACAATTTCCGGTCCGATACCGGCGCAATCACCGAGCGTAATACCAATGCGCGGTCGCATGTCGCATCTTCAACAAGAGCACGCGCGCTAGCAAGCGGCGGTTAGGAGACGAAGCGGAAGCGGAAGAGCAGTTGTCGATCTTGTCGATCGACGACTCAGAACGTTTTGATGAACGCCTTCGAGCGCAAACCGACGAGCCACTTCTCCTGCAATCTTTGCGCTTCGTGTTGCATCAATTTCTTTTCGACGTCGGCGCGGACATTGGCGAGCGACTTGGTATCGCCGCCGTGTTTGTCTTCGACTTTGAGGATGTAATAATTGCCGCCGAACTCGATGACATTGCTGGTTTTGCCCGGCTCGAGGTTGAACGCGACTTTCTCGAGCGGCGCGGCCAGCGTCTTGCGCTCGACCCAGCCCCAATCGCCGCCTTTCTCGCGGGTGCTGTCTTCGGAATAAAGCTGCGCCATGCGTTCGAATTCGGCGCCGTTGACGAGCTTGCCGAAAATTTCGTCGGCCATCGCTTTTTGGGCGGCGGCGTTACCGTCGCTGGCGTGGCTTGGAATCATGATCAAGCGCAATTTGACTTGCGCCTTGCTGGTGAATTCGTCGCGGTGCTCTTTGTAATATTCTTCCACTTTCACGGGCGAAGCGACGGTGTTGAGCTTGACGTTCTTGCCCCGCATCGCTTGAACGATCATTTTTTCCGTCTCCATCTTTTTGAATTCGCCCATGGAGAAGTTCTGCGCCTCGAGCGTTTTAATGAAGGTGTTGCGGTCGCCGCCAAACTCCGTTCGAACGATGTCATGCATCCGATCTTCAACGAAGTGGTCCGGAATCTGATAATTCTCTTTCTTGAACGCCTGAATAATAAGCTGGCGATCGATCAAATCCTGGAGCGCAGCCTTGCGCGCTTCCTTAACCTTATTGACCAGCTCCTCGCCGCTAAATTGCGCGCGCAATAATTTTTCTCGCGGCCCGACCAGGCTTCGCACCTGAGAAAAGGTGATCACGTCGCCATTCACGACCGCCGCCACACCATCGACCACCTCCGGGTCGCCCGCGGCGTAAGCGGCGTGGCAAATGGGTGAGAAATTCAGCAGGCAGGCTGCGATCAGTGCGATGAGAATTTGCCGCATCATGTAAATTTTTTTGTTAGCTCTAAAACTTCCCCGAGATGCGCTGGCTTTGCAACTAAACGGGGGAACTTGCCTTCGACAAGTATAAACTCGCCCCGCCGGGTCAGCATCAACTTTCGCTCGCGCACTTCCACGCGACTGATGCCGGCTTTGGCGGCGGCGAGCTTGATTTCCGCGAGAAGGAACAAGTTGTCAACCGCTTCCGGGAATTTCCCGAACCGGTCGCGCCATTCGCGCCGGACGCGTTCAAATTGCTCGCGGGTGCCGATCCCGGCGATCTCGCGATAAGCTTTGATCCGCAATCCGGTGTCGCTGACGTAATTGGCGGAAACGAAGGCCGGAATTCGCTTCTCGGGCCCAAGCTGGGCGAACTCGGCTTCATTGGTCGCCACGAAATCGATCCGAAGATCGACATCGAGCCGCGGCTGAAATTTTCGCCCTTTCAATTGGGCGACGGCTTGTTTGAGAAGCTGACAATAAAGATCGAAACCGATCGCCATAATGTGGCCGCTCTGGGCGGTGCCGAGAATGCTGCCGGCCCCGCGAATTTCGAGGTCGCGCATGGCGATGCGAAAACCCGCGCCGAGCGAACTGTATTGCTTGATCGCGTTGATGCGTTTGCGCGCGGCGCCAACGGTCATCATTTCGCGCGGCAAAAGGAGGTAGGCGTAAGCTTTGTGCTCGGCGCGACCGACGCGGCCGCGCAATTGGTAAAGATCGGCCAGGCCGAAACGATCGGCGCGATCGATGATGATCGTGTTCGCATTCGGAATATCGAGACCGCTCTCGATGATCGTGGTGCAAACAAGCACGTCGATTTTTCCGGCAACAAAACGTGCCATCACTTCCTCGAGCTCGTCGGCATCCATTTGTCCGTGCCCAACTTCGACCCGCCCGTTCGGCACAAGATCGACAATTTTTTCTCGCATGCGCTCGATGGTCTGGACGCGGTTGTGTAAAAAATAAACCTGGCCCTGCCGTTCGAGCTCGCGATTGATCGCGTCCCGAATAATGCGCTCGTCATAACCGCAAACAATTGTTTCCACCGGTAAACGGTTAAGCGGCGGCGTTTCGATGGTGGACATGTCTTTTGCGCCGACGAGCGAAAGATAAAGCGTGCGCGGAATGGGCGTGGCCGAAAGCGTCAGCACGTCGACCAGCTTGAAGAGCTCCTTGAATTTTTCTTTGTGCAGTACGCCGAAGCGCTGTTCTTCGTCGATTACCACCAGGCCGAGATCTTTGAATATGACATCGCCGGAAATGAGCCGGTGCGTGCCGATGACGATGTCGATGCCGCCCTGGCGAACCAGCTCGAGGATTTTGCGCTGCTCGCCATGCGTCCGAAACCGGCTCAGCATTTCGATTCGGACCGGATAATCGAGCATGCGTTGTCGAAAAACCTCGAAGTGCTGTTGCGCGAGCACGGTCGTGGGTGCAAGCATGGCGACTTGTCTTCCGTCCATGACTGCTTTGAAGGCGGCCCGAATTGCCACTTCCGTTTTGCCGAAGCCGACATCGCCGCAGATCAATCGGTCCATCGGTCGCGGCTGCTCCATATCGATCTTCGCGTCGATGATCGCCTTCATCTGGTCGGGCGTTTCGCGAAACGGAAACGAATGCTCGAATTCACGTTGCCATTTTGTGTCCGGGCCGAAAGCATGGCCGGGAACCGTTTCGCGCTCGGCCTGGACCGCAAGCATTTTTCCGGCGTAATCGAAAATGGATGAGGCCGCGCTTTTTTTTGCGCGCGCCCATTTTGCATCGGCCAGAGAACTGAGCTGCGGAGATCGTTTGCCGACGCCGACATAACGTGAAACGAGATATGCTTGCTCGAGCGGGACGTAGAGCTTGGCTTCGTCAGCGAACTCGAGCGCGAGCACTTCTTGTTCGCCGTTGATCGACGTCGGAATGCGCGTCAGGCCGGCAAACCGCGCCACTCCATGTTCAAGATGAACGACGAGATCGTCTTCATTCAATTCGCTGAAGTCGATTTGGGCGCGGTGACGCTCAGCGTGATACAACCGCCTTCGCGCATGCGGCGCGAAACGGCCGAATAATTCAGGGGCGGACAAAACGACCAGGTTTGCCGGCGGAAAACAAAATCCGCGCGCGAGTGTGCCCAGAACAAGATCGACATCTTGCAATGCGTCGGCGCTGATCAATTCGCGGAAACGCTCGATCTCGCCCTCGGTCTGGAAATAAACGACGATGCGCGCCGTGTTTTTGCGCCATTCGCTCAGTCGTTTGATGAATTGATCGCGTTTCGCTTCCGCGAGCAGGAAATCGCCAACCGCGAACTCACCGATATCGCAATCCTGAAATGCGCCGCTGAAATCCTCAGGGCCGCTTTCGATCCAGCTTTCGCTGATTTGAATTCGAGACGTTGATTTTTCCTCCGGCTCGATGTCGATGGCCAGATCATCTTTGCCGATGTAATCGCGAACGAATCCGGTTTGATCGTCCGCCGCGCCGAGCAGGATGTCGATCCTGCCCAGGTCGCGGACCGAGGTTTGGGTATCGATATCGAACTCGCGGAGCGATTCGACGTTATCGCCAAAGAACTCGAGCCGTACCGGCAGCGGGGCCTGCCACGAATAAAGATCGACGATGCCGCCGCGCACAGCGACGTGTCCGCGAGTGGTGACTTGGGCGACGCGGTCGTAGCCGGCGGCGCTCAATTTTTCGAGCAACTGCTCCATGGTCAAAGCGCTGCCGCGTTTGATTTTCAAAGTCGAAGCGGACACTGCGCCGCGTTTCGGCGCAGGTTGATCGAGGCTTGCGCGCGTCGCGACGATGACGTGCGGCCCGGATTCGCTGTCGATCTGGGCGAGAAGCGCGAGACGTTCGGCCGCAATTTCGGGATCGGGCAAAACGTTTTCGACCGCGGCGAATTCGGCTTCGGGCAAGAATTGCGCGCTCGGAAGCCAATTCAGGATTGTTTCGTAAAGCGAATCCTGATTGCGCACACCCGGGCAGAGAATCCAGACCGTTTTTCGTACCCGGCGCGCGATAATCGCAGCCAGGAAAGCCTGGGCCGGTGCGATGACGTGCGAGAATTTTACCCGCGCGCGTTGGGTCTCGATCTGTTCGAGCTTGCGCGCAATCGGGGCACTTTGCTCGACGCGCTCGAGCAATTCGCCGGATGTCGATCTTTCCACGGCGAACTTTCGCCGAAAGTCCGGGGTCGGCTACGGATTAATTCGTGATCGTGACCGGAGTACCGGTGGAAACCGACTTGAAGAAACTCTCCGCCATGAATTGCGGCATCCGAATGCAACCGTGGGATGCGGGATAGCCTGGCAGATAACCCGCGTGCATTCCGACACCATCGACGATGCGCATAAAGAAAGGCATCGGCGAGCCTTTGAAATGTGTGCCCGGAGGTTTTTTATCGTCGACGGAAACGTTCGGCATCACGACATTTCCGGCGTCGTCAACGAAGTCGCCGTATTTGGTCGAGACGTGGTTTATGTCCTTTTGGATGATCGAGAAGTGACCGGCGGGTGTATTCAGGCCTTCACGTCCGGTCGAGAGCTGCGAAATGCCGACCAGCATTCCGCTTTTATAAAAATAGGCGCGCTGTTCTTTGATACTGATTTTCACCGACGGTTTGCCGCCAATGTGATCGCCATCCCAATAGGAGACGTTGTCAGTCGGCGCGCCGGTAGTAGGAGCGGGGCCGTGAGTGCCGGCAAGATATTGGGCCTGGCCCGAGTAGCGGACGTCTTCCTCGCAGCTGGTGAGGAACGCAATCGCAAAAAATGGCAAAAGGAACGGCCGATAAAATGAAGAACGCATAAAAACTTTTCGGTCGAACCCTGTACCGACCCCGTATCTAAAGTCAAGAGGTGTGGCACTGGCAGGACCAGCCACTTCGCCCGTTTCCGCGGCTTGAATTGTGCTTTGTTCGAGGCAGCGTTTCCGGCATGCCGACTTACGAGTATCACTGCCAGAAGTGCGACAAGAATTTTGAGATGTCTCAATCAATGCGCGACGAACCACTCCAGGAATGTCCGAAGGACCTTTGCCAGCTTCCGAAATGGGGCCACGGCAAGGTAAAACGTCTTCTCGGCACCGGCGCGGGGATTATTTTCAAAGGCTCCGGTTTTTACAGCACCGATTATCGGAGCCAAGCCTATCAGGATGCGGCTAAGAAAGAAGCGCCCGGCGCTGCGAGTGAGAAATCCGATGCCGGCAAGGAATCGAAGACGCCCCCGGCAAAAACATCGACCACGACTCCATCGACTAAACCGGAAAAGGAATCGGCTTCATGACAACGACAACAATGACGAAAGTGGTTTGCACGGAGTGCCGGCACGAAAACGAAGCCGAGCGTATCTATTGCCACAACTGTGGCGAACGCTTGGACCGTTCCGTTGTGATTGCGAAACAAAAAGCGCCGGACCCTCAGGAAACACATCGGCGTTTGCAGAAAATGTTGGGACCGCCGAACCGAGCGCGGCAAAATTTCTTCGCGGTCAGCAAACTCGCTTTGACCGCGGCCGTTGTTGCCGCGGTGGTGGAGATTGCGCTTCCGCCGGAACTTCCGGCGCCGACTAAGAGTGTGCCTCAGCAAATCGATCTCGATTTGGAAAACGCAGCTTCGTATCAAAAGACGGGACCGCTGGAATATTCGCAGGACCAGATCAACGCGTATCTGACGTATCGATTAACCAGCAAGAAAAAGGCGCTGAATAATCCGGTGCTGACATTCGTGCGCGCCACCGCTTCCTTCCAGGAAAACGCTTGCACGATCGGAGTGGAACGCTCGCTCTTCGGCTATTCACTTTTCAGCCGCGCATCTTATCGCGTTGATACGGGCGCGGGAAAAATTACGGCCGCAAACAATGGCGGCTGGATCGGGCGGCTGCCGGTCCATCCCGGGATCATGCAATTCGCCGAGATCATTTTCGTCGACTTATGGTCGGCGCTCGAGCGTGAGCGAAAGTTGATCGGCAAAATGGGAGCGATTAACTTTCACGACGGCAGCGTTAGCATAACGCCGCCGACTCGTTAAAAGGAAAGTGGCCGGGAGCCCGCCATTTCTCCATCGGACTCACCGGCCAACCAACCAATCAACCAATCTGTTTTAGTTTCGTTAGTAACGGAGACCCAGGTTTCGCAGGAGCTGTCCGTTGATGTTGCCGGCCACACGCAGGCCGTGGTCCCGCTCATACGCGAGAATGGCGTAATGCGTCCGCGGTCCCATGACTCCATCGATCACACCGCGATAGTAACCAGCTCGCGCCAACCGCGATTGAACTTGGATCACAATTGATCCATTCGCGTAGGTGTTGTAAGCCGGCCGGTTATAACCGTAGTAGCCGTAGCTGTACGGGTACGTTCCGTAAGAATCGTACGGGTAGTAGCCGTAGGAGTACGGGGAACCGAATCCGAATGAAACGGTTGGCCCGTACGAGTACGGATAGCCGTAGCCGTACGAACGGTACGGGTAGCTATAACCATATCTGCTGCCGCCCACGTAAACTGTGCTTCGGTTACGGACGGTTCCAGTTCGGACCGAGGTGTTATTACCGCCAGTGAAAACGGTGCTTCTGTTACGAACGGTTCCAGTCCGAACCGTCCTGTTTCCGCTAGTTGTTATCGCGGTCGTAGTATTTTTCGCCGCTCGCACTTTTGTTTTCGAGCGAGCCTGGTCGTTCCCGTGGGCCGCCATAGCAACCGACCCCGTTAACATCGCCCCTGCGACCACGCCTATTAGTATGCGTTTTGTGTTCATAATTTTCTTTTTTTGGTTCTAGAAATTAGACGTTAAGAACAGCTCAGAGTTTCACCTTTTTTTACGAAAAATTTGGCAATCGTGCTCGCCACGAGGCGCAGCGCGCAACTACTCTGGCGACAACTGTTTGTGAAATCAGAACTTCGCCGAATTGCCGCGGCTGCGCTTTTGATGTTGTCGATCTTGGTGTTCGACTCCGCTGCCACCACGCCGATTGAGCGGAGCGTCAGCCCGTCGGGGCAGTTCGTTGTTTACGGGGGCGACGCGGCATGGCGCGGTAGTGTCTCGCAGATGGCCGAGCGCACTAAAGCCAATCTGCTCGCACTTTTGCAGCGACGCGATCAGTGGGTCACCGCGACGGTTATCAATTTGCAATCGCCGGCGCCAAACCTGCCGGAAATTCCAACTGCTGCGTTGCGTTTTAGCCAAACCGGCTCTGGTTTGAAGCTGCAGCTCGACCTCACTATTTCGCGGGAAATAAATTCCGCTGCGACGGAGCGCGAACTTTTGCGCGCGATCCTGCTCGAAATGATTTATCGCAATCAAACCGCGATTGCGCCGGGTATTGTTTACGTCGAGGCGCCGAGCTGGCTGGTGGAAGGTTTGCTCGCGCTGACGCCAAATCGTGATCGCGCGTCGCTCATCAACGCGCTGGCCCTGTCGGAACGAGTCCCGCCGCTCAATGAATTTCTGCGCGAACGCCCCGAATTACTCGATCCCGCAGGGCGATTGCTTTATCGCGCCTATTCGTTGGCGCTGGTGCAATTGCTTATCGATAGCGGCGATGGTCACGCGCGCCTCGGCCACTACATCGACCACCTTTCATTGGCCGCGAATGATCCCTTACGCGATTTGGAGGCGGCGTTTCCCCAACTTGCCGGCAACGAAGAAAAAATCTGGAAATCGAAGATCGCAGACATCAAGAGTTCCGGGCGCGCCGATCTTCTGACGTTTTCGCAAACGCAGGAAAAACTGGCTGATCTTTTGCGGACAAAATTTCCAGCGACCGACGGGCGCGACAAGTCCGTGTCCCTCGAAGATCTTCACCAAAAGAAAACGAATCCAACGCAACGACTGGCGCTCCAAAAATTTAGTCAGGAGTTAATGCTCCTGGCTGCGCACGGCAATCCATTGCTGCGCTCTGTGGTCCAGGATTACCAACAGCTTTCCGCCCAGCTCGCGCTCGGAAAAAATCACGCCGTGGCGGCGCGGCTGGCCGAATTGAAAATCTTGCGCGCGAAGCTGTGCGCGCGAATGAGCGAGGTCGACGATTACCTGAACTGGTTCGAAGCGACTCAATTGAAAACGCAGAGCGGTCTGTTTGAGGATTATCTTAACACCTCAAGGGCGGCCGTTCCCTCTCGAGGGCACAGGAAGGATGCGTATTCCGCCTATCTCGACGCAATGGAATCGGAGTTCTAGGATTTGGCGATGTTGGTCGTGTCGATCTTGCGCGCAGTTGCTCATTCGAGAGTTCGTCATTAAGATAGTCGCCGCGGTTAGGCCGCGCGTTTTTCTTAATGCAGAAGATTGGATTTTCCGAAGCCCTCGATTCGATCGTGGCGAGCGACCCGCGTTATCAACGCGAGGCCTACATTTTTTTGCGAGATTCGCTCGATTACACGACTAAGCAGCAGAAGAAAGCAAAAGGCACAACCGTGCGGCACGTCTCGGGACCGGAGTTGCTCGAGGGCGTGAAGCAATACGCGCTCAACGAATTTGGACCGATGGTGGTGACGGTCTTCGACAGCTGGGGAATTCGTTCCTGCGAAGACATCGGTCACATGGTCTTCAATCTCATCGGCGCCGGTATTTTTGGAAAGACCGACCAGGATTCGATCGAGGATTTCAAGGCCGTTTACGATTTTCAGGAGGCGTTCGTGAAGCCGTACGCTCCGGAAAAGAAAACCGAAGCTCCCAAAAGCCTACCCGCGCCCAAGGTTTCGTGACTGGCGCGGTCCCTCTACTTCATTGGAATTCACGGTGGCCAATAAATTTGTGTATCGCGTTGAAGTAGCAGGGTTAATTTCTGCGATTGTATTTAGCATGGTGAATTTGAAAGCAGCCGCTATGGATGACTCCGCTGTCATCACGTTTCCGCCGGCCTCGGCCCAGAAATGGGTCTTGTCCGACGGACTGACGCTGATTGTCCAGGAAGACCGGAGCGCGCCGGTGGCAAGTGTTCAGGCGTGGTGCGGCACTGGCAGCATTTACGAGGACGAGAAATTGGGCGCCGGTATTTCCCACATTCTCGAGCATATGCTTTTCAAGGGAACCAAAACGCAATCGAGCAACGCGATAGCGCAAAAAATCCAGGACGTCGGCGGTTATATTAACGCTTACACTTCGTTCGACCGCACCGTCTTTTGGATCGACGTCCCAAAAGATGGAGTGACGACTGCGCTCTCGATTTTGTCCGACGCGATGATGAATTCAACGCTGCCGCCGGACGAATACGCGAAGGAACAGGAAGTCATCCGTCGTGAGTTCGCGATGGGATTTGACGATCCCGATCGGCAGTCTGCCTTGCTCCTTTTCGCGACCGCCTATCAGCGACATCCCTATCGCCTCCCGGTGATCGGCGAGATGGAAATTTACAACCAGCTCACCCAGGAGCAGGTGATGCAGTATTACAAATCGCGTTACGTGCCGAACAATCTCACCTTCATCGTGGTGGGAGATGTCGATGGAGAGAAAATTCACCAGCAGTTGGCCGATTTTTTCAAAAGTTATCCGGAGAAATCGCTCAAGCCGATTTTTGTTCCGGAGGAACCGCCCCAACTCGGCCGGCGCGAAGTCCACAATGAATTCGCGACTGAGCTAAGCCGGCTATCGCTGGCCTGGCACATTCCCGAGATCACGCATCCGGATGTTGCGGCGATCGATTTGCTTTCCGGCATTCTGGGTGAAGGCCGCAGCTCGCGTTTGTATCGACGCGTCCGGGAAGAAGCCGGTCTCGCTTTCAGTGTTTCGGCATTTTCCTACACCCCGGGGGATCCCGGATTGTTTGGCGTCGACGCGACTGTCGATCCAAAGAAACGCGACGACGCCGAGAAGTTGATTTTGCAGATGATCGCGGAAGTGAAACAGGCCGGGGTCACTGCGGATGAATTGATGAAAGCGAAGAAAATGTCGCTCAGTCATCATATCGACACCCTCACAACCATGCGCGGGCAGGCGTCCGATCTCGGATCAAACTGGGCGCTCACTCGCAACCTGAATTTCAGCCGCGATTACCTGACCGCCGTCCAAAAAGTCACCCTGGAGGATATTCGCCGGGTCGCCGCCAAATATTTGGTCGATCAAAACCTGACCGTTACGTCGCTGAATCCCAAAGGCTCGCTCGGTGCGAAACAGGAAGTCGCCAAGCCGGCAGCGGTCGCCGAAATTCAGAAATTCGAGCTCTCCAACGGTCTGCGTTTGCTCGTGCGCGAAGATCCGCGTTTGCCGCTGGCTTCGATGAGCGCCGTCTTTCGGAGCGGTTTGCTCGCCGAAACTTCGGAGACGAATGGAATCACGCGTCTGACCGTGCGCGCGTTGCTTAAAGGGACAAAAACGCGCACTGCGGAGCAAATCGCGAATCAAATCGAAGCCGTCGGCGGATCGATCTCGACCGACGCCGGCAACAACAGCATGAGTGTCGGCGTTCACGTGATGAAGCCGGACCTGAAGACCGGCGCCGATCTATTGGCCGACGTTTTGCTCAACGCGACTTTTCCGGAGAAAGCGGTCGCGCGCGAAAAAGAAGTTCAAATCGCTGGCATCAAACAGGAAGAGGAACAGTTGACGGCAGTTGCGCGCAACATTTTGCGTCAGGCGCTCTTCACCGATCATCCTTACGCCTTACGCTCGAATGGCTCGCCCGAATCGGTCCAGCATCTCACCCAAAAAGATCTGGTCGGGTTTCGCGATAAGTATCTGGTCGCAAAAAACGGAGTGATTTCAGTTTTTGGGAACGTGAAGGCGGCCGAAGTGAAACAACTTTTCGAACAAGCTCTCGGCAAGATGAAACCCGGTTCGCTTGCGTTGACCGACGCTCGCCCGTCCGCGCCGATCCCTAAAATCGAGAATGTGGAAAGCCACAAGGAAAAAGCGCAGGGTGTAATCATGGTTGGCTATCGCGGCGTGGACATGTTCGACAAGGATCGACATGCACTCGAGTTGATCGACGAAGCGAGCAGCGATCTCGGATCGCGTTTCTTTATTCGGATTCGCGAACAGATGGGCCTGGCGTATTACGTCGGCGCGAGCCAGATGCAGGGACTCGTTCCGGGATTGTTCGCGTTCTATCTCGGGACCGATCCGCAAAAAATCGAGCCGGTGAAAACGGCGCTGCTCGACGAGATTCGGAAACTGGCGAGCGAAGGCCTGACCAACGAAGAGCTCACCCGCGCAAAAAAGAAATTGATCGGCCAGCATCAAATCGCGATGCAGAGCAACGATTCGTTCGGTTACCAGTGCGCGTTGGACGAACTTTACGGGCTTGGTTTTGATTATTACAAGAACCTCGAGCGCGAGACGGAAGCAGTCACACTCGATGAGATCAAGCAGGCCGCCGCAAAATATTTTCGCGATCAGCCCTATGTTTTAGCTACGGTGCGACCGCCCGCCTCCGCCCAGCCTACTGCGGGCAGGCCAGAGAAGCCTCCAGTTACGAAACAGAAGTGAACCATGGCTGAAGTCCAAACCGGCACTCAGAGCGGCGAGCTTTCCCAGCGCTTCATCGAATTCGTGATGATGCACGCGCAGAACGCCGCGCTCTTCCTCGGTCAGATCCCAAATCCAAAAACGGGCCAGGGCGAAGTGAATCTCGAGCTCGCGAAGATGTTCATCGATCAGCTGTCGATGATTCAGGAAAAAACCCGCGGCAACCTCAGCAGTGAAGAAGCGGCTGTGCTTCGCAACACGCTCTCCAATTTGCAGATGGTGTATGTCGAAGTTGCGCAGCAGGCACCCAAAGGTGCGGCGCAACCGCAGCAACCTCCATTTGAACCGGAGCCGGAAACCTCCTCCTTCGCTGAGTCTACGGCGGACAAGTCGGCCGAGACGCCCGAGCAACCGCCGATCGCGCCCTCGACTGAGTCCGAGTCGAAGAAAAAATTCACCAAGAGCTACGGCTCGTGAGTTGAAGAGACGCGTCGCCCACGTCGTCGAAGGTCAAGACCGCCGCTACATCGTCGGTCTGCGAACTTAAATTACGTGCACGCTCCGGGAAAGAATGGGAATGGAAACGCGGCGAAAATCGTGGCTGAAGCGATGGACGCAGCTGAAGGGGCCGGGTTGCGCTATGTCAGTGACGATCGGCCGGGTTATACGCGGAAAGCAAAAGGGGACGATTTCGAATGGTTCGACGCTGATGAAAAACCGATTCGTGACGAGCAGCGGCTTTTGCGAATCAAGCGGTTGGCGATTCCGCCGGCGTGGACGGACATTTGGGTTTGTCCCTCGTCCAACTGTCACCTTCAAGCGACTGGTCGAGATGCCCGCCGGCGCAAACAATATCTCTACCACGAGCGCTGGCGCGAGGTTCGCGACGAAAACAAATACGATCGCATAATCAGTTTCGGCAAAGCGTTGCCAAAGATCCGACGGCGAATCGCGCGTGATTCGAAATTGCCCGGATTGCCGCAAAACAAAGTTTTGGCGACGGTGGTGCAGCTGCTCGAGCGCACGTTCATCCGGATCGGCAACGAAGAGTACGCGCGCGAAAACAAATCGTTCGGCCTGACCACGATGAAAGATCGACATGTCGAGGTCAAAGGCGCGAAGTTGCGGTTCCGTTTTCGCGGCAAGAGCGGACGCGACCACGAAGTGGACGTGACCGACAGGCATATCGCGAAGATCATTGCCAAACTCCAGGACCTGCCCGGCCAGGATTTGTTTCAGTACGTTGACGAGGAGGGCGAGATTCGCAACATCAGTTCGCAGGATGTGAACGAGTACCTGCGCGAAATTACCGGCGAGGATTTCACCGCGAAAGATTTTCGGACGTGGGCTGGAACCGTTCTGACCGCGGTCGCACTCAAGGCCCAGGAACAATTCGAGAACCAGAAACAGGCGAAATCGAATATCAATACTGCGATCAAGGCGGTCTCGAAGATTCTGGGCAATACGCCGGCCATTTGCCGCAAATGCTACGTGCATCCGGCTGTGCTCGAGAGTTATCTCGATCAAAAATCAATCGAAGGATTGAAGCAAATGACCGAAGACGCGCTGGAAAAGGAAGATGTCGATCTTCGCTCGAGCGAAGCCGCAGTCCTGAAGTTTTTGAAATCGCGGTTAACGAAAAAAGCCGCCTAGAATTTTCAGCGGCCACCGCCAGTCGCCGGAGTCGGGCTCGCTTTAGGCTTCGCGCTTTTGCGGACGGTGATCGTTGCTTCACTGGGGGCGGGCGTCGAAGATTTCTCAGGATATTTTTTTGTCGTCGGGTAAATGAGCCGCCAGGGCTGACTTTTTATCGTCTCGCTGAATTCCTTGATGTTCTGACCAGTTGGTCCGAGGTCGCTGACCGCTCCTTTCAATTTTTCGGAGGACGTGCGCAGATTTTGGAGCGTAATCTCGATGTTGTTGTTTTCGGTCAGACTGTTGCTGATTTTCTCGATGTTGTTGAGGGAATGGGAGAGCGCGCTGTCCGGCGCAGTCATATCGGCAATATGCTCGCCGAACAATTTGATCTGGCTGAGCGCCTGATTCATCTCCGAGTTCTCGTCGGTGATGTGATTCAAGTTTTGCGCGGTCTGCTGAAGATCTTTCATCGTGTTGGTCGCTTCCGCGGCCACCGGCTTAATCACTTCCAACATTTTCGCGGCCGCTTCGCCGATATCGGGATTGCGTTCGCCGGCAAACATATCGCCGTCGTGAGCGCGCCCGGAAGATTCGGTCCCTTGAGTAATGTCGATCGCCATGTCGCCGAGCAACCCGAGTGACATCAAGCGCGTGCGCGCGTCGCGGTAAACGACCGCATTCTTGTCGACCTGAACGTCAATGCGCGCTTCGTATTTTGGTTTGCCGGTAGAGGGCGTGGGCGACGCAGTGGGTTCCTCCGGTCTGAGAGTCGACGCAGCTTCTTCGGCGCGACGTTCCTCTTCCTTGGAGACGGGTGAAAATAATTTTTGAACCTGACCAATCTTGCGTCCTGCCAGCATCACGACCGCGCCTTGTTTAATGCCAGCGGCGTTGTCGACGTAAATCTTGTAGGTCACGAGCGGCCGGAAAAGTCCCGGTGCGCCGAGCAAAACCAAAACGAAGACAAGGACGGCCACCGTCCCGACCACCAGCAGGCCGGTCATGATTTCATTTTTTTGCAATTGCATCTTGGCTTCCTTCGAGGATCGGACCTTCGGTGCTGCCGCTCAAGAACTGAGCGACGACCGGATTTTTGGATTGCTTGAATTTTTCGGGTTCGGCGTCTTCGATTACTTTTCCTTGATATAACATAGCCATTCGTGTGCCGATGCGAAAGGCGCTGTCCATTTCATGGGTTACGATAATCGAAGTGACTTTGGACTTCTCGGTAAGGCTAATGATCAATTCGTCGATGACCGACGCGATCACGGGATCGAGACCGGCGACCGGTTCGTCGAACAGGATCAATTCCGGCTCCATGACAAGGGCCCGCGCCAGACTCACGCGTTTTTTCATCCCGCCGCTTAATTCCGATGGCATCTGGTTTTTCGAGTCTTTCATCCCGACCAGGTCCAGTTTTTCGTCCACGATCTCGTCGATCTCGCCTGGTGATTTGTCGGTGAGTTCCTCGAGCGGGAGCGCGACGTTGTCGCGCACGTTGCGCGAGCTGAGGAGCGCCGAGTATTGATAAACCATCCCGATTTGCCGGCGGACCTGCTGCAATTTTCTCCGCTTCAAACGGGTGATTTCGAATTGTTTGAAAAAAACCGAGCCGACGTTGGGTTTCAATATTCCCAGGATCAAACGCAGGATCGTGCTCTTGCCGCTGCCGCTTTGACCCATAATGACGAGGCGCTCCTCGGGCTCGACGGAGAGTGAGCAACCATCGAGCACTTTCTTGTCTTCGAACTGCATTTCCACGTCGCGCAGTTCGATCATGTGCGAGTCCTTCGTGCTCATGTTGGGAAAAAATTGACGTAAACAATGTTGTAGAGCGTATCCACAGCGATCACGACCGTGATCGCGGTCACGACGCTTGAGGTTGTCGCGGTCCCGACTCCGGCTGCTCCGCCTTTGACGTTCAGACCGCGATAGCAGGCGATCGCGGCGATCAGCAAGCCGAACATGAAACTCTTGAACACGCCGGTGACAAGGTCGCGAATCAACAGAGAATCGCGTACCAGATCGAGAAAGTAAGGAAAGGCGATGGCAAAATAAGCTTTCGAGATCAAGCTGCTGGCAAAGATTGCGGAGATATTCGAGATCGTTGAAAGGCAAGGCATCAGGAAGAACAACGCGAGCATTCGCGGCGCGACCAGGAACCGCAGCGGTCCGATTCCCATCGCTTCGATGGCTTCGACTTCTTCTGAAACCTGCATCGTGCCTAACTCGGCCGTAAAGGAGGCGCCGATTCGCGCTGCGAGCATGATGCCGGTCAGCAACGGCCCAAGTTCGCGGGTGAAACTGATTGAGACCAAACCAGGGACCAGCCGTTCCGTGCCGAATCGTTGCAATTGGTAACCGGTCAGCAACGCCATCGTCAGGCCGAGAAAAAATGAAACCAGCGCGACCAATGGAACCGACTCGACCCCGGCGCGCGTGGCGTGCCGGAAAAAACTAACAGCGCGAAACGGCACTCGTCCGTCGCGCACACGCTCGATCATTTCCTCGAACGTGTGCATGATGAACCAGAACATGCTCCCGACTTCGAGCAGCAAACTGCGGCCGAAGCCGCCGATTTCCTGAAGGGCGATGGCCGGCGCCTTGATCAGCGCTTCTTCAGTCGATTCTTGTTTTGGCTCAGCCATGTCCAGCAGGGAAGCTGCCTTAGTTCGGGAAAGCGAAAAGCGATTTCTTCGCGCTGGCGCAGCTGCAAAGCGCAGTCTACTTGTTCGAGGCGCAAAAAGATTTATGTCGGCCCGATTTTTTCTGATTTGCGGACTGGTCGCGGTCACGGCATTAGCTGAGGCGCAACAGTTCGGCAGGATGAGCTCGATGAAAGAAAATAAGATCGGATTGGTTGTTCACGGCGGGGCCGGAACGATCGAGCGCGGGAAGATGACGCCAGAGCGCGAGCGGGAGTATCGCGCCGGACTTGAAAACGCGCTTCGCGCTGGTTGGGAAATCTTGCAGCACGGCGGTTCAAGTCTGGATGCGACTGAAGCGGCGGTGCGCACGTTCGAAGACGATCCGCTTTTCAACGCCGGCAAAGGTTCGGTGTTCTCAGCCGCCGGTGTAAACGAGATGGACGCCGCGATCATGGACGGCAAGACACTCAAGGCCGGCGCAGTTGCGGACGTGCGACACATTAAGAACCCGATCAGTCTGGCTCGTTTGGTGATGGAGAAATCGCCGCACATTTTAATGAGTGGCGAGGGCGTGGAAAACTTTGCCAAAGAACGTGGCGTCGAGCTCGTCGATCAAAAATACTTTTTCACCCAGGAACGCTGGGATGCGCTTCAGAGAATAAAGGCGGCTGAAAAGGCGGGCGCCAATGGCGACAAAACGTTCATCATTACCCATCAGGACCTCCATGGAACAGTCGGCGCGGTGGCATTGGATCGAAACGGTAATCTTGCCGCAGCGACGTCAACCGGCGGCAAGACAAACAAGCTGAGCGGGCGCATTGGCGACACGCCGATCATTGGCGGTGGGACTTACGCGAATAACGCCACTTGCGCCGTGTCTGGAACGGGCGACGGCGAATTTTTTATCATGGCCACCGCCGCGCACGATGTTTCGGCGCTGATGGAGTATCGCCGTAAAACCGTCGAGGAAGCGAGCATCGCGGTCATCGATAAAATCGGAAAGCTCGGGGGGACTGGCGGAATGATCGCGATCGACAAAAGCGGCAAAGTCGCGCTCCCATTTAACACTTCGGGGATGTATCGCGGTTATGTCGATGCGAACGGAAAGTTCATCACCGAGATTTATCGCTGAAGTCGTGACTCGTAATTCGTTACATCGTTAAATCGTCGCCGAATCACGAGTCTCGATTAACGAATTTCGATTTCCCATGCTACCGCCTTTTTCCGTCGCTATTCCCTGCTTTAATGAAGCTGCACGGATCGGCGACACCGTGCGTTCGACCCTCGATTATCTATCGGCGGAAAGTCCCGACGCGGAGTTGATCGTAGTCAATGACGGCTCGACTGATGCGACGCCTACGATTATTCGCGAAGCTTTGAGCGGCGCAAAGATTCAAACGCGCTTGCTGGAGAATTTTCCCAATCGCGGGAAAGGGGCAGCGGTGCGAACCGGACTGCTCGCGGCAACTAAACCAATCGGGTTATTCTTCGATGCCGATCTTTCCACGCCGTTGAGCGAGATTCCAAAAGTGATCGAGCCGATCGCGAACGGAGATGTCGATCTTGCCTTTGGTTCACGCGCTCTCGATCGAAAGCTGATCGGCATCCGCCAACCGTGGCGACGCAAGCAGGCCGGTCGAGTTTTCAATTTGATCGTGCGGCTCGCGACCGGGATGCCGTTCTGGGACACGCAATGCGGTTTCAAAGCGTTCCGGCTGGACGTCTGCCGGCCAATCCTGGAAAAGGCGCACACCATCGGGTTCGCGTTCGATGTCGAACTTCTTTTTATCGCGCACCGCGCCGGGTTGCGGCTGCGCGAAATTCCGGTGTGTTGGAATCACGCGGAGGGAAGCAAGGTCCGCGTGATTCACGACAGCCTCGCGATGTTGCGCGAAGTGATCGTGCTCCGGATGTCGGGATAATTGCTGACCGCGTCGCTCTAATTTACTCCGCCCGTCCCTGCGAGCGTACTATTAAATAAGAGTTTGTCATTCCGAGCAGAGCGAGGAATCTCACAATCGGAGCGAGGATCACGCTAATGTTCTCCGTGTGACGCTCGAATCTGTGGGAGATCCCTCACATCCGTTCGGGACGACAGAGTTGCCTTATTTCTTAACGATCTCGGCGTTTTCGAGCAACGCGACGCCACCACGATCGGCCAGTTTGCCCTTCAGCGTGATGGTTTTACCGCAGTATTCGGCCAGTTGATCGTTCATCGGCTTGTGTTCGCCGACGACCAGATATGCTTTCCCATCACTGACGATCCCGACCGGGCCGCCGCTTTTGATGCACTTCGCGCCGCACGATTTTCCGTGCTCTTCGCCAATGGCGTTATGATCGACGTAGCACATCATGTCGACGATTTCGCCGGTCACAGTTTTTTCGGCACCGGCGCTGAGATTCTCTTTTCCGTGCTCCGCGGGGTCATGTGCAAGAGCGAGCGGCGCCGTTGCAAAAGAAGCAATTACAACAACGGCGAAGAAGGTTTTGAAAGCTTTGAAGCGAGTTGAGTTAAACATGGTTCATTTTCGGCTCTTTTTGCCCTCGATCAAATCGGCGAATTGGGAAAAGAAATAAGACGCGTCATGCGGGCCGGGTGCAGCTTCAGGGTGATATTGGACACTGAAGATCGGCAATTCCTTGTGGCGCATTCCTTCAACGGTGTTGTCATTCAAATTAATGTGACTGACCTCGACATTTTTCGGCAAAGATTCCGGATCGACCGCGAAACCGTGATTCTGCGCAGTGATCGCGACCTTACCGGAACGTAGATCTTTGACCGGTTGGTTGGCGCCACGATGGCCGAATTTCAATTTGAAGGTCGACCCGCCGAACGCGAACCCGAGGATCTGGTGGCCGAGACAAATTCCGAAGATCGGCTTCTTGCCCATCAAATCCTGGACGGTCTTGTGAGCGTAAGGCAATGCCGAAGGGTCTCCCGGTCCGTTTGAAAGAAAAATTCCGTCCGGATTGAGAGCGAGCGTCTGCTCGGCCGTCGTCGTTGCGGGGACGACCGTGACGCCGAAACCTTTTTGCCGGAGCAATCGCAAGATATTTTGTTTAATGCCGTAGTCGTAGGCCACAACCCGAAACCGAATCGGCGGCAACTTCGGTTTGCTGTCGCCATCGCCATTCACGATCGACCACGGCTCGCTCAATGTGTCCTCGGGGTCCCATTGATAAATTTCCGGCGTCGAAACTTCGCGGACGTAATCCATTCCGATCACGCCCTTACCATCGACTGCGCGTTGCACCGCTTGTTCGACGGACATTTCCTCCGTCGTCAGGCAGGCCTTCATCGCCCCGCGCGTCCGCAGATGGCGTGTCAGAGCGCGGGTGTCGATTTCTTGAACACCGGGGATTTCCCATTTTTTCAAATATTCATCGAGCGACATTTCCGAGCGCCAGTTGCTCGGCGCTTCGCTCAGCTCTTCGATGACAAACCCGCGGACGTGCGGCGAAACGCTTTCCTGGTCGAGCGCATTGGTTCCGTAATTTCCGATCAACGGATAAGTCATGGTCACGATCTGACCGCGATAGGAAGGATCGGTCAGGACTTCCTGGTAACCGGTCATCGCGGTGTTGAAACAAATCTCGCCGACCCGGCTACCGGTTGCGCCAAATGATTCGCCCTCGAAATATTTTCCGTCCTCAAGAGCGAGCAGGGCGCGCATCGCGGGAGATTGTCGATGTTAACAAGCGAATTTCAAATGCTTGAATTTGGTATTCGGCGTTGCTGAAAAGAAAAGGCCCGGATCGACGGACAATCCGGGCCTTCTGCAAAATTTTACCCCACAGATGCCGTTCAGGTGAATCTCCCGTTCCCTTTTGGTAAACGGCGGATGACCGTCGCTGCGGAATCTGACTTCCAATGAAGGCCTGCCATTCTCCGCACCAACCAAGCCTCCTTAATTTCGTCAACTATCGGTTCGGGGACGTCACCTCAATCTCGAACATCGCAGGGTAAATTCGAAAGCCGCTGGTTGAGAGTTGAGTGGAAAGCACTGGTTTCCTTCCCAACCCTCAATAAGCGGCTCTCAATCTCAAAGAACTACTCGCGCAATTCCGCGCCGAGGTCGCGTTGCAATCGCTCGCGAATTTTCGCGTGCACCGCACTCACTTCCTCACTCGTCAGTGTGCGACTCCGGTCTCGATATGTCAATCGATATGCGAGCGATTTGCGTGCTGTTCCCATTTCTGCGGTGAATAAGTCGAAGAGCTGCACGCTTTCTAATAGTGGCTCCTTCGGGTTTTCAATCGCCTGTAAAACTTTCGCGTGCGAAATTTCTTCCGGCACAATCATCGCGATGTCGCGCGTGATGGATGGATAGCGATCGAGCTCGCGAAATTTTCTCGCTGATTCGTCAATCACCAAAAGAAGATCGGCATGAAGCTCGGCGATGAGCACCGGACCTGGTGCACTGGATTTGGTCGCCGAAAGGTGTCCGCCAAAACCAACCACGCGATCGCCCGACCAAACATCGGCCGCGAGCGCGAGGTCAGGATATTTAGCAGGCCGAAACGACAGATCCGGGACAACGCATTCTAATGCGCCCTTAAGATCGAACAGGTCAAGGCCGTGGCGCGTCTGCGATCGCCAATTGGGCGTACGCGAAATATTTCCCCAGAGCAAAACGCCCAGATGCCGTTCTTCTTTTCCATCGGGCGGGATAAACGCGCGCCCGATTTCGAAGATCGCAACTGTCTCGGCGCCCGCGCGAACGTTCCGCTCAAGCACCTCAAGGAGGCCGCCGATCAAGCTGGGCCGCAGCGCCACGTGATCTTCGCTCAACGGATTTCGCAGCTTAACCGCGTTTTCGCCGAAAGCGGACGCGCTTCTCGGAATCAATTTGGATGTGCGCGCTTCTGAAAGTCCGTGCGCAACCAGCCGGGCGCGAAACGCCGTTTCCAGATCGTGCGAATGATCCGCCGCGCTGGAAGGCGTGAACCTACTGCGATCGGTCCCGGGAACTTTGTTTACGCCGTAAGCGCGGACGACTTCCTCGATGAGATCGACATCGCGCTGTAAATCGCGGCGGTAGCTCGGAATCTGCCATGTTGCGCCCTTGCTTGTGCTCTTACTCTTGCTCAAGCCAAAGTGAGTGAGTATTTCATCGGCGGTTTTCGGTTTAATCGCGATCCCGACAACTCGGTCGCATTTTTCGTAGCTCAGCGAAACGTCTGCCGGATTCGCCGGAACTTTTCCCGCCGCTCCAATTTCTTTTGCCGGCGTTCCGCCGGCGATCTCGCGAATCAGTTCGGTCGCGCGGTGCGACGCGCGTAAAACCATCTCCGGATCGACGCCGCGCTCGAAGCGATAGCTCGCGTCGCTCGGCAAATTCAAATTCCGCGCGGTCCGCCGAACGCTGGCCGGAAGAAAGTAAGCGGCTTCGAGCAGCACATTTTTGGTCGATTCAGTCACCCCGGTTTCTTCGCCGCCCATTACGCCGGCGATTCCAACCGCGCGTTCCTGATCGGCGACGACCAGATTGTCCGGTTTTAGCGAGTAAGTCTTTCCATCGAGCGCGAGGAATTTTTCGCCCTGGCGCGCTAAACGCACATTGATCCCGCCCTTTAGTTGATCTGCGTCGAACGCATGTGTCGGCTGGCCGAGTTCAAGCATCACGAAGTTGGAAATGTCGACGATGTTATTGATCGAGCGAATGCCGACGATCTCGATTTTCGCGCGCAACCATTGCGGACTCGGTCCGACTTTTACGTTGTCGATCTTGCGGGCGGAGAAAAATGGACATTCGCGTGTGGCACTGATGGTGACGCCGGACTTCTTGGTGTCGATCTTGGCTTCGCGCGGCGTCGACTTGAGTTTCTTTCCGGTCAAAGCGGCGATTTCGCGCGCGAGCCCGAAATGACTGAGCAAATCGCCGCGGTTCGGTGTAATTTCGACGTCTAGAATCGTATCGCTCGGAAAAAGGTCGGCAATCGGCGCGCCGATCTTCGCCTCGGGCGATAAAATCAAAAGACCGGCCGCGTCCTGTCCGAGACCAAGCTCAATCGCGCTGCAAAGCATTCCTTCCGATTCCACGCCGCGGAGTTTGCTTTTTCGAATCTCAGTTCCGTTCGGCAATTTCGCGCCCGGGAGTGCCAGCGGAACTTTGTCGCCCACTTTATAATTGGTCGCGCCGCAAACAATCTGACGCTTGGTCCCGCTGCCATCATCGACCTCGCAAACCGTCAATCGATCGGCATTCGGGTGACGCGATGACGCGGTGACCTGTGAAACGATCACGTGGTCGATCTTCGCGCCGCGCGTTTCGATGTTTTTGGTTTCGACGCCGGCTCGAGTGAGCAGATCGCCAATCTCCTCCGCGTTTTTTGGAAGATCGACAAATTCGGCCAGCCAATTAACGGAAAATTTCATTTTCGTTTCGATGTCATGTCGAGCGCAGTCGAGACATCTCTCGATATTTCCGGACGGAGCCAAAACGGAAATAGTAAGAGATTCCTCCACTTCGGTCGGAATGACATAAGAAGGTTCACGCGAATTGTCTTAAAAACCGCAGATCATTCTGCGCGAAGAGGCGGATATCGGGAATATCGAACAAAATCATGGCGAGCCGGTCCATGCCCAGACCGAACGCATAGCCGCTCCACTTCTCCGGATCGTACGCTTTATCGCCGCGGGCCTTGTTAACCGCTTCGAAAACGGCCGGATGGACAACGCCGCAACCGCAGACCTCGATCCATTGTTCGCCTTTTTTGAGCGCCTTTGATTTCACGAAAACCTCGAGACTCGGCTCGGTAAACGGAAAGTAATGCGGACGGAATTCGACGGCGGTGTCGGCGCCGAAAAGTTCGCGCATGAAGAATTCGAGCGTGCCTTTCAAGTCCGCGACGCTGACGTTCTCATCTACGTAAAGACCTTCAATCTGATGAAATTGCGCGCTGTGCGTCGCGTCCACTTCATCGCGACGGTAAGCCGCGCCGGGCGCGATCACGCGAATCGGCGGCGGCGCGGATTGCATCGTGCGAATTTGAACGGTGGATGTGTGCGTGCGGAGCAGTCGGCCGTCCGGCAGATAAAATGTATCCTGCTCGTTGCGCGCGGGATGTTCCGGCGGCGTGTTCAGCGCATCGAAGCAATGCCATTCGTCTTCAATGTCGGGACCGTCCGCAAGTGCGAAGCCCATTCGGTGGAAAATTTCGATCGAGCGCTCGAGCATTTGGGTGAGCGGATGAAGCGCGCCGATCTCATGCGGTGTTCCCGGTAGCGAGATGTCGATCTTCGCAAGCGCGCCGGTTTCTTTCTGTGATCGAAACTGTTGCGCGCGGATGTCGATTGCGGCGGTGACAGCGTTCCGGACTTCGTTCAGCAACTTGCCAACGATCGGCTTCTCTTCCTTGGCGAGCGTTTTCATTTGCTCGCCCCAGGACGAGACGCTGCCGCTCCGACCGAGATATTTCACTCGGGCAGCTTCGAGCGTCTGCTCGTCGCGCGCGGATTCGATCTCGCTCAGCGCGTCGTCGCGGAGTTGTTCCAGTGGATGCGCCATCGGTTAAAAGACTTCCGACAGAATGAACAAAATGAAACAGAATTCGAAAATCATTTCGTTAATTCTGTGCATTCTGTCAAAAGACAGAAATCGCTTAACCTACGCCGCTTTCTTTTTCGATTTCGATTTGTCTTCCAGCGCGCTCTTGGCTTGATCGACAATCGATTTGAACGCGTTCTCGTCGCTGACTGCGAGATCGGCCAGGACTTTGCGGTCCAGGCCGATCCCGGCGGCTTTCAATCCTTCGGCGAACCGGCTGTAAGTTAATCCATTGGCGCGAGCGGCGGCGTTGAGCCGCTGGATCCACAAGTAGCGGAAAGTGCGTTTGCGGGTCTTGCGATCGCGATAGGCCCAGTATTTGCCTTTCATCGTCGCGTCTTTGGCGTAACGAAAAAGTTTTGATCGGCGACCGCGATAACCTTTGGCGGATTTGATGACGCGTTTGCGTCGCGCCCGGCTGGCCGGCGCATTAGTGGCTCTTGGCATTTGTTTTTCTGTCCCGAATTACTCCGGGACTCCTCGTTCAGCGCGCTGTTCTTTAATTATCGATCTTTCCGACCTCGCTCGCTGATTAGTCCCGCTGCTGCCGGACAGGTGGAAAGACGTTCCGAATCTTTCGGAGCGCGAAAAATAGGTTAATTGGCGAAAATCACAACCGTTTTATTCCGTTGCGGTGTTGCTCTTGCGCCAAAATAGCCAGGTGACAAAGCCAACTGCGGCGCCACCCAGATGGGCAAGGGCCGAGACTGAGCTGACACCGGCCACTTGTTCCCACGCGCCGACGAACTGGAACAGAATCCACAACAAGAGGGCAAACCACGCCGGCATTCGGATCCAGCGGAAGAAGACGAACCCCCAGCGCATGAAAAATTCCAATCGCACTCGGGGAAACTGCAAAGCGTAAAAGGTGATCACACCGGCGATGCCGCCGCTGGCGCCGATGGATGGAACCTGAGAGTGTGGATCGATCGCAATGTGCGCGACGTCGCCGACAAATGCGGCCAGTGCAATGAGGCCGAGATAGCGAAACCGGCCGAGGAAATCTTCGACGTTATCTCCAAAGACAAAAAGGAAATAGAGGTTGCCGATGAGATGAATTATGCCGGCGTGAAGAAAAAATGACGTCAGGAACGTCAGCCCATGCATGCGCGTCGCCTGTGCTGGAATCAGACCGAAACGTTGAACGATTTCTCGAAGGTGCGGAAAAGCGAACACGCTCACGCAAATTATCAGCAGGCAAAGAAGCCAGGTTACCCACGCTCTTCGCGTTTGCTCCGGAGCGTCGAATTCCACCGGCATTCCGCAAACGCCGGCGATCCATTGCCACCATTCATCCGGCGGCTCGCTGTCAAAGTCCGAGCCGCGTGCTTGCTCGGCAAGCGCCTTGAGTTTTTCCATAGCGACAAGCTCGCGCGCTTCCTGTGATAAGTTATCAGCCGGAGGGGGCGTGGGCAGCGCGTTCAGCGAATCCATTTCGTGCGCGTCGAACCAGACCATGTGGCAAATGCGGCAAACATCGACATCCACTTTCGCGTTCTCGGAAAGCTGAACATCAATCATGGGATTTCGGCATGACGGACAGGGACCCGCTTTCGTCCCTTCGCCTCGGATGGCATGAAGCCAGAGAGGGTTGATCGATTCGGCAGTAAAGGTGTGCCGCAAAAGCTCGAGGGTGATGGCGCGACCGCCGCAGCGATCGCATGCCCAAAAGATCCGCGCGGTCGACTGCACCTTCTTCAGCGCGACGTTGCAACGGGGACAGATCAATTCAGGGAGAATATCATCTGGCATCCAGATTCCTCTTCGCAATTTTCGCGCCGGGTGAACACAGAATTCGCACGCTGAAACTCGTGTCGAGAACAACAGTCATGATATAATCCACCGCATGCATTGGCTTGGCCGACATCGATTGATGATCCTGGCGGGCATTTGCGCCTTCGTCACCGTCGTTGTGGTGGCGTTGCATTTCGCGGCCGGCGTTCCCTTTCTCTCGGTCATCTGGAGCAGCGAGCAGGCTTACGAGGATGTGCTCCGTCGCGAGGGGCGGAAAACAAAAACGCATCAGGATTTTGTTTTCGTCGGGATTGATCAGGCGTCGTTAACGCTCAAGCCCGAGGGAGAAGACGAAGTCAATGCGTGGCGAAATAACCGCGCATTCCAATTGATGACCGAACGTCAGTTTCCATGGTCGCGGGAAATATGGGCGCTATTGCTCGACCGACTCGTTCAAGCGGGCGCGAGCGTGGTGATGTTCGATATGGTGTTCGAGAAGCCGGATAAACAAGTAGAAGGCGATGCTGCCTTTCGAGCGGCTCTCGAGCGTTACCGTGACAAGGTTGTTGTCGGCGCGAATTTTGATTTTTCGCGGGTGCAGGAGACCGGCGGAGCGGCGATCCAAATTCCGCCCAACGGTTCCTTAATTCCGCCGCCGCAAATGAAAGATGATCGGGTCGGGTACGTCGTGTTCTTCCCTGATCAGATTGATCCGAAAATCCGATCGGCTCGTTACACCATCACCGATCTGCAACTTGCGAACCAACCGCCTGCTCCCAATGAGGAGCAATACGTGTCATTGAGCGGACGCGCGATAGAAAAGCTAGATCGCGGGGGCGATTTGCCACGGGATTTGCGAGCCCACCTGATTCGTTTCAGTGCCGCCGACGCCTACTCGCCGAAACCGCTCTGGGAAATGTTCGATGACAAGATCTGGCACGCGAACTACCACGATGGAGGTTTTTTCAAAGACAAAGTCGTCGTAGTCGGCCCGTCGGCTCAGATCCAGCACGATTTCGTAGATACGCCGGTTGATCCAAACATGTACGGGCCGGTGCTGCATTTGCACGCGCTGGCGGCGGCGTTGGATCACGAATTTCTCTCCGTTACATCTCTGCCAGTCGATTTCGCGTTAATTATTTCCGGTGGAATTTTGTCATGGCTCGTGGTGGCGTTTCTGAAGCGACCATTGCTCACGTTGCTGACACTTCTCGCGATCAGCGGAGCGTATCTTGGCGTTTCGCGAATTCTTTACGATACACGCGGCGTGCTGATCATGGTCGTGCCAACGGTGAGCACATTTCTAGCGAGCGGCCTGTTGGGACTCGGTTTTGAATACACCCTGGAGCGCCTGGAAAAACTGCGCACCCGCCGGACGCTCGAGCGTTACGTTTCCAAAAATCTGGTCAAAGAAATTCTCGATAACCCGGGCGGCTATTACAATTCCATGCTCGGGTCGCGCAAACCGGTGACCGTGCTTTTTTCGGACCTGGTGGGTTTCACGAACTTGTCCGAGAAAGCTGACCCGGCTGCGCTCGTGGCGCAGCTCAATCGCTACCTCAGCAGCATGGTGCCGATGGTGTTCGATAACGGCGGAACGCTCGATAAATTCATCGGCGACGCGATCATGGCGGTTTGGGGGAACGTGAGCAGCCATGGCGCGGCGGAAGATGCGAAGGCCGCGGTCCGGGCGGCGCTGGGGATGAGGCGCGAAATGCCAAAACTAAATGCGGCCTGGCGGGCTGAGGGAATGCAACCGCTCGCGTTCGGCATTGGCATCAATCATGGCGAGGCGATCGTCGGGAACATCGGATCGTATGAGCCGCACGAGCGACTCGATCCGACTGTGATCGGCGACGCCGTGAATCTCGCATCGCGACTGGAAGCGCTCACCCGTGTTTACGCCGTTGATATTCTGATTGGACAAAGCGCAGCCGAGCTGGTGCGCGACGACTTTCACTTTCGCTCGGTCGCGCGCGTTCAAGTAAAGGGAAAAACTGAGCCGGTGGAAGTGTTCACGCTCATCGGCGCGCGGAAGGACGATGTCGATCCGGAATTTTTGAAGTGGCTCGACGTTTACGAAGACGCGATCCGCAAATTTCGGGACCGCGATTTCAAAGAGGCTAAGATTCTTTTATCCCGGTTCCTGGAGTTCTATCCCGAAGACAAGCTGGCCAAGATGTATCTCGATCGCGCGCTTGAGTACGAGCAAACGCCTCCGGACGACGCCTGGAACGCGACCGAAGTGTTTCAGAAGAAATAAAACCACCCGCTAATTACGCGAATAGACGCCAATTTCCGAGGACAGAAGTCAGAAGAAATTTTTGTTCCTGCGCTCCTTTGTTCCTGACTACAATTCTCTGCCTTCATTAGCGTAATTGGCGTGATTAGCGGGTCAAATCTCTGGCGCGGATTAAACTCCCAGCGTAAAGAATGCGCGTGACTCGAACCGCGCCGCAAAAATTTCATTTCATCGGGATTTGCGGCACGGCCATGGGCTCGGTGGCGGCGGCGATGGAGGAGCGCGGCTTCAAAGTCAGTGGGTCGGACGAAAGTGTTTATCCGCCGATGTCGACCTTTCTCGAAGAGCACGGGATCCAGCTTCATCAAGGTTACTGCGCCGAAAATATTCCGGCCGACGCCGACGTGGTCGTGATCGGTAACGCGATGAAGCGCGGTAATCCGGAAGTGGAAGCGGTCCTAAACCGGAAACTCTTCTATCTCTCGCTGCCCGAAGTTCTGAAAAATTATTTTCTGCGCGGCAAACACAACCTCGTCGTCACCGGGACCCACGGGAAAACGACGACTACATCGTTGCTGACCTGGATCATGGAAAAAGGCGGGCGCAGACCGGGTTATCTCATCGGCGGTATTCCGAAAAATCTCGGCCAGGGAGCGCGGCTGAATGATTCCAAATATTTCGTGATCGAAGGCGACGAATACGACAGCGCCTTCTTCGATAAACGCTCGAAGTTCGTTCATTACCTTCCCGAGTTGGTGATCGTAAACAATATCGAGTTCGATCACGCCGACATCTTCAACAACATCGACGAGATCAAGCTGAGCTTTAAGCGGCTTCTCAACATCGTTCCGCAGAATGGAATGGTTTTGTTAAATGGCGATGATCGTAACTGCGTCGAGGTCGCAAAGGATTGCCTGGCGCAAATGGTCGAGGTCGGTTTCTCCAAGAACTGCGCCCAACGGATCCGGGACGTTGTCTATTCGCCCGATGGTTCGCGTTTCCAACTTGGCGATGACGTTTACGAGATTCCGCTGGTCGGCGAGTTCAATGTGCGCAATGCGGCGATGGCGGCGACGGCTGCGCGTTTTTACGACGTGCCCAAAGCGGAGGTCGAAAATGCGCTGAAAAGTTTCAAAGGGATCGCGCGGCGGCAGGAAGTGCGCGGCGAAGCGCGGGGTGTGAAAGTGATCGACGACTTCGGCCATCATCCGACCGCGATCGGGCAAACGTTGCGAGGTTTGCGGCAGCGTTATCAAGGCCAGCGGCTTTGGGCGATCTTCGAGCCGCGCTCGAACACGACCCGGCGCGCGATTTTTCAAAAAGAACTTCCGGAGGCGCTCAAGCAAGCAGACGGCGTTTTCATCGCGCAGGTTGCGCGGCTGGACCAAATTCCGGAAGCGGAGCGATTGCATCCTGAGGAAATGGTAAAAGAAATTTCGGAGGACGGACGGCCGGCCTTTTACGAAAAAAATGCCGATGCAATTGTCGATCGAATCACGCCGCTATTGAAAGAGAAAGACGTTGTCGTGGTGTTCAGCAACGGGGGATTCGACAACATCCACGAAAAGCTGCTCGCGCGGCTGAAGGAAAAACTGTAGCGGCGGTCTATGACCGCCGAAACTCCGCGGCCTCAGCGCCTGGGTCGACTCGAAACAGTTTTCGTGGACTCGCCGATCTATTTCGTCACGGCATGTACCAATAGGCGCCGTAAAATTCTTGCGCGGTCGTGGATTCATCAAAGTTTCGTAGAATTCGCAAACCAAGGTCCGGAATTCGGAGCTTGGATCGGTTGCTACGTTCTCATGCCTGATCACTTCCATGCGTTCATCGCACTTGATGAGGAAAAAATTACGCTGGCGAATTGGATGAAGTCATTGAAGAACGCGGTTTCGAAAACTTTACGGGCTCGAAATGTTTCGGGGCCGCATTGGCAGAAAGCATTTTTCGATCACGTATTGCGCAGTTCTGAGTCGTACAGCGAAAAATGGGAGTACGTCCATGCTAATCCGGTGCGGGCCGGCTTGGTTGAGCGAGCGGAGGATTGGCCATTTCAGGGCGAAATTTTTTCGCTCGAGTACCGATCTGAATGAAAGACGGCGGTCATAGACCGCCGCTACAACAAATCCCCTCGCTTGCGCTCGGATGACACCGCGGCTGATTGATGATGAAAAATTATTTCTCCGCCGCGCTCGTGTGGTCGTGCACGATTCGCCAGCCTTCGGGAAAATGGCGAAGAATTAACGTGAAACGTCCGTGCGGCTGATCATTCGCCCGTTTCAATTTCCAACTGCCAAGCGCGACGACTGAATCGTTACCTAAGGGTGTGATTTCGAGATGGGAAAACGTCAGTGTTCCCATTTTGGCGCGGTCGGAATATTTCTTTTTGTAACGATCCAAAACTTTCTGCCAGCCGCGCGTTACTTCATCACCGGAAACGAAAACAGTTTCCTCAGAGCGCCAGTAGCCATTCATGAACGCGTCGATGTCGCCGCGGTTCCACGCTTCCTGCTGAGCCTGAAGAACGTTTTCAATTTCCGACGCCGCATCGCTCCTTGGCGATTCGGCAAGGATCGATGTCGATCCAAGGATCGCGGCAAGGCCTATAAGCGCGAAATGGATCGAAGATTTCATCTCCTGTCTGTCATTCCGACCGAAGTGGAGGAATCTCTAAATATTTCAGTCATGCACTCGTTTCCAAAACGGAAATATCCAGAGATGTCTCGACTTCGCTCGACATGACAAAATGCGGCTACGGCGTCGCTGTCGGCGTAGGCGTCGGTTCCGAGAATTTTCTGTAGGTTATGAAAAGCTTGGCTCCGGGGACTGGCGGCACGCTCAAAGTCACCGGGCCAGGTATCGTTACTGGTTTAATGAACTCCGGTGGAGATGTACCGGGATCGATGATTGTCGCTGTCAGTACCGTTTGTGGAGGCGGTGTCGGGGTCGGCGTGGGTGTAGGACTCGGGGTGGCAGTCGGCGTGGGCGTTGCAGATGGAGTCGGTGTTGGCGTGCCGCTTGGAGTCGCGGTTGGCGTAGGAGTCGGTGTTGGCGTGGCGGTGGGAGTAGCGAAATTTACAATCGCAACACCACGTTGGGTGCCGCCTTGTTGGGTAAAGTTTTGGATCCGAAGAAAAACTTTGTTGGGGACAACTACCGTCAAAGTCGGGCTTGTGTCCGTAATTATCGCGCTGTGGAAAGGACTCGCAATCAGAACCGAAGCGATAACGCAAAGGCAGCTGATTAAGAGTGCCGCCGAATGCTTGCTCATTTACGTCGTGCGATTAGAGCCGAAATTTTGCGAGCGTTGCTGCTAGTCCGAACTTTTCCTGTAGCTGACGAAACAATCCGTTGCGCCACTACCGCACATCACCGCGACATTTGCAGGGCCGGCGATCACCACGTCATTTATAACCTCTAACGAGCCAGGAGAAGTATCGGCCGGATCCAAAATGGCAGCGGTAAGTACATTGGTAGGTCCGCCCGTGTGGGTTGTGACCATCACAACGCCTCGCGAACTTCCGGCACCATTTTGCGTGAAGTTGCGGATCACCAAGAACTGATCGTTAGCCACGTGGGGAAGCGATTGAGTATTGCCTCCTGTTATGACCATGCTCTTGAAGTCACCTGCGAAAGTCGTGCCGGCGAATCCGGAGAGAACGAGCGCGAAAATTCGGAGAAGATTTTTCATGAACCGGGGGAATGCGATGTTTACAAGCATGATATTCTTAATATGAGATCGCGTGCGATGTCCAGTTCGGGGCTGACTTTTCTTCGCGCCGCAAAGGCGAAGCAAATTGACCCGCTATCAGGCATCTGGTAGCATCGGCCACCATTAATTCCGTGCATCGATCGGTTCTGTTGCTTGCCGTCGCCAGTTCGAGCTTCGCTCAAGTTGCGCCCGTTGCGCAGCCTGCCAAAACGCCTCCGGTCGCCGGTCAACCAGCGCGTCCGGCGCCGTCTGTGCCGCGAGTCGTTGCTCCGCCCGCACAAGCGGCGCAGACACCGCCGCCGCCGGCTGGCGCTCCGCAAATGGTGCGGCTCCAATTTCCAAACAGCGATGTAGTGGACGTGCTGCGGTTTTATGAATCGCTCACCGGCAAAAAGCTGATCATGGACAATTTTGTCACTGGCAAAATCAACATTTTCATCAGCAAAGACGTGCCGCGCGAAGAGGCGATCAAGATCATCGAGATGAGTTTATTGCTTAACGACTTTTCGTTGATCCCATCGGAAGAGGGCGACGTCGTGAAAGTCATCGGCGTTGGAAAAAATCCCCGCACCACCGGCGTCCCAGTCGTGTCGGAAGAAACGGAGATTCCTGACGGCGATCACGTCATCAGTTATTTGTTCAAGCTGCACTACGCAGATCCGCAGGAGTTAATGCAGGCGCTTGGCCAGTATCTTTCGCCCCCGAAACCGTACACGTCGTTTCTGGCGCTGCCAAAAGCAGGTGCGGTTTTGGTGACTGAGAACTCGAGCGTGATTCGCACTCTGGCGCGAATCATCAATCAAGTGGACGTGCCGCCCGCTGAAGTCGTGAGCGAATTCATCAAACTCGAGCGCGCCGATGCCGGCAAAGTGGTGGACATGCTCAAAGACATTTTCGAGAAGGGCGACCGAACTGGCGCGCCCGGTACCGTGCGTGGCGTTCGGCCAGGCCAGCCCAATGTGCCCCAGCCGGTCGAGGTCAGCGAGTTGGCGGGATTGACGGCATTGACGGAGGAGTCAGTTGTGGTCGGCAAAATAAAATTGTCGGCTGATGTGCGCACCAATCGTATCCACGTGATCACACGGCCGGTGAACATGCCTTTTGTTCGCAAGCTTATTGCCGAGTTCGATGCGAATGTTGAATTCGCCAAACCGGTCACGCGCGCACTCAATTATATCTCCGCGGCGGACGTCTTACCGGTGATCGTGCAAGCGCTGAGCGAGCCTGGGCAGACGGGTGGCGGCGCGGAAGGCGCTGCTCCGGGACCGGGAGCGAGTCCAGGTCAGCCGCGCCGGACGACAACTGCGGTCGCGACCGGCGGCGGCCTCGCCACCACATCGACATCGACTACAGGCACGGGCAGCAGCGGCACGGGCGGGGGTGGTGGGACGCTTAATATCTCGGAAGAACTCCAGACCCAGGCGGTCGATACCACGCCGAAAGCTGTCACGATCGGCAACGCCAAGATTATCGCCGATCAACGTGCCAACTCCATCATCATGCTCGGTAATCAGGAAGTGGTCGTGAAAGTGGGAAAGATTTTGGACGAGATGGACGTGAAAGCGCCGCAGGTCGCGCTTAGCACTGTCATCGGCGAGTTGACACTTACCGACGACGAAGAGTTTGGGGTCGATTACTTTTTTCGAGCAAACAAAAGGGTCGCCGGCACAACGAACTTTACCGGGATTAAGCCATTTGCTGGCGGCGGTACCACGACGACCGGCGGAAGTGTTTTTGATCCGGGTAATCTGATTAGCTTTACGCAACTGGCGACAAATGCTGCGAGCGGAGCAAACGTCTATCTCGCTGCTGGAAATGCGCTCGCTGCGGTGGTGCACGTTCTGGAATCGACTGGTCGCTTCCGTGTCATCAATCGGCCGGTTGTTTTTACGAGCAATAATAAGAAGGCGATCATCGCGTCGGGAACTGAGATTCCAGTTCCAGTCAGCACCTTATCTTCAGTCGTTGGGGCAAATAACACGGTCTCGGGAACAAATATTGGGCAGCAATCGAACATCGAGTTCAAAAGAGTCGCGCTTCAACTTGAAGTTGTCCCGTTGATCAATTCCGAAAGAGAAGTGTCGCTCGATATCCTCCAGAAGCTGGACAGCCTCGCCGAGTCCATCAATGTGAACGGCAACTTAATTCCAAAAATTGCCACTCGTTATGTGAGAACGAATGTTTCGGCGCCGAGCGGTGCCACGATCGTTCTTGGCGGTCTGATCACCGACAGTAAGCGGAAGAACGTCAAAGGCATTCCGATTCTCGATCGAATCCCGTACCTGGGCGCTCTTTTTCGCAGTACCATTTCCACGAACATGCGCAGTGAGTTAATTATTTTGATGTGCCCGGAAGTGACGATGACAAATCTTGAGCTTCACAAGTTGCGCGAAAAGATTGAGGACCACACTCATTTCGGACCCGAACTCGATCAGGGCTATTGTCCAGATTGTCCGCCGAAAGCGACCCAGGAAAAGCAATTGCCGCCGCCAGATCTGCCGTTTGGGAGAGCACCGATTAAGAGCAAATAAATTATGAAAAATTCCTTCGCAGCTTTGCTCATCATCACATTCAGCGCCGTTATTGTCCGGGCCGACCTCAACGATATATTCTTTGATCGGCCGTTTTTTCATCACACCGACACATTGGCACCGCGCGACGATTGGGGACTATTACATCAAAGCCGAACGACGCTTTACGAGACCGATTTTGCATCGCGCTACAGCCCGCGCGCGGCTTATTATGGGATGTCTGGCCGCGAGCTGATCACGCAACCGGCTTACGTTGGTGCGTTGCAGCGCGATTTGTCACGACTCGGCTATTATTGCGGCCCGATCGACGGCGTCTTTTCCGATGAAGTCAGCGAAGCAATTGCGAGTCTGCAGAAGAATTATTCGATGCGTGTCACCGGAACATTGACGGTTCCGGTCCGGCGCGTGCTGCATTTACCCTAACTTGGGGTAAACTAGCGCGGTGAATCCGACGGCCAGCCAGTCAGTTATCGATCTTTTGCTCGCGAGCGGCGTGGAGTCGCGCGAGGAAGCGCTGCAGCTTGCCCAAAACATGAACGGCGGCTCCTGGACGGCGCAGGTGCTCGATTCCGGAAAAGTCGACGAGCAACGTTTTCTCAGCGTAATCGGAAATTTTTTCCGCGTGCCGGTGGTCTCGATCGATCCGAAAACGATCGATCGCGAGACATTGTCGATCTTGCCGAGCCGCTTTGTTTTCCAACATCACATTCTGCCGATCGAGATTAAAGAAAGTTCGGTCGTGCTCGCGACTTACGATTTGTTCAACTCGTTAGGTCGTCAGCTCGCCGGTCAGCTTTTGAAAAAGCCGGCGGAATGGGTGCTGGTGCCGCGCCCGCAACTGCTGCGCGCGATGAAGACGCTTTATGGCGTCGGTGCGGAAACGTTCGACGAAATTCTCAAATCGAAACGAGACTTCGAAATTTTGCAGGAAGGCGAAACCGCAACCGACATCAGCTCGGACGATCCGGAAGCCTCAGTGGTGAAATTCGTGAACCAGATCATCCGCGAAGCGATCGTCGAGCGCGCGACCGATATTCATGTCGAGCCGCTCGAGAACGACATTCGGATTCGTTACCGGATCGACGGAATCCTGCACGAAGTTGCGGTGCCGCCACAGTTGCGCTTGCTCCACTCGGCCATCATTTCGCGATTGAAGGTGATGTCGCACATGGACATCGCCGAGCGGCGTTTGCCGCAGGACGGGCGCATGAATTTGCACGCAGGTAACCAGGAGATCGACGTCCGCGTTTCGACCATCCCGACGGTGAACGGCGAATCAATCAGTCTGCGTTTGCTCAGTCGCGGCGGCCAGCAGTTCGGATTCGACCGGCTGGACATGAGCAAGGAGCAGGAGAAAACGATCCGGCATCAGCTGGCACAGCCGAACGGAATCATTTTGCTCACGGGGCCGACCGGCTGCGGAAAATCGACATCGTTGTATTGCTTTTTGAGCACGATCAATTCGGTCTCCCGTCGCATCATCACGATCGAAGAACCGGTCGAATACAAATTGCCCGGCGTTTTGCAGATGGACGTGAAACCAGAGATCGATTTCACGTTCGCGCTCGGTCTGCGGCACATTTTGCGACAGGACCCGAACGTGGTCATGGTCGGCGAAATCCGCGATGTCGAAACCGCGGACATCGCGATTCGCGCGGCGATGACCGGCCACCTCGTCTTCAGCACGCTGCACACAAACGATGCCGTCGGCGGGATCACCCGTTTGCTCGACATGGACGTCGAGCCATTCCTGCTCGCTTCAGTCGTGAAATCGTTCATCGCGCAACGATTGGTGCGCACGATTTGTCCGGAGTGCGCCGAGAAGGTTGATTATCCGAGCGAATATTTGGCCGAGATCGGGTTCCCGGTGAAAGAACTCGGCACCAAATTCATGCGCGGCAAAGGCTGCGAACACTGCCGGCACACCGGTTATCAAGGCCGCGCTGCCATTTACGAAATCTGCGTCGTGACCGAGCCGTTACGGAAGTTGATCATGCAAAAGAAGGATGGCGGCGAGCTCAAGCAATGCGCCATCGCCGAAGGCATGGAAACATTGCGGCAGGACGGTTGGCGCCGGGTCGCGACAGGCAGCACGACTATTGAAGAAGTCGTCCGCGTTACCCAAACGGACGAAGTGATGGCGGAAACCACCGAAGACGCCGAGCCCGTTGGAAAGCGCTAGTCAGCTTCCGCGCAAATCGCGAATCGCTTTCGCGTAATCCGGCGCGCCAAAAATGGAAGTGCCGGCGACGAGAACGTTCGCGCCGTTTTGAATCGAAACGCGCGCAGTCTCGGTGTTAATGCCGCCGTCGACTTCGATGTCGATCTTGCGGTCGCGTGTCGTGTTCCATTCCGCGGCGCGTTTCACTTTATCCATTTGCTCGGCGCGAAACGATTGACCGCCGAAACCCGGGTGGACGGTCATAACGAGCAAGATGTCGATTTGTTCGAGGAAAGATTCGACCGATTCAAACGGCGTTGCCGGATTCAAAGTCAATCCGGCGCGGCAGCCGGCTTCGCGAATTTGAACCAGGGTAATCGCGATATTGTGCCTGGCTTCGGGTTCCACATGAACGGTGATCGAATTTGCTCCGGCCTCGACAAAGCGCCGCACGTAATGGTCGGGGTGTTCGATCATCAAATGAACATCGAGCGGGAGGTTGGTTTGTTTGCGGATACGCTCGACAATTGCCGGTCCGAACGAAATGTTGTCGACGAAATGGCCGTCCATGATGTCGCAATGGATCCAATCGGCGCCGGCTTCTTCAACTTTGCGAACTTCCTCTGCCAGATTTGAGAAGTCAGCAGCCAGAATGGACGGAGCGACGATTATGGACATCAGCAGAAAACGTCCAACGTCCAACGCCCAACGTCCAATCTCGAATTCAGGGGTCTGCATTCAGATATAATTGGGTGTTGGGCGTTGGGCGTTTTGGCTTCTCCCTATATATTAAGAGCTTGACGGCGAGGCCTGCCGTTTCATGTTACCGCGTTTCAGCCGGGTTAGAATCGCGCTCCGAGGCGCACAGTTTGCTGCGAAGATCAGCGTTTCCGAGCGGGCTGGAAAAATAAACTCATGTTCAACGGACTTTTCGGCTTCCTATCCAACGACATCGGGATCGATCTCGGCACGGCCAATACGCTGGTCTATGTCAAGGATCAGGGGATCGTTTTGCGTGAGCCGTCGGTCGTGGCCGTCCAGGCCGGCACCAATAAGGTGCTCGCGGTCGGCGACGAAGCGAAGCGGATGCTCGGCCGGACACCTTCCAACATCGTGGCAGTACGACCGTTGAAAGACGGCGTGATCGCGGACTTCGAAGTGACCGAGGCGATGTTGCGCCATTTTATTTCGAAAGTGCACAACCGGCGCGTGCGCGCGAGACCGCGGGTGGTCATCGCGGTTCCGTCGGGAATTACCGAAGTGGAGAAGCGCGCGGTGCGCGAATCGGCCACGCACGCAGGTGCGCGCGAAGTTTATTTAATCGAGGAACCGATGGCGGCGGCGATCGGGGTCGGACTTCCGGTCCAGGACCCGGCCGGCAACATGATCATCGACATCGGTGGCGGCACGACTGAAGTCGCATTGATTTCGCTTTCCGGAATTGTTTTCAGCCGAAGCGTGCGGGTGGCCGGCGACGAGCTGGACGAGGCGATCGTGCAATACATGAAGCGGGCTTACAATTTGATGGTGGGCGAGCGCACGGCCGAAGAAATCAAAATTAAAATCGGCTCGGCCTATCCGAGCGAAAAGGAAACCAGCGTGGAAGTTAAAGGACGCGATCTGGTGGCGGGATTGCCGAAGACGTTGATGATCACGTCACAGGAAGTGCGAGAAGCGTTGCTGGAACCGATCTCGACCATTGTCGATTCAGTCCGGATCACGCTCGAACGTTGTCCGCCCGAGCTTTCGGCCGACTTGGTGGATCGCGGTTTGGTTTTGGCAGGCGGTGGAGCGCTCTTGCGCGGGTTCGATAAACTTTTGAGCGAGGAGACCGGCTTGCCTGTCCATGTTGCGGAAGATCCGCTCAGTGCCGTGGCCGAAGGAACGGGCAAATGTCTGAATGAACTTAAATTTTTGCGTCAAGTGGCTGCGGCAGACCGCCAGTGGCGCTGACAAAAGCGGAAAGCGGAAAGCGGAAACCGGAAAGACTTTTGATTCGCGGATAGCTCTTGTCTATCCGGTATCCGGTATCCGATATCCGAAATTGGCATGAGTCGGACAAGCATCATCGCGCTGCTGATTTTCGGGGCCATTCTCGGTTACTTCCTGAGTTTCGGCGCGGACACGACGCGCAAATTTCAGGCGAGCATTTATCAGATACTGGCGCCGTTTTTCACGACCGGTTCCGGTTTGCAGAAGCAGATCACGTCCGTGCGGACCGGTTTGAAGTCGTTGGAGGAATTGGAGCGCGAAAATGCGTCGTTGCGAGTCGATAATCGTCAGCTGCGCGCGACCAACTCTGCGTTGCGAGACGTCGAGCACGAAGTGAACCGTTTGCGGCACGCGCTCAATTATCGCGAGCGCTCGGTCTTCAAATTGATTCCCGCCGAAATTGTGACTCGCGACGCGTCGACCTGGTGGCACACGGTGACGATCAATCGGGGCAAGGAAGATCACATCGAAACCGATATGCCGGTGGTGACGGACGAAGGGTTGGTCGGAAAAACAACCACCGTCAGCAATACGATCTCGGTCGTGCTTCTGGTGACGGATGAAAATTGCAAAGTGGCCGCATCAGTCGAAGGCACCCGCGAGCAGGGAATTGTTGCGGGTGAACGCGTCTCCGGTGGATTGGCGCCGTTGCTCGATCTGAATTTTTTGACCAAACAGGCGAATCTCCAGCCGGGACAAAAAGCTTACACGTCCGGTGTCGGCGGAGTTTTTCCGTCCGGATTGTTCCTTGGGACGGTGAAGAGTTTTCGCGCTCGCGAGCTGGATGGTCAGGCAAAACTGGCCCCGGCGGTGGATTTGTCCCACTTGGAGGACGTGTTCGTGGTCACGGGACGGAAATGATTTTCTTTTTTATACTCCTCCTGCTCGTGGTCGTCGCCCAAATCGCGGAGTTCTTTATTCCGCCGCTCGATTGGATGTATCACGCGCACATTTACATTGTGCCGGTGCTGGTGTTTTACGGCGCGATGGCGCTGCCGTTTTCGTTGATGCTGGCGTTGGCGCTGGTGGCGGGAATTTTACTCGACGCGCTGACGGTTCAGGTGATCGGCTCGAAAGTTGAAATCTCGCTCGGCTGGTCGATACTCCTCTACGCGGTTCTAGCGGGAATTATGCACGGCTTAAGGCCTTTGTTCATTCGCGGCCGCTGGGAAGTCCATTGCGTGCTGACCGGCCTCTGCACCTCGGCAATTATTTTGGCGCAATATCTCATGATCACATTCCGCCGCGGTTCGTTTTTCTTTAACCGCGAAATCTGGTGGCAAATCGGCGGGCCGGGCCTGATGGCGATGCTGATGGCGCCGGTCATTTTCTGGATCTTGAACTGGGTCGCGCGGGTCACGCGTTATCCATATTTACCCGATAGGAGTTTCGAATGAACAAACGTCGACTCAGTCCGCGATTACGAATTCAATTTGTCGGCTTGTTGATGTTGTTGGGCATGGCTGCGCTCGGAATGCGGCTCTGGTGGATCCAGGTCGCCCACGGGTCGGAATGGACGGCGCAGATTCGCGGCAGCTCGCAAGCGACGGTGCGAATCCCGTCCGTGCGCGGTGAGATCAAAGATCGCAACGGCCTGACGCTGGTGCAAAACCGCGCGAGCTACGAAGTGGATTTCTACCTTCCGGAGATGGTGAAGGGCTATCGCGAAAGGTTCGGCCCGCCGCCATTGGCCGAGCATCGCGCCATCATTAGCGGGATGCCGAAAGACGTGAAGGAGCCCGATATTATTAAGATCGTGAATGACGGAGTCGTGCCGCGTCTGAACGATCTCGATCTGGCGCGCGATTACAACGCCGGCCAACTGCAACGCCATTATCGCAACGACACCGAAGTTCCGTATTCCTACATCAAGGACATTGATTTCCCGACGATGGCGAAGTTTTCCGAACACGATGTCGGACTTCCGGGAGTGGATATCGCGATCAAACCGGTGCGTTCCTACGTTTACGGGGCCCTCGCATCGCACATCCTCGGCTACGTTGGCGCGCCGGATGACACTAACAAAGAAGAAGCGCGCAAGTTCACGTTTTATCAGGGCGACGTGGACGGGAAATCGAACGTCGAGAAAGCGATGGACGAATATCTGCGCGGTAAACCGGGTGTGCGTTATTTGCGGCGCAACGCGAAAGGCGCAATCGACGGCGTATTGAAAGAAGATCCACCCCAACAAGGGGCGACTGTTTTTCTAACTATCGACGCGCGTATTCAGGCGATCGCGGATGAAGCATTGCGCGCGGTCAGCCGCGCTGGGGCCGTGGTTATCGATCCAAATAATGGAAACATTTTGGCAATGGCGTCGGTGCCGTCATTTGATCCAAACACATTTATCCCGAGCATCAAAAAGAAGGACTGGGAAGCGCTGCGCAAGGACGAAGCGGATCCGTTGGTCAATCGGGCAATCAGTGCGCTGCCGCCGGGATCGACCTTCAAGCTTATCACAGCGTTCGCCGGCCTACGCGGCATGAAAAATCTCGCAACCGCAAAATACAGTTGCGGTGGCGGCGTCAGTTACGGTGACCACTTCTTTCAATGCTGGGTAGCGTCAAAACATTACACGCATGGAACCATTGGTCTGGCCGATGCGATCAAGGTTTCGTGCGATTCGTTCTTTTATCAGTACGGGAACGCCGCCGGCATTCAGTCGATTGACGTGATCGGGAAGATGCTCGGGATCGGTGAGCAGTCTGGTCTGCCGTTGAGTGGCGAGCAAACCGGAAACCTGCCGGGTCCGGAGTGGATGCAGATTCATCACCCGCAGGAGAGATGGTCATCGGCGCAGACGGCCAACGTCACCATCGGTCAAGGCTACACGCTCGTGTCGCCGCTGCAGTTGGCGATGGCTTACGTCGCGGCGGCGAACGGCGGGACGTGTTATTACCCGCGCTTGATCGACAGGGCACTCCACCAGGACGGCACGCCGGTCCTTAATGAACAAGGCAAGCCGGTGAGTTTTGCGCCGCGAGTCCGATCCGATCTTCGGCGGGAAGTTTCGCCTCAGGATATCGAGCTTGTCCGCAAAGGTCTTTGGAAAGTTGTTAACGAAGATGGAGGCACCGGTGGCAGAGCGCGTCTGAAAGATGTGGTCGTTGCTGGGAAGACCGGCACTGCGCAAGCCACCGACCGCGGCCACGAGGAAAACGTGGCGTGGTTTGCTTGTTTCGCTCCATTCGATCATCCGAAGTATGTCGTCGCAGTCATGGTCCAGGGTGCCTCCGGGCACGGCGGCGAGGTCGCGGGCCCGATCGCTACACGGATTCTTGAACGCACCCTTGCGCAGGACGAAGGAAACTTTGACATGCAGGTCGCATGGACGGCGCCGGCACATCACGCCAATCCACTCCAATTGATCAAAGCGGTGAGCTACACTGGAAGTAATCTCGGCAGCGAAGACGAAGAAGGTGCCGATAACAGCCAAAGCGCCGATGCGCAAATGGCGAGCGACAATGCATCGCCCGATGTCGAACCGGAAGCAGATGCCCAGGGGCAAGTGAAGCGCGCTGTTCGAGCCGTACGTGCTGCACCTGCGCCTCCTCTTCGGCAACCAAACTTTTTTGAACGGCTTTTCGGAGGAGGCAGGCGGGCGGCACCCCAACCCGCGCCGACTCCCGTGCGCCGTCGTTTTTAACAAGCAATGTCGATCTAACGAGCAATGAACAATTCCTTGGCCGAGTTCCCGCTCACGATCGCGCAACCTTTCGAAATTTATGTTAGACAGAGTGAAGAAAATTTTAGGTCTTTCGTCACGCAAGACCGGCAACAAATTGGTAGTCAGCGTGGAAAAACTCGAGCGCCGCGTAGCGTTGCTCGAGAACAATCGTCTCGAAGAGTATAGCGTCGAGCGCAGCGACTCGCGCCAGATCGTCGGCAGCGTTTACAAGGGCCGCGTCAAAAATATCGAGATGGGTTTGAAGGCGATGTTTGTCGACATCGGCCTCGAAAAAAATGCGTTTCTCCATTTCTGGGACGCACTTCCAGCGGCGCTCGACAGCGGCATTGAAGAAGTCGACCGCCCATCAAAGAAAAAGCGCAGCCGAATCACGGCCAAAGATATTCCGAGTATTTATCCGGTAGGCTCGGAGGTCATCGTTCAGGTCACAAAAGGCCCGATCGGAACAAAGGGCCCGCGCGTGACCACGAATTTAAGTTTTGCCGGGCGTTATCTCGTTCTGATGCCGTTTAGCGACCGCAGCGGAATATCGCGCAAGATCGAGGATCCGAAGGAGCGCAATCGTTTGCGGAAAATTTTGCGCGAGCTCGAGATTCCGGAAGGAATCGGCGTAATCATCCGCACAGTGGGTGAAGGACAGCGCGCACGTTACTTCGTGCGTGATTTACGTTTTCTCCTCGACCAGTGGGTCGAAGTGGAGCGGCTGATTCGAGATAAGCCTGCGCCGTATCGCGTTTTTGAAGAACCGGACCTGGTCGAGCGAACGGTGCGCGATTTTCTGACCGAGGAAATCGATGAAGTCCTTTGCGACGATCAGGAAGCGTTGGACCGAATGAACCAACTGGTCGAAAAAATTTCGCGGCGAGCCCGGAACCGTTTGAAATTCTATGACGGCGCCACGCCGATTTTCGAGTCGCTCGGTATTCAAAAACAAATCGACGACGCGTTTCATCGCCAGGTTTGGCTGCGGTGCGGCGGCTACATCGTGATCGATGAGACCGAAGCATTGGTGGCGGTGGACGTAAACACCGGCCGGAACAAAGGCGGACGCGACGTCGAAAGAACAATCTTACAAACCAATCTCGAAGCCGCGGACGAAATCGCGCGCCAGCTTCGCTTGCGCAACATTGGCGGTCTGATCATCGCCGATTTCATCGACATGAAGAGCCGCAAGGACCAGCAGGCTGTTTACAATTTGATGAAAGAACGGCTCAGACGCGATAAAGCCAGGACCCATATCCTGCCGATTTCACAATTGGGCTTGATGGAAATGACGCGGCAACGCGCGCAGGAAAGTTTGAGCGATACGATCTACGAAAATTGTCCCTACTGTGGCGGTCGCGGGGTCGTGAAAACATCGATGACCACGAGCGTCGAGCTGCACCGCACGCTCAATACCGTGATGCGGAAATATCAGGACAGCGTGCACGATTTCCGCGTCATCCTGAACCCGGACGTGCTGAAGCGCTTGAAAGAGGAAGACGAAGAATTGTTGATCGAGCTTGAGCGGCGTTATGCCGGTAAACTGACCTTTCGCGGCGATCCCACTTACCATCACGAAAAATTCATCGTCACCGACGCGAACACGGGGGCTGAGCTCAAATCGTAGGCTGTCGTTGATCATCGCCGGGGGGCGCAATAAGGAGGGCTTTCCCCTGCGAACCATAAACCTGCGCCTTTAGGGTGGCATTTCGGGGGTTGACCCGATCCCGCCCTTTTGTTAGAACTGCGGCCCAGGGGAAATTGGGGCTAAAATTCGGTGCTTGACGCTGGGCGTCAGTTTCGTGTTAAAACCACGGGTGCATTGAAATTCAGCTTCGATTAAGCCCTGAAACAGCCTCTAAAAAACAATTTATTTTTTTATTGACGAACTTCTGAAGAAACCCTAAACGCATAGCCAAGTTATGAAAAAACTGACCTTAACCTTTAGTGCATTGTTCGCACTCCTCGTAGCAGCGCCGGCCATTTTCGCCGATGGTCCGGAAAAATATTCCGGCAAAGAAAAAGAAGTGATGCAGCCGGCCCCGCCCGTGTGCGATTTCTATCGCGCTCATGAATGGGATCTGAGCATTTGGGCCGCGTGGGCCTTTGCGGCTGACACCGGCCAATTCGACGTGGACAACGTCGATCCCTTCTCGCCGGACAGCGATCCGTTCGTCTCTGACCAGGCGACGGGTTTCACGGGCGAACCGAAACTCTACAACCCGAACGAGCGCGTCAATATTGGTCGGGTCAGCAAGAATGAGTTATTTGCCCGCGACGATACCTGGGGCGGCGGTGCCGACGTAAAATATTTCTTCAGCAAATACCTTGGCGTGGGCGTTGAAGGACTCGGTCTGGCTGCGAAAACAAACTTTGCCGGAGGCGGGTTGATGACATTGACCGGACGCTTTCCATTTGGACGTTTTGCTCCGTATGTAACGGGCGGTATCGGTTTCATTGATGGTGGAGCGACGCTCTACAGGTTTTATAATGAGAAACACACCTACTTTACTAACGCCAACCCGCCCAACGCCGGTACCTTTGTTCTCCGCGAGCGCGAATACTACACGACCGATCCGATTGCTAACAATCACGTCAGAGCCCTCGGGCAGATAGGCGCGGGCTTAGAGTTCCGCATCACCTGCCATATCGGCTTGATGGCCGATTTCACCTGGAACTTTGTTTTCGGGCAGGAAGATCACGGGGATAAGTTTCACCTCATCAGCGAGCAGGGTTTCAACACTGTCACCGACCTCGGCGGAGCAGTTATTATAAGCAAAACCCCCGTCATCAATACGGCGTTTGATCTCAAGCCGGGTCACGGCAGCGACCATCAAGATTTCGGAATGGCGCGATTTGGCGTCACCTTTTCTTACTAAGGGTCAGCAAAGCATAATTTAAACGCCGGAACGCCTTGCGGGTTCCGGCGTTTTGCTTTTACAACCTGCGCTGCCTGCTCTTTTGGGGCGAATAGGCGGGGCCGGGCAATCTTGTGCGTCACATTGACAACGTTCGGCGTCCGGAACGTATCTGCTGGTCATTCGATCAAACGTCGCCTGGTTTCGTGATAGGGCGAACCCGCCAGATAAAGATTGAGTTCGTTCTGAATTGGCTGGGTCAATTCGCGTCGTGTGGTTTTGCTGAACTGGAGCGCGCGTTGGGCTGTTTCCACGGCCGCTGAAAACTGCCCGTTCTCCGCATAAGCGGAAGCCAGCGTCCGAAGAATCAGTGGATTCATTCCATTAGAAAGTCTGTTGGCCCGTTGAGCGAGGGCGAGGGCCCTCGGTCCGTTTCGAAGCGAAGGATCGGAACAAGTGGCCAACATCCTCGCGAGATTGCTGTGAGCCGCCGCCGCTCGCGGCAGCAGCCGCACCGACGTTTCGAACTGATCAATCGCTTCTTTGAAGCGCCCTTTTCGGTACAACGCCCTGCCGAGAGACGTGTGAGACGGCGGATAGTTCGGATTGGATTCTAACGCTTTCTCAAAGTTTACGATTGCCTCATCGATTCGGCCCTTTTTGAGAAACACACTTCCGAGACCGTCGTACGCTCGCCAGGGACGGTCGGGATTTATTTCCAATGCCCTTTGGAACTGCGCACTCGCTTCATCTAAAAGTTCCTTGTCAAAAAGAGCGCGTCCAATCTCAACGTGCGCTTCCCAGCTTTGTGGGTTCTTTTCGATGACGGTTCGATAACACGTTTCCGCGTCGCGGTACATGTGACTTTGATTCCAAGTCAAAACGGTCAATATCGCGAACAGGACAAAACAAAATCCGTAGCCGGCGGTGCGGCGCCATCCATGCCAGCGCGTTAGCAGAATCGCGAGCCCGGCTGAGACCGGAGTAATGATTCCAATGCTCGGGATGTACTGGAAATGATCGGCGACAAACGAAAGACGAAAGAAACTGATATTAAAAAATCCGAGCATTGGCACGGCCGCGACCGCGAAAAAAAGCAGACTTGCCAGCAATCCCCGCCATTTCTGTCGGAAGACCCATGCGAATACGTAAAAACCAAGCGCTGCAATCGGAAACAGATATTGCCACCACACGGACGCATCGACATTCCAACGCGGATAAATCAATACCAGATTTGCGGGCCAGAAGAGCTTGCCGATATAAAACCAAAAAGCTCGTCCGGCGATCAGGAACCGCTCTATTGCAGAGAATTCGAATCCTTCGCCCTTCGCGCCGGCAAATTCACGTTCCATCCAAGCCGTGAAGATTGCCGCAGCTATGCCCAAAGCTACAAACGGGATCAGCGGCGCAACGTCCTTTTTCCATTCCACTCTCTTTCGTTTCCACCAAACGGCAATCAGCAGCGCCGCCGGAAAAATTGCTACAATGGCCTTGACCATTAAGCCGAGAACGAACAGCAACAGAACGAGAGCGTACCATCGTACGCTTCTACTTTGGTCGAAGCGCAAATAGGCCAGGATTGCGGCGAACAAGAAAAGACCCGAGAGCGTATTCTTAAGCTCCGCCAGCCATGCCACCGATTCTGCCTGGACGGGGTGGAGGGCAAAGATCGTGCAGGCAAGCCAAGCCCCGGGGATCTTCAATTGCCTGAGAATTTTCAATAACAACAATGCTGAAGCAGCGTGAATCAGGATGTTGACCAGATGATAGCCAAGCATCGAGTCTCCCCAGAGTTTGTCCTCAACCCAAAACACCGTATCGAGGAGCGGATGATACTGCCGTGTGGTCTGCGGCTCGATCCAGAGATGCCCAAGACCACTCAGCGAACGGAGCTCCACCGTATTGATGAGATACATGAAGTCATCAAAAATGGGCTTCCCATTCCAAGCCGGTGCGTAGGCGCAAAAGGTTACAGCAAGCAGAGCTGTCCCGAAAAGCCAATCCCAAGAAGAACGAGAGTTGGCGTGCTGACTTGTTTCCTTTCGCGTTCGATCCATTCGCATTGCTGGAGGCTGTAGATGACTAGCACAGCCAGCTGCAGCTGACCGCAAAAACTTATCCAATCCCGGACGCGCGCCTTTGTTAAGATCGACAAATCACTCGCCGGCGCGGTTTGCCAAGAACGACCGTCAGGATGAAAATTGGTTAAATGTCTTTCGCGACCATCCTCGATAGTCTGGCGTTTGAGAAATCGCCGCTTGTCCGGCGGTTCGAAGAACTGATTACGCCCAAATCCGACACCGAGTTGGAATCAATGGCGCAGATCTCCCGCGCGCTCACGGTTCAGAATTTTGGCCGGACAATGCGCCTCTTTGCGCCGCTTTATTTGTCGAATGAGTGCATAAACAATTGTCGCTATTGCGGGTTTTCGCGGGACAACCCGATTTTACGCGTGACTCTTAGCGTGGAGGAAGTCAGGGCCGAAGCCCGTTATCTCAGCGACGCTGGCTTCCGACAGGTCCTGTTGGTCGCAGGCGAGCATCCAAAGTTTGTCAGTGGCGATTATCTCGGCGAATGCGTTCGGGCGTTAGCGTCCGATTTTCCTTCAATCGCTATTGAGGTTGGTCCAATGGCGAGCGCTGAATATGTCTCCATTGTTCGGGCAGGCGCCGAAGGGCTTGTTGTTTACCAGGAGACGTACCAGCGCGCAGTTTACGCGGAAATGCACACTGCGGGTCCCAAACGCGATTTTGATTATCGGTTGGATTGCCCCGAGCGCGCATACAATGCCGGATTTCGCCGGCTTGGAATCGGAGCGCTTTTCGGGCTGTGGCGTTGGCAGGATGAAGCCGTCGCCCTGGCCGCGCATGTTGATTATTTATTGCGCCGCTGTTGGCAGGCCCAAATCACTGTCAGCTTGCCCCGTCTGCGCCCGGCTGCAGGCGGGTTCCGGCCGCTCTTTTCGATGAGTGATCGGGAACTGGCGCAACTGGTCTGCGCTTTGCGCATTAGTTTTCCGCAGGTCGGGATCGTCTTGAGCACGCGCGAACGGCCTTCCTTGCGCGATGCATTGGTCTCGTTAGGCGTGACGATGATGAGCGCTGGTAGTCACACCGAGCCCGGCGGCTACACGCGCCGCGGCATCGAACATTTGCACCAGACCGTGCGCGGTCGAATCATGCCGCCGGAGTTTCAGGACGGGGAAGACCGTTTGGCCACCGGTCAATTTGAAATTAGCGATGACCGGTCTCCGGAAAAGATCGCCGCCATTTTGCGGGAACAGGGCTTTGACCCGGTCTGGAAGGATTGGGAGCAGACGCTCTCCCGCTGATGCGCATCTCGCTCAACGGCCGGGAAGCAGACGCAGGTAGCGCGCAAACGGTGGCCGAACTTATCGGACACTTTGAATTGCCGCCCGAGACGGTGTTAATCGAGCATAACGGCGTTGCTTTGCACCGGCGCGAATGGCCGCAAAAGGCGCTAACTGATGGCGACCGAATAGAAATTATTCGCGTTGTCGCCGGCGGGTGAGCCGGGCACAGACAAGATGCCGCGGTCACGACCCGGAAGTCGCAATTCAGGTGAGGCAAAGAAAGGCCCGCGGACCGGGATTTATCGTGATGGAGCTTCGGTTCTAAGATATTGATTGGCCGCAATGTTCGACGCGATCGCGCAATTTCTTCGGCACCCGATCAGAACGGCGAAAGCACTCAGCCGGGTAGTCAACGCTAAACCTGAGGTCGTGGATAAGTCCGCGGGGAAGACCAACCGGTCGCCGAAAATGGCCATGCTGGAACGGGGCGAGTGGATCCTCGCGATTGTGCTTTCGGCCACAGTTTTGTTTCTTCTGATCGTTCGCACAACACACGCTGGAGCACTTTGGCGAGACGAATGCGAGTCCGTGCAATGGGCGCGAATGCCTCGATTCGCCGATGTGCTTGCAAATTTTAAGTACAACTCCTTTCCAGTTCTCTTCCCGACGATTGTCCGGACCTACACGACATTATTCGACGCAAGCGACCTCAGTTTGCGTTTTTTTGGTCTTGCGGTGGGAATTGCCTTTATTGGAACAGCTTGGTTTCAGTCGAGAAGCATAACCGGTCAAGTGCCTCTGCTCCTACTCGCGTTGGTTGGTCTGAACCCAAATTTCCTCACCGCCGGAACGTGGGTCCGCGGATATGGGCTTGGGAGTGTTCTGATCGTTCTCGGATTTAGCTTGACCGCAAAGTTCTTGCTTCAGCCGACGACGTCGAGGCTATGGTCAGTGTTCCTCATCTCACTGGTCGGCATGCAGTGTCTCTTTTTTAATAGTGCGCTGGTTCCGGCAATTATTTTGGCGGGGACGGTCGTGTTGCTCCTGCACCGCCGGATCAAATGGACGTTGCTTTTGCTGTGCGTCGGGGGCGCGTGCGCGACGACCTATGTTCCGTATCTCCTGAAGTTTTACTTCCACGAGCGACGACCCCAGGTTCAGATCAGAAAGGCAGTATCTCATAACTTTGGGCAGCGACTGCAGGAACAGCTGGTGGAGGCCAGCGGGGTGCCCATTTCTATCATGCCTTGGGTTTGGCTCGGCATCGTGTTGTTGTCAGTTGGCGGAGCCACTTGGCGGCTAAGGGGTATCTGGGGCAAAAAACCTACGTCGCAGCGCGATATGCTGCTATTCGGCGTGATTACTATTTGCGCTTCGATTCCCCTCTACTATGCCTTTATGCTTTTGGTCCACAGGCCGCCGCTAACACGCTATTATCTCGCTGGCTTTTGTTTAGTTGCCTCAGCGGCTGATCTCCTTTTTGCAAATCTTTCGCGCTGGTACTGGCTGCGCCTCGCTCGGTTCGCGACGGTGCTCGTTGGGGCGCTGATACTGCCTTATCTACTCTGGCCAGCCGTGGTCCAGCGGCAAACAAACATCGACGTCATCGCGCAAGAACTGGAAAAGGATGCAGGTCCGAACGATGTGATCGTTGTAACTTGGTGGTCGCTCGGCATTTCGTTCAATTGGTACTACCACGGATCGGCTCGTTGGATGACGCTCCCAGAAATTCGGGACCATCGAATGCATCGCTACGATCTCCTGCGGGAAAAAATGGCAGAGCCTCTTCTTCTCGCGGATGTGCAACAAGCAGTCGCTGCCGCGCTGCAATCTGGAAATCGTGTCTGGATCGTCAACCGCGTCAAAGGCCGCTCTGCGTGGTCACGACAATTCGGCACATTCCTACAGCGTCACGCTACTAAGAACCGGACAATTATTCCCGCACAACCAGGCGTCAGCGCACAGGAGAACACGTTGCTGTTGCTTACGGAAGGTTGGAGCGATTGAGGCGCTTACCCGCGTAAACGTGAAGTCGGGCTGCAGACGTCGATCTTATCGGGTTGCAGCGCTTTTAACGACAACGCGCATCCCGTCGGTCTGAATAATTGTGATCGGAGTTTGCGGTGCGATGAACTCTCCCTCGGTCACAACATCGACAACGTGATCTGCGAAACGCGCCTTGCCGCTCGGCCGCAAGATCGACAACGAGATTCCTTCGGTTCCTGGCGAAAGATCGAAGGCGGTGGCGAATGCGCGCGGCACGCCAGCTAGGGACGGGCCGGGGGGATTTGTGGTCATGAGCGCGAACCGTCGATAAAAACTGGTGCGCGGTAGATATTTTGCGAGCAGCGCAATCACGATCGCGGCTGAGATAAGCGCGATGAAAAGATTACGCAGCGGAACTGCCAGCATGTCGCCGGTCGGGAAAAATGGTTGCTCCGGATAACGATCGATCATCGCCCAAAGCATTGAGGCGAGCATGAGCAGAACGCCGAGTACCCCGAACACGATCGTGGAGTGAGCGAAAAAAAGAATCTCGATGATCACGAGTGCCAGACCGAGAATAAAAAGAGCGACTACTTCCCAGCCAGCGAGACCGGCCAGATAGTGGCCGAGGAAAAAGAGCGCGAAGCAGATGGCGGAGATAATTCCCGGCAGACTTGCTCCCGGAATTTTGAATTCAAGGTAAGCGCCCACGATTCCGGCAAGTAAAAGCAAAGGCGCGAGCGCCGTCAGCCAAAGCGCGAGTCGCTCGAAGCCAGTGGGATGAATCGAAACTACGTTGCCTTTGACGCCCGCTTTCTTTGTAAGATCAACAATCGAATCGGCGACCCCATCGGCCAGTAAAGGTTTGCCGTTTATTTTTTCCGTTGCTTCCTGGGTATTGAGAGTGAGCAAAGTCCCTTTGGCGTGAATCACTCGGTCGCCAATTTTCACTTCCTTCTCCTTGTTCATGAACGCTTCGCCGATGTCGGGATTGTGCCCGTTCTTGAGCGCGGAGCCCCGGATCAAGGCAGACCAGTAGGAAATGGTCTTCTCGCGAGCGGTCAGGGGAAGATCTTCGCCGGTCGGCGAAATCGGTGCGGCCGCACCAATAGCACTAACCGGCGCCATGTAGATATGCTGTGTGGCCAGAGCAATGAGGGCGCCGGCCGATCCAGCGTTCGAATTAATAAATGTGTAAGTGGGAATGGTGGCGTGATTCAGCGCGCTCGTTATTTCTTCTGCGCTGTCGAGCCGTCCGCCATAAGTATTCATTTCGAAAATAATTGCACTCGCGCCGCTGGTTTCGGCGGTCTTGAGCGCGCGACGCAGAAAAGTAAGAAGCGAAGGCGAAATCTCGCCGTTAATGGGCGCAACGACCACGTCCCCTTTATGAATGACCTCCCGGGCCTGCCCGATCTCCAGCGCAGACAAGACCGTGATTAAAATAAGGACCGGCAATTTCTTCATTGTTTGGAAAGCGTCCCGGCGCTGAGTAAGTTTGGCATCGCTTCAGAACGCAAACGAGCGAAAAATAAACAGCCCACGTGATTCCATCGGAAACCATAGAGCAAGTCGCAGCCGCCAACGACATCGTCGAGGTGATCGGCGCGTATTTCCCGGTGAAACGGGCCGGTGCTAATTTCAAGGCGCTCTGTCCATTCCATCAGGAAAAAACGCCGTCCTTTCACGTCAATCCCCAGCGCCAGACGTTTCATTGCTTTGGCTGCGGGGTCGGCGGAAGCGTTTTCCGGTTCGTGATGGAATATGAGCATCTCGATTTTCCTTCGGCCGTGCAAAAACTGGCGGCGCGCGTTGGCATTCCAATTGTCGAGGAACGCGCGGCTGCGGACAAAGATCGACAACATGAAGCGCGCCGCACCCTGCTCAAGCTCCATGCTGAGACCGCGGAGTGGTTTCAAGAAAACCTGTTAAAGAAGCCGTTCGCGGAAGCGGCCCGTGATTATTTAAAAAATCGTGGAATCGACAAGTCAGTCGCGAAGAATTGGCAGCTCGGTTTTGCGCCGGACAGTTGGGACGCGTTTTTGAAATGGGCGCTCGACCGCGGCTATTCGCGCAGTCAGTTATTGCAGAGCGGGCTGGTCAAGCCGCGTGATGAAGAACAGCCCGGTAGCGAAGTCTACGATCGTTTCCGTGGTCGAATCATATTTCCGATCTGCAACGACGTCGGCGAGGTCATTGCGTTCAGCGGCCGGTTGCTCGAGTCGGATCCGCAAGGCGCGAAGTATTTGAACTCGCCGGAAACGCCGCTCTTTCAAAAAGGGCGCGTGCTTTTTGGATTGCACAAAACCAAACGGGCATTGATTGAAGCAAATTGCGCGATCGTGTGCGAAGGCCAGCTCGATTTAATCACGTTGTTTGAAGCCGGAATTAAAAACGTGGTTGCGCCGCAAGGCACTGCTTTCACCGAACATCAGGCCCGAATTCTGAAGCGCTTCGTCGAGGAGGTGGTTCTCTGTTTCGATGCCGATCAGGCTGGAAGGAAAGCAGCGGAACATTCCCTCGACGCGCTACTTCAAAACGATCTGATCGTGCGCGTGTTAGACATGCCACCCGGCGAGGACCCTGATTCGCTCATTCGACGCGACGGGAAAGAAGAATTTGAAAAACGCGTCACATCTGCGCGCGACTTTTTCGATTATTGGATCGATCGCGAAGCTGCAGCTGTCGATGTGAGCTCGCTTGGCGCAAAAATGCAGCTCGCGCGCAAACTTGCCGAAACTCTTTCGCAAGTGCGCGATCCGCTCATGCGCGGCCAGGTCTCGAACAAGATGAGTGCGCGTCTTGGCGTTCCTGCATCTGAATTCGGAAAGCTTATGACCGAGCCGCGAATTGAACGCAGGGGAGGATCTGTCCCGGCCCGGTCGGCAGCAGCGATGGCGCCGCGGCATGACATTGCCGTCCTTTGCGTTCTAGCCTTGCGTGACGAAGCGGCCCGCAAGTTTCTTCGTGAGCAGAACTGGCGCGACGTGCTGCCGCAAATCTCCGGCACGGAGTTGCTCATCCGGATTCTGGAGAGCGATCTGCGGCCGGACGAACCGGTTTCCCTGAATTCCTTTATGTCGCAATTGACGGCGGAAGAGGAGGGCGTGGTTTCTGCTTGGCTGATGCAAAAGGTGCCGGCAAACGCAATAGAAGTGGCTGAGAGCTGGTGGAAAGGCCTAACTCAAGCGACTTTACGTCGCCAGCTAGAGATTGCCGAAACGCGAATGCGCCTGCCCCAATTGACCACGGGCGAGGTCGTTAATTTGCAGAAAGAAATTGTTGACCTGCGGGAACAACTCGCCCAGATTTCTCGGCTTTCGTCTGTTCCCGAGGCCGGCCGGTGACTGTCGATCTATGGGAACGCTGATCGAAGGCCGCAAACCTTAACCCACAGTCTTGGCCAGGCATTCGAAAGCAAAGAAAGGCCTTCGCCGCTCATCGGCGAAGCATCCGAAATTTAAGCAAGCCCATCGGGCTCCCGGCAGTAACGGTTCGGCGCTGCGATTGAAAGGCGGAGCGACTATCGCAGCCTTCAAGACCAAGCCAATTACGCGATTGGTGCGCGCGCGAAGAACAACGCCGGACACATTGCTCAAATCGAAAACTGAAGCTGACGCGGCAGCGGAAATTCAGCTTCGTCTTCGCGAGCTGATCAAACTGGCCAAAGAGCAAGGGTATCTCACTTTTGATGACCTGAACGAGGCGCTGCCCGAGGGAATAACGGATGCGAATGAGCTCGATGACATCCTGACCCGACTCCGCAAACTGGAGATCGATGTCATTGAAGCATCCGACGTTGATCGACAGAAGGAAGTCAAGAAAGACGACGACGAGGAGGAGGAAAAACCGGAGCCGAAACTGGATATTCTGGATGATCCGGTCCGGATGTACCTCAAGCAAATGGGGCAGGTGCCGCTTCTGACCCGCGAGCAGGAAGTCGAAATTTCAAAGCGGATCGAAGAAGCCGAAAACATGGTGCAAAAGCACATCAATCGTTTCGGATTCACTGCGCGGGCCCATCTCGATCTCGCCCAGAAGCTCACCGAAGGCGGGGAGCGATTCGACCGCGTTATTCTCGACAAGAAAATCGAGAGTCGCGAGCGATACATGAAAATTCTGCCGCGATTGTGCAAGCAGGTCGAAAAATTAGGCGACGCGATCACGCAGAATTACGCAAAGCTTTCGAGTAATTCTTCCAAAAAAGACAGCAAGCGAGTGAAAGCGTTTCAGCGAACACTGGGTTCTTTGCAACGGCTCTATCCAAAATTTTATTTCAAGCAAAAGGTCACCGAGGAATTCGTTCATCTGGCCGATGAGCATTATCAAACTTTGGTGAGCGTTCAGGGTGAATTAGCGAAGCATCGCCGCGGTTCAGGAGCGCGCTCGCCCGCCGGAATCAAATCGCGCGACTTGGAGAAAGCGCTCTGGCTTTCGGTCGATGAGTACGCGGAGCAATACCAGTCCCTGAAAGACTGGCTTCGCAAAGCGCTTCGAGCCAAGACCGAGATGGTCGAAGCGAATCTTCGACTCGTCATTTCGATTGCCAAAAAATATACCAACCGGGGTTTGTCGTTTCTGGATCTGATTCAGGAAGGAAACATGGGGTTGATGAAGGCGGTCGAGAAATTCGAATATCGCCGCGGTTATAAATTTTCGACCTACGCAACCTGGTGGATTCGCCAGGCTATTACCCGCTCGATCGCCGATCAGGCCCGCACCATCCGCATTCCCGTGCACATGATCGAGACGATCAACAAGTTGATGCGGGTGCAGAAACAATTGGTCCAGGAATATGGCCGGGAGCCCACGCCTGAAGAAGTTGCGGAGGAAATCTTGTTGCCGGTGGATCGTGTTCGGGCGGTCTTAAAAATGGCACAGCAACCGATCTCGCTTCAGTCGCCGGTGGGCGAAAGCGAGGAGACAAATTTTGGCGATTTCATCGAAGACAAAGGCGCTGAAAATCCGTGCGACATGACGGCAATTGTGCTGCTCAAGGAAAAGATCAAGGATGTCCTTGAAACGCTGACCGAACGGGAACGTCAGGTTCTCGAACAACGCTTTGGATTGGTGGACGGCTACAGCCGCACCCTGGAGGAAGTCGGCCGCCAATTTCGGGTGACCCGCGAGCGTATTCGCCAGATCGAGGCGAAAGCGTTGCGGAAGATGCGACATCCGACCCGTATTCGGCAGTTGGAAGGATTTTTAGAAGCGCCTGAAGCGTAAGACGTTGCCGGATGCACAGCGGCCGCAACTTTCGGGAATCGATTTTGTTCAATTCGCGAAGGAAATGAAACGCGAAGACGACCAACAACTATGGGATCTCCTGGGCAAGGCTAAGCCAAGCCAGCTTTCGCCTTTTTTCGCGCGCAACGTTGTGCGGAGAATTCGGGAGCGACCGGCCCGCTTCGAATGGCTCAGCCGTTGGCTTAGTCCCCGGATGCTTGTTCCAGCGGCGGGCGTGGCGATCGCAGTGATCGCGACAATCCTAGCCATCCATCAGCCTGCCGGCCGGAACCCGACTGACGGTCCTCCGGATGTGATCGTGAAAATCGATCCGCAGGATTACGATGTGGTTGCCGACCTGGACGAATTGTTGGCCACTGAAGATACCAGCTTGTGGGACGACGATACTCAAACATTGTAGGCGCAATCGCGACCACCGCGATTCTGATCATCGGCTCCGAATTGGTCCAGGCGCAGCCGCAAGGAGGCCAAGGGTCGCATGGGCGCCGCATGGCTCCGCCACGCCACGCTCCTAATCTGAGCAATCCGCGCGACCGATGGATTGCGATGCCGCCGGAAGAGCGACAAGTCTTTCGAAGGAACGCCGAGCGCTGGATGCAAATGGGCCCGGAGGAGCGGAAAGTTTTGCGGGAACGGGAAAAAGTATACCGCGCGCGGGTAAGACTGGAAGCGGACACGGCATTGCGTGATTCCGGTTTGCGCTTGGAAGGGGAAAAGCGGGACCAGTTCGAGCAACGTTACTTGCAGGAAAGGCGCCGGATCGAGCATGCATTGCGACAGGAAACTGAAGCGAAACGCCAGGAACAACTGCCGGTGCTCCGGGAGCGTTTGAAAAAAGAATTTCAAGAGCCATCGCCCTCAGGTGCATCGATATCCGCACCGGCTGGCTCTTCGTCCCCGAAAAAATAAAAGCCGGCGGGACTTTTCACCCGCCGGCCTCGAAAATCTCTTGGCCTCTTAGTTTATTACCAACGGCGGTAATTGTGATATCGATGATGCCGCGAGTAGTAAACCCGATGGCCGCGATGCCAGTAAAAAGAGGGCCCGATGTAGACGCTCGGCCCATACCCATAATATCCGTGCCGATATGGATAACCGCACCCGGACGAGTAGGGGTATCCGTAGGAATACGGATATCCGCCGAACCCGATGCCAATAGCAACGCCTGCCTTAGAGCTCGGAGCCGACGCGAACGCGAAGCCGGCTGCCGCCAATCCGATCAAAATCAATTTTTTCATGTTATTATCCTCCCAAAACTTCATCCATTGAACACTGATGTAGACCCCAAAGTTGCTCAGTTTATTCACAAGTTCGCAGCGCGATCGTATTTTGGGTAACCCGTCACGCAAATATCGGGTCCGATCTTTTCAAATTCTACCCGCGCGAGATGCGCGCCATCGTGTGTGCGAACTGCGCCGCGCCCGCCAAAGGACACGATGGGTCCTCCCGTTAAAATGGGAGCGACATAAATTTGCACCTTATCAATCAGCGACTCGTCTAACGCGTGACCGAGGAGGTTTCCGCCACCTTCGATCATGACACTGGTTACCTTTTTTTGTCCAAGATCGGCCAGGACCGCGCCAAGCGGCATTTTACGATAAACAAAACTATTCTTGGCGAAGCGGTCGGTGAAGAAATGAGCGTTACGCGGGAGTTTTCCCGACTCAGTCATCACCACGCGCACCGGTTGACGGACTTGGCGTCGGCCGCGGACGGTTAAACGCGGATTGTCGATCCGCAGCGTTTCGGCGCCGATCAAAATCGCGTCGGTTTGTCCGCGCAGTATTTGCGCGTGCCGGCGCGCAGCCGCGCTTGTGATCCAGCGCGATTTCTTTTCCGAACGGGTCAACCGCCCGTCCAAACTCATTCCGCATTTCGCAATCACGAACGGAATTCCGGTCGCGATCCATTTATTGAATGATTCGTTCAACGCGGCGCATTCTTCCGCGAGCACGCCCGCTTCCACTTTTATTCCGGCGTCGCGCAAGATTTGGACGCCGCGTCCCCGATGGCGCGGGTTTGGATCGGTCGCGCCGATCACGACCGATTTTACACCGGTCCGGATGATCTGATCCGTACACGCGTCCGTGCGACCGGTCGTTGAACACGGCTCCAAGGTGACATAGAGCGTGGCGCTTTTCGGGACCTTGCCGCGAAAGTTTCGGAGACACTCTATCTCGGCATGGGGACATCCGGCCTGACGATGGTGTCCGCGGGCGACTATTCGTTTCCCAATAGCCAAAACGGCGCCGACCGCGGGATTCGGGCTCGTTTGCCCGAGAGCCTTTCGCGCCTCAGAAAGCGCGCTGCGCATGAACCGTTCGTCGTTACTCATCTTGAGAAGCAAGTATTCGGTGCGACAGAACATGAGCAAATCTTTTCGGGTAACGCCGGTTCAGGTCGGCCGAGCTCAAAGTGATGTGATTAGAGGTCGATCCTTAAGACAGAGAGCTTTTCTGCTTGGCGAATCTCTCGCGCCGGACTTACTTAGAGTGAACCCCCAAAAATTATGGCCACCAAAACTGAAGAAAAATCCGGCGCCGAGAAGGTAACCGCAGCACGAAACAAAAACCTCGACCTCGCCATCCAGCAGATCGCAAAAGACTACGGTGAAGGCGCGATCATGCGCCTGGGCGCCGAAAAGATCGTCGACATCGATGTGATTCCGACCGGCAATATTTTGATCGATCGCGCTCTGGGCGTGGGCGGATTTCCACGAGGCCGCGTGGTTGAAGTTTTTGGCCCGGAGTCTTCCGGCAAGACGACGCTCACCCTCACGGTGATTGCGCAGGCCCAGAAGCGCGGCGGTCTGGCTGCATTCATCGACGTTGAGCACGCGCTCGATCCGCAGTACGCCAAAACACTTGGTGTGAATCTGGACGACTTGCTTGTTTCGCAGCCCAGTTCCGGCGAAGAAGCGCTCCGCATTTGCGAAACGCTGATTCGCTCGAATTCGCTCGACGTCATCGTGGTCGATTCGGTTGCAGCGCTGGTGACGCGGGCCGAGCTGGAAGGCGAAATCGGCGATGTCACGGTCGGCGCGCAGGCGCGACTGATGAGTGCCGCCTTGCGCAAATTGACCTCGATCATTTCCAAAGCGCGCACCACCTGCATTTTTACAAACCAGATCCGCGAAAAAATCGGCGTCATGTTCGGCAATCCGGAAACAACCCCGGGCGGGAAAGCGCTGAAATTTTATGCCAGCGTGCGGATCGACATTCGCCGGATCGGCGCGATCAAACAGACTGACGGGACCGTCATGGGCAATCGAACGCGCATTAAAGTCGTGAAGAATAAAGTCGCGCCGCCCTTCACCGAAGCGGAGTTCGACATCATGTACAACGAAGGGATTTCGACGACCGGCTCGTTGCTCGATCTTGCTCTCGAAAAACAGATCATCGAAAAGCGCGGCTCATGGTTGAATTACAAGGGGACTCAACTGGCGCAGGGACGCGACGCGGCCAAAGAAGTTCTGAAGAGCGACCGCAAGCTTTACGAGGAGATCGAGGCGGCGGTGCAAGCCAAGCTGAACGAAGAGAAAGAATAAAGCGCGCTCGTAAGATCGACATGTTCGCCAAAATCCTCGGTGTAACACTTGCCGTTTCTATTGGACTGTCGGTCGCAACGATTGGTTCGAGCGCGCCTGCAAAAAAAGAATCGCGGCCCCGTTTGATGCCCGGGCTGGGCGATGTTCATCATCCGGTCTCAACAAAAATTCGCGAAGCACAGCAGTTCTTCGATCAGGGATTGAAGCTCGTTTACGGTTTTAATCACGACGAGGCGCGGAGGTCCTTTCAACGCGCCGCCGAACTGGATCCGAAATTGGCGATGGCCTGGTGGGGCGTCGCCCTGACGCTCGGTCCCAATTACAATTTGCCGGTCGATCCCGCGCGCGAGAAAGCCGGTTACGATGCAGGGCAGCGCGCGCTTTCGTTGCAGGACAATGCGTCTGATCCGGAGCGGGCTTACATCAACGCGCTCGCGGTCCGTTATTCAAACGATCCCAAAGCCGATTTGCATCAGCTCGATATCGCTTACCGGGACGCGATGGCGAGGTTGGTGAAAGCCTATCCGGACGATCTCGATGCCGTCACCCTTTATGCGGAAAGCATGATGAATCTTCATCCCTGGAAACTCTGGTTGCGCGACGGCAAGCCGAACGAAAACACGGAGGAAATTGTTGCGCTCCTCGAGTCCGTCCTGCGACGCGATCCAAATCATCTCGGCGCAAACCATTATTACATTCACGCGGTGGAAGCGTCATCTAATCCGGAGCGAGCGTTGCCGAGCGCGGCCCGGCTCGAGAAATTAGCGCCCGCTGCCGGCCATCTCGTGCACATGCCGGCGCACATCTACGCGCGGGTCGGCCAGCATTCGGCCTCGGCTCATTGTAATCAGGAAGCGGTGAACGCCGACAAAAAGTTCCTCGCCGCGACCAACCAGCAAGGCGTTTACCCCGGGATGTATTACAGCCACAATTTGCATTTTCTTGCCTACTCCAGTTGCATGAATGGAAAATTCGCGGAGGCAAAACGCGCCGCGGACGAACTCGCCGCCCATGTCCGGCCGCTGGTAAAGGAGATGCCAATGCTGGAAGGGTTTTTGCCCACGCCGCTCATGGTCCTGATGGGATTCGAGCGTTGGAACGATATCTTGAAACTTCCGCCGCCTGATCCCTCACTGACTTACACGACCGCGCAGTGGCACTTCGCCCGCGCGATGGCGCTGGCCGGTTTGAAGAAAACCGATGAGGCGCAGGCTGAATCAAAATTATTCTTCGCCGAGTTAGCCAAGCTTCCCCGTGACGCCGCCTTTGATCCGTTAAACGCCGTTACTGAGATCGCGCGCGTTCAGGAGAATTTTCTCCTCGCCGCGATCAAACAAGGCGAGCACGACCGAGGGGAAGAGGCTGAAGTTGTTGAAGCTCTGGAGCACGCTGTCGCAGCCGAAGACAATCTCAATTACAGCGAGCCGCCGAGCTGGTATCCGCCGGTTCGTCCCGTCCTTGGCCGGGCGTTGCTCGAACGTGGTCAGGCCGCGTTGGCCGAAAAAGTTTTCCGCGCCGACCTCGAGCGAAATCCGCGACACGGCCGATCGCTAACCGGTTTACGAGATTCACTGAAAGCGCAAAAACGCGATTACGAGGCCGAACAGATCGACCAGCAACTGCGCGGCGTTACAACGGTCAGTGCCGTGACGTCGGTTAAGCAACACTGAGCGAGAAGGAATAAGGCTTCCTTTTACTGCGAACGAAAACGAATTGTGTAAAAGGCGACTGCGTTTTGCCGATCGAAATAGGGCGTGATCTCGGCGTTGCCGCCCCTCTGTTGAAGTTGATTCACATAGGCGACGTCGTACTTCAGCACGCTGTATTCAGGCGGGTGGGCGAGATAGATGCAATTCGGATCGGCCGGCAACGGCGGGAGCGTTTGATTGAACTCCCAGAAAGGTTCCGACAGTTGCGGCGCGTCGGTCAGAAAAATCAGCTGTTCATTAAATCCCCAATCCAAACTCACGATGGTCAGGTCGGATCGATCTCGATTTTCGCGACAAAACTTATCGAAAGATTCGCTCCAACGACCGCGACCGCCAGTTTGTCGAATTAACTCCTGGGTGGCCATGATCGTCCGTAACCCACTCAGGCAAACGATCGCGGCCAGCAGAACGGCAATTGTTCGAAACGGAATACTGCTGATCTTCCAAGCGAAGATGACGAGCGCGGCCAAAATCAATTGCGGAATCGGAAACACCAAAACCGCGTGATGAATTCGCACCGCATCCGGCAGTAGAAAAACGCCGAGCGTGATCAGCAGTGCAGCGACAATCAGAAAGACGACTGCGCGTGCCCTCGCAATTTGCTTTCGATAAGCTAAGACGCCGAAAAGAATACAGGCAACGAGGACTGCGATTCCAAGCGCTGCTCTTGGAGCGGCAGCTCCGGCGTACATTCGTTCGAACACGCCGCCGGCATTCATCAGCCGGTAGAAATGCGAGCCGTCATACATCGACAACAACGTCTTAAATTTTGTCGCGAGCTCGCCGGGAGCGTTTGGATGCGGACCTGAAATTGTCAGCATCAACATCCTTGGGATTTTCAGCAGCATCGGTCCACCGCCCAGAGCGAAACCGAAACAAGCCACCGCTAGGGCGGACGAATGTTGTCGAATCGCGGTTGAGAATTTGCGCCAATAACAAATGAGCGCAGCGATGCTGACTGCGATCAGGAATACCGCGAAATCGGCTTTGCTGAAGAATCCCAGTCCGGCAAAGAGACCGACGAAGAACGCGTCTCTCAGTGTTCGCTTTTGGTTCCAGCGAATCGCGAAATAGAAACAGGCGCAACGGCAAACGAAACTCGGAACGGCAACGCCCCAATCCAGCACCGAAAGGAAAAGAAACGTTGGATCGAAAGCGAGCAAGGCGCCCGCAAGTAGCGCAGTCGGCAGACCGAGCCAGCGCCACGTGCCCAGCATCAAAAAGAGCAGAGCGATCAGTTGCCAGAATAGATTGGTCGCGCGCAGCACGGCGACGCTCGCTCCGAAACTGCTGAACGCGGGAATCAGCATCCAGCTCTTTAATGCGCCGAGATATGTTTGGACAAAAAAAGGAAACGGCCGGCCCGCCAGCATCACAACTTGATGATCAGGCATGTGCTGGCCGTGGACGTGGCCGGTGATGAAATCCTTGGCCATTCCGGCGAAGATCGCCTCGTCATAATAAAGTCCCGGCGATTTGAAATTCTGTTTGGCCAACAGCCACATCGTTGTGGCCAGCGCCATCCAGAACACCAGGAGAATAACAAACTGGCGCCCAGAACCGCGTGAGTCTGCTTCCCCAGCTGCTAGCATCATGTCGCGCCAGATAACCACAAATCGACACTAATGGACACAAATTCGAACTGAGATTTTCAGATTGTCAGAATTCGTGTTTATTCGTGTTCATTCGTGGTTAACAGCATCATGACCTCGGCCCAGATCCGGCAATCGTTTCTCGATTTCTTCCGCGAGAAGAAGCACACGATTGTCCCGTCGTCATCGCTTCTGCCGGATGCGCCGAATCTTCTTTTCACCAACGCCGGTATGAACCAGTTCGTGCCGATTTTTCTGGGACAACAGAAACCATCCTGGAAACCGCCCCGCGTGGCCGATACCCAAAAGTGCATTCGCGCCGGCGGGAAACATAACGATCTCGAAGATGTCGGGCTCGACACTTATCACCACACCTTTTTCGAAATGCTCGGGAACTGGAGCTTCGGCGATTATTTCAAGAAGGAAGCGATCGAATGGGCGTGGGAGTTGATGGTGAATCGCTGGAAATTTCCGGCGCAACGGCTTTACGCGACGGTTTACAAACCCAGCCCGGGCGAACCGAGCGAGTTCGACCAGGAAGCGCACGATCACTGGGCGCGACTATTTCAGGACGCCGATCTTGATCCCAAGATTCACGTCGTGAACGGCGGAAAAGCCGACAATTTTTGGATGATGGGCGACACCGGTCCCTGCGGTCCGTGTTCCGAGTTACATGTCGATCTTACGCCGGACGGCGACACCCGCGGTTCGCTGGTTAACAAAGACGATCCCCGCTGCATCGAGATTTGGAATCTGGTTTTCATTCAGTTCAACGCGAATCCGGACGGAACGTTCACGCCGTTGCCGCAACGACACGTCGATACCGGAATGGGTTTCGAACGCGTGACGGCGATCATCCAAGGCACAAAGAATCTCGCCGATTTCTCCGGCACCGTTTCGAACTACGAGACAGATATCTTTCGCCCGGTCTTTGATGAGCTCGAAAAACTGAGCGGCAAGAAATATGCAAACACAGTTCCGAAATCTGGAACCGCGGGTGAAACCGAGCAGGAGAAGATCGACATCGCGTTTCGCGTGATCGCTGATCACATTCGCACGCTCAGCTTCGCGGTTGCCGACGGAATCATCCCGTCAAACGAAGGCCGCGGTTATGTGTTGCGCCGGATACTTCGTCGCGCCGTTCGTTACGGCCGCACGCTCGGCTTTCACGAACCGTTCTTCTTCAAGCTTGTCGACGTTCTGGCGAAAACGATGGGCGACGTCTTTCCCGAAGTCCGCGCGAAACAAAGAACAATTCAAGAAATGATTAAGCGCGAAGAAGAATCGTTTAACAAAACGCTTGATACGGGGCTCCGTGAATTCAACAGCGTTTTGGCGGCAGCTGTTGCTGCGAGCTTAAACCCGCCGGAGTTGGGCATGAAGGAAGCAGTCATCGCTGACATGCATTTTGTCGAAAAGACGGGGGTGGACGATTGGTCGGCAATAATCAATGAGGCTAAGGCGCGTCTTCCGGGATGGGATGTTTCTCAACTCGCCCCGATTTCCGGTGAAAATGCTTTCCGACTGTACGACACGTGCGGTTTCCCAATTGACCTCACTGAATTAATGGCGCGGGAGCGCGGGCTGACTGTCGATGTTGCCGGTTTTGAAAAGTTGATGGAGGAGCAGCGGGCGCGGGCGCGTGCAGCGCAGAAAAAATCAGCGATTGAGGTTTCGCAAATCGATGGGAAGACGCCGACGAACTTCTTGGGCTACGAAGAGAATCATACCGGTGCTAACGTCGAGGGAATTGTCGATCTTGGCGGTACGCGCGGAGTCATTTTAAATAATTCAGTTTGTTACGCCGAGATGGGCGGACAGGTTGGCGACACCGGAGAGATCGCGCGCGACGGACGCGAATGGAAAATTGCAAACACCCAGAAGTCGGGTGCGACTTGGATTCATTTGCTCGAGGAAAGCGACGCGCCAGAAATCGGTGAGCATGTCACGGTCAAGATCGACATCCCGCGACGCCGGGCGGTCGAACGGCATCACACGGTGACCCATCTCTTGCACTGGGCGCTGCATGAAGTCGTGTCGCGCGATGCGGCGCAGAAGGGGAGTTATGTCGGTCCCGACAAGTTGACGTTCGATTTTTCGAGCGCTGCGCTCACGCCGCAACAAAAGCGCGACGTAGAAAAGTTGGTGAACGAAAGAATTGCGGAGAACGTGCCAGTTTCGTGGACGGAAATTCCTTATGCGGAAGCGAAGAAGCGAACCGACATTCAGCAATTCTTCGGTGAGAAATACGGGGATAAAGTTCGCGTCGTGCAAGTCGGCGGCGAGCCCACGAAATTAAACGGCTACTCGATGGAACTTTGCGGCGGCACGCACGTAAGATCGACTAGCGAGATCGGCCCGTTCCGGATCGTAAAGGAAGAGGCGATCGCGGCGGGGACGCGGCGAATTGAAGCTGTGGCCGGGGAGGCCGCGCGCGTCTGGGCGCGCGAAGAAGGGGCGCGTCAGAAGGAGAAGTTCGAAGCGTTGTCGCGAAAGAAGACGGACCTCGCGCCGCTGCCTGCCTTCGCCGAAACGGGGCAAACAGACGAGATGTTGAAGCAAATCGACGCGCGTGCGGCGCATCTGGAAAAGCTCGAGGTCGATGTTCGCGACTGGGAAAAGAAACACGCGAAAGAAGCCGAGGCCGATTTGCGCAGTCGCGGAGCACAAATTGCGAACGAGTTGGCAACATCCAACGCCGAGGAAAAGTTTTGTGTGACGAGTATCCCCGATGCTGACGGGAAATTGCTGCAAGCGGTGGCCGACGCGTTGAAGCAAAAGTTCGATGGCCCGATCGTTCTCGCTGGGGCGAAGGAAAGTAACGTTGCCGTCCTGGCGGTTGTTCCGAAGTCGCTGACTTCGAAATTTCAGGCGAACAAAATTATTCAGCAACTCGCGCCGATCGTTGGTGGCAAAGGCGGAGGTCGTCCGGAAAGCGCGCAAGGCGGCGGCACCGATCCCGCAAAGATCGATAGTCTGCTGGCCGAAGCGCGCCGTTTGCTCAGTTAGCCGGCAGCGCGAGTGTGATAAAGAAAGTCGCCGCGAGCGCGAGAAAGAGCACCATTAGGTAGGCGAAGCCGCCGACCAGAAACTTGAGCGTACTCATAAACCAGCCTTGTCGATAAACGCGCCGGATCGACAAAAAGATCTGCACGACAAACAAGATCCAGAGAAGCGCGATGATCCAGCCGGCTAGGGTAGGCGGAGCTGTCCGGTTGAGGCCCATGGTTGCGAGCACGATCAGCATGATGCCGGTGTAAAAGAAGGTGTGGATGTGGAGCGCGTAGACGAGGTGGTCGATATAAAAAATGTGCCGCCGGATGTAGAGAATCTTCAGAACGAAAGCGAAAAGCGGAATGCAGCAGAACATCATGTAAGGCAGATTGCTGAAGAGGGTGGCGATAAAGAGGCCCATTTTTGTTCCGTGTTCGCCCATTTTTTCTTTCGCGTGTGTTTCCAGCCAGCGCTCGAACGGCGTTGACGATTTTTTGTCTGCATCGAAAACGAGAAAGGGCCGCTCATTCACCGCGCCATAGGTCCGTTTCTCCGGGTCGGCAGGCGACGCCGCTGGCGTGATGGTTGGCGAAGCCGTTGGTGTGGTCGTTGGCGAAGGCGCATTTCCGGCTGCCGCCCTAGCTGCGGATCTCGGTTTAGTCAGGTAATCCAGCGCTTCCTGTGCTTTTTTGCGCTCGTCCGCGGAAAGGTTTTCTTTGTCCAGTTCCGCTTCAATTTCATCACGCTTCTCGGCCACGGCCGCGGCGACGGCTGACCGATTCTTCTCCGAGATTTTTCCCGGCTCTAAGCGAAGTCCTTTTGCTCCGTAATTCACGGCGAAGAAAAACAAAATACTGGCAAGAAGGTAGAGCCGAAGCGGATGGAGATAGCGAACGCGTTTGCCGGCGAGAAATTCGTTGGTCAATCGCCACGGCTTGACAATGAGGAGGCCGATGGTGGCGAAAAATTTCGAGTCCCAGTTCAGGAACGAATCAAGAACATCGACAATGACGTGTCGAAACGACCGCCGATAATCGACTGCCGCCTGTCCGCATTGCGCGCAATGCGGCCCGACCAACTCGGCCCCGCAATTTTGACAATGCGTAAACGGCAGAGCTTGTCGCTCTTTGCCTCGCCCAAACCAACGTCGCCGCGCACCTCTCTCGACCGCGGAAATCGCGGTGTCGCCGAGAATAATCTGCTCGGGTTCGTCGGCCATGTGCGGCCGAGATTACGAAAAAAACGCGCAGTGCGTCTATCGTAGAAAGAATAAACCTGCTGTCCCAATCGCGCCGATTGCAATCATCACCGCGTCATTGCTGACAAAGTAGGGGTAAATCATCAACGCGATGCCGAGGAACATCAGCTTCCACAAATTCATTCGCTTGCCGTAAACGAAGGCGACGAAGCCGATCGAGCCAAAGACGAAGCCTCCGATCAGATTCGTGGCGCTTAAATTGAGCATGCTCGGCAAACGAGCTATTTGCGGGCCACGTATTGGAAAGTTGTGGTTGACCGCTAGTCGACCGCGATGACACGATTCGCGAAAGGTTACCCATGGCGTCTCAACTTTTTCGAAAGAAAAGCCCGGACCGTTTGATGGCGGAAGCCGCGGCGCCCGAGCGGCAAATGAAGCGCGCGCTCGGTCCGTTCGCTCTCACTTGCATCGGCATTGGCGCGATTATCGGAGCCGGTATTTTTGCTCTCGCTGGAACGGCTGCCGCCGGCGAGCAATTGCAGGCATCGCTTTGGAAGACGCCGGTGCTCAACTTCATTCAGTCGTACCTCGCGCATTCCGATCTTGTGTTCGGCCGGCCTGGAGCGGGACCGGCCGTGATGCTTTCGTTTGTGGTAGCTGCGGTCGCGTGCGGCTTCGCCGCACTTTGTTACGCGGAACTCGCGTCGATGATTCCCGTCTCGGGTTCGGCCTACACTTATTCGTACGCGACGATGGGGGAGATCGTGGCGTGGATCATCGGCTGGGATCTGATCCTTGAATACGCGGTCGGAAACATGGCCGTGGCCGTCGGGTGGTCCGGTTACTTTGTGCAACTCTTTGCCCACTCGCACATTCCATGGATCTTGCCGTCCGGACTTAAATTCCCGCTTTGGGCTGTGAGTGATCATCAAACGGCCAGTACTCTTGTTGCCCAGGGTGGCGATGCGCTAAGCAATTTTTCCTCGACGACACTTCCGGTGATCGCCGGTCATTCAATCGCGGTCAATCTTCCCGCGTTCTTCATCGTCGCAGCCGTCACCGTGTTGCTGATTTACGGAATTCGCGAAAGCGCGCGCGCGAACGCGACCATTGTCATCATCAAGGTCGCGGTCGTCGTGTTCGTGATTTCGTTGGGCGCGTTTCTCGTAAACCCGACAAACTGGCATCCGTTTATGCCGACCGGATTTGGTGGAGTGATGAGCGGAGCCGCCATTGTCTTTTTTGCCTTTATCGGTTTCGATGCGGTGTCGACGACGGCAGAGGAAACAAAAAATCCGCAGCGCGACATGCCGATCGGGATCATCGCCAGTCTGATTATTTGCACGCTGCTTTACGTACTGATGGCCGGTGTTCTGACCGGGATGCGGAAATACACTATTTACCTCGGCGACTCGGCCGCCGTGGCGACTGCCTTTACCGGCAGGCCCTGGGTGCAAGCGATCATTAGCGCTGGAGCACTCGCCGGCTTGACGTCGGTGCTGCTCGTCTTCCAACTCGGCCAACCGCGCATTTTCATGGCCATGGCGCGCGACGGATTGCTCCCGCAATATTTTGCGAAAATCCATCCGCGTTTTCGCACTCCGCACGTCACGACAATTTGGACCGGTATCGCGGTCGGTGTGGTTGCCATGTTGACCGACATCGGCTCGCTTTCCGACCTAACGAACATCGGAACGCTGTTCGCTTTCGCGCTCGTTTGTATCGGCGTGATCATTTTGCGCCGGACCGACCCAAATCGGCCACGGCCTTTCCGCGTTCCATGGGTTCCGCTGTTTCCCATTCTCGGCGTGCTTTTCTGCGCGGCGCTTATGCTCAGCTTGCCACTGGAAACCTGGCTGCGTTTCTTTGTCTGGTTGGGAATTGGGATGCTGATCTATTTCTTGTATAGCGTGCGACACAGCAAGTTGCGCCACGGCGTCGACGCCGGCATCACCGAAGATGAGCCGCCGCCGCTGATTAAACCATAAGATCGGCAAACGCCGAGTGCGCTGCTACGCAGCTTTTTGCTCGTGACTCGCTTTGTCGTCTTTCTCGAGCCAGTCGAACAGCGTCGTCTTGGCAGGATCGAGCCCTAGCGGCTTCGTTTGTTCGACAAACCATTCGCGTTTTTCCGGATCGTGATACGGATTCGCCGCAGTCACTTCGTCGGACCAGCGTTTGATTTCGTCCGGCGTCTTCTCTTGCCCGTTTTGATTCAGCCATTCGACCAACTCCTGGTCGCTCGCGCCGTTTTCGATTTGCGCCTTGAAATCGTCGCCCTTCACGCCTTTGAAGCCGAAAAGCATATTATCGAGCGGACAATCGAAATGGTACTCGCCGATGTTGCCGGCTACGAGCGCGCGGCATTTGTCGATCGTTCGACCGAGTATCGCATAACCGCCAACGCGGATGCGCGGACTGCGTGGTGCTTCCTTTGTCAGATCTTTCCCTGTCACCTTCGTATTCATATTTTACGCTAGCGCCAATGAACGCCGTCGCAACTTCCAGAAAAATTTTCAGGGACGCGAAACACGCGCGCTCTGCGAAACAACTGTACTATGGCACAACAAAAAGAAGTTATTTCGACGGTCAATGGTTTGATCGAGACACTTAAGGACGGCGAAAAGGGGTTTAAGGAAGCCGCGGAAGCTGTGAAGGACCCGCAGCTCAAATCGCTTTTTCAGGAGTATGCGCAACAGCGGTCGCGCTTTGCGACCGAGCTGCAGACTCAAGCAAGAAGTCTGGGCGAGTCCGACCCGGAAAAGACGAGCAGCACTGCGGGCGCGATGCATCGCGCCTGGATCAATCTCAAGTCAGCTGTCACGAGCGGCGACGACAAGGCAATCCTGAGCGAGTGCGAGCGTGGCGAAGATTCGGCCGTGCATGAATTCGAGGAAGCGATCCAGGACGGGCTGACCTCGCCGTTGCGGGACATTGTTTCGCGTCAATACAGCGAAATCAAAAGCGCGCACGATCGGGTGAAACATTTACGCGACGCCGCGAAGAAAAGCTGATCAAGCGTAGGATCGACAACAATGGAGGGCGCCGCGCTGTCGGCGCCTTTTCATTTTCTGTAGCGGCGGTCTATGACCGCCGCACTTCCTGCCTATAATTATCGGTGGTGAGCTTCGCCAAATCCGTATGTCGATCTTTGCTCGGATTCATTTGCGTTGGCGCTTTACATGCGGAATCGCCGCAAATTCTACCCCCGCCATCCGGAAAACTTTATCACGGATTTTATTGGGGCGGCGTTGGAACCGACACGCACGATCCAAGCGAGCACGACGTCACGCCTTCGGATGTAGCGAGTTACGAGCAAGCAGTCGGCGCAAAAACCGCGTGGGTCTATTTTTCGTGCAACTGGTTCGAATCGCGAAAATTTCCCGCCGCGATGTGCAATTGGATCTGCGATCTCGGCAAAATTCCGTACCTGCGATTGATGTTGCGGTCCGATGTCGACCAACGGCACGGCGAGAAAACGTATTCGCTTGAGAAAATCATCGCCGGTGAGTTCGATGTCGATCTTCGGACTTGGGCGCGCGACGCCAAAGCATTCGGCTCGCCAATTTTGATCGAGTGGGGGACCGAACCGAACGGGAATTGGTTTGGTTGGAACGGCAAATGGAACGGCGGCGCAACCGAGGGACCGAAGCGTTACATCGCGGCCTACCGTCACATTGTCGATCTGATGCGCAGTGAGGGTGCGGATAATCTGACCTGGGTCTGGCACGTAAACTGGCTCGATGAACCGGAACGAAAATGGAACGCGTTCGAGAATTATTTTCCGGGAGACAATTATTGCGACTGGGTCGCGCTCAGCGCTTACGGACCGACGACACCATTGACGCGCGACGGCACGGAGAGTTTCGCGTTCAAAATGCGCGAGGCTTATCCGCGCGTAACCAAACTCGTGCCGGAAAAGCCGGTCATCATTGCCGAGTTCGGATGCGATCTGCACAATCGACGAGTTGATGTCGTAAGCTGGACGCGAACCGCACTTGAAGATCTTTTTTCAAATCGCTGGCCGCGGATTGTCGGTTTCTGCTGGTGGAATGAAGGCTGGCAGAACGACGACCACAAAAAGCGCGACACCGACATGATCATTCTGCACGATGTCGATCTTACCCGCGCTTTTCGGGATAAATTCGCGCAGCACGCGGACAAGATTCAGGAAGCACCAATTTTTTCGCAAAAGTAGCACCCTATGTCATTCCGACCGAAGTAGAGGAATCTCTAACTATTTCGGTTTCACGAACGCAGCTATTCGGAAATATCTAGAGATGTCTCCCGTTCGACTCGCTACGCTCGCTCAGGGCAGGCTCTCGAGTGGCGGCTGCGCCGCTGTTAAATGGATGCAACGTCACGTTGCCGCTCGACATGACAGATTAGCGGTCAGATATTTCTTTCGTGGTCAACATTTCGATCAAGTACACGGGGGATCTCCATTGCGACGCGACCCACGGACCTTCGCACGCGAAGCTGGCGACAGACGCGCCGACCGACAACAAAGGCAAAGGCGAAGCGTTTTCGCCGACGGACCTCGTCGCAACCGCACTCGGGACCTGCATCAGCACGACGATGGGGCTCAAAGCCGAAGAGCTCGGCGTGAATCTGAAGGGGATGACTGTGGACGTGAAGAAAGAAATGTCGAAAGACGCGCCGCGCCGGATCGTCGCGCTACCTTCAGAAGTTCATATTCCGCTTCCGCCAACTTCGCCGCACCGCGAAGTGCTTGAGCAGACAGCGCTCAATTGCCCGGTGCACAAAAGTCTTCCGCCGGAAATTAATCGCCCGACGAAATTTTTCTGGGAAGGTGCGAGCCGGACTGGCAGTTGATTCGCCGCGATCGCGCGAGATTACTTTTCAGTCGGATATAACCATTGAACGTAATCTGCCACGCCGCGTTCGAGTGAGAACGCCGGCTGATACCCGAGCGCGCTCCGGACTCTGTCCAAATCGGCTTCGGTGAAGTTTTGGTAATGAGCGTGGGGATTTTCGATGTAATCCGGCTGAAATTTTGTGCCGAGACATTTGTTGAGAACATCGACGAGTTCGTTGAACGAGCGCGCTTGACCCGAGCCGAGGTTGTAAATTCCGCTCTCCTTCGCTTCGAGCGCGAGAATGCTTCCTTCCACCACGTCCTTCACGTAAACGAAATCGCGCTTCTGGTCGCCTTGTTTGAAAATACGCGGCCGCTGACCCGCTTTCATCTGCTGGGCGAGATGATAAACCATGCTCGCGGGCACGCCTTTGTGCGCCTCGCGCGGACCGTAAACGTTGAAGTAGCGCAACCCGATGATAATCCAGGCCGGGTTTTCCTTCGCTTCGCGTATCGCGACGTTATCCATGACCGTTTTGGAAAAGGCGTAGATGTTTGCCGGCGCAGCGCCGTTTGATTCAACACTGGCCGCCGTGGCCGGGCCGTAGGTCGACGCTGAGGACGCGTAAACGATTCGAGTTTTATTCGGGCGCGCAAAATTAAGGAGCCTGCGAAAACTTTCGACGTTGTCGTGCACTTGAACGAACTGGTCGTGGAGCGTCGTGTCAGTAATTGACGCCAGATGGAAAATCGCGTCGAATTTTTCGTCGCCGAATTGTTCGCGCCAATCCAGCGTGGCCAGATTTTGGGCCACGAAATCGCCGCGATAGCCACGGAGATTTTTAAAATCGCTGGAACGAAAATCGTCGATCACAGTCAGGCGGGCTTCTGGAAATTTCCCCTGCAAGGCGAGGGTAAGATTGGAACCGATGAAGCCGGCCCCGCCGGTGACGAGGAAATTGGGAGAGGATGCGGGCACGTTGGATGGAATTGTAGCGGCGGCCGTCCTCCCGTGCAATTTCCTGTCATTCCGACCGAAGTGGAGAAATCTCTAACTATTTCTGTCGGTGGAAAGGCAATCAGTACGGAAATATTAAGAGATGTCTCCCGTTCGACTCGCTGCGCTCGCTCAGGGCAGGCTCTCAATATGGCGGCTGCGCCGTTGTTAAATGGATGCAACGTCACGTTGCCGCTCGACATGACAAGAACGGCAGCGCAACGCCAGATTTATGCTTGAGTCCCTGACTACGACCCGCTAATCCTGAGCACAGTTCTTTGCGAGCTTGAAAAAGTGGATCGGCGCGAGAAATCCCGTGCAAACCGGGAGCAGTTGCGCTGCTGTAACTGGATACGACTTCCCAGGGCCAATCCCCGAAAGCATTCGGGGGTGAAGGCGGGAAGAAGGTGCGTTCCGTGAAAGCGGAACCACAAGCCAGGAGCCAGAATATTCGACCGCTCCACCTCATTCGCCAGCGTGACGCTGGACCCAGTTTTGAACGACTTGGTTCGCCGATCGCTGCAAACCGATTCCGGAATCCGCCAGTCCGGCTCGGACCGCGAAAAAACTTCTGCGCAAAAAGAAGAATGAGAGCTGGGCGATGCGCTCTCGGTCCCGCGCTTGCGGGATGGAGGACAAACAAGTCCGACTCTCGAGTTGGAGGAAACTTGTTATGCGAAATCGCCTATTATGTTTTGTGTTAGTGAGTTTGATGAGCGCGGCATTCTTAGTCCGCGCTGAAGACACGTTTAAATCCGCCTCCGCCGAGCTACGGCGTGACGAGTCGATATCGGCCGATGGCGATCAATTGCCGGAATCCGAGTCAGTCGTTGTATCAGCGACGCGTTTCGAAATTCCGCTCGATCAATCGCCTGCCAGTGTCAGCGTGATTGGGTCGGGAGAGATTGAAGCCAAACAAATCGAACGCGTGAGCGACGCTCTCCGCGAAGTTCCGGGAGTTTCGGTCGTGCAAAGCGGCGCACCCGGCCAGCTGACCTCGATTTTTATGCGCGGGCTGCGCAGTGCGCACACGCAGGTCCTGCTCGACGGGATCCCGGTCAATCAAGGCTTGCAGGGCGCGTTCAATTTCGCCGACCTGACGACCGACAATATCGATCGAATCGAAGTGGTGCGCGGGCCACAGAGCACAATTTACGGACCGAGCGCGCTTGCCGGCGCGATCCAAATTTTTACCAGGCACGGAAGTGGCACGCCTGGCGTCACGTTTAGCCAAGAAGGCGGAACGTATGATACTTTCCGGGAATCGATCGCGAGCGACGGCAAGATCGACAACTTCGATTATTCGGTCGGTGTAAGCCGGCGCGACACCGATAACGCGCGTCCGAACAATCAATATCGCAACACCGCCGCCATCGCAGATCTTGGTTTGTCTCTGACCGAACAACTCCGTGTCGGAAGCCTGATCACCTATTCGCTGAGCGACATCGGGCTTCCGAATACGATCTTTAATCCTAAGCCGCTCGATAATTTTTTGACCGAGCGCTGGTTGATCGGGCCGCATGTCGATTGGAAGGCAACCGATTGGTGGGACCACAAACTGATTTTCGACTACGACCACGAGCGCCAGCTGAACGACCCGAATCAGGACGGACCATTTGGGGTCGGGGCAACGCGCGCGTTATTCCGGCGGATGCAACTCGATTACCAAAACGATATCCGGCCGACATCGTGGCTGACACTGACAGACGGATTTTTCTTTAGCCATGTGGAGGCTGAACAGGAGCGGCCGTTTACGTCGTTTGGTTCGACGTTTATCAGCGATCGTGTCACCGATGTTGCTGGATTTCTGCAGGCCACTTTGACGCCGACCCACAATTTGATCTTTGTCGCCGGCGGACGAATCGATCATTTCAATCAGTTCGGCGACGTTTGGACCTATCGGATTGCGAGCAGTTACAAGATCGATCAGACCGATACGACGCTGCATTCGAGCGTGGCGACGGGATTCAGTCCGCCAAGTAGTCAGGACAAGATCTTTCGTTTTAATCCCGGAATGGGACCGCTCGAGCCGCTGCAACCGGAAAAGGATTTCGGGTGGGACGTCGGATTCGAACAACGCCTTTGGGAAAAGCGGATCACGATTGGAGCGACTTATTTCCACAACGATTTGTCGAACCTGATCGGATTCAGCGGGCTTTTTGAAACTTTGAACCTGGGCGCCGCGGAAACGCAGGGTGTGGAAACGGAATTACGCGCGACGCCGATCGCCGGTCTCGATTTCCGGGCCAGTTACACTTATTTGGAAGCAGAGAAAACTTCGTCGGCTGATGTTGGCGCGCCGCAAGGATCGCGGCTGCCGCGGCGACCGCGGAATGAGGTTTACGTTTCAGCATCTTATCTTTGGTGCAAGAAACTGCGCACAACACTCGAAGCGAAATGGGTCAACGCGCGCGAAGAGATTAACCCGTTTTTCTTTGGACCGAATCGCGACATCGAAGATTACAACTTCGTGAACTTCGCCGCCGAGTATGAAATCAATCCGCACATGTCGCTCTTCGGACGGGTCGATAATCTTACCGGCGAACATTATGAGGAGGTTTTTGGTTTCCCGGCGCTTGGAACGGCCGCCTACGCCGGAATGAAAGTGCGGTTCTGATTTCCGTCACTTGTCATTCCGAGCGAAGTCGAGGAATCTCTTACTATTGTCTGGCCGTAGATTAAGTCAGAAACATCGAGAGATGTCTCGACTCCGCTCGACATGACAAAGAAATGAGCCCGTCGCTTTATCTGGTTTTCGGTTTGGTCGCAGGACTGGTCGTTGCGGCCATCATTTTTTGGACGAGACGCCGCACAGGCGGCGGTTCGGAAGTTCAGACGGAATTGATTCGGCGTCTTGAGCTGCTGGATCGCGGTTTACGCGACGAATTTTCACGGAATCGCGAGGAAGGCGCGTCGGCTGCAAAAAGTCAGCGGGAAGAGTTAGCCACATCGCTCGAAGGCGTCCGCGGGATTGTCGATCTTCGCTTGAAAGAATTGCAGCAGGACAACGCCAAGCAGATCGACAAGATGCGGGCGACTGTCGACGAAAAACTGCAAGGGACGCTGGAGAAGCGGCTGGGCGAATCGTTCAAGCTAGTGAGTGAGCGGTTGGAGCAGGTGCACAAAGGACTTGGCGCAATGCAGCAACTGGCTAGCGATGTGGGCGGATTGCAAAAGGTGCTCGCGAATGTGAAGACGCGCGGCGGTTGGGGCGAAGTGCAGCTCGGCAATTTGCTCGAACAAGTGCTGACCGCGGACCAGTTCGCACGCAATGTAAAGACGCGAGACGACAGCGGTGAGAATGTTGATTTCGCAATCAAATTGCCCGGCGACGAAAACGGTGCACCGGTGTGGTTGCCGATCGACGCCAAGTTTCCGACCGAAGATTATCAGCGTTTGGTCGCGGCGCAGGACAAAGGTGATGTCGATCTTATCGAGACCACGATGAAGAGTCTGGAAACGCAATTGAAGAAAAGCGCCAAAGACATTTGCCAGAAATACATTAATCCGCCGCGTACGACCGATTTCGCGCTGATGTTCTTGCCGACAGAAGGACTCTACGCTGAAGCGATCCGGCGAATTGGATTGGTAGAGCAAGTGCAGCGCGATTGCCGGGTAATTTTTGCCGGGCCAACTACGCTGGCGGCGTTACTCAACAGTTTGCAAATGGGCTTTCGCACACTCGCGATCCAAAAACGTTCCAGTGAAGTGTGGAATTTACTCGCGGCGGTCAAAACTGAGTTCGGAAAATTTGGCGAAGCGCTCACCGCGGTGAAAGACAAACTCGATCAAGCGGCGCGACACGTTGACAACGTGGCGGTGCGCTCCCGCGCGATTACCAAGAAGCTCCGCGACGTAGAAGAGCTGCCGAGCAATCCGCAACCGCTCTTGAAAGATTTGTTAGGCGATTCGGACGAGCCCGAGTAGATCGACCTACAGGACTTCGTTCCACTTCGCTTTGTCCTTGAGCATGAGTTCGCGAAGCAGTCGAATCGGCGGCATGCCGTGGTTGAGCAGCTCGTTGTGAAATTTCTGAGCCGAGAAGTTCGCGCCTTCCTGGGCCTTGTAATCATCGCGCAGTTTTAGGATCTGGAGTTTCCCAAGCGTGTAATTGAGATAACCGGGATCGAATGTGCCACGCATCGCCTCAGCCCGGGCCGGTTTCTCCTCGTAGTAGCAATTCTCCCGGAAAAACCTGGTCGCTTCCTCGACCGACATGTTCTGGGTGTGCATTTTGATCGCGACACAGAGCCGGCATAATCGCAAAAGCGCTTCGTCGGCCTGGGCGAGCCGGTACTTTGCGGAGCGTTTCTCGTCGGCGTCAGTCGGATTGGCGACGGTGCCGTAGCCTTCATCGACCATCATTTTTTCGCAGTAATGCGCCCAGCCTTCAATGAACGCGTAGCTGCCGAAGATTTTCTCCACTTTGCTGGCGGGCGACGCGTTCAAACGCAGAAACTGGACGTAATGTCCGGGATAGGCCTCATGAATGGAAACAACGTCGGCGTTGTAGAAGTTGAACGAGGTCAACCATTGATCCTTTTGCAGCGGCGGCCAGTCGCTCTCCGGTGGCGTCACATAATAGTATGCTTCGGTCGCGCGCTTCTCGAACGCGCCCGGCGTGTCCATGGATGCAAACGAAGTCGCGCGGCGATATTGCGGCGTCTCTTTGACGCGCGCCCGAACTTCGGACGGGATCGTCACTAACTTTCGGGTAACGACAAACTTTCGAATCTGTTCCAGGTTTTTCCCGATATCGGCGAGCAAACTTTCCGGCGTTGGATGTTCGCTTTGCATTTGCTTGAAAACTTCCTCCGGCGATTTAGTCGGATCGATCCGTTTGGCGGCGTCGCCGAACGCTTTCTGCTCTTTGCGCAATTGAGTCAGTCCCATCTCGAGAACTTTCTCGGGCGCAAGATCGACAAGTTCGGTTTCCTTTAAGAAGCGTTGGAACTTTTCTTCGCCGAGCGCGAAATCGGTGGTGGCCTTGGGCAATTTTTCACGTTCGAGCCAGGCAGCGTAATCGGTCAGGGCGGCGGCCGCTTTGCGGTTTGCTTCCAGGAACTCGTTCCGAATACGTTCGTCTCTCAGTTCGGCAATCGCTTCGACCAGATTTTTTCGTAGAAAATCGGCCGAACCCTTGGCGACCTGAATCGCCAGCTCGACGTACGGTTTTGGCAACACCGGGTCGAGATTCGTTCTCGCGGCGATCAGGATGTTCGGAATTTGGGACTCGATCGCGACAATGTTGTGCACACGATCCTCCAACGGCGCGAAATTACGTTTGATGTAAACGTTCACGTCGGCCGCCCGGGCGTAAACCATCGGGTCGCGCTCGTAGATCGACATCGCTTCCCGCTGAAAAATTTCTTTTCGGATGGCGGCTTGCAGGATTCGCAGATCGATCGACTGCCGCTGACTCAGTTTATTGAGTTCGAATTTTTGGAGCCGGTCCTCGAACCGCTTCAAGCGGGTAAGCTCGGCGTCAAGCGCCAGCCGGCTGTAATCCGTGATCTTGCCGTCGTATTCGTGGAGGCCCATGGACGTGCCGAGAAGAGGGCGGGCGGCGAAGTAGCCCTTAATGAATTCCTCCGCTATCGCCTCATATTCCGAGTCGGGCGTTTGGATCGCGAGGATTGTGCCTGGAGCGATCAGGAGCGCGAGGCAAAGTAGGATCGACAATTTCATGGTGGATCGGCTTCTCCTAAGACGATGTTAAAGTTTGGCAGCGAAGCCGCACTATATTTAGCAACGCGTTGAGGACAACGCGTTCCACCTCCTTTAATCAACACGGCTGCGCAACTTTAGACGACGCTTTGCACGTTGCCAAAAATTGTGGATGAGCGAATGTCCGACCGTTTCGAGGCCCAAACCAAGATGAAGCGCCGCATCCTTATCGGAGCATTCGGTCTGTTGCTCCTCGCTTTGCTATCCGGCATCGGCTTTCACAGCTTGCGCGCCGCTGACCAAGACGACGACAGCGGGTATTCCCAGATCGCCATTTTCGCGAAGGCCATCCAATTAATCCGCCAGGACTATGTCGATGGAAACAAGACCGGTTACCACGACCTGATTACGGCGGCGCTCAAAGGCATGCTCGGTTCGCTCGATCCGCATAGCCAGTTTATGGACCCGAGCGACTTCCGGGACATGCAGGAAGACACGCGGAGCCGGTTCAACGGCCTCGGCATTGAGATTGCGATCAAGAACGGCCTCCCAACAGTCGTGACTCCAATGGAGGACGCGCCCGCGGCCAGGGCCGGTATTCTTTCCGGCGATCAGATTTTGAAAATCAACGGGACTTCGACCGAAAGAATGGATCTGCAGGACGTGATCAACCATTTGCGCGGCGCACCCGGCCAGAAAATTTCACTGACGTTGATTCGTCCGGCGACCAAGGAGGTCAAAGATTACGCTCTCGAGCGCGCCGAGATCAAAGTGCAAAGCGTTAAAGGCGCACGCGTGCTTGATCCCGATCTGACCGGTTCATTTAAGATTGCCTACGTGCGGTTGATTCAATTCAACGAGCCGACCGCCGATGAACTTTCGAAGGCGCTCGATGAATTGCAAAAACAAGGGATGCAGGCGCTGATTCTCGATCTGCGCAACAATCCCGGCGGATTGCTTAATAGCGCGGTGGATGTTTGCGCACAATTTTTGCCGCCGAACACCAAAGTCGTTTCGACCCAGGGCAGGGTCGCGTCGCAGCAGCGGGAGTACACAACGTCAGGCGCGGCCAAGGAACGGCCGAATTTTCCGATGGCGGTTTTGGTGAATGAAGGCAGCGCGAGCGGCGCAGAAATCGTCTGCGGCGCGCTCAAAGATTTGCATCGCGCGATTGTTGTGGGCGAAACGACTTTTGGAAAGGGCTCCGTCCAAAACGTGATGCAGTTGCCGGATGGATCGGCCTTGCGCTTTACGACCGCGAAATATTACACCCCGAGCAAGCAGGTCATTCACGGCAACGGCGTGACGCCGAATATTCGAGTTCCAATGAGCGTTGATCAGGAAAGGCAACTTTTCGTGGCGCGAAGCAGCGGCGACACCATTAAGCCGGACGAAGACAAAAATTTCATTAAAAGCATGGACCCGCAGATGCTGCGCGCGATCGACGCGCTCAAAGGCGTCATGATTTACGCTCAGCAAAACGCGGCCAAGGCCGAAGCGATCAAGAAGTAACTCGTTGAGAGGTTGAGTGGTTGAGCTGTTGAGAAGTTAAAATGCGACAAGGTTCTCAACGTCTCAACGTCTCAACGCCTCAACTTCTTCTGGCGCTCGAAACTTCCTGTGACGAAACGGCGATTGCCGTACTTCGCGACCGTAAGCTGCTCGCCAGCGAGGTCGCGTCCCAGGTTGCCGAGCACGAAAAATTCGGCGGCGTTGTGCCAGAAGTTGCGTCGCGCAACCATCTCGTGCACGCCCCACGATTGCTTGAGCGCGTTGCGCGCGAAGCAAAGATCGACATCTCCGCAATCGACGCTTTCGCCGCAACGAGTGGTCCGGGTTTGGCCAGTTCATTGATGATCGGTGCCTCGATCGCGAAAGGACTCGCGATCGGTTTCGGCAAACCCTATCTCGCGATCAACCATCTCGAGGGACATTTGCTCTCGCCATTTTTTGGCGAGACAGAAATTAAACCGAACGTTTCGCTCGTCGTCAGTGGCGGACACACGATGTCGATCTTCGTCCGCAGCGTCGGCGATTACCTGGTCATTGGCCGCACCGTTGACGATGCGGCGGGCGAAGCGTTCGACAAGATCGCGAAGTTGTTAGGCCTCGGTTATCCGGGGGGGCCGGAGATCGAAAAGCACGCTGCGAAAGGCAACCCGAGGCGCTTTGATTTACCGCGAAGCATGCCGGACTCAGAGAATTTTAGCTTCAGTGGATTGAAGACTGCGGTGCGCTATCTCTTGCCAAAATTGAAGGGCGATTATCTGGCCGACGTTTGCGCGTCGGTTCAAGAAGCGATTGTCGATGTTCTGGTCCGCAAGACAATCGCCGCGGCCAAGAAGCACGATGTCGATCTTGTCACGGTCAGCGGCGGCGTGAGTTGCAATCGGGAATTGCGAAAGCAATTGGGCGACGCGTGCAAACGCAACAGGTTTGAATTCAAGACCGCCGAGCCGTCGTTGTGCACCGATAACGCGGGGATGATCGCCTTCGCCGCGATGCTCAAACTGAAAAGCGGCCTCAGCTCAAACGTGACCGAAGAAATCGACCCGAATCTCGCGCTGGCGAGTTAGTATTCGCGCTCCAGGAGATAATTTGCGAGCGCGTGCAGAGCGTCACCTTTTGCACCGAAGGTCGACAATGCACTGTGCGCTTCCTTCGTGAGTCGTTTCGCTTCGGCGCGCGATTTGTCCAAACCGATGATTGCGGGATAAGTCGCTTTTTGCGCGGCGACATCTTTGCCCGCGCTCTTGCCAAGTTTCTCGCTCGTCTGCGTTACGTCGAGAATGTCGTCGATCACCTGAAACGCCAGACCCAGCGCGCGGCCAAATTTGGTGATCGCATTCAGCTGCTTCGAGTTGGCATTCGCGCTCATCGCGCCGAGTCGGACCGAGGTCGTCAGAATCGCAGCGGTTTTGTTTTCGTGAATGTAGCGCAAACCCGCCATGTCGATCTTTTGTCCTTCACCCTCGAGATCTGCCACTTGACCGGCGATCAGTTTTCGACTGCCGGCCGCGACCGCGAGCTCGCGCAATAAAATCGACATGTCGTAGCGCGAAGTCGGCTTCGCGCCGGAAACGATTTCGAACGCGATCGTAAGCAAGGCGTCGCCGGCGAGCACCGCGATGCCGTCGCCGAAAACTTTGTGGCAGGTCGGCCGGCCGCGGCGGAAATCGTCGTTGTCCATGCTCGGCAGATCGTCGTGGACGAGCGAATAGGTGTGGATGCATTCCATCGCGCAGGCGAGCGGCAACGCATTGTCGATCTTGCCGCCGTACGCGTCCGCGGCGGCGAGGCAGAGAATCGGCCGCAACCGTTTCCCGCCGGCGAACAAACTGTAGCGCATCGCCTTGTGGATCGTCGCCGGCTTGACGTTCTCCTTCGGCAGATATCGATCCAACGCGCGATCGATTCTCTTCTGCCGCGATTCAAGATACGATTTGAGATTCATTGCGCCGCCAGATGGCACTGTAAAAGTCGATTTGGTCCATGCGCTAGAGATTTTCTGCGGTTTCGGCGACAGCGGCGGGTTTGGTGCGCATGGCGAGAAATGCGCCGATCAGCAGGATAGCAGCGCTGATTAATTGAGCGGGGGTGAGCCGTTCGTGGAAAATGAGAGCGGAAAGAGCGAGCGCGCCGATGGGGCAGAGGAGCTGGAGCGTTTGCGCGAGAGCCACGCCGATTTGGTGGATGGCGACGTAATACAACACGTGGGCAAGTGTGATGCAGATCACGGCAGAAACGATGAGGATCAAGTTCACGTGGGCAGTGACGTGAAGAGGGGTGCCGATCTTACCAAAAGCGAGCGTGAGCGGAAGCAACAGCGCCGAAGTGATGAGGCTGATTATTCCGAAACTGCGTATGGAACCGAGCTTTGCGGACGGGCGTTTAATGAGGACACCATAAAGTGCCCAGCAAAAGATCGCGATGAAGGCGATGACAAGGCCGGGCCAGGGAACATGTCGATTCTCGCCATTCGATTGAAACCAGATGACGCCGAATGCGCCGACCAATCCGAGCAGCGTTCCAAGTTGAAATTGCCATTGGCGAATGACGTAGCGTTCTTCAGGAAAAAACGCTAGGGCAAGCAACGCGGTGAAAATCACCGACGTGCGAGCAATGATTCCGTAGATACCGGGTCCCATGTAAAAGAGCGCGACGGTCTGGGTTATCTGGTGAACGACGTTCGGTATACAGGGGATCAAGCAGAGCCCGACGGTGCGAAGGTCAATCTTGGGTCCGCGGCGAAATTGAAACAGAACGAACGGGACAATTGCGAGACAGGCTACGCTGTATCGATAAAAATTTTGCGACCAGGGATCGTAGAAACGGTTGAGATAAAATTGAAAAAGCGTTGGCAAAGACCAGATGGCGACGGTCGCGAAGACCGCGGCGTATCCCCGGGAAAGTTGGCGCGTGCTTCGCTCCATCCGGCTGATTGTGCCATGGCGCCGCTATTTCGCAGTTTAATTTGCTGGCTTGCGCGGGGTTAATCGCTCAAAAATTGAGATGGAGGAGAATATGAAGATTAGAACCACACTCATTTCGTCGATTTTATTGTCAGCACTGTTTTTGGCGGCGCCGGTTGCCAGTGCGAAGAAACATGGCGGCGGGGGCGGGGGAGACTCAGATTCTCACCGGCGAAAGGGAATCGAGTTGTTTGATGCAAAGAAGTACGCGGAAGCAATTGAAGAGTTCAACAAGGCAGTGGAAGCCGCTCCGGGCGAGCCGGGCGCCTATCGTGACCGCGGCATCGCTTATCGCGCAGCTGGCAGAGTGGCGGCTGCATCCAATGATGGGCCTGCTTCGGCGGCGCGGTTTACCTCGGCGGTTGCGGATTTTTCCAAAGCAATCGAGCTATCGCCAAAGGATCCGGTCGGATACCTCGAGCGCGGCCAAACGGAGCTCGCGCAGATCCAGTTTGACGCGGCGATCGCCGATCTGAACAAGGCGCTCGAGTTAAAAGGGGACGAAGCGCTGTGCTACAAGTTTCGCGGCTTTGCTTATATCGGCTTGAAGCAATGGGACAAGGCAGTCGCAGATTTTACCGTCGCGATCCAAAAGAACGCGAACGACACGCAAAATTACGATCAGCGCGCGCTGGCCTACCGGAACCTGAAAAATTTCGACGCCGCCATAACCGATTACACTGCTGCGATCGAAAAGAATCCGACTTACCAACCGGAATATTCTCGGCGTGGGTACACGTACGCGTTGGCCGGACAGTACGAGAAAGCGATCGTGGATTATCAGCAAGCATTGAAGATGGATCCTAACGACCTAGAGACGCCGGAGCGGCTCCGTTACGCACAGGGGCAGATCGCCGCCAGAAACGCGCCTCCAGCAACGCCGACGCCCACTCCCGCGGCCAGTATTATCACGCCGGCGAGGATCTTTTTTGCGGTGGTCATTTTGGTCATCATTGCGGTGGTTGTCCGGTTGATGACTCGTGGAAAACCGGAGGAAATAAGTAGCTCCAGAATCCGCTGAGGTGGATCGAGCAGTCCCTTGCTCGATGTTATTTGAGGTGGCCGCAGGCCCCTAAATTTAGCATCGCCCGCGGAGCGGTCGATTCACCGATCTGAGCGTTCTACAGCCCACAAAATTGCTTTGACACCCCTCGCGGGGTGGCTAGCGTTTCGAACGCTTTTTGCGAGAACGAGACGGTCCCATGGTCGTAGCAACTTGACGCGGCTTTGGGACTTTTAGTTCTACACGCGGGAGGCAAACCGGCCCATGTAGCTCAGTTGGTAGAGCACGTCCTTGGTAAGGACGAGGTCACCGGTTCAATCCCGGTCATGGGCTCCAGTTTGAGCCCGCGACAGGGACGACAGTTTTCAAAAAAACGCAGTTTGGTTTATTAAAACACGACAGGAGAATTGATATGGCAAAGGAAGCATTTAAACGCGACAAGCCGCACTTGAACGTCGGCACGATCGGTCACGTCGACCATGGTAAAACTACGCTCACGGCCGCCATTACGAGCGTGCTCGCCAAAAAAGGCATGGCCGAAGTGCGTGCCTACGAATCAATCGACAACGCGCCCGAAGAAAAAGAGCGCGGCATTACGATCAACACTGCGCACGTGGAATATTCGAGCGATAAGCGTCACTATGCCCACGTCGATTGCCCCGGCCACGCTGACTATGTGAAGAATATGATCACCGGCGCAGCCCAAATGGACGGCGCCATTCTCGTCGTGAGCGCAGCGGACGGTCCGATGCCGCAGACCCGCGAGCACATCCTGCTGGCGCGCCAGGTCGGCGTGCCTTCGATCGTTGTCTTCCTGAACAAGGTCGACATGGTCGATGACCCAGAGCTTCTCGACCTGGTCGAGATGGAAGTGCGCGATCTACTCACGCAATACGAATTTCCGGGAGATAAAATCCCGATCGTCAAAGGCAGCGCGCTCAAGGCGCTGAACGGCGATGCCGAGGCGGAGAAGCAGGTTCTCGCGCTCGTCGCCGCGATTGATGATTACATTCCGGTACCGGAGCGTCCGATCGATCAGCCGTTCATGATGGCGGTCGAAGACGTGTTCAACATTGAAGGCCGCGGCACGGTCGCGACCGGGCGGGTTGATCGCGGCATCCTCAAGAAGATGGAGGAAGTCGAGATCGTCGGAATCAAGCCGACCGCGAAAACGGTTGCGACCGACATCGAAATGTTCCGCAAACTTCTCGATGAAGCGCGCGCGGGCGACAATGTCGGAATTCTGCTCCGCGGCGTGAAGAAGGAAGACGTCGAGCGCGGTCAGGTCATCGCCAAGCCCGGCTCGATTACGCCGCACAAGAAATTTAAGGCGGAAGTTTACGTGCTGAGCAAAGAGGAAGGCGGCCGTCACACGCCGTTCTTCACCAATTACCGGCCGCAATTTTATTTCCGCACCACTGACGTTACTGGAACGGTTAAATTGCCGGAAGGCGTCGAAATGGTGATGCCAGGCGATAACATCGCCATCGAGGTGGAGCTAATTACGCCCATCGCCATGGAGAAGACGATTCGGTTCGCTATTCGCGAAGGCGGCAAGACCGTCGGCGCGGGTCGCGTAAGCGATATTCGGGACTAAAGTAGCCAAACCTACGCCAGTAACTCAATTGGTAGAGTAGCGGTCTCCAAAACCGCCTGTTGGGGGTTCGAGTCCCTCCTGGCGTGATTTGCCCGCAAGATCGACAATTACAAAAATCGACATCGTGCCGTGATCGCCAAAACAAAAAACTTTTTCAACGAAGTTAAAGTCGAGCTTCAGAAGGCTTCCTGGCCGTGGGACCCGCAGGAAAAAGGGATAAAGAAATACAAGGAGCTGTTTGATTCGACCCTCGTCACCATCATCGCGATGCTGTTGCTTGGCGGCTACGTCGCGCTCTTCGATTTTGTGCTGGTGAACGTGATCCATTATTTTACCCGGTTGCACTGATTATGGCGCAACCACTTGCAGCAAAAGATCAATGGTTCGTGGTGCACGTGCTCTCCGGCCAGGAGAACAAGGTCAAGGAGAACATCGACAAGCGCGTCAAGACCGAGGAGATGAGCGATTTGATTTACGAAGTTCTCGTCCCGACCGAGCGCGTCTCGGAAATCAAGAAGGGCAAAAAAAGCGAGACGACCCGCAAGTTCTTTCCCGGTTACCTGATCGTGAACATGCATTTGCTCGACGAGAACAATCAACTGGTCGGGCGCACCTGGTATTTTATTCGCGAGACGCCGGGAGTGATCGGTTTTGCCGGAACGAAAGACAAACCGATCCCGATGCGCCAATCGGAAGTCGACAACATGCTTGCGCAAATGAAAGAGCGCGAAGAAAAGGTGAAACCGAAAGTCAGCTTTGAAGTTGGCGAAACGGTCAAGGTCGCGGACGGCCCATTCCAGAATCAAAACGGCATCGTGGAAGAGATTGATCCCGAACGCGGCAAACTGCGCGTTTCGGTTACAATCTTCGGCCGCGCCACGCCGGTTGAACTTGAGTACTGGCAAGTCGAGCGCGGCTAATTTTCCGACAGAATTAACAAAATGATCAGAATGATTTTAGAAACTTTTCAGAGAACCTATTTTGTAGATTCAGTTCATTCTGTCTAAGATTTATGGCAAAGGAAGTAATCGCTCACATCAAATTGCAGATTCCGGCCGGTCAGGCGAACCCGGCGCCGCCCGTTGGCACCGCACTCGGACCGCGCGGCATCAACATCATGGCGTTCTGCAAGGAATTTAACGCCGCCACTCAAAAACAAGCGGGCGACATCTTGCCGGTGGTGATCACGGTTTTCAAAGACAAGTCGTTTACCTTCATTACCAAAAGTCCGCCGGCCGCGATTCTGTTGAAGAAAGCGGCCAACATCGCCGCCGGATCGAAAGAACCGAACAAAGAAAAAGTCGGCAAAGTGACGCGCAAACAGGTCATGGACATCGTCAATACCAAGCGCCAAGACCTGAACGCGCGCAGCGACGACGCTGCTTTCCGGATCATCGAAGGCACCGCCCGGCAAATGGGCCTCGAAATCGTCGATTGATTGCGGTACGCGGGTAGCAAATTCCTACACCGGGGCGGTCTCTAGCTGGTATTTCGCCAATTCGCTGCACGGCGCGGGGAACCGCGCAGTGTACTGCTTGCTTTACAGGATCGAGCCTTAACTGGTAAAAGGCATTTCCGGGACGATGGAACGGCGAAGCTTAAGAACCTAAAACTAGGCGACGGATGAATCCATCCGAAAGGTTAATCGCCTAGGTATCGACTTCCTCGGATTGTGCCAATGAAACCCAGTCGCCACCGTCAGCGAAAGCAATGGCGCAGGGGAGAAACAGGTGACCCCCTGAAGGCCATAAGCCGTCGGTTTCGGTCACAAGCAACGCAATCTCGCTTCTGCCACAAGAACGAATCGGCACGCATTCTCTTGGACAAGAACTGGCTGCCTTCCAAAGACTGCGAATATCTCATTTCCGTGTACGAGATATTTTGGCGTCCCAAAGTGGGCCAAAAGTACAACGGAAATAAAGTAATTGATCACTCTGTTCTCATCGGAGATTCAGAAATTGAGTTCTATTTATGGGAACTAGCCGAAAGGATGCGGAATCGGATTCAGAAATTCTTTGGAGTTGCAGATCTATTTATAGAATCATTGTTTCTGGCCGCGCTGTTGAAGGGGGGCTTCCATGAAGCTCATGCAGATAACGAGCGGTATGTCCGCGATAAGTGGGTTCCGAATCATACCCCACAGCGGGATTATACGGCGATATTGTATTTGAACTCGGATTTCGGCGGTGGGGAGCTGTGCTTCCCGCAGCACAATATCTCTATTTCCCCAAATCGCGGATCGTTAGTGGCTTTTCCTAGCAGCGGCAATTTTATCCATACCGTGCATCGAGTCAGTCGAGGGATACGTTACTCAATGCCTGTCTGGTTCACGAAAAACAAGCGTTTCGCGGTTTGGGCGGAATAATTCGAAGTGCGACAATACGCGGTATATTTCACGGCTGCAGCGTTCTTCATTCTTTGCCCAATTTCTGGGGTCGTTTTCAGATTTATTTGTCTTCTCGTCCGCTACGATTAAAGACTTTCGCTGACATGATGATGTTTCGAATCGCAGCGGCGCTTTGTTTTCTGGCGGTCGGGCTCGGGGCATTTGGCGCACATTGGTTGAAGCCGACGCTTGAGGCGCATGGTTTGGTCGATGTTTGGAACAAGGCGGTGCTTTATCATTTCATTCATGCGATCGCGTTGTTCGCGCTCGCGCTATTTGGGTCGGCGAATCGAGGCGCGTGGTGGCTGCTGTTTGCTGGCATTTTCATTTTTAGCGGAAGTTTGTACCTGATGGCGCTAACCAATATCCGTTGGTTAGGCGCAATCACGCCGATTGGCGGGCTTTGTTTTCTGGCCGGTTGGGCTTGGCTGGTGATTTTGCCGCCAAAATTGTAGAGGCCTGCCGCCAGTGACGGCGGCAGCTACAACGCGCTGCTTCCAAAAAGGCCGGGAGCAGGTGTATAATCGCCGGGCTCACAACTGCCTAACGAATAGACATGGACGCCGCAACCCTACGGTCAGTCCCGCTTTTCGCGTCGCTTGATTCTAAAGCGACCGCGGAGCTGGGCGAGTATTTGACCATTCACGATTATCCGAGGTCGGCGACGATTTTCCGCAACGGTGATCCCGGCGACGCGATGTATCTGATCGATGTCGGCAAGGTGCGGATCAGCATCACCGACGCGGACGGCGCGGCCGTGACGCTGGCGGAGCTGGGCGCGGGAGATTTCTTCGGCGAAATGGCAATGCTGGACGGTCAGGGCCGGTCGGCCAACGCGACCGCGGTTGAGGATGCACGGCTGGCGAAACTGACTCGCGATGATTTTCTCTCATTCATGCGCAGCGATCCGCGCGTAACACTGGAATTACTTACGGCTCTCACCCAGCGGTTGCGGCGCACCGACGAACTGTTGCGACATCGCGTTTCGCGAAACGTAAATCAGGAAGAGGCGTTGCGCATGACCTTCGCCGATCGCGCGGCGGACAGGATCGCGGAGTTCGGCGGCAGTTGGAAATTTATCATCTTCTCGATCGCGCTTTTCGCGCTCTGGGTGGGAGCAAATACGGTTTTGCTTACGCGGAAACCATTTGATCCTTTTCCATTCATTCTGCTAAATCTGGCGCTAAACATGATCACGGCGTTGCAGGCGCCGATTATCATGATGTCGCAAAATCGACAGGCGCATAAGGATCGGTTGCGCGCTAATCTCGACTATCAGGTGAACCTCAAGAACGAGCTTCTCCTGAGCGACATCATTCGACGGCTGGACGAAATCGAAAAGCGAAAGCGCGAGTAGGGGCGTTCTGCCGCCAGAGACGGCGGCAGCTACAACGCTTGTCGCGGAGCGGACCTCTGAGTATGATCGTGGCAATTAGCCGATGTCTGCCTTCTCGTTCGACACGCAGCGAGCCGCGTTAACCGTTGTCGCGTTCATCGGGACGTTCATCGTCGCGTTAACCTTCGGGCGATTTCTAAAACGTCGCGCCGAAGTCCGGCTCGGTCTTTTGTATCAACTCTTTTGCCTCGCGCTCGCATTCTACGTGGCGCTTGCCGTCTACGGATTGGAAGCGCCGTGGCGGATGCATATCGGGGCCGCGGCGATATTGCTCAGCACCGCGCTCATCGTCGCGCTGGTCAACCGTTATGTTTGGGACATCTACTTTGAGCGGCGCAAACAAACGCCGATTCCGCATTTTCTGCGGGAAGTTGTCGCGCTCATTATTTTCGTCGTCGCGCTGCTTTTTGTTCTGAGTTTCGTCTACCATGCCGAACGCGGTCTGAAGAGCGTTGTCGCAACTTCCGGAGTCGCAGCGGTGATCCTCGGCTTGGCCGGTCAAAATCTACTCGGCGGCATCATTGCCGGCATTTCACTGCAGATCAATCGCCCGTACAAGGTGACCGACTGGTTAAAGGTGGGCGACACCTACGGCGAAGTGATGGAAATCAACTGGCGCTCCACGCGGTTGCGCACGAACGACGGCATTTATCTCGACATTCCGAACAACGAAATCGTCAAGAGCACGATCGTTAATCTGCATTATCCGACTGAGGTCCATGCCATGCGAATTCGTGTCGGTGTGGATTACAATGTGCCGCCTAACCGCGTGAAAGATGCTCTCACGCGGGCCGCGCAAAGCGCAGTGAATGTGCTGCCGGAGCCCAAAGTAAGGGTCTTCCTGGTTGATTTCGCGGATCACGCCGTGATCTACGAAATCAAATTCTACATGGGCAACCATTCCCGGATTAACGAGACCAACGACGCGATCCGCACCAATGTCTGGTACGAATTGAAACGCCAGCGGATCAGGATTCCTTATCCGATTCGAACGTTGCATCTGGAACGCCACGCGCCGAAGCCAGTGGAAGAAGGGCATGAAGAAGCGCGCGCTATTCTGCGTGGCGAACCGCTCTTCCAGTGTTTGTCCGACGGGCAGATAGACAATCTGGTCAGACAATCGGAGCTCAATCATTTCGGCCGCGGCGAGCGCGTGATCGAAGAAGGCGCCGAAGGCGATTCGATGTTCATCCTGCTCCGCGGCGCGGCTCAGGTTTCCATTTCAAAAAACGGCTCGACCATCCCGGTAGCGACGTTGAGTTCGGGCGATTGCTTCGGTGAAATGTCTTTGTTAACCGGCGAAAAGCGGAGTGCGACGGTGAAAGCTGACGGCGATTGCTACGTCATGGAAATCAGCAAAGACGTGATGGGCGAGGTCATCCGCGAGTCGCCCGATTGCCTGAAACAGCTGAGCGAGCTGCTGGCGAAACGCAAAATGGAAACGGAAGGCATCCTGAAAGACCTCGCTACCTCCAGCGCTGATCAGGCTGCCAAACAGCGTGAATACACCGCCACATTCCTTAGACGTCTGAAAACGTTCTTCGCACTCTGACCGAGGTGCCACGGCGACTGGCAACTTATTAGCATGTCGACTGTTGGTTTCCGCAACCTGATTAAGATCTTGGTGCGTTCCCGCTCGTTGCGCTTCACCACTGACATCGTGCGCCAATCTTCCATCTCATCGCTGGCCCGCTTGCGTTGGTCCGGCCGAGACGTTTTTTATCGATCGGGCACCGCCGATCCATTTGTTCTGTATCAAGTGCTGCTCAGGAGCGGCAAGAAGGCAGAGTATTATGTGCCTCCGGGCCTCAGACCGAAAACCATTCTCGACATCGGCAGCAATATCGGTGCTTCCATTATTTACTTTCACCGCCAGTTCCCCGACGCCCGTATTTTAGGATTTGAACCTCATCCCGATACCTTTCGGATATTGCAAGAAAATGTCGGGCATCTGCCTGGTGTTATGGTTTTCAACTATGGCCTGGGAGCGACGCATCAACGCGTTGCGGTCAGCGCTGATAAGGTAAATTTTGGCGCGTTTAGCACTGACGGCCGCTTCAAGGATCGGGGCCACCCTTCCGTCGCGGTAGAGTGCGAGGTTCGGCGATTAGATGACGTCTTGCGCGAGATCGGGATTGCGCAGGTCGACCTGATCAAGATCGACTGCGAAGGTGCCGAAGCCGCTGTCTTTTCAACATTGCCCGATGCGATATTGAATCACTGCCAATGGATTGTTGGCGAATTTCACGATCACACTGGCTTCGAGGTGCTTGCGCGTTTGGCGCCGCATTTTCATTTGGATTTGAAAAAGAAAATGTTCCGTTCGCGATTTCGTTTTCACGCATGCAATCTCAGCAAGATGCAGCAGCTCTCTCGCTCCGATCTCGATGCGTTGCAGCGTTGAGCCTCTATATGACATGATGGCTGAGTGGGAAAAAGCCGCGTCCTCAGAGCAAACTGGTATGAATATCCACGGTACTACGATATTGCCGTCCAGACCTACACGCGCCGCGAAGCCGACTTCATCCGGGCAGCATTCCGAAAACACTGTCCATTCCGGGTCCGGCGGTTGCTGGAGCCGGCCTGCGGCACGGGCCGATTAATCCGCGAGTTCGCGGCCCGCGGTTATGAAATGGTCGGATTCGATTTGAACCGGCGAACGTTGGATTATCTTCGACGACGGCTTGCGCGTAGCCGTCTCGATGGCGAAATATTTGAGGCTGACATGGCTGACTTTCGCCTCCGTCGGCGAGTTGATGCTGCCTTCTGCACTGTCAGCACCTTTCGCCATTTGTTGAGCGAAAAGGAGGCCCATCGTCACTTGAACTGTGTAGCGCAGAGCCTTCGACCGGGCGGCGTCTATGTTCTGGGAGTACACCTACTCTCATCAAACACGCCTAAAAACGACGTTCAGTGCTGGAAGGAGCGGCGGGGCGAGACGCAGGTAGCTGCAAATCTCCGCGTCCTCCGCATTGATCGCCGCCGGCGGATCGAGAGATTTCGGATCGAGCTGCTAATCCGCGAAAGGGCGAAGAAATTTCGCCTACGACACGAATTTATGTTCCGTACCTACACAGGCAAACAATTCCGACAGCTCCTTCGTTCGGTCCCATCGCTGGAGCTGTGCGGCGTCTACGATTTGCGCTATGGCCTTGAGCAGGCGCCGACGCCGATGGGCGAAATGCCTTATAGCAGCTTTGTCCTGAAACGAAGAGCGCGATTATGATCATATCGGCGACTGGGAATAAGGAACATCTCGAACGCTTCCACGAAAACTAACTACCAAAAGGACGCTTGACATTCCGGGCAGAATAAATCGAGATCGCGCCTATGATTCTCGAAACAGTTGGATTTTCGCCGCCGATACGGCCGGGCCCGCCCGGGCCGGGACCGCGACCGCGGCCGAAGCCGAAACCGGGTACTAAGCGGCGCAAGCCTCGCCGTTGACGAATACAAGTCGGGCCAAGATCACCTCGCCGGGCGCGAGCGAGCCAGTTCTTGGAAGCGCGGGTCATTCCGCAACGGATCGAACATCGGGTCGAGCCGCAGGAGCGCTGGAGTGAGCGGCGTATTTACAGCCAGTCGGCCGATATAGGGTGTCGCGAGCAGTTTTTGCAAGGTTGCTATCGCACGGTCGTTCTCTCCGAAGCGCGCCGCCACTCGCGCGAGGGTCTCGATCGGAATGGGACCAGTTAGCGCGTCCTTCTCGACCGGATTCGCGGCCATGGCCTGTTCCGCCAGTGCTAATGCGGCGGCCTTGTCACCGAGGCCCATTTTAGTGAGGGCGAGATCTTCGATGAGATAATCGTTTTCCGGCTGCTCTTTAAGGAAGCGTTCGAGTTCGCTACGCGCCTGGCGCCAAGTTTCCTGGGCAGCGCCACGGTCGCCGGCGACTTCTTGCGCCCAACCTAACCAGAAGCGCAGTTCGCCGTTTAAGTAACCGAACCGAGGATCCGGCTTCGCAAGTATTTCCTTTAATCGATCGATCATTTGCGCCGGCCGGCGCTCCAAGATCGCTTGGTAAACTTGCGTCTCCAACGCGCTGGAGTTGTCGATTTCTGGATGGAGCGGAGCTAGTAGAGCCGACGCGCGAGCGAGGTTGCCCTCTGCCTGAAAAATGGCCGCTTTTTGCACCATGGTATCCAGGTCGTGGGGGGTAATGCCGAGAATCTCATCAAATTTTCGCAGCGCTTCCGTGAAACGACGCAGACAGATATCGATATTCGCGTGCTGAGTGATTAGGTAAACGTTGCGAGGATCGAGCTGCTGCGCTTCCTTGAAATAGGAGTCGCTGCGGTCCCACTCGCCTCGCCTCCGCGCGACATAAGCCAGCGATTCAGGAATATGACTACTATTAGGCAGGAATTGCCGTGCTTGTTCAAAGTAACCCACTGCGGTGTCATAATCCTTCAGACAAGAATAATAGTAAGATCCCTTGGCCAAAATCGCTTCGCCCAGGTTGGGCTGAAGAGTGAGCGCGGTCTCGGCCGCTTGCCGAGCTTCTTCACGCAGCGCGAGCGTTGGTTGAAGGCCCTGGGTGCGGTAGGCGCGGGAATCAACTATTGAGAGCTGCGCCCACGCCAAGGCAAACTTGGGATCCAGTCGCACCGCTTCGCTGAGATATTTCTGTGCGCCGAGAGTATTGGCGCTGGTGGGAAGACTTTTCAGGGTATACGCCAGACCGCGCAGGTAGGCATCGTACGCTTCGACATTATTCGTGGGTTTTGCCGAAACGCTTTGTTGTTCCGTGCCGGTAAGCTTGGCTTGCAGTTGATCGGCGATGGTTTTTGCGATGTCGCTTTCGACTGAAAAGATGTCGGTCAACTTTCGATCAAACGTATCACCCCAAACATGCGTATCATTCGCGGCCCTGATCAGCTGCACATTCACGCGGACCGCGTCGCCACTTCTTTGCACGCTTCCTTCCACGATATGCGCGACGCCCAGCTGCCTGGCTATCTCCCGCAGATTTGCCGGCGTGCTCTTGTAATGCTGGGTCGATGTGCGTGAAATTACTTTTAGATCTGAGATTTTTGCCAAACGCGTTAGAATCTCGTCCTGAATGCCGTCAGCAAAGTAGGCGTTCGCTTTTTCCTCGCTTCGATTTTCGAAAGGAAGCACCGCGATGCTCTTGTCCGGGACAATGGTTGTGGCATTGCTCGAGCGACTCGGTCGTCCCCAGCCGAAATAAATCAACAAAGCGCCGGCCACCACAATTGCAGACAAAATGAACGCCGTGGTGAGAACTGGCTTTGACCAACCCGGAATGATGACGGGTCGAACATTTGGGTCCGCGCTCTGCTTCCATCTTTTTCTTCGCTTGAGCTTTTCGGGCAGATTCGGATTTCCAACGTTATCTTTGCAGAGATTAACAATATTGATGCGCAATCCGTGCTTCACTTCGTACTCACCCAGATCATGCAAGTAGGGATGCCAGTGCCGATATTGCATTAAATCGTCGGCTACATGTTTGGATAAAAGAATGTGTCCGGCATCGCCACAATCCATTACCCGCTGGGCCACATTAATTCCCGTGCCGGCGACATTGATCTTGTCATTAACGTCCCTGAGTTGATTGACCGCCCCGCTGTGAACTCCCATCCGTAAACAAACGGTCGAACTTTCTTTTAGCTTCTGACCGATCTCCAACGCACAACGCACCGGTTCTTCCGGGCTGCGAAAGAAAAGGAGTGCCATTCCATCGCCGGTTGGCACCCGGATCAATTTGCCCTGCTCTTCGGCATTTCGGAAGCACTCGGTACTTCGCACGATCCGACCCAGTTCTTGCACCGCCTCGATCTGCTCGTTTACGAGCAATTTCGAGTAACCCACGATGTCGATTAAAAGCAGATGCGCGATCTCGAGCTGGAGATCGGGTTGCGGCACCTGCGGTGTTGGTAGCGTGGGCACTCGCTTCCTTCGCGGTAGACGATTATCGACATTTGCCTTCGGCAGGTCGAGGGGAAATGCGATGGTTCAACTGTCACGGCCACAACCTTTTCGCGAGAATAGAGTCCCCTCGCAGACATTTTCTCGCCGGGGCAAATAGGCTTTGCCAGCATCGGAAATCTTTATAGAGTCGTGCGCTTTATCGTCTTAAAGCTATGGCCTTTCTTGCTCTTAACCTGCTCGAGTCCGGAGTGCACTTGTCGATGTTGTGCGCCGCGATCGGCCTGATTTTCGCGTTCGTTCTCATTGCGATAGTCGTGCGTGCACCGGCCGGTAATGAACGGATGCGAGAGATTTCAGGAGCAGTCCTGGAGGGCGCGAAGGCATATTTGAATCGGCAGGTTGTCACGATCAGCGTCATCGCCGTCCTCATTTTCATTCTGCTTTTTATCTTTAAAGATCACCCGACTGCGATCGGCTTTGTTGTCGGTGCCTTCTGTTCGCTTTCAGCCGGGTTCATCGGGATGCGCATCGCCGTCATCGCGAATGTGCGCACGACCCAGGCGGCCAGCGTCGCTCAGACAAAGGCGCTGCGCATGGCTTTCAACGGCGGTGCGGTTACCGGTCTGTTAGTGGTTGGTCTGGCGCTCCTCTCGGTGTCGATCTTTTACACCATGGCCGACAAGATGGTGGGCCACGACATGGCGATACACAGCTTGGTGGGTCTCGCTCTCGGCGCCAGTTTGATTAGCGTCTTCGCGCGACTCGGCGGCGGCATTTACACCAAAGCAGCGGATGTCGGCGCAGATTTGGTCGGCAAAATTGAGCAAGGATTCGAAGAAGACGATCCGCGTAACCCGGCCACGATCGCAGACAACGTGGGCGATAACGTTGGCGATTGCGCCGGCATGGCTGCAGACGTTTTTGAAACTTACGCGGTCAGTTTGATTGGAGCCATTTTGGTGGGCGCGCTCACGCTCGTCGGAAATTCGGCGGCGATCGTTTATCCGTTCGTGCTCGGGGGAATCTCAGTGCTCGCCGCGATTTGCGGAGTGTTGTTTGTGAACGTCGCCAACGGCAAACCGGCAGCTGTGCTGATGGGCGGCGTTCTTACCAGCGCTATTATTTCAGCGATTCTATTTTGGCCGGCGACGCATCACCTCTTTCCAAATGGATTGACGATCGCTGGCATTCCGCGCACGCCCACCCAACTCTATTTAGCCTCGCTCATCGGCCTGGTTATGACCGCGGTCGTGGTCGCGATCACAAATTACTACACGTCGATGCGCTACAGCCCGGTCCAAAAAATCGCGCGCGCGTCGGAGACGGGCCACGCCACCAACATCATTGCTGGATTGGCCGTCGGCCAACACGCGACCGCATTGCCGGTCGGATTTATCGGCATCGCGATTCTCTTGAGCTTTCATTTCGCAGGCCTTTACGGAATCGCCATCGCGGTGATGTCGATGTTGTCGATGGCAGGAATCATCATTTCGCTCGATTCGTTCGGGCCGATCACTGACAACGCCGGCGGCATAGCAGTGATGAGCAATCTGCCAAAGGAGGTCCGCACGGTGACCGATCAGCTCGATGCCGTTGGCAACACGATGAAGGCTGTGACCAAAGGCTACGCGATCGCGTCGGCAGGACTGGCTGCGCTCGTTCTCTTCGGATCGTATGTCGAGGAATTAAAAGCGCACGTCACCCGGAATGGCGAACCGTTTGTGTTCCAATTTTCGCTGACCGAACCGAAAGTAATCATCGGCCTCTTCCTCGGCGGGTTGCTCCCGTTTATTTTCACCGCCTTCAGTATGGACGCGGTCGGCAAAGCAGCGGGAGCGGTCGTGCGCGAAGTGCGCCGGCAGTTGAAAGCGAAGCCAGGAATTTTGACCGGTCAGGACACGCCTGAGTACGGCACCTGCGTCGACATCGTGACCAAAGCGGCTTTACGCGAAATGATTGTCCCGGCGCTGTTGCCGCTTATCTTTGTCGTTGCGGTCGCAATCATCAAACCGCTTGGGCCGGTGGTGTTAGGCGGATTACTTGTCGGGACGATTGTCACTGGATTGTTCGTCGCCATTGCGATGACTTCCGGCGGTGGCGCGTGGGACAACGCGAAAAAATTTATCGAAGAAGGAAATCTCGGCGGCAAAGGCTCGTTCGCGCACGCGGCGTCGATCACCGGTGACACGGTCGGCGATCCTTATAAAGATACCGCCGGGCCTGCGATCAATCCGATGATCAAGGTTGTGAACATCGTTGCGATCCTGATCATTCCGATTTTCTTTTAAGTTTCGTTGGCGCGAAAATTTAGCGCGCAAATTTTTGCCGATCTGTTACAAGATCGACATGTCCGAACCGGACTGGCATTACAAGAACGACATGGACGAGAGTCACGATTTTCAGATTATCCGGCCCGAACCAGGCGGCCCCAGAACCCGAAGCCTGGCAAAAGCCGACCCGTCCGCGACGCCGTTTAAGGTCGTGATCGATCCGAAAGTGCGGCTCGATTTGCGGCGGGCGCTGGTTGATTTGATCGATTACCACGACGAAGCACTGGCGGACCATTTTGCCCAAGGCAAACTCGCGCTCGATTCTTACAAGGAATATGTCGAGCTGTTCGCGCGCAGCTTGAAGGAAACGATGGAGAGCCGGGAAGGCGTTTCCTATTTACTGCGTTCGGTCGGATTCGAAATTCCCGCGGAGGAAATCAATTTGCATCCCGAACTTCGCTGGAAAAAAGGACCTGCGCCTTTCGGGGTAAGTCTGCTTTAGTCGCCGCCCTGCTTCGTTTCGGTCGACTCGATCAGCACCCGTTCCTGCGGACTCAAGCGATCCCGCGGAATCGTCGCGATAATGTCGCGCGCTTCTTCATTGCGATCGCTGGCCAGAAGGGCCGCGGCGTAAACGGCACGCCACGCCGGCAAAGTCCGTTTCCAATCGATCGGAGCTGGGGCCTTAAACTGAGCCAGTGCCGACGCCGGATCGTGCTGGCGCAGATAACCGAGCGCAGTTGTGACCCGATATGACAATCGGTTTGGATATTGTTCCGTCAGTTTCTTTGCGACCGCGAAATTTCTATCGATATCTTCGCCGAGGAGCAAACTCAGATAGGCCAGTTGATCTGCTGCGTTCGGGTCGTCGGGAGTGCGCGTGGAGATTTTCGACATCGCTGCGCGCTGCGCGGCTGTCTCTCCACTCTTTTGGCTTACGCGCTGTATGCCGCGGTAGGCGAAGTCGGCATGTTCGGGAAAGCGGGCAAGTTGTTCGTAGGCTTTCAGCGCTGCGGCAGTAGCGCGGCTTTGCTCGGCAAAATTGGCAACGAAACGCAATTTGTATGGATCGGTTCCGGCCAGGGACATGGCGTGGTTCCAATGCGCCTCGGCATCTAAAGCGGCGTTGCGTTCTTGCGCCGTGCGCGCGCGAAAACTTTCAATCACCGAAGGATCCAACGTGACGTCGCCTCGATTGAGAACATCGTCGATATCGTTCCAACGTTGCAGGCTCGCCATTGCATCTAATCGCGCGAGTAACAGCTGGTTGTCTTCCAGCGTGCGTTCAATCGGGAAAGTCGAGAGGACAAGTTCGGGCTGCTGATGCGCGTTCAGCCACCGGCCAAGATCGATAACTTCCTGGGTCGTTCCATTTCCCCAGCGCTCGATCGCCTCCTGATAAATGCGTGCCGCGTCGTCGGGATGGAGTTGGAAGCGCAAGTCGGCCGCAAGCAGATCGTCCTTGATAGTTTTTGGAGTCAGAGCGGTCAGTTCTTGCCAGAGCCGGTTTCGCTCACCCGTCGTCAGTTGCGGCGCGGTGGCGAGAGCTTCGACGGCTGCTTTCTTGTAGGGACCCGGTTTGGCCGCGAGTTCCCAAAGAATTTTACGGGCTTCTGCCTGATCGGCCGTTTCCGTCGATTGGGCAAGAAGCTCGGCCAATTGAAAGCGAGGCGTGTCCTCATCAGGCGCGCGTTGAGCGGCAATGCGCGCATATTCAATTGCCTTCACCGTATCGCCGATTTTTCTGGAATAACGGGTAGCCAGCTGAAGTGTTCTCGTATCGGGATTCTCTTTTAGCAACGGGTCGATCATTTTTTCGGCAAGATTCAATCGATTCGTTGTAATGAGCAGATCGACGTAATCCTGGCGGTCGTGGATCGTACATTGCGGAAGGGCCAGAACTTTCTGCCAGAGCTCGAGCGCTTCGGGACGATCTGCTTTGGTGGCGAGACGCGCGGCGCCGCTTAAACCACGATAGTTCGAAGGATCCAACTGTAAGGCGACGCGATACTGGATTGCAGCGTCATTCCATTTGTCCGCCGCGACCAGTGCATCACCGGCCGCAGCAAAGCGTTCGGCGCGGCTAGTTTTAAACCAGTGGTAGGTCGCTATGCTGGCAACAGTCAAAAAAAGCAGCCCGAGGATGATCAGGACCCATCGCTTCCGCCGGTTTGATCGCCCGAAAGGGTGCTGTCCTGCCCTGGCCTCCTTTCGATTTTCCGCCTCGCTCATCAGCTGCAATATTGAGAGCCAGGCAGCGCACGCCACCGTTAATTGACCCTGGGAGGAGCCCCTTTTTGGGCAGGCAGCTCTGGCCCTGGGTCAACACAAATTGGGATTGACACAGAGCCCCGTTTTAGTTCACAATCGGCGCAACCTCACAAAAAAAGTTATGAGAAAAGCATTTATCTTAGGGTTGGCATTGCTCGGGTCAGCGGTCCTCGTCGTGCGCGGCGATATTATTCCGACATTGTCGTCGGTAACGGGCTCGAGTCCGAATTTCACCTGGAATTACTCGGCCAATGTGACCGTGGACCAAACCGTCAACACCGGCGATTTCTTCACGATTTACGATTTCGGGTCGATCGCCCCCGGTTCGAATACTCAGCCCACCGGCTGGACTTTCTCGCAGGCGTTGATCGGTCCTACCGCTGCCCTGACGTCGCCGACTGATAATCCGACCATTTTGAACCTGACCTGGACCTATAACGGCACGACTCCCATCGTGGGGTCGGCCGCGCTAGGAATGTTTTCGGTTATTACGTCAACCGATCAGTTGAAAGATGGCCAGTTTACCGCCCAAGGCACTCGCAACAGCGGACCAAACGCGGGAACGAAAGTCAGCAACATTGGCGTTGTGTCAGTGCCCGTGCCCGAATCATCGGCGTTGCTGCCGATCATCGGCGTATGCGCGGTAGCTCTTTTGTCGACGTTCCGTCGCCGTCAGCACGCTTAAATCAACGATTTGCTGTTTCCCTTAGGCTGCCCCGAAGAATCTTCGGGGCAGCTTTTTTTCACTGCCTAACGACTGCGACGGCGCCGCAAAAACCCTTGGTTTCGGAGCGGTTGCGTGACACACTCACTCCAAGTCATCTATGTCGGCGGCATCGGCATCGTCTACGCGGCTGAAATTATGGGGAGTGCGCGGCTCAATTCCAGTTCCGGGCACCGCGACCGTCCGTTATGGCGGTAACACGACCTGCGTGGAAGTGCGCGCTGATGGCGAACTCATTGTGCTGGATGCCGGATCGGGAATTCGCGGGCTCGGCCTTGCTCTGGAGAATGAATTCGGATCGCGCCCCATTAATCTCAGTCTGCTCATCACCCACGTTCATTGGGACCACATTCAGGGGTTTCCTTTTTTCGTGCCTTCCTATAACGACAAAAATCAAATCCAGATCTTTGGTTATGACGGAACGGGCAGCGGTCTGCGGGAAATTCTGAACGGGCAGATGGCTACCCCGTTCTTCCCCGTCGCGCTCTACGATCTGCCGGGCAAAATTAAAATCGAAAAACTTGAGTCGATGGATTTCAAAATCGGCAAAGTGCATGTCCGCGCGAAATACATGAATCACCCGGGCGTGTGCGTTGGCTATCGACTCTTCACCAGCAAAGGCTCGATCGCTTTTCTGCCTGATCATGAACCGTACGAAGCTTTCAAACTGCACTCCGCTAAGTCGCATCTGTTAAGCCCGGAGCAGACGCAGAAACGCGCTCGCGAAGATCGGGCCGAACTGGTCAAATTTCTGCAAGGCTCCGACATCCTGATTCTCGATGCCCAATATACGGACGAGGAATATCAGGCACACGTGGGCTGGGGCCACGGCTCGCTCAGCACCGCCATCTCCCTCGCAATCGATGCCGCTGTGCGAAAACTCATTCTTTTTCACCACGACCCGACGCACGATGACGATATGATCGACAAGATGGTCCAGACGGCGCGAAAACTAGCCGCGAAAAGCGAGAGTTATCTTGAGGTCGAAGGCGCGCGCGAAGGCGCGGAGATGACCTTGGATTAATTGGCCCCTGCGTCGTTTTTGATCCGCTTGCGAAACGGGCAAATTCAGCTTTAGGTCTTGTCCCCCCCGCGCTTTTGCCTCGTGGTGTAATGGTAGCACAAGAGATTCTGGATCTCTTTGTCTAGGTTCGAGTCCTAGCGAGGCAGCCACTGGCAAACGTTTCACACTATCAATGCAGCATTAGGACTGGATTTTCCCGCGCGTAAGAGGCTGCGCCAGTCCGGTTTTCCACGCCGAGCTTCGGATAGATGCGCTCTAAGTGTTTTCCCACGGTTGCCGTGGCCATCCCCAGAATACTGGCAATTTCCGGATTCGTTTTGCCGTGTGAAACCCAAACGAGCACTTGGCGTTCTCGTGGCGTCAGCTGGCGATGTCGCCGCCGACGCTCCTCACTCTTGGAGTTAATTAACTCTAACAAGAGCACTGTACTATGCTCGCTTAATGAATTCTGCCGTCTGAGGTAAAGATGCCTTTTACCCCCTTTGCCACTCAGGGAAAGAGATCGCCGATGGCCGCCGCCTTGTTGAGCAAGCCAGCGCCGCACTTTTGTAGGCAGCATGCGAGCACTTGGTGGGCGGCCAAAAAATTCTCTTAGCCAGCGTTCCGCCGGCAGATCAGCATAGCGAATCTGCCCGTCCTGACTTGCAAGCAAGATTGCGCGTCGCCTCGGTTTTCTCCGCTTCTTTGCCACCACCCTTTTTGGAACAAACAAAGTCTCCAAATGTCTCTACGGCTTCTTTCAGTCAAAGTTTGAGAAAATTTTAAGAAAATTTTTCCGCAGGAGAGTTGCAAATCTCCCTAGGCAAAAGTGTACGGCGTTCTGCGTATATACAAGAACATCTGAATCTGCCAACAATCTGCCTGCGTGAATTGGGCTCCCCGGAATCGTAATTCGTTTGCAACGCAAGGCCAACTTCGCGGGCTTTCATTAGTCGTCGCGTTCACGGTCGTTCTGGCACGGATCTCACCGGCCCAGCAGGTCGCAACGCCAACTTTTGCACCGAACGGCGGCTCATTTCCAATTGAGCAGAATGTGACGGTGACGTGCGCGACTGCCGGCGCGACCATCAACTATACCAAGAATGGAGTTACACCGACTCCGGCAGATCGAACCGTCGCGTCGGGGGGGACTGTTCTGGTGGACCGGCCGCTTGCGTTGGAGGCGAATGCGTACAAGAGCGGCATGACTTCGAGCGCCACCGCGACGGCGAACTTTACGATCACGGGAAAACTTGCAGGTGGCGGCAGCCATTCAGTGGGAATGAAATCAGAAGGCACTGTTTGGACGTGGGGAAGCAACAGCAACGGGCAACTCGGAATCGGTTCAAGCGATGCGGCAACGCATACTGCGCCACTGCAGGTCAAACTCAATTCAACGACGTTTTTGACCGGGATGTCGCTCGCCGGAGCCGGTGCTTCACATTCTCTCGCTGTCAGAAAATCCGATGGTTCAGTTTTCGGATGGGGCAGCGATTCGGCAGGTCAACTCGGCGATAACTCGACAGCGACTCAACAAGTTTACCCTGTCCAAGCGAAAACAACCGCGACAGGCAATCCGATTTTAACAGGAATCATCGACATTGCGGGGGGTGCTGCGCATACGGTCGCTCTCAAATCAGATGGAACAGTTTGGACTTGGGGAAGCAATTCGTCGGGCCAGCTGGGAAGTGGCAATCTCACTTCGCGCAAACTTGCAGATCAAGTTAAAACATCAAGCAGTGCATTTTTGACTGGGGTCGCGGCAATTGCTGCTGGCGACAACTTTAGTGTTGCCGTCAAAACTGACGGCACAGTGTGGGCGTGGGGTGACAACGGCTCTGGCCAAATAGGAATCGGATCCACCCAAACACAAAAATACGCCGTCCAGGTTACGCTCAGCGGTGGTGGAGGGTTGACCGGTGTTAAACGTGCCGCGTGCGGCTCAACGCATGTGGTGGCCGTTAAGACGGATGGCACTGTCTGGAGCTGGGGCAACAACACAAACGGTCAGCTCGGAAATGGCACAACCACTCAGGCCAAAAATCCTGTTCAGGTTAAAATCAATTCAACGATTTTCTTCACTGGCGCGAGCGGCGTGGCTGCAGGCGCGAGCCACAGCGCGATTCTTAAAACCGACGGCAGCGTCTATGCCTGCGGGTTGAACACGTCAGGGCAGCTGAGCATTAACTCAAATACGCAACAGCTTTACCCGACCCAGTCTGTTTCAAGCGCCGGACCAGTCTTGGCAAACATTGTCGACTTCGCCTGCGGAGCCAACCACACACTGGTGACGAAGAACGACGGCACTGTGTCTGGCTGCGGACTTAACTCGTCTGGTCAGGCTGGTTATCCGACTACAACGACGAATCCGAAGGCATGCACCCAGATTGGAACGTTTTTAATTATCAGCGCGCTTGACGATCCTGACGGTGACGGCCTGCCAACTTGGCGCGAACGAGAATTGGGCACAAACCCAAATGTCGCAGATACGGACGGCGATGGCATGCCTGATGGCTGGGAGGTCAATAACGGATTAAACCCGCTGGTCAACGACGCCGCTGCTGATCCGGACGGTGACGGGTTTAGTAATCTGTACGAATACCAGCACGGAACAAATCCAAACGATTACTATAACGCGGGAACTTTTAACCTAAATATCTTTAGCGGGGATGGACAAGCCAGCCCGCCTGGTAGCTGGTTGCCGCAGCCGCTGATCGTCCAAGTTACTAACACTTCTGGTGGGGCGTACGTGAACGCGCCAGTTACCTTTTCGTTGGGTCAGGTCGCAGGCGGGTTATCGCAAACGAGCGGCGGTGCGACAGTTTCTTCTTTGACCATACGTACCGACGCGAATGGGAAAGCGTCGGTCTACTACAAACAGCCTTCCACTTCGAACACGATCACGACAGTTATTGGGCAAAGCGGCACCGTTACGATCAAGCAAGTTACCTTTACAGCATCGACAGGTGACTTGCCGCCATTTGGACTGCGATTTTGGGTGAAGGCCGACACCGGCGTCACCAAGGATGGCAATAACAATATTAGCGCGTGGCAGGATCAGTCCGGTAATAATTTCCAAGCCACACAGACCAATTCGTCATACAAGCCGATTTGGGCAAGCGCTGGGGCCGGACCGGTGCCCGCAGTGTATTTCGACGGCGGCAGTTACAACCCACATTTTTTTAATCTGCCCGATGTCATCTCCACTGCGACTGCGGGAGAATTGTTCGTCGTGTTGAAAAGCCAAGGAGATCAGAACGCCCCTCATGATTTCATGCGATTTGGGACTCCCGGTTCAGGTCTGTATCCATACCAGGGTCGGATTTCCGATCAGTTTGGCAGTACGACTGAAAAGGTAGTCGGGACCCCCGCGATGTCTTTGACGAATTACCACCTTTACAATGCAACATCACAGCCAGGTCAATGGACCGCAAGAATCAATGGGTCCATCCAGTACACAACGACGGACAACACGGTCGCATTTACGACTACGCCTACCATTGGTGGCACCTTTTACGGGTTCCAGGGGTATATGGCGGAGATCATCGTTTATAATCGTGCTTTATCGACAAGCGAGCGGACAACGGTCCAAAATTATCTGATCTCCAAATACAATGCAGCCTTGGGGCCGGCTGCGCCCACAAATCTGACCGCCTCAGCCGAAACCCCTACTCAGGTTGGCCTTAACTGGCAGCCACAGGGAGGGGTAAATATCAAAGTAGAGCGTAAAACTGGACCGTCTGGTACGTATGCACAGGTCGGTGTGGTTTCGAATGGCTCCAACGCTTACAATGACACCCAACTATCGCCTTCTACTCAGTACTATTACCGAATTCGCGCGAACAACTTCGCAGGTGATTCCGGCTACTCGAACGAGATTTCAGTCACAACTCCTGCAACGGGCGCAACATTGCCGCTGACCGGGCTCAAATTGTGGTTGCGCGGAGATTTCGGTGTCACGGCGGACGGAAACAATCTCGTCAGCAGTTGGCTTGATCAGTCAGGCAATAGCAATAGTGCAAATCAGTCCAGCGGTGGCAATAAACCGACGGTTGTCGCCTCGGCGATGTACGGGAAGTCCGTTATTCATTTCAATGGTTCGACGACAATGCTTCACCTTCCGAATTTGTTTCAGAACTGGTCTGCCGCCGAGGGATTCGTCATACTGCGAACCACTTCCGCGCAAGCCCCGCCAGGAGGAGGTCTTTGGGGCACCGGTAATACTTTGTATACCGGTTATCCCGGGGGGGACGGGCACGTCATCGATAATTTTGGTAGTTCCGGCGCGTTTAACACAGGAACCCCGATCGTGAATTTAACAGAGCAGCACCTCTACAATGTTGTCTCTCAGACCGGTGAATGGACTGCGCGCCTCAACGGATCGGTTCAATTTACGACCTCAACTAACACAGTTGCGTTTTGGCCCTATCCCGAGATTGGCGCCGGCGCCGGCTTCCTGGATAACAGCGCCATTAGTCATTTCGATGGCGATATTGCAGAAGTGCTGATTTACGATCACGCATTATCGCAAGCTGACCGAGATTCAGTAACGGCGTATTGCAAAGGTAAGTACGGGCTACTTGATTCGGACGGCGATGGCATCGTTGGTTGGAGGGAAGCCCAACTCGGGACCGATCCGAACAATCCGGATACTGATGGCGATGGAATTCCTGATGGTTGGGAAGTAAGTCATGGGCTAAATCCGCTAGTTAATGATGCTTCGGCCGATCCCGACGGCGACGGGTTCACTAACCTACAGGAGTATCAAAACGGAACTGATCCGTTCGATTATTACAATGGAGCGACGTTTAACCTGACCATCGGCAGCGGGAACGGGCAGGTAGGCCCTGCAGGCATGTGGTTGCCGCTGCCCTTAGTAGGTCACGCCACGAATTCTTCAGGAGCGCCGTTGGTCAACGCTCCGGTTACCTTCTCCGTGACCCAAGGCGGAGGCGGTTTGAGCGCGACCAGTGGCGGCGCGACCACATCTTCACTTCTGGTTCGTACCGATAGCTCTGGCAATGCTACCGTTTATTATCAGCAACCGACTACTCCAGACATTCCGACGCTTATTAATGCTCAGAGCGGAACATCGACGGTCAAGCAGATCAGTTTTAGCGCGTCGACGGCGGATATTCCGACAACGGGATTGAAGCTATGGCTGAACGCACAGACTGGAGTCGCCGTTCAGCAGGGGGACAACCTGGTAAACGGTTGGACTGACCAATCATCGAATCTTAATTCTGCTGTTCCGCGGACGACTAATAGACCTCGCTACTACAATAACATCGTCTCAGGCAAGCCTGTTGTTGAGTTCTTCTGGAGTGGCGACACGTCGATGCTGGGCCCGATTAGTTTGGGTACGCAGACTTCGATCTTCGCAGTTTCTGCGGTCACTGGGTTCAACACCGGATCGGGCTGTCCATGCCCCGTATATGAAATGCAAATTTTCTCTAAGGATAAATATCTATTCTTTGGGAACGATAACACGGGAAATTTTGCCACCTTGTATGGCAACGGTACCGCCTACAACGACACTACCAGTCATGCCCTCAATCTGACGCTGAACCAGTTTAATATCGTTGAGGCCGTCAATAATGGTAACGCCAACGCCTACGTCAATGGGGTGATGCTCGATTCAAAAGTGGAACCTATGTCCGCTTTTAGCGATTATGAGTTGGGGAGGCATTGGAGTGGCCGGCTTGCGGAGATTCTTGTTTACGATCGCGCTCTTACCGATGCCGAGCGAGTGACGGTCGAGAACTATCTCAATCGGCGGTACTCGATCGTCTCAGCTGTGCCAGCGGCGCCGACGAATCTTCGGGCGGCGGTATCAACATCAACGCAGGCCACGTCGAATTGGGACGCGATGCCTGACGTTTTATTTAAAATCGAGCGCAAAACCGGGTCTGCTGGAACTTATTCACAGATAGCAGTCACGTCTAAAGCCGGCGTCACAGTCTACAACGACAACACGCTATCTCCGGCTACTCAGTACTTCTATCGAATCCGTGCCACGAACATGGTAGGCGACTCGGCGTATTCGAATGAAGTCTCGATAACTACTCCAGCCAACGGCGCAACGTTGCCAATGAACGGGCTGAAGCTTTGGCTGCGCGGAGACTTCGGAGTCGTGAAGGACGCAAACAATCTGGTGAGCACCTGGACGGACGAGTCAGGAAGCCTAAATAACGCAACTCAAGCAACGACGGGGTTGCGACCGACGTTGGTATCCAACGCGATGAACGCGAAGCCTGTTCTCCATTTCGATGGTCAGGGAAGGCTTCTAGGCGTTCCCGGCTTTTTGTCCAACGCAGCGGCCGCAGAAGGTTTTGTGGTTACTCGAGTGCCGTCGGAATATTCCGCCAACGGTGGCGGTGTGTGGTCGTTCGGGTGGAATATTCCGGGTGGATGTGGACACGGAACGCGATACCCGACCGACCAAGGACAAATCCTGGACGACTTTAGCAGCGCGAACGCTTACTACAGTGGTCCGATTGGTGGTGCTCGCATCGACGAACCGCACGTTTACAACGTCGTAAGTTCGTCGTCAGAATGGACGAGTCGTATCAACGACAACGTCCAGTTCACCACAACAAATAACACAGTCGCATTCTCGCCCGAACCGGCAATCGGAGCGAGTGGCTGGCAGCCATTCTATGACCGCAACTACTTCACAGGTGATATTGCGGAAGTCTTGGTCTTCGATCATGCCCTAACACAAACCGAGCGCGACGCTGTGTTCTCGTACTTACACGACAAGTACGGCCTTGGAGATAGCGATGGTGATGGCCTTCCTGACTGGAAGGAACGCGAGATCGGCACCGACCCCTACAATGCCGATACGAACGGCGACGGAATTCCTGATGGCATCGAATACTCAATGGGCATCAGTGCAACGAACCTAGACATGGATGGGGATGGCTTAACCAACGCCCAAGAGCTGGTGCTGGGAACTAATCCGTTCCTGGCCGATACCGACGGAGATGGTGTGCCAGACAATCAGGACGCTTATCCGTTGGATCCGACTCGTTGGCAGGCACCAACCCCAGATCCGAATGACTATACTCCGCCTGTGATCACTTTAATTGAACCGGTTGACGCCGTGCTTCTTCCATAAGTTGAACCTTGAAAATGTTTCGTCCTAAAAATTCCTACCGACGGCTCAGCATTCCGCTGCGCCTCGTCACGCTTTTTTTGATTCCGTTGCAAGTTTGGTCATTTGCGCCGCGGAATGTATGGGCAGTGATCGCAGCGCCAAGTGCGAGCAGTAGTCCTAAGGCTAAGCTCCCAGCCGATCCTACTAAAGGAACCAAGGTAAATCGAAAAGTCCCGAAGATTACGCCACCGAAGGCGTTGGTTTTCTCGAAAGATCCCAAAGACAGTGAGTTTGAAACTATTCACATCTTTTCGGAACCATTGCTGCCCATTGGTGGAAAAACATCCCCGACTGAGAACAAGGCCTTGGCTGCGGCAATCGTTACTTTTTCTAAAGCTGCAAACCCGGAGCGAACGGAACCGTTGACTGGATTTCTGAAACAGTTCCCTAACTCGCCATGGCGAACGTCATTGCTAGCCAATCTCGGTGCCATCTACCGCTCGACTGGCTATTGGTCAAAAGCTCTAAACGTTTGGGAAGAATCCTGGAAGATTGTAGGCAAAGAAACCGAACCCAAAGCAAAAACGGTCGGAGACTACATCCTAGGCGAACTTGCCCAACTCAATGCGAGATTGGGGCGACAAGATCGATTACGAGCATTGTTCGGCGAGATCGGCGATCGCGACGTACGGGGACCGGCCACTGAGAAAGTTGCTGCCGCGAAACAAGGGCTCGGCCTGATGGAGAATCGGCCGGAGAATGCATTTCGTTGCGGTCCAATGGCGTTGGACAGGATTCTTGTCGCTACAAATCAAAGGCAAGGGGTTAAGAAAGAGATATTTGAGGCGCGTTCGACTAGTCAGGGCATGTCGCTCGTTCAAGTACAAGAGCTCGCAAAGACCATCGGAATGAAATACCAAATGGCAAAGCGCGTTCCTGGCGCGCAGGTCATAATTCCGTCACTGGTGAACTGGAAGGTCGGCCATTTTGCGGCTTTAACAAAGGAGCTTAACGGCAAGTTCTTGTCCCAAGATCCGACCTTTACCGATGATTTTTGGGTCACCGCAAAAGCTCTCGACGAGGAAAGCTCAGGTTACTTTTTAGTTCCGGAAGGCGACCTTCCACCGGGCTGGCAGTGGGTCGGAGTCGACGAAGCTCAAAATGTTTGGGGAAAAGGCAACGCTGGTTCCTTTACTCCGCCACCGCCGATGTGCGTTGCACCGGAGGTTGACTGTTCAGATTGCCAAGGCCAGGACAATCCAGACGTAGGCGATCCCGGCGATGGGGTGGGCGTCGGGATGGCACGTTATAATGTCGATGCATCAAGAGTGAGTCTTTCGATGAGAGATACACCCCTTCATTATAAGCCGCCAAAAGGACCAGCGGTCAGATTCACCGTGTCTTATCAGCAGCGTGAAGTTTCCCCAATCTCAACGCCCAATTATTCAAATCTTGGCAACAAATGGAGCTTTACCTGGCTCAGTTACATCGTTACCGATCCCGCAAATCCCACTGCGGACCTTACAGTCTATGGACCTGGTGGTGGAACTCTCACTTACACAGGCTTCAATTCGAATACTCAGAGTTATAGCCCTCAGCTCGAGACGCAAAGCAGCCTGGTTAAAACAGGCTCGGCAAGTTATGAAAAACGTTTCCGTGACGGTTCCAAACAAATCTTCACACTTTCTGATGGAGCGTCTGTTTATCCCCGAAAGATATTCATGACCCAATCGGTCGATTCGCGGGGCAACTCTCTGACTTACACTTATGACGGGAGTTTTCGATTGGTCGCCGTCACAGACGCTCTCGGACAGGTCACAACCCTCTCTTACGAGTTGGGGAATGATCCCTTAAAGGTCACCAAAGTAACCGATCCGTTCGGTCGCGTTGCTACGCTTCAATACAACGCGAATGGTCAGCTTTGGAAAATCACCGACACGATCGGGTTAGTTTCTCAATTCTTCTATGGCTCGGGTGATTTTATCAATAAACTCACGACACCTTACGGCGACACGATTTTCACGATGGAGGAAGAGTATGGTCACCGTGTCCTGGAAATCGAAGATCCGCACGGCGCTAAGGAGCGGTTGGAATATCTTACTGGAGCTCCTGGGATTCCGGATTCCGAGCCTGCCAACACAGTGCCTTCGGGCATGTTTGCATACAATGGAATATTGAGCGCCAGAAATACCTTTTACTGGGATAAGAAGGCGATGCAAGAGGCACCGGGCGACTACACAAAGGCGCGTATCACCCACTGGCTGCATACCGGCGACTGGAATGTCGTTTCGGATGTGCCGGAAAGCAATAAGCTCCCACTCGAAAATCGCGTCTGGAACGAATTCCCTGGTAACGCCGGCATCCAAACTGGGACAAGCAACAAGCCGTCGAAAGTTGGGCGCGTCCTGGATGATGGCTCGACGCAGATTTATCAATACGAATACAACAGCTTCGGTAAAGTTACGAAATCCACCGATCCGGCCGGCCGCTCCGCCACTTACACTTATGACTCCAATGGCATCGACCTTCTTGAAGTGCGACAAACAACCAGCGGGATTAACGAGCTTCTCGCCAGGTACACTTACAATCCACAGCATCTCCCTCTAACGGCGACCGATGCATCCGGTCAAACGACCACCTACACTTACAATACCGTCGGCCAGATCAAGACGGTCACGAACGCGAAGAATGAAGTAACGACTTACAACTACGACAACAACGGTTACCTCCAGAACATTGTTGGCGCCCTTCCTGGCGCGACCACATCTTTCTCTTACGATGGCTTTGGCCGGCTGAGAACTACGACTGATTCCGAAGGGTACAGCGTCACTGTCGATTACGACGCCATCGGCGGTAATCCCACCAAGACCATGGACCGCGTCGCAAAGGTCACGTATCCAGATGGCACCTACGAGCAAGTCACCTACAATCGACTCGATCCGGAATGGACGCGCGACCGGCTCGGCCGCTGGAGCCGCAAATTCTATGACGCTCTGCGGCACGTCGTTGCTACTCAAGATCCGGTGAACCGCATTGTTTTATACGACTGGTGCAATTGCGGTAGCTTGGAAGGACTGACCGATCCAAACGGGAGTATCACTGTCTGGACAAGAGATATTCAAGGACGGCTGACAGACAAGGTTTATCCCGATCGCACCAGCACGCATTACACCTACGAGAACACCACCAGCCGGTTGAAGACGATGACTGATGCCCAAGGGCAGAGCATGAACTACGCGTACTTCATCGATAACAACCTCCAGCAGGTGAGTTATACAAACGCGGTGCACGGGACGCCGAACGTGAGCTACACCTACGACACGAATTACAATCGGCTCTTAACGATGACCGATGGCACGGGTGTAACGGCTTACGCTTACAATCCGATCGCCGCGCCGCCTGCCCTCGGTGCGGGCAGGCTGGCCAGTGTTGACGGTCCACTCGGCAACGATACGATCACATACACTTACGACGAGCTCGGTCGCGCGACAAATCGATCGATCAACGCCGCGGCAAATGCTGCTTCTGTGGGGTACGATTCGCTTGGCCGCGTCCAGAACGTCACAAACCCACTTGGCTCATTCAACTATGCGTACGTGAATACCACCGGCCGCCTCGATCATGTCGATCTTCCGAACGGCCAGAAGACCCAGTACACATACTTCGACAATTTGGGAGATCAGCGATTGAAGCAGATTAAGAATGTCGATCCCTCGAGCGCCGTGATCTCGCAGTTTGACTATGCCTACAATGCTGTGGGCAACATTTTAACCTGGGCCCAAGCTAATTCCGGCCAAGCCAATCCGCGGCGTTATGATTTCGGTTACGACAGCGCCGATCAATTGCGCAGCGCGAATTTAATTGACACGGTGACAGGCACTGGCGTGAACCAAAACAATTACGATTACGACCCGGCGGGTAATCGCACCAACATGCAGGCTGGAAGCGCCGTCATCACATCTGCTGCGAACAATCTTAATCAACTTACGAGTCAATCCAGTGGAGGTAAGATGCATTTTCGTGGGACGGTGAACGAGCCGGCCACGGTCACAGTTGGTGGCAACGCCGCTGCTGTCGATGCGGCAGGCAATTTTGATGGAACAGCGAACGTCAACGTCGGTACAAACACCGTCCCGATCGTTGCGACGGACGCCAGCGGCAACAGTCGAACGAACAATTATCAGGTCAGCGTCCCATCAGGTGTCAGCACGACTCTGCTTTATGACCTGAATGGTAACCTCACCAACGACGGGACAAAAACTTACGAGTGGGACGCAGCCAATCGTTGCGTAGCTATCAATCTCGGCACGCATCGGTCCGAGTTCCAATATGATGGCCTGAGCCGGAGAGTTCATTTAATTGAGAAAGATTCAGGGAACATCACAAGTGAGAAACGCTTCTTGTGGTGCGGTAACGAGCTTTGCGAGGAGCGAGATGCTAGCGGTGCGAATGTCACAAAGCGATTCTTCGCTCAGGGGGAGCAAATTAGCTCGGCGAGCTACTATTACACGCGCGATCACCTAGGCAGTATTCGTGAGCTGACTGATTCAAGCGGAGCTGTGCGAGCCCGCTACGATTATGATCCTTGGGGTCAACGCACTAAGCTAGCTGGCGATTTAGACAGCGATTTTGGATTCACTGGATTTTACTTTCACGCCGTCAGCGGCCTGAACTTTAGTCGCACACGGGCCTACAATTTTGCCGCCGCAAAATGGCTCAGCCGCGATCCAATTGGAGAAGATGGAGGGTTGAACCTGTATGGGTATGTTGGAAACGATCCCCTCAACGCCGTTGACCCCCTCGGCCTCTGCAGAAAGAAGGGAGAATCCTTTTACGGGTGCTTGGACCGTTACGCACGAGATTTTTATGGAGAGGGCCTGGTGTGGAGTGACAATTTGGGATATTACGGCTTAACCAGTGCTGCTGTCAGCGCTGGTGCATCCGCCTTAACTTCACTGTCACAACGCGCCGCTGAAAACGCTATTAAGGATGCGCCTCTCGCCGGTGTCAGAACTGGCGGTTCAATGCTCGAGCGGCAGGCTGCTGCTAATCAAGCGGCAAGAGCTGCAGGAAGGCTAACGATTAGCACCGGCGTACTCCGATTTGTCTCGAGGGCCAGTGGAATTGCTGGTGTGGGGGCCACGAGCTTTTCCTTGGGTGCGAGGCTCGCGTTCATCGATGACTGCACTGAATCCTGTCCGGACTGCCAATGATATGGTTGCAAACAAAGACGAGCTTCACGCACCCTTTCGTGCACGGCCATTTTTTAGGGTTGTCGCGGTCATCATTTCCGTGCCAGCAATTTGCATTGGTGTGCTTGCGTTAGTCAGCAATAGTCCTGAAACGCCCTCGTCAAACAAGTTTGGGATCTCTTCGCTGGCGTTAGGAATATTGTTCCTCCTGCTTGGAATTCGGGGTCGTCTTTTCAAATAACCGACCTTCCTGCCGGGCGCATTGAATTCAACCCATCCCGTCATGCTGGCGTCATCGCCCAAGGCGGCGATCACGCCTGAAAGAAAAAGTTAGCGCAGACTGCGCTGCATGGAATTGGAACGGCCATCCTGCGCCGCCGCCTTCGAAGAAAGACCCTCGGCACGCAGTGCGCCGGCAGAGCACTCGCCCTTGATCTCCCTAACGAGTCCTCTGCCGTCACGCTGTGTGCTGCCGAATTCCCCGCTCCGCCCTCTGTCACGCCGGCTGACTTCCACGAGCCGCCCGCCAAGGCGCGGGCTATCATACAATGGGCGGTGAGGCAAAGTGCCGTCCTGGTCACTCGCGTCTGCGCGCTCGGTCTCTGCCGCTCTCCATGCTGGAGGCCTCCGGCAGGGGCGGTGCGCTGCGCTAAAGCTCCGCCACGATTTACCTCACCGCGCATTGTATGATCTTGTGGGGGCAGCCGGCGCGCCAGAGGGCTCCGGGGGAAAGAAGGAGACCCCGAAGGCGGCGGCGCAGGTTGGCCGAAGAGGACATGCGCGCTCTCGCGCTCCGTTGCCAGCCTGACGGCTGGAAAAGAAAGTGCCTAACGAG
>JBBRNP010000002.1:0-519561 GCA_038230255.1 Chthoniobacterales bacterium
CTGCGGGTAGGCGGCATCTTCACCGCCACTACAACTTCGCTGAGCTCCTCGTTGAGACAGCGGTCAACTCGTTACACGATTCGTGCAGGTCGGAACTTACCCGACAAGGAATTTCGCTACCTTAGGACCGTTATAGTTACGGCCGACATTCACGGGGACTTGGGCTCGTAGCTTCGCCTTGCGGCTAACCACTTACCGTAATCTTTCCGCATTGGTCACGTGTCACACCCTATACGTCGTCTTAACGACTTAGCAGAGTGCTGTGTTTTTGTTAAACAGTCGGTTGACCCATTTCACTGCGACCCCGCCGAAGCGGGGTACCCCTTCTTCCGAAGTTACGGGGCTAGATTGCCGAGTTCCTTAACGAGGTTTCACTCACGCGCCTGAGTATACTCTACTCACCCACCTGTGTCGGTTTACGGTACGGGCAACCGTGGGAACATTTAGTCGCTTTTCTTGGCACAAGTTTTAACAGATCCGGTTGAGCCGAAGCCTCCCCGTCCTTGCCCTTGCGAGCAGACCGCCACTTTCAATCGGCGAACTGTCTCCACTCATGCGTCACAACTAAACTTAACCACAGCCGGTGCAGGAATATTAAACCTGCTGTCCATCGTCTACGCCCTTCGGCCTCGACTTAGGTCCCGACTAACCCTGGGAGGACGAACCTTCCCCAGGAAACCTTGGGTTTACGGCGGCCAGGAATTTAACCTGGCTTATCGCTACTCATGTCTGCATTCTCACTTCTGAACACTCCACAGTCGGTTCCCCTTCTGCTTCGATGCGTTCAGAACGCTCCCCTACCAATCCGACTGGTCGAAACCAATCGTCTTCCAGAGCTTCGGTATACCGCTTATCGCCAATCATTATCGGCGCGAGATCGCTCGATGAGTCAGCTATTACGCACTGTTTAAATGATGGCTGCCTCTAAGCCAACATCCTCACTGTCTAAGCAACCTCACATCCTTTCCACTGAACGGTATTTGGGCACCTTAGCTGCTGGTCTGGCATGTTTGCCTCTCGCGCGTGAAGCTTATCCCTCACGCACTGACTCCCGTGTTACACCCTGCGGCATTCGGAGTTTGATTGAGTTCGGTACCCTGGTATGGGCCCTAGTTCATCCAGTGCTCTACCTCCGCAGGTCAGCACACGAGGCTAGCCCTCAAGCTATTTCGGGGAGAACCAGCTATCACCGGGTTTGATTAGTCTTTCGCTCCTACCCACAAGTCATCCCAGAAGTTTTCAACCTTCACGGGTTCGGTCCTTCAGTTGCGGTTAAGCAACCTTCAACCTGCTCATGGGTAGATCACCTCGGCTTCGGGTCTACTACCAGCGACTATGTTCGCCCATTTCGGACTCGCTTTCGCTTCGCCTCCAGCGCAGAACGCCTTAGGCTCGCCACTGATAATAACTCGCAGACTCATTAAGCAAAAGGCACGCCATCACCGGTTGCCCGGCTTTGACACCTTGTAAGCACATCATTTCAGGTACTATTTCACTCCGCTCACAGCGGTTCTTTTCACCTTTCCCTCGCGGTACTTGTTCACTATCGGTCGCCAATTAGTATTTAGGCTTACGCCGTGGTCGGCGCAGATTCATACGAAGTTTCACGTGCGTCGTATTACTCAGGAAATCCCTAGGCGTGCTCTAGTTTTCGGTTACGGGCCTGTCACCCTCTATGGAACGATTTTCCATTCGCTTCACCTAACCTTTGCACTACCACGTCGGGCTCCTACAACCCCGATCGATAAATCGACCGGTTTAGCCTGTTCCGCTTTCGCTCGCCACTACTGACGGAATCTCTTTCGATTTCTATTCCTCCGGTTACTGAGATGTTTCACTTCACCGGGTGTCGCGATGTCCCTGCTATGTATTCACAGAGACTCGAGCAAGTGTTACCTCGCTCAGGTTATCCCATTCGGAAATCTACGGGTCAAAGCGTGTTTGCCGCTCTCCGTAGCTTATCGCAGCTTACCACGTCCTTCATCGCCTATTGGCACCAAGGCATCCATGATGCGCTCTTTGTAGCTTGATCAATCTGTTCCGATCCCTTGCGGGATCAGAGATTCTTTTTGATAACTGAAACTCTCACGGGCCTGGAGATCTTACTCTCCAAGCCGTTATTTTTCAGACTCAGCTCTTAAAGTTGTACTTTCTTACTACCCTGTATGTAGATGTCAAAGAACCAGCATTTACGTCCATTTCAGAGCACAAAAAAACTCAACTCGTGCCCGATCATAATTTCGTTGCCGATAATCATGCCGGGACAAAATTGAGTCCAATTTGCAGTCCCAAATGTACGTAGAACAAACTCCTGATTAGAGGAGTCCCGCTGTCCAGCGTTGTTCACAAAATAGCGCAGATCAAGATACCGTCAACCCTCTTCGCCAAATTTCTGTATAATTTCCCGTCGCCTGCATCTTGTTGCATTCGAGGCGCTTAAATGCTCTCGTTAGATGTTTTAGTTGGCAGGCGAAGCGCCTGCCCTACAATTCTTTCATGCAACGCAGTGACGGCCGCGCGTCCGACCAAATTCGTCCGATCAGTTTTGAACTAAACATTGCGCCGCACGCAAGCGGCTCAGTGCTCGTGGCCATGGGCAACACGCGCGTGATCTGCGGCGTGATGATTGAAGAAACAGTGCCGCGCTGGATGAAAGAATCCCGCGACGGCGGGATCACCGGCGGCTGGCTGACTTCGGAATATTCCATGTTGCCTTATTCGACCACGACGCGAAAGCCGCGCGACATCATGAAAGGCCGGCTCGACGGTCGGAGCACAGAAATTCAACGGCTCATCGGCCGATCGTTGCGCGCAGTTGTCGATCTTGAAAAACTCGGACCGCGCACAATGTGGGTCGATTGCGACGTGCTTCAGGCTGACGGCGGCACGCGCACGGCCGCAATCACCGGCGCGAGTCTCGCCGTTACGATCGCGTGTCGAAAGCTGGCGAAGGAAAAAAAACTTGATGCGCCGCCAATCAAGAAATTAGTCGCGGCGGTTTCCGCCGGCATTCTCGATGGGAACGCGATTGTCGATCTTAACTACGAGGAAGACAAAGGTGTCACGGTGGATTTCAATTTGGTTGCGACGGAGGATGGCGACTTTGTCGAAGTGCAAGGCTCAGGCGAGGAAGCGGTCTTCGCCCAATCGCAACTCGACGAAATGCTCGTGCTCGCCCGAAAAGGGATTGCCGATCTGATCGCCGCGCAGCGCGCCGTGCTGGCACGCATCATGGTCACGCCGCCGGAAAGCTAAATCAGTTGCTCGCGCACACGGTTTGCTTTAAAGCGAAACGCCGCTCATGAAAAAGGCGCTCATTACCGGAATCACAGGCCAGGACGGAAGTTATCTCGCGGACCTTTTGCTCGAAAAAGATTACGAAGTCCACGGGATCATTCGCCGCGCGAGCACCTTTAACACTTCGCGCATCGATCATCTCTACGCCGATCCGCATATCAACGGCGTCCGGCTGTTCCTGCACTACGGCGATCTCGCGGATTCAGTGAACCTGGTAAAGCTGCTGTATGAATTGAAGCCGGACGAAATTTATCATCTCGGTGCGCAAAGCCACGTGCGCGTCAGTTTCGATATTCCAGAATACACTTCGGACGTCACCGGCCTTGGCACGATCCGAATTCTGGAAGCGATCCGTGAAGTCGGGTTGCGCTCGCGCTTTTATCAAGCGTCAAGCAGCGAGATGTTTGGCAAGGCCCAAATCATTCCCCAAAATGAGAAAACGCCGTTCTGGCCGCGGAGTCCGTACGGCGTGGCAAAAGTTTTTTCGTATTGGGCGACGGTGAACTATCGCGAGAGCTACGATCTTCAGGCGAGCAACGGGATCTTGTTCAATCACGAAAGTCCGCGTCGCGGTGAAACGTTTGTTACCCGAAAAATTTCGCGCGCGGTTGCAGCGATCAAACAGGGACTGCAGAAGGAATTGTTTCTCGGAAATCTGGAGGCGAAACGGGATTGGGGTTACGCGCCGGAATATGTCGAAGCGATGTGGCGAATCTTACAACGGGATAGCGGCGACGATTTTGTGATCGCGACCGGTGAAACCCATACGGTGCGCGAATTCGCCGAGGCCGCGTTTGCGCATGTCGATCTTGATTGGCAGAAATACGTTAAACACGATGAGCGTTACGAGCGTCCGGCCGAAGTCGACTTGCTGATCGGCGACGCTTCAAAAGCGAAAAAGGTTCTCGATTGGGAACCGAAAGTGCGATTCAAAGACTTGGTTCGCATCATGGTCGACGCGGACATGGAATTGCTCTCGCGCGAAATACCGCGCAAACATCTCGGGAAGTTGCCCTGACGTTTACCGAATCACGCCGAGGGCGTGATTGGTCTCCGCCATAGTATGGGCGGAATTCAACTCCGGGATAACTGCGACCAATGGAGATTGAATAATGGAAACCTCTGCCCCCGGACCGACCTGACTGTAAAGATTGATGATATCGACTGAACGCATGCGGATGCAGCCGTAACTTGCCGGCCGGCCAATGTTCCGTTCCTCCGGCGTTCCATGAATATAAATGTCGCGACGAAATGCGTTCGCCGTTGTGGCTTCGCGTCCTCGCAGCCAAATGATCCGCGTTACGATCGGATCCCGCCCTGGTGCGTTCACGCCAACAAGCTCGCCGGTTCGTCGACGATCTTTGAAAACGGTCCCGGCCGGCGCGCCGTCCCCAATTTTGTCCGCGATCTCCAATTCACCCAAAGGGGTGCCGTAACTTCCCGGCCGATCGCTCAGTCCGAATTTCGAAGTCGAGATCGGATAAGTGGCGACGAGATTGTTTTTTTGGAGGAGTGCCAGCTTTTGATCGTGCACGCTGACGACGATATGGTGCTCGGTGTCGCGAGGCGCGGCACAGGAAGCAAGAGTGATCGCGGCGCAAATGGCGAGAGCATGCCGTTCGACGATCTTGAATTTGCCCATGTCGATCTTAACCGCGCTTAAATCGAAAGAATTCTTCCGCAGTTGCGGTGGTTGCGCCAGCGATTTCTTCCAATGAAATGTTACGAGCCTTCGCGATTTCGTCCGCGACCAATCGCGTGTATGCGGGTTCGCACCGTTTTCCGCGAAACGGGACCGGTGCCAGATAAGGACAATCCGTTTCGACCATAAATTTATCGAACGATATCTGAGCGGCGACTTCGCGCACTTGTTTGCCGTTTTTGAAGGTGACGATTCCGGTAAAGGAAACGAGATGGCCGAGATCAATGACCTCGTTCGCCTGCTCCAGCGTGCCGCCAAAGCAATGAAACACACCGCTGACTTGCCGGCCATAAGTGCGCAGAATTTCGAGAGTATCGTCCCAGGCGTCGCGTTGATGAATCACGACATTGAGTCGTAACTCAACGGCGAGATCGAGTAACTGCTCAAACAGCTCTGCCTGTTTCGACTTGTAAGCGCCGTCTTCGATGCGCGCTTCGACTTGTTCTTCGGTGTCGCTCTGGAGCGCGTTGAAAACCTGGATGTGCTTCTGTTTCGCGGCTTCCACGCTTGGTAGACGATGATAATCGAGACCGATTTCGCCGATCGCGACCACGCGCGGACTTTTCGCAAGCTCGCGCAGCGGCGTGATCATGTCCTCCTCGGCTTGCAACGCGTAAGTCGGATGAACTCCGATGACAGCGAAAACGTTCGGATATTTTTCTGAGAGTTCGACCGCGCGCCGGCTGCTTTCGATCGAAGTCCCGATGGTAATGATTCGGGTAACGCCGGCTTCAGTCGCGCGACGAAGCACGTCGTCGAAATCGTTCGCAAAATCGGGATAATCGAGATGCGCGTGAGTTTCGATTAACATTGCGCGCGCGAAAGATCGACAATCACCATTCGATGACGGTGCTGGCCCAAGTCAGGCCGCCGCCAAAGACTACCATCAAGACATAATCGCCATGTTTGATCCGGCCGCTGCGATTGGCTTCGTCCAGCGCGATGGCAACGGCCGCCGCCGAAGTGTTTCCGTACTTGTCGAGATTCACGTAGAAACGATCGAGCGGGATTTTTAATCGATCGGCGATCGCTTCGATGATGCGCAAGTTCGCCTGATGGGGAATGACGCAGGCGATGTCGTCCGCTGTGAGACCCGCGTCCGCCAGAGCTTTCTTAGAGGCGTTGACCATGGCGATAACGGCTTGTTTGTAAACTTCCTTCCCGCTCATGTGAATCGTCGCCAGATTCATGTGCGCATTCTCCTTCGTGATCGGACAACGCGAGCCGCCGCCCGGCATAAACAAAATGTCGGTGAACTGTCCATCGCTGCCGATGTGGGTGCTGATCACGCCATGCGCGCTGCCACGATGACGCAAGACCGCCGCGCCCGCACCATCGCCGAACAACACGCAAGTGTTTCGATCGGTCCAGTTCGTGATCGATGTTAATTTTTCGGCGCCGATCACCAGCACGGTGTCGTATGTGTGCGAAGTGATGAATTGTTGCCCGATTTCGATTCCAAACAGAAAACCGGCGCACGCGGCCGAGATATCGAGACACGCAGCCTTTTTCGCGCCGATCTTTTTCTGCACGAAGCAGGCGGTCGCTGGGAAAAGCATGTCGGGCGTGGCGGTCGCGACCAGGATAAGATCGACATCTTCGGGTTTAACTTTCGCCTGCTCGAGCGCTTGCAACGCCGCTTTTGTGGCCATGTCGCTGGTGAGCTCGTCTTTCGCAGCCATCCGACGTTCTTTGATGCCGGTCCGGGTCGTGATCCATTCGTCCGAAGTGTCGACGAGGCGCGACATATCGGCGTTGGTCAGGCGCTTCTCGGGCACGTAGCTGCCAGTGCCAACGATCGAAACCGTCCGCCGCAGCTTACCTGAGTGCGGTCGCGGGCTGGAGCGAGGTTGTCGTTTCATGATAACGGCGAATTTCCTCGACGATATGCGGGTTCACTTGTTGTTCAATCGACTCGGCCGCGACCCGGAGCGCATTTTTCACCGCCAACGGCGTACTCGATCCGTGTGCAATGATGCAAATGCCATCGACACCGAGAAGCGGACTGCCGCCGTACTCCTCGTAATTCGTTTTATCCCTGATGCTGCGAAATGATTCTCGGGCCAGAAGCGCACCAAGTTTGCGCATGGGCGTCCGGGCCAGTTCGTGCTTGAGCCATGCGAAGATCGCGACGGAAATAGACTCGCATGTTTTCAAAATCACGTTGCCGACAAAACCGTCGCACACGACCACCTCGACGGGGTCCTCGAAAAGATGTCGGCCTTCGATATTGCCGACAAAATTGAGGGAGCTTTTCTTTAGCATTTTGAAGACTTCCTTCGTCATTTCATTGCCTTTTACGTCTTCTTCACCGAGGGAAATCAGGCCGACCTTTGGATTTTTGTAGCCCAGAACATGTCGCGAATACACCGTCCCCATGAAGGCGTATTGCACAAGATGCTCGGGGCGCGCGTCGATATTTGCTCCGGCGTCGATTAAGACAAACACATTTGTTTCCGTTGGCAGCACCGCGGCGATGCCGGGCCGATCAATCCCGGGCAGAGTGCGGAGCTTGATGGTGCTCGCCGCGACCGCCGCGCCCGTGTGTCCGGCACTTACCACTGCATCGGCCTTGTCATGTTTCACAAGATCGACAGCGCGACTGATGGATGAATCCTTTTTTCGCCGGACCGCTTCAACCGCCCGATCGCTCATATCCACGACCTGAGTGGCGTGGAAGATTTCGATCCGACCATCGTTGCAACCGTGTTTCTTCAGCTCTGCTTCGATCTGAGGCGTATCGCCGACAAGGAAAAGCTTTTCGATGTGAGGGTACTCGCGCAGTGCCATGACTGCTCCGGCAACAAGATAAGGCGGACCGAAATCGCCGCCCATCGCATCCAAGGCGATCTTCATCGAGAACAAATTTTGCGAGCTTTGGCGGCTCTTTGCAAAATCAAATTTTGAGGACGTGTGGGAGGGCGTCCTAGCCCTTGCCTTCGATCGTCAGCACCTGGCGGCCTTTATAATACCCACAGGAAGGGCAAACCGTGTGACCGGCAACGGTGCTGCCGCACTGCGGGCACTTGCTAAATTGCGCGCGATGCCAGCGGTTCGCCGCTTTACGCGTGCGCAGCCGCATCTTCGAGGTTTTGCGTTTTGGGACTCCCATGTGAGCGGACTAGAAAAGCAGAGTTTGTGAAAAACACAAACGCGCTCTCATTTTTTCAGCTTCAACTTGTCCAGCGCTTCCCAATCATGTTCGCGTTTCGCCTCGCTTTCTCTTGCCATCTTGAGGGTCGTGCTATTCGCTTTGCAGACGCGGCCGCCTTCTCGATCGCAGCGCGGATGCGCCGGCAGGTTCAGCAAAATGTCTTCCCGCATGAATGGCGAAAGATCGACGGTCTCCGGGCCATGAAGTTCAGTATGAAGCGCGAACGCCGGAACTTTGATGTCGTGCACAAATTTTTCGAGACAGCCGACGCAGGTCAGTTCCACCGGTTGGTTGAGCGATCCGTTTGCCCAGAGCGAGCCGTCCGAAATTCCGAGGTCGAGCTGGTATTGCATTGGCGCCGCGCAGCGAACGCCCTCCTTCTCCAGCTCGGGAATCAGGCAGTCTTCTTCGCCTTCAAGGTGCAATCCCTCCGGTGGAATTCGTTTTAGATGAACCTTCACTTGCGAATCCTCTCGCAGTTTATCTTTTAAATTTTTTTCCGAGGGCGCTCGCGACCAGGCTTGGAACGAATTTCGAAACGTCGCCGCCGAGTCGCGAGATTTCCTTCACCAATCGCGAACTCAGATAAGTGTATTCCTCTTTCGGCATGAGGAAGATGGTTTCCACACTGTCTCTCAGTTTCCGATTCATCAGGGCCATCTGAAATTCGAACTCGAAATCCGAGACCGCGCGCAGTCCGCGAATGAGCGCGATCGCTTTCTGCTCGAGCGCAAAGTCGACCAGCAGCCCGTCAAACTGCGCGACCCGAACGTTGTCCATCTTCCCGATAGTCTGCTGCATCAGTTCGAGCCGCTCCTTCAGCGAAAAGAGCGGCTGCTTCTCGTCATTGGATGCGACCGCCACGATGACTTCGTCAAAAAGCTTTCGGGCACGTTCGACCACGTCGAGGTGACCGTTGGTGACGGGGTCGAAGCTGCCCGGATAAATCGCGCGTTTCATTTCAGGCGAAATTCAATCATTAGACCACAAACATCAAACATCTGATGCATTCATTTGCCGAACGATGGGTGAAGCCGGACATTGCTCTCCAGGCTGATGATGAATCCGTCCACTTACAAAAAGGTTGCTGTGGCCAGCACGTTCTCACCGCGCTTTGAACAGGTGCTTTCCGAAGCGGGAAGAATTCGTGACCGCTTCGGTGCGGATTTGAGCTTGATCTATATCGGAGAACGGACCGACGAAACGGCAAAGAAGTTTCAAAACATACTTGGCCGCCTGCAATTGCCGGGCGACGCAACTGTCCATTATGGCCAGGGCGACCCGGCGGACGGAATATTGCAGGCGATCCTCGACCATAATGTCGATCTTATCGTGGCCGGCGCGCTGGAGAAACAGAGTGCGCTCCATCCATTTCTCGGCAACGTCGCCCGTCGACTTTTGCGCGAAGCCAGCTGCTCGGTTCTTCTTTTCACGAATCCCGAGCTGAAACCGAAGCCGCTGCGCCGGATCGTTTTTGTCGCGAACTATTCCGACCACGCCCAACGCGCGTTTCAACAGACGCTGAAGCTGGCGCTGACGGAATCGTCCGAGCGGCTCTACGCCGTTCGGGTTTACACGACCTTCGACGAAGTCCGGGCAACAATGTTCGTCGACAACGGCGATGGCACACCTCGGCCGCGAACGTTCGACGAAGAAGATGCCGCTTTGGAGAAATTCGTGTTGGCCGCGGGCGACAACGATGTTCCGATTGAGGCACGCTGCATTCGCGGCAACACCGGATTCGCGGCGTCGGACTTCGTCAAGGCGGTCGAAGCAGATTTACTCGTTGTGCCGGTGCACAAAAGTGAAACCTCGGCAGAACGGTTGCCGAACCATCTTGCTTGGATCGCGGACGTGATTCCGTGCAATCTCTGGCTGATTCGCTGACCTAGCTCTTTGTCATTCCGACCGAAGTGGAGGAATCTCTTACTATTTCTGTCGAAGTGATGTTCTTCAGCACGGAAATATTTAGAGATGTCTCCCGTTCGACTCGCTTCGCTCGCTCAGGGCAGGCTCTCACTTTGGCGGCTTCGCCGCTGTTTACTGGATGCAACGTCACGTTGCCGCTCGACATGACAAAAAGGGAACGCTTCGGTTAAGAATTGCCGATCTTGCGATGAGTTCCGCACCTGAATTCCACGCCTGGGGCCCATCGCATCTCACCGTCATTATTTTAACCATCGGCGTGCCGTTCTTGCTGGCGCTGATTGTTCATCGAACGAAATCGCGTTTCCTTGGGCGCTCCATTTGTTTTGCGATCTCGGCGCTGCTGCTGATCAACTACTTCGCGTATCTCGTGGTGGCGCGAAACTTCGGCGTTTCTGCGTGGCAGAAAATGTTGCCGATGCAACTCTGCGATTGGGCGATGGCGGTCATCATCGTCGCTCTTTGGACCGGCAATCGCCGCTGGCTCGAAGTCGCCTACTTTTGGGGAATCGGCGGAACGCTTCAGGCGATCATTACGCCAAATCTCCGGTTCGGGTTTCCGGATCTGCGCTTCATCAGTTTCTTCGTCGCCCATTCCGGAATCATTATCGGCATCGTTTTTCTGATGCTGATCTACGGATTTCGTCCGCGGGCGAGTGGAATTTTGCGCACCTTTGCCTGGACGGAAGTTTATTTCGTCGTCGCATTCACGACTGATCTGCTTACCGGCGAGAATTACGGATTTCTACTGCACAAACCGGAGGCAGCTTCGCTCCTGAGCTTTCTTTCCGATTCGCGACCGCTTTATCTGCTCGCATTTCACGGCCTGGTGTTTCTTTTTTTCTGCGCGCTCTACGCGCCCTTTGCGATTGTCGATTTTGCGAGGGGGAAAATCGCTAAGTGAGTTTGCTTAACGCTTCGGCGGCTTGTTTTTCACGGCATCGAGAAACTCGGTGGGTGCGAAATCATCCGTGAGAAGCGGCGCCTTTTTGTCAGGCTCGGATGGAGCCACTCGAAAAGAGTTCCCCGCCGCGACAGGGTCAACACCTCGACGAAAGGTATCGTTGAAGGAAAGGTGACCAACGTTCTTCAACATGTCCTCAAACGTCGGCGAGGCGAAGTTGGTCGCGACCAGTACGGCATTTTCCGTTTGCTGGACATCAAAAATTCCAAGTTGCGGGAACACTGCGCGCATCGTGCGAACATCGGATGCAAACAGCGCCGTGTCGGTGCGGACATTGGCCACGAACATCCCATCCCGGGTAAGGTGAGCTTGCACCAGCTTGTAGAATTCTACCGTCTTCAGATGCGGAGGAACAAAACCGCCGCGGAAAGCATCAAGAATGATCCAATCGTAAATCACCTTCGAATGCCGCAAAAACATTCGCCCATCGCGGACTACAACCTGGTCATGCGCCGACGGCTTAAATCCGAGATACTTTTGCGCGAGAGCAAAAACTTGCGGATCGAGCTCGGCCGTTTCCAAAGTCGCGCCCGGGAACGCTTTTTCAAAAAACTGATTAAATCCGCCGCCGCCGAGGCCGATCATGAGCACGTTCTTGGGCCGGGGATGAAAAATCGCACTGCGAGCGATCGACGCGGTGTAGGGAACGACCAGTCGCGTTGGATCGCTGAGATCAACCGCCGATTCGCGGTAAAGTTTGCTGCGCCAGAAGCTGCGCATCTCAACGATCGATCCCGCCTGCTCGATCGTTATGTGATTATAGGGCGTCTCGAACGACAACGAGCTTACCTGTCCGAGACAGGACTCGCTTGACGCGGAGACGATTGCGAAAAAGGAGAGTATAAGACGAACCACAGTAGAAATTGGAGCGCTGCTGAGGAAATCCACCAGACATGTAGCAAAGCGTGCGTGCCGAATCTCGGGATCAACAAGAAAGCCGCGGCCAACACTCCAATAATGTTGCCAAGAGTAGAAGTTCCATTTAGCAAACCAGCCGAGCGTCCCGCGGATTTTTCCTGGCGATCGTAATAGGCGATGCACACCGGAGTTATACTCGACAAACTCATCACCGGAACAAAATAGAGCAGGGCGCACGTGCTGATCAATTTTGCTGGAAGATTCTCAATGCGAAGGTCGAGCCAATCACAAACAGCGTAGGACGCGAGGCTATTGAAAAGAAGCGATCCGGAACAGGCAATCATCAAGCCAGCCACAATTCTGCGCTGGCTGAATACTGGTTTGGCGCTGACTGCAGCCCCAATAAAGGAGCCGGTGCTGAACGCCGCCAGAAAAGTCGTGATCAGACTTGCCCAGACAAAGATTGAGGTTCCAAAAAAAGGCGCGAGAACCCGGGACGCAACGAGTTGAAGGCCCATGCTCAGCATTCCGAGACAAAACACCAATAAGAATAACAATGCCGACATTAGATCGCGATACGTGCAAGGGATCGCTAAGTGAGAATATAGGAACTCGCTCCGATGAACAATGATTTGGCGCAGCGTGAAGGAACTCTTTAAAATTCCTGTGTTCCTGCTTTCCTTAGGGGTATGCCGAAATCTTTCCGCGTAGGCAAAGTTACCATTGGCGGAAAACGCCCTGTCTTCATTCTCGGCCCGTGCGTGATTGAGTCGGAGAAGTTTGTTTGGCAGATGGCGAGAAGCATCGCCAAAATCTGCGCGGCCGAAGATGTCGATCTTATCTTCAAAGCGTCTTACGACAAAGCGAACCGAACGTCGGTGCGTTCCTTTCGCGGCATTGGTCCGCACGAAGGCTGCGAGATGCTCGGGAGAATTGGCAAAGAGCTGAAAATTCCGGTGACGACTGATGTGCATTCATCGGACGAGGCCAAACTTGCGGCTGGAAGCATCGATCTATTGCAGATCCCGGCATTTCTTTGCCGGCAAACCGATCTTTTGAAAGCAGCGGCGCAATCCGGACGCGCGGTCAACGTCAAGAAAGGTCAATTCCTCGCGCCGTGGGACGTAAAAAACATTGCTCAGAAATTAATATCGTTTGGCTGCAAAAAATTCTGTTTCACTGAGCGCGGCACAACTTTCGGCTACAACAATCTGATCGCGGACATGCGGTCCCTCTACTGGATGCGCGAAGAAGGCTATCCGGTTATCTTCGACGCGACCCATTCGGTGCAACGGCCAGGCGGGGGAGGCGACAAGACTTCCGGCGATGGCAAACTCGCGCCAGTTCTCGCGCGGGCCGCGCTCGCCGCGGGTTGCGACGGCATCTTCATGGAGGTGCATGATGACCCACCGCGCGCATTGTCGGATGCCGCCAACCAAATTCCGCTAAAGGATTTGCCGAAGCATCTGCGCATGTTAAAAGCTATTCATGCTGCCGTTTCAGGTAGGGGCGATTGACCCCAATCGCTCCCGCGCGGCGAACGGGACGTGGCGGAATCGGGCATTGTCGATCCTGCTTCTGTTGATTCTGCTCGCGCTCGAGCCGGCGCTTGCAGCCAAGCCTAAGGGCAAGAAGGACAAGAAATTCCTGAGCGCGACGCCGAGCGCTTCGGCCGGCGAACAAAGTTTAACGAACATTCCGCTCCCGATCGGGCACGAAGCCAAAGGTCTCGTTCTTCCGGATTTTGATGTGGAAGGTCACTTGCGCGGGCGATTTGAAGCCGCATCTGCGAAACGGCTCGATGAAGTGCACATCGGCTTTCAATCTTTGAAGATCATAACTTACACGCCGGAGAAGAAACCGGATCTCACAGTCGAATTAAGTGAAGCGATCCTTAATATGAAAACGCGAATCTTGACCTCGAAGGAGCGCACAATCATCAAGCGCGCGGATTTCGATATCGCCGGTGACTCGGTGGAATTCGACACCAACACGCACACTGGCAAACTGGTTGGCAACGTGAAGATGGTGATCACCAGCCAATCGCAATTGTTAGGCAATCAAAACGAGTGAGCAGGTTCGGCGTAATCGTTTTCACTACTTTCTGCCTGTCCGCTGCTTCGCTGCCGGGACAATCGTCGAACTCGTCCAGTGCATCGCCGGCGGCAAAGCCAAAGAAAGAGGAAAAAAAAGAAAAACAAGCGACAGACAAAACCAATCCTTTGTCCGCTTTCAAAGGCGCGCCAACGAATGGTCCCGTCACGACCGAGATTTATGCCGATGACGCCTTCTTTGATTCCAACAAGAACGTCGGCGTTTTCAGCGGTCACGTGAAAGTGGCCGATCCGCGCTTTACTTTGCAGGCCGAGAAATTAACCGTCTACATCACGAAAGGTGAAAATCAGGGACTGGAAAAAGCCATCGCGGAGGGAAACGTCGCGGTGGTTCGTGATCGACCAGATGCGAACGGAGGCGCGCCCACGCGGGCGGTCGGCCGTTCCGATCAGGCGACGTATATTGCCACTACAGGCAATGTCGAGCTGCGTGGAACACCGCGAGTCCAGGAAGGCGTCAACACTCACATCGCCACAAGTCCGGAGACGGTTATGATCGTGAATCAAAACGGACAACTGACGACCCACGGTCCGAGTCGCACCGAGATTCGCCAGGAACCGAAGACCGACAATGGCGAAAAGAAAAATGAAAGTAAGCCCGCGCCATCGCCGAAACCATCCGGCACATCATGATCGGCCAGACAGCATCCCGTCCCGCATCGCCAGTGGCACCGCCGCCTGAAGCGACGACCGACGCTGTCCTTGCCACTGATCAGTTAGTAAAAATTTATGGCGGCCGCTCGGTCGTCGACGGAGTGAACATTAATGCTCGCGCGGGCGAGATCGTCGGTTTGCTCGGGCCCAACGGGGCAGGCAAGACGACGACCTTTTATATGATCGTCGGACTCGTTAGGCCAAATAGTGGCCGGGTCATGTTTTCCGGGACCGACGTGACCAATTATCCGATGTACAAGCGCGCGCGGCTCGGGATGGGTTATTTGCCGCAGGAAGAATCGATTTTTCGCAAGATGACGGTTGAACAAAATATCATGGCGATTCTGGAGACGTTACCGATCAGTAAAGCAGAGCGAAAAAATCGTTGCGAACAGTTGCTCCACCAATTCGGGATCGAACGCATCGCGAAAAATCAGGCCCTGACATTGAGCGGCGGCGAGAAACGCCGGCTCACCATCGCGCGTTCGCTCGTTACCAAACCGAAATTGCTCATGCTCGACGAACCGTTCAGCGGTGTCGATCCGATCGCAGTTTACGACGTGCAGCAGATCATTGTGAATCTGCGTAAACTTGGTCTCGCCATTTTGATCACCGATCACAACGTCCGCGAAACGTTATCGATCGTGGATCGCGCCTATTTGATTTTCGAGGGCCGGGTCGAGAGCGAAGGCACCAAAGATTTTCTCATCAGCGATCCGATCAGCCGGCAACTGTATCTCGGCGAACGTTTCAAGATGTGAGGGCAATGACGAAATCCGAATGACGAACAGCCAATCGGGCTTCGTCATTTTGCCGATCTCTCCCAGCGCCAGATCGGCGTATTATTTTCTAGATCAACTGTTTCGCTGATTTTCTCAAAGCCGCATTTTTCCAGGACGCGAGTGGAAGCGTTGGTTTGGGCAAGCGTATGCGCGACAATTTTCTTCACCCGCGCGTCGCGCGATGGAAATCGCTGAGCGCCTTTGCAACTTCGGTTGCGTAACCTTTGCCCTGATATGAAGGAGCAATGCCGTAAGCGATTTCGGCGACGCCGTCAGAATCGGGCGGGCCGGGAAAACCGCACCGGCCGATCAGAACATTATCGGTCTTGTGGATTACACCGAAACCGAATCGCCACGGATCTGTTTCCTGGCATTCTCGACACTTGTCTTGAAATCGGAGGAAGCGCTGAGGAGTTGGTCCTGAATTCCGTCCGCAACCCGAAGTCCGGCGACGTTTTCGAATTCTTCCGGCCCGCGCAGAAGCGCGCGCAGATGGCGAGGCAAATGCGGAGCGAGAATCAGATTCTTCGTCTGGATCGTCATTGCTAACACCTTCTGTCATTCCGACCGAAGTGGAGGAATCTCTAGATGTTTCTGTCGATGCCAGTCAGGATAATGGAAATAGTGAGAGATGTCTCCCGTTCGACTCGCTCCGCTCGCTCAGGGCAGGCTCTCATTGTGGCGGCTTCGCCGCTATAAACTGGATGCAACGTCACGTTGCCGCTCGACATGACAAAGGCGGATTGGAAATCGCGCGGCTTCCGCGTTAGAAGTTAAACCGTTCAATGAGCGAACCTGCGGCAGCCACAGTTCCATCGACGCGACGTCAGCGGGAAAAAACTGTGCCGGTGGTGACAGTGGAGAGTTTCTACGATTCGCACGCCGAAAAGCTGCAAATGAAATTGGAAGGTCCCCGGGTCGGTTTCCACCGGAAGATCCGCGAACCGACTATCAATCGTCCTGGTCTGGCGCTTTCCGGCTTCTACACCTATTTCGCGGCGAAACGGGTGCAGGTTTTGGGCGCAGCCGAATACTCTTACCTAAAGAGTCTGCCGCAGAAAACGCGAGTGCAACGGGTCCGCGACCTTTGTGAATGCAAAATTCCATGTCTCGTCATATCGCGCGGTTTTCATTTTGCGCCGGAATTGCTCGCCGTGACTGAAGCCGCCAAAGTCGCCGTTTTCCGCACCCCGATGATCACAATGAAGTTCATCAATGCGGCGACGATCGCGCTCGAAGTCGATTTTTCGCCGACGGTGACAGAATTTGGCAGCATGGTCGACATTCTCGGCATCGGCGTGCTCATTCGCGGCGCCAGCGGCATCGGCAAAAGCGAGACCGCCCTGGGATTAATCGAACGCGGCTACAGCTTGGTGGCCGACGACGTGACCCGAATTACTTCGCTGGAAGGCCGTGAACTGATGGCCACCGCGCCCGATCTTACGCGCAATCACATGGAGGTGCGCGGCATCGGAATTATCAATGTCGCTTCGATTTTTGGAATCGGCAGCGTTCGAATCGAAAAGCGACTGGATTTAGTCGTCACGCTTGAAGAATGGGAGAGCGTGAAAGAAATCGAACGCGTCGGAATCGAACGCGAATCCTACGAAATTTTGGGACTGAAGGTCCCGCACGTGACAATTCCAGTGCGTCCGGGACGCGACATCGCGCGCTTGATCGAAGTCGCGGCGATGGATCAAAAGCTGAAAGGTCTGGGCCAAAACAGCGCCGTCGATTTCAATACGAAACTGCTCAATCTAATGGAGCCAAGATCGAAAAATGGGCCTGCTTAGCCGCCGAGGGAGCACTACCTCGCCGAGTCAAAAAATTGAAAAGGATGTGCCGGTCATCAACCGGCTCGGTCTGCACGCCCGTCCCGCTGCGATGTTCGTTCGCATCGCCAGCCGTTACCGGGCCGAAATTTGGGTGTCCAAAGAAGGCGAAGAGGTGAACGGCAAAAGCATCATGGGTTTGATGATGCTTGCGGCCGGCCAGGGATCGAAGCTTCACATCCGTTGCGAAGGACCAGACGCCGCCAAGGCGATGTCCGAATTAGAGGAATTAGTCAATGCGCGCTTCCACGAGGATTGATTTCTCTATACAAGCGCACGCGGATGAGCGGCGATAACAAGGAACTCCGATTTCGCGGGGCAGGCGTCTCGCCCGGACTGGCGCGTGGCGTTATTCATGTCGTGCGTGACGATTTCGACGACGTCCCCCGTTATCACATCGAGCCGGCCCAGATCGGAAATGAAATCGCGCGCTTCGAGGGCGCGCTTGTGCAAACGCGCGTCCAGATTCTCGAGATGCAGCAAAAAATCGCGGAAGCGATCGGCGCCAAAGACGCCGCCATTTTCGACGCCCATCTTCTCGTGGTCGAGGACCGCACTTTGATCGACGAAGTTTTGCGTCGTTTGGAAGCGGAGCGTTGCAACGTCGAATGGGTTTTTCAGGAAGTGGCCAGCAATTACGCTGAGACCCTGAGCAAGATCGACGATCCATATTTGCGTGAGCGCGCGGTCGATATGCAGGACGTGACGCGCCGCATCGTTCGCAATCTGCAGGGCAAGGGGCCGAAACCAATGTTTTCCGCCGCGGAGCCGCACATCCTTGTCGCCCACAACCTGACGCCATCCGACACGGCGACCATGAATCGGGAGCTCGTGCTCGGCATTGCGACGGATTTGGGCAGCCGCACCTCTCACACCGCAATCATTGCTCGCTCGCTCAACATTCCCGCGGTTGTCGGATTGCACGATGCGACCGAAAAGCTCGAGAGCGGTCAGCACGTGTTGCTCGACGGGTACACCGGCGTGGTCATTGTCGATCCAACGCCGGAGACGCTTTCTTATTACGGCGAGGTCCAGATCAAAAAAGGTCAGGTCGCGAAAGAGCTTAAGCAGCTGCGCGAGACCACATCGACCACCAGCGACGGACGCCACATTGTTCTTTCCGCTAACATCGAGTTGCCAAGCGACGTCGAGGCGGTTGCCGAAAACGGCGCCGAAGGCATTGGGCTTTATCGCACCGAGTTTCTTTTCGTGAATCGCGACACGCTTCCGAGCGAAGAGGAACAATACGAGACCTATCGAAAAGTCGCCGAACAGGTGAAGCCGAACCCGCTCATCATTCGCACGTTCGATCTCGGCGGCGATAAACTTGCCGCGGGCGTAGTCGATGTCGGCGATGAGTTGAATCCTTTCCTCGGCTGGCGCGCCATTCGTTTTTGTCTCGAGAACATCGACATCTTCAAAACGCAATTACGCGCGATCTTGCGCGCGAGCGCGGTCGGCAACGTGAAGATCATGTTCCCGATGATTTCGGGATTGGAAGAATTGCGCCAGGCCAAAGCCGTCCTGGACGAATGCAGGAAGGAAATTGGCGAGAAAAAAAGCGGCAAGATGGAAGTCGGCGCGATGATCGAGATTCCGAGCGCGGCCATTTCGGCGGATACGCTCGCGCGGGAAGTCGATTTCTTCAGTATCGGCACGAACGACTTGATTCAATACACGATCGCAGTCGATCGGGTGAACGAACAAGTCGCGCATCTCTACGAGCCCACCCATCCGGCCGTTTTGCGGTTGTTGAAAATGATCGCCGACGCCGCGCACGCGAACAAGATCTGGGTCGGCGTTTGTGGCGAGATGGCGCGCGATGTTGCGACGATTCCGATCTTGGTCGGCCTGGGCATGGACGAATTGAGCGTCGGCGCGACCTCAGTGCCGCGAGTGAAAATGGCGGTGCGGAGTTTGGCCGTGCCGGAGTGCCAGGAGTTGGTCGATGAAGTGATGCAACTGCAAACGTCTTCCGAAATTCTGGAACGCTGCATGGACCTGGCCACCAAGCGCTACGGCGATCTCTTGGGCTGAATCGCCTCCACCTGTCATTCCGACCGACCAATTGTCATGTCGAGCGGCGACGTGACGTTGCATCCATTTAAGAGCGGCGCAGCCGCCATACCAAGAGCCTGCCCTGAGCGAGCGCAGCGAGTCGAACGGGAGACATCTCTTACTATTTCCGGGAGCCCCGCTTGCCACGGCAGAAATAGTTAGAGATTCCTCCACTTCGGTCGGAATGGCAGAAGAGTTCTTGAACGCGCCGCTTTTGGCAGATGTCGATCTTTGGCTAGGTTGGCTCTCCTGCTCCCATGAAATTTTTGGCCCGATTGCGTGCGACAAAGCGCAGTAAGCTTTTTCGTTACGGTTGGAAGATTACTCTGGTCGGATTGATCGCCGCCGGAGGTCTGGCTCTGCTCCTGTTTTATGGCGCGTGGGCGGCCAGCTTCGACATGAAAAAAGTCGGCGCCATGCCGGAGCGCAATACCGTTTTCGATGTCGACGGAAAAATTTACAGCCGCCTTGCCGGCTCGAATAGGTTGCGCGTTTCGCTCGATGAAGTCTCGCCGCAGTTCATCGACGCGCTGTTGGCGCGGGAAGACACCCGGTTTTATCAACACCCGGGCGTCGATTGGCGCGGCATTTTCCGCGCGCTCGTGCGCGACGTTTTGAGCGGCTCGGCCAAGGAAGGCGCGAGCAGTATTACCCAACAACTCGCGCGCAACAGTCTCCCTCTCGGCGGCCGCAACATGAGTCGAAAGTTGCTCGAAGCGATGGTTGCGTTCCGGATCGAGCACGAGTTCTCGAAAAAACAGATCCTCGAGCTTTATGTGAACCGGATTTATTTCGGTGCCGGTTGTTACGGCGTTGAAACAGCGTCGCAGGCGTACTTTGGTAAGAACGCATCAAAACTGAATCTTCCCGAAGCGGCGCTCCTCGCCGGATTGATTCGAAGTCCTAACCGATTTTCGCCGCTGAAAAATCCGGAAGGCGCCGCGAACGAGCGCAACGCGGTGTTGGATCGAATGGTCGATGTGAAAAAAATTCCGGCGGCGGACGCAGCCCAGGCCAAGCTCGCCAAAGTTAACGCCCATCCGAAACGGCTGCTTCAGATCCAGGAAAATTACGCCATGGACGCGGTCCAGCGCGATCTGAACTTGATCCTTACCCAGGAACAGATCGACAACGGCGGCATGTTCATTTACACCACGCTCGACCCGAATGTGCAGAACACTGCGCAACAGGCGCTCGAAACCCAGCTCACGAAAATCGAGCATCAGGGAAATTTTAATCATCCGCTCAAGGCAAATTATCATCCGCCCGAAAACGGCGAGGATTCTTCGATGCCGTATTTGGAAGGCGCGGTGGTTGCGATCGATAACAACAGCGGCGGGATTCGCGGCCTGGTCGGTGGCCGCGATTACGCGCAAAGCAAATTCAATCGCGCTTTGCCGCCGGCGAATCGGCAAGTTGGTTCCGCGTTCAAACCGTTTGTTTACACGGTCGCGTTTTCGGAGGGGCTACTGCCGGGCGCGGCCATTAGCGACAGTCCGATTCAGCCGGGCGAAATCGACGGCGCCGGAACGTGGTCGCCCGGGAACTCGGACGGCACTTACGGCGGGACTCAACCGTGCTCCTACGGTCTGATTCACTCGCGCAACACGATGAGTGTGCGGGTCGGCCAGTTTGCCGGACTCGATGCCGTCCAAAAAGTCGCGACCACGCTGAATCTCAGCGACAACGTTCCGCGCGGTCCGGCTATTTACATTGGAGCGTTCGAAACCGATCTGAAAGATCTGACCGCCGCTTACACCGTTTTTCCGAATGCCGGTGTGCGGAAGCAGGCTTACATCATCGAGCGGATCGACGATTCCGACCATCAACCGGTTTATCGCGCATCCCACCTTGCCGCGCTTGCGGTCGATCCGAGCGCCGCGTGGATGACTTCGCAATTAATGGAACAAGTGCTTACCCGCGGAACGGCCGCGGCTGCGCGTTCGTTAGGCTTCAAATTGCCGGCCGCCGGAAAAACTGGAACAACCAACGATTACAAAGACGCGTGGTTCGTTGGTTACACTTCGACGATGACCTGTGGAGTTTGGGTTGGATTCGATCAACCGGTAACAATTATTCCGCACGGTTACGGCGCGGCGCTGGCGTTGCCGGTCTGGGTGCAAGTGATGAACAAAGCGGCCACCATTTATCCGCCCCAGGATTTGGTTCCGTCCATGCCGATGCAGCACGCGTTGGTTTGCTCGGTTTCAAATCATCTCGCGACCACCGGCTGTGAAGCGGCTGGCACCGCCTACGAGCTCGATCTTCCGGCGGACAAAGTTCCCTCGGCCGCGTGCGAAGTCCACGGCGGCGATCAAATGCAATTCGCGCAGAGACTGAACGATTTTGGAAAAAAAGCCGGCGAGGTTCCCAACAAACTCTTTCAATCGTTCAAGAAATTCTTCGGCGGCAGGCCGTGATGTTAATTCGCATAAGAGGCAACTTGGAGGTCGTCTGAATTCAACATTGGGCGTTGGACGTTCGGCGTTTTCTGGCTTCGATGAGAACCAAACGTCGAACGCCCAACACCGAACATCCAATCTCGAACGCAGAAAAGAGTGAGCGGGTGAAGGGAATCGAACCCTCGTGTGCAGCTTGGGAAGCTGCCATTCTACCATTGAATTACACCCGCGGCGGAATTGCAGATTGTAGATTTCAGATTTTCGATTGCAACCGAAACCGACCTCACTGCCACGAAATCACGTCGTCGGAGCTAGTGAATTTTCCGTCGCCATTGTTACCGGGTTTCGTGTCTTTGCCGATTGACCATGTGATTACGCCCTGCCGGATCGGATCTGCACCGGCGCCATTGCTTCCGTATGGGTTCGCGACCTGATTATCGTAATCGGCATCGATTCGGATCGCGTAGGCTGATGTCCAAGGATCGTGGAATTGCCCATCGCTTCCTATTTTCCCTTTCGGAGTGGCAACGGTGTCTTCGCCCGGTGAAATGAAAACGATCTTTCGCGTATTAAGCGTTGTACTCTGTCCGCGCAGTTCATCAAAAACTGCCTTGCTGGAGGGAGACCCCGCACCATAGGTAGCCGCAGTGTCAGTGGTATCGGCCGTTGGGTAGCGCCCGTACTCAGTGTAAAACGCGTTCACTGCGGTCACGATTTGGGTGAGATCGTTTTTCGCCTGCACTTTTTTGGCGCGTTCCAAGACTCCCTGAAATACGGGGAAGACGAGCCCCAGTAAAACGGCGATGATCGCGATGACAACAAGGAGCTCGATCAACGTAAATGCTACTCTGCCTTCGACGTTGGGCGTTGAGCGTTGGGCGTTGGGCGTTTTCTTCTTCATCTCCATTTCGCCATCTGTTCCGGAAAAGGACAGTTGGCGCAATCGGAATTGTCCTGCAAGCAAAAGTCTTCGTAAATCTGTAAAAGCGCCTGTTGGTGGGCGATCGTTTTCGTAAAATCGCGCCGGTGCGGGTTGTCGCCAAACAAACGCGTGGCCGCGGTTTCGAGCCGGCGGTTGCTCAAGCGCGCCGGCAGCTTCGCATATTCCTCCCAAACATTGTTCCGCCTCTGTTTAGTGCCGGTCCGGCTCGGGCCTTCCGCGAGCCAAAACGGAAAAATCACGTTGGCCAAAATATCGGCGACGCGGGATTCGCCAACCAGCGCCATCGGTTCCGGTGAAGGATCGGACGTCAGGGTGTAGCGTGTTTTCCAAAATGGATGATCGATTGAATCGAAGAATTTTTCCATGGCGGCGGCTGTGCGTTTGTCTAATGCGCGGCGAAACGGCGGCCACTCTCGCGCCAGGGTTGCCAATACCGCCAGCCGGCGCTGCGGATGATTCACCGGTCGAGTTGAGCTCATTTTCCAAATTGTTGCGGGCAAGATCAGTCGTTGCAATCGGTCGCGATGCGGCCACCAACGGTCCCACAAGTCACGCACATAATTCCTGGCTGACTTTTTATAGATCGCGAGGTCGGGCGTTTCCAGAAAACCGGCCAGGCCAAACAGGATGGCTTCGGCGTCATCCAGATTCTTGCGCAGCATTTTCAGCGACAATCTTTGCGCAATCAGCATGAGCGGCAGCTTGTTCTCTTTGTAACCGAGCGCGGCCGCGATTTCTTGGAACAGCGCTTCGTCCGCGCCGTGGTCCGAGGTGCGAGCCGCACAGGCATTGGACTGGCAGTTGTCGATCTTTGCCCGGATGCGAGCGGCTTTCTTTTGCAAACGAAATTGCGCTGCGGCATCGAGCACGCTCCGAACGCGATCTTCCGGCAAATTTCCCAGCGGCGCCTGACAACGGCCGGGACGCGCGAGCGGAATGTTGGCGCTGAACGCTTCCGGCAAAACCGCCGGATCGATCCGGACCTGCGGAACGTTGCGGTTCGATTTCGTGCGCGTAAAAAATTCGCGGTCGCTTTTGTCGACGAACACGTGAAGCACGGTTTCGTCGAACGCGGGATTGGTGGCGTGGCCGTGCGAATCCCAATTCCGATCGATCAGGTCGATTTCGATGCAGCCGCGCAACGGCTCGCTGCCATTCACCCGAACCGCGGCATCGCAAAAATCAGGGCCGGCTTCACGGTTCCAGGTGCCGAACTGGACGATGTCGATCTTGTCGCCGGAAGTGCTCACAAAATCTTTGCCAAATTCGCCGGCGAACCAGCGCGCCTGGATCTCGAGTTCGTTCGGCGTGCGCAGCGGCAGGAAAAGTGCGCGTTCGTGGACGCGGCAGTTCGCACACATCTGAGCGTAACGCTCTGTGCTGGGGGTCACGGTCCAAATTGTAGCCGCTTCGCTCTGCGAAACGCGATCCAAAAGTCGCCGTTGCGCCGCCCAGAGAGCGGCGGCTACAGTGCCGCCATGCTCGACATTCGTTTGATCCGCGAAAAGCCGGATTTCGTTCGCGAACGGATCGCGACACGCGGTGGCGACGACGCGGCCAGAATTGATGAGCTATTGAAAGTCGATGCCGAGCGAAGAAAAACCGAGACTGAGCTGCAACAGTTGCAATCCGACCGGAATCGATTGAGCAAGGAGATCGGCGGGAAAAAGTCTCGCGGCGAAGCGACAACGGATCTGGAGACCGAGGTTCGAAAGATCGGCGAGAAGATTGCCGATCTTACTCAGGCCGCCGCGAAGTTCGACGAACGGCAAAGAACTCTGCTTCTCGAAATTCCAAATCTCCCGCACGAGAGCGTTCCGCTCGGCAAAGATCCGAGCGGGAACAAAGTCGTTCGAGAATGGGGGACGAAGCCGAAGCTCGCGGGCAAAGCGCTCGATCACGTTGCGCTCGGCGAGAAACTAAAACTTCTCGATCTCGACCGCGCGACGAAATTAAGTGGAAGCGGGTTCATCTGTTTCACCGGCGCGGGTGCGAAGCTCGAACGGGCGCTAATCAATTTCATGATCGACCTGCACACGCGCGAGCATGGCTACACTGAAATCAGTCCACCGTTTCTGGTCCGGCGCGATTGCATGATCGGCACGACTCAACTGCCGAAGTTTGAAGCCGACATGTACGGCTTGGAAAACGGCGAGCTATTTCTGGTGCCGACGGCCGAAGTGCCACTGACAAACTTGTATCGAGAGGAGATTTTAACGTTCGCCGATCTGCCGAAGAAATTCGTGGCTTACACGCCGTGTTTTCGGCGCGAGGCCGGCTCGGCTGGCCGTGAGACGCGAGGAATTCTCCGTGTCCATCAATTCGACAAAGTCGAGCTGGTGAAAATCACGGCGGCGGAAAAATCGTACGAGGAATTGGAATCTTTGGTCGCAGAAGCGGAGAAAGTTTTGCAACTGTTTGGTCTGCATTATCGCGTGATCGAGCTTTGCACCGGCGATGTGACCTTTGGTTCGGCCAAAACCTACGACATTGAAGTCTGGTCGCCCGGTTCGGGCGAGGGCGGGGCGTATCTGGAGGTTTCGAGCTGCTCCAACTACGAAGATTTTCAGGCGCGCCGGATGAATCTTCGCTCCAAAGGCGCGGACGGAAAAAACAAATTCTGTCACACCCTCAACGGCTCGGGATTGGCGTTGCCGAGGTTGTTCGCGGCGTTGATCGAAACTTTTCAGCAGTCGGACGGCTCGGTGCGGATTCCGGAAAAGCTCCAATCTTACTTCGGCGCGGCCGAGATTAGGTAGGGGCGATTGACCTCAATCGCCCGCGCGCGGTTCGGGTGAACCGCCCCTGCCTTCAGCAAAGAGATTCAGCTGCGATCGGTCACGCTCCGACGAAACTTTGTCGGTTTCCGATGGTAGTGGAAGTTCGTAACCGAGTCGCTGGGCAAGACGCTGGGCCGTTTCCGGTGCAAACCCTTCGAAATGATTGCTGGCGAACGCCCACACGTTTCGGACCTCGCCGAGATGCCGGTCGATTTTTAGCGCCCAACTTTCCAGGGCGGCTTCGCGTTTCCAAAGGAGCGTATCGTAGCGATGAACGAATTTGCCGGTGTCGTCGTACTTGGTTGCGTAATCGCCGAGCAGGCGCAGATAAAGAAAATCGGTCGTCCGCGGCAGAAACTCGAATGGCGCGAGATTGCGTTCATTGAGCGGACTGGTGTCGGCCCAAACCCAACAAACGCGGTATTGTTCCAACAAGCGGATGATTTGCGGCCGATGCCAGCCGGCATGACGAAATTCGATGGCGAACCTGAAACCTTTCGGAAGTTGGACCAGAAATTTTCGCAAGATCTGTCGGCCATCCTTGGGCGTGAAAGATGGCGGCAGTTGAATCAGGACAACCTGAAGCTTCGATTCGAGCGGCTCGATCGCGCGCAGAAATGAGTTCAATTCGGCGGAGCAATCGCGCAACCGGCCGACATGCGTGATTTCGCGCGGAAGTTTGCAACTGAAACGAAAGGACGCCGGAGTCAGCTCGACCCAGCGCCGGACGGCGTTCTCGGCCGGTACGCTGTAAAAAGTCGAATCGATTTCGACTGCGGGAAAATAACGGGCATAAAATTCGAGCCATTCGGAATCGGGCAGTTCGGACGGATAAAAGCTGCCGCGCCAATCTGGGAAACTCCAGGCGCAGGCACCGATCCGAATTTTTTGTTGGTTGGTAAGGTTCAAATCCACCGGAAATCTAAGCTAAATCGCAACGCGCGGGAAGATGTCGATCTGGCAATTTGAACGACGCGAAAACAGCGCGGTCTCACCTGTCGCGCAACTTGACGGAGTGGATAAGTCAACTACCCTGCCAGTCCTGATGAAATTCCGAGTTTTCCCAGTGTTTTTCCTGTTCACGCTGGGCCTGTTTTTGCCGCAAGCGAGCAACGCGGCGGTCGTTTTTCGACCCGGTGAAAAAGCAAAATATGTCGCGCCTGGCGAAGAGGAATTGAGCGGAAACGCGGCGGAGCTTTTTGAAATCGGTCAGACGGCGGAAAAAGAAGGCAATCCGCGGCGGGCCATTCGCGCCTACAAGACGCTTGTCCGGAAATATTCGCGCGACGCGCTGGCAGCGGGGGCCGCTTTTCGGGGCGCGGTATTGTACGAACAGACGCACCAATTTCTGGAAGCCGCGGGCACGTATCGAACGGTAGTGGCAAATTATCCAACCAGTCCGCATTTTAACGAAGCGATCGAAGGACAATTCCGGATCGGAGAAATGTATCTGGCCGGAAAGAAACTGAAATTGCTCGGTATTCCACTGGCGACCTCAATGGATCGCGCGGTAGAAATCTTTGCCGCCGTGATTCGGACTGCGCCTAACGGAAAATATACCGCACGCGCGCAATTCGACATTGGCCTGGCGCGCGAAAAACAAGGGTCGAACGACGCCGCCCTCCAGGCCTACCAGGCCGTGGTGGATAAATTTCCAACCGATCCGGTAGCGGCGGACGCGCAATATCAAATCGGTTACATCTGGTTCACCGCTTCGCGCGGCGGCACGAAGGACATCGCGGCGACGAGCAACGCGCGAACTGCGTTTCAGGATTTTTTGTTTCGTTACCCTAACAGCGAAAAAGCACCTCAGGCGCGCGCCAACCTTCAATTATTGGAACACAAGGCGTTGAGCAGGTCGTTCGATGTCGCGCGCTATTACGACAAAATGAAAGCCTATCGCGCGGCGGTCATTTATTACAACGAGGTGATTCGCCAGCAGCCGGGATCGGCCGAAAGCGAGAAGGCGAAGCATCGAATCGATCAGTTGCGGGCGAAACTCGGCGAGAAAGTGCTTCAGCCGTTACAAGAACTGGCAAAGGAAGCGGAAAAAAAGAAAGCCGCAGAGCAGGAGAAGCCAAAGAGCGCCGCGGAAAGCGCGCCCGCTCCGAATTCCGCACCCGTATTGCCACCAGAGCTGGACGGTTCGCTTCCTCCTCCGCCTTCGACATCTTCGGGCACGAGTGCGGCACCCCGGTCTTCATCAGAGCCGGAAACAACACCGACGCCCGAGCCGTCGAGCACGCCGAACGAATCGCCGGTCGAGAGCGCGACACCGCCGCCGGAGGATTCCGGTTCTTCTGAAGCAACGGCCTCTCCGACGCCGTGAAAAATTCAATTGTGGCGGCGTTAGCCTGCCTCAGTTTGAGCGGTTGCGTTGGTTACCACATCGGACCGGCCAAGCCGTATTACCTTCGGGACATTCACACGATCGCGATTCCGACTTTCGAAAATAAAACGCTTATTCCGCGCGTAGAAGTGCTCGTGACCGGCACCGTGATCAAACAATTTCAACAGGACGGCACTTTTCGAATTGGAAACGGCGACTCGGCGGATGCAACTCTGAAAGGTGAAATCATTCGCATCAGCAGATCGCCGGCGCGCTCGGTTCGGGGAAATGTTTTGGCAACGAGCGAATTTAATCTCGCCATGCGCGTGCGATACAGATTGGTAGGACCGGATGGCAAACCTCTCGGTCCTTCCGGCGAAGTTGTCGGCACTACGAGCTTTTTCGTCGGCACGGACGTGACTACCGATGAGCGACAAGCGCTGCCTTTGGCCACTGAAGAATTGGCCAACCGGCTTGTCACCCAGCTGAGCGAAGGCTGGTGATCCGCCATGAAAGGCGAAGAGAAGCTTTGGAGTATTCTTAGCGATAAACTCGAGACGCTTCGCGTCAGCAATCGTCTGCCCGAAGCCACTCGCGTTGCCGAAACTTTGCTCGAGCTGGCCAAGCGTACCTTTGGTGATGACGACAACTCGCTGGCCCTGAGTTACGAAAAACTCGGGACGCTCCTCGATCAAAGCGGCGACCGCGTCAAAGCGAAGCCTTACCTGCTAAAGGCGCACGGCGTTCTGGAGAAAGCCAAGCCACCCGATCAACGCTCACTTTACCGCTCGGCCCGCCGGCTTGCTTTCCTGTGCGACAATCTCGGTCAACAGGAAGAAGCGATCCGTTATTATGAAAAGGCGATCGCGGCCGGGACGCATCTGGACGATCTGCCCTATGCGGACTTGGGAACGATGCTCAACAATGTTGCGCTGATTTTTCGCAAGTCAGGCCGGCAAAAAGCGGCGGAGCCGTACTACCTGCACGCGCTTCAGATTTACGAGAAGCAGCTCGGGCCGCAGCACGCCGACGTCGCGTCCGTTCTGAATAATCTGGCGGTTTTTTACACCAACGAAAAGCGCTATGCCGAAGCGGAGAAAACGCATCTGCGCGCGCTCGGGATCAGAGAAAAGGTGCTGCCGCCGATGCATCCCGACATCGCGCAATCAAAATGCAATCTGGCGGTGGTTTATCATTCCCGCGGCGATTACCCGAAAGCGGCCGAGCTTTATCGCGCGTCGCTCAAGAGCTGGGAAGAAGCGACCGATCAGCCGCCGGAAGATTACGAAATCGTCGCCGCCAATTATGCCGATTTACTGCGCTCGTTAGGCAAGGCGCGCAAAGCGCAGCAACTTGAAGCGAGAGCGCGGAAAAGGCGGCGCGGTTAATCCAACTCTTCCTCTTCCGCTCATTCTTCCTTATCGAATCAGATTAAGACTAAGAGGAAGCGGAAGATAAACTGATCGGCTTTCACGTTGCGCCAGCAAGCACTCTGCGCATGGTAGTTGGCCCAAGCTCACGTGGCGGAATTGGCAGACGCGTACGGCTCAGGACCGTATGGGGCAACCCGTGGAGGTTCGAGTCCTCTCGTGAGCAAATCGTCGCGTGAGATTCGGAATGCTACACAACTCGAATCAGACAGAACAGAGTCGGGGTGACGTGCGTGCTAGCCGCTCCATCGCAACGATTTTGCATACGATTTTGTGGGCAGGACTGGCCGTTACTTTGGTTTTTCGGACAATCCCAGACCTTTATCGGGATATTAGGGTGAGCAAAATAGGACAAATCGATCCCAACCGCTCGATTGAACCTTACTTTCGAGGTCTGACCGGCATCGCGAAAGGACCGCAGCATCTCGGCGATATTCTCGAATATTTGCCGCGCGGAAAACCACTCGTGATTTTCGTGCGTGCTGATACTGGACGGACTCGGAGCGAGCGCAACGAAGACTCTCAGAGCGAATTTCTCGGGATGCTCGTGGGATATATTTGTTGGCCGCGCGATGTCCGGATCGTTCATGTGAGCGAATCGACGGTCGAAAAGGAGATCGCTCAGATCGCTCCTGATTCCATCGCAGGGATGGCGTTTTGCGGATTGCCTGCGCCATCCCGGTTGGGAAAAGCGATTCACCTAGGAACGGGAATGTCCCTCGTGCCCGCGATCAGCCCATGATCACCCTGCTTGGGCTTTTGGCCGCCTATTTAACTCTATTTAGCGCGGGTTTCGGGATTACCCTGTTAATCTTTCGGGGCGCATCCCGGCTCAACATTCTTGAATGCTGTTGTTTGTCGTGGCTGTTCGGGGCCGGAGCAGTCTCTATTGCGCTTTGGATCTGCGGGATCTTCCTTTCCGGATTCGCACTGCAAATTACCGTCGCTGCGCTTTGCATTTTATTGGCGGCTCTAGGCTGGAGAGCAATTCGTCATCCTCGGAGCAAATTCACGCTGCCTAATCCGTCCGGTTGGCTGGAGTGGTTTCTGGCCGGTCTTCTTCTCGCCGAGATTGCGTTGGTCTTATTCGTCTCCTGCAAACATACGCTCGGCTGGGACGGACTTTTGGTCTGGGAAATCAAAGCCCGCTACGCCTTTTTAAACGGCGGAGTCATTCCCGCTGGGTATTACTCAAATCCTGGTCGCGCGTTCAGCCACCCGGAATATCCGCTTGGCATACCTTTGACTGAGCTCTGGTTGTACTTGTGGGTCGGTCAGCCGCATCAATTCTGGGTAAAAACAATCTTTGGAACTTACTACGCCGCGGGCGCAGTTTTGTTATGTCTCCTCGGCGCCCGAGTTTCAGGTTGTCGTTGGAGCGGGCTCGCCGTAGCAACGATCCTTCTGTTCGTTCCATTTCTTATGTCGGCGCCCGGCGGAGTTATCGTTGGCTACGCTGATTTTCCGCTGAGCGTTGTTTATCTTGCCACTCTTGGTTATCTCCTGCTTTTTTCGGCGAACGGCGATTCGCGAACTCTTATTATTTATGGATTTTGTCTCGCTCTTCTACCCTGGATCAAACGTGAGGGTTTGATTCTTTGGAGTGTTCTGGCGTTTCTCGGATTCATCGTCAGCTGGAGGCGGGGAAAGTTTGCTCGGTTCGGAATTTCGTTGTTGCCCGGACTTTTCGTGATTGCGGGCTGGCGGGTTTATCTCTCATTCATTCATTGCGTTCCGTCTTCGGAGTTTTCCTTATCGGTCTCGGGCAAGCTGACGGAACCTGGGGCCAGAATCGGTCCGATCGCGCGTCTCCTGTTCCTCGAGGTGTCGGATCGGACTGACTGGGGTATTTTCTGGGTGGCCGCCGCCTTGGCTGTGATTTATTTAGCAGTCCGTTTTCGGGCGATACAAAGCTGGATTCTACTAAGTGCAGTTATCGCGCCGATTGTTCTCTACTGTTCGACGTATCTTTTTACCACCTGGTCGAATTACTCTGCTCACGTCACCTCGTCGTTGCCACGGCTTCTCTTGCAAATCGTCCCGGCCTCTTTGTTGGCCATTGCTGCAGTGCTGCCTCTGAGGTCCGGCCATGAGCAACGCCTTGGTTCGGATAGTCCTTAAATAACTGCTGTTCTCGTTCCTGAATGCTGGGACGAGCCTTTCCCTGAGCAATGTGAAAGGCGAGGAATGGCCGGTTTCTTGCTAAAAACGAGGCTCAAACCTCATGAAAGTCTCCGTCGTCATTCCCTGTTACAACGAAAAGAAGGTTTTCTAAAATGCGGCGCGCTCGCGCAGTCGCGCACATTTCGTTTTGGATAATCCTGCTGACGTCATTCTTTTGCGTCACCGTGCCAAAGATTTTTAGTGGCGCGCCTAAAGGTTCAATCCCGCCGACCGGCGATACAGCATTTCATACCACCGACAGCTTTTGGCATGCGGCAGGACAAACCGGTGTATCAAAACGATTAATTGCATTTTTTGATTCAGCGCCACCCGGAAAACGAATCCTTATTCTCGATCGCGATGACGATCTCTCGAGCAGCTTACTTGGAATGCTGACGGCATACCTCGCCTGGCCGCATCCGATAGAGATTGTCGATCTTGCGCGGACGCGCGTGAATCGTGGCGAAGTGGCGGCAACCGATCTCAGTCCTCCGGCCGCAATTGCTTTTTGTCGTGTGCCGCGGCCCGCAGAAATGCCCGAAGGCAAGAATTTCGACGGCGGATTGGAAGTTGTGCCGGTCGCGATGAAGTAAGACCATGGAGCTGATCGAAGTTCTTGCTGCGCTAGCAACGATTTTGGCCGCCGGTTTTGGCGCGCTCACACTCATCCTCCGTGAACCGAAGTGTTTGAGTTTCGCGGAACAACTTGCGCTGTCTTGGCTCGGTGGAACAGGAATCGTCTCGTTGTCGATTTGGTTACTCGGGTTCGTCCTGAGTGGGCCGGCGTTGTTTTCGGCTGTTTCTTTCATTTGCGTCGCTCTTCCGCTTGTCGCTTGGAAAACAAGAGGAGCGTTTCGTTTTCAAGAGTTGCGCAAAGCAAATCGAGTCGAACTTGCCTTGGCTTGCATTCTCGCTGTCGAAATTCTGGCAGTCGGTTATCTGGCTTTCACTCACACGCTTGGATGGGACGGACTCTTGAATTGGGAAATCAAAGCGCGTTACGCCTTTGCCAATGGAGGCGTTATGCCGGCCGCCTATCTTCGAGATGCCGGCCGTGCCTTCAGTCATCCCGAATATCCACTCGCAATTCCTTTCACCGAGCTCTGGCTCTACTTCTGGCTCGGCGAGGCCAGTCAGTTCTGGGCCAAAGTAATTTTTCCGATCTATTGCGCTTCTGCAGCCATATTGTTGGTCGCGATCAGCGCGCGTCTGATCGGCAAAATCTGGGCAGCCCTCGTTGCTGGCATCGTCCTCTTTTTCGTTCCGCAGATTACGGTTGAAGTCGGTAGTGCGATTGTTGGCTACGCGGATTTTCCGATGAGCGCTTTTTATCTGGCAGCGATTGGATATTTGCTGTGCGCCAATCGAAACAGCGACAACGGCGATTTCTTTCGAATTTATGCAGTCTGTCTTGCTTTTCTTCCGTGGGTGAAACGCGAAGGTGTAATCTTATGGCTCATCGCTGCGATCTGTGGCGCGTTTGTTATCTGGCGGAGCAAAAGATCGCCGAAATATTTGTGCGCGTTGCTCCCTGGGTTATGCATCGTCCTGGCTTGGCGCGTTTATCTCAGTCAAATGCACGCAGTTTCGTCGTCCGATTTCATGGAAATGAATTTGGCAAATCTACGCGCAAACATTCATCGCCTCGGCCCGATCCTCTCGTGTTTTGCATCCGAAGTTACGGACATCAAAGTGTGGGGACTGTTTTGGCTGATGGCCGGATTAGCGGGCGTTTACTTCGTTAGGCGACATGGAAACGCAGGCGCGATCGTTTTAATTTGGTCGATCGTGGCGCCGCTCGCTGCCTACGCGTCCATTTTCGTCTTCAGCGCTTGGCCGGACTTTCATCGGCATGCCGGTCTTTCCAGCGGTCGGTTGCTGATGCATATCACCCCGCTCGCGTGCCTGACTTTGCCGGCGGCGCTCGCTTCGCTCCCGTCGTTGCAGGAAGTTTTTTATCAGTCTCGATCGAAGTCCGCCCTCGCCACCACCACTTGCGAAGAAGAAATTCCTGGGCGAACACCCGGGATTGACTTCGCCTGAACAAAATTCCGCGGGACGGGATCCGGACGCAGTGCGCGAGATGTTTGGCGGTATCGCGCGGCGTTACGATCTGGCCAACCACTTGTTGAGCTGCGGATGCGATTTTATCTGGCGCAAACGCGCGGCGGAGATTGTGGCCGGTTGGAATCCGAGTGCGATTGTCGATCTTGCTACTGGAACGGGAGATTTGGCGCTGGCGTTGGCCAAGGCGTTGCCGCGTTCGGAGATCATCGGCGCAGATTTTTCCGAGGAAATGCTGGCAGTGGCGAAAGCGAAAGGCGTTCGTCGAGTTGTGACGGCAGATGCGCTCGCGCTTCCATTTGCCGCTCGGTCATTCGATTGCCTGACGATCGCGTTTGGTTTGCGAAACTTCAAAGATTGGAACGCAGCGTTGCGCGAAATGTCGCGGGTGCTAACGGCAAACGGTAATTTGCTGGTCATGGAGTTCTCGCTCCCGTCGATGTCGATCTTGCGGTCCGTTTACCGATTTTATCTTCATCGGCTGATGCCAATCTTCGGATCTTTTCTCACCCGAAAGAAAACGGCTTACGACTACCTGGGCGATTCGATCGAACAATTTCCCGGCGGCGCAGAATTGGTGCGGTTGATCGAAGCAAACGGATTTAGCAATGCGGTCGCTGAACCCCTCACCGGCGGTATCGTCACGATTTACACCGCGACGAAGCGCATCTAAGGCGCCGGTGTCGCGGTCAGCGTCGGGGACGGAGAAGGCGCGGGCGACTCCTGACCAACAAGCGTCAGTTTAAACGCGTTCAGGTCCGGATTGCTGATCACGAAGGTGCCTTCGCGTTCGTCCGCTTTTGCAAACCACATCCCCTTTGGCGTTGCGGCGCCAATGGTCAGTTTATGTGTCGCCTTGTCGTCCAGCGAAGTCGTGAACGTGACGACGAGCTGCGGCTTATCGAAACCATGGGCTGGAGTTGTCGATCCAATCCAGCGCACGGCATGCAGTGTTGCCAAAGTGTTGAGCAACGATTGCACATTAGTCTGATTGACCGGCCCGCTGCCTTGCGCCCAACTCCACTGATTGTTCGCGCCGCGAACGAGTGACAGTTCCCTATCGGTCGTCACACTGACACGATGGATCTGTTCCGGCTTGAAATTGAAGATCGACAATTCCTGCCACTGCAACGGGTCCACGAAAATCTGGTCAAGCAAGTTACGACGAACCGCGACGACGAACGGTTCATCCCCGACTCGCGCATATACGTTCTCGCCTTCTATTTTTCCAAACGCAACTGAAGCAAACGGCTGTTCGCCCGCCTTGGTCTCGGCTGTGTTCTCGGAAGCGAACGAACTGAAGGTGACAACCAGTTGCGGCTTATCCAGCCCGTAATTCGGCAAATTGGAAGCGACATCTTCAACAAATTTTGCGACCTGCTCATTTTGCAGTGTGTCAATCAGTCGACGCACTTCACTCGAATTTGCGGGTGCGTTATTGCGACTGACGATGGTCCAGTTTTCATCTTTGCGCGCGAGAACCGTCTTGCCCTTTCCCGGCGCATCGATAGTTAGCCGGTCGAGAATTTTTGTGTCGACGCGAACAAGGTGACGGTCGCGCAGGTCGTTCGGTCTATTGTTTAGAGTTTCCTCGATTTTTTTCGGCAACGTATAAACGAAACCGCGCGGAGAGAATCGCACGTAGACTTGGTCTTTCTCTTTTTCTCCCGCAGGCGCGGGACCACCGATTTGCAGCGTCTGGCCCTGTTTATCGTCCTGCGCAAAAAGGGTGAGCGCGCCACGTGGCTCAGCCAACCCGTAAGGATGCAAATCGCCGCGATCGTCAGCGACAAATTGTTGAATTCGCGCCGTCGTCACTTGCGCGATCGCGTCGCTGACTTTCTGGTCGTCAGCGCGCGTGTGCAACGGTTTCACAATCTCCCAGTGATCGCCTTTTTTCTGAAGCTCCATTTCGCCGGCCGAAGTTTTGAGCACGAGCCGGGCAACTTGCGCCATGATCAAGTCCGACAGTTTACGATCGCGAAACTCTTCCGGTTTCTTGTCGATTGCCTTTTTAACCGATTGACCGGCGAGAAATGTTTCTTTCGAATTCTCGAACCGGACGTACATCTTGCCTTCGAGGGCCGCGTCTTTGCCAAAAAAGATTTCTGGCGGCGCATCCGAGCCAAGCAACTTCAAACGCAGCTTTGGATTGGCCAGGCCATAATCGGCGAGCTTGTTCTTGTCCGCCTCCATTTCCTTCGCCGAAATAGCGGCGTCCTTTTGCCAGTTCTCGAGTTCGAGCAGCAGGTTGTTCACTAACGAAGCGTCCGCCTGATCTTTTATCGGCGTTTCCACGCGCCATTTATCATCGTGTCGGCGGATGTCGATCTTGTCGTCGCCGTTTTGGATGACGAGACCATTGATTTTGTCGCGGCTGAAATTAACAACGTTCTGGGCCCGCTGGGTGGTTTCTACGGTGCCGGGCCGGTTTCGCTCCACGAAAAAGAGATAAGCAAAAACCGCTGCCGCGATGACGAACAGGACCAATGTCGTTTTCCACTTCATGAGAATTCCGTCGATTCGTTAAGCGCGCCGTTTCCACCAAACAGCCGTACCGAGAACGACAAAGACGAGCGGCATCAAAACGAGGATCATCCAACGCAAACTTCGCAACGCGTCCTGGTTCAGGCTAAAGGTGAGCGTCTTTGGAATCTTTGGCGCGATCCCGATCAGTTGCTCGCGACTCAACAGCCAATTTGCGCTCGCCGAAACGAAATCGAGGGCCTGCTGGTCCTGGGTCAACGCGTTGTTCTGAACGAACGTCGCGTTGCTCACCACTACCATTCGCGATGAATTCATCTGGACCCGCTCGTCCGCGCTGCCGCCTTTCTCAATCGACACGCCGATAACCAAAGGCGCGGTGCCGGCATTTTTCGCATCGGCCTGGAGCTTGGCCTGATCGGTAGTGTTGTAATCCGTTTCGGCGAAATAACCTTTCTCGGCTTCAATCAACGGCTGGAGCCGAATATTCGCAGCGCGCCCGCGCTCCGGCTGGAGCGTGATCGACGATGTTCCACCGAAAAACAAACCGCGCGCGCCCGCGAGACGTTTGGTGACCGGACTATTCTCGAGGAAGCGCGCCTGCACATCGCGAATCAGTGCCAGCTCTTCGATTCCGGTTCGGACAAAAGCCATCAACCGGTCATCGTTCACTTTCACACCCAATTCGTTGAGAAACGCGCTCAGTTTCGGCGTTTTCGCGGAGGGATCGACCAGCAACAGGATCCGTCCTTGTTTGTTCCAGAAATCGTGGAGCAATTTTATTTCACGGTCCGAGAGATCGTATTGCGGGCCGATAATCATCACGGTTTTTATTTCGGCGGGGATTTGCGGCTCATTGAACAGGTTCAGTTCCTGAAACTTGATATTTTCGTTCTCGATAAAGGTCTTCAGGATCGAAATCGGACTGCTGGGTTGTTCCTGCTGTTGAAGCATGGCCAGTGGTGAAGGCTCCGCGATCGACGGCTCTTTGTGACCGGTGACATAGCCGATCGTGTTCTTTTTCCCCTCGACCAGATCAATCATCGCGCTGGTGATTGCCTGCTCGCCTTTGAACGCAGTCACTCGCGGCCCTTCGCCCATGGCCATTCCGCTTTGATCGATCTCCGCCATTTCCGACGCCTTCACCGTTTTATTGCGGCCCTCGTAGTCGATCACGAGCAGGCTTTCGTCGCTGACCACTTTGTATTTATCGAACAATTCCTTGGCGCGGGAGAGATTCCGCTGTGGATCGATGTTCTCGACGTCGATCTTGCCCTTGGCTGCGTATTGATACTCGGTCAGTAAACTTGAAACGTCGGCGCTTATCGGCGTGCTCGGTGAAAAGAACACCGTGATGCGCACCTTTCCTTTGATCGCGTCCAAGAAACGCTTCGTTTTATCTGAGAGCGCATATTTCTGGTCGCGCGACACGTCCCAGCGTTTGTAATGCCGGAAACCGATCCAGTTCACCGCGCTCACCAAAAAGAAAATGAGAACGAGCTGGACCAAAACGTTCAGTCCGATTTGGAGACGCTGAATTTTCTTTGGTTTCGCTTTCTCGGTAACTTCAGCCATGCGTCACAACCTCCATTTGCGCGATTGAAACGCTTGATAAGTCAGCGCCAGCATGAATGCGGTCATGCTCAAGTAGAGAACGATCGGTCGCGTATCGATGATCCCGCGTGAATACGTGCCCATGTGCTCGATCGCCGAAAAATAGCCCAGCGCGTCACGCATCCCTGAGCTGACATCGAGCAAAATGAACTGAACCAGTCCGAGAAAGAACAACAGCGTGATTGCGCAGAAAGAAATGATCGCTGCGACGATTTGGTTTTTCGTTACGACCGAGGCGAGACAGCCGATGGAGACGTAAAACATTCCGAGGAGCAGCAGCATCAAATACGAACCCCAATAAGCGCCGGTGGAATTCGCCGCCGGCTGGTGCGTGATCTTTTGAAAAATCGCGAAGTACAGGAGAGTTGGGATCCAGAGCACGATGTAGAACACCACCGCGCCGAAAAATTTCGCCAGCACAACCTGCGAATCCCGCACCGGCGCGGTCATGAGCGGCTCGATGGTGCCGAGCTTAAATTCCTCGGCAAAAAGACGCATCGTGATTAATGGAAAAATCAAAACGAACGCAAACCAGAAGAACACCGAATTGAAAAACGCCTCCTGCACCGAATAAGAGGCCGGCCGCTGGTTCATGAACGAAACCTGGAAATAAAAATCGACGCCGCTGACCAAGAGAAAGAAAACGAGCACGACGTACGCGATCGGCGAATGAAAGTAGCTGCGCACTTCGCGAGTGAGCAGTGTGTAAAATTTTCTCATAATGCCACAGTCATCCCGAACGAATGTGAGGGATCTCTCAATAGCTCATTGATCACACAAATATTGATTGTGTGACGCACGAAGTTTGTGGGAGATCCTTCGCTCCGCTCAGGATGACAATGCTGTGTTAGATCGACATCTAGGTTCATGACTCGATCAGCTGACGTCTGAGTGGGTGATCTCGACGAACACATCTTCGAGGGTCGCGCGTCGCTGCGAAAGCTCGCGCAGCGTCCACTTCCGCGCGGCTGCGAGCTGGAAAATTTCTTCGCGCACGTCGAGACCGGATTCGACACGGAGCGAAAATATTTTCCAATCGGCGTCTTGATCGGTCGTGACTTCGCGCACTCCGGAAATTTTCTTCAACTCTTCCGCGCCATCGTCCTGGCCAGTTTTCGCTTCGACCACCACGCCGCCGGCCTGTCGAATCTGGCCCAGCAAATTTTCCGGCGTATCGCACGCTTCGATCCGGCCTTTATGAACGATGATGACGCGGCTGCAGGTCATCTCCACTTCCGGCAAAATGTGAGTGGAAAGCAAAATCGTGTGTTGCTTGCCAAGATTTTTGATGAGCTCGCGCACTTGCCGGATTTGGTTTGGATCAAGGCCAATCGTCGGCTCGTCGAGAATAAGGAGTTCGGGCTCGCTCACAAGCGCATCGGCCAGACCGACGCGCTGCCGATAACCTTTGGAAAGCGCGCCGATTAATTTTCTTTCTACTTCGCGCAAACCGCAAAGTTCCTTCACGTCGCCGACGCGTTCCGCCACCCGCCGATGAGGAACGCCCTTAAGCGCCGCGCGATAATCGAGGTACTCAGTGACCCGCATATCATTATAGAGCGGAACATTTTCCGGCATGTAACCAAGCCGGGACCGCGCCTGGAGCGATTGCTCGAAAACATCGAAGCCCGCGATAGAGGCGCGGCCGGAAGTGGCCGGCATGAATCCGGCCAGGATGCGCATGGTCGTTGTTTTGCCGGCGCCGTTCGGCCCGAGAAAACCCATGATCTCGCCCTGGCCCACCTCGAAACTCAGGTCCCGGATCGCGGTCTGACCGGCGTATCGCTTGGTTAAATTTTCGACTTTGATCATTCTGAAATTATTTGATGAGACAACTGAGGTGGTAATGCGTTGCGAAAAATTTTCGTCTGTCAACGGGCTGCCAGCGTGACCGCTTCAAGCCGCTTTCCGGCGCCACCCGCGCGGACAACGCCTACTAGAAAATCGACATTGGTTCCAGTACTGGCGCGACCGAGGACGTTCTCAACATCTTTCACCGAATTCACGTCGTTTTTGCCGACGCGATAAATCACCAAACCGCGTTCTATTCCGGCTTCATCGGCCGGGCTGTTTGGTTCCACCGCGCTAATCAGCACCCCGTGCCCAGGCTCGTAGCCGAGCGCGGTCGTTAATTCCTGGCTTAAATCCTGTAATTGCATCCCAAACATCTGCTCGACCTTCGAGCCCGATGTTTCGTCGGCCGCCGGCTGAACTTTTTCTCCAGGATGTTTCTCAGCGAACGATTTGAAATTTTTCACGCTGTCGCGAACGACATCGGCTGGAATGGCAAACCCGAGTCCCTGGGTCGGAACGCCTTGCGGAGTGAACGCCATTTTTGCCGAGCTGATTCCGACCAATCGGCCTGAGATATCGATCACCGGTCCGCCGCTGTTGCCGGGATTAATCGCCGCGTCGGTTTGCACCAGATTTTTGTAATCCACATTGTCGATGCTGATGTCGCGCTTGGTCGCGCTCAACACGCCGCGGCTAATCGAGCTGCCGTAACCGACTGCGTTTCCGACGACAAGAACGGTTTCGCCTAACAAATTCGGCGAAATGTTATCGAGGTTGATAAACGGAAACGAGTCTTTCGAATCGATTTTGATGAAGGCGAGGTCTTTCTTGTCGTCACCGGTGATGTAATGCGCGCTGTAGGTTTTGTCGTTATTCGTTGTCACCTTGATTTTCAGGTCGGCCGCGCGCGCGACTACGTGTTGATTGGTCACGATGTAGCCGGCCGGGTCGACAATGAATCCGGAGCCGAGACTTTGCAGCGTCTGCCGGATCTCGCGCGGACGTCCGCGGTATTGTCCGAAAAATTGCGCGTAGAAGTCCTCGATCGGATCGCGCACGGTGCGTCGAACGACTCGCTCAGTGTTAATGTTCACGACGGCAGGCAAGACCTTCGCCACCGCCAAGACTGCGGGCTCGGCGGCCGGGTCAGCCTGGGCCAGGCAAGATGTCGATCTTGCCAGCGCAAGTGCAGCCGCGACGATCAGTGCCGGCCAAATTTTTCCATGGAGTCCCATTCGTGCGGTGCAAGTAACGAAGCTGCCTCCGCACTGTCAACTTGGTGCGAGCAAGGTGGAACGCGCAGTCCCTTGCGCGTTGTTAGAATTTGGGCGGCTTCGCCGCCACTTATTTATCATCGCCCTCGGAGAGGTCGATCCACCTCTCAACTTGCTGCTCCGCGTAACGGTTGCAGATTAAACATGCCATGCGCACGTCTATTGCCGCTCGAGCCAATCTCGACCTGATCGACCAGAATTATCAGCGCTGGCAGGAGGATCCGGCGTCGGTTGATCCAAGCTGGGCGGCCTTTTTTGAAGGATTCGAGTTGGGCAACCTCCCGCAACGAAACGGCGCCGCGGCTGCGGCCACCCCGCGGGCAGCCGTGCGCGAAAGTCCATTGCAAACCCGAATCGACGGTCTCGTTTACGCCTACCGCACGCTTGGCCACACCATCGCGCGGGTGAATCCGTTGGCGGAAAAACGTCCGGAGAATCCGTTGCTGACATTGCGCGAACTCGGTTTCAGCGAAAAGGACCTCGACCTGCGCGTCTCCTCAAAATTCTTCCTCGATAACGAAGAGATGACTTTGCGCGAAATGATCGCGCGTCTGCAAAAAATCTATGCGGACTCGATCGGCGCCGAGTTCATGCACATTCAGAACACACGGATGCGGAATTGGGTGCGGCACCGGCTCGAATCGCGGGCCGATAAACATTCGACTCCGCGCCACGTGAAAATCGCATTATTGCGCGCGTTGATGGAAGCCGAGTCGTTCGAAGTTTTTCTGCACTCGCGTTACGTCGGCCCGAAGCGCTTTTCGATTCAGGGCGCGGAATCGGTGATGGTGATTCTCGATAGCATCCTGCACAAATGTCCGACCGCGGGCGTCGAGGAAATTTGTATGGGCATGGCGCATCGGGGCCGGCTCAACGTGCTCGCGAATTTTTTGAAGAAATCACTTCGCGTCATCTTTACCGAGTTCAGTGAGAATTACATTCCCGAGCTGGTGGCGGGTGATGGCGATGTGAAATATCATCTGGGTTACCACACCGTCCGAAAACTTTCCTCGGGCGCTAAGGTCGAGATTCGTCTCTCGGCAAACCCGAGCCATCTCGAAGCGGTTGATCCGGTTGTCGAAGGAACCGCGCGCGCGCGTCAACGCATTCGTGGCGACACCGAGCATCGGCGCAAAGTTTTGCCGCTACTGCTTCACGGCGACGCGGCTTTCGCGGGGCAGGGGATCGTCGCGGAAACGCTGAACATGTCTCAACTGCACGGTTACGGGACCGGCGGGACGGTGCATGTGGTCATCAACAATCAGATTGGTTTCACCACCATTCCGGAAGATGCGCGCTCGTCGATGTACGCCACCGATATCGCCAAGATGATTGAGGTGCCGATCTATCATGTGAACGGCGACGATCCGCTCGCGTGCATGGAGGTCAGCCAGTTCGCGCTCGATTTTCGTCAGGAATTTGGCCGGGACATCGTGATCGACATGTATTGTTACCGCCGTTTCGGACACAACGAGGGCGACGAGCCCGCGTTCACCCAGCCCGATCTTTACGCGAAGATCGACAAGCACCCGTCGGTTGCGCAGTTGTATAAACGCGAGCTGCTCGAATCCGGCGCAATGACAGACGACGATGCGGCCTCGCTCGAAACGGAATTCGGTCTCCGCCTCGAAATGACGCTCGACGACGTCAAAGCGATCGAAAAGCAGAAAGCGAACGAGCAGGCCAAGTTCAAGGAATCAAGCGCGGTATTTCAGCCGGAATACACGAGTTCGCCGGTCTCGACCGCGATCAATCAAAAGGCGCTGAAGACGATTGTCGATGCGCTCACCCGCGTGCCGGACGATTTCAACCTTCAGCCGAAGATCAAACGCATTGTCGTCGAGCATCGCCGGAAAGTTTTCGAAAACGGCGGGCCGTACGAATGGCATTATGCCGAACTGCTTGCGTTCGGTTCGCTTCTTCTAGAAGGAACACCGGTGCGCTTGTCGGGGCAGGACAGCGCGCGGGGGACATTCAGCACGCGTCACGCGATTCTTTACGACGCAAAGACCGGCGCGCCCTATGTGCCACTAATGCATTTGGGCGGTCCGAGCCGGACTGGCACTAATCAGGCGCGGATTTGCATCTACAACAGTTTGCTCTCGGAAGCCGCCGTCCTCGGTTTCGATTACGGTTACTCCCTCGATTACCCGAGCATGCTTTGCTTGTGGGAAGCGCAATTCGGCGATTTCGTTAACGGCGCGCAAACGATCATTGATCAATTCATCGTTACTGCTGAATCGAAATGGCAGCGGCCGAGTGGGATTGTCCTGCTTCTGCCGCACGGTTATGAAGGCCAGGGCCCTGAACATTCCAGCGGCCGCCTCGAACGATTCCTCCAACTTTGCGCGGAGGACAATATTCAGGTCTGCAACCTCACGACCTCCGCGCAGTACTTTCACCTACTCCGCCGGCAAATGAAGCGCGACTTCATCAAACCGCTCGTGATCATGACGCCAAAGAGTTTGTTGCGCGCCGAATTCGCTTCCTCCCGCGCGGAAGAATTTACCAGTGGAAAGTTTGAGGAGATTCTCGGGTCACCTGAAGTTGGACGGGCCGACAAAATGAAACGGGTGATTCTTTGCTCCGGCAAAGTTTACTACGACCTCATCAATTATCGCGCGGAAAAGAAGATCGATACTGCCGCCATCATTCGCGTCGAGCAGCTTTATCCGCTTCACGAAACGAAATTGAAATCGATGATGAAAGCTTTTCCGAAAACTATAGGAATCGTCTGGTGCCAGGAAGAACCGGAAAACATGGGCGCATGGAGTTTCATGGAACCGCGTTTGCGTAAACTATTCGGGCGCGAAATCGGCTATGCCGGTCGCGACGCCAGCGCGAGCCCGGCCGTCGGCTCGCTCGTGCGACACAAGCGCGAACAAGCCTGCGTGGTCCGCGATGCGTTCAGTATTTGATCGGAAACTGTGGCGGCAGGCGTCTCGCCTGCACTGTTGCGTATTGCAGCCGAGAGGGCTGCCTCCACAGGTTTGATTCGACCCAGCGTTTTTTTTGCGCTTAGTTAGGCGCAAGTGAGTGTCGAAGTAAAAATCCCCGCCGTCGGCGAATCGATTTCGAGCGGAATCGTTTCGGTTTGGCACAAGAAGTCCGGCGATTTCGTCAACGCAGGTGACGCCCTCTTTACCCTCGAGACCGACAAAGTTTCGACCGAGATCGCGGCTGAAACAGCCGGAGTACTGGACACGATTGTTTCCGAAGGCCAGGAAGTGAAGATCGGCGAAGTCGTCGCCACGATTGATGATTCGAAGAAAGCCCCTGAGGCAAAACCGGCCGAAAAGAAAACTGTAGGGGACGCTGTTAGCGTCCCTGGGAAGCCAACGGCTTCCCCTACAAAAGATAAATCCTCGGAGGAAAAACTTCTCTCGCCCGCAGTTCGTCGCATTGTTGACGAAGAACATCTCGATCCGGCGAAGATTTCAGGGACCGGTCCGGGCGGACGAATCACGAAAGAAGATGCGCTCGCGGCGGCGCAAAATCGCGGTGGCAGGGAACAAAAGAGCGATAAGGAGCCCGCCACGGCGGGTCCGTCCGTTGGCGGACAATCGGCCGACGGACGGTTCAGTCGCAAAAAAATGTCGCCGTTGCGTCGGAAAATCGCCGCGCAACTGGTGATGGCGCAACAGACCGCGGCAATCCTGACGACATTTAACGAATGCGACATGACGGCCGTTCAGGAATTGCGGACGAAATCGCAGGACGCGTTTACGAAAAAGAACAACGTGAAGCTCGGATTCATGTCGTTCTTTATCAAAGCAGCCGTGGAGGCGCTCAAAACTGTGCCGGTCGTGAACGGCCGGATTGAAGATGAGGATTTCATTCAGAACAATTTCTATGACATCGGCGTGGCCGTTGGGACCGAACGCGGTTTGGTGGTGCCGATTGTGCGCGATGCCGACAAGAAATCTTTCGCCGAGCTTGAGCGCGATATTGCCGGTTACGCGACCAAAGCGCGCGAGGGCAAATTGAAGATCGAAGATTTAACCGGCGGCACGTTTACGATTTCAAACGGCGGCGTTTACGGCTCGCTTTTGAGCACGCCGATTTTGAATCCGCCGCAAAGTGGGATCCTCGGAATGCACAAGATCATGCCTCGGCCGGTGGCGATCGACGGCAAAGTAGAGGTGCGGCCGATGATGTATCTTGCGATGAGCTACGATCACCGTGCGATTGATGGCAAAGAAGCGGTCACGTTCCTGATTAAAGTGAAAGAATGTATCGAGGACCCAAAAAAACTGCCGCTCGATTTTTAGGTTTTGTCATGTCGAGCGAAAATGCCAGTCCGGCTCGGACCGAGACATCTCTAGATATTTCTGAGCGAGGGCACGACAGAAATATCAAGAGATTCCTCCGCTCCGGTCGGAAGGACAGAAAGAGATAGTTAATGGACAAGTTTGATGTCGTAATCATTGGTTCAGGTCCCGGCGGCTACGTCGCGGCGATCCGCGCCGGTCAGCTCGGGTTGAAAACCGCCATGATCGAAAAAGACAGGGAGCTCGGCGGCACTTGTCTGAATGTCGGCTGCATTCCAAGCAAAGCGCTCCTGACTTCGAGCGATCATTTCGTGTTCGCGAAAAAGGAAGCCGAGAAGCACGGCATCGTCATCGGCAACCTGGATGTCGATCTTAATAAGATGCAGCAGCGCAAGGACAAGGTCGTGAAGACGATGAACAGCGGCGTGCGTTCGTTGATGAAGACGAACAAGGTGACGACGTTCGAAGGGCTTGGGACCATCAGTGCGCCCGGGAAAGTTTCGGTCAAATCGTCGGATGGAAAAACCCAAGAGATCGAAACCAAAAACATAATCATCGCGACCGGGAGCGTGCCGATCGAGCTGCCATTTGCGAAATTCGACGGCAAGACAATCGTCAGCAGCACCGAAGCGCTCACTTTCACAGAACCGCCGCCCAAATTCCTCGTCATCGGCGCGGGCGCGATCGGACTCGAGCTTGGATCGGTTTGGGCCCGGCTTGGTTCCGAAGTAACCATTCTCGAATTCTTGCCGCGGATCGCCGTCGGCTTCGATCTCGAGCTTTCGAATTTGCTTCAGCGCTCGCTTACGGCGCAGGGAATTACCTTTCACCTCGAAACCAAAGTCAGCGCGATCAAGATCGACAATGGCCGTGTTACTTCGACCGCCACCAAAGGAAACGAGGAACTGAAATTCGAAGCCGACAAAGTGCTCGTCTCAGTCGGGCGCAAACCATTTAGTGAAGGTCTTGGCGCTGAAAAAGTTGGCGTCGAGTTCGATGAAAAGAAGCGGATCAAGGTCGATGAGCATTTTAAAACCAAGGTCGATGGTATTTACGCAATTGGCGACGTGATCGCGGGCCCGATGCTGGCGCACAAGGCCGAGGATGAAGGAATTGCCTGCGTGGAAAGGATCGCCGGCAAAGACGGCCACATCAATTATGACGCGATCGCGGGAATCATTTACACGAATCCCGAACTCGCCGGCGTTGGGATGACCGAGGAACAGGCGAAAGAGAAGAAGATCGACTATCGGGTCGGCAGATTTCCGTTCCGGGCGAACGCCCGCGCAATCGCGAATGATGAGCTCGATGGAATCGCCAAATTCGTGGCGGACGCGAAGACCGATCGCATTCTCGGCGCACATATTTTGCAGCACGCGGCTTCGGAATTAATCGCTGAAGCGGTTTCCGTGATCGAGTTTGGGGGCAGCTCGGAAGATCTCGCGAGGACCTGTCATTCTCATCCAACTTTGAGCGAAGCGGTGAAAGAAGCCGCGATGAATGTGGAGAAACGTGCGCTGCATATCCTGAATCGCTGATCCGGCCACTTACGAAACAATGGATGTCTCGACTGTTCTGCAGAGTCCATTCGCGCCCGTGACGTTTGTTGTTGCGCCGGCGTTACTCACGAACGCATCCAGCGTGCTCGCGATGAGCACGGTCAATCGAATGATCCGTGCCCACGACAGAATGCACGGCTTTTTTGCGAAATCGGAAGCGGGCGAGCTTTCGGATTTTTTTCTGGCGCAAGTCGACCGCGTCGAAAAACAAGCCGCATTGCTATTGCGAGCGTTGCATTCCATTTACGTGGCGCTGGCGGCGTTTGCCTGCGCCACCCTGGTGACCCTGCTCGGCGCCGGCCTGCTCTCGTTCGTCGGTGTGGCCGGGATTCGTTTTTTCGCCGGGCTCGGTATCGCTCTCGGCTTCGTCGGGGTCGGAGGACTTGTCATCGGTTGCCTGAACCTTTTTCGCGCAACTTATCTGTCGGTATTCAACATTCGTGACGAAGCAGGCGCCATTCGCCTGCGGCAACGCAACCGACCCGCGCGGATCGAATCTGCAAACAGGCGCCCGGCACAAGCGCCTCTACGTGCCTGTCTGTGCTAAATTCGTGGCGTGCAGACCACCGCCGCGATTCTTTTGCGCAAACGCAAGTTTAGCGACACCAGCCTGATTGTTTCCTGGTGCACCGAGTCGTTAGGCTGCGTTCAAACGATGGCGAAAGGCGCGCGTCGCGCCAAGACCGCATTCGCCGGCAAGCTCGATCTTTTTTTCGAAACGGAGATTTCGATCGTGCCGAGCCGCAAATCGACGCTGCACACCCTGACCGAAGTGGTCCTCAAAAATCCGTTTGCCGGCATCCGGACAAATTATCTTCGCACGCAAGCCGCCGCCTACTTTGTCGAGCTGATCGAGATTTGCACCGAGCGCGATCATCATGAGCCGGAGTTGTTTGCGCTCCTGCGCCGCGCGTTCGGTTATCTCGACGGCAATGACCCGAACTTGCGCGCGATCTCGCATTTTGAAACCGAGCTGGCGCGTATCGCCGGCGTGCATCCCGCGGCCGCGGGACCAAGAAAACTCAAAACCGACCCGGCTTTTGAGCTTGGTAATTTGTTCGGGAAATTGCCGCTCTCACGCACGCCGCTCTTGAAAACACTCGCATCCGAGGCGAAAGGCAAAGCGAAGGATCCCGCATGAAATTACAAATCGTCACCGCTGTGGCTGCTATTACGGCCTGGAGCTCGGTCGCGCTCGCGAGCGAAACCTACAAATTCGACCAAGCGCATTCGACGATCGGATTTTCGGTTCACCAGTTTCTCGGGACAACGAAGGGAAAGTTCACCAAATTCGATGGCAAGATCGAGGTAGACCGCGAGCATCCGGAAAATTCGTCAGTCACCGCGCGAATCGCTGTTCGCAGCATCGATACTGGAATTGTGAAACGCGATAATCATTTGCGCAGCCCGGAGTTTTTCGCCGTCGAAAAATATCCCGACATCATGTTCAAAAGCCGAAGCGTTAAACAAACTGGCCCGCAGGAGGGGGACATTCTTGGCGACCTGACCATGCATGGCGTGACCAAACCGGTCACGTTGCATGTAAAGTTGCTGACGTCACCGAATGAGAGCAAGCGAACGCGTTGGAGCGTAACGACGGACCCGCTCAAGCGTCGCGATTTTAATTTGATGTTTGCGCAGGCGGCGGAAAGCATGTCGGGAATTAGCCAAACGGTCGCCGTTAACATCGAGATCGAGGCGACGGCGCAGTAACATGGTCATTTTCGTTCTTACCTGGGTCGGAATGGGCTGTTGGTGCGTTTGTTTTTGGTGGATACATCGCATCTCGTCGCGCCAGGACACGATGTTAAAAGAGCTCCACGAAATGACAGAGCGCATCGAGCACCTTTCCCAAGTCGAACACGATTTGATCAAAGAAGTGCATCCGAAAGTCGGAGAGATCAAAGAACAGGTCGAGGATGTTAAGGAAGCAGTCTCGGAGAAGAATTGATCCGCGCGCGTCATGGAAATCACGCCGCTAGGAGATTCGGCGCTGCTGGTTCGTGTGGCTGAAAATTTTGACGACGCCCCGGAGGACACCCTCAGGAAAGTGCTTGCCGCAAAGCGCGGTCTTGAAGCTGCGCAAATTCCCGGCGTAATCGAGATCGCGCCGGCTTACACGACGGTCGCGCTTTTCTATGATCCGGTCCGTGCGATCGACGCGGGCGCGCCGGTCGAAAATGTTTTGGGATGGGTCGAGCAACGAATTCGCAAGGCGCTCTCGGAGATGGAGGAAATTCACGCGGATCGGGCCACCGGCTCCTTCGTAGAGATTCCCGTTTGTTATGAAGCCGAGTTCGCGATCGATCTCGAAGAGGTCGCGCAACGGGCGGGCCTGCATTGGAAAGAAGTTGTCGATCTTCATTGCGGGGCCGATTACCGCGTTCATTGCCTCGGGTTCACGCCCGGGTTCCCTTTCCTCGGCGGTTTGCCGCGTAAACTCGCGACGCCGCGGCGAGATGTTCCGCGCAAAGAAATTGTTGCCGGCTCGGTTGCGATCGGAGGAAAGCAAACCGGAATTTATCCGATCAAATCGCCCGGTGGATGGAATGTAATTGGCCGGACTCCGCTGCAATTGTTCGATCCGCAGAAAGATCCGCCTGCGCTCTTGCGCGCTGGCGATCGCGTCCGCTTTCGCTCCATCACGCGCGAAGAATTCGAAAGAACACCGCGATGACAACTTCATTCGAATTGCGCTTCCCGCCGTGGTCATCCCGAGCGAAGCGAGGGATCCCACAGTCGAAGCATAGATCACGCAAGCTAGTTAGCGTGCTCAATCGAGTTTGTGAGAGATCCTTCACTCCGTTCAGGATGACAAATTCATGAATGCGACAGCTGTTCGTGCTGGTTTTCTGACCAGTGTTCAAGACTTAGGACGCGTCGGCTTTCGCGAATTGGGTGTGTCGTTAGGCGGCGCTCTCGATCCGCACGCGTTGAGGGTGGCGAATTTACTCGCCGGCAACGAAGACTCGGCAGCTGGCCTCGAAATTACTTTCGGCGGTCTGCGGCTGCGGTTCGCCGACGATCGAATTGTCGTTTGGGGTGGCGGAAACTTCGACGCGCGGATTGGTTCAACCTCTTTGCCCGCGGGTCATCCGGCTTTGGTGCGCGGCGGTGAAGAATTTTCGATCGACGCGGCTGCATGCGGTTGCCGCGCCTGGTTGGCGATCTCTGGGGGAATCGATGTCCCGGTCGTCCTCGGCAGCCGCTCAGCGGATCTGAGAGCGGGATTCGGCGGCGTAAAGGGTCGGCCGGTGCGCGATGGCGAGGAATTTCCGCTCGGTGAAAGTCTGCCGCGCGCAAAAGTTCTGTTCGAAAAGTTGCGAACCGAAAAGATCGCGCGTTGGAAACCGCCGCACGATTGGTCGAGCACCGCGCGGCGAGTTCCGGTCTTACGTTATTTTGGCGGTGCGAATTCCGATCGCTTTGTTACATCAGCGCTTCAACTCTTTAACGACGAAGATTTTTTCGTGTCTCCAGATTCGGATCGAATGGGAATTCGGTTGGACGGCCCGCGTCTCGAACGAAGCCAGGAGGGCGATCTTCTTTCGGAAGCGGTGGCGCCCGGCACAGTTCAGGTCCCGCCGAGCGGCAAACCAATTCTGCTTCTCAATGGTTGCCAAACCATCGGCGGCTATCCAAAGATCGCGCACGTGATCACCGTCGATCTGCCGATCGCCGCTCAGTTGTGCCCGGGCGATCGAGTTCGTTTCATCAAGGTGTCGCTTGGTGACGCCCATGCGCTCTTGCTCGAACGCGAGCGAAACCTCGAACAATTCCGGCGCGGACTGGAACTTCATTTCTCATGAAGTTGGTTGTCGATCTTAACGCCGATCTCGGCGAAGGCGCGGGTTACGATGACGACATTCTGGCGCTTGTTACCTCGGCAAACATCGCCTGCGGCTTCCATGCCGGAGACGCGGGAACGATGCGCCGCTCAATTGAGACGGCGCGTGATCGTAACGTCGCCGTCGGCGCGCATCCGAGCTTGTTCGACCGAGAAAACTTTGGGCGAAAAGAATTACCCGTGAAGCCGGCTGAAGTTTTCGACGCGGTCGTCTACCAGCTGGGAATTTTTCAAGCGATCGCCGAGGCGGCCGGCGTGCTTCCAAATCACGTGAAACCGCACGGCGCGCTTTACAACATGGCGGTGCGCGACCCTGAACTGGCGGATGCAATTGGTCGCGCCATCGTCCAGGTCGATAAAAAATTAATTCTTTTTGCGCCGCAAAACAGCCACTTGGCTCGAGCGGGAACAACGAATGGACTGCAAATCGCGCATGAAGTTTTCGCTGATCGAAATTATTTAAGTGACGGGTCGCTTGTTCCGCGCTCGCGACCTGATGCGTTGCTGCACGATCCGGAAGAATCCGCTTCGCGGGTGGTTCGCATGTTGCGCGAAGGCAAAGTTCGATCGGTCGACGGCGTGGGTGTCGATGTTCGGGTGGAAACAATTTGCCTGCATGGCGATAAGCCCGGCGCGGTGGATTTCGCGCGCGCGTTGCGTTCGCGGCTCGAATGTGAGGGCGTCACAATCCGCGCGCCGAAGTTTTCAAAGTGAGCGAAAATCAACAGCAGAGCGGCTTGGTTCGAGCGCTCGGGCCGATCGACGCAACCATGATCGTAATCGGGTCGATGATCGGCTCGGGTATTTTCATTACTTCGGCCGAATCGGCGCGTTTAAGCGGCGCGCCCGGATGGCTCCTGCTCGCATGGGTAATTGCCGGTCTGCTTACGATGACGGGCGCGCTCTGCTGCTCCGAGCTCGCAACGATGATGCCGCGCGCCGGCGGCGTTTACGTTTTCTTCCGCGAAGCCTATGGCCCGGCAATGGGATTCATGTACGGCTGGACGCTGTTTTTGGTCGTGCAAACCGGAACGATTGCCGCTGTCGCGATCGCGTTCGCCAAATTTCTCGGCGTTTTCGTCAGCTCGATTTCTACCGACAATTATCTTTTTACAAAGGAGCCGATCTTACTCGGCGGCGGGTACGCCATCAGTCTGTCGACCCAACAATTGGTTGCGATCACTTTGGTCGCATTGTTGACGTGGACGAACACACGCGGACTTAAGCTGGGCACGCTCGTGCAAAATACGTTCACGTTTGCAAAAACGGCGGCGCTTGCCGGGGTTGTTGTCGTCGGGCTCTTGCTCGGTTGGAGCGCGACCAGCGCAGCACGAACGTCGGCGTGGGGGGATTCGTGGGCGAACGGTTGGAGTCCGCAGATTGCGCAACCTGGTTTGCCTTTCGCGGGCGGCCTGGCGCTGGTTTTGATTTTCGGAAAATCGATGGTCGGCCTGATCTTCGCCCAAACCGCCTGGACGAATGTCACCTTTCTTGGCAGTGAAGTGCGCGATCCGGGGCGAAATCTTGTCCGCGCGCTTTTGATCGGCTCCGGCATCGTCGTGGTTTTGTATGTCCTGGCGAATGTTTCCTACCTCGCGCTTCTGTCGTTTCCGGAAATCCAGCACGCGCCCCAGGATCGCGTAGCGGTCACGGCCATGAAAGCAGCGTTCGGAAATCCGGGCGCGATGTGCATGGCAGCTGCGATCATGGTTTCCACGTTCGGTTGCAACAACGGACTGATTCTTTCCGGCGCCCGCGTCTATTTTGCGATGGCGTGTGATCGTCTGTTCTTCAAGAAAGTTGGAACGACGAATCGTCATCATGTTCCAGCCGCGGCGCTAGTCGCTCAGGGGATCTGGACCGCGCTGCTGACATTGCCGCGAACGGTGACCATGAACGCGACGACACATCAAGTTGTCTACGGAAACGTTTACACCCAGTTGCTCGAATACATTGTTTCGGCAGATCTGATTTTTTATCTCCTGATGGTGCTCGCGCTGATTGTTTTGCGACGAAAAGCGCCCGGGGCCGAGCGCCCCTACCGGACTTGGGGTTATCCAGTCGTCCCGATTGTGTCGATGTTGGTGGCCGCGTTGTTGACTGTCGATCTTGTCTTTCTCGCGCCGACAACTTCGGGAATTGGAATCCTGATCGTGCTCACCGGAGTGCCGGTTTATTTCTTCTGGCGAAGAGCGCCGATATCTTAACCCGCCTTCGCTAAGGCTACGGCGCGCAGGCAAATCTGTTTCGCGTCTCAGTTGCGAAATATTTTTGTTATGCCCGCTAAATCAAAGAAACAACAAATGGCGGCCGGCGCGGCGCTCGCGGCCAAGCGCGGTAGAAAATCGAAGTCATCCCTGGGCGGCGCATCGAGAAGCATGTATAAATCGATGAGCCGAAAGGAACTCCGGAAAGTGGCCAAGACCAAGCGCAAAAAATTGCCGACCAGAAACGGAAACGCAAATAAGCGACACGGGACTAAAGCGACTTGCGGTGAAAAAAATTGTAGCGGCTGGAAAATGCCGGCGCGTTGACCTGCAACTGCGAAACAACCAGGATCAGAACCGTTGCGCCGAGTAATGTCCACTGCAGCCACTGCTGTTTAGTCCAGCTGCCGAACCGATCGATCGCGTACACGAACAGTAGAAAAAAAGGAACGGCCCCCGCGTCCAACAATCGTCCAGACGTGAAATAGGGATGTTCGCGCGACGGATACGGGCAGGTGCCGAAATCAAAACCGATCGACAAGAGAACCAGGAACGCGACCAGCGATAGAAAACTCAGAAGCGCCACCCCCAGAATCCATCGTTGATCGCCCTGCGGCGATCGGCGTCGCAACAGGAAAACACCGGCCGCAAGAATTACAATTGCCGATGAAATTGCATAGAACGCGTCCGTTGCGGCGGACGCCATTCGCTGCAGATGCCAGACAAATTCGCCGCGCCAAAAACTCGCGATCAGTTCCCGCCAAAATTCTGCGATCCCGTGAAAGCTGAAGATGGGATGCAACCACCATTGGCTAAACGGCTTTTGCGTCCAGGTTAACAATTCCATTTTCGATTTGGTCGCCGTGAGGTCGCCGAAATTGTGGTGATTCCACGCGAACCAGATCCCAATCGGCACCGCCAGTGACAAAAGGAAGACGCCGAGCGTGATTAACGCTGGTTGAAGGCTTCCTTTCCTGGCGCCGAGAAAAATCTTCAAAGCGATCGCAGCAACGGCGACTACTGGCAACGGAAGGTTGCTCGTTTTAACGAGGCAAGTCGCTGCGATAGCGATGCCGGTCCAGATCGCGACAACAATTCCAGGCCGCTCGTTTTGTAAAAGTTTGGCAAGTCCGAGAAACGCGATACCGAAGCAAAGCGGCGAGAGAGCGTCGCCTTGGACTGAATAAAACGCACTTTGCGGCCACGCCGCCAATAACGCGGGCACACCGAGCTGCAAGAATTGATTGTCCGGGAAGGTCGATCTTGTCACGGCGAAGCCGATCCAAACCAACGCCGCCGCGAAGCCAATGTTTAAAAAGCGGACCCAATAGAGTAATGACAGGCCACGGAGCCCAAGAACGCTGCCGACGTCCATCCAGCCGCCGGCGAGCCCGTAGTAAAGAGGCGGTTCGCCCGATTCATGATTCAAGCGCGATTCCCAGAAGGGAATTTCATCGTCGACGATTTTTTGCAGCTGCGCTCTCGGCAACGTCCAATTGGGCGGGGGATATCGGCCGCCGTACTGCTCGGGAGTCACAAAATATTCGGGCGTGCCGTAAACAGTGAAACAGAGCGCGGCTTCGGCAGCGAAAGGTTCGATGCTACGCGGCGGTTTGGCGTGTGCATATTTTACGACAAGATCGACATGGGCCTGTTCGTCCACGTTGTTGAAAAATGGAAACGCCGCCGCAAAAACAAAAACGCGAATCGCAGCCGCGGTGCAGAGACCAGCAACAATCCAGCGCAGCTTTTGTTCGGATAATTTCATCTTGGCGATTCCGAAGCGAAGCGTTGTTCAATCACCGTGAGCGTGCCGTGTTCGCTAATTCTCGGCGCCGCGCCGCCTTTTTGCGCGAGGGTCGTTTCAATCTCCGGTCGATAAGATGAATTGGTTTCGATCACGAAGACAGAACGATCCTCACTACTCAGTTCCGGTTTCGGAATCGAGGGCGGATAAACCGGGCGATCGACGCTGAAAATCGATTCAGATGCGATCAGTTTCTCACTGGTCTCAAAGATCAGCGGGTAAACAAAGGAGACCGTAGTCCAGACTCCCTTGACGCGGTTTTGTTCGAGATCTTGTATTACTGCGTCGACGTCTCTGCCGGGGACCCTAAGCATGCAGTGGTCCTGTCGATTTCGACAAAGCGTCAGAGTTTCTATTTGGTTGTGGGCGGCAGTCTCGATCAGGGCAACAACACCGCAGATAATGACGGCCAAAAGCATTGCTGTGCCCAGTGCCCGGACGAACACTTCTTTTTGCGCAAGAAAACGGTCCACTTGGCGCGCAATCAGGATCGACATGAAGAAGCTGCCTGCCAAAAAATAACCGGGCACGCGCAGCGGCGCGATGATGTAGGGAACAAAACTCACGCCGATCAAAATCAGCATCAGCAGATCTTTGTTTGTATCGGTGATGGTGAAACCCGAGCTGAATGCATTGCGAAGTTTTGGAAGTGCGCCCCAGGCGGTGACGCTCACAGCAAGCGCGGTGACGAAATACAGAACGTAACCCGACCAATGCGTCTCGGGGTAATACCACAGCACGGTGTCGGCGCTAAAAAACTTCGGCATCTCGTGTAGAAAAATTTCGCGCCACACGTGCAAGCCGAAACGGGCCGCGAGTCCGCCGGCTTCGGGTTTTTCGAGAAACAGAAAATGCCAGTTTCGGAAAGAATGAGTCAGGTTCCACCAAATCGCGGGGGCGTAACCGATCAGGAAACCGCCGGCGCAGGCGGCCAAGGTCTTAATGGAGAATTTGCGCCGGAGAAAGAGCAGGAACCAGAGGGCGGCAATAGTGATCAGAAGAAGTTCCATGCTCCAGAACGCGATCCCGCAGATGAGTCCAAAGAAGAAAAAGTTGTGGGGTCGCCGGATGTTTTCCCTTTCGACGATCAGAAAACAAATGATCAGCGCCGGAATGAACAAAAAATAAAACGCGTAACCGCGCGGCTGGAAATGCCACCGCAGCAAGCCTGGCCAGAGCGCGAAGATGAGACTGGCCAGGGTCGCGGCGCGAATCGAATAGAGCCGCGTTGTCATCGTGTAGAAAAGCGCGAGACAAGCGAGCGATAGTAAGACCGTTGGCATCTTTAGGGCGACGACGCCGACGCCGGCGATCGCGAATGGGACGACCGCGAGGTACGCCTCCCATGCGCAGGAGGCGTTGTAGGAGATGCCGTAGAAGTAAAATGGAAAAGCGCGGCCTTCCAAAATGTGTTTCCCCATCAATCCGATGATCGCTTCATCGCTTGTGACGTGCGTTTGCGAGACGAACAAAATGACGAAACGCACGATCGCGGTTCCGACCAGGATCAGAATAAATGGCAAATGCCGCCGCATGAACGTCACTGGTTAATGCGGATCGACGGCGAACTCAATGTCGATGTCGATCCTGGCACGAGAGTCGTCGGGAGCTTAGGTTTTGCGTTTGAGCCGGAAGCCGTCTTTCATCGCGCCGTAGCCGCTCGAATGTTCGACTAGTCCGACGCCTTTCTTCCAGACAAACTTTCCGAAATGGCCTGAATCGTGGCTGGTTAAATAAATACACTCGTCGCCTTTCATCTCGATCGTTGTCTTCCACGGACTCTCGTCGTGCTTCAACGTTCCGCTCGTTATTCCGCGGATATCGCCCTCGTCGAATGCCGGCGGCTTGTCCGTTGTGGAGATCTTTTTAGCGGCCGCGTCGTTATTTTCTTCGTTCAACAGAACGATACGATCGTCAGTCACGATGAAAAAGAGCGGCCGGATCTCACGGCGCTCTTTGGCGCGCGATTTCAGATCGACAAACTCGATTTTTAAAATGGAACCCCACGACATCTGCGCGATCCGTGTTGTGATCACTCGCGCGGTCAGCGGAATTTCGCCCTGAATATTTTCGTCATTCCATTCCGTGCCGCGAAAATTGGCCGAGACCGGTCTGTCGTCTTTCGTGTCGAGAAACGGATTGGCCGCGAACGCCGGGGCCGCGAGCAAAATCGACATGATCGCGATCTGCTGACGATTTTTCATGCCGAATCGTAGCAGGAGAACGCTTGACACTGCACGTAAGAATTTCTCAACTGCGTCTTATGAGCAGCCCGATTTTCTTCGGTGTCGCGTGCTGGTTTGCCGTCCTCGCCTCTGCCTTGGTTTCCGCGCAAGAAAAGTATCGCGGCGGAATTGTTTACGGACCAAAGGCGGCTTTTAACATTAACGCACCCGAGGGCTGGGTCCTGGACAACGAGTCCGGTTCGAATCAGGGACTGCCCTGCGTGCTTTATCCGAAGGGCCAATCGTGGGAAGACGCTAAAACAATCATGTATGCCAAAATCGCGAGCACCCAGTACGAGGACGTGAATGCGTTCGTCGCAGTGGCGATCAGGGAAATGAAGGCAAAGCACGGAACGCCGAAAGAAAAAATCGCGTCAGGTAAAACGCACGACGGTCGCGATTACTTCATCAACGAATATCCTGCGACCAAGACTTACTCGCAGTGGGAGCGCGTAGCCTACGTCCAGCTCCCGCACGCGGTTGCTTACATCGTTCTCTCATCGCGCGACAAAGCGAGCTACCAGAAAGATTTGGGTGCGCTGCAAGAGGCGCTGAAAACTTTTATTTATCTCGAGCCCAAGCCGGACTCGGAAAAGCATTAACTTCGCCGGTTGCTGATCGAGGGCTGGCGAGAATTGCTCGCGAGATAATCTCTGACGGCCGTCGTAAACGGTTCTGCAAAATCGCGCAACTTCTGCTGACCAACGCCGGGAATTTTGCGGAACTCGGCCTCCGTCGTCGGATAAGCGCGCGCCATTTCGCGCAGCGCAACATCAGAGAAAATCACGTAAGCGGGCACATCGCGTTTGTCGGCGATTTGGCGGCGCAAGACGCGCAGTTGTTCAAACAACCTTTCATCGCATTTGATTTCACCGGCGCGATGTTTCTTAGACCGCTTGGTTGGTTCGACATCAAACGGCTTCGTCAAGGTGATCGGTTTTCGTTCGCGCAAAGCGGCCTGCCCCTGCTTCGTTAGTTGTAGGGTCGCGAATTTTCCGGGCGCGGCGGCGATGAGCCCCAGGCGTAAAAGCTCGCGACCGATCGCGAGCCACGCGCTGCGTTTCACATCCCGGCCAATCCCGTAAGTCGAGAGCTCGTCGTGGCCCCGTTGTCTGATCGCTTCGGTGTCGGCGCCCGCCAGAACATCGACAACGTGATTCAATCCGAAACCAAAACCTTGTTTCTCGTAGATGCGATAGATGCACGATAGAAATTTTTGCGCGTGCACCGTGCCATCGAAAGTCTCCCGCGGTTCCAGGCAATTATCGCAACCGTTGCAGGGATCCGGAAATTCTTCACCGAAGTATTTCAGTAGCGTCGCTCGCCGGCATTCGCGCGTTTCGGCGTAATGCACCATCTGGCGAAGCTGCTCACGCGCGATGCGCTGTTCCTTCTCACTTTTCTCTTCGATAAAACGCGTTTGTTTCATGACATCGCTTGCGCTGAAAAGCAGCACACACTCGCTGGGCAGGCGGTCGCGCCCGCCCCGGCCGGTCTCTTGATAATAACTCTCGAGGTTCTTCGGCAGATCGTGATGGATAACAAAACGGACATTCGGTTTGTTGATTCCCATTCCGAACGCAATGGTTGCCGTAATCACGCGCGCGTCGTCGCGTAGAAATTGCTCCTGGTGCTTTGCCCGATCCGTCGACTCGAGTCCCGCGTGATACGGCTTCGCTTTGATTCCATCGCCGTTCAACTTTGTCGCTAACGAGTCTGCCGTTTTTCTGCTTGCGCAATAAACGATGCCGCTCTCGTTAGGCCGGACACGAATCAACGTTAGCACTTGCTCGTAAGGCGATGATTTCGGAACAACGCGATAAGTAAGATTGGGCCGATTAAAGCTCGCGACGTAACATCGCGCCTTGTCCAAGTGCAATTGATCGACAATGTCTTTGCGCACCCGCTCGGTCGCAGTGGCGGTTAGCGCCATGATCGGCACATCCGGCAAATGTCTGCGCAGTTTTTTCAACTCGCGATATTCCGGCCGGAAATCATGTCCCCACTCGCTGATGCAATGCGCTTCGTCGATCGCGATCTGAGTGATGTTCCAGTTCAGTGCGCGTTCAAGGAATCCGTCGAGCATCAACCGCTCCGGTGCGACATAGAGCAGCCGGCATTCTCCGCGATTCAATCTGCGCAACCGCTCGGTCGCTTCCTGCCGATCTAACGAGGAATTCAGAAACGTTGCTGCGATTCCGCTCGTTTGCAGCGCATCCACCTGGTCTTTCATCAACGAGATGAGCGGTGAAACCACAATCGTGAGTCCGTCGCGCAACAACGCCGGCAATTGAAAGCAAAGCGATTTCCCGCCGCCCGTCGGCATTAGCGCGAAGACATCGCGTCCGGCCAGCGCATCCCGAATAATTTCTTCCTGGAGCGGCCGGAATTGGTCGTAGCCGAAATCCTTCTTTAGGGTCCTGGGGAGATCCATCTCAGCTTTTTACCCGGCCGGCGGCCCGCAACACAACTCAATTAAGCGTGGCGCTCTTTAATGGACTTCAATATCTCGGCGAGTGCTTCGGCGCGCGGTTTGGCGCCGAGATTTCCTTTGCCGTGAACGCGGACGCTGACCGCGCCGGCTTCCATGTCGCGCTTACCGATCACGAACATGGTGTGGACTTTCATTTGCTCGGCGCGCTGGATCTTGCCATTGATCTGATCGGTGCTCTTATCGATCTCGGCGCGAACTTGATGTCCGCGCAACTCATTTAAGCTCGACATCGAATAATCGATCAGCTTCGCGTCGCCGCCGATTGTCAGAATCCGCACCTGTTCAGGCGACAACCAGAGTGGGAAATTGCCGGCGTAATGCTCGATCAAAAATCCGATGAAACGCTCGTGCGTGCCGAGCGGCGCGCGATGAATGCAGAGCGGGACCTTCTCGGTGTTGTCCTTGTCTTTATAGCGAAGATCGAATCGGCGCGGTTGCGCGAAATCCACCTGGTTGGTCGCGATTGAAAACTCGCGCCCGATCACGCTCCAGGCTTGAACGTCGATCTTCGGCCCGTAGAAGGCCGCTTCGTTCGGCACCTCCACATAATTGATCCCCGAGTTCTTTAACACGTTACGCGTCATCTCCTCGGTCTTTTTCCAAAGCTCCGGCTCATCGACAAACTTTTGCCCAAGCTTGGTTGGATCGTGGGTCGAGAAACGCATCAGATATTTCTCGATCCCGAAGAGCTTGAAATATTTCAGATACATCTCGTTCACGGCGTTGAACTCGGTTTCAAACTGCTCCGGCGTCATATAAAGATGCGCGTCGTTCATTTGCATCGAGCGCACCCGCATGAGCCCGATCAACTCACCGCTCTGCTCGTAGCGATAACAGGTTCCGTACTCCGCCAGCCGCAACGGCAGATCGCGATAACTCCGCGGAACCGCCGCAAACAACTTGTGATGATGCGGGCAGTTCATCGCCTTCAGGTAATACTTCGTTGAGTCCTTCTTGCTGATTTCTGCTTCGGCCGATTCGTTTAACTCCATCGGCGGGAACATCGACTCGGCATAGTAGGGAAGGTGCCCGCTCTTTTTGTACAACGTTTCGCGGGCGATGTGCGGAGTGCGGACGCGTTGATAGCCGGCGGCGAACTCGGTTTCTCGCGCGAGCTTTTCGAGTTCATCGATGATCGCGCCGCCACGCGGCAGCCACATTGGCAAACCCGGGCCGACATCGTCGTCGATAACGTAAATCTCCAGTTCTTTGCCGAGTTTGCGATGGTCGCGCTTTTTCGCTTCCTCGAGCATCGCGAAGTATTCGTCGAGCTGGGTCCTGTTCTTGAAGGCGGTTCCGTAAATGCGCTGAAGCTGCGGGTTCTTCTCGTCGCCTTTGTAATACGCGCTCGCGACACTGGTGAGTTTGAACGCGCCGACGTTTCCCGTGCGCATGACGTGCGGGCCGGCGCAGAGATCGATGAAATCGCCGTTGCGATAGAGCGAGATTTTTTCGTTCGGCGGAATGTTTTCGATGATGTCGATCTTAAACTTGCTCGGCTGGCTGCGATCGCTCAGGGCGGCGAGGCGTCCTTTCTTTCCGAGGTCGAGCGCTTCATCGCGCGAGACTTCCATTTTTTCGAAAGGATGGTTCGCTTTGATCTCCTTCTTCATCTCGGCTTCGATCTTCTCGAAGTCTTCCGGCGAAATCCGATGGGGAAGATCGACATCGTAATAAAAACCGCTCTCGACCGGAGGCCCGGCGGCGAACTGCGCTTCCGGCCAGATTTTTAGAATCGCCGTCGCCAGGACATGCGACGCCGAATGACGCAGACGCTCGATGTCCGTCATTTGCGCGCGTTGCTCAGGTGTTTTACGATCCTCAGACATAATAGTGAGAGATTCCTCGACTTCGCTCGGAATGACAAAAAGCCAGGACATGGGACGCCGAATGGCGGAGACGCTCGATATCCGTCATCTGCCCGCGTTGTTCTAGTGTTTTTCGATCTTCGTTCACGAAAATAGTGAGAGATTCCTCGACTTCGCTCGGAATGACAAAGGTTCGTTCATGAAAGGCCGGTGAAATTAACCATGAAGAAGCCGAAGGACAGCAACAATTTGTGGCATCGAAAGGGCAGGGCGGATGCGTTTTATGTTTGGATGACACGATTTCCGCAAGTGGTGCTGATCTTTGCCGTGGTAGCGACGGGATGTCATAGAAAGCCGGCGTCTACATCTGAGTTTGCGGGTGAGCGGCAGAAAATGGTGCAAGAGCAGCTCAAGCCGCGCGGCATTCACGACGAGAGGGTGCTGGCGGCAATGGCGAAAGTGCCGCGTGAAGCGTTCATTCCGGAAAACACCCGGGATAAAAGTTATACCGATAGCGCCCTCCCGATCGGCCACGATCAAACGATCTCGCAGCCGTTTATCGTCGCAATCATGACCGAGCAATTGCGTCTTCAACCGACCGATCGCGTTCTCGAGATCGGGACCGGCTCAGGTTATCACGCCGCAATTTTGGCCGAGCTGGTCAGAGATGTTTACACGGTTGAGATCATTGAGCCGCTCGCGAAAGATGCATCGGCCAGACTGGCGCGACTCGGTTACAGCAACGCGCACGTGAAAATCGGCGATGGTTACCAGGGTTGGCCCGAGGTCGCGCCGTTCGACGCGATTATCGTGACCTGCGCGCCGGACAAAGTTCCGCAACCGCTGACACAGCAACTGAAAGAAGGCGGCCGCATGATTATTCCCGTGGGCACGGGATTGGATCAGCAGCTCTTCTTGCTCGAGAAAAAAGACGGCCAAATGGCGCAGCGGGCCATTTTACCGGTGCGCTTCGTACAGATGGCCGGCGAAGCAGCCATTAAGAAGTGACGAGTGACAAGTGACGAGTTACAACCTCGGACTTATTTCTTAATCTCGGCCAGCTTTTTCAGGTCGACGCGCTTGATCCACTCCTGAAGCTCTTTCGGGTCCTGGTTCTGCAATTCGATTTCGACAAAGTAACGCTTGGCCACCATGACCCAGAGCGACGCGTGGCCGCGTTCGCTTGGTGATGGGGCAGGCGAAGGTGAAGCCGATTTTTTCTCAGTCGGTTGGGATGCCGTGTTCTGATCTTTTTCGTAAGCTTCGAACCCAGGATTCCCGTCGATCGTAACTGGCTTGGCGTAGCCCTCCGGTGTTTCGCTGGGTTGCTTCCAGGCACCGGTCGTGGCTTCCACATAATCGGGATTGGCCACGGAATCGAGAATGCTGATCGCAGCGGTCGGAGCGTCGGCCGCTTCACCTTTGCGATAATCCCGATGAACGTTCGTGATTTTGAATCCGCCGACATCGTCGCTCGATCCTTCGCCTTTTTCCGCGGTCCAGCCGGCAGGCGCTTCCGGCAAAATGGGAATTAACTTCGCCGGATCGACTACGTCGGGAATCAGGTTCGGCTCATTTTGGCCCTGCAATCCAACAGCGGCAAAACCGAGGGCGAGGACACAAGTAGCAGCAAGCGTTTTCATTCAGGGCTAGCTACTCGATTGACTTTGTCTCGATGCTTTGTCAAGAGGCGATCCATGACACGAGCGGTGCGACTTGCGATTTTGATGTCGATCCTGGCCGTGGCCGTTCGATTGATCGGCATCAATCAACCCTACATCGATCACTGGAGCTGGCGGCAAAGCGACGTGGCCGCGATCGCGCGCAATTATTTGCGGGGCGGTTTTCACTTTGCGTATCCGCAAATCGATTGGGCGGGGGACGCGCCCGGTTATGTCGGCACTGAATTTCCGATCCTGCCGTTTGTCGCCGCAGTCTGTTATAAAGTAATTGGCGTCCACGAATGGATTGGACGAGTCCAAGCGGTCCTATTATTCGCGCTTTCGCTCCCGTTTTTCTTTTTGTTAGTCCGCAAAATTTCTGGAGAAGTCGCGGCAGTCTCGGCCCTGTTCTTTTATAGTTTCGCGCCGCTTGGCATCATGGCCGGCCGGTGTTTCATGCCGGACATGCCGTCGCTTGCGCTCTCCATCATCGGTTTGTATTTCTTCCAACGCTGGATCGACTCCGAGCCGGACCGGCCCATAAGATCAAGCTCGTTCGTTGTAGCTGCCGTCGCGATTTCGCTGTCGATCTTGATTAAACTGCCAAGCGCGATCATTGGCGCGCCGTTAGCCTGTCTCGCAGTCCAGCGGTTTAGATCTTCAGTATTTCGAAATATTTCGTTGTGGTCTTTCGCCGCGATCGCTCTTTTGCCTTCCGTGCTGTGGTACGGACACGCTTATCAAGTCGCGTTGCAATTTTATCCGCATCACTTTTTCGGCGCCGGTGGAGTAAAGATCATGTCGGCTGCGTGGTATCTCACAATCCTGAAGGAAATAGCCACCTCCACGCTCACGCCTATTCTTCTTGTTTTCGGCGCGGGCGGCGTGCTGATCACACGGCCTCGGGATGCTGCGCGAATATTTCACTGGTGGCTCGCGGCGATGATTCTGTTCATCGTGATCGTCGGTTATGGAAACCGGCATCAATGGTATCAATTGCCACTCATCCCGATCTTCGCAGCGTTCGCCGGCGCGTTTTGTGCCCGGGTCATGGCACTTCCGGCATTCGCCGATTCCTCTTCGTTTGCCGCGCTACTCATGCGGGCGAGCTTCAGTCTGGTCGCAATCGCTTTTGCCGCCTGCGCGCTCGCATATTCGCAAATCCTTTATGAACCAGCGGCCGCTCCGTTTCGCGACGCCGGATTGAAATTAAAAGCCACGACGCCAACAAGTGCGCTCATCGCTGCGTCCGACAACGGCGACCCGACTGTCTTGTATTATGCCGAACGCAAGGGCTGGCATTTTTTGGAGAAGAACGGGATCTACGATGGCGAACCGAGAGATAGCGAGCAGGCGATTGTCGATCTTGAAGGGTTGAGAAAACGCGGCGCGAGTTATCTTGTGTTCACTTCAAACACTTCGTGGTGGCTCGATTATTACGAGCAACTTGGGCAATATGTTCAGACAACAGCAACTCTCACGGATGAGACATCCGAGTTTAAAATCTACAAACTGAATCCAGTGCCGAAATGAAAAAGGAGAATTTTACCATTCGCGCAGCCGCAGTCGCTGATGTTCCGGTCATTCTTGAATTGATCCGGGCGCTCGCGACCTACGAACGCGCGCCGAACGACGTCACTGCAACCGAAAAGGGACTGACCGAAGTTTTGTTCGGTGAGAAGCCAGCGGCGGAGGTATTGCTCGCGTTCGAAAATGAAACCGCAGTCGGGTTTGCCGTTTTCTTTCACAATTTCTCGACCTGGCTCGGACGGCCCGGACTTTATCTCGAAGACTTGTTCGTTAGGCCGGAAGATCGCGGCAAAGGCTACGGACGCGCACTATTGATTCATCTGGCAAAAATTGCGCGCGAGCGCGGATGCGGCCGGATGGAATGGGCAGTGCTGGATTGGAATGAGCCCGCGATCCAGTTTTATCGCAAGCTCGGCGCGAAACCGATGGATGAGTGGACAGTGTTCCGATTGACGCGCGATGGGATCGCGGGACTTGCGGACGCGGCTGAGGAGTGACTTTCACGCGCGCACCAAGCGCGCGATCAAGTCCTCGCTCGTGACGACGCCAATCAAATTTCGTTTTTGATCGACCACTGCGGCCAAGCCAAGCCGCGCCGCTCGTAAACGCTGGACGGCGCGCGACGCGGCCTCGCTTTCCTGGATCGTAACCATTCTCCGCACGTAGCGGCTGAGCGACTGCGGCTGATCTTTATCGAGTAAGATATCGAGCACATTAACCACGCCGACCGCATCGCCGTTGGCGCCGATCACGGGTAAGCGGTCGAATCCAGTCGAACGACTTATGCTGAGTACATCTTCGATCCCTGAGTCGGGTTTCAGGCTGGAGACTTTCGACATTGGTTGCATCACATCGCGCGCAGTCACGCTTTGAAAATCGACCACGTTATGAATCATCGCGCGTTCGGTTGCGGTGAGAGAGCCTTCGCGCTCGCTCTGCGAGGTGATCTGTTTCAATTCCTCTCGCGCAGCGAAGAGGCGAGCCCGTTTCTTTTGCGCGGGCAAAAACAGGCGGCCGATGAGCGTGCCTGCCGCCAGGATTGGCCGAAGCACGGTCATGCTTATTTCAAGAAGACGGGAAAGCGGTGAAAGAGCGCGAAAAGGAAACCGACGGAAGAGCGACTTCGGCAAAACGACAAGCACGAAAAGATAAATCGGCAGCGCGATTAATATTGCGAGGAGAAAACCAGCCGTGCCAAATCTGGAAACGAGATATCGCGTCAGGAGAAGAAGCGCGACGATGTCTGCGAGATTTGTGACAAGCAAAACCGTGACCAGTAAATGCCCCGGTGTTTTCAGTAATCGGTCAAGACGCACCGCCGCCGGGCGATTGAGTTTAACGTGATGACGCAGCCGGACCGGATCGATCGACGTCAATCCCGCCTCGATTCCGTTGAAGAGAAATGAGATCGCCCAGCAACCCCCGATGATGAAAACGTCTCTCATGCGGCGGCGGTGTCAGCGTTCGTTTCATCCCCGAGACAGGTTGTTTTTTCGAGGAGCAATTCTTTGATTCGCTTTCGGCTGGTGCGTCTGACAATGACCGCCAAGCGTGGCAGTTCGATCCTGGCACCCGCCTGCGGCAAATAGCCGAGCCGGTTGAAGACCAGGCCGCCGATGGTGTCGATTCCGTCCGCTTCCAATTCAAAGCCGAGATGCTCTTGCAGATCGTCGAGGCGTGCGTGACCGCTGACGAGAAATTTTCCGTTTTCGAGCGGCTCGATATAAAGATCGACATCTCCTCGCGCCGGGGCGGCGTCGCTCAAGATTTCCTCGACGATGTCCGACATGGTGATGATTCCTTCGGTGCCGCCGAACTCATCGACCACAATCGCGAGCGATTGCGGGTGGGTCAGGAAAAGTTTCAGCAAATCGAGCGCGCGCATCGTTTCCGGCACGAACGACGGAGCGAGCAAGTTCTCGGTGTAATGTTCCGACGGATCCAATAGGAAGAGTTTGACGTCGATGATGCCGACAATGTTGTCCGGCGTATCGGCGTAAACCGGAACGCGGCGGTAGCGTTTCTCTTTCAATTGTGAGATCGCATCTTCGTTCGTCAGATCGTCTGCCAGGGCAAAAGCGTCGACTCGGGGCGTCATGCAATCCTTGGCTGTCTTGTCGCCCATCTTGATGATTTCCTGGATCATCTCGCCCTCGGCTTCATGCAGCGTCCCTTCCTCTTCTCCCATCTCGACCAGCGTCTCGAGTTCTTCGTCGCTCAATCGTGCGCGCGTGCGCAGATTGAGCGGCGTGAGAAGATCGACAATCGCCGTGCTGACGCGCTCGAGCGTGCGTCCGACTCGATCGAGCAACGGGACTGAGGATTGGAGCACAAAGGCACCGACGGTCGAAAGTCGATACGGCGCCGCGAGGGCAATCAATTTCGGGATCAAATCGCAGAGCAAAACGACGATTGCGAAAATCAGAATTGCGGCCAGCGATTGCGACAGGCGTCCCGCGAGCGGTCCGTGCCAGAGTAGAAAAAGACAAAGCACCACCAGCGGCACCTTGATCAGTCCGTCGCCGAGAAGGAGCACGTTGAGAACGCGGCGCGGTTTATCGCGAAACAGCCGGGTGAAATCGGTCAGCGCGGGGTGGTTTTCCTCCAATCGTCGCAACTGATGCTGCCGGAGAGAAAAAAGCGCGGTCTCAAGTCCCGAAAAAAGCGCTGAGACAAAAATCAGCGCGGCGATGGCGGCGAGAACTATTCCCAGCGCAAGCGGCGTCATTCTTGGCTGCGGTCTCGAACGCTTTCGTGACCCTCCGGAAAAGTCAGTTTGCCCATCATCTGCGGCGCGATGAAATTAAGCCCTCCATGAGCAAAGGCGAGAGGATTTCGCAGTTTGTGCGCGAGCTGGAAGGCGATGATGTCGACTTGGCCGCCGTAGCCGGTTCGGCGGAGGCGGCTCTTTCCGGCGAGGTGGCGAATCATCCATTCTACCGCGCCTACTTCCGCTGTTGGAATGACCAACGCTACTACGAGGCGCACGACGTTTTGGAGCAGGTTTGGCTCAATCGCGACACCGAGGACGATAATTTTTTCAAAGGACTGATTCAAGCTGCGGGCGCGTTCGTCCATTTACAAAAGAATTTCGAATATCCAACCCACGCCAAACACAGCCGGCGTCTGCGCCCGGCCGTTAAGCTCTTTGAGTTGGCCGAAAAAAACCTGGCGAGCTTCGCTCCACGACATCACGCGCTGGATGTTTCGGCGTTGCTCGATCTTTTGCGATCTACGCGACAGAAAGTCATCGATTCGGACTTCAAGTCGAATCCGTGGTCGCCCAAGAACGCGCCGAAGCTGGAATTGTCACCTCGTAAGAATTAGCTTCGTGCCGGCTATTACGAGCACGACCGCGAGAAATATCGCGATACTTCGAGGCGGCAGGCGCCGGCTTCCCAAATAAGAGCCGATGGTTCCGCCAATGATTGCCGGAATGGCGAGATAAATTCCGAGGATCGGAATCGAATGGACCGCGGTGAAATACCCGATCAGTCCGCCGATTGAGTTCACAAGGATAAAGAGTGCTGACACTGCCGCAGCCTGACGGATCTTCGCCCACTGGCAGAACAAAACGAGCGGCGTCAGAAAAATTCCGCCACCGGTCCCGGTCAGGCCAGACAAGAACCCCAGGCCGGCTCCAACTCCAACCGCCGTTGGTTTCGATGGAGGGACCGTTTGATCGGGATCTCCGCGGCGAAAAATCAATCGCGTGGCGGAGAAAAGTAGAACCACTCCGATGAGGATTCTCAAAACGCCTGCTGAAGGTTGGAGATAACCGCCGAAATACGCGGCGGGAATGGATAGCAGCGCGAACGGCCAGAATAATTTCCAGGAGAAATATCCCGCCCGCCAAAATTGGAAAGAACCGATCGTTGCCACCAAAATATTCAGGACGAGCGCGGTCGGCCGAATGACTGTCGTCGCCAGTCCAAACAATGTCATGGTTGCGATGTAACCTGACGCGCCCGCATGTCCGACCGACGAATAAAGGAAAGCGATCACCGCGATCGCGAGACAAAGAAAAATGAGCTGGGTGTTATCCATTGTCGACGTGCGTAGGTGGGATCGGCCTCTCCGAGGACGATGCTAACAAAAGGCGGCCGTAGGCCGCGTAGTATTACCATCGCGTTCGGAGAACGCGATCCACCTTAGCGTAAACCCATTGCTTCCGCTTTTGCGTTCTCACGTTAAGCTGATCAGTGACACCAACTCCCATGGCCGCAGAAGTTCAACCCGCGCACGCCGCGCATACCAACCGGCTCGCGCGCGAGAAGTCGCCCTATCTTCTTCAGCACGCACATAATCCGGTCGATTGGTATCCCTGGGGCGAAGAAGCCTTCGCCAAGGCGCGCCGCGAAAACAAACCGGTATTCCTGTCGATCGGTTACTCGACCTGCCATTGGTGCCATGTGATGGCGCACGAGTCGTTCGAGAACGAAACGACGGCCGCGATCATGAATCGCGAGTTCGTGAACATCAAAGTCGATCGCGAAGAACGTCCCGATGTCGATCGCGTTTACATGACGTTCGTCCAGGCGACGACCGGCGGCGGCGGTTGGCCGATGAGCGTCTGGCTTACGCCTGATCTGAAACCGTTTGTCGGCGGAACTTATTTTCCGCCGGAAGATCGATACGGTCAGCCCGGTTTTGCCAAAGTATTGGAGCGAATCGCGGCGGCGTGGAAGAAGGATCACGAAAAAATCGCCGAGCAAGGATCTCAAATCATAAAAGCTCTTCGCGAATCACAGAACGCGCAGCCGGAAGCCGCTGCCAAGCTCGACGATCAACTTTTTCAACCTGCTTACGAACAGCTTTTACGCTCGTTCGATGACAAAGAAGGCGGATTCGGCACGGCGCCGAAGTTCCCGCGGCCGGTGGCGCTGAATTTTCTGACTCGATTCTACGCGCGCGATTCGAAGGGCGAATCCGGGAAGCGTGCGCTGGAAATGGATTTGCTCACGCTTCGCAAAATGGCCGCCGGTGGAATGCACGATCATCTTGGCGGCGGATTCCATCGCTACTCGGTCGATCGTTACTGGCACGTGCCGCACTTCGAAAAAATGCTTTACGATCAGGCGCAGCTCGCGAGCGCATATCTCGACGCATTTCAAATCACGCAAGATCGACAATACGCCGATGTTGCGCGCGACATTTTGGATTACGTCGCTCGCGACATGACCTCGAAGGAAGGCGGATTCTTTTCCGCGGAAGACGCCGACAGTCTACTTGAGCACGGAAAACCTGAGCACGCCGAAGGTGCCTTCTACGTTTGGACTGAGAAACAAGTCGACGCCGCTCTCGGAGACGATTCGGCTGTTTTCAAATTTCACTACGGTGTCCAGGGACACGGTAACGCGCCCGAAGGAAGCGATCCGCAGGACGAATTCCGCGGCAAAAACATTTTGATTGAGCGTCACACGATTGCCGAGACGGCGAAGCATTTTAAGAAGAGCGAAGACGAGGCACGGCAGTCGCTTCTCCGCAGTCGCGAAAAATTGTTGTCGCTCCGAAACAAGCGGCCGCGCCCGCATCTCGACGATAAGATCATCTCGGCATGGAATGGCCTGATGATTTCGGCCTACGCTCGCGCGGCGCAAGTTTTGGGTGAGCCGCGTTATCTTGAGAAAGCTACGCGCGCGGTGAAGTTTTTGCGGGCGAATCTTTACGACGAAAAAAGCAAATTGCTCTTTCGTAATTATCGAGAAAGTCGCAGCACTATCGAAGCCTTTGCCGACGATTATGGGTTCGTCATTCAAGGACTGCTCGATCTTTACGAAGCCTCATTCGACGTCGAATGGTTGAAGTTTGCGATCCAACTTCAGGAGACGCAGGACCATTTGTTCTTCGACGAAAAGAACGGCGGTTACTTCTCTACCAGCGGCAAAGACAAAAGTGTTGTTCTCCGAATGAAGGACGACAACGATAGCGCCGAACCGGCGGCAAGTTCAATTGCTGCGCTTAATCTTTTGCGGCTCGCTCAGTTTCGCGATGACAAGAAGTTGGACGAACGCGCCCGGAAGACAATTGGCGCATTTGCGCCGACGCTTTCGCATTTCGCCAGCGCGATGCCGCAAATGCTAATCGCGCTGGATTACTCGCTGGCGAAGCCGCGTCAAATCGTAATTGCCGGTAAGGCAGACAACAACGAGACAAAAGCCCTGCTCGCGGAAGTGCATCGACATTTTCTGCCGAACAAAATCCTGATCCTGGCTGATGGCGGTGACGGTCAGAAGTTCTTTTCCGAAAAAAACGAAGCCATCCGCGCGATGTCACCGGTCGACGGCAAACCTGCCGCCTACGTCTGCGAAAATTTCACCTGTAAAGCGCCGGTGACCGACCCAAAAGCGTTACGCGATCTGCTATCAGCTCGCTAGACGCCCTCGACGAGGATCATGTTCGTCTTGGCGGTGGCGTGCCGCATTTTGCGCGGCTCGCGGTATTCCTCGCAGTTGAGCCATTCTTTGGCCCGCTCCATCGAGTCGAACTGAAGCACAACAATTCGTTTCGGGTTCCAATCGCCTTCTAGAACTTCGGCCTTGCCGCCACGAACGATATACTTGCCGCCGTGTTGATGAACCGTGGCCGCGGCTTGCTTTTTGTATTCTTCGTAGCCGACTGGATCGACAACTTCGATTTCAACAATCACGTAAGCGGACATGGTCAGAGGCCAGGTTAGATTCCTTCGACCAGGACCATGTTCGTCTTAGCCGTGCGATGACGGATTTTAGAGGGTTCGCGGTATTCTTCGCAGCCGAACCATTCTTTCGCTTGCTTCATGGAAGGGAATTCAATGACGACGATGCGTTTAGGCTTCCAATCACCCTCCAATGTCTCCACTCGATCGCTGACGGCGATGTATTTGCCACCGTACTTTTCGACAGTTGGAACTACACGCTTTCGGTATTCCTGGAAACCGACAAGATCGACAATTTCAAGGTCGACAATGATGTAGGCAGACATTGAGGGACGTACGAAGTAGAAAGTAGAAGACGACTTTAGAAGCGCGGGCCGCCGTTGTGATCTTTAGCAGCGAGCTCGGGAATTTTTTTACGACGGCGCAGACGGAGCCAGTTGTTCCAGGTTTTGCGCAGACTGTCGCGCGGGGTGAGATATCGCTGGTTGAGCTCGTTGCTCTTGAGGATCTGGGCGAGGATTCCTTGAACCGAGAAATCGTCGGTATTCAAAATTGTGTAGGCGGTACCCACGGCTGCGGCGTGATGTGCGTCACTGGCGGCGACCATGGGCAGACTGCGAATCTGCGCGTACTTGAAAGCGTATCGGTTATAGCGACGCAACGTGGTGGCAGCGTTGAAAACTTCGATCGCGTCAACCGGAAGCGTTTCCAGGACTGAGAAACGAATCCCGGCACGGAAAAGATCGTAGGGATGCGGCGGAATCGCGAGGCCGCCGCGTTGGTGAATCATCTCGCAAACCTCGCGCGCTGGTTTTCCTTTCAAGTACGGCAGCTGCGCGCCGATGCAAAGGAGGTGACCATCGGCGGTTGTAACTTCGACGCCGGGCAAAACGAGAAAGCCGTCGACCGGCTGGCCGTCGACGCGCATTAAGCCTTTTTCGAGCATGTAGGTCACCGCGTCGCAGGTGTTGTGATCGGTCATGGCGATCCCGTGCAAACCTTTCGCGCGCGCGCCGGCGATCAAATCTTCCGGACTCGAGACGCCGTCACCGGAAAAGAACGAGTGAGTATGGAGATCGAAATTAAGCGGCATTTAGTCGGGGTGGATGTCGATCCTGCAAGTTCGCGCGCGAAATATTAAACCAGTTCTTCGGCGAGCACGTCCGGCTCGGAGGCGGATTCTGAAACCACATCGGCAGCTTGATTAAATTGCAAATCGTAAAGGCGACGATAGTAGCCCGACTTCTCGAGCAGCTCGGCGTGAGTGCCAATTTCCTTAATGCTGCCGCCATCGAGCACGACAATTTGATCGGCCGACAATATCGTGGAGAGCCGGTGCGCGATCGCGATGACGGTTCGCCCGGCGGCGAGTTTCTCGAGCGCTTTCTGAATTTGCTTCTCCGATTCGGTGTCGAGTGACGATGTCGCTTCATCGAGAAGCAGGATGGGCGCGTTCTTGAGAAGCGCGCGCGCGATGGCCAGACGTTGCTGTTGGCCACCGGAGATGAGGCAGCCTTTATCGCCGATGACGGTTTCGTAGCCGTCCGGCTGCGCCAGAATAAATTCGTGAGCGAAGGCAGTCTGCGCAGCCGCGTAAACTTCTTCGGCGGTAGCGGCCAGCCGGCCGAACTGGATGTTTTTGAAAATAGTGTCGTGAAATAAGAATGTTTCCTGGGTAACGAGTCCGATTTGCTCGCGCAAAGACTTCTGGCTCAAGGTGCGCAGATCGTTGCCGTCAACTTTCACTGCGCCTGAGACCGGATCGTACAAGCGCAAGATGAGCGACAGAATTGTGCTCTTGCCCGCGCCGCTCGCCCCAACGAGCGCGTACGTTTTACCGGGCTCGATGTGGAGATTAATATCGCGCACCGCGTCGGTGACGCCGGTCGAGTAGCGGAACGTAACGTTTTCAAATTCAATTTGGCCCTTGGAGGAAACCAGTTCAATGGCGTTGGGCGCGTCTTCCACCGCCGGCTTTGAATCGAGGATCGAAAAAATCTGCGTGGTCGCGCCGAGCGAGCGTTGCATCACGATGTGCAGTTTGCTCAGCGTTTTGATCGGCTCATAAAGAATAAAAATTCCGGCGATCAAGCCGAAGAAGCGACCAGCCGTGAGATGAGCCGCGTAAACATACAACAGCGCCAACCCGACGCCGACCGACGCAATGATTTCGACAAGCGGTCCGACTGCTTCCGTCGCTTTGACCGTTCGCATCGTATTCGAGAAGGAGAGCTGCGCGCTCCGCCGAAATGATTTCTCCTGCTGATCTTCGCGCGCGAACGATTTGATCACTCGAATGCCGGCGAAACTCTCCTGCATTGTCACCGACATTAGGGCTGCGCCACGTTGATCAAGTTGCACGGCCTGGCGCGCCCGTCGCCCAAAAATTCGGATCGGCACAATGCAAATGGGAAACAGCACCAAGCTGACGACGGTGAATTTCCAGTCGATCAGAAGAAGCGCGATCACCGCTCCAACGATGGTGACCGGTTGCTTGAACACGTCGCTGCTCACGCTGGAGAGCGCTTGTTGCAGGCTTCGGGTATCATTTGCAATCCGCGACATCAGAAAACCGGTTTGCATCCGGTTAAAGAAATCCATCGAGTGCCGCACCACTTTGGCGAAGAGCTGATTGCGTACGTCGTTCACCACTTTGTTGCTGACCCAGTTCATGTAATAAGCGTTGCCGTAGGAGCAAAGACTTCGGATCGTCATCACCAACGGAATCAGAAGACAAATCCAAACGATCGAGTCGATTTTCGGACCGATGTTGAGCATTTCGCGATGGGCCAGGACCATGCGCGGATTAGGCGCGGCACCGGGAAAAATGAAGTTTGAGACTTGGAGAACGATCAGTGGCAGAAGCGACGTGAGAGTGCCGTAAACAATGCCGAAAGCGAGTCCGAGAGCGAAACGCCATTTGTAAGGGCCGGCATAACTGTAGAGACGCCGGTACGGTTTCCATGCCGTCCGAATGGTTTCCCAGAACGAGAGTTTTACTTTGGCGCCTTCTGCCTTGCTCATAACGGTGGCGACGTTGCCGGAGCGGATAACAGCGTCTCCATAGCACCGATCACCGCCTCCGTCGAGATTTGGTTCATCGGCAACCGCGGCTGTTTGGGCACGAATTCGGTAAAAGACGATGTCGATGTTCCCTGTAAAATCAGCGCCGGGCTTTCCCGAGGACGCCAGTGAAACGGATTGGTCGGGCCAAACAGAATCACCAGCGGTGTGCGCGATGCCGACGCCAGATGCATCGGCGCGGAATCCACTGTGATCAACAAGCGCGCCTTGGCGATTAATGCCGCGAGCGTCAGCAAATCGGTTTTGCCGGAGAGATCGACAATCTCGTGGTGCACTTTCGATTTGATGTCGCCGATGTGCGTCTGTTCCAGCGGCGCTGATCCACCGGTCAAAACAAGAGCGACGTCGTGATTGCCGACGGCGTAGTCAATTACGTCAGCCCAACGTTGCGCGTTCCAAAATTTCTCCGCGCGCGCCGAGCCGGGATGAAAAACGATGAAGTTTCTTCTGATATTGTGCGCGCTCATTAATTCGTCGGCCGTTTCACGTGCGCTTTTCGGTAGCTCCAACCGGACGGCGCGCGAAGCGTTGGAAATTCCAAGCGGCTCGAGCAGCCCCAGGTGATAATCGATGGTGTGCATGTCGCGCATCCGATGCGGAACAAACTCGTTGTAAAAACGCGTTCGAAACTTCGAACGCGTTTTGATTCGAAACGACACGATTCGCTTCTTCGCGCGCGAGAGAAAGACGAGTAACGCCGATCGATCGTTCCGCGTAAAATCAACGCAGTAATCGAATTTTCCGCGCGCGATCGCGGCCATCGTTCCAAATCCCGCGAAACCGCGCGGCATGATCAAAAGCTTGTTCACGCCAGCAATTGCAGGTGCCAACGCTTTGCCGTCGGATGAAATCACCAGCGTTATGTTTGCGTCCGGAAATTTTTCGCGCACTGCCGCGATCGCCGGCGTGGTTAGAATCAAATCGCCGATGCGTTTGAGTTGAATGAGCAGAATCTTCAATTGGATAACTGGATCGCTCTCTCGTAGGCGCCTAACAAACGTGTCCGATAATGGTCCCAGGTAAAATTTTCTAGCACGCGTTGTCGCGCCGCGGCTCCCATGCTCGTGACAATCTCGGGATGACGATACAAATGCTCGATCGCGGCGGCGATCGCATCGACGTCGCCCGGTTTAACAATGATTCCTTCCACGCCGTCGCGCACGACGTCGCCGGCTTCGCGGGTCGTGATCATCGGCAAGCCGCAAGCGGCCGCTTCGTAAATCGTCTTCGCGCTGCCCTCCAATCGCGATGGGAAAACGTAAACCGATCCTTGATTGAGATAATTCTCGAGGTCGTGCTTGAACCCGAGGACCCGAACATTCTCGCGCCCGAACTTTTCCAGATATGGTTTGGCTTCCTCGTGAACGCTGCCGAGCAGCCAGAGTTCGGCATTCTGCAGGTTGAGCCGGTGCCAGGCTTCGAGCAGGTGGTGAATCCCTTTTCGCTCAATCAGCGCGCCGGAGAAAATGGCGCGGAAGACTGGCGGACGCCTCCGCCCGTCCGGCTCGGGCCCCGGTTTGAAACGATCCGTATCGACGCCTCGCGGCAGGTAAAATAATTTTTCATCCGGGAAATTTGCCGCGCGAAAAGATTCGGCTGCCTTTTCAGAAAGGACTACGACCAGCGTCGCCAGTTCGTATTCTTCCAGATATCTTTCGCGCTCGAGCAGGAAGCGCGACTTCCAAGATTTGACTTTCGACCTCTGACCGCTGTCCTCTGCCTTTTGGCTCCCCCGGTGCCAGGTTGGAATTTCGATCAGTGACGGGATCTTCTTCCTTTTCGCAACTCGCAGCGTTTCGCGGCAATCGCCCGACCAACTGTGGAAAAAATCGTAGCGGCCGCTGTCGAGATGGCGCGAAGCGATCCAATCGAGGTATCTCTTCTTTGCCCCATAATAATAAGGGCGGTCGAGAAACGAGATCAAACGCACCGGGTGCCAACGAAGCGATTGAATGAAACGCGGAGGGATCTCGCGCTGGCGATTATCGTAAGCGACGGCTTTACCAAGAAATTTGCCTCGATAGGACCCGCGCAACGCTTCAAATGAGTCGGTATCGAGGCCGGGTCCGCCAATTCGGGCAAAGATTGAGTAAAGCAAGCTCTTCGGCAGCAAAGATTGGCTCATCGAAACAGGATTGTCAGACGCGTCCGCTAAACACGCTAAAGCACGCCAAAAGTCAAAGATACATTGCTTTTGCACGGATTCTTAGCGTCATTTGGCGTGTTTGGCGGATACTCGGAAACTCAAAATCGTCTTCGTGCGTCGCGGCTATTCGCCGAGCGGCGGCGCGGAATCTTATCTTAAACGCCTGACGCACGGGATTGTCGTTCTTGGCCACGAAGCGCAGCTCGTCGCGACCGACGATTGGCCGGCTAGCGACTGGAGTTTCGGTTCGATTAACCGGGTAGAGGCAGACTCGGCAATTGGCTTCGCCAATGAGCTGGAGAAATTGCGTCCGCAACTTGGTTGCGATGTCTTGATGAGTCTTGAGCGCATCTGGCGCTGTGATGTTTACCGCGCGGGCGATGGCGTGCATCAGGCCTGGCTGAATCGGCGAAGAAAATTTGAAATGCCGCTCCAACGATTCGTTCGCGGTGTTAATCGCAAGCACCGCGACATCCTGCAGCTCGAGGAATCGCTTTTCGCAAAAGGCGCTGCCGGTCGCGTCATCGCGAATTCGGAGATGGTAAAGAAGGAGATTGTCGATATTTACCGCTATCCTGCGGACAAGGTCGACATCGTCCGCAATGGCGTTCCGCTCGACCAATTTCGTTTCGATCCGGCGACGCGCGAGAAGTCCCGCGCAGACTTGAAACTGAAGCCGGACGAAATCGCGCTGCTGTTCGCGGGCTCAGGTTGGGAACGGAAAGGACTTAGGTTTGCGATCGAAGCGATGGAACTCTGTCGTGACCGGAAACTTCGTTTAATGGTCGCGGGGCGCGGAGACGCCCGCGGTTACAAGCCAAAACGGTTTTTTACGGAGGAGCCGGTGCGCTTTCTTGGCGAAGTCGCCGATCTTCGGCCGATCTACGCCGCCGCCGATATTTTCATTTTGCCGAGCATTTACGATCCGTTCTCAAACGCCTGTCTGGAAGCGCTCGCCTCTGGACTGCCGGTGGTCACGACGCGTGACAACGGCTTCAGCGAAATCATCGAGAACGGGGTTCATGGCTCGGTAGTCGATCTACCGAACAACGTCTCGGGTCTGCGCGATGCCATTCGGTTCTGGTTGGACGAATTACGTCGGTCTTCAGCGAGATCGAAAGTTACCGAGCTCGCAGCCCAGTTCGGCATTTCTAAAAATGTCGAGCAAACCCTCACGATTCTAGTTCAAGCCGCTACCAAAGATTGATTCGAGCTACGTGACCGCGAGCGCGTCCTCGACCGTCGGGAAAATTTGGAAGACTTGGTCGAGGCGGGCGATTTCGAAAATTGGGCGGATGTTTTCCTGAAGCCCGACGATGGCGAATTTGCCGCCGTATCCCTGAACGTCTTGCATGCCATGGATAAGCACAGCCAGGCCGGAGCTGTCGACGAAAGTTACTTTGGTAAGATCGACAACGATGTGGGCCGGGCGTTTCGCAGCCACGCCGGCAAGAGACCGTGCAACCCCTGGGGAAACATGAAGATCAATTTCGCCCTCAAGGGGAAGAACGTTTACCGATTCTGGGCGCGCCATTTTCGCGCAATTTGGAGCAGAATTTGTTCCGAAACTCCCAACAAATAACGTCCGACGATCGGCCGAATTTTACTCAGCGGCCAGCGCTTCGTCGACGGTAGGGAACATCTGAAACACCTGGTCGAGGCGGGCGATGTCGAAGATGTGCTTTACGCTCTCCTGCACGCCGGCAACCGCGAACCGGCCGCCGTATTCCTGGACGTTTTGCATGCCTTCAATGAGAACCGCCAACCCGGAGCTGTCGAGGTAAGTGACCTTGGTAAGGTCAATCACAACCTCTTTCGGCTTTTTCGCGGTCATGGTCCGGAGCGATTCCGCGACCTCCGGCGAAACGTGAAGGTCGATTTCGCCTTCGAGGGGCAAAATGTTGGGGGCTTGTTTTAATGCCATAAAATCAGGAAGTAGCGCCTCAGAGATCATTTTCATCAAGACATCGCCGGTCGATCACCAACCGAGCGTATCAATGAGACGGTCAACATCGGAAAGATCATCGATTAAAATATCGGGATAATGCTTAGCCAGCTTTTCCCGGCTCCACGTGCCCGTCGCGACCGCGATGGTGCGGGCGCCGAGCGCTTTTCCGCAGGCGATATCGCGCGGCGTGTCGCCAATGACATCGATTTCATTTGCCGAAAATTCGCGCCCGTGCTTTTCCTTCGCCCGGGCCTGGGCAAATGCTCCGAGCTGGTTGCGATCGTGGTGATCGTCGGCGAAGGCGCCGAATTCAAAAAAATGCCAGACTCCGTAATGGCCGAGCTTGAGTTGAGCGCCGCGCGACACGTTGCCGGTGAGCAGACCAAGCACGACGTGTTTTCGCGTTTTTAGTTTCTCGAGCAACTCCAGCACGCCAGGAAGAAGATTTCCTTCGCGGCGGGGCAACTCGAGCGAGAGAAAATGGACGTAACTGTCGAGAAAGGCGGCGACGTTGTCGGCGGTGGGGGGGATTTTGTGCTTGTTCAGGATGCTGATGACAATTCCCGAATCGGTCATGCCGGCGATTTCGATATCATGAAGGTCGTCCTTGATGTCGAAGCGCTCTTCCAGAGCGAGCTTAAGCGCCTCAACCCCGGCGCCGCCGGAATGAATCAGGGTGCCGTCGATATCGAAAAGGAGAAGGCGTTTTCTAAATTCTGTCATGTCGAGCGGCAACGTGACGTTGCATCCAGTTTATAGCGGCGAAGCCGCCACAATGAGAGCCTGCCCTGAGCGAGCGGAGCGAGTCGAACGGGAGACATCTCTAAAAATATCCGCGCTTGTAACAACTGAAACAGTCAGAGATTCCTCGACTTCGCTCGGAATGACAAAAGAAATCACGGAGCGCGCATGAAAAGCACGGCGATCATGCTGCCGAGAAACGTCAGGAGCGCGACGGCGGCAATTCCAAGGACCACGAGACGCGCCGGATCGCGAGATGTCGATCTTGGCCCGAACGGTGAAGCGTTTCCGAAACCGGCGGGCGCGGCGCTGGCTTCGGCCGGCGTCGTTTCGATTTCTTCGAGCTGCGGCAGGGGTTGCGAGCCGCTGACATCCGGTTCGAACCGCGCTTCAATGGCGCCGAACCGGATTCGATCTTCGAAACGCAACGCCGTTTCGGTGATCGGCACGCTGTTGACCTTTGTGCCGTTGGTGGAATCGAGATCCTTGAGGCGATAAGTTTCGCCGCTCAGCTCCAATTGCGCGTGGCGGTTCGAGACCGACGGATCGTCGATCACAATCATGTTGTCGGGCGCGCGGCCGATAGTGATTGAACTCTCGGCAAATTCATACGCGACTTTTCCCTGCGCTTCAGTGGTGAGAATCAGTTTCGGCATGTTGTCGATTATTTTGCTTTGTCATGTCGAGCGAAGTCGAGACATCTCTTATTGTTTCAGTATTCCTCAACTCAGAAATATCTAGAGATCCCTCGACTCCGCTCGGGATGACAAGAGAAGAAAGGCCCTGCATAGTGCGGCTTTCATGGGAATCGAATTGACGCGCAATTTTTGCATCATCGCGCACATCGATCACGGCAAAACTACTTTGTCGGATCGATTGCTCGAGACGACGGGCACGATTCACGATCGCGACAAGCAGGACCAATTGCTCGATTCGATGGACTTGGAGCGCGAGCGCGGGATCACGATCAAAGCGCATCCGGTGACGATGAATTATCGTGCGAAATCGGGCGAAATGTACCTGCTGAACCTGCTCGACACGCCAGGTCATGTCGATTTTGCCTACGAAGTTTCGCGATCGTTGGCTGCGTGCGAAGGCGCGCTTCTGATTGTTGATGCAGCGCAAGGCGTAGAAGCGCAGACGGTGGCGAACGTGCATCTCGCGCACAAACAAGGCCTGACCATCGTGCCGGTGATCAATAAGATCGATCTGCCGAACGCCGATGTGCCGTCGGTGAAGCGTCAACTCGAGGAAATTCTGGCGATTCCAGCTGAGGAAGCGATCCAAGCGAGCGCGAAGATGGGAATCGGGATCGAAGAAATTCTCGAAGCGATCGTGCATCGGGTCCCGGCGCCGGAAAAACCGAAGGACGAGACTTTACGCGCGTTGGTTTTCGATTCCGTCTTCGACGTTTATCGCGGAGTCATCGGTCACGTCCGGGTGGTGTCGGGAAAAATGCAGCCGGACCAGGCGATTAGGATGATGAGCAACGATGGGCGCTACGACATCAAGGAAGTGGGCGTGTTTACGCCCAAGATGTTTATGCAACCGAAGCTGAGCGCCGGCGATGTCGGTTATTTTATCGCGAATGTCAAAACCGTTTCCGATATGAAGATCGGTGACACGATCACGGATCAACGCAATCCCGCACGACAGGCGCTTCCGGGCTTTCAGGAAATTCATCCGATGGTGTTCAGCGGGATTTATCCGATCAACACCGGCGACTTCGAGCATTTGAAAACGGCGATTGGCAAACTGCGCTTGAACGATTCGGCGTTTGTTTACTCGCCCGAGAGCTCGGTCGCGCTCGGATTCGGCTTTCGCTGCGGATTTCTCGGTTTGCTCCACATGGAAATCATTCAGGAGCGATTACGACGCGAGTACGACATGGACATCATCGCGACGAGCCCGAGCGTCGTTTACGAAATCGAAACGACCCGCGGCGAGACTTTGTTGATCGACAATCCCGCGCATCTACCCGATCCGAGCCAGATCGAAGAAATCCGGGAGCCGATTGTGAAAGCCTACGTACTTTGCCCGAACGAAAACATTGGGGACCTCTTGCAATTGATTTTGGAAAAGCGCGGACAAATGGACCACACCGAGACGCTCGATTCGCGGCGGGTGATGTTGCATTGCGAGCTGCCGCTAAACGAGATTCTGGTCGATTTTAACGACAAGATTAAATCGATCACGCGTGGTTATGGTTCGATGGATTACGACCACTCGGGTTATTGCGCTGCAAAATTGGTGAAGCTCGATCTGCTGGTGAACGGCGAAGCGGTGGATGCGTTTTCGACAATCGTCCACAAAGACCGGGCGGAGAGCAGGGGACGCCAGCTCGCGTCAAAGTTAAAGGAAGTGATTCCGCGACAGCTTTACCAGGTAGCGATCCAGGCGGCGATTGGCGGAAAGATTATTGCGCGTGAGAGTGTTTCGGCCTTGCGAAAAAACGTGACCGCGAAATGCTACGGCGGCGACATTACCCGGAAACGTAAGCTGCTGGAGAAACAAAAAGAAGGAAAAAAACGAATGAAGAGCATCGGGAAAATCAACATTCCGCAGGAAGCGTTCATTGAAGTGCTGAAGGCACAATGATGAGGAAGATTAAGAGGAAGAGGTAGATTTTCAAATGTTCACGCCGCGCTACGTTAAACACAGCAAACTCCTGCTGCGCCACGCCCAGAAATTTTTGCGCTACAAGCGCGATATTATGGACACGGAGACTCAGGACGCGATCGGCGCGGACATACGCCGATTGCACGCCGCGTTGCGGCAGCGCGATGCAAAACAAATCGAAAGTCGCGCCGAAGAGCTGGACGCGAAATTGCATCAACTAACGCCCGTAACCTGGGAGTCGCATTGGCGGGAAAATTGCGAAGTGATTCTGGTCGCAATCGTCGTTGCGGTCGGCATTCGTTCCTACTTTTTGCAGCCGTTCAAAATACCAACCGGTTCGATGCAGCCCACGCTCAACGGCATCATTGGCCGTCCGATGACGACGGAGTCCCCAAATATTCTCCAGCAAGTCGCTGAGTTTGTCCTCCGCGGGCGCAACTACATCAACGTGGTTTCCGACCAGGACGACGAGGTCCTGCAAGTTCAGCGTCAGAAGTTTCTCTTTTTCTTCACCTGGTCGCGAATCATCTGTCAGCATCAAAAATTCCTGGTTTATTGTCCGCCGGAGCAATTGGGAGCGGACTTCAGAGTTTCACCGGGACTCCGTTATCGCCGCGGTGAAGTGATCGCTCGCGGCGCGGTCGACACGGGCGACCAGGTGTTTGTGGACAAATTCAGTTACAATTTCGTCAAACCCCATCGCGGCGATGTATTTGTTTTTCGTACGAAAAATATTCCCGACATTGGCGACCAAACGCAGTTCTACATCAAACGGCTGGCCGGTTTGCCGGGCGATAAGTTGCGAATCGACCCGCCCACATTGTATGTCGATGGAAAAGTCGCGGAAGGTTTTGGTTTCCAACGGGTGATGGGAGCGCAGGATGGATATCGAGGGTATACGGGGAAGGGACATCTTTCCGACAAGACCAGGACTTTCGAGGTGCCGAAGCAGACCTACTTCGCGATGGGCGACAATAGCGAGAACAGTTTTGACAGCCGTTACTGGGGGCCGGTGCCGGAGCGAAATTTGGTCGGACGCGGATTGTTTGTCTACTGGCCGTTCATTCCACACTGGGGCTTGATTCGTTAGGCCAAAAAGATGTTCACGGGTTTGCCCCGCGTTTACCCGGTGATCGGGCTGTTATGCGGCTACGTCATTGTCCTGCTCTTTAATCCGGTCCGCCTGTCGTTGCGGGACGGCTTTCGTTGTCTGCTTCGTTACAAACGTGTCTGGCTCTCATTTGTTTTGCTAGGCTTCGCTTATTTTGTCTTTCAGTTTTCCACGTTCACTCCGATTCAGAGCAGCGCCGATGTCGATCTAACGCAAATTACATCGCTGGCGAACTGGCACTGGCCAACATTCATGGAGGTGTGGCAGGAAGCGCCGCTCCCGGCGCTGGAAGAGGTCGCTGGAATTTTCGATGACGCAACAACCACTTACCCGTTATCGGCAATCGCGGCGGTGCTGATGCTGATCAACTGGCGCGGGTTACACGGCGCGCTCGTACGCGCGCTGCATAAGCGATTTCGTTTTTTAGGCTATCTCGTCTATCTGATCGTGCTGCTCAGCGCTATCGCAGCTCTGGTCAAGCCAATCATGTTTTGGGCGCTTCCGATCTGGGGCGGACTTCTCCCGGCGGCCGAGCTTTTACAAATCTCGGCCAGTGTCGATGCGGTAGCGTTTATTTTTGAATATCTCTTCGGTGTTTACATCCAGGTTTACTTAATAGCGGTCTGCTTTGCATGGATTCGCGGCTTGAGCTTCGAAGAAGGCGAACTCTTCCGCTTTGCCATGCGCCGTTTCAGTTACGTTTTGGAATGGGCCGGCATCGTTGTTCTGGTAAGCCTTCTGATTGTGAGGCTCCCACTCTTGCTCGCGTATTTCATGAACATTCCCGACGTGCTTGATTATCTCCCGATCGAGCGCGTGGTCATGTGCGGACTGATTATCGCCTTCAGCTCGGTGCAAATCTCGCTCGCACTGCACAATGAAACCTTGCGCGAAGCCATCCGGGCTCATCGCGAATTTATCCGGAATAATCTCAGCCGATTCGGCTGGTTCCTGCTTATTTGCGGGATCCACTTTTTCTTTCTGACCACCGCGGACGCAATCGTGCGCGGCGCCATCGCGGATCGGCTCATGGCGATGGTCATCTGGAAATCGATTTTTGTTATCCTGCGCGGCTTTGTCACGGGCTGGTTGCTGGCGTCGTGGGTCTGTTTGTTCCGGCGCGGCGAAACCGGCGAGGTTTATCAACAGGCATGGATTGAATATTAGAAGGCTCCAGCTCGAGTCGTGAATGCGGCAGCTCAAATCACTCGAACCAGCAAATCAAATCTCGCGCTCGCTTTTATTTCGCTCGACCGCGAACGACGTCGCGATATCACAACTTTCTATGCCTTTTGCCGCGTAATTGATGACATCGCGGACGATGTCGATCTTGGCGTAGAAGAAAAAGCCCGGCGCCTGAGGGAATGGCGCGAATGGGTGCGAACCCCCGGGCCTAACGAATCCTCATTTGCCGTTGATGTGCGCGATCTCATGGCGAAATACGCGCTCGCTCCCGAAATGCTCGAGGAAATCATCGCCGGCGTCGAAATGGACCTAAGCATCAAGCGCTATAGGACGTTCGAGGAATTACGAGTCTATTGTTATCGCGTGGCCAGCGCCGTCGGCCTGGTCAGCATCGAAATTTTTGGTTACCGCAATCCCGCTTGTAAGGAATATGCCATTCAGCTCGGTCTGGCTCTGCAGATGACTAACATTATCCGCGACGTCGGCAAAGACCTGGGCGATGACCGGATTTATCTGCCGCAGGAGGATTTGGCGCGTTTCAATTACTCCGAACGAGAGCTTCAAGATCGACAATACAACGATCGTTTTGTCCAACTGATGGAGTTTGAGGCGGAGCGCGCGCGCCAATTTTTCGCTCGGTCAGCCGAGGTCTTGCCGCGCGAAGATCGGCGATCCATGGTGGCGGCGGAGATCATGGCTTCGATTTACCGGGGGCTATTGCGCCGAATGGAGCTGGACAAATTTCGCGTATTCGAAAAAGAATACGGTCTGAACAAATTGGAAAAGGCGGGACGGATCACGGCGCAGCTCCTCAAACTTTTTTGAATGAGCAAAAAGCGCCATCCGTCTGAGCCATCGAAACCGTAACTATTAGTAATTATTAATATGAAAAGATACTTAGCATTAGTTTCAGCATTGTTGGTCGCATCTGTAACGCTTGCTCCACTTACCAAGGTCTACGCGCTAGGCGAGGAACCCAAGGCGGTTGTGGTAACGCCGGAAGATGCAGCCAAGAAATATCCAATGGCCAACGGAAAAGATTACCCGACGGGAATAAACGCGAACAAGGGCTCCGCTACGGCTTCGGGCTTCGTGCAAAGCCCGTACTCCGCCCGGGTCTACGATGCCCGAAAACTGGGGCATGGGGCGTTGATCCTGGACGAGGGCGTGAAGAAAGTTTTCCGCAAGCCCTAGTCCACTTCCACCGCCGGGTAAGTTGATTTTTGGACCGCAACATTCGTTTTACTTGCGCGTTCAATGGGCTAACAAAGACATCAATATGAACAAAAAGCTTTTCACAATGGTTTGTGGCGCTTTGCTCGCCGCGTTTGGTCTGGACTCGTGCGATACGCCAACTGGCCAGGGAGCCGCAGCGGGCGCCGGGGCAGGTGCGCTGATCGGCGGACTCGCCACCGGTCGCGTGGGCGGCGCCGCCGTTGGGGCGGCCATCGGAGCCGCAAGCGGCGCGTTGATCGGGCACGCGATCCAGGAAGATCGTGCTCGCGAATACGGTCCGCCGCCTTCGGGTGGTTACCCGTTCGCGCGGCCATCGGGACGGCCGGGAATGTTCTTCAGCCCGTATACTGGACGTTCGTATGATTTGCGCGGAGTTCCGCCAGGCGGATTGACTCGCGACGTCGATAACGGCCAGTTATTCCGCAGGCCGTAATTTAAAATTGATTACTTCAGAGACGCGTTGATCTCGTCCGCGGGATCAACGCGTTTTCTTTTGCAGTGCGTCCACCAGCGCCTTCGCTTCGTCAGTCATCTTCAGCAGCTCCGGCCATTGCCGGTGATAATTTTCACCTGGCAACTTGCGAGTCGCGTCGAAACCCATATGCGAGCCGACATTTTGTTCGCTCGGCGCATGATCGAGCGAATCACTCGGATTTTTGATGACGGTTGTGTCGCGCGCGGGGTCGGTGTTGGCGCAGAGACGAAACAACACTTCGCTGGTGTTGTGCACGTCGCAGTCTTCGTCCACTACCACGATGTATTTGCTGAACATCATCTGCCCCATGCCCCACAAACCATGCATCACCTTGAACGCTTGATACGGATACTGTTTCCGAATGCTGACGAACACGAGATTGTGAAAGACGCCTTCGGCCGGCAGCGTCATGTCCACCAGCTCGGGAAAATTCATTTTGAACACCGGCAGAAAAATCCGGACGGCCGCATCGCCGATATAAAAATCTTCCATCGGCGGGATTCCGACAATCGTTGTCGGGTAAACCGCATCCTGGCGATGGGTAATCGCGGTCAGATGAAATACGGGATAGTCCTCGATCGCGGTGTAATAACCGGTGTGATCCCCGAACGGTCCTTCCGGCCGCATCTCGCCAGGCTGGACGTAGCCTTCTAAAACAAAATCGACATCGGCCGGGACCTCGAGGTCGATCGTCTTGCACTTCACCATTTCGATCGATTTGCGCCGCAAGAATCCGGCGAACAAGATTTCATCCAAGCCGTCCGGCAATGGGGCGGTGGCAGCAAACGAAAGCGCGGGATCGCCGCCCAGCGTGACCGCGACCGGCATTCGCTCGTTGCGCTCGTAATAGCGCTTGCCGTGGCGGGCGCCCACTTTGTGGACCTGCCAATGCATCGCGGTCGTTCGTTCATCGAAAACCTGCATCCGATAAACGCCGACGTTGCGCGCGCCGGTTTCGGGATCGCGCGTGTGCACGTTCGGCAGCGTAATGAAACGCCCGCCATCTTTTGGCCAGCATTTTAGGATGGGTAGATCGCGCAACGAGAAATCATCCGCCCGTCCGGCATCGGACTCGACCGGGTGGACGATTTCCTGACAGGGTGCGTCCCGAACTTGTTTCGGTCGTGCATGTAAAAGATGAATTCCCTGTTTGAGTAAACTCCAGCCTTCCCGCAGATCGGTCGGCGGCTTGGCTTTGAGAATGAGCTGAATTTCTTGCGCGATCTCGTTGATACTTTCGCGGCCGAGCGCCATGGCCATCCGGTTGCGCGATCCCATCGTGTTGATCGCCACCGGAAATTTCGCAACCTTTCCATCAACGACGGGTTGCTCGAACAGCAACGCTTTGCCGCCGCCGGGCGATTTCATCTGGCGGTCAGCCCATTCGGAAATGAGGAGGTCAGTGTCGACCGGCTCGGCGACGCGCGTTAGTTCGCCCGCGTGCTCTAGCGTTTCGAGAAAATGCCGAAATGAGCGATAAGCCATATGTGCTCTGCCGCTACCCTGACGCGTCCCGCGTTATTACGCGAACCAGAATTTATCGATATGGCGGCGCCAGATACTGGAACGACATCACTCGCCCACTCGAAAACGTGACCGTTCGGTATGGAACCGTAATCGTCGGTGGAATGTAGGAATAATAAAAAGGATCGTAGAACGGATCGCCGAAGAAGGCGAAGCGACGTCCGTGGTGGGAAAAGCCATGGTGAAATCCGAAGCCGCCATAAAATCCCGGACCGTAGCCATAGAACGGGTAATACGCAGAGCCGTACGGCGCGGTCCGGTTTTCCACATAAATCCAGGTTTCGGAGGGATGGCCGCGCATTTCGCCCACGGTTTTTTGCGCGGGCGAACCCCAAGACAGCCAAACTGCGTTCATCGACATTCCGGATCGGATTTGCCCGTGTCGGACCAATTCCTGATCCCGCGGCGAAAGAGTATTGAACATGTCCTGATGCTCGGAAATTCGGTTCTCCACCGTCTCGCAACTTGTTAGGCAGAGCCCGACCGCGGCGAAACCTAACAAAAGCGTCCTGGAAATTATTTTCATAAAAAATGATACAGCCGCGACATGGTCAGTCAATTTTCCCAGCTCCTTGATTCAACCCCGAGGAAATCGTAACGTTGCGTCTCGAATGGAAGATCGTTACGGCCATCGCATCTCGTATCTGCGCGTCTCGATCACGGATCGTTGTAACGAACGCTGCAACTATTGCATGCCTCGCGAGCTCCAGGAATGGTTGCCCCGCGAGGAGGTTCTCAGTTACGAAGAAACCCTGCGCCTCATCCGGATCGCAGCCGATTTGGGCGTAACAAAGGTGCGCGTCACCGGTGGCGAACCGCTCACTCGCCGCAATGTCGTAGATTTTGTTCGCGAAATTCCAAACATTCCCGGAATCGCCAGCCTCGGGATTTCGACAAACGGAACGTTGCTCGCTCGTGAGATTGCGCCGGGACAAACAATGGCGGCGGCGTTGCGCAGCGCAGGCGCGCACTCGGTTAACGTCTCGCTCGACACGTTAGATCGACATTTTTATGCGCAGATCACCGGACGCGATTTTCACGCCCAGGTCCTGGAAGGAATTGACGCGGCGATCCAGGCCGGATTCGACCAAATCAAACTGAACAGCGTCCTGATGCGCGGTCGCAACGACGACCAGCTGGTTCCGCTGATCGAGTTTGCCGCTGCCCGCAATCTGATCCTACGCTTCATCGAACTGATGCCGGTCAGCACGACCGAAGTATTGAGCGACGAAAATTTTCTTCCGATCGCCGAAGCGAAGCGGACGATCGAAAAACGCTTCGGCAATTTGATTCCCGACGCATCATTCCGGACAAATGGTCCGGCCACCTATTACCAAGTTCCCGGCCGCGACCAGCGGATCGGCTTCATCGGGGCGATGACGAACCTTCACTTCTGCGAAAGCTGCAACAAACTTCGCCTGACTTGTGACGGAAAATTGCGGCCCTGTCTGGGCAGTTATCTCGAGTTCGACATTATGAAACCGCTGCGCGCAGGCGCGAGCGATGACGAATTGCGTCGGTTTTTCATCGACGTAGTCGATCGCAAGCCGGAGCAACACGATTTCCGGAACAATTATCAGCCGGACCGCAAGATGATCGCGATCGGCGGCTGAAATGAGTGACGAGTGACAGGTGACGAGTGACGAGAAATGAACCGGTTAAGTCACGTTGGTGGCGATGGTAACGCCCAGATGGTTGATGTCTCCGCCAAACCGATGAGCGCGCGGACCGCCGTCGCGAAAGGTAAGATCAAACTCCAGCGCAAAACGCTCGAGCTGATCTCAAAAGATCGAATTGCCAAGGGAAACGTTTTCGCGACTGCGCGGATTGCGGGAATTCAAGCCGCGAAACAAACTGCGACTCTCATTCCGCTCTGCCACACACTGCCGTTAAGCGATGTGAAGATCGATATCGTCAGCATCCGTAATGGCGCCGAGGTGACGTGCACCGCGAGGACGGTCGCTCAGACGGGCGTCGAGATGGAGGCGCTGACCGGCGTCTCGATCGCGTTGCTCACGATTTACGACATGTGCAAAGCAGTTGATAAGAAGATGCAAATCGCGGAGGTCCGATTAATTAAGAAAACCAAAGTCTGATGCAGATTGTTGTCGGGATTATCACAGTTTCGGATCGGGCCAGCGCGGGCGATTACAAAGATTTGGGCGGACCCGCGGTCAAAGAAGTTGCGCATAAGAGCGGCTGGCAGGTTCTGGCTGAAGCCGTGATTCCGGATGATGTAACAAAAATTCAGGAAACGATCCGTTCCTTTTCGAAACAGGGCTGCGGCTTGATCCTGACCACGGGCGGGACTGGAATTGCACCGCGCGATCTCACGCCGGAGGCGATTCGCGCAATCATGCGGGTGGAACTGCCGGGTTTCGGTGAAGTGATGCGCGCTGAGTCGATGAAGATTACGCCGAACGCGATTATCTCGCGCAATCTCGCGGCTGTGGTTGATGATTCGCTCGTGATCGCGCTCCCGGGAAAACCGAGCGGCGCGGTCGAATGTCTGGGATTTATTTCCGGCGCCATTCCGCACGGCGTCGCGGTCGCGCAGCGTCAGCCGAGTTCCTGTTAGGCGCGATTGTCGATCTTCAATCAGGGTAAATCAACAAGCGCAGCATTTGCTTGCCGTGTTCGGTGAGATGCGCATGCGCGGCTGGGCCCGTGGCGATTCCGTCGATTAAGTACGAAGCGCTTCGTAAGCTTGGCTTCACATAAACAAGTTCCGGCTCTTTCACTTTCCGGTCGCTCGGCTCGATCCTCAGCGGCAATCCGCTGCGCGCGAAGCTAACTGTCCAGGATCGCGGCTCGTTCGCAGCGTTGCCGTTCACCATCCACGGATACACCTTCGGTAATTCGAAGTGGCGCGATCTCGGCAGCGCCACTTTGTAGAAAGCTTCTTCCTCGCTGAGGAAATGCGGAATCGTGAGCGACGGTTTCTCGCGCAGCTCCAAGTAAAGCCGGGCGATGTTGAGGCCGGTCAGGTTGAGTCCGTTGTAAATGCCATGGTGGTTTGGATCACTGGGATGAACAAAGGCGGCATACCATTCCTGGAATTTGCGCGAGAGCATCAGATTCAATTCCAAATGCAGATGCGCGCGCTCGCGATTGATTCCCACTCCAGTGTAACCCATGACCGCGATGTGCTGACCGCGATGGACAACATCGCCCGCGCGAATGTCGATCTTGCTAAGATGTCCGTACAAACCGTAATACGGCGAGCCGTCCCAGCGATGCTCGATCACGATGTACTTTCCGTAGTTTGAGTAACCCGGCGCCCAATTGGTGTAAACCACTTTGCCATCGGCGATCGCCCGCACTTCGTCCAACGGTTCGCCCCGGTCATCGCGATGAAGAGGACGAATGTCGATGCCTTCGTGAAAGCGAGTATAAACAATGCCGGAACGCGTTTGCTCCGGATCGCGCACGAAACCGTATTGGCCGCCTTCCCACGGCGTCGATTTTTCCCCGTGGTAATCGCGCTCGATATATTGGTAGAAGGCCGATCCGCCGCCGTGAAAAATCGCGTCATTGTCGGTCGGCAATGCAAGATCGACAGTCGCGGTTTCAGTTTGTGCCCGAGCGATCGCTTGGAGTGAGCAGACCGCAGCCAGCATGAGAAACAACGAACGCATCAGAATTAGCGTTTTCGTTTTTGTCCGATCAATCGCCAATCCTTTTTCATCAATTCGATGTCGGCTTGGGTCAGTCCGGACGCAACGTAAATCCGACCGTCGGAAACGCGGCGGTCGATCTGCAGTTCGGTGACGGGCCGGCCATTGATCAGGACAAAAAGCAAACTGCCGCGCCGCTCGATGCTGAGAGTGTCCAGCGCGAGCCGGCCATGATCATCGAGTTGAAAGAGCGCGCCGTATTTTCCGTCCCCGGCGGGGTATGGATAAAAGGCGACCACATCGCGTTCTGACAGACGCGGCATTCGCTCGATCGCCACCTGTTTTCCGGAAAACAATGCCTGAACCGAGCTGGAGAAGCTGGCCGTATCGTTCGAGTTCGCCTCGGCGTGGACGCGAAATGTGCAATGTCGATCTTTACCCGCGACGGAAGCGGCGAAAAGTGCCAGAATCAGGCTCGCGAAAATGGATTTCATGTTGGATTGATAACGCTACCTTTTCGTGTTTAACCCGTCGATGATTCGTCTCGCCATAATTTTTTCCATACTGCTCGCTGCGGCCGCTGGCCTGCCGGCCCAGGACGCCACGCCGGAAACAACGCCCGCAGAAACAGCACCATCGGGCCCAACGTCATCGACCGCGACGATTCCGGTTCCGACGACCACGCCGATTACAACCACAACGTTGCAAAAGCGAGGCTTGTTCGGCCGCATGTTGCATCCCTTTTCCTCCTCGCAAGTGTTGCCAAAATACAACGATCGCAAATTGCGCGGATTGATTCTCGACCTGCAGGTCTCACCCCAGCCAGTGCGGCTGTCGGAGGTTCGACAAATGCAAATCAAAGTGATCGTGACCAACATGGGCAACTACATGATCCCGCTCGAGTTCCCGACCGATCAACGAATCGAGGTTCAATTGCTCAACTCCGCCGACGCCGTCCTGACCAAATGGTCGGAGAACCACGCAATCAAAGACAAGCCCGGGACCGTTCTTATTAATCCAGGCGAACACGTTGAGTACAAGGAAAACATCGCCACCCGCGACCTGACACCCGGCAGGGTTTTTACCGCCGACGTTTTTTTCCCGAAATATCCCGAGCTTCGCGTCCGGCAGAAGTTTTTGACCGAACCGTAGGTGGAAAAGGTGGATCGAGCAGTCCCTTGCTCGATGTTATAAATGTCGGCGAAGCCGAGTAGTTCTAGCATCGCCCGCGGAGCGGTCGATCCACCATGAAGCTCTTCTCCGATTACCACAGCCATCCGCAAGGACATCGCGTTCAGCCGTATTCGCGCGAACTATTGCAACCGTGGATCGATAGCGCGCGTGCGCGCGGTTTGAGTGACGTTGCCTTCACTGACCACGACCGCTTCCATGCCGGAATTAATTTTGACGAGATCGATAAATTGCGGGCCGCGAATCCGGGTTTTAAAATTCGCGCCGGTATCGAGCTCGATAACGATCCGCAAACTTCAGCTGCCGGGCGAAAATGGGTCGAAAAGAATTGGGACAAGCTCGATTTCGTTCTCGGCTCGGTCCATTACCTCGATGACCCGACCCAAATGTTCGATACCGTCCCGGACGGCGCGGGACAGTTTGTCGGGCGCGACGTTGACGAAATTTATGAAGATTATTTTCGACGGATTCGCGAGATCGCTTCCACCGGGCTGGTCGATTGTCTGTCCCACCTAGATCTGATCAAGATTCACGGACACCGGCCTTGCGGCGACGTTCGATCGATCATCAACGAAACGCTTGATTTCATTCACTCACGCGATCTGGCCATCGAACTTTCGACCGCCGGCTGGCGCAAACCGGTAAATGAGCTTTATCCCGCCGATCCGATCATCGAGCGCGCGATAAAAAAAGGAATTGCATTTACCACGGCGTCCGACGCGCATTCGCACGTGCAGCTTGCGGAGAATTTCGCCCGACTGGCCGAGAAGATAACGATCCTGGGAGTGCGCGAAATTTCTGTTTACGACAAACACAAACGACAGGCACGCTCGCTCCGATGAACGATGACGCGCAGTCGCGGTGGTATTCGCGTCCCGGCATTTGGTTTTGGGTCATTGTTGCACTGGGAGCGGCGCTTCGGTTTTATCTCGTCGTTTTCACGGACGGAACCCAAGACGTCGCGATTTGGGAGCGCCACGCACGCGATGTGCGGGAGCACGGACTGATCGGTTATTACCACGGCGATCCATCGGCCAATCATCCGCCGTTCATTAGCGAGGTCGAGTCGTGGTTGTTCGCTGCTTCGGACGCAACTGGCATTCCATTTCGAATTTCTCTGCGCGCTCCATTCGCATTGCTCGACGCAGCCACGGCTCTCCTTCTGTTTTCATTGTTGGGCGCATGCCGATGGCGCTTTGTCGCTGCCCGCCGTCTACTGGCTCAATCCGTTGTCGATAATTTTCTCGGCCTACCACGGCAACACCGATTCAGCGGTTGCGTTTTTTTTGGTGCTTTGCGTTTGGCTATTGTCGAAAGACCAATTGCTCGCGGCCGCAATTGCGCTCGGAGTCAGTTTGTGGATCAAACTCCCGACCGTGCTGGCGGTTCCCGCGCTGCTATTTTTCATTCCTGAGTGGCGCAGACGAGTTCGATTCTTACTGGTTTGCGGCGTCGTCGCGCTCGCAACCTACGTTCCCGCGCTCTTTCAAGATCCGGCGATCATTTGGAAGAACGTTTTCGGCTATCGCGCGCAAATCTTGCACACGACGGCGGGCGTTCCGAGCTGGGGACCGCGCGTCCTTTTATTTTCGATTATCGCTGCGCCACAAAGCTGGCCCGCCGCGATGCGCGCGCCGATCATTTTTTTCCTGGCAAACAGTTGGCTCATCGCGGTCGCGTTAGCGCTTGTGATCACATGGCTGCGTCGCGTTAAGCGCAGCGTAGCGGAGCTCTGCGCGACCATCGCCGGCATCTACATTATTGTCCTCGCGCTGAGCGACGGATTTTCTTTTCAATATTTTGCCTGGTCGTTGCCGTTCTGGTTGTTTTTCCCGCGCTGGTTTTTCATTCCGGCAATCGTTCTCGTCAGCGGCTACATTTACTTTTTGTATGCCTACCTCTGCGGCAATCCTTGGCTCCTTGGCCTTTGGGATTTTAACGGCCACCCTGATTGGCCTTTTCTCGTCGTCGCGCTTCGCAACGCTGCTTATCTGCTTTTCTGTGCCGGCGCGATCTGGTTCGTGATTCCGACTACAATCCAGGCATCCCGAGTCCGCCGGTAATTTTTTTCATCTCGGATTGAGCCAACGCCTTGCCCTGCTCAATCGCTTGCTGAACGCCGCTCAGCACCGCTTCTTCCAAGAACTCGACATCATTTGGATCGACAATCTGCTTGTCGATTTTGATCGAAAGTATTTCCCCGGCGCCATTTGCGGTCACTTTCACTTTTCCGCCGGCTGCAGTTACTTCGACGCTCTTCTCTTCGAGCTCGACTTGCGCTTTCGCCATTTGCGCCTGCATCTGCTGCGCTTGTTTCATCAACTTGTTCAGGTTCATTTGTAGTTTCAGCGTTTGACTTCGCCTTTGAAAATCTCGAGCGCGTCACGGATCAGCGGATCGTCGGCGTAATTCTCAGATGGACGGTCTCCCGATGTTTGCGTTTTTGATGGGAGATTTTCCTGCACCATTAACTTCAGCGTCCAATCTCTACCGCTTACCTCGTGCAACAGCGTTTCGATCAGTTTTCGGTTGGTCGGTGTGCCCAAAATATCCATCGGGGATTTCTGATCGGTCGAAAATCCAAGAACGAAATGGCGACCCTCGCTCGGCAGGACGTGCGCCACGGCGGCCGAATTTCGGACGAATGCCTTTTGTGTGGGGATTTTTGAGAAAGCGCGCTGCCAAATGTTTTCGACATCGTCGTCGCCATTGGCCGATTCAGCGACGCGCGGCGCTGTAGAGGCGGCCGTGCCTGCCACGCCGGAGCCGGGCGAAGGCGGGTCGGCCGCGTACGATTTGGATGCAGGCGAGACAATGCCAGTCCGGCTCGGACCTGCCACCACAGGTTTAGCGACTAACGTTTTTTTTTCCGCAGGCGTTTTCCCGTCGCGCAATTCGCCCAGTCTCTCAATCACTTCATCGAGCGTTGCCTGATTCAGACTTTGGATCGCCTTGATGAGCGCCACTTCGAAATGCAACTTCTTGTTCGGCGCCCACTTCATTCGCCCTTCGGCTTGGGCGAATTGGTCGATCAAATCCAGGAGGCGGTCGTTCTCAATCAGTTCGGACTGCGCCGCGAGCGCCTTCTGCGTTTCCGGATCGACATCTTCCTGAAGCGCGTCCGGCTTGGCTTTGAAAATGAGCAAATCGCGAAAATAGGAAATCAAATCCGACATCAACCGCATCATGTCTTTGCCGGCTTCGCACTGCTCGTAGAGAACATCGAGCGCGCCGGCAGTTTCGCTGCGAAGAATCTTACCCGTCAGATCGATCACAGTTTGCTCGCTGGTGAACCCGAAAACATTGAGCACGTCGGCTTCCGCAATTTTTTCGCCGCAAAACGCCACCAGTTGATCGAGCATCGATTCGGCATCGCGCAGTCCGCCTTCCGCTCCGCGCGCGATCGAGTGGGCCGCGGCCGGTTCGAGTGTGATTTTTTCTTTGCCGGCGATGAATTGGAGATGATCGGCAATCAATTTTGCCGGGATTCGGTGCAGATCGAAGCGCTGACAACGGCTCACGATCGTGGCCAGCACTTTTTGGGGCTCGGTCGTCGCGAAAATAAATTTCACGTGCGGCGGCGGCTCCTCCAATGTCTTTAAAAGCGCGTTGAACGCGGCCGTGGTCAGCATGTGGACTTCGTCGATGATATAAATCTTGTAGCGCGACTTCGATGGCGCGTAGCGCACGTTATCGCGCAGTTCGCGCACTTGCTCGACGCCGTTGTTGCTCGCGCCGTCGATCTCGAGAACGTCGAGGCTGTTACCGGCCGCGATCTCCCGGCAATTATCGCAGGTGCCATCCGGCGTAACCGTCGGTCCTTTTTCGCAGTTGAGCGCTTTGGCTAAAATTCGCGCGGTCGAAGTTTTGCCGATGCCCCGCGGCCCGACGAACAGGTAAGCGTGCGCCAGCCGATTTTGCGCAACCGCATTCTTGAGCGTGCGCGAGACGTGCGCTTGTCCGACCAGATCGTCAAACGTCTGCGGTCGATATTTCCTGGCGAAAACCTCGTAGCTCACGGCCTGAATCTAATGCGGAGGAGCGCCATTCCAAAACAGAAAACAAAAAAAAGGAACAGAATGATCAGAATTTTTTGATTGGATGTTGGACGTTGGGCGTTCAGCGTTGGACGTTTTCCGCATGTTGAAAAGATCGACATTCATTCTCATCTTGGCCATCGCACTCCTCGTCGTTGTCGAAGCGCGCGAGCGGCAGACTTCGCCGCCGGCAAGATCGACATCGGAGAAGAAAATTGTTCGTGCCCGCGATCTCGGCGTTCCGTTCGATGGCACGCCCGGTCAGCTCAACGCCATCACCGACGTCGCCGGAGTTGAAGTCGGTTACACGACCGTCATTCGTGGCGAAGGAAAACTTGTTGTTGGAAAAGGTCCGGTCCGGACCGGCGTCACCGCGATTATTCCGCGTGGGCACGATTCGCTGAACGATCCGGTTTACGCCGGCATGTTCAGCTTGAATGGCAATGGCGAAATGACCGGCACGCATTGGATGGAAGAAAGCGGATTTCTCGAAGGTCCGGTCGTCGTTACCAACACCCACAGCGTCGGAGTCGCGCGCGATGCCGTGATCGCATGGCGAATTAAACACGGTGCGTCGGACGCCAGCGGATATTGGTGGAGCTTGCCGCTTGTCGCTGAGACCTGGGATGGCTGGCTAAATGACACGAACGGTTTTCATGTGAAACCGGAGGACGTTTTTCGCGCGCTCGATTCCGCGCACGGCGGCGCGATCGAGGAGGGGAGCGTTGGCGGCGGCACCGGTATGATTTGCTACGAATTCAAAGGCGGAAACGGAACCGCCTCACGCAAGATCGACATCAAGGCCGGAAAAGATAACCCGGTCCAGAGTTACACCGTGGGCGTTTTTGTTCAGGCGAATTTTGGACGACGCGCGCTACTGACGGTCGCCGGTGTGCCTGTCGGAAAAGAAATTCCGGGTTCGGTCTATGGCGAAGACACTGGCTCATGCATCGCGGTCGTGGCCACTGATGCGCCGCTGTTGTCGAATCAATTGAAAAGACTCGCGCGCCGTGTTTCGCTCGGGCTCGCCCGCACCGGAACGATTTCGGGAAATGGCTCGGGCGATCTTTTCATTGCGTTTTCGACCGCGAACAAAAATGTTTGGGCTGCCGATCAGGTCACCCATTCGGTTCAAACGATTCCGAACGATTTAATGGACCCGATTTTTACCGGCGTTGTGCAGGCAACCGAAGAAGCGGTAGTAAATGCCCTCGTCGATAATCAAACGATGACCGGCGCCGACAATCATCGCGTCGACGCGCTGCCGCACGATAGGTTGCGCGAGCTTTTGAAAAAATATAATCGTTTGAAAGAGTGATTAACTTCGAAGTCCACGAGCCCAGAAATTTGCTTGTGATCCGCTATCACGGACTCGTCGTCGCGCCCGAAACCGAAAAAGGTTTGGACCAAGTCCGTAACGGTCTCGCGAAATTGCAAACCGGGTTTCGGCTACTGGCAGATTTAAGCGAACTGGAGTCGATGGACGTCGGCTGCGCGCCCTTCATCGAAAAGGCAATGGATATGTGCAACGAAAAGGGAGCATCCATGGTTGTACGGGTGATTCCTGATCCTCGTCGCGACATCGGTTTGAAGATTATGTCGGCCTTTCATTACCGCGGCGACGTGAAGATTGTCACCTGCGAAACTCTGGCGCAGGCGGAAGAGATCCTGGAGACCTGAACCGGTCTATTATTGTCGCGCAGCCGACCGATAGACGAGCAGCGCGGCGGCGATGTCTTCCACCGCCATGCCTAACGACTTGAAAATTGTCGTTTCATTTGCGCGAATGTCGATCGTCCCGGCGAATGCTTCACCGAGCTCCGCATGGATTTTTGCGCGGGAAAGAATCACGTCACCGGATTCTTTCATCGCGGCTTCACGCGAATCGACGAACACGACGTTGCGCATCGCGTCGTCGTCGAGCTCGCGCCAATCGGGTCGACATGCGCCGACCGCGTTCACGTGACAACCGGGCTTCAACCATTGGCCCTGCAAGATCGACATCTTCGAACTTGTTACGGTCACGACGACATCTGCGTCGCGGACTGCGTCTTCAGCTGACATTGCTTTCGCGTCGATCTCTTTCGCGAATTGTTCTGCGTGCGATTCGTTCGGACTCCAGACCCGAATCTCCTCAAAATGTCTGACCAAACGCAACGCCTCCACGTGACTGCGCGCTTGCACGCCGCTGCCAAGGATGGCGAGCACTTTCGCATCCTTTGGCGCGAGAAGTTTTGTCGCCGCTGCCGAAACTGCCGCCGTTCGCATTTCGGTAATCAATCTTCCATCAATCACCGCCAGCGGTGCGCCGGTTTTGGGATCGTTCAGAAGAATTGTCGCCATGTGCGTCGGCAAATCCTTCTCAGCGTTTGGCGGGTAGAACGTTACGATTTTCTGACCGAGTCCTTCCGGAGTTAGCGCCGGCATCATTCCGTAAAATCCGCCCGGCGGGTCGACGGCGATTACTTGTCGGACTGGTTGCGTCACTTGTCCGGCCGAGAACTCGATCAGCGCCTTTTCCATCCCCGGAATCAAGTCAGCCATTCGCAAATGCTTGCGGACTTCGTTCTCCTCCAGAAACAGCATCATGGGTGATCTTTTACCGCGGATCACGCGGTTCAAGACAGATTTTAAATGAAACCGGGTGGCGATTTATTCGAATCGAGGAACAAGATTAGCTTTACACGCAGCCAAAATTAGAGGAATCGGAGAATACAAATGGCGATGTTTTCAACTCGAAGGCCTGAACCCGCAGAACCGGCAACACCAACAAGATCGGAGCCGTCCAACGGTGCACCCGTGTCGGCCCAGTCCGGCGGTCTTCTTTCGCGAGGAGTCTCGATCGTTGGCTCGGTCAAATTCAACGACAAGCTCGTGATCGATGGCGAAGTGAAAGGCGATATCAATTCGACTGGAACGCTTACAATTGGCGAGCACGCGTCCATTCATGGCGAAGTAAGATCGAAATCGGTGACAGTGCAGGGGACGGTCGACGGAAACATTTTCGCGACCGAACGCTGCGAACTTCAGGCCGGTTGCACCTTGCGCGGCGACATCGAAGCGCCTCGGCTGGTGGTTGATGAGAACGCGACGTTTCTTGGTAGCGCGAAAGTCGGCACGCCGAAGTAATCCCGCCCCTTAAGCCGCCGGATCGTCCAACTCGTCGAGCAATTGCTTTTTCAAATTGCGTCGTGCTGCCTTCTTGATCGCGCGGCGTTCGGCCGCGACCGCTTGTTTCTCGGCACGGCGCTGATTTCGCGTACGCTGGTCGATCTCGCTGGGTAAATGCGAAATCTTAGGCCGCTTTGCGCCCACTTTACGCTCGTTCGGCTTTGCGTACGGCTCCATGACGGCGAATATAGCATCGCCAAATATGTCACTCGATCTCGATCGCATTCGCGCGGCGCACGAACGGATCCGTCCCTACGTTACGCGGACGCCGGTGCTGACGAGTTCGGGCTTGGATGAGGCGAGCGGTGCCTCGCTCTTTTTCAAATGCGAAAATTTTCAAAAGATCGGCGCGTTCAAGGCGCGCGGCGCGACCAACGCCGTTTTCGCGCTCGATGATGCGATTGCGAAGCGCGGGGTGGCAACGCATTCATCAGGAAATCATGGAACGGCACTCGCGCGCGCGGCAAAACTGAAAAAAATTCCGGCGCACATCGTGATGCCGGAAAACTCGACCAAAGTAAAAGTGCGCGCGGTTGAAAGTTACGGCGCCCATGTGGTTTTTTGCGAGCCAACGCAAACAACGCGGGAAGCGGCCTGCGCGGACGTGATCGCGAAGACGGGCGCGACCTTGATTCATTCTTTCGAGAACGAGGACGTGATGGCGGGGCAGGGGACGGCAGCGATCGAGCTCCTCGACGAGGTAGATGTCGATCTTGTGATGTGTCCAATCGGCGGCGGCGGTTTGCTTTGTGGCATAGCGGTCGCGGCGAAGTCGATGCGGCCGAAGATCAAAGTGATCGCGGTCGAACCGGCCAATGCCGATGACGCCGCACAATCTTTCCAAGCCAGGAAAAGAATGGTGACCGAAAAGAAATTCACGATCGCTGATGGATTGCGGACAAACGTCGGTGAGCGGAATTTTCCGATTATTCAGCGTTACGTCGATAACATCGTAACCGTCAGCGAAGATGCGATCGTGACGGCGATGCGGACAATTTGGGAGACGATGAAAATTATTATCGAACCATCAGCCGCCGTTTCCTACGCGGCGATTGTCGACCGTAAGATGGACATCTCCGGCAAGCGCGTCGGCATCATCCTCACCGGCGGCAACGTCGATCTGGATGCCCTGCCATGGATGCGGAGCAATTCTTAACCGCGAATTACGCGAATGAACGGAACCTCATCCGCTAAAAACGCCAAAGGCCGCCAAAGCTTAGTTTAACGATCGTTCTTTTTTTTTGGTGTCGTTTCGCGTGTTTGGCGGATCGTCTGACTGCTGACTTATAACCGCTGATCTCTGGGTTATTTGAGCGTGATCTCGCGCATCGTCTTCGTGCCGAGAATTTCGCGGACGTCGAGACGTTTCACCGCCATTTGCGTGCGCTGTTCTTCCGATCCCATCACTTTTGCAACAATCGGGTCCATTTTCTCGCGCAAGGTATCGAACGCCGCCCAGTTCGGGTATTCCACCAGGATCAGGATATTGAAGTCGTGCGGATTGGAGGCGTCACCCATCAGGATTTTGTAATCGAGGATCGTTTTCTGTTTTTTTTCTTCATCATAAACCGGCTTCACCGTTCCGGTGATCTGCTTGATGTATTCATCGGCCAGTCCGGTCTTGGTCTTGATCATGGTCAGCGTCCAAACGGAACCTTCATTGTAAGGTGCGCTGCTTCCGGCCGTAGGTTTAGCGGTTGTCGATGCGGGCGTAGCGGAGGTCTGCGCCAGAGCGGAGCCGGTCAGAGCGCACGTCAATGCGGCAATACCAAAGATTTTCGTTTTCATGGCCGCGGAGCTTGAAGAATTCTCGACAGAATGAACAGGATTTAATTGAGTTTCAGAAGCTTGGGATTTTCAACTTTATGAAGAGCATCTTTTTTTCCGCGACTGTAACGATTTTCATCAATTCCGCGCTCGCGCAAACAAACGCGCCGGTGATGAAGGCGGTTGTTCTGAACGAGTACGGCGGCCGGGAAGTTTTGAAATATCAGGACGTGCCGAGACCCGAGCCGAAGGAGGATGAAATCCTCGTTCATGTGATGGCCGCCGCCATCAATCCGGTGGACACGTATGTGCGTCAGGGGATGTTCGGAAAGCGCGCAATCGGCAACGGCTCGACGATCCTTGGTTACGACATTGCCGGCGTGGTCGAGAAAACCGGCGCCAACGCGAAGAAGTTCAAAAAGGGCGATGCGGTTTATTGCTATTTGTCGGTTATGCGCGGCGGTGGTTATGCCGAATTCGCGATCGCGAAAGAATCCGAGACCGCGCTCAAGCCGAAGAATATTAATTTCGTGGAAGCGGCCGCGGTTCCGCTGGCTGCGACGACCGCTTGGCAGGCGTTGATTGATTCGGCCAAGATCGACAAAGGCCAAACCGTTTTGATCCATGGCGGTTCGGGCGGGGTCGGAAGTTTCGCCATTCAAATTGCGAAGGCGCGTGGCGCGAAGGTCATCGCAACAGCATCGACCGCGCACCAGCAATTGCTGAAGCAACTCGGTGTCGATCAGGCAATCGATTACACGACCACAAAATTCGAAGACATAGTGAAGGATGCCGATGTTGTGCTCAATTGCGTCCGCGCGGACGCGCTCAGTCGCTCCTACGGGGTGGTGAAGAAAGGCGGCGACATCGTTTCAATCACCGACGAACCTGATCAAACCGAATGCGCCAAGCATGGCCTGCGCTGTTCGCGACTTGGCGCGCATCCCGACGCCAAAGTGCTGGAGGAGCTCACGAAATTAATCGAGGCGCAGAAAATCAGGCCGATCGTGTCTCAGACTTTTCCATTAGCGGAAACGGTTAAAGCACACGAGCAGATCGAGACTCATCACACGCTTGGGAAAATTGTGCTGAAGGTGGCGGAAGAACCGAAGTGATGAATTGGGAAGCGATCAACGCCGTTGCCCAGCTGATCAGTTCAATCGGGGTGGTGGCGTCACTTTGGTATCTGGCCGTTCAAGTGCATCGGAACACACGAGTGACCAGACTTTCCGCGCAGGACGCGGCCTCTACCGCGTTACGCGATGTGACCCGCCCGTTTGCCGAGAACGCAGAGAGCGGCCGGATCTGGCGAATCGGGTTGGAAAATCTGGAAACGCTTTCACCTGACGACAAGGCGCGCTTTTTCCATTTCGCGTTCCAATTTCTGAAAGCGATGGAGACGATTCATTTCCACTACATTTATGGATTGATGGATGAATCGATCTGGCGCGGGTGGGGTAATCTTTACAAACATTATCTCGCGTCGCCCGGCATCCTGTTTTACTGGAACCTGCGTCACGATCTTTTCTCGGAACGCTTCCAGGAATTTGTGGCCGAGCTTGATCGACCGGCGCAACGCCTGACAGTTGCTAATTTACTCGGCCAAGAAAAAGGCGAGAGCTAGAAGCGCCTTAGTGCGCGAACCCCGGCAAACGTTTTGGGGCCGTTTTTGGTTTAACAGGTCTGCGCGATTTTAGAAAACCGGAGCCTCGAATCGCCGGCGTTTGAATTGCAATCTGCTTGCCGCCGACCTGAACGCTCACGCACGCATCGGCTGGATCTTTGCCTGGGAACAGCCGTTCCCAATCAGCTCGCGCTGCTTCGCACAAACGGCGATAACGAAAGTCCAAAGCGTGTCGCAAACCGGCAAGAATTTCCACTCTGGCTAACTCCCTTTGAAATGGCGGCTCTGCTCCGTTTTCCCTGCTCATTGGGCCAATTTTGAGCAGGAAGCAGGCCCAATTCAGAACTCGGCGGGAATGTCCTGGTCGCGAAATCGATGTTTCGCTCGGGAAAAATTGCCGACGTGCGTGATTGTCCCAGCGCGAAAGACGTAACCGCGCAGCCTCTGCGGGTTTCGTTTGCTTACGAAAATACCGCCCTCCCGCCAAAATGAACCGCCGCCGTAGCGCTCGGCGATTTTTCTAGGCGCACGGTAGTAGTAACCGATTTTATCAACCGCGTTCAAAGTATAGACGCCGGCGGGGAAATGCAGTGTCGCGGCACGCAATTCGGAATAGACCTCGAGATAACGCAGCGAGATCGGTCCTTCACTTGGAGTGACGAGTCTCGGGTGGCTGCTGCCAGCGCACGCGGAAAGCAGGATTGAAAGTAGAAAGGCGAAATTAGAAAGTAGAAAACGATTCATGATGCGTCGAAGATCGAACACCGTAACTTTTCTACTTCCTCCTTTCTAATTTTTACTTTTCTGCCGTCGCTTTCTTGATCGATGAATCGTCGTCGAGCAAAATCCATTCGATGACCGAAAGCGGCAGGCTGCCGCTCTTAATCAGATCGTCGTGAAACTGGCCGAGCTGGAAATTGTCGCCTTGTCGATCTTTGTAGCGGCCGAGCAGGTTCATGATCTGCCATTTGCCGATGATGTAGCTGATTTTCTGATGGGGACTTGATGCGGCGCCGGCGGCTTCGCCTTCGGCCGCTTCGCGATCGAGTCCGCCCGCGTCCACAAAATACTTTACCGCTTGCTCGAAGGTCCATTTGCCGGTGTGAAGATTGACGTCGACCCCGATTCGCGCGCCGCGGTAACGCGACAACCGCAAAATTTGTCCCTGCGCCGGCGAATTGGTTGGATACAAGCCCGTTCGCATCAACATTTCTTCGCCGTAAAGCGCCCAACCTTCCACGAAGACACCGTCGCCATGTTGCCGGCGAATCTCGTCACTCAGGTGATTGGCAATCGAGAGCTGCATAAAGTGGCCGGGGATTCCTTCATGGCCCAGAATCGGCCGCGGATCTTCGATCGCGGCGCGAATATAAAAATTCTTCGACTTCGGATCGTAAGTCGGAATGAAATAAAAACCGGCCGGGTCCTTGTCGTAAACGCCCGGCGGATTCATGAAACCGCCGGGACTGGTCGGCTTGAACGCTTCGGGCAACTGCCGAATCTCAAATCGACCGAGGTAATCCGGGATTGTGACGAGTTTGTGCTCCTTCAGAAAATTGATCATCTCGGCCTCGCGACTTTCGTACGCTTTTAAAAACGACGCCTGATCGGGCGGAATGTTTGCGGCGCGTGATGGATCAGGATCAGCTAGCTTTGGATCCGGCAGAAGCGCCTCGAGCGCGCGGTAACGTCCATTTTCTACGCGCCCGATTGTCTCGACTTCGCGCGCATCGAGCGGCAAAAGCAAAACGTGCTTGAGATAGTAGTTGTAGTTTGCCTCTCCCATGGGTGCGAAATCGACCATCATCGGCATTCGTTTCTCGAGCTCGTCGGCGAAACTGTGCGCGGCGGCAAGCGCGGCATCGCGCGCTTTGATTAATTCCTCATGCTCGTTCGGCGCAAGATCGACATCCAATGCCATCAGGCTCTCTTTTAGAAGCGGGTCGATCGAGCGCGCGGAGTCGATCGCGAGTTTGGCGTAGAGTTTTACCGGGCTCTGCAGATTCGCCAGGCCTTGCTTCAGCAATGCCGGCATCGCTTTGAGTCGAGCCGTCGCGGAGATCGCCCGTTTTCGCGGCGTGTCGTATTCCTTTTTCAGCAGCGAAAAAATCGCATTGCTGCATTCACCGACATAAGTCTGCGGGTTCGTCCGCTCGAATTTCAGGACGCGATTTCCAAAATCGACACCCTCGAGTTGCGAGCGAAACAAAATGGCATCGATCTGCTCATCCTTCGGCCACGTGTCTGTCTTTATCGCGCGCACTTTGTCCAGCAACGCGCGGGCATGTTGTGCACGTTCGTTGATTTTTGCGGGGGAAAAATCTGTGAGCCGATCGTCCCAGGTGTGAAGACCCGCCTGACTACTCGAGACCGGGTCGTTCTCGTTTCGCCAGTTGTAATAATCGTTCGCCATTTTGTGCAGCGCGGCTGCGCCCATGACGTGGTCCTGATTGGCGTTTGTGATTAATGTTTTGTTGGAGACGTCCGGTTGTCCGCGTGGCGTCGGTTGTGCATGTGCCGCGATCGCTGTGCTGATAAGAATTGCGCTGAGGAAAATTAACGTTGCTTTCACGATGTCGATCTTACCGGCTCAGAATTGCGGCGAAAGTCGAAAACTGCGCCTTGTCGTGAAGGCGAATTCGGCTTAAGTGCGTTTCAGGCAATGGAGTTTGCCTTCTCCCGCGACCGCGGGAGAAAACCGCGCTGACCGTTTCAGAGCTGATAATTCCTGGATGCGCAGCAATGCGCGCAGGAGTTTTTTTATGCTGAGTTATTTTTTCGTAGCGCTTGGAGGTGCCATCGGCACGGCGGCGCGCTTCTGGATCTCCGGCGTTGCCGCCGATCGGTTTGGAGAAACGTTTCCGTTCGGGACATTGGTCGTAAACGTAACCGGCTCCTTTGCGGTTGGAGCCTTCGCTGCTCTGGCCGATCCCGACGGACGCTGGCTGGTGAGTCCGTCATTCCGCCAATTTTTTATGATCGGCGTCTGCGGTGGCTACACGACCTTCTCTTCATTCAGTTTGCAGACGCTCGCCCTTGCCCAACAGGGTGAATGGTTTCGGGCAGCGGCGAATTCAATTGCATCGGTGCTGTTATGTTTGGTTGCGGTCTGGCTTGGACACTTCACTCTTTCGCTGTTGAACAAAATCTAGGAGGCCCCATGCAAATTCCCGAGGACGCGATGTTGTTGCGGATTTTTATCGGCGAGAGCGACAAGTGGGAGCATCAACCGCTCTATGAAGCCATTGTCATGAAAGCTCGCGAACGGCATCTCGCGGGAGCGACGGTTTTGCGCGGCCCAATGGGGTTCGGCGCCGCCAGCCGAATTCACACCGCAAAAATTCTTCGTTTATCGATGGATTTGCCGATCGTGATTGAGATCGTCGATAGTGAGGAAAAATTGAATGCATTCCTTCCCGGATTGGAAGAGATGATTGGCGGAGGTCTTGTTACGCTGGAAAAAATCAAAGTGATTCATTATCGCCACCAGAAGTCGGATTCATGAAAACGCTTGGCGTGATTGGCGGAATCGGGCCGGAGAGCACGATCGACTATTACAAGAACATTATCGCGATGTATCGCGAGCGAAAGCGCGACGGCAGCTATCCCCAGTTCGTCATTAACAGCATCGACCTCCAAAAGGGAATCGACTTCCTGGAAGCGGATAATCTCAGGGGCATGGCGGAGTTTCTTTTGCACGAAATCGAAAAGCTTCCGCGCGCCGGCGCTGAATTCGGTATGATCGCTGCGAACACGCCGCACATCGTCTTTGATGACATCGCACCGAAGTCGCCGATTCCGTTGATCAGCATTGTGGAGGCCGCATGTGCGCACGCCAAAGCGCGGAAACTGAAGCGCCTCGCTTTGTTCGGCACGGGTTACACGATGCAGGCTAACTTTTATCCGAAGGTTTTCTCGCGGGAAGGAATCGAGTTGGTGGTGCCCGATCCAAGAGATCAGGACTACATTCACGAGAAGTACTTCGGCGAGCTGGTGCTCGGAAATTTCTTGCCTGAAACGCGTGCCGGTTTGCTCGCCATCGTCGATCGAATGAAAGCTAAGATCGACATCGAGGGCGTGCTTCTCGCCGGCACGGAGTTGGCGCTTATTCTGCGCGGCGAAAGTCATAACGGCGTCGCCCTACTCGACACCGGAAAGATTCATTGCCAGGTCGCAGTCGATGAGATGTTCTCTTGATATGAAACGCGTCATCGGCATCGGCGGAATCTTCTTCAAGGCGAACGATCCGGAGAAACTCGCCGCTTGGTACAAGAAGCACCTCGGCTTCGACGTGGAAGATTGGGGCGGCGTCTGTTTTCACGAAGGCGCGGGCGACAATTTGGAGCCGAAACGGCAATCTCACATTGTTTGGTCGCCATTCGAAGCTACCACCGACTACTTCAAGCCAAGCGACAAACCGTTTATGCTCAACTATCGCGTGCACGATCTCGACGCATTGCTCGCGCAACTTCGAAAGGAGGGCGTCGAAGTTGACGATAAAACGCAGAAATCCGAATTCGGTTATTTCGGCTGGATCATGGACCCCGAAGTCAATCGTGTCGAGTTATGGGAACCTCCGACTAACAAATGACAAGACTGGTCGCGTTGGTCGTAATTCTTTCGAACGTCGCAATGGCTCAGAGCAGGATAGAAAAAGAGAAAATTCGTTACGCCGTCGTTGGCGATTCGTATTCGTGCGGCGAAGGCGCGTCGCCAAAGGAATCGTGGCCGGCGTTAATGACCCAACATCTGAACTCGCAAGGCCTTCATGTCGATCTTGTCTCGAATCCTTCGGTTACTGGTTGGACAACAAAAGACGCGATCGATCGCGAGTTGCCCAAGTTCGTAAATTCTAATCCTAACTTTGCGTCCTTATTGATTGGCGTGAACGACTGGGTGCAGGGAATCGATGAAAACACTTTTCGAAACCGCTTCAGCTACTTACTCGATCAAATGTTGGCGGTTTTGCCGAATAAGAAGCAACTACTCGTCGTTACAATCCCGGACTTTGGTGTTACTCCAGCGGGGCCGAAGTATTCGCGCGGTCGCAACATTCACGAAGGAATCATGCAGTTTAATCAGATCATCACCGAAGAAGCGCGAAAACGTGGATTGAGCGTGGTCGATATTTTTCCGCTCAGCAAAAAGATGGGCAACGACAAATCCTTGGTAGCTAAAGATGGTTTGCATCCTTCAGCCAAAGCATACGCCGAGTGGGAGAAAACTATTTTTCCGGCTGCGTTGGAGGTGTTGAAGCAATAACAGCCTTCTCTGGCTCGTCACTAGCCACATGTCACTCGTCACTGGAAAATGGGCGGTGAGGGTTTCGAACCCCCGACCCTCTCGGTGTAAACGAGACGCTCTACCACTGAGCTAACCGCCCGGTTGAGATGTGATCCGCCTTCGCCAAGGCTACGGCGTGACAAGTAAGTGACCAGTGACGAGTGACGAGTCAAGAAAGCGCAGCATTTTTCTTTGCTCGGACGGAGAAATCGCTGATGAATGCTCCCGGGTTCGCGATGAAACAGCGTTATTTCGAAGATCTCAAAGCCGGTGATCGGTTCAAGTCGGCTACTTATCAGGTCAGCGAAGAACAAATCATTTCATTCGCGCGCGAGTTCGATCCGCAACCGTTTCATTTGGATGCTGCAGTCGCTCGCCAAACAATGTTCAAAGGTCTCATCGCCAGCGGTTGGCACACCGCTGGAATAACGATGCGTTTGTTTGTCCAGACATTGAACTTTGCCGAAGGTGCAATCGGTCTCGGCGTTGACGAGTTGCGCTGGCCGAATGCAGTCCGGCCAGACGATGTCCTGCAGGTAGAAACCGAGATCGTCGATCTTCGTCTATCACGATCCAAGCCAAGTCATGGAATTGTTCGTCTGCGTAATGTCACAACAAATCAGCACGGCGAAATTGTTCAGACGATGGCAGCGTCGGCATTAGTGTTACGGACGAAGGTATAGGATTACACGGTGATAGTGGAACTAGTCTGATTAGCCCTGCCAGCTACTCCTAACTATCTCTTGCTTTAGTTAAGACTGTACTCTATCGGAAACGCCTATGGACTTATCAACGCGAAACTTGATGCAGGCTTTGTCGGTTCGTCGCCAGATTGATGCATTGGAAAGACGACTCAGGGGTTTAGTTGGTGGAAGTGGCACCGGCGGTGCAACGTCGGCTCCTCGTCGCGGCGGACGACGTCGCATGTCGGCAGCCGCGCGAGCAAAAATCGCGGCGGCAGCACGCGCACGTTGGGCACGAGTAAGAGCAGGCAGAGGCGGCAAAGCTAGAGCAGCAAAGAAAAGCGGACGTCGCGGCGGCGGCATCACCGCAGCCGGCCGTCGGCGCCTTTCGCAGTTAATGAAAGCGCGCTGGGCTGCTCGAAGAAAATCGAAGCGTAAGTAAGCGCTGCCAGTTTTACTCTCCTCGAAAACGAAGTGCTAAGTAGAAGGAAACTACTTCAGCGACTACGATCGGTTAAGTAGCTTCATCATCGCTTCAGGATAGCGGGAGCCGGCGAACGCGTCTTTTGGCGCGACTTCATCGATTCGCTCGAGATCATTGCTGGTAAGATCGACATCGAGCGCGCCGATGTTCTCCTGCAAATACTTTCGCCGCTTCGTTCCGGGAATCGGAACGATGTGTTCTCCTTGCCCAAGGACCCACGCGAGCGCGAGCTGCGCCGGGGTACAGCGTTTTTCCCGCGCGATTTCTTCCACCTGTTTTACCAGATCGAGGTTGCGCTGAAAATTGTCGCCCTGAAATCGCGGGGTGGTTTTGCGGTAATCGTCGTCCGGTAAATCTTCCGGTTTTTGGATCTTGCCGGTCAGAAAACCGCGACCGAGCGGACTGTAGGGGACGAAACCGATCCCTAACTCGCGGCAAACGCCGAGAACTTCTTCTTCCGGATCGCGTGTCCAAAGCGAATACTCTGACTGCAGCGCGGTGATCGGATGGACGGCATGCGCGCGCCGAATGGTTTCGGCGCCAGCTTCGGACAATCCAAGGAAGCGGACTTTGCCTTCCCGCACCAATTCCGCCATCGCGCCAACTGTCTCTTCGATCGGCGTGTCCGGATCGACGCGATGCTGATAATAGAGGTCGATGCAATCCATTTGCAGCCGGCGCAGACTACCTTCGCACGCTTTCTTCACGTAATCCGGTTTGCCGTTGAAGCCCCGGAACTCCGGTTTTTCCGGATCGCGCAAAATTCCAAACTTGGTTGCGATCACGACCTGTTCGCGGTGCCCCTTCAATGCGCGCCCGACCAGCTCCTCGTTCGTGTGTGGGCCGTAGATGTCGGCGGTGTCGAAGAAAGTGATCCCGAGTTCGAGTGCCCGCGCAATCGTGGCCAGCGATTCTTCATCGTCGCGTCCGCCATAAAAATCCGACATGCCCATGCAACCGAGGCCGATCGCCGAAACGCATGGTCCGCCGCGTCCAAGTTTACGTTGTTTCATACTGCTTTGTCATGTCGAGCGTAGTCGAGACATCTCTAAATATTTCTGTCCCCACACGCTTTCTAAAACGGAAATAGTAAGAGATTCCTCCACTTCGGTCGGAATAACATAGAATCATATTTGTCCGATCCAGGTTCGCGGCGCGCATTCTTCCCAGCGCTCACGAATCAGACGAATTGTTGTGTCATCGAGCGGGCCGGCCTCCAACAGTTTTGCGTTTTGTGTCCAACGTTCCGGCTTCTTCGTACCAACGATGGCGGTGTGCACTTCCGGAAGGCTGAGGGTGAAGCGCAACGCGATTGAAATGCCTTTCTCCACATCGTCGTGGAGAAAATCGTAATTCAACTTCCGCAAGCGCTCCCAATATTCGTGATGATAGGAATCGATCGGGCGATGTCCTGTTTTCCAGGCCGCGTTTGCGATCGGACGCTTTGCGATCACGCCCATTTGTTTTTCCCGCGCCAGAGGCAAGGTCAAATCGATCACTTCCTGGTCAGCGATGCTGATTGAAGTTTGCAATGTATCGAATGCGCCGGTTTCGACCGCTAATCGAGCAGCGTGACCGTCCCCGCTGTAACCGATGTAGCGCGTGTGGCCGCGCTCACGCGCCGTTTGCAGCGCCTCGATCGCTTCGCCTTTGCGTAACTCTGATTCCGAACAGCTGTGAAGTTGCACGAGATCAAGACGATCGGTTTTCAATCGATCCAGGCTTCGCTCGATGCTCTTCAGAATCGAAACCTTTGACCAATCCGCGTGCTCACCGAAACCGTGGGGATGACCGCATTTCGTGAAAAGATAAAATTCTTTCCGCCGGTCGCTCACCGCCTGTCCGATCAACTCCTCGCTGTTGTGATAACATTCGGCCGTGTCGATCACGTTGAGTCCGGCATCGAGCGCGCTGTTCAGCAGCTCAGCAACAGTTTCAGGCGTGGCGCGCTCATAGCCGATCTCGGATCCTCCAAATCCGAGGACCGAGACGTTCATGTCGGTCTTACCAAGGCGGCGCTTTTCCATTGCTGTTCTTCTGTAGCGGCGGTCCATGACCGTCGCAAATTCAGCGGCAGTCGCAGACAGCCGCTACCGTAATACTGTCTTGCCGTTACCGCGCTCGATCCGGCCGATTCTCTTTGCGCGCAAGATCGACATCGCGCGTTTGGCATCGCGCTCAGACACGATCGCGACCATTCCAATCCCCATATTGAAGACTTGATACATCTCGGCCGAAGGAACGCGGCCCTTTTGCTGCAGAATGTTGAAAATGCGCGGCACCTGCCACGATTTTGTTTCGATGACCGCGTCGCAATTCTTCGGCAACACGCGCGGCACATTATCGATCAACCCGCCGCCGGTGATATGAGCCAGGCCTTTGATAATTCCGTCAGGCACCTTTGCTAGCTGCGGCTGATAATTCTTGTGCACGCGAAGTAGTTCTTCGCCGACGGCGACTGTCGATTCAGGCAAGCGTGATCTCGGTTTCAGTTTCATCTTTTGGAACAAAATTTTGCGCGCCAGGGAATAGCCATTGGTGTGCAAACCATTTGACGCGAGGCCGAGAATCACATCGCCGGGTTTGATTTTGCGGCCATCAATCATCTTCGCGCGATCGACCACGCCAACGATGCAACCGGCCAGGTCGTACTCGCCTTTGCGATACATTCTCGGCATCTGCGCGGTCTCACCGCCAATCAGCGCGCAACCTGCGGCGCGACACGCGCGCGAAAATCCACGCAGCAGTTGATCGAACACGCGCGGCTCGAGTTTTTCGCAGCCGATGTAATCGAGGAAAAACAAGGGGCGCGCGCCGACGACCGCGATGTCGTTGACGCAATGATTGACCAGATCGGCGCCGACGGTGTCGTGCTTGTTCATCGCGAAAGCGATTTTTAACTTCGTGCCGACGCCATCAATGCTTGCGACCAGCACGGGATCGCGCATTGCGCCGAAGTTTTCTCGAAACAAACCACCAAAGCCGCCGATTTTTCCCAACACGTTCGGCCCGTGCGTTTGCCGGACGAGTGATTGAATGCGTCGCTTAAGCCTGTTGCCAAGATCGACATCTACTCCGGCGGATGCGTAAGCCTTCTTCATTGCAAATTGCAAATTGCCGATTGTAAATTTCTTAGAGAACGCAGCTCAATCTGCAATTTGAAATCTGAAATTTGCAATTACTTCAGATCCGCGAACAGCGTGGGATGCCGTTCCTGGTCGGTGAGCGCTTTCGCTCGCGCCTCGCGTTTTTCCATGATGAATTTGTCGAGCGCGGGATCGACGGGGAGGGGATAATTTCCGGTGAAACAGGCCAGGCAAAATTCGTTCATCGGTTTTCCGGTCGCGCGCACCATTCCTTCCACGTCGAGATAACCGAGACTATCGACGCCGAGATAATCGCGGATTTCTTCCATCGACATCTGGTTCGCGATCAATTTTTGCGGATCGGGAAAATCGATTCCGTAATGGCAGGCGAAGCGGTGCGGCGGACAACTAACCCGCATGTGCACTTCTTTTGCGCCGGCCTCGCGCAAATTGACGACTCGCGCCCGGGCCGTCGTGCCGCGGACGATTGAGTCGTCGATTACGACGACGCGTTTCCCCGCCACCATTTCCTTGATCAAATTCAATTTCACCCGGACATCGAAGTCGCGGATGAGCTGACTCGGCTGCAAAAACGTTCGGCCGATGTAGTGATTCCGAACGAAGGCGTGTTCGAATGGAATCTTCATCTCTTCGGCGAAACCGAGCGCCGCGTAGTTTCCGGAATCCGGCACCGGGACGACGATGTCAGCTTCCACCGGAAATTGCCGCGCAAGTTCGCGGCCCATTTCGGTTCGGACTTTGCCGACATTCACGCCGCCGATGATGCTGTCCGGCCGAGCGAAGTAAACATACTCAAACATACAGAAGGCGGGCTGTTGCGGTTGAAACGGAAATTCCGAACGCATCCCGTGCTCGTCGATAATCAAAACTTCACCGGGCTCAATTTCGCGAACAAACTCCGCGTGAATTAAATCGAACGCGCACGTCTCCGAAGCGAGAATGTAGGCGTTATCGAGTTTTCCGAGCGAGAGCGGGCGCCAGCCAAACGGATCGCGCACTGCGATCAGCTCGCGCTCGCTCATAATCAATAGCGAGAACGCGCCTTCGATTCGGCGCAATGGCGCCAACACGCTGCTGCCATTGTCCAACGGCTGGGCGAGCAAGTGCAGAATAATTTCGCTGTCGGCGGTGGTTTGGAAAATTGAGCCTTTGCGTTCCAGCTCGTCCCTCAAAACGTCGGCGTTGATCAGGTTGCCATTGTGCGCGATCGCCATTTGTCCGCGGACGCAATCGACCACGAACGGTTGCGCGTTTTTGATCGTGCTGGTGCCGGTGGTGGAATAGCGGGTATGCCCGATCGCGCGGCTGCCTTTCAGTTGCTCCAGCTCGGCCTGACCGAACACCTGCGAAACAAGCCCCATGTCTTTGTGGTTCATAAACGACGTGCCGGGGCCGTTGCTCGTCACAATTCCGGCACTTTCCTGGCCACGATGTTGGAGTGCGAAAAGACCGTAATAGGTCAGGACCGCGGCATTCGGATGTCCGAACACACCGAAAAGTCCGCACTCGTGCTGCGGATATATGTCCCTCGGCTTGAGGTTGTCGATGCCCGCTCGCGAAAGGTTTTCGGAGTTGTCCGGAGAGGTCACAAGAAATAATCCACGAAATCAGGCCGCATTCAAATGGCTTTGATCACAAACTTGGGATTCGCTCGGCCGACGAATCGCTTTCCACCAGGCGTCGGATCGAATTCCACCAATCGTCGTAAAGGTCGGCAATCGGCCATGCCAATTTTTGATCGTTGACCTGGATGCGCAATTCGTCGCCGCCGACTTTTCCAAGTTGCAGAAATGGAACGCCGGTGTCGCGCAGGATCGACATCGTCTTCTCCAAATTCTCCGGCGCGATCGAAATGATGATCCGCGACTGGGATTCGTTAAACAGTGTAGTGGCGGCCCTGCCGGCCGCGTTACCAGGATTTGTCGCGCCCGACACGGGCGCCTCTACACCGCCGAGATCGATCTCCGCGCCAAATCGTTTTCTTGGATTGAAACACGATTCCGCCAGCGCGATCGCGAGTCCGCCTTCGCTGCAATCGTGCGCGCTTTTGACCAAACCTGCGCGAATCAGACCACGGACAGCGTTCTGAATTTCGATTTCGTGGGCAAGATCGACATGCGGCGGCGGTCCGATCTTTTTTCCATGACAAACTTTGAGAAAGCGCGAGCCGCCGAGTTCGTCACCGATTTTGCCGACGAGAATGATCTCGTCGCCGGCGTTTTTGAACCACTGGGTGATGATGTGTTCTTCTTTTTCAATCAAACCGACCATGCCAATGGTTGGCGTTGGATCGACCACTCCGGCCGGGCTCTCATTATACAGAGAGACATTCCCGCCGGTTACGGGCGTTCCGAACGCGCGGCAAGCCTCGGCCGCGCCTTCGACTGCCTGGCGCAGCTGCCAGAAGTTTTCCGGCTTGTAGGGATTGCCGAAGTTCAAATTGTCGGTGACCGCAAGCGGCTTCGCTCCCGAACACGTTAGATTGCGTGCCGCCTCGGCGACTGCAATCTTCGCGCCTTCGCGCGGATCGAGCGCGCAGTAGAGCGAGTTGCAGTCACTGGTTGCCGCGAGAATTTTGTTGGCATAGCGGACGAAAAAGATCGCGGCGTCCGAACCCGGCTTCACCAGCGTGCCCGTGCGCACGGTGTGATCGTACTGACGATAAACCCAATTCTTCGACGCGATCGTCGGATCCCGCAGCAGTTGGCGAAGTGCCTCACGGTTGTCGATCCTCGGCAACGCGGCAGGATCTACGACTTGATCACGCACCGGCGCTTTGACGTCGCGAGAATAGAGTGGCGCTTCTTCGGCCAAAGGTTTTGCCGGAATTTCGGCGGCGATGCTGCCGTTGTTGCGCACACGCATCATGCCATCATCGGTGACGCGGCCGATTTCAGCCCACGGCACATCCCACTTGTCGAAAATTTCCCGGACTACGTTCTCCTTTCCGCGCTTGGCGATGATCAACATCCGTTCCTGCGATTCGCTGAGGAGAGTTTCGTAGGGCGTCATGCCCGGCTCGCGTTTCGGCACTTTGGCCAGGTCAATTTCGATTCCGCTGTCGCCGCGACTCGCCGTCTCGCACGTCGAACAAGTCAAACCAGCCGCGCCCATGTCCTGAATTCCGGCGACCGCATCGCGCGCGAGCAATTCGAGACAGGCTTCGAGTAAAAGTTTTTCCTTGAAAGGATCGCCGACTTGCACCGCCGGGCGATCTTCTTTCGATTGTTCGGTCAATTCGCGCGACGCGAACGCCGCGCCGGCCAAACCATCGCGACCCGTTTCGGCACCGACATAGAACACGGGATTTCCAACGCCGCGGGCCGCGCCGCGCGCGAGCTGGTCATGGCGCAATACGCCGAGACAAAAAACATTCACCAGCGGATTACCCTCGAAACTCTCGTCGAAATAAATTTCGCCGCCGATCGTGGGAATGCCGATGCAATTTCCGTAGTGTGCGATTCCGGAAACGACGCCGGTGAACAGCCGTCGATTGGTTGCGATTTGTTTTTCTCTTTCTTCTGGAGGGCGCCGCGCTGTCGGCGCCTCTGATTTTTGGGACACGACGGCGCGTGTCCCTCCTTTATCAAGCGGTCCAAAGCGAAGTGAGTTCAGGCAAAACTCGGGGCGCGCCCCCATCGTGAAAATGTCGCGAATGATTCCACCAACGCCGGTGGCCGCGCCTTGGAATGGTTCGATCGCGCTGGGATGATTATGACTTTCCATTTTGAAGGCGATCGCCCAGCCGTCGCCGATATCGACCACGCCGGCATTTTCCTCTCCGGCCTTAACCAAAATGTTGGGGCCGGTGGTGGGAAATTTCTTCAGTTCGCGCCGTGAGTTTTTGTAGGAGCAATGCTCGCTCCACATCACCGAAAAAATCCCGAGCTCGGTGAAGTTCGGTTCGCGGCCAAGAATTTTCTTAATCTGCTCGAATTCTTCGGGTGTCAGACCGTGTTTCGCCACCAGCTCCGGAGTAACTTTGGGATCGGTGGTCGGTTTAGCGCTGGTCATCGACAATGCACCGTAACGAAAGTGGGAAGCGACTCAACGCGGAGTTTTCGCAAAACAGGTCGAATACCGACGATGCGGCGAATGTCTAATTATAAAGAGAAGGGACAAAAGATGAAACGATCGATAGCAATTTTCGCATGCGCAGTGGCGGCGCCGTTTTTCCTGGCGCAAGAAGCTGGCGCGTACCCGGGAGAGCGTGTTTTTGCCAAGACCGCACGCGTCGCCCACAAAGCCGCCTACAAGATTAACCGGCACGTAGTCCACCCGGTGACACACGGCGTTGCGCGCCGTCTCCGTTAATGGACTGAGTTGATGCCGCCGCCGACCCCGCCTAATCACTGCGGTAGCGCTTCTCGATTCGAATATTTTGCCACGCGAACTTAGTCGAAGAAACGAAAACAAACTGAAAGGCAAAACCATGAAGAAACTTATTATCGCGTTAGCGTGTGCTGCGATTGCGCCATTTGCGTTTGCGCAGACCAGCACCACCACCACTGAACACACAACCACCACCGCGCCGGCAACGAGCACGACGACGACCAGCACGACCTATTCGTCAGGCACAGTCACGACCTATGAGCCGGGCAAGACGATCGTGGTCAAGGATGAGCGGGAGGGACCAGTCTCATTCGCGCTCAAAGCGCCGGTCCGAATCCTGGACAAGGCTGGCCACGTTGTGAAACGCGTGTTGACGCCGAAAGACAAAGTCCGTGTCTATTACACGGGAACCGGTGAAACGCGTGTGATCGAGCACGTGGAAGTTGAAGATTAACCGACCGTAGTTCGTTAAACAAAAGCCGCAGATTCCATTTTGAATCTGCGGCTTTTTTGTTTGTAGCCTCGGCCCTGGGCCGTCACCGTCAGACGCGCCACAGGCGCGTGGCTACAATTTGCGTTGTCACCCCAAATCGCTGAATCTTTCCGCCTGATGGCTTTTGATTTGAAAGAGATCATCGCGTCGCGCCTGGGCGAGAACTACGACCTGCACGAGCGACATTTGAACCGGACCCTGGTTTCGGCCCAGCGCGTCATCGGTTTCGACAAGGTCTATGCTCGGGCCGAAGGCGCCTATCTCTACGACATGGATAATCAGCCGTATCTCGATTTTTTGAGCGGCTACAGCGTCTTCAATATCGGCCGGAACCATCCGGTGGTGAAGAAAGCGATTCGCGACGTGCTCGATCTCGATCTTCCGAACATGGTGCAAATGGATTGCTCGCTCCTGAGCGGACTACTCGCGGAAGCGATCACTAAGCGCACGCCACCGCATCTCGACGCCGTTTTCTTTTGCAACTCCGGGACTGAAGCGATGGAAGGCGCGTTGAAATTTGCGCGGGCTGCGACTGGAAAAAAGCGCGTGGTGTCGTTGGCGAGCGCATTTCACGGACTTAGCCTCGGGTCGCTCTCGCTGATGGGCTGCGAAAGTTTTACCGAAGGATTCGGTCCGTTGATGGAAGGATTCGATGCACGCGTGGCGCTCGACGATATCGATGGGCTCGATCGACAACTTCGCGCCGGCGACGTGGCCGCGTTCGTGATCGAAACGGTGCAAGGCAAAGGTTGTCAGACACCGAAAACGGATTTCTTTGTTCGCGCTCAGGAACTTTGTCGCAAATACGGCACGCTGTTGATTTCGGATGAAGTCCAAACTGGGCTTGGTCGCACCGGGAAAATGTTCGGTTTCCAACATTGGGATCTCGAGCCCGATGTCATCACGCTCGCGAAAACATTGAGCGGCGGATACGTGCCGTGCGGCGCGATCGTGGCCCGGCGCGACATTTATCAAAAAACTTTTTCGCGCATGGACCGTTGCGTCGTTCACTCCACGACTTTTGGCCGCAACAATCTGGCGATGGCGTGCGGGCTGGCCGCGCTGGAAGTGATCGATAACGAGAACCTCATCGAGAACTCCGCGAAAATGGGCGCGTTGCTCACGGAAAAGGTCGAGGCGTTAAAAGGAAAACATTCGTTCATCAAAGAAGTGCGCGGCAAAGGGTTGATGATCGGGATCGAATTTCATGAACCGACCGAATTCAAACTCAAGATGGCGTGGAAGCTTTTGCATAAGATCGACAAGGTGCTTTTCGCGCAAATGGTCGTGACCCAGATGCTGAGCAAGCATCGCATCCTCACCCAGGTCGCAGGTCACGCGATGGACGTAATGAAAATCTTGCCGCCGCTCATCATTGGCGAAAAAGAAGTCGACATGTTCGTTAACGCGCTCGACGACGTCTTATCGGAATGCCGCAAGTTTCCGGGCCCAATGTGGGAACTCGGAAACAATTTCGTAAAAGCTGCTCTCGGTTCGCGTAAATCCGCCGAGCCGAAGCCAGTTTCGGCCTGAGAAAAATTCTCCTCAACCGCAGGTTACGCTGTTATCGCGGACTATATCAGTCGACGTTATCCTATCAATAAATGAACAAAACGAATCCTAAGCCCGCTGGGGAAAAGTCAGAGCCCAGACTGCCAACGGATCTTCGCAAAGCCCTCGCCGCTGATCCGATAGCTAAGGCTAAGTGGAGCGATCTCACGCCGATCGCGCGCAGAGACTTTATTAGTTGGATAGACTCAGCCAAACAGGTGGACACACGTAAACGCCGGATCGAGAGAGCCTGTTCGATGCTTGTGGCCGGAAAGCGACGCCCCTGCTGTTATTCAATCGTGTCATTTAATCTTTTCACGGCCCTCGCGGCTACCGCGAAGGCGAAGGCTCAGTGGAGCGATCTCACGCCGATCGAGCGCAGGGACTTTATTAGTTGGATGGACTCAGCCAAACAAGCGGAGGCACATAAACGCCGGATCGAGAAAGCCTGCGCAATGCTGGCGGCCGGAAAGCGACGCCCCTGATGTTTTTCAATCTCTGACCGAAGAATTGAAGTGGGCCGCTGCTAAAATAGATTTACCAAACCCATCATGAGTAATGCCACCAAACGCGCGATTCTCCGATGGATTCACCTCATCTTTGCCATTCCGATTATCGGTTACGTTTATAGTCCGTTTGCAGAACTTCCGAACTACGCCCCCGTGGTTCGGTTTGTCTCCATTCCTGTCCTTATCCTTTCGGGATTTTGGATGTATGCCGGCGTAGTCTTCGCCATCATCGGCGTCGCGCTATGGCTCGGTGCAATTTACTTGTCTGGATACGGCGCGGCTATTCTGAGTCTGGTCGCGCTATTCATCGCGCGGAAGACTTGGTTGGTGATCCGTGCGCGACAGTCGAAGTAATCGGGCCTGTCTATGCGGTGCACCCAACTCGCGAAAGCCTCGGGAGTGCTGACCTTATCGTTAGGCGTTTGAACACGCTCTATGCGTGAAGGATTTGGTCCGGGCCAGACTAGCCGAGCTGGACGCGCCGTAAGCGCGAGTTAATCGTTATTGGTTATTCGTTATCTGTTCACGCCCGCAAGATCAACATCAGTCGCCGCTACCTTGCGCGGCTAGGACCGTCTACCCGGCGGCTGCCCTGCCGCTGTGTTGTCTGCGTTCGGCAATGAGATTTCTAATTGTCGATCTTGCAAGCGGGGCGTACGTTTTGGGCCCAGCCCCAAGCAGCGTGACGCTGCACCCAATCAACAGAATGGAGAATCTATTATGAGCACTGCTGTCGCGGACGAGAAAAAAACCAAGGTGAGCCAACTCGAGCAGCTGAAGAAGTTTACGATCGTTGTCGCGGACACGGGCGACTTCGAATCGATCAAGGATTTCAAACCGCAAGACGCGACGACGAACCCAAGTTTGATTTACGCGGCAACCCAAAAGGACAAGTACGTGCATTTGCTCGACGAGGTAATTGCCGATCGCAAAAGTTCGGGCTTGAGCGGAGCCGCTCAGATCGAGGACATCATCGAACATTTGCTGGTAAAATTCGGGTGCGAAATTCTGAAGATCGTGCCCGGACGGGTATCGACTGAGACCGATGCGCGCTACTCGTTCGATACCGAAGGCTCAATCTGCAAAGGACGCCAACTGATCAAGCTCTACGAGGAGCGCAAGATTCCGCGCGAACGGGTCCTGATTAAGATTGCGTCGACCTGGGAAGGACTTCTTGCCGCCGAGCAACTGCAAAAGGAAGGGATCAAATGCAATTTGACCCTGATGTTTTCTTTGCCGCAGGCGGTGCGCGCGGCCGAAGCGAAGGTCCAGCTGATCTCGCCATTCGTCGGCCGGATTTACGATTGGTATAAGAGAGAGAACAAACGCGATTACAGCGGCCCGGAAGATCCGGGCGTGCAATCGGTCCAGGAAATTTATTCCTACTACAAAAAGTTCGGCTACAAGACCGAGGTCATGGGCGCGAGCTTCCGCAACGTCGGACAAATCCGGGAGTTGGCCGGCTGCGACGCGCTTACGATCAGCCCTGAGTTAATGAAGGAGCTGGCCGAATCTCAGGAACCGCTCGAGCGCAAACTCATTCCCGAAAAAGCGAAGGCCGCGAAGATCGACAAGTTGGAGATGGACGAGAAGAAGTTCCGTTATCTGCTCAACGATAACGCGATGGCCTACGAAAAAACGGGCGAGGGAATCCGGAAATTCGCGGCTGACATAGTGAAGCTGGAAAAAGTCGTCGCTTCGAAGCTTTAGGTGGATCGAGCAGTCCCTTGCTCGATGCTAGAAGTGGCGGCGAAGCCGCATTATTAACATCGCCCGCGGAGCGGCCGATCCACCATGTTCAATATCGTTTTAGTTGAGCCGGAAATCCCGCCAAACACCGGCAACGTTGGGCGACTGTGCCTGGCCACGAAGTCGACGCTCCATTTGGTGAAACCGCTCGGTTTTTCGCTGGATGATCGACAACTCAAACGCGCCGGTCTCGATTACTGGGAGGATGTCGATGTAAAGACCTGGGATTCGTTCGATGCGCTCATCAAAGCGAAGCAATCGGGCGAGCGCTATTTTTTCCTTACGACCAAGACCAAGCTGGCTTACTGGGACGTGCGATTCCAGCCCGGCGATTTTTTGATTTTCGGGCGGGAAACCAAAGGGCTACCGGAGAGTTTACTGGCAGCGAACGAGCCCAACTGCATTACCATCCCGATGGCGGGCACGCGCAGTTTAAACCTGGCCACTGCCGTAGGGATCGTCCTATTTGAGGCAATCCGACAGCAACACCCAGGGCGAATTGGGGTTGAATAATTAACGACCTTTAGATGTCCAACTAACCCAGGAGGCAATAGACACATATTATGAGAATTCTTTTAGTTTTAGCGTGCTGTTTCGGGCTCGCGTCCTTTGCAGGCGCAGCTCAGCAGTCAGATCAGGGGGTAGAGAACCCAACGACCAAGAAAAAAGGCGGCGGCGGCAATGCACCGGCGCAGCAAGTGACGACGCAACAGACCGGCAAAGTTTATAAAGCCGGTCCGGGCGGTGGTCCTCACAATGCGAATGTTCAGCAACAGTCCAAGGTGCATTACAACGCCGGGAAAAAGAAAGGCTGGGACGGGAAGGCGCAGGGGCCAGTGACCGGGCAAACCCAGACGAACGTCGCCGTCGATCCGAATAATCCCAACCTTGGAAATAAGGCAAAGTTCAAGACCGGCGGCCAAGCAAACACTTCTGGTAACGCGGCGAGTACAAAGTTCAACAAGGGTAAGTTCTCTTCACAAGGCAATGTGGGAGGAGGCGGCAAATTCCAGAAGAAGCACTTCAATCTGGCGAACAATCCAAGCCCGAAATATCAGGCGGTGAAGTTCAATCAGAACTACAAAATCGCGGGCGCGAACAAGTGGAAAGGCTCCAATTACCAAGTTTTTGTGAATTACCAGCCGCAATGGCATGACCAAGGGTGGTGGCATCATCATCACAACCACATCACCTTCGTGTTCGGATCACCGTATTACTGGGACTCCGGCTATTGGTACCCGGCCTGGGGCTACTATCCCAGTGCCAACTATTATTATGATGGACCGATCTACGCCTCGAGTCCGGAAATGGATCCTGGCCAGGTGGTAGCCAACGTGCAGGCCGCACTTCAGCAGCAGGGTTACTACCAGGGCGAAGTCGACGGCGTTCTCGGACCCCAAACGCGCGCGGCGCTGGCGGAGTATCAATCCGCACAGGGCCTCGAACCAACCGGCACGGTAGACGAGCCGACGTTGGAAACGCTCGGAATGGTGTAAAGAAGTTTTAGATTCTGAGAAATCGTCGCGGAGTTATCCGCGGCGATTTTTTTTGGTCCGAACCGGACTGGCCTTTAACAGAACGAGCCTGTTGCAACATGTGGATCTTGGCGGAGTAATTGTTCGTGTCGCCACAGCTAATCGCCCGCGATTTGTTTCAGTCATTCCGAATGGGCCCGCGCCGGATTGAAGTGCTGCGCGGCATCTCGATCGACGTCGCACCCGGCGAAATCATTTTTATTTGCGGCGCCTCGGGCGCGGGAAAAACGACGTTGCTGTATACGCTGGCCGGTTTGGAGCGGCCCGAATCGGGCACGGTGGAATTTGAAGGACGCAATCTTTACAACGGCAGCTCGGCGTCGCAGGCGCGTTTTCGCAACAAAAAGATGGGTTTCGTTTTTCAAGGCTACTTCTTATTGCCGGAGCTGACTGCGCTGGAAAACGTTTCCCTTCCGGGAATGATCGGCGGGACATCCACAGATAAAGCGGCCAAAGAAAGTCTGGCCGCGGTCGGTTTGGCGGACCGGATGCAACATTTGCCGGCCGAACTTTCCGGAGGCGAACAGCAACGCGTCGCGATAGCGCGCGCGTTGACCAACGACCCCGACATCATTTTTGCCGACGAGCCGACCGGTAATCTCGATTCCGAGACCGGTAACGCGATTGTCGATCTTTTGTTGAACCTCGCTCGCGAACGCAAGAAAAGTTTACTCATTGTCACCCACGACAGCGGCCTTGCTGCGCGGGGCGACCGAGAGCTGCACATTAAAGACGGCCGTATCCAATAAGGATGTCCGATTTTGTTCCTTGAATTGCGCGACGAAAGACGGAGATTTTTCCTGTAAATATGAAAACCACTAATGCTGGCGGGACGGTGATGGACGAACCTAAATCACGCGAAGCGGTAAAACCCGTGATCGACAAACACACCGGGTCGAAGCCCGCAGCCAAGGCGTCGCAGATTTATATCGACGGAAAATTTTATGCCGAGGGCGACGCCAAGATTTCCGTGTTCGATCACGGTCTGCTTTATGGCGACGGAATTTTTGAGGGGATTCGTTTTTACAATGGCCGCGTTTTTCGATTGGAAGAACATCTCGAGCGGCTTTGGGATTCGGCCCGTTCGATTTTGTTGGAAATACCGATGTCGCAGCGCGCAATGACCGAAGCGCTGCTGGAGACGATTCGGCAAAACGATCTACGGGAAGGTTACATCCGACTGATCGTTACTCGCGGCGTTGGCAATCTTGGTTTGAATCCGGAGCAGTGCAAATCGCCAAGCATCATCATTATCACTGCGCAAATCGCGCTTTATCCGGAAGCAGTTTATCGGAACGGGCTCAGCGTGGTCACCTGCGCGACGCGTCGCACCAATCCGAGCGCGCTCAACCCCGCGGTCAAATCGCTCAATTATTTGAACAACGTGATGGCGCGGATTGAGGCGAACCTCGCCAATGCCGATGAAGCTCTGATGTTAAACGACGAAGGAAATGTTGCGGAGTGCACGGCTGATAACGTCTTCATCGTCAAGCGCGGCCAGATTTTCACTCCGCCCATCACCGCCGGCGCCCTGCGCGGCATCACTCGTTCGGTCGTGTTCGAAATCGCCGCCGAGACGGGAATCAAAGTGACCGAGGCTGACATCACGCGTCACGACGTTTTTATTGCGGACGAAGCTTTTCTCACTGGCACGGCGGCGGAAATTATTCCGCTGGTCAAAGCTGATGCCCGTCCGATTGGAACTGGAAAACCGGGCCCGATTACGGCGCGGATGATTGCTCGGTTCCGTGAGATGACGAGAGAAACAGGAACGCCGATTTATTCGTAAGATCGATCGGCCTTCGCCAAGGCTACGGCGTGACAAGCAATCGAAAAACCAAGATCGGCGCGAAAGGTGCTCGACAAACTCGCAGCTTGAATGTTTTAGCGTAGAACAGGTCTAAGATTGTAGAAATGTTGTGCGACGTTTGTAAATGCAATGACGCAACGGTCTTCCTGACTCAGATCATTGAGGGGAAGATGCAGAAGGTGAATCTCTGTGACGTGTGCTCGAAAGAAAAAGGCGTCCAGGACCCGACGGGCTTTGCGCTGGCCGATTTACTCCTTGGCATCGGGGCGGCGGAGGAAATTGAAAAAGGGAGCTCGGCTCAACGCTGCGCCGTCTGCGGTTTCACCCAGCCCGATTTCAAAAAGACGGGGCGGCTCGGCTGCAGCACGTGTTACGCAACTTTCACCGAAGCGTTGACCGCGTTATTGAAAGCAATGCACAAAGGCACGGCGCATGTCGGCAAGGTGCCGCAACGCGCGCATCGCGTGGGAGAGCTGAGCGACAAAATGCGCAATCTGAACGAGAGCCTGCAAAAAGCCGTGGCGGAAGAAAATTACGAATCGGCTGCGTCTTTGCGCGACCAAATTAAACAACTCGAAGGCGAACTGGCGGGATAGCGCTGTGAAATTTGCGAATGTCATGTCGAACGCCGGAGAATGGCTCCGTGGCGAGGGACCGCATCATCAAATCGTGGTCAGCAGCCGTGTCCGGCTCGCGCGCAATTTGCGCAATCGCGCTTTCCCAGGTTGGGCGAAGAAAGCCGAGCGCACCGCGATTCTGGAGCTGATCAAACCGCACGTCGAACAACTTCCGGAAATGCAGGATTCGTTTTCAGAATTGCTGCAGGACCTATCCGCGCTGGAGAAACAGGTGTTGGTCGAGCGACATCTGATCAGTCGCGAGCACGCGGCCAAGAGCGCAGGCAGCGCCGTGATCATGAATCGCCGGCAAACACTCAGCATCATGATCAACGAGGAAGATCATCTCCGAATGCAATCGATGCGCTCTGGTTTGCAATTGAAACAAGCTTTCAAACTTCTCGACAAGGTCGACAGCGCGCTGGAGAACGAGCTCGAATTCGCCTACGATCAACGTCTTGGTTATTTGACCGCGTGCCCGACAAATGTCGGCACCGGCATGCGCGCGTCCGCGATGCTCCATTTGCCTGGCCTGGTCCTGAGTGAGCTGATCAATCAAGTGGTTCAAGCGGTAAGCAAGATCGGTCTGGCGGTGCGCGGTCTTTATGGCGAAGGCACCGAAGCGATGGGAAATCTTTTCCAAATTTCCAACCAGACCACGCTCGGCGAAAAAGAAGACGAGATCATCGCCCGGCTTACCAAAGTGATCGAGACGATCATCGATAAGGAACACGACGCGCGTCAGGTCTTGATTCAAAAGAAGTCGAACACGCTCTGGGACCAGATCGGTCGCGCGTATGGCGTTTTGACTTACGCGCACGCCATGAGTTCGAAAGAGGCCCTGAATTTGCTGTCCATCATAAAACTCGGGATCGATCTCAACGTTTTTCCGGAAGAGAAGCGGCTGCCGATCGATGAATTGTTCATGGACACGCAGCCGGCGCATCTCCAAAACAGCTCTCAGCAAAAGCTCAACGCTGAGGAGCGCGACCATCTTCGCGCCCAGATTATCCGGGCGCGTTTGAAAGTGCTCCCTAAACCTGATATCAGTAAGCTGGCAAAGGATTCCGGCAACGGCTCGAGTCCGGCGTCATCAGAACGATGAACAATTTTACTCCTCGCGCCCAACAGGTCCTGCAGCTCGCTCGCAAAGAAGCCGATCGATTTAATCACAATTACGTCGGCACCGAGCATCTGTTGCTCGGACTGATCAAGCTCGGCCAGGGTGTCGCGGTCAACGTTCTCCAAAAAATGGGACTCGATCTCGAGACCGTGCGCATGGAAGTCGAGAAACAAGTCGGTTCCGGTCCGGAAACGAAAATTGTCGGCAACATTCCTTATACGCCGCGGGTGAAGAAAGTTTTAGCGCTCGCCGGTAAGGAAGCGAAGGCGCTCAATCATTCCTACGTCGGCACCGAACACATTTTGCTCGGCCTGCTCCGGGAAGGCGAAGGCGTCGCCGCGCGCGTGCTCAAGAGCCTGGAGATCGACATCGAACGCACCCGTAACGAAATTCTGAAAGAGCTGGATCCAAACTTCACGCCGTCGGAGGCTGAAGAAGGTGGCGAGCCGACTTCAAAGAAGGATGTCAAAACTCCCGCGCTGCGCGCGTTCGGCCGCGACCTGACCGAGCTGGCCAAGAAAAGCGAGCTCGATCCGGTCATTGGGCGCCACAACGAAATCGAGCGCGTGATTCAAGTGCTCTGCCGGCGCACAAAAAATAATCCGGTGCTGATCGGCGAAGCTGGCGTCGGCAAAACTGCGATCGCGGAAGGTCTGGCCCAGGAAATTGCGAGCGGCAATGTGCCCGAGCTATTGCGCGACAAGCGCGTCGTCACGCTCGATCTCGCATTGATGGTCGCGGGTACTAAATACCGCGGTCAATTCGAAGAGCGCATCAAGGCGGTGATGGATGAGATCCGTCGCTCCAAAAACGTCATTCTTTTCATCGACGAGCTGCACACGATTGTGGGCGCCGGTTCGGCCGAGGGCGCAATGGACGCATCGAACATCATCAAACCCGCACTCAGTCGCGGCGAATTGCAATGCGTCGGCGCGACGACGATGAACGAATATCGCAAATACATCGAGAAGGACGCTGCGCTCGAGCGCCGTTTCCAAACCGTGAAGGTCGATGCCCCGACCGTGGAAGAAGCGATTGAGATTTTGAAAGGACTTCGTCCGAAGTACGAGGCACACCACAAGGCTAAATTGACCGACGAAGCGCTCGAGACCGCGGTAAGATTTTCCGAGCGTTACATTAGCGGCCGTTTTCTGCCGGACAAAGCGATCGACGTCATGGACGAGGCCGGGGCACGCGCGCGGATCAACTCCATGACGCGACCACCGGACGTGAAGGAAATCGAGAAGGACATCGAACAAATCCGATTGCAAAAAGAGGCCGCGATCAAGGCGCAGGATTTCGAAAAAGCCGCCGCGCTTCGGGACAAGGAAAAGCAGACCAAGGAAAAACTCGATTCCATTCTAGCGAAATGGCGCCAGGAACGCGAAGAAAAGGAAGTGCTCGTCACCGCCGACGACATGATGCACATCATTTCGAAAGTAACCGGCGTTCCGCTCCAGCGAATGGAGCAGGCCGAGACCGAGAAGCTCCTCAAAATGGAAGAGGAGTTAAAAGCCAAAGTGATTGGCCAGGACGAAGCCGTCATCGCGGTTTCGAAAGCGTTGCGTCGCAGCCGGGCCGACCTAAAAGATCCGCGCCGTCCAATCGGCTCGTTTATTTTCCTGGGACCGACCGGTGTGGGCAAAACGTTCCTCGCCCAGAAGCTCGCCGAATTCATGTTTGGCGATCGCGACGCGCTGATTCAGATCGACATGTCGGAGTACATGGAAAAATTTACCGCCTCGCGTTTGATCGGTTCGCCTCCGGGTTATGTGGGCTACGAGGAAGGCGGCCAGCTTTCTGAAGCCGTTCGCCGCCGGCCGTATTCAGTGGTGCTCTTCGATGAAATCGAGAAAGCGCATCCCGACGTGATGCATTTGCTCCTGCAAATTCTCGAAGAAGGCAAGATCACGGATTCGTTAGGCCGAAAGATCGATTTCCGGAACACGATCATCATCATGACGTCGAACGTGGGGGCCGAGCTGCTCAAGAAACAGACCACGATGGGTTTCGGTGCGCCGCGTGAAGGACACGATTACGATTCGATGCGGGAAAAAATCCTCGAGGAAACCAAGCGCGTCTTTAAACCGGAGTTTCTCAATCGACTCGACGAGATCACCGTTTTCCACTCGCTCGAGAAATCGCACCTCTTGAAGATTGTCGATCTTGAGGTGGAAAAAGTGAAGATCCGCCTCAGAGCCAAGGAAGTGGAGATCATTCTCGACAACCTGGCGCACGAGTTTGTGATCGAGAAGGGTTACGATCCGAATTATGGCGCCCGACCGATGCGGCGCGCGGTAGAGCGTTATCTCGAAGATCCGCTTGCGGAAGAAATTCTGCGCGGCAACATCAAAGCCGGAGCCAAGGTTCCTGTCACCGCAAAGGATGGAAAGCTCGTTTTCGAAACGGACGTGACGAAAAAGAAACTGGCGGAGCCGATCGCTGACTAGAACGTCGCGAGCTGCCGGTTCGTCGTCTAACTGATGTCGTCCCGGAATTGGTTGTTTGGACTAATCCTGGTCGTTGCGACCACGCTGGCATATCAGCCAGCCTGGAACGGAAAACCGATCTGGGATGATGACATTCACATCACATCTGCCGAGCTGAGTTCATTGCACGGGCTCGGTCGGATTTGGACCGATCCCGCCGCTGCTCCGCAATACTATCCGCTTCTTCACACGGCTTTTTGGATCGGACATAAACTTTGGGGGACGTGGCCGCTGCCTTACCATCTGCTCAACATTGCGCTGCATGCGCTCACAGCCCTGCTCCTGTGGCGAATTCTTGAGCGGTTGCAACTTCCAGGCGCCTGGCTCGCGGCCGGGATCTTCGCGCTGCACCCAGTTCTGGTTGAATCCGTCGCCTGGATTTCGGAACTCAAGAATACTTTATCAGGAGCGTTGGGTGCGGGTGCCGCGCTGCTCTATCTGAAATACGATCAGGACCGAAAGCGCAGCAGTTACATCATTGCGCTCGCGCTCTTCATTGCCGGCCTGATGACGAAAACCGTCATCGTCACTTTACCGGCTGTGCTGTTGGTCATTTTCTGGTGGAAACGCGGCACCTTGAGTTGGAAGCGAGACATTGCTCCGCTCATTCCTTTTTTCGTGGTCGGACTCGCAGCCGGACTGGTCACGATCTGGGCGGAACAAAAATTTTCGATCGAGCGTGGTGAGAGGTTCGATTTTTCGTTGCTCGAGCGATTTCTGATCGCGGGGCGTTTGTTCTGGTTTTATCTGGGCGAGCTGTTGTGGCCGCGCGATCTGATGCTGATCTATCCGGCATGGAACATCAGTCAGGCTTTCTGGTGGCAATATCTTTTTCCCGTTGCCGCGCTGATGTTGTTTCTCGGGTTATGGATTCTCCGCAAGAAGGCGCGGGGCCCGCTGGCCGCAGCCATCTGCTTTCTGCTCATGCTCTTCCCAGTGCTCGGTTTCTTCAATCTCTCCTACTTCATGTCGGCAGTGGGAGCAGACCATCACACGGCAATATTTCGGGCCGATCACTTCCAATATCTGGCCACGATCGCAATCATTGCGCCCATTTCCTACGGCGCGGCCTGGTTGGCTGGGCAGATGAAGGCAAGTATGCGTCCGGTTGTTTACCTGGGTTCTGTCGCGTTACTGCTCTTGCTCGCGAGCCTGACCTGGGTGCAGAGCGCGATTTACCGCGATGCGGAAACTTGTTTTCGCGCGGTGATAGCGAAGAACCCGAATTCAGCGACTGCTCGAAGCAACCTCGGCAGCGCGCTGCTCAATAAAGGCTCGGTCGATGAAGCAATCGCTCAATTGAAGCGTTCGGTCGAAATTGATCCTGATTATCAATTTGGCCACTACAATCTTGCCGCTGCTCTAGTCCAGAAAGGCGAACCAGACGAAGCGATCCCGCATTTGTGGACCGTTCTGAAGGCGAATCCCAATCATTCAAAGGCTTATTACACTCTCGGGAACGCGCTTTCGAAGAAAGGCCAGACCGACGAAGCCGTTAATTCTTACAAACGCACTCTTCAACTTGAGCCGGATTTTCCCGAGGCCCACACCAATCTTGCCAATCTTTTGCTCGAGAAGGGCGAAATCGACGAAGCAGTGATGCATTATCGAGCGGCTCTGAAACTTCAACCGGAGGCCGCCGGCGCGCATTACAACCTCGCCGTGGCTCTAGTGCGCAAAGGTGAATCGGATTCGGCGATCGAGGAACTGCGCGTCGCGTTGCGAATTGATCCGGCATATCCGGACGCGGAACCACTTCTTCGCGATCTGCTCGCGCGAAAATCGCGGCCTTGATTCAGTCACGCGCGCGGATGCGCTTCGGCGTAAGCTTTCTTCAACCGCTCGACCGTTACGTGCGTGTAAATTTGCGTTGTCGAAAGGCTGGCGTGACCGAGCAATGCCTGCACGCTGCGCAGGTCCGCGCCACGATCGAGCATGTGAGTAGCAAAACTGTGGCGAAGTTTGTGTGGGCTGATCGAAATCGGAATCGACGTGTGCCGTAAATAACGTTTCAAGATTAACCAGATCGAGCGCGGCGAAATTCGCGTCCGCGATTTACTAATGAAGAGCGCTCCGGAGTGCACGTTCGCGGCAGACCGATATTTCTGAACTGCTTCCAGCGCAGGCGCGCCAATTGGGCAAACACGTTCTTTCCGGCCTTTTCCAAAAACGCGCGCCGACTCGGTGTAAAGATCGACATCTTCCACGTCGAGCGCGGCCAGTTCACTCAAACGCAATCCGCTGCTGTAAAACAGCTCCATTACCGCGACATCTCGCAGCGGCATCCACCCCGGGGCTGCGCGTTGCTTCGCCACCTGCAAGGGCGCGCCGAGAAGCTCGTCGATTTGCTGTCGAGTCAATACCAAGGGCAATTTCTTTTCGACCTTGGGGAGTTGCAGTTGCCGCACCGGATCAAACCGAAGTTTCTTTCGGTCGGCCAGAAATTTGTAAAACGCGCGCAACGCCGAGAACTGCAAGCGCACATAAGAACGCGCCTGAGCGCGCTTCATGATCGCGAAGAGATAATCGCGAAAATCGTCCGCCGTGCATTTCTTCCACGGCTTTTGGTTTTGACTGTGGAACGCGCCGAGGGCGTGCCGATAAGCCTTCAGGGTTCGGGGCGACGCGTTTCGTTCAATTGCCAGATAACGCAAAAACTCTTCGGCCAAGCTATCTTTTTTTCCCGCTGTGGTTTGGCCTTTTGTCATGTCGACCGAAGTGGAGACATCTCTAGATATTTCTGAGGTATCGACAGATTCCTCGACTTCGCTCGGAATGACACCGGTTAAAATTGCGGCTCCGGTTTCTCGATCATGTAGCGGGTCTGGGCCGCGTCAGCCCGGCCGCTCATCTGGGTTTTGAAAATCGGCGGCGGATTGGTTGAGATCACTTCGAAATCCTTCAGGATAAATTCCGGATAGACTCGATTGCTCGCCGGCTCGTAAACCTTGTCGCCGCTGAAGCTGCCGTACAGCTTGTATTCGTAATTGTTGTCCGAGCCGAACTTCAGGGTCGCGCGGTCGGGCGCGAGTTTTTGTTTTTCGTTCAACATGACGAGCTGCGCCGTGCTCCAGGGCTGGTTCGGGCGCCGCACGTATCCCCAAAACTTGAAGTCCGGTTTGAAATACCGCCGGCCGATATAATAATCGCCCGCCGGCTCGGCCGCGATCCGTTGAGCCATGGAGACTTTGGCGTTTTGAATGCCGGTGGGCTCGGTTTGGCAGCCGGCTAGAAAAAGAAGCACGGCCGCGAAGAAAACCGGTTTTGCTCGCAAGATCGACATCTTCCAGGATCGACATCTACTCAGCTCTGCGACTCGCGCAATCCCGTGTTTCTTTTTGCATCGAACTTGTGGCGCTCGTAATTTGAGGCCGGATGCTGGAATTGGAAGTTTACGCCGCAGGTCTCCGCGATCTGGACAAGATTCTGGAGCTGGATCATCAGCTCGCGGCCATCCCCGGCCTGCGCTACAAGGTCGATCGCAATCACAACCTGGTTTATCTCGAGCTCGACCAACCCACCATCACCTTTCGCGAAATCCGGGCGATCTTTCGCAAGCTCGCGCTCGATCCGCGATTCGTGGGCGCGATTCCGGCAGAGCTCCGGCCAAAAACAAAAACGCAGCCGCTAGGTGTGTGAAGATAACGGCAAATGTTCGCTCGATTCTTTAACGCACTGGGACGATCGCTCATTCGGTTCGTTCAGTATTTGGGCGAAGTGGTGATGCTGGCGGGTGACACGTTCCGCTCGCTGTTTACTCATCGATTGCGCTGGAAATTATTTCTCAGCCAAATTGTCGAGATCGGATTGCTCTCGCAATTAGTGGTCGTCATCACGGGCGGATTCACCGGCGCGGTTTTTACCGCTCAGACCTATTTTCAATTTCACAAAATCGGAATGGGCTCGGCCGTGGGCGCGGTAGTGTCGGTCGCGATTCTCCGCGAATTGGGACCCGTCTTGACCGCGTTGATGGTGACAGGTCGCGTCGGGGCGGCGATGTCGGCCGAGATTGGCACCATGAAAGTTACCGAACAAATCGACGCGTTGCGCGCGCTTGCGGTGTATCCGACCGATTATCTGGTCGTGCCGCGCGCACTCGCGATGATGGTCTCGATGCCGTTGCTCGTGGCCGAGTGCATCGCGGTTGGGATCGCGGTCGGCTACTTCGTCGCGATTTTTATGCTCGAAGTAAATGGGACCTATTACATGGCGAACATGGTGCGCTGGACCCGAAGTCGCGACATCATCATGGGCCTTTCAAAGGCATTTTGCTTCGGGATTCTGATCGTCTTCATCAGTTGTCACAAAGGATTGACTGCGCGCGAAGGCGCGGTCGGTGTCGGCCGCGCCACGACCGAAGCGGTCGTTAACGCTTCGCTCGCCGTTCTGATCAGCAATTTCTTCCTGACCATGCTGCTCAACATCATTTACCCGGCGGGTTATCAATGAGCCTCGGCCAACCCCCACGACTGGAACAAGTGTTTCAGAAATATGATCCACCCGTCTATTTTGTGACGCTGTGCACGAAAGATCGGCGGCGTGCACTCGCAAATGCCACAGTTCATTCCGTCTTGATCGATTATGGGCGCGGTGGCCTCCCGGGTGGATTCGCCCTCGGTCGTTACGTGGTCATGCCTGACCACATTCATTTGTTCGTAGCGGGTGCCGACGACTTTGATTTGGGTGTTTGGGTGCGCGGGTTAAAACGTGTTGTAGCTGCCGCCGTCTCTGGCGGCAGGGGTGGACTTTGGCAGCGCGGATTCTTCGATCATCTTATCCGAAGCAGCGAGAGTTATTCGGAAAAATGGGACTACGTTCTCGAAAATCCCGTCCGAGCCGGGCTGGTCTCGTCGGCTGATAAATGGCCGTTCCAAGGAGAGATTGTATCCATCGACCACGCATGAACGATTCGCTTAGAAATTCAAACCAAAGAGTTCTGCCGCCAGAGACGGCGGCAGCTACAACGTTGGCGGCGGGTTACCAATGAGCGCGCAAGATCGACATAACGGCTCGATGATCGCCGTGCATGGGCTGGTGAAACGGATTGGCGAACAGCAAATTCTGCGCGGAGTGGACCTCAATGTCGCGCACGGAGAGACGCTCGCGATCATCGGGCGCAGCGGCGGCGGCAAAAGCGTGCTGCTCAAACATCTAATCGGTTTGATGCGGCCCACCGCGGGCGAAATCTGGATCGAAGGCCAGAATATTATCGACATGAGCGAACGGAATCTCGCGTCCATTCGCCAGAAGGTCGGCATTCTTTTTCAAGGCAGCGCACTTTTCGATTCAATGACGGTGGCGGAAAACATCGCGTTCCCGTTACGCGAAGCGGGCGAACGCGATCCCAAAGTTTTGAGCAAGCGCGTTACCGAAATGCTCGAAGTAATGGAATTGCAGGGACAGGAAGAAAAAATGCCGGTGAACTTGAGCGGCGGGATGAAAAAGCGCGTCGGTCTCGCGCGCTCGATTATCCGACAGCCGTCGTGCATCCTTTATGACGAACCGACATCCGGACTCGATCCGGTGGTTTCGGATTCCATCAATCGATTGATCCGCCGATTGCAACAGCGTCTCGGTGTGACCAGCATCGTTGTTACGCACGACATGAAGAACGCCTTTCATGTCGCCGATCGGATCGCGTATCTGCATGAAGGACGAATTTACTTTCAAGGGACGCCGGAAGAGGTCCGGCAATCTTCCGATAAACTTCTCCAGGATTTTCTGCTTGGCCGGTCGGACGAACAGTTGACCCCGAAAGCGTTCGGGGTGGAGAGTTGAGGACAAAATGAACCGGCACGAGCGAGGTTTGGAATTTAAAGTCGGCATCTTTGTATTTGCCGGGCTGGCGATGTTGGGCGCGCTGGTAGTGCAATTCGGCAGGCTGGGGGAAGGTTTGAAGACCTACTACGCGATTACCATCCGCTTCAGCGACGCCAGCGGATTGTTGAAAGGTTCTGACGTTTTGCTGGCTGGCGCGCGCATCGGCAAAGTTTCAAACGGACCGCGCCTCGTCCGCGACGGTAATGGTGTGGAGGTGCCGCTAAAGATTTACGATTACGTGAAAATTCCCGAGGGAAGCAAATTTATGGTTGGGAGTTCAGGTTTGCTGGGGGATCGCTTTGTCAGTGTCACGATGCCGCCGGGAGTTGCGACAAAATTTTTGCCGCCCAACACTTACCTCAACGGCACTCGCGAGACCGGTATCGACGATCTCACCCGCGAAGGCGGCGCGCTGGTGGGCGATCTCCGCGGTGTGGTGCAAAAGATCGACACTACGGTGACGCGCTTGAATGATGACATGCTTTCCAAAGAAACGGCCGCGAATCTGAAGTCGAGCGTGGCGCACCTGAACGAAGCGACGAGTGCCTTTGCCGAATCTGCCAAGAAACTTGGCCCGGTGGTCGACAAAGCCGATTCGGCGATGGACTCCACCAAGAAAGCGGCCGACGATTTGCAGAAAATGATGAGTTCCGCCACCCAAGGAAAAGGACTGCTCGCCGCGCTGCTCACGAATCAGGAACTGGCCAATAATTTACGCGCGCTTGTGAGCAACTTGCGCGCGCACGGCGTCCTGTTTTATCGCGACAGCGCCGCGAAGATCGAGAGCAGCGCGACGCCGCCGCCTAAACCGCGCGCACAAACCGGAGGACGCTGATGACGCCACGGCTGACGATTAATCTGCTGCGCGTGCTATTCATCACGTTTTGCGCGGTGATTGGCGCCAACATCTCCTCAGCACTGCTCGAAAATCTTTGGCCGGGCTTGTTCCTCGGATTGATTGTCGGTTTGGTCGTGGTGCTGATCGACCGTCTGCTCAAAGGCGTTTCACTGCGCCTGTTTTCGTCGGCCACGTTCGGCCTCTTGCTTGGTTTGATTTTCGCCAACCTGCTGATGGCTTCCGAAGTTTTGCGTTATCAATCGGAAACCATGCAATGGGCCGTGCGGCTGATCGTTTACGCGGTCTTCGGTTATCTCGGGATGATGTTGGCAATGCGGAGCAGTCGTGACGAATTTTCGCTCATCATTCCGTACGTGCGCTTCGCCCGCGAGACGACTCAACACGAGCCGCTTGTAGTCGATACCAACGTCATTATAGACGGCCGCATCGCGGATCTTTGCGGGACTGGGTTTCTCAGTCGCTCGCTTATCGTCCCGCGATTTATTTTGGATGAATTGCAATTGTTGGCCGATTCGCATGAGCCGACAAAGCGCGAACGTGGCCGGCGCGGCCTGGAAATTTTGAACCAACTCCAGCGTTCGCGCGAAGTGGAGCTCACGATTCACGATAGTACCGGCGAGGATGTCGATGTTGGAACGGACGCGCGTTTGGTGCGGATCGCCACAGTGTTGAAAGCGCGCCTGCTCACGAACGATCACGCGCTCGCGCAAGTCGCGCGGCTGCAGCGCGTCGGCATTTTGAATTTGGCCGATCTCGCGCGCGCACTCCGGCCGACAGTTGTCGCAGGCGACGAAATCGATCTGCATTTGATTAAGGAAGGTCGCGAGCCGCATCAGGCCGTCGGTTATTTGCCGGATGGAACGATGATCGTGGTCAATCATGCCCGCGCGCATGTCGGCAAAACTCGGACGGTGGTTGTTTCCAGCGCGCTCCAAACCGCGGCCGGTCGCCTCATTTTCGCCGAACTCAAGAACGGCGCCGCTCAGGCATCGGTTGCGCGCGAAAACGTTTGAAGCGCTTTCTGAAATTCATCTTGCCCTGGGGCCTTGTCGATCTTGTCAAGAATCGGCGAACGCTGCGCGCCCTCGGCCGTCGGCTTTCGCCAACGGAAATATTCAAGAGCGATTTGGTCGTTCTGGATGCCGTCCACAGTGGTCTCTCGCTTTTCGCGCCGGGCCATGCCGGGAAACTTCGGAACGTTGTCGATGTTGGCGCCAATTTCGGTCAATGGTCGGGCATGCTCCTCAATTGCGTTACGCTGGAGAAATTGATCATTATCGAGCCGCTGCCGGATGCGTTTGCCGTTTTGCAGAAGAAATTCGGCAACAACCCACATGTTCAATTGCACAATGTAGCCATCGGCGAACGTGACAGTGTTGAGACGCTGAAGATCACGCGCGACACCACCGGCGCGTCCCTGCTTCAGCCGCGCGAAGAAATGCGCGCGGTCGTCGGGAGCAATTGGACGATTGCGTCTGAAGTAGAAGTGCCAGTGACCACGCTCGACCGGTTACTTGTCGATCTTGCGGAGGTTTCGCTTCTGAAAATCGACGTCCAAGGCTACGAGAAATCAGTGCTCGCAGGCGCGAAACAAATACTCGCCAAAACAAAGTTCCTGCTGATCGAGTTGAACTTCATGCCGCAATACGACGGCGGTTCCTGGTTGGGCGATGTTCACCAAATTCTGACGGGTGATTTCGGATTTTTCCTCGCCAACGCATCCCAGCCCCAAGTCCTTAACGGCCGCGTTTCGATGTGCGATGGGCTTTACGTGAATCCGAATCTTGTCCGGGAATGGGTCAAACCCGACTTTGTTTGAAACTGGAGCGGCGGTCTATAACCGTCGCACTTTTGCTCGACAAACACGCAAGCGTGTCGCGAAGTCTCCTTCATGAAGCTTCGGCATCTCTATCTATTCTTGGCTCTCATTGGGTTGATTCTGCCTTACACGCAGTTCGTTCCGTGGATCATTGAGCACCACGGATTGAATATGCCGCTTTTCATTCGCGATCTTTTCGCGAACCGCATCAGCGCGTTCTTCGCTCTGGACGTCATTGTCGCGGCAGTTGTTCTCATTTCTTTCATTCAAACCGAAGGCAGGCGTTTGGGAATGCGCCTTCTGTGGTTACCGATTGTCGGCGTCCTATTGGTGGGCATTTCGCTTGGATTGCCGCTCTTCCTTTATCTGCGACAACTCCAGCTCGATCGGACAGCCGCGCAATTCTGAAATCTGGGCGATCGAATGACCGCAAGTGATTTTCGCAAGCTGGCTCTGGGCTTTCCTGAGGCGATCGAATCGGCGCACATGGATCATCCCGATTTCCGTGTTCGCGGAAAGATTTTCGCGACGCTCGGATATCCGGATAAAGATTCGGGTGTGGTGAAATTAACTCCGGACGAACAAAGAGAGTTTGTCCGAAGTGATCCAAATGTTTTCCAACCGGTCAAAGGCGCCTGGGGCCGGCCCGGAAGCACAAGCGTGCATTTGCCGGCGGCCAAGATCGTGAAAGTCCGCGAAGCAATTGGGGCCGCCTGGCGTAACACTGCGCCGAAGCGCGTCGCAGAAAAACGTTAGTGCAGACCGACCGCCGCGCGCACGCGCTGCATGACTTGGTCGGCGATTTCGTTGGCGCGCTCGGCACCGCGGGCGAGGACGTTGTCTATGTACGATTTGTCGCGCAGGATTTCTTCGCGGCGTTTCCGCATGGGCGCGAAATACTCCCAGATCTTTTCGAAGAGTTCCTTTTTAAAATCGCCGTAACCGGTCCCGCCTTTTTTAAATCGTTCTCGCATGCTCGCCATTTCATCTTTCGAGGCAAAGAGCGAGTAAAGCTGAACGATTGTCGATCTTTCCGGATCTTTTGGCGCTTCCACCGGCGTGGAGTCGGTCACGACACTCATCACTCGCTTCCGCGTTTCTTTTTCGTCGCCAAAGATGTCGATGTTGTTGCCGTAACTCTTACTCATCTTTTGACCGTCGATTCCCGGGACGACTTGAGTGTCTGGATTAATACGCGGCTCGGGTAGTTTAAAAACCTGTCCGTAGGTTTCGTTGATCTTTACCGCTAGATCGCGGGTGATCTCAATGTGTTGCTTTTGATCTTTGCCGACCGGCACGGCATCGCTGTCGTAAATCAAGATATCGGCCGCCATCAGGACCGGATAACTGAAGAGTCCCACTGTCGAGGCCAGACCGCGGGCGAGTTTGTCTTTGTAAGAATGCGCGCGTTCCAAGAGGCCCATCGGCGCGACAGTTGATAAAATCCAGGCGAGCTCGGTGACTTGCGGAATGTCCGATTGTCGAAATAGCGCGCCTTTCTCCGGATCAAGACCACACGCCAGAAAGTCCAGTGCCACCAGTCTTGAATTTTCGCGCAGTGTTTTCGGATCGCGCACGCTCGTAAGCGCGTGATAATCGGCAATGAAATAAAATGTCTCGCCCTCCTTCTGGAGCTCGATCGCCGGCCGCATCATCCCGAAATAATTTCCGATATGGAGGACGCCGCTAGGTTGAATGCCGGATAGGATGCGCATGATCTATTTCAGATTTAAGATTTCATATCTCAAATTGAAAGCGAATCATCGTCAAAATCTGCAATTTGAGATCTGCAATTTGCAATTTGGGATTGGTTCTTGCTCGCTCCTTTGACTCAACCGATAGATAAGCCCGTAATGCCTGCTCGCGCAAAGAAACCTGTTTCCGTTGTTACCGGTGGCGCGGGTTTTTTGGGATCGCATTTAACGGATCGCTTGCTGGCGGAAGGGCATCGTGTCATTGCGATCGACAATCTTATTACCGGCAACACGGCAAACATCGGGCATCTCGCCGGCAACAAGGATTTCCATTTCATCAAGCACAACGTTTCCAATTTCATTTTCTTGCCCGACGAAAAAATCGACTACGTTTTTCATTTCGCGTCGCCGGCCAGCCCGATCGATTATCTCGAATTGCCGATCCCGACGTTGAAAGTGGGCGCGCTCGGCACGCACAACACGCTCGGCCTGGCGAAAGACAAAAAGGCGACCTTCATTCTGGCATCGACATCGGAGTGCTACGGCGATCCGCTGGTGCATCCGCAAAAGGAAGATTACTGGGGCAACGTTAATCCGATTGGGCCGCGCGGCGTTTATGATGAAGCCAAGCGTTTCGCCGAAGCGATGACGATGGCGTATCACCGCTATCACAAGGTCGACACCAGAATCGTGCGAATCTTTAACACTTACGGGCCCCGTATGCGATTGCGCGACGGTCGCGTGGTGCCGGCATTCATCGGCCAGGCGTTAAACGGAAAACCGCTGACGGTTTTCGGCGACGGCTCACAAACGCGCTCGTTTTGCTATGTGTCGGATCTGATCGACGGAATTTTCAAACTGGCGATGAGCGATTTTCACGAGCCGGTCAACATTGGCAACCCGCGCGAGATGACGATCAAGCAATTTGGCGAGGAGATTATTCGGATTACCGGCGCAAGATCGACAATGGAATATAAACCGCTGCCTGAGGACGACCCGAAAGTGCGGCAACCGGACATTTCGCGGGCGAAAAAGGTTCTCGGGTGGGAACCAAAGGTCCAATTCGACGAAGGAATCAAGAAGACGATTGAATATTTCCGGAATGCGTTAAAGGGTGCTGGCTCGAACTGAACCAAGCCCGCCGTGCGCATCCGATGTATTCTTGTTTGCGGTACTCTCCTTTTGTTGTTTGCCAACGGGGCGAATGCCGCCAGGTACCAGCGCACGAAAGACGGAAAAACCCTGGTCTGGAATAATCTTCGCGGAGTGGCCCAGGAAGTAACCTGGTCGGGACTTCGGGACGTGAATGGATACGCAACCGGAGACGGGACGCTGACGTGGTATCGGCTTGAGAAACTAGTCAACAGTTATACCGGCAGAATGGTCCACGGAAAGTTTGATGGGCCGGTCATCAGGGAACAGGGCCAAACAAGATTGCAGACCAATTTCGTCAACGGAGAGAAAGCTGGCGGTTGGTCGGAGCCTGGATCAACTGCAGGCCAGACTCCAAGTCCTGCACCCAAGGAAAGTCCTGCACCCAAGGAAGAACCTTCCAAGGCCGTTGAGCCGGAGCCCACTGAGGAATCGTCATTCGAGCCTTCACCACTCCCTACGCTAAGGCCATCACCAACATCGACACCAAGGCCATCGCCGACCGTGACACGAAAACCGGCGCCGACGGCCACACCCATATCGACGCCCACGTCCACGCCGTCGCCAACACCAAGACCAACAGCCACACCGAAACCAACGGCAACACCGATAACGACACAGACACCGACGCCAACGCCATTACGATCCTCGATGCCGTCGCCAGTGGAACAACCGGCAAAGAAAAATTTACGTCTAGATGAAGGGCCAGGCCATGAGTCCTTCCAGTTAGGCAGTCCGGCTTCCACATCACCGACTCCCGTTGCAAAGGTGCCGCGGGCTGGCCCATCGCCGTCGCCGTCGTCGACAGTTGCGCGGAACACATCGCCAGCCGCCACTCCACCGAGAATCGATCCGACCCAAAAGCATCGGATGATTGAAGAAATCAGAAAAGAGACCGAATCCGTTCTTGCTCAAGTGCGCGACGCGACCGGGAATTTTCGCGAGATCGATCGGGTCGACGCGGTGCAACAATTACCGCCATCAGTGTCAGCCAGCGTCACTGTCCTGGCCGCTCGAACACACGATTTTAGCATGAAGGTGGGAGGTGAGGTAACGACTTACGAATACCTGGCGGAGATCGAAGCAGTTGAAGCGCTTGCCTTGGTCGATGCAATCACGCGCGACATGGCCGCCAAGGATGCGCCCGCTGCGCGAAAGAAATTATCGGCTTTCCTAAAGCGCTATCATGAACCGACTTTTGATATACAGAAACCTTTGTCGCGTTATCTGAATTCGGTATTGTCGTTGTGCAATCGATCAAAGGATGAGGCGGAGACGCATTTGCACCGAGCCCAATCGCTCGGCGCAGCTGGAAAAACGGCCGAGGCCCTTCGCGAATATCAGGAGATTTATCGGATCTACCCAAATCCGATTACGGCGGAAAGGATCCGGCAACTCGAAGCTCAACCGCGCTAGCCTCGAAACGTGAATCAAAATTGAGATGTACGAACATCGAAGTCATCCGTTGCTAAGCCGCGCGAAATTTCTCCGCCGCGTCGGACGTCATCTTCTCCTGGCGCTTTTTTTGATCGGTGTCGCTCTAGGTATGGGCGTGGTTGGATACCATTCTATCGGAGGCTTGAGCTGGATCGACTCGCTTCTGAACGCTTCCATGATTTTGGGCGGGATGGGTCCGGTTGATCCGCTCCATTCGAGCGCGGCAAAGCTTTTCGCTTCGTTTTACGCGTTATTTTCGGGGCTGGCGTTTGTCGGCATTGCGTCGCTTATGATCGCTCCGTTCGCGCACCGGCTCCTGCATCGGTTTCATCTTGAAGTGACGAAGTAGATTGAGCAAATTGATGCAGCGGATACGACCAGTTGGCATCGTTTCCGAATAGACGTGTTGAAAAGGAGCCTCCCATGAACACGAAATTAACGTTGATTGTATCGATCACTGCTGTCGCTTTGCTTGGTTCAACTGCGCTGGCTGCTGATAATCGATTTGATGGAATTTGGATCGGCACGGAAACGGTGATGGGCCAGGAGTTTCATGGGTTTCAACATTCGGAGAAATATGCCCATAACACGCCCGCCAAAATCGTCATCGCGCAGGGCGGTGCGTTGCTGGGTGTGCTCGAAGGCTACGGCCCAGGGCGTTACAATGACGTGAAGCGTGCCGGAAATACTATCGTGTTCCACGCCGGCAACCGAATGGGACAGCTCAGCCTGTCGCCCGATGGTCAGACGCTCGTGGAGAAAGGTCGCGTTCCAGACTTCTTCATACTTGGTTATGCCGGGCGCCACGGCGCGCTGTCCGGTCATCAAAGAGTTATCCAATCAGACGAGATTCTCCCATCACGCAAAAGCACCTCGGAAGTCACCGGAACTTTCCACCGGCAGAAATAAAATCCGAAACGCGCAACTCCGGAGCAAACCGCCAGTTCAATAGGGCGTGCAAAATATCGCTGGCGCTGATACCATTTCGGTTGTGAATTCCCGGATCATGACGCGGGCACTCTTGGCGGCGATTTCTCTGGTCGGGCTCGGCCTGACGCAAACGGCCCGGGCCGATTTCGATCCGATCTTCGGATTTTATCGGCCGGAGCTTTTTGCCACCTTCGATTCTTCGGACCTGGTTCGAAATCTTCCGATGCGCGAATTTTTGGACGGCCGGCTGCCGGGCTCGACCCCCTTAGGTCGCATGGGAACGGCGCCGGTCGCGAATTTTCCGACGGCACTGGTGAGCACTGAGCCACGGCACAAGGGAAACTCTGTTTCGGGGCCAGTAAGAGATCCGAAAGACGGAAAAGGTTATTCATCCACTGAATCGCTAGCCGTGGAAAAAGCTTCGCTCGTTTGGACCGGGGGTGAAATCGGTTTCTATTACGGACATTCGACCGGCAAATTCGGCGGCGATGAATTTGGCAGTTACATTACTGGCGGCGTCGGCAACGAACATATGCAAATCAACGTCGGCGCAGCGTATCAGGAATTTAACGGCCGCCTTCCGCGCTGGCGGCCTTAGTCTTCAGAACGCGCTCGCGTGGAAGATTCCTTTCAGCCTTCAGCTGAAATTGCGGATCCGGTAAAGTCGCCTGCTTTAGGCGAGATCAAGTGTCCGGTTTGTGGAGCAATTGCAGTGCAAGAGAAATGCAAAGTGATTTGTCGAAGCGAGACTTGTCGTGGCCGCGTGGTCATGAATTGCTCCGAGTTCTGAGGGCGACATCAGCCGAGGCAGCTTTCCCTCGCAGAGAGAGAACGGTTTGTGGAACCGTTAATTCTCGATTGATACGTCCGGTTCTGTGTTAGAAACGATTTCGAGCATAGCGCGACAACGCGCCCGGGACTTTACGGTTTTCCTGGAGACGCGCTCGGGTACGCCTTCCAGCGATTCGTTAACGATCCGTCCTGAGTTTCGGTCGACGCCACCAGGCTTCCGCTGCTCCGTTGCGGTGCAGCTGCCGGTGTTTGTTCCGGCGCTGCGGGCGCGCGTCTGACTTTCGGCGGAGGTGTCGGCCCGGATGGAATCAGGTCGGAGGGCTTGTATCCAAAGTAGTACGCAAGCGCCACCGCAAATAAAAGGAACAGGGCTAGATTTTTCATTTTGACTAAAAAACGAGCACCAAATGCGCCAACAAATAGCGCCCCAACTTCGTTGCTCATGATGCGGCGACTATTGCTCGATCGTGTTGCGGAACCGTTTGTTCCGTAGCAGCAGGTAGGGGCCGTATTCCCTCCAGAGATCAAAATCTGTTCGCACGATGTTGTTTGGCTCGTCCGGGCCGAACTTCCGATGAGCCGTTGGGCTCGACGATCCGATCCCACGCGCGATTAAGAACCGGCCAATCGGCGCTAGCCACATCGCGCGCCATTTGAGAGCCCGGTGCATCAATCGCGGCAGGTGTCATTCCTGGAAAATACGTCGTGGATCGTAATTGCGGAAAGCACGCGCGTTGTTTAACGGATCAGGCGAACTGGTCATTACAGCTTCGACCGGAAAGGATATCAGAAGTCTTCCGGGTTTTCGGCTGGAATTAAAATCGGCGGCTCGTGGAATTTTTTCGTCAGCTCGTGATCGCATAGGTCGGGTCATTTTGCGATGGTCCTCCACGTCGCCGCAGACCCCAGTGGCGGTCGAACACACGCACCATAGTTTATATACTTGACATAGTACCCGATTTCTTCCTATAACTGCGGACGAAGATAAGTGGGGGCTGTATCTGGGATGAACACGTTTTTTAATCGCGTGGAACTTTCTTCAGCTATTTTCCCTCCATATAAATCCGGGAGAACAACCAAATGAAAAAAACAATTCTCAGCGCGCTTATTCCGTTATTCATGGCAACATCGGCTGCTTTCGGCGCGGCCATGATCTCGTTCACCGACAACGTCGGTGACCCTGCGGCAGGGACGTACAACTCGACCGACACATTCAGCTTCGACGTATACCTTAGCTTCACCACTCCGCCGGCCAATGTCCGCGGTCTTTCCTACTGGTTCGAAGTCCCAACGGCGTTAGCTCCTTTTATTACCATCACCAACGAAACTTTTTTCACTTTCACCTTGGGCGCATCGGCAGCACCACATTCGTTCAACGACGCATCAGGCGCTGATTCCGGTTTTCTAGCGGAGACCGGCGATCTGGGCGGTGTGACTTCCAATCAATCGAGTTTCGCACATGTCGCGCCTGGAATTTACAAAGTAGCCAGCATTACATTTAGTCTCAGTGGCGCACCTGTCGGAACGTACACACTTCAATCGACAACGCTTTCACCAAAGATTTCTGCAGTCACCGAGGATTCGGGTGGCAATGTGTTGACTAATTTCCAAATGGCGCAAGCATTTTACACCATCACCGTCGTCCCGGAACCGGCCACATTATCGCTTCTCGGTTTGGGTGCACTTGGCTCAATCGGTTTAACCGTACTCCGCGCGCGCCGCAGGAGATAAGCTCAACTTAAGTTTTCATTTTTCTTTTTTACCCTCGAATTTGCTCCGGCCGCTCCAACAAAACTTAATGCGTCCAACAAGTGTGCGGGGGCAGGGTTGCGGCGTTTGATCATCGTCGCGTGCTAAATCGGTGGTTCGTGGAATTCTTGCGGCTTCCGCAAGATCGACATCTACCTGAGCCCCGTCTTACTGCTTGCTTCGTTCAGCTACTTCGAAATATAAAACCGCTATGAAGTCATTCCTCCTGAGCATCGTGATTCTTGTCGGCATTATCACGTCATCATCCGCCGCAACATGCACTGGCGCGTTCCCTTGTCATGCGTGCACGACCTGCAACTACTGCAAGCATTGTGCGAAAGAAGGCGGAACGTGCGGTGTGTGTGCTGGCCATCATACTGGAAAGCCCGCCGTAAAAATGCGATCGCCGAAAAGTAGTGCTGTCGCCATCCGCTAAGGCTTCCGATTCGATAGCGTAAAAAGATTCGGCCGTCTGCGCACAAGCCGCCTCTACAAGCTACTCGCAGATCGTCCAGAGATTGTTGCCTAAGCTCTTGAAGCGCCTGCTTTGTGCAAGCATTCGCGGGACCGAGCGTCTCTTCACCGATCGACGCTTCCTAATTAACATGTACAGCTTCTTTTCATGCAATGGCTGTCCGGCCCTCTTGATTTCGTCGAAAGCGATATCTGTGATCGTCCGCGTTTCGAGATTGCGCCAAGTGGCTAAAGCCCAAAACCCCGATTGCGCCACCGGTGCGAATCGCGAATCTTTTACAAGTATGTTCGTTACAGATTGGCGCTGTCCGTCGTTTCCCCTGTAGCCGAATCGCAGTGCTCGATGGGCCAGTTCGCGATAGTGCAGCGGCTTTCCGGCGCGGCGGAGTATTTCTGCGTAGTGATCTGCTCTACGGCTCATGCGTCTATCCGGAACGCGATACAAGCTCCCAAGCTTTTCCACGTCTCCCATCGAGCGGACTAACACTCGAATCTTATCCGTGCTAAGACGGCGCAGGCCCGACCGAGCCTTAATGGCATCCGTAAGCTGCTGCAAGGTAAGTCCACTTGGATGATGCGATCGTAAAAGGCCTCGGATAAAACGGTCCGCCATATCAAGCCGTGTCTTAGTTTTGTCGGCAGCTGTATCGATGATTGAATCCAATGCCGGTCGGCGGAAATCATGTCGACGCAGCCCAAGAATTTCTAAGATAAAAGGCTCCATCGGGCCCAACTGAGAGCCGCTAATCCCCCAAGTCTTGGCAAGCAGCGCGTTCCAGTCGTTCTGGCGGAGGACCGTCTTCCGCTGTCTTACCTTTTTGGATAGGATTCGGAGTGGCCGTAAAAATTCAGGTCGAAGTCGAAAGCTGCACATGCGGTATTTATCCTCGAGCATGACTTCGCGGAATTTTCGAATCATTCTCTGAAACACCGCGTGAGCCGCTTGCTTGGTAATTCCTACGCTGTGAGCAATTGCAGAGAACGACGTCTTCCGCGACGATTGCTTTAGGATATAATTCTCGAGAACAACGCGGGCATTTGGGCCAAAGCGCGATTCAGCTACGGACAGCGCCACGTCTGGCAACTCCTCGACGAATGCTCGTGCGGACCAGACCGGCCGGCGCTCCTTTGGCAGAATGGTCTTGGCTGTCGCTGGCCTCTTTTTCACTGCACTAATTTTAGCCGCCATCCCCGTTTTCACATTGACTTTTTACGGCATTTCTGTTGGGCTCCGATGTCCGCTTTAGAACCCTCAATTTGTTTTTCTTGACCTGTTAATATGCCTCCCAAAACTGACCCTTTCTGCAACAAGACCCACAAGCGAATTGATGCCGTCCTGGTGGTGATCACGCTGGTACTGATGATTAACTACGACGGCCTCGGCAACGTCGACCTAACGCTGACAGCAGTTCCGGAGCCGAGTACTTGGATTGTCGGAGCCCTTTCGCTTGCAGCGTTGGTCTGCGGGGGAAGGCGTCGCTTTATCCACCTGACCCGCTCCAGCTGAGTCGCGTCGTGCACGAAGCGCGACAACATTGACTCACATGAGTGTAACGGAGGAAGAGACATTAACGTTGGCCGAAGTGATAAATCGTGCCGAGACGTTTTGTTCAAAACTCGAGTTTGCTTCACAAGATGTCGCCCCAAACAAGGACGAGAAGGAATTACGAGGCAAGCTCGGCCTATGTCGCGTTCAAATCGCGTATCTGCGAAATATCGACAACCTCAGCATCGACAATCCGCAAGTACGCGACGGTTTCCGTCATCTCATTACGGCGTTAATGTGGGTCGCCTTTTATGCGCGCAACGCAGTTGATTTTAAGTTGTACAGAATGTTGGTAATGGTAGAGTCGAGTTTTACATACCTGATTTTGAGGCGAATTCCGAAGTATCGCACTAATGGTAATGCGTGAGGCTATGACGACGCGGTTGTTAATTGCCGGTGGAATGTGCCTTGCGCTCAACACAAGCTTTTCGTCTCCGCTCCCGTCCATTAGTGCCGAGATTCAGCGTGGGTTCCACGAATCCGCAAAATGCATCACGGGAGGTGTCAATCCTTTGCAGTGGTATGTCTGTTTTCAAAATTTAATCGACGAAGAAGTGCAGCCGACTAGTCCCGGATTTCTAATTGGTGCAAACTTCGGATTTAGCTACAACGCTGAAACCACTGCGGAGGCAGTGGGTGCGAGCGATGCTACGCTTCTTCAAATCGCCGAGCACGCTCTTGTCGCCAGATTAAGATTCGAACGCCTAAAGCAAGTTGTCGGTGCAAGCGATATGGATGTGATCAGCGCGCTGGGCATCCGTCCTCAGCAATTTTCAAGTTGGAAGAGTAGGGCGGTGACACAGGACCCTGATAAATCGCTAATCGGAACCCAGCGTGGAGTCGAATTGTAGTCGATTACGCAGTCTGAATTTCAGCTTTTATCTATGAAATATTGGGAAATCATCGCTCGAAACCTGTCCGCAGCCGGCTGGAGCTGGGGCTATGTTTCCGCTGTTGATTCACGTGGTCGAGAGATATCCTGCGTCGATGCTTGCCGTGAAGGCCGACGTTTTATTGCCCGCTCCGATGAAAAACTCACTGCATTCCTCGAGCTTCAATCGGCAATTAGGCAATGTGCAGAGCGCGGTTGTCAGCGACGCGGTGTGCGCGGAACCAAGCAGAGCAAGAGGATCAAGACGGCAATAATGTAAGCCAACAGGTTCACGCTCTCTAGTCATACAACATTAAAACCTCGCGACGAAATCCGATTTCTCGCCCTAGTAGCCAGGGTCGAACTTTAACCCGTGACTCGATCACTTTCCGCGACATGTAGAATGGAAAACGATCCATATGGATCGCAAATAGGTGGGTATCGGTTCGAAAACGGTCGGGTTCGAAAAAACCGGTATCGGAGAACTATGGCTAACAAACTTAATCGAGGGTTTAGCCAGCTCCGGGATACTGAGCTGGATAACAAAGCACAAACAATCGTCAACGCGTTGACTGGTAACACCACGTTCCCCACAGACCGCTTTCCAAAACGCTCTGGCCATGCCGGAGAGCACTGTCGCCCGCGCCGCCCAAGTCGCGGCTACGCGCGCGGCTTTGGAAACGCTGTTACAACAGCTCGCAGCCAGTCTCGAGCTGACGCCGAACGTGACCGATGCACAACTCGCGACCACTGGTTTCGATCTGCGCAAACCGACGACCCACACGGGCGAGCCGGTCGCAGCGCCCGGCAACGTGCGGCTGAAATCGACCGGCACAAGCGGCGAAGTGCAGGTGCTGTGTGATTCAGTGCCGCGCGCGAAAACGTATCAGGTGCATTACACGCTCGACGCGAATGCCGGGCCGTGGAATGACGGCGGAATATTCGGCAACACGCGTGGAATGACTTTGCAAGGTCTTACCCGAGCAAAGGATTATTGGGTGCGCGCCCGCGCGATTGGCCCTGACGGTCCCGGCCCGTGGAGCGACCCCGCCACTATCTTAGTGGCGTAATGAGTAAGCCCGGCATCTGATCGAAAGCGGTCTGGCCAAACCGTTGTTCTCGGCGGACTGATGCGCGAGGACGTGCAAAAGGTCGAAGACCGCACCCCATTCCTGGGCGACATTCCGATGGTTGGCCGCTTGTTCCGAACCAATGTCGATCAACACATTAAACGCAATTTGATCATCTTTGTCACGGCGCGGCTTGTGAACCCGGCCGGACAACCGGTCAATCAAACGGAAGAAGAAGAGGAACAGGAAACGGTCCAGCCGCCGGTCTTGCCGGAGATCCCGGCTTATAAAAAATAGATCGCGAACGCGAATTCCCAAAAATCTACGGGATTAATGAGCTCGACAACTTGACCGGTTTAACCGGTCAAGTATGAAACGCGACCGTTCGTGGATTTTCGACGAGCTTTGTTTTCTTCTGCTAAGGCGCAGCCGAGCTATGATGATCTGACATGCCAGCAATCGGAATCACCGGGGGAATTTCCACGGGCAAGAGCACATTTTGCCAGTGTCTCCGCGAGATCCTTCCTTCGGCTAAGTTTTTTGATGCCGATGAGGTTGCGCGCCAACTGGTCGATCTTGAGGAGGTTAAACAGGAGCTGCTCAACCATTTCGGCTTTAGCGTCTTTGCCCGAAATGGCGACTTGAACCGGGAGGCGCTTCGCACGATAATCTTCCAGGACGCGGCCAAGAAGAGCGCGCTCGAAAAGATTCTCCATCCCCGGATTCGCCGGCAATGGAGCGTTGAAGCGGATAAGCACCGCACATCTCCCGAATTTTTCTTCGCAGACATTCCACTTCTTTATGAAACCGGTGGTGAAACCCTGTGCGACCGCGTGGTGGTCGTGGCCTGTTCGCCTGAAATCCAGCTCGCCAATCTCATGCGTCGAATGGAGATCGAGCGCGCCCCGGCCGAATCCATGATCAAAGCGCAAATGCCTCTCGAAGAAAAAATCAAAAGAGCCAATCACGTTGTTTGGAACAACGCCGATCGATCTCTGCTCGCAGCCCAGGCTGGGAGTTTGATGGAACTGTGGCGTCAGGAAAAATGGACGAAAAATTGACAGACGAAGGTGCCAGTCCGGCTCGGACTGTAGAGGCAGCCGTGCCGGCTGCGGATCAAAATACTGCGGCCGACACGGCCGCCTCTACAGCAGAAAAGGCCACTCCGACTCGGACAGAGTTGAGCATCAACGAGCTGGAAAAGCTCGACGATCTCTTTCCGGTCGCGCGCGATTTCAATTTGCATCTGCATCCAGCGCGTTCTCGGCATCATCACATTCTCGACATCGCGCGGGCCGCGCTTGGCCAGGGCGCCAACGTCACGGCGGAAGGCTTTGTCGACCAGGTTGGCGATTCCTTTGGGTTATTGCGTTATCCGGAGCTGAACTTTCTGCCGGTGCCGGAGGACGTGTATGTTCCGCGGGCAGCAATGGAGCTTTATCATCTGCGGCCGGGGCAAAAGCTCTCTGGCAAAGTGCGCCTGCCTCGCGATCGCGAAAAAGGTTTGGTGCTCGACGACGTCATCACGATCGAGGACGAGCCCGCCGAAAAATGGACTGAGCCGACCGATTTCGAAAAATTAACGCCGCAGTTTCCGCAGGGGCGGATCATGCTGGAAAATCCAAAAACAAACTCGATCTGCGCGCGCGGAGTCGATCTGCTCGCACCGCTCGGTCACGGCCAGCGCGGGTTGATCGTTGCGCCGCCGCGGGTCGGGAAAACGATTTTGCTCAAGGAAATTGCCAAAGCGATTCGGGTGAACCATCCCGAGATCGTTCTTATTCTTCTCCTCGTGGACGAGCGGCCGGAGGAAGTGACTGATCTCGAGCGCGAAGTCGATTGCCAGATTTACCATTCCAACTTTGACGAGAACGTGATCCGGCACGTGCAGGTGGCTGAATTGGTGCTCGAGCGCGCGAAGCGTCTCGTCGAAATGAAAAAACACGTAGTGATCCTGCTCGACAGCCTGACTCGGCTCTCGCGCGGCTACAACAGCTTGCAGCCGGGCAAAGGACGGACCATGTCCGGCGGCGTCGAGGCCAAGGCGCTGACTAAACCGAAGAAATTTTTCGGATCTGCCCGCAATGTCGAAGAAGGCGGCAGCCTCACCATTCTCGCGACCGCGCTTACCGAAACGGGCAGCCGAATGGACCAACTCATTTTCGAAGAATTCAAAGGCACCGGCAACATGGAGATACATCTCGATCGTGCGCTGCAGGAGAAGCGACTTTATCCGGCGATTCATCCGCTGCTTTCGGCGACGCGACGTGAGGACCTGCTTTATCACCCGGAAGAATGGGAGCGGGTGCAGCTGTTGCGAAAAACGATGGCCGAAATGCCGCCGATCGAGGCGATGGAAAAGTTGATCGACAACCTGAATGCCACGAAAACCAACGCCGAGCTGCTTTTGGGCGGATTGAAGTGATCGAGAACGCTGCGCAGCTTCGCGAGCTGCTTCCACACTTTGAACCAGTCGATCGCGTAGCGATTGATACTGAAGCTGACAGTCTCCACTGCTACCGGGAAAAACTTTGTTTGCTTCAGATCAGCATCCCGGGGCGCGACGTGATTGTCGATCCGCTGGCGGATGTCGATCTTTCGCCGTTGCGTGACGCGCTCGCGAACAAGGAAATCATCCTCCACGGCGCTGATTACGATCTGCGATTGCTCCGGCGGAATATGAGTTTCGTGCCGCAAAAAGTTTTCGATACCGCGCTTGCCTCGCGGTTGATTGGGATCCGCGAATTCAGTCTGGCCGCGCTCGTGCAGCGTTATTTTGGAATCGAGCTGGTCAAAGGCTCTCAAAAAGCAAATTGGGCGCAGCGGCCGCTTTCTGCGCGCATGGCCGAATACGCGATTAACGACACGCGCTATTTGTTGCCACTGGTCGAGCATTTAGAAAAGGAATTGAATTCGCGAAACCGAATGGAGTGGTTTCGCCAATCGTGCCAGCGCGCGCTCGAGCAAGCGGCGATCGATCGCGAACGCGATCTCGATGAAGCGTGGCGAATTTCCGGAGCGGGCGCATTGCGCGGCCGGGCGTCCGCGGTCTTGCGCGAATTATGGAATTGGCGCGAGAAGGAAGCCGAAGCGGTGGATCGTCCGCCGTTTCACATTTTACAGAACCGCGAATTGCTGCACTCGGCCGAACGGTTCGCTGCGGGGGAATCTCCCGACTACAAACATTTCTCCGATCGCCGTCGCCGCGCTTTTTGTGAAGCGGCCGAGCGCGCGTTGCAATTGCCGGAGAGCGAGTGGCCGGTCAGGCCACGCCGTTCTGGAACGCGCGCAACGGCTGAAGTGATAAAACGAATCGAACAACTTCGCCGCAACCGCGATCAGGCCGCAAAAGACTTGCAGATCGAATCTTCGTTCATCGCCCCGCGTGCGACCTTGGAAGCCATCGCCGCCGATCAATCTCGCGCCGACGCGCTTCTCGTTCCCTGGCAGCGAGAGTTGCTCAAAATCTAGGGCGTACCACTTGGCTTTAACTTGGTGGCCATGCCCTTGGAGGCGTTTTTGGGTTTTTCGTCGGCGGCAGTGGCGCGTCGCCGATCGTTGACCGGCTACTTAGAAGCGGGCCTGCCCTTCAATTCGACCACGACCACATCGAATGCCTTGTCGCTGGTGTTCTCCGGCAGATGAGTCTTTGCGGTATCCGCCATAGCATCACCGGCCTTCACGTTGAACTCCTGGGTCTTGCCATCCGGGAACGTGAACTTGCCCTTCGCGTCGGTAATAAACACGGCCACCGTATTCGGATGCGAATGCATCGTCGATTTTTCACCGGGGCCGTAATGCACCTTCAGCACGCGCACCTGATCGTTCTCGAGAGCAACCGTGTAATGTTTCGCATCCACCTTGGCCGCATCCTGCGCCCGCACAATTACCGCACTGTCCGCTAACGCTACGACCGCTATCACTGACAGTATGACTCGCTTCATCACAATTCCTCCGTTTGGTTTGCCACGTTTCGCGTGGTTGGTTTATTTTGTTACTGAGTGATGCCTCACCCGAGACAGGCCGAGAATATCGTCAGGCAACGCCGGGTCCACAAGAACCAATCAGTCGACGTATTTTTGCGCGATTGGCATGCGGCGGCCGAGTCCGAAGGCGCGACTGGTGACTTTTAATCCGGGCGCGGCTTGCTCGCGTTTGTATTCGTTGAGATCGACGCGGCGTTGGACCCAGCGGACGGTTTTCTCGTCGAACCCGCGGCCTATGATGTCGCGCGCGCTCAAATTGTCCTCCACGTAGAGCCGCAGAATCTCGTCCAGCTTTTCGTACGGTGGCAGCGTGTCCTGGTCCTTTTGGTTCGGTTTCAATTCGGCGCTCGGCGGCTTCTCGATTGTCGATCCTGGAATGACCTCCTTTTGCCGATTTATCCAGCGGGCGAGCTCGTAAATCATTATTTTCGGTACGTCGCTGATCACGGCCAGACCACCCGCCATGTCTCCGTAAATCGTGCAATAACCGACCGAGAGCTCGCTTTTGTTTCCAGTCGATAGAACCAGATGCCCAAATTTGTTCGAGAGCGCCATCAGCGTCATGGCGCGCAAGCGCGGTTGCATATTTTCTTCCGTCTCGTTCTCCGGGAGCCCGGAAAAGATTTCCTTAAACTGGCTTTTGAAGACGGCGAATGTTTCCGCGATCGGGATGTGCAACAATTTAATTCCGAGATTTTCCGCGAGCTTCTTCGCATCGTCGATACTGCCGCGCGACGAGTACTGGCTCGGCATCGCCACGCCGACGACGTTTTCCGCGCCGAGAGCTTCAACGGCGATCACCGCGACTACTGCGGAATCGATCCCGCCGCTCAGTCCGAGCACGGCCGATTTGAAATTACATTTTCGCAAATAATCGCGCAGTCCGAGCGATAGAGCGGCAAAAAGCTGCTCGGGCGTTGGTTCTTCACGGAATTCCACCGCGGTTGTTGATTCAGTGTCCACGACTTGTTCGTGCTCGCGAAAGGCGGGCAGTTGCGCGATCAAACCGCCGGATGAATTCACCGCGATCGAGTTCCCGTCGAAAATGAGCTGGTCGTTTCCGCCGACGGCGTTGCAGTAAAAGATCGGTCGTTTGTAAGTGCGCGCGAGCGTTGCCACCATTTCATAACGAATCGCCGGTTTATGCAACGTGAAGGGCGACGCGCTTAAGTTGAGAATCACGTCCGCGCCCTGTTCGATCAGGCTCCGAGTCGGTTCGCAGTCGTAGAGCGGCCGGGGCAGATAATGCTCGGTCCAAATATCCTCGCAGATCGTGACGCCGATTTTTCTCCCATTCAGCTCGAAAGGTTCAACGTTCGCGGCGGGTTGAAAGTAACGGTCCTCGTCGAAAACATCGTAAGTCGGCAAAAGGGATTTGTGCGCTTTGCGAATCGGCTCTCCGCGAACGAGCAGCGCCGCCGCGTTATGAAACGGCCGGCCGCGGCCTTGGTTCCGATCGACAAAGCCAACCAACAACGCGGACTTCCCGATGCGGCGATGAAGTTCCTCGACCATCTCGAGCGTTTCGGGAACAAAGCGCGATTTGAAGACAAGGTCCTGTGGCGGATACCCGGTGATCGCGAGCTCCGGGGTGATGACGAGCTCGGCGCCGGCTGCGGCCAAGCGCTGGTAAGATTGAAGGATCTTTTCAAAGTTCCCTCGCAAATCTCCTACGGTGGGATTGAGCTGGGCGAAGCCGACTTTCATGCTGTCTACACGCAAACTATGCGCGCGCGAGCCAGCGGCAATCCTCTTTTGCCCTACTTCGTAGGATCGAGCACCGCGCGGTGCTTGTAGCCTTTGTTCAAGGCGTCGTCGGCCCCTTCCACAAAGACTTTCGCCCACTCAACGAGCGACGCGGCCAGAAAACCAGCGAAGGCGCAGATGAGGACTTTTTGGAAGAAGGTGGAGTGCACCCCTTTTTAACAGCAGCGATAGTGCCAGTGGCAAAGGTCTTTATAATAAATAGCTTCGGCAATGTGAGTTCGGCACGGGAGTTGCAGAATTTTTCATTATGGCTGATCCCGCTGGGTCTAAAACGAACCAAATCGACCCCGATAATTTATCGCGACTGCTCGAATTGGAGTTGATTCAAAAGCGCGCCACTTGGAAACAAGCGGGCGAGCGCTACCGTGCGATTCGCGCCGCCGGGTTCATTTTTCTCGCTGTTTTAATCCTGGGTTGTTTGGTCGGCGGCTATTTCGCGTTCATGCGGATGAACGAGAGCCGGCCAAACCAGCCAAGCGCCGTTACCGACGTGCCGGATCGTTGATGTCGATCTAATAACTATTGCGGAGCAGACGTAGCCGCGGGAGCGCCGCTGCTCTTTGCTTGAGCTAACTGCGTCGCGGCGTTTCGCTCCGCGATGACGAAGCTGTTGTTCTCTCCCACTTTCGCCCAGGGTCCGTGCGGAACATCTTTGAACTGCCTGCGCTCAAAAATCAGTCAACGAATTTTCCGGGATTCAAAATCCCGTGGGGATCGAGGACGGCCTTGAGTTTGCGATGAAGCTCGCGCACCGGCTCGCTGGTCGCGTCTGGCCACCAGCGCTTCTTGGCCAGACCGATTCCGTGTTCGCCTGTTATCACACCGCCCCAGGCCAGCACTTGCGCAAACAGGTCATCTATCGCGCTCTCCACTTTTTCGCGCACGCCAGCATCACGATTATAACGGTCAGCCATGATGTTGATATGGATATTGCCATCGCCGGCATGGCCGAAACAGGCGATCGGAAATCCGGACTTTGCGTGCAGGCGCTCCGCGAACTCGACCAGATCCACAATGCGACCGCGCGGCACGACCACGTCCTCGTTTAATTTCGTCAGCCCGGTGGCCCGCAGCGAATTGCTGAATTGCCGGCGCAACGCCCAAAGTTTCTCGCAATCTTCTTCGCCGGTCGCCAATTCCAGCGCGTTCGGTTTTTTGTCGGCGAGTAATTGGCGAATCGCTTCCGCCTCGCTGCGCACACTTTCATCCTGTCCATCAAGATCGACTAGAAGATGGGCATTGCCCGGCGGAACGAGCGCTTTGCCAAGATCTTTGCGGGCGGCTTCAAGCGTAAAACTATCCGCGATCTCGAGCGATGATGGCAGAAAACCTTTCCCGAAAATTTCCTGTACCGCGTCGGCTGCTTGGGAAATGGTGGCGAACGCCGCGGAGAGCGTGGCCCGCCCCGGTGGAAGCGGCAGCAACCGGAGCGTGATTTCAGTGACGACGCCGAGCATTCCTTCCGATCCGACAAATAGGCCGATCAAGTCAAAGCCGGTCTTGTTTTTATGGACGCGCCCGCCAGTCCGCAGGACGTCCCCATTCGCGAGCACAACTTCGAGGCCAGTTACATAATTGCGCGTCACGCCATATTTCAAACAGCGCGGTCCGCCCGCGTTGGTCGCAATGTTTCCGCCAACGCTGCAATCTTTCATGCTCGCCGGATCCGGCGGGTAAAATAACTTCTGGCCGCGCGCGGCCGCTTTCAGGTCGGCCGTGACCACTCCCGGCTCAACGATCGCAATCGCGTCGGCAAAGTTAATTTCTTTGATCCGGTTCATCCGCATCAGTGAAAGTGCGATGCCTTTTTTCGACGGCACACAGCCGCCGACGTAGCCGAATCCAGCCCCTCGCGCAGTTACCGGAATTTTTTTCTGCGACGCAAATTTCAGCAGCTTCGACACGTCGGATGTCGATCTTGCGAAGACGACAACTTCCGGCGCTTCGGCCGCGAACCATTTATCGCCGCTGTGGGCCGCAAGCGTTTCGGCATCGTTGGCGACAGCGTCGCTGCTCAACAACTCCCGCAGTTCACTGGCCAGGGCCATCTGCCGGTTAATTGAGCGGGACGACTTTGTAATGAAGCGACCGTTCGCTGTGTCGTTTGAGCAACCGCCGCGCATCCGGAGGGATGACTGGCTGCTCATAGTCTTTGCCCCCGAAAATTTTCACCGCGTCAAGCGTTTCGAAACGGAGCAGCGTAATAAATTCCATCTCATTGTTCTCCGCTTCGCGAACGAACAATTCAGCGCCTTTGTAGCCGGGAATCGCGCGCTGGGCGATTTCGAGTAAAACTTCTTCGCGCAAAAGCTTTTCATATTTCTCTGCATTCTCGCGCGTGGTCCAGCCATACCAAACTCGCGCAATCACTTCTGAAGTCCTTTCATACTTGGGGGAGTAGCTACATGCCCATGATTTGATAACCGCCGTCGACGTAAATCACCTGTCCGGTGACCGCGGCCGCGCCGTCACTCGCTAAGAATACGCCGGTGGCGCCGAGCTCGGATGGGTCGCAACTGCGTTTCAGCGGCGCGCGTTCCTGGTAATGCTTCAGCATCTGGCTAAACCCGCTGATGCCTCGTGCGGCCAATGTTTGGACTGGGCCGGCCGAAATGCAGTTCACGCGAATTCTCTTCGGACCCAAATCGTAAGCGAGGTAGCGGGTAGATGCCTCCAGGCTGGCTTTCGCCACGCCCATCACGTTGTAGTGCGGCACCACTTTTTCTGAACCGTAATAAGTCATGGCCACGATGCTGCCCCCGTTGGTCATCAATGGTGATGCTTCACGCGCGAGCGCGACCAGCGAATAGGCGCTGATGTCGTGCGCAACGCGAAACGCTTCCCGAGTCGTGCTCACGAAATCGCCTTCCAACGCTTCCTTCGGGGCGAACGCGACCGAGTGCAGCAGAAGATCGACACGATCGGTCTCGCCACGGACTTTTTCAAAAAACGTTTTGATTTCCGCGTCACTTGAGACGTCGCACGGAAACAACGGCGTTTTCTCTCCGAACGCGGTCGTCAGTTCCTCGACGTTTTCCTTTAGCCGCTCGCCTTGATAGTTGAAAATCAGACGCGCCCCCGCGGCCGCCCAAGCTTGGGCAATTGCCCAGGCGATGCTGCGCTTGTTCGCGACTCCGAAAACAACTCCAATCTTTCCTTCCAACATCGGCTGCGTCATAGAAGATCGACAATATTGCGGCGCTCATGGAACGCCGCTACAGAAATCTGCAAGCGAGATGCTTGCTCTACCGTGTGAAATTGCCATGATTTGTTTCTCAAGCCTATGAGTACTCGAGTCGCTCTGATCTTCGCTTCGTTTGTTGGCCTTTCAATTTCGTTCGCGCAGGAGGAATCGCCGCCAGCGTCCACTCCCGTGAGCGCCGCCTCGCCCGCGGCCGCATCGCCAGCGAGTACCACTCCGCTATTGTCCGCTTCGGTAACCCCGCCGCCCTCCTCAGGTGCGCCGCAGTTGAGCGATGTGCTCTTCAAAAGTCTCAAGGCGCGATCGATCGGTCCCGCGGTCATGGGCGGTCGCATTTCGGACCTCGCGATCGATCCGCGCAATCCATTTGTGTTTTACGTCGCGCTCGGACACGGCGGCGTTTTCAAATCAGGGGACAGCGGTGTTACGTTCGATCCGATTTTCGACAAACAATCCGTGCTTTCCATCGGCGCGATCGCCGTTGCGCCGTCTGATTCGGATGTCATTTGGGTGGGAAGCGGCGAAGCGAACGACCGCAATTCATCTGACTGGGGAGACGGCGTTTATCGAACCACCGACGGCGGCGAACATTGGGCGAATGTTGGGTTGAAGGACAGCCGGACGATTGCGCGAATCGTTGTCGATCCGAAAAATCCGGACGTCGCGTATGTCGCCGCGATGGGACATCTATGGGCTGACGGCGGCGAGCGCGGATTGTTTAAGACAACCGACGGCGGCAAAACTTGGAAACTCGTTTTGCAGGCAGCCGCGCCGCATAACGCGCGCACCGGCTGCGGTGACGTGATTCTCGACCCGAGTAATCCGCAAACCATTTACGCAACGCTTTACGCGAGGCAGCGAACACCTTGGAGTTTCACTTCGGGACCGAACGCGACCGGTGGCGAAGATGTCGGCGGAATTTTCAAAAGCACGAACGGCGGTGCGACCTGGAAAAAATTAAGCGGCGGTTTGCCCGCGCAAACCGGACGCATCGGCCTGGCCGTGAGCGTGAGCAATCCGAAAATCGTAATGGCCGTTGTGCAAAGTTTTGAAGGCGGTTCGGGAACTCTGAGCGATCTGCGCAGCAAAAGCGGCGGCGTGTTTCGATCGGAAGACAACGGAGAGCGTTGGTCGCGGATGAGCGCGATCGATCCGCGCCCGTTTTATTTCAGCCAGATTCGGATCGATCCGGCGAACGATCAACGTGTTTATCTGCTCCAGTTCGCGCTTCTCGTTTCGGATGACGGCGGAAAAAATTTCCGGGAAGATCTTTCCGAGAAAATTCATCCCGATTGTCACGCGCTCGCGATTCAGCCCGGTACTGTGCCTGCGCCCAAGCCGCCAAAGCCCGAAGACAAAAACAAACCGCCGAAACCGCCCGTATGTCAGCGTTTGTTGCTCGGGACCGACGGCGGTCTTTATCAAAGTTTCGCCGGTGGAAAAAACTGGGACCATCTGAGCAAAATTCCGGCGGGAGAGTTTTATCGGATCACTCTCGACGATTCGAAACCGTATTTTCGAATCGCGGGCGGTTTGCAGGACAACGAAAACTGGGTTGGGCCGAGCGGCGTGCAAAGCAAAGAGTTGATTCGCAACTCGGATTGGACCGCTCTCGCCGGCGGCGACGGTTTCTATGTTCTTTTCGATCCGACCGACCATGACACGTTTTACGCCGAGAGTCAGGGTGGGGAAGTGCATCGGATTAATTTGCGCAATGGCGAGCTGCGGCGTCTGCGGCCCGAACCAACGGAGGGCGCGGCGCGTTACCGGTTTCACTGGAATTCGCCAATGCTCATGAGCAAACACAAACCGGGCGTCATTTATCTTAGCGGCAATTGCGTGTTCAAGCTGACCGATCGGATGGAAAAATATTCCGTGATCAGTCCGGACCTGACGCGTAATGATCCGAATAAAGCGAATGCCGTAGGCAGCGGTGCTGAAACTTTTGGCGTTGTTTTTTCTCTCGCTGAGTCGCCCAAGCGCGCCGGTTTGCTCTGGGCCGGAACCGATGACGGTCGGCTTTGGATTTCTGAAAACGACGGGGGCAAATGGACCGAGTTGACGAATAATTTACCGGAGCCGGCGCGCGGACAATGGGTCGTGCGCATCGACGCGTCGAATGTCGATCCAAACGTCGCGTATGTGGCAACGAACGCGTATCGCACCGGCGACGATCGCCCGATGATTCTGCGCACGGGCGATCTCGGCAAAACGTGGCAACCGATTGTGGGTGATTTGCCTGCGAACGCATCCGTTGAAGTTGTGCGCGAAGATTTGGTGAATCCGAAATTGCTCTACGCTGGAACGCACTTCGGATTGTTTGCGTCGTTCGACCAGGGCGCGCATTGGGTCCGGATCGCCGACGTTCCGCCAGTGCGCGTGGATGACATTCAAATTCATCCGAGCACAGCCGATCTCGCGATCGCGACGCATGGACGTAGCATCGCCGTGCTCGACGACAGCACGCCGTTCCGCGAATTCACGCCGGAGGTCGCGGGAAAACCGGCGCATTTGTTTAGTGTGCGCTCGGTGACCGGCGCGTATTTGCAGCCGGGCTTTGTCGATTCAAACGGCAAAGGAATTTATCGCGGCCAAAATCCAGCCGAAGGCGCGCTCTTCACTGTCTGGGTAAAAGAATTCACCGGCGACGAAATAAAGATCTCGGTCACGAAATCGACCGGCCAACCCGTTGCAACGATCAAAGCGCCCGGAACGCCCGGCTTCACTCGATTGAATTGGGACCTGCGCCCGGGCAAAGACGTGAGCATTGAGTACGGCGGCGACGATCCGAAACGATTGTTGCCGGCCGGCGATTACAACGCGGAATTAACTTTCGGTCAGAACAAGGTGAAACAAAGTTTCCACGTCGACCTGGCCGAAGGCATCACGCCGAGGTAATTTCCAAACTGGAGGGACACGCGCCGTCGTGTCCCATTATTAAATGATTCTGTCATTCCGACCGAAGTGGAGGAATCTCTTACTATTTCAGAAATATCTAGAGATGTCTCGACTCTGCTCGACATGACAAAAATTCTGTAGCGGCGGTCTATGACCGCCGCATTAATTATTCTTCCGGCGCTCGTAGAGCGCCGCTACAGAAGAAAAATCTAGCACGCGATCGCGTGACGTCGGCAAACGCCCGAGAGCAAATCCCAGAGCGCATCGAGAACCCGATTAACTGATGCGCGCACTGATTCGAAATTGTGATTGTCGATCTTGTCCGCGAGCATCGCGCGCTCGGCGGCGGAGTGTTCTTTATCCGCTTCGATGTGAACAGAGAAATATTCATAATCCTTCGGATCGTTGAAGCCGTAATGCTTTTTCAATCCATCGATCTTCGATTCACAAATCGCCGGGATCTGACTTTCGTAAGCGTAGAGCGCGGCCAGACCTTCAGCGGTTGATTTCTCGCCGCAGACTGATCGAAACGTTCCGATCAAATTTTTCGTCTCCGGCTGTCTTTCCGTCTCCTCAAGATCGACATCTTCCACGCCGAGCCCTTCGGCGAATTGTTTCCAAAGCTCCGGATGATTCGGCGAGCCGGCTTCTTCATCGGTCAGATTGGAAAGAATTTGTTTCCGAGTCGGTTGATCGTCGCACTTCGCGTGCACAGCCGAGAGATAAGTCGGAAACGCGGCGACGTGATGATAGTACTGCCTCGCGTAATCGGTCAGCGCTTCTTTGCTTAGCTCCCCGCGCGTCCAGGCGAGATAAAACGGATGTTTTAAGAGATGTTTCTCCGCAATGTCGTTGTCGATCTTATCGAGATGTTGATGCATGGGATTTGTGCAAACTTTGGTTAGAGCCACAGATTGCCACAGATTTTCACAGATAAAAGAAACAGAATTCTCATCAGTGTTTTATCCGTGTGCATCTGTGGGGACTTTTTACGCTGATTTCAAAATGTGTTTGATGCCGCGAATGGGGATGATGACCCAGTCGGGGCGGTTGTTTAGTTCGTAGCCGATTTCGTAAACGGCTTTGTCGAGGAGATAGGCTTCGAGGAGAATTTGGAGGTCGTCGGAGTTTTGAGGGACGAACACAGCAGCGGACGCAGTCCGCAAATAACTCTGGAGAAAGACGCTGCTGATCTGCCGATACCAGAGATCGGCCCAGCGCTCGAGAAACGGCACGTCTTCGGCGCGCATGGCCGGCTGCCAGAGCGCGCTGTAAGCGGCATATTGAAATGAGCGCATCATGCCGGCGACGTCGCGCAGCGCCGAGCGTTTCAGTTTGCGTTCGCTCAACGGCCGGGCCGGTTCGCCTTCGAAATCGAGAATGACGAAATCTTTTCCGGTGGAGAGGACCTGGCCGAGATGATAATCGCCATGGATCCGGATTTTTGCGGCGTTGGTTTTGCGATCGAGCAGGCGTTTTTCGCGGGCGAGAATTTCCTTTTCGGTGCCGAGAACTTCCTTGGCTTCGTCGCGAAGATTTTCGGGCACGTCGGGCAATTTCTTTTTCAACGAATCGAAATTGCGGCGCAGGAGCGCGCGCATGCTTTGATAAACGGAACGCTGGGCCATGGCGTTGAATGGCTCGGGCGCGAAAAGCGGATCGTCTTTGGCCGAGGCAAGCGCGAGATGCAGTTCGCCGGTGCGTTGGGCGAGCAGTTTCGCTTTCTCGGGATAAATGCCGCCGATCAGTTCTTCGACCAGAGCGCCGGCCGGCGCCGTCTCATTTTGCAGGTCGGCTTTGCGGCAAAGGACGCGTTCGTAAAAACGTCCGACGTGATCGAGCGTCATTATCCAGGCGTCGGATTCACTGGTGATCGCGTTCTGCAACAAACAAACAACCGTGGGCTGCGTTTTAGCCCGGCGATATTCAATTGCGCCACCAAATGCCGGCACGTATTCGAATTGTGCTCGCTCGGTCAGAAAACGCGTCACTTCGACGTCGGGGTTCACGCCGTCCTCGAGTTTTCGGTAAAGCTTGAGGAAAAACTTGTCGGCAAAAAGCATGGATGAGTTGCTTTGCTCGCCGCGGAGCACATTGGAAGGGGGGACAACCGTGACCCGTTCTACTCGTGGACTGAGTGCGCCGACCAAATTTCCGTTTCGGCCCGTGGCATGTTGTCCATCTAACATGAGCCGAAAAAGTGTCTCACGAAAATCGGTGTCCCAGACCGCGTCGAAAAGAATCGAATCGTGTTCGTCGCCGAACTGCGCGATAACCGCGTGCGGCGCGGATTGCGTGATAGCGCGCGCCTTGTCGCCGGAGACGATCTTTACCGGCAGCGCGTAGGTTTCAGTCGGACCATCGAGGTAACTCACTTCGACGAACCAAAATTGGGCGGCATTGGGCTCGGAAGAAATCGCGGGACGCTCAAGAACGCGCATCTGCCGAAGTGTGCGAGCCTTGGCGCCGAACCAGCGACAAGTGGCGATGTATTCGGGTAGAACTTCGCCTTCAATGCGCGCGCGTGCGCCGTCATCGAGCAGTGATTGCAACTCCGGACGCGCGTTGAGCGTTGGGACCACCCGCTTTTTCTCGGCCCGGCGTCGTTCGCTCTGCGGTTCGAGCGTAAACCAATAATGCGAATGTGGTCCAAGCGTCAGCACATAGGCGGATTTCTTGATGGTCGGGAACCGATTGCGACTGAAGACTTCAACCGGCACCGATCCGGAGAACTGCGCCAGATCGAGCTCAACCACTTGCGCGAAGCGAGAGAGATTGACGACCACGAGAATCGTTTCGACTTCGTGCCGGCGCAAAAACGCCAGGACTTTGGCGTTGTCGGGGAAAAGGAATTCGAGAGCGCCACGGGAAAAGGCTTTGAAATTCTTCCGAGTGGCAATGACGCGGCGCATCCACCAGAGAAGCGACGACAAATTCTTCTGCTGGTTTTCGACGTTGATCGCTTCGTAGTGGTACTCGGGATCGATGATGACCGGTAAATGGAGCTGTTGTGGATTGGCCAGGGAAAAACCGGCGTTGCGATCGGGGCTCCATTGCATCGGCGTGCGACACCCGTTGCGATCGCCGAGATAAATGTTGTCGCCCATGCCGATTTCGTCGCCGTAATAAATGATGGGAGTGCCGGGCATGGAGAGAAGCATGGTGTTGAGCAGCTCCATTTTGCGACGGCTGTTTGCGAGGAGCGGCGCGAGACGGCGTCGAATTCCGAGATTAATGCGCGCGTGCGGATCGTTAGCGTAAACGCGCCACATGTAGTCGCGCTCTTCGTCCGTCACCATTTCGAGCGTCAGTTCGTCGTGATTGCGCAGGAACATTGCCCACTGGCAGTTGTCGGGAATCGGCGGCGTTTGATCGAGGATGTCGATGATCGGAAATCGATCCTCCATTTGCAGCGCCATGAACATGCGCGGCATGAGCGGGAAATGAAAACTCATCTGCGCTTCGTCGCCGCTCCCGAAATAGGCGACGGCGTCTTCCGGCCACTGGTTCGCTTCGGCGAGCAACAGCCGGCCGGGAAACTTTTGATCGACGTGCGCGCGCAACTTCTTCAGGTAGGCGTGCGTTTCGGGTAAATTTTCGCAGCTCGTTCCTTCGCGTTCGTAGAGATAAGGCACAGCGTCGAGCCGCACTCCGTCGACGCCCATGGCCAACCAGAAGTCGCAAACTTTTTCGACTGCTTCATGCACGGCCGGATTGTCGAAGTTCAAATCGGGCTGGTGCCCGTAGAAGCGATGCCAGTAATAAGCCTTCGCCACCGGATCCCACGACCAGTTCGAAGTTTCGAAGTCTTTAAAGATGATCCGCGCGTCCGAATATTTTTCCGGCGTTTCGCTCCAGACGTAAAATTCGCGCTCGGGCGAACCGGGCAGGGCGCGCCGGGATTTTTGGAACCAGGGGTTTTGATCGGAGGTGTGATTAATGACCAACTCGGTGATGACGCGCAGTCCGCGCTTGTGCGCGGCATCGAGGAACGCGCGAAAATCCTCGAGCGTTCCGTAGTTCGGATTGACGTCGTAATAATCGGCGATGTCGTAACCGTCATCGCGCAATGGGGATGGATAAAACGGCAAGAGCCAGATGGCGGTGATGCCAAGCTCCTGGAGATAATCGAGTTTCTGGATCAGGCCGCGGAAATCGCCAATCCCATCGCCATCGCTGTCATGGAAGGTTTTGACGTGCAGCTCGTAGATGACCGCGTCTTTGTACCAAAGCGGATCGGCCACTGCTTCTTTAGTGCTCCCCGGCATTCGAGTAACCTTTGCCGCACAAAGCACGCCGCGCAATGATCCGTTAGTTTTCCCGGCAAGATCGACATCTGGCGCGGGAGATGGCGCAAAAAAAAGCGGCCGCGTTGCCGCGGCCGTTTTTTGGAAAACTGAAGGGCGGATTATCCCTTAATTTTACTGATCTGCGAAGCGACGCATTGCCATTGTCCGTTGCGCAACATCCAGGTGTCGGTGAAAAGGAAAGTTCGATCGAACGCTTTGCCGTCTTTGCCGGTTCCCTTTTCGCGGGCGCGTCCGGTCACAACCGTAACATTCGGCCCAAAAGACTTGACGTTTAGTTTCTCATTTTTCGCCGACTTGTAGGTGTCCTTGTCCTTCTTGTATTCGGCCAGCACGCTGGACCTGTCCACAAACTTGCCTTGTGAAGAAATTCCGACGAAATCGGCGGCAATGAATCCCTGGACTGTCGCAATGTCGTGACTGGGAATTGAGGCTTCCCATTTATCTTCCATCTCCTTGATGCTCATTTTCTTTCCGCTTGGAGCGGCGGCTGCAGTAGAAGCGGCCGGCTTCGCGGCGCTAGAAGTTGTTGCGGACTTTTTCTCCGCGGTAGTTGTCGCAGCCTTGGAAGTTGCTGCTTCAGCTTTCTTTTCAGCAGCAGGGCTGGCGGCTTCTGTGGTTTTGGCCGTGGGTGTTTCCTCGACGGTGGCTGATGCTTTTTCTTCAGTTACCGGCGGGGTCGATTCTGGCGGCGATGCTGATTCGTCCTGAGCGAAACTCATCGTGGCGAGGAAGATGGTCGTGAGAAATGGAATGATAATTTTCATGGGTTTTTGGTTGGCTGAACGCATTGTCCGCAAACTGAATTGAGCGCGAATCGTATTTGGGCAGGCGCGCCAGGGTCAAGGTTTATCGCGGCCAGCAAAAGCGAAAACGATGGACGCAACTGAGCGACCGAACTAAAACTGGAGAATGTCGGCCGTCGATCCGAATCTTCAGGCTGCGCCTTCTTCGGGTCTAGGGGTGCAATCTTCCGCCAAACCGGTGGCTGCGGCGGTCGAGCTGGCACCGGGCTCGCCGAGCGATGTCGATCTCATGTTAGGCATTCAGTCGGGTGACGCGGACGCGCTTTCTCAGCTTTATGATCGTTACAATGGGATCGTGAAGGCCTTGATTTTACGAATCATTCACAACGACACCGAGGCCGACGATCTGCTCCAGGAAGTGTTCATGGAAATTTGGAACCAGGCGAAGAATTTCTCCGCCGAAAAAGGTAAGCCCCTGGGGTGGATGGTGACCTTGGCCCGCCGGCGGGCCATAGACGCGCTGCGAAGGAAGCAGGCTTATAGCCGGGCGGAAGAGCGTCTCCAAGCCGAGCCCGAGCAGCAACCCCTTGCCTGGGTGCAGAATGTGACTGAGAACGAGATCCGCGCCGGAGATACCCGGGTTTTGATGGCCAAAGTGATCAGTTCCCTCCCGGAGGCCCAGCAACAAGTGATCGAGCTCGCATTTTTTCAGGGGATGAGCCAGCGCGAAATCGCTTCTCAAACGAATATACCTTTGGGCACGGTAAAAACCCGGCTCGAATTGGGCTTGAAAAAGATCTATGACGGATTGAAGGAGTTGAAGGATGAGCTTTGAGGAATTCCAGAACTGCGCGCGGCTCTACGTGATTGGGGCGTTAGAACCCGAAGAGCTGCAGGCCTTTGAGGCTGCGCGCAAGCAATACGGCTCCGCTGCCGAGGACTTTATCAACCAGTGTTACGGGTTGCATGAAGCTTTCGCCCTCAGCCTCAAGCCAGCCAAGGCCTCCGCCGCCATCAAGGATAAATTGATGTCGATGGTGCGCGAGCGGGGCCAGGGCCAATCGGGCTCGGCGCCGGCTAAGCACTGATCTCTCGCAGGATAAATTCCTGGAGAAATCCGTAGAAGTTTATCTGAAACAATCCGAGGTCCCGCCGCGATCCGATCGGTGAGCGGTCGTGATCGTTTAATTCCTCATCCGAGAAATTGTATTTGGTGGCGATCACGAGCCGGGCCTGATTGAGAGTGTTCAACCACGCATCGGCATGTGCGATCGGAATGTGGAGAGTGCAATTGCTCAACGATTTCTCGTTTCTATTGAGCTGCGCCAGATCGTCGGCCACGGTTTCGCTGGCAGTCCGAAAAAGGCGCCGTAGTTCTGGTTCGACGTAACTTTTCCATTCCGCGCGAATTTCTTGTTCCGCCGACGGCTGGCTGAATAAACGCGCCTCGGCTGCGGGCGCGCCGTCCGGATTAGCGCTGGGCGGGATTTGTCGCAGCAGTTCAGCCAGAAACGGATCGAGATCGGAAATCTGCAAGGCGTCTTCGTCGCGGCAAATCTCCATATCAGTTAACTTTTTCCAGGGTGGCGAGAAGGAGATGACTGTGAAGCTGCTGGACATAGAACTCAGCGCGCTCCCGCACGCCGCTCCATAAAATCGAGCGGCCGTTCTGGTGCACCTCCAGCATGTGGCGCTCCGCCTTTTCTCGCGGATAACCGAAGACGCGTTGAAACACCATCGTCACGTAAGTCATGAGATTGACCGGGTCATTGTGCACCACGACCTGCCACGGCACATCGAGTTCTTCTTCACCTCGTGTTTCTTGTTCCCTGACCGGTGCCTCCACCGTGGATGTCGATCCTGTTTCGAGCGGCCCGGCGCTCACCGCGCTCATGAAAAATGGTATCACACTGTCCTCGCAGTTCAAAATGCTGCCTCAGCAAGAATTCGCCGTTGAGCGATCTCCATTTTTCGCACGCTTCCTTCATTGCGATCGTCAAAGCCGTGCAAGTGAAGCAAGCCGTGGACTACGTACAAGCACAGCTCGCGCGCCAGAGAGTTTCCGAATCGGCGGGCATTGCGTCGCGCAGTCTCGGCGCTGACGAAAATTTCACCGTGCTGAAACGTGATTACGTCGGTAGGTCCCGATTCGTTCATGAATTGGCGATTCAACGACGCGATCCGAGAGTCGGAGACAATCAACACCGAAATCTCAGGCAACTGGACGAGATCTGTCTTTTTTTTAGGCGGCATGCGAAGGCAAAGAGACAGTGCCTTTCGCGCGAACTCCTCAAGATCGACAACGTTCACTCGCACTTTACGCTGGAGATTGCGCACACTGATTTTCGGGGCCGGCACGTGAAGCTTGCGTTTCATCGTGTCCGGCGTGCCTTGTCCAATTGCTTGAGAAGCGCGTAAATCATTTCCGTCCGCGGCATTTGCCCGCCCGCGGCTACCGCACGACGCAACGGCTCACCCCACATCGGCTCGATCTCCAATGGGCGACCCGCTTCCCAATCGAGCAGCGTCGAAGGTTTGTAGGGGCCCATCTTTTCGCTGCGCTCCATGTGTTCGCGCCAGGCATCGGTCGACAACGCGTGACCGCACGTGTTGGCAGCGGTAATCACTTCTTCCATCAAAGCGAGCGTTACCTGTCGCAAATCTTTATCCCCAACGATTGCGGCGGTGTCGATTCCGCCCGCTACGATCGACAAGCCGTTGAACGGAATGTTCCAGATCAACTTGCGCCAGCGTTCAAGTGCGAGATCGTTGGTCACTGTGCATTGCACTTCGGCGCGATTGATTTCAGCGGCGACGTCACGCGTCCTTGGTTGCGAGGCGCGGCCGAATTCGCCCAAGACAATGTGACCATACGCGTAACGCTCGATCTCTGTTCTCGAGATCCGATTTAGCGCGATGAAGCAGAGTCCACCCAGCACCCGCTCGGCGCCAAAATGCTTGGCCAGAAATTCGTCATTGCCCAAACCATTCTGCAAAGTCAGTAAGATTGTTCGTTCGCGCAGCAACGGGGGAACAAGATCGACCAGATCGGAGTTCGAAGTTGCCTTGACCGCGATGATCACCAAATCGCACGGTCCGATCTCTTTGGTCGAGTTGTAACAATTGATTTTTACGACTCGGAAATTCTCGCCCTCACCCTGAACGAGAATGCCGTCGCGTCGGACGTCGCTAAGATCGCCGCGCATCAAAAAGTTCACATCGCTTCCGGCATGCGCGAGTTTTGCGCCATAATAGCTGCCGATTGCGCCCGACCCAACAACTGCGATGCGAAGAGTAGTCATCGAGTTAGTGAGTGAGAGAGTTAGCGATTGGACTTCGCCGTCTTGACCGAACTAGAAAAGATCTTTACAAGCTCATCGCACTCGCGGCGGATAGATTCTACAGAATCCGACGGCACAATTTTTGACTCCACAAGCAATTCGAACCAAAACAACGTTTCATCAGTCTCTTCCAGGACGATGCTCAACTTCGAAATGAAGTCTGGGAGCGAACGTGCCCGACACGCCGCGCGATAATTTGCCGCCACAGATGTGCCTGAGCGGAGAAATTGTCGTCCGATAATTCTTGCCGCCTCAGTTTTCGGCAACGATGAGAATGTCTGAATAATCAGAATCGCGAATCGCTTTGTTCTGTTTTGTAATTTCTGCGCCGCTTCAAGTTTGTTCATTCGCTCACTCACTAACTCTCTGAATCACTAAATGGATTTCAGGACGGCGGGCGTTGTTCCGACTGAAAATTTCGCGTAATCAGGCGGGCGCCTTTGTTGAAGCTGAAATAAGCCCAGGCCCACTGAAAAAGCACGGCGATGCGATTGCGAAACCCGACCAGGAAAATTACGTGCACAAACAACCATGCCAGCCACGCGGGAATTCCGCTCAAGTGCACAAGCCTAAGGTCTGCGACTGCTTTGTTCCGGCCGATCGTCGCCATGCTGCCTTTGTCGAAATACCAAAACCGTTGCGGCGTCCAGCCGTCAATCATCATTAAAATGTTGCGGGCGGCGTGGCGTCCTTGTTGCATCGCGACGGGCGAAACTCCCGGCAACGGCTCGCCGGTTTGATGCGAAAAATTCGCGAGATCGCCAATCACTTGAACTTCCGGATGATCGGGAATGGTCAGGTCTTTATTCACGATCACCCGACCCACGCGATCGATTGGCGCGTCGAGTGACTTGCCGACGAAGGAAGCATTGTTGCCGGCCGCCCAGATTTTGACGCGGCAATGAATGAATTCGTCGCCGACTTGCAAGCCTTGCTCCGACAAATTGGTCGCGTGAACGCCGGTGCGAACGTCCACGCCAAGATCGACAAGCTGTTTCATGGCGCTGATTTGCAAATCCTCCGGAAAGGCGGCGAGGACGCGCGGTTCGCCTTCGACCAAAATTACCCGCGCCTGAGACGGATCAATGTGGCGGAAATCTTTCGCCAGCGTGTAACGCGCGATTTCGGCGATTGCGCCCGCCATTTCCACGCCAGTCGGACCGCCGCCAATAATTACAAACGTCATCGCTGCCTTACGCGCGGCCTGGTCAGAGATTTTTTCGGCGTATTCGAACGCCATCAAGATGCGGCGCCGAATTTCCACCGCGTCTTCCAAGCTTTTTAGGCCGGGAGCAAATTTTTCCCATTCCGGATGTCCGAAATAAGAATGGCGAGCGCCGGTCGCGAGAATGAGATAATCGTAATCGAGCTCGCCATCGACCATCTTCACTTTCTTCGCATTAACATCGATCGATTCTACTTCGGCGAGAATCACCTCCATGTTTTTGGATTTGCTCAAGACCCCGCGCACCGGCGCGGCGATGTCGGCCGGCGAAAGCGCCGCGGTCGCGACCTGATAAAGCAGCGGTTGAAATAAATGATAATTCGTCCGGTCGACCACCGTGACGCGCACCGATTTACCACCGAGCTTCTTAGCCGCCTCAAGACCACCGAACCCAGCGCCGATGATCACAACGCGCGGTTTTTGGGTTGGCGTGTCCTCCATGCCTAACAATCTGCCAGCAAACGCCGGCACTCAAACGCCCAAAGTCGAAAGGGGTTGTCAAAGTAACTACCGCGTCTATCTTTCGCGCCTCATGCCGAAGTCAATTTCTCGCAGCAAAACACGCAAAGCGGTCGCGAAGCGGTTTAAGATCACCGCCACCGGCAAAGTTTTGCGCTCGCAATCGTCCCGGCGTCATTTGCTTTCCGCTAAGAATGCAAAACGCAAGCGGCACCTCGGTAAAATGGCGCGGGTGCACAAAACTGACGAAGCGCGGGTCAAAGCGAATCTGCCGTTCGGTTAACCGCTAACGGAACTGCGGTCTCGGTTCGGGAGTCGGCGAAGGCAACGCTGTTACTTGCCGCATTGTCGCATGCGAATCGCGTCCGGGTTCCGGACCATAAAGATCCCGCCGACTGTACGGATCCCAGCGGTTGGGAAGCGTCGTGCAGGAGCACAAAGACGCGGCCAGGAACAGAAGCGCCAGCAGTTTCATATTTCCATCATAAAACTCGCGATTGCACGATGTCCATCCATTCGCCGTTGCTCAGGACAAGCCTTGCGGTAGGTTTCCTCTCCGTCAGGGGCTATGGATTGAGGGCTGACGAACCCCGCCAGGGCAGGAATGCAGCAACGGTAGTTTGATCCTCCTTGCCGTAGTCCTCTGGCGGACTTTTTGTGAAACTACTCAAGGTCAAGACCGCGCGTTTTGCGCAGGTCGTCGAAGAAGCGGGTAAGCCCGAAGTTTACACGCTCTGGCAAAAGCCGGCGCAAGATCGACATCTGCAATCCGAGATCAAAAACAATCGGGTGCTGACGATACAAAGAAGCGATACCGGCAGTGAATTCGGTATCGTTGGATTTAAAGAACAAAAGGGCGGCGCGAGCTATCTAGTTTTTCCGAAATCGTTGAAGCGTTTCGAGAACAAGCGGATCGTTGGAATCAATTGGGACCTGGTCAAAACGAAATGAATAAGGAGCAACAGCTGCGCTATTCGCGGCACATGATCATGCCGGAGGTCGGCGCGGAAGGGCAACGTCGTCTCAATGACGCACGGGTTCTGTGCATCGGCGCGGGTGGGCTCGGTTCGCCGGCCTCTCTTTATCTTGCCGCCGCCGGTATCGGAAAACTGGGCCTGGTCGATTTCGATGATGTCGATCTTAGCAATTTGCAGCGGCAGATTTTGCATGGCACCAAGGACGTCGGCCGAAAAAAGCTGGATTCGGCCCGGGATCGTTTGCGGGACGTGAACCCGACGATCGAAATACAAACACATGAGTGCAAGTTTACCAGCAAGAATGCGCTCGAAATTGTCTCCGGTTACGACGTTGTGGTCGACGGCTCGGATAATTTTCCGACTCGTTACCTGTCGAATGACGTCTGCGTTTTCGCGAAGAAGCCGAACGTTTACGGATCGGTCTTTCGATTCGACGGTCAAACGACTGTGTTCGCCCCGCATCTGGGCGGACCTTGTTATCGCTGTTTGTTTCCCGAGCCGCCGCCGCCGGGATCGGTCCCGAATTGCGCGCAGGCCGGCGTGCTTGGCGTGCTACCCGGAATCGTCGGAACGATTCAAGCGAATGAGGCGATCAAATTAATCCTTGGCGTCGGTGAGTCGCTGGTCGGCCGGCTTCTTTATTTCGACGCGCTGAAAATGAAATTCCGAGAGTTCAATCTCCGGCGCGATCCACAATGTCCGGTCTGCGGCGATTCGCCCACGATCACCGAACCGATCGATTACGAACAATTCTGCGGAATTGAGACGAATATTCCGACTATTTCAGTGCGCGAACTAAAACAAAAACTCGACGCCCAGGAATCGTTTCAGCTGGTCGATGTTCGGGAGCCGTTCGAGCACGAGATCGCAAACATCGACAGCGCGCAGTTGATTCCGTTAGGCGAATTACCCGATCGAGTGAACGAGTTGGACCGCAATCGCCTGACAATTGTGCATTGTCACAGCGGAATGCGGAGCGCGCAGGCCGTGCGCGTGTTGCGCGACGCCGGGTTCCCGAACGTGTTTAATCTCGAAGGCGGAATCGCCAAATGGTCGGACGAAATTGATTCGGACGTTCCGGCGTATTAGTTTTGTTTCAAGGCAACAGCCAATTCTTCAGGCTTGGGGACATCGTTCCACTGCTTGAATAATTCACCGTTTCGTCCAAAAACAAAAACGCGGAAAAGCGCGGCGTCAGGTTTTAAACCAAGCCGAGTTGTGACTGTGCCGTCGAAATCTGCGACCGCCGAAACATCCTGGCGGGCATTTCGCGTAATCTTCAGCTGATCGTAGCGCGATTGGAGGCGGCGCGCTTCGGAATCGAGCCGTCGCCGCATCAATGAAGTCATGATCATGCGGACCGGTTTGCTGTGCGCTTTGCCGAACGCGACAACGGTGATCATCCGGTAGCTTGAGTTACCCAGACAAAACTCGGGAGTGTTATCTCCAACCGAGCGCGCTTTGTCGGTGTTCGATTGATTGGTTAAGACAACCGTGGTGATGTGGCCGTTAGACGTCGAGAGCGCGTTACCATCGACATCGACAGAGTCGACCTGATAATTCTTACCGTCGGTCGGCTGAGCGAGGATCGATATTGAAGGAACGCAAAGGGCCAGGATAAAAGTTTGCGCTCGACTCAGATTCACGATTGGAGACGTTGAACACGATAAATGCATGCTGACAACTCTCGCCTTCATCTTTTGGCAGCGGCGCTTTCGATCCTGGTGCTTTTGAGCGGGTGCGACCGAATGGTGACGTCGCGACATGCACGAATGGTCAAGGAAGCGGATTGGAAGGCGGCGCAAGGCGATTATCTCTGGGCAATCAATCTTTACGAGGCAGCGCTGGACGGCACCCCGCAATCGGCGGAAGTGCATTTCAAGCTCGCTTTGCTTTACGACGACAAAATGAATGATCCGTTGCACGCGCTCCATCATTTCAAACGTTATCTGGTTCTCAACCCAAGCGGGTCGCACGCGGTTGACGTCAAAGATTTCATGAAACGCGACGAAGTTGCGCTGGGCACGAGTATCTCGGGAGACACGGTCGTGACTCGAGCCGAGGCGGCGCGCTTGCGAAACGAAAACCTAAATTTGCAGAGGGAAATTAACGCAGGCTCGGCAAAGCCGCGTCCGGTTGCGGACAAATCGTCATCGCATCGTGGTGAGAAGGAAAAAACTGAGCCGAAGAAAACAGGCTCTCACACTTACACCGTGAAAGAGGGCGACACGCTCGCTTCCATTTCACGCAAGTTTTACAAGACGTCGAAGCGCTGGAAAGAAATCCGGGACGCGAATGGAAAGAAGATAGATGACCCGGACAATTTGAAAGAGGGCGTGACTTTAACGATTCCGCCTAACGACTAAGATCTGGTTACTTCGCAGCAAGATCTCGACAACATCAAAGCAATGCCAAGCAGACTGATCACTCGAATCGCGCCCGATGTCGGCTGGCTGCCGGTGAGTTTTACGAATGTGTATTTCATCGGCCGTCCCGGCGGCAAATGGATCCTCGTTGATACCGGATTCCCCGGTCGCGCGCGGGAAATTCTCGGCGCGGCCGAAGCGCGTTTCGGTTCGGGCTCGGTGCCGGAAGCGATCGTTCTCACTCACGGTCACCTCGATCACGCTGGCAACGCCGTCGCCCTGGCCGATACGTGGGACGTGCCGATTTATGCTCATCGTTTGGAAACACCATTCCTGACCGGCCGATCAGCCTATCCGCCGGCTGATCCGACGGTTGGCGGGGCGACCGCATTTCTTTCGCGATTTTTGTCGGGCCGTCCGCGAGATCTTGGTGGTCGTTTACGGGAGCTGCGCACTCACAAAGTTCCGGGCGGGTCGGGCTGGGAATGGGTGCCAACGCCGGGACATTCGCCGGGACACATTTGTTTGTTTCGTCCGTCCGATCGCGTTCTTCTGACCGGCGATGCGTTGGTTACGGTAAACATGGATTCGTGGGTTGGGCTGATCGGCGCGTCTCCGCAACTTGCCGGCCCGCCGGCACCGTTCACCATTGATTGGAACGAAGCGCGCAAATCCATGAAAGAATTGGCGAATCTGCGGCCCAATGTTCTCGGCTCTGGACACGGTGTCCCCATTTCCGATTCCGATTTGGCGGAACGCCTCGAACATTTCGCGCAACATTTTCGTGTTCCGCGACGCGGCCGTTATGTCCGGCGCCCGGCGCGAACAGACGAAAATGGAATTGTCGATCTTCCGCCGGCGCCGTTTGATCCCGTTCCGTTCGCGACTGCGGGTGCGTTGCTTTGTGTGGGACTAGCTCTCGGCGCGGGTTACCTCGACGAAAAACGCCGGCGATGAATCATTGGAATCGATCGCCGGTCGGAATGACTGTCGGTCGCGGCACCGGCTCCATTGGCCGGGCATTAATACTTTGATCGATAATATCCTGACTGGTCGGATCGATTAACTTCTTTTTTACCGGCTCAGACCGTTGTCTTTGACATAGGTTTACCAGTGCCGGCCATTCCGGCAGTTTCTTTGCGAACCCGGTGACCAGGAGTCCCTCGTTAATCACGTTGCAGATATCGAACTGCTGCGGCTGCGGTAGCACGGTGGCGTCGGGTCGAAAGATGAGGATTTCGCTTGAGTGCATGTGTCTTTTGTCGCCCGGGTTCCTCCTCAAGGAAACGTATCCATCGCCGTTGAGCATTAGGACTTTGTTCCAAGTGTTGCCGTGATATTCGGAGATCATGGTGAAACCGCTGACCGCGCAGGTCGCCACCGCGGTCGTGATTTTGACAGTGCCGGTTTCTCTCGGTGCCGACATTAAGATCGCGCCGCTACCGAGATCGTAAGTGCGCGCGGCTCCGCCAAAACTGAAAACCGTGTTCGCGCCGAGTCGGGTGAGCGTTTGGTCGGTGAACGTGAGTTCCGCGCGTGAATCGGTGCCGGTGCGAACGGCCGTTCCTTCATGGACGGCATCGTTCACGGCGGCGGGATGGCCTGCAGTTTTTGCGGTGAGCAACCGGACGTCGTGAATCACCTCGGTCACGCGGGCCTGTTTTTGTTCGGCCGCAAAGAGGATGGTAGCGATGCCGATAATGACAGCGATCAGACTGATCGCAGTTACCAGGTTAGAATTTTTAAACGGGGTTTTCATTGAGTTGATTCTCGATCTTATTATGGCCCCTGGTTTGGGCCACCCAAGGGTGGGGCATTGGCAAGTGGTTGCGGATCATTAGCGCCCGCGCCTTGAAAGATGCCATTAGCCGGATTGGGAGGGGGGCCGTTGTAACCGGGTTGAGGCACAAAATTGTAGTCCGGAATATCTGTGAAGACTTGGGCCTTGTTCACACTGTTGATCGTGACGACGACGCCTGGTGATATGGTGATCATATGGGCGGCGAGAATATTGATGGGACTAGTGAGGGTCACATTGGAGAGAAAGTTGAGCGTGCCATTGCTTCCGGTGGCATACAGTTTCAAAATCGTGTCGGCCCCGAGGATGTTAGCGGGGCCAATGTTAAGCACTCCGCTGGTGCCAAGCGCGGAAATTTTGACCACGTCGCCGTGAATGGTCGCATTGTCCAAACTGGTGATGCCTGTCGCGCCGTTGTGACGGATGTCCACTTCGCCCTGAGTGGCTTGAACGGTTCCGCTCACGCTCAGCGTGGTGTCCTTGTCCGCGAGGATAATGATGTTGCTGCTATTCCCCATGGAATCGAGCAGGGTCTGAAGTTGTGCAGTGCTGGAAATCTCTATTCCGAGAAGCGATTGGAGCGTGATTCCACCGCCGGTCGAAGTTATGCTCGAATTAATCGTAATCCCTCGGCCGGCCAGCGCTTTGAATCCGCGTTTGTCGGGAAGGGTGCCATTCACGGTCACCGGCGCGCCGACCTCGATGCTTCGTTCAGCCCGGAGTTGAACTCGATTGAGATTAGAGACAGACGCGTCAAATGTAATATCTCCGGCGCTGCCGCGAGCGTAAACAAAAAGCTGGCCGAAATTCGCGAAGCTGATGCCGGACAGAGTGATCGAGCCGTTCAAGGCAATGAGCCCGACCTGCTGCATACCGCCGAACGTAAAGGCGGTTCCCGATGCAGAGGTGGTGATGTCTCCCTGGCTGACAAGCCCGAGAGTCGGATAGCCGTTTGCGTTCAAAACCGTTGGGTCGCCATCTAATTGAAGTGCGCCGAACAGGAAAGCCGCAATCGGAACAGTGTTGTTATCCGGATTGTTGAAACCGCCGCCCTTGCTATCGAAAAAATCGACATTATCAAAGGACGACGGCGAATCGCCGAGCCACGTCGGCAACGGTCCGTCGATCGCGGCTCCGCGGTAAATTTTTCCGAAATTAGTTATTCCATTGGTTGTGATCGTCGGATCGGTGTTGATGACTGTGCCATTGATGATGACATACGGATTAGGTGACGTGATCGCCGCGGGCGGACCGAACTTTGCGCCGCCGCTCGTTGAAGTCGTACTGGCCGTGATCGCCTGGTCTCTCTTATCGATAGAATCGTCGGTCGGCGTGTCCGAAAATTGTTCCGCCAGCTCCGCCTGCTGCGCTTCGATTACCGCCAGAATCAGGTCCGCGTTCGCGAGCGTCGGAAAACTGGTGATCAACTTCGACGTTTTATAAACCAGAGCCGCGTTGAATTTTGTTGGCCGTGTGATTTGCCCGTCCAGGGTCATCATCGCCATTTCTCCTCCATGAACAATCACTGCGTTCTCGGGGTGACCGTTTGGGTAAAACCGGCCGATGCCTTCCAGCATTAAAAGTTTTGTGGGCAAACCTTTGTGAGATTCAAAGAGGGATGTGCCGCCAGTGATGGCGGCGGTGACGGCGGCGGTGCGGATCTTTACTTCGGGCGCGTTTCGCGGGACTTGTACCAGGACCGCGCCGCTACCGAGATCGACCTGGCGTGCTCCTCCATTGAAACTGAAAACGGTGTTTGCGCCTAAACGAGTGATCGTAAGATCGGCGAAAGTCAGCTCCGTGCGTGAATCCACTCCGGTGCGCACGGCCGTGCCGGCGGCGACGCTATCGTTCACCAACGCTGCCCGCGCCGCCGCTTGTCCGGGAAGCAATTTCACGTCGTTAATTATCTGAGTAACGTGCGCAGCCCGTAAATTTGCCGCATCCGCCCCCGCCGAAAGATGCACAAAAGTAAAAAAGCAAAATAGGACGAAGCCGGCGCCTGTTTTGAAAAGGCTCATACGCTAGTGCGGATCATCCGCTGTGTAATTTGTCGCAGACAATCCGTTCGGAGCTGCCCCCGGACTTGGCAGCGTCGCGACCGTGCCGAGGTCGGTGGAGGATGGAATTGCGTCCGGTCCGGGCGTCACGGAAGCGGAAATCGGGCGGCTGGCCGCAGTCATCTGCGCAGGATTGGTAAGCGATACGATCGTTCCCTTCCCGAAGATGACCAGATTCGTGTCGGTCATGCTTTTTTTCGACTTCGCGCGCTGTTGTTTTTCAATTTCCTTCGCAATCAAGTTTTCGCTGCCAAGCGGTGGAAAATCGATGATTAAGCGGGCCGTTTTCAGCAGCCGCGCAAGATCGACATCCACCGGATCGGGTAAATTCTTCGCGTCCGGATTTGTGATCAGGATTTGTCCCGGGCGAACGAGGACTGATTCGCCCCAGCGACCCTTCAAATACAAACGAGCTGTGCCTTCCAGGCTAATGAACTTGAGGTAACCGTGCGGATGATATTCCACGATCACAGTCGTGCCCGTGATCGCCGCCGTTACCCTCGCAGTTGAAATTTTTGCGCGGCCGGCACCTTTTGGGACGCGCATGAGCACTGCGCCGCTGGCCAGATCGAGATTGCGCGTGCCTTCATTGAAACTGAAAATTGTGTTCGCGCTCAGACGCGCCAGAGATTGATCGGCAAAGGTGAGCTCCGTGCGTGAATCCATCCCTGTCTGAACGCTGCTTCCGTCGGCCACCTTGTCGTTTATCGATGCGGAGTGGGGGGCCGTTTGCGCCGCCCGCAATTGAACGTCATTGACGAGTCGAGTGATGGTGGCGTCGTTGGGCTGCGCCGCAATTGTCGGTCTTGCCGCCGCCATCAGCGACAACAGCACGACGCCCGTACACACGAGCGCCGATCGCGTGCTTCTGGTTGCCTTTTTCATGTTGCGCTAAAATCTTGCCGAGAGCGCGATCGCGCCGCCGACGTTCGCGACGCTGTAGTCGAAGACGTCCTTGTTCGAATCGCTGTGAGCGAAAGAGCTGATCGCGCTGATCGAGCACCAGTCGGTTAGGCGATAGGTGGCCGAGGCCGAAAGAATCTCGCTCACATCGGTTCGCCCGTTTTGATGATAATCGCGCGCGACCACCCGGCCGGCGGCGTTGACCGAGAACGCGCGTGTCAGATTCACCGAGTAAGCGACGTAAGCTTCGTAATCATTGCGGCGCGGGCTTTGATGGTCCGCGGCAACGCTAATGTTTGTGTTCACGCCGACCGCAAGCTGCTGCGCCCGGCTAAACCGGAAAGGCAGCTCGGCATTAAAAATCAGCCCATGATTCGAGAAAAATTCGTCTCCGAGACGGTCGTCGAAGGTTAAGCGATTGAAGTCGTATTCGGCGCGCAGAATCAGGTTGTGAAATTGCGGCATGAAATAGTTCAGGCCCGCTTCCACATCGAGACTTCCGAAATCGAACGCGTGGTTGCTACCGTAATAAAAAACCTGCTCCCGGGCGCCGAAGTTGCCGTAAAGCGTTTTCGTGATCCGCGGTTGGTAATACATCGCCGCCATCGGCGCGACGACCACATCGCTCATCTCGCCACTCCGCGTCAGCGCGACATTCGAGGTGTAGAAAATCGGACTCGCAAGTGCAACGTAGAGGGGTCGATACTCGGTTGTCCGCTTGAGAATTTCCTGCTCTCCGATGTCGGCATCGTTTGGGCTCGCGGCGGCATGTCCGTCTTGGATGCCTTCCGAACTCGTCGAAGTTCCAAACGGCGGCTGGGTTTGATCCTGAAGCAGCTGCGCGCGATCGACGTCCTGCGAGGTCGGCCCCTGGGCAAAACTTGCCTGGGCCAAGATCGACATCGTCCCGGCGCAAACGAATGCGACCAGAAATTTAGAATGAATTTTTGCCAAAACGAGCCGCGCCTCCCTGAGGCTTTCTCTTTTGCCCGCTTAGATTTCTCCCGTCAAGGAAGTTATCGCTCAAGTCGGAAGAAATTTGATCAAAAGTGCGCCCGGCTCAGGGAAACAGGTTGTAGCGGACGATCGCGTAAATGGCCTGGAAGCCGTCTTTCCAACTCACTTTCTTGCCTTCGCTGTAGGTCCGGCCGTTGTAGGAAATGCCGACTTCATAAATGCGGCATCGGGTCCTGGCCAGCTTGGCGGTGACTTCCGGTTCAAATCCGAAACGATTTTCACGAAGACCAAGACTCTTCACTAGCGGCGCGCGAAACGCTTTGTAGCACGTTTCCAGATCGGTCAGGTTCAAATTGGTAAACATGTTCGAGAGCAGCGTGAGAAATCTATTTCCGACCATGTGCCAGAAATAAAGGACCCGATGCGGGCGGCCGCCCATGAAGCGTGAACCGAAGACGGCGTCCGCTTTACCGGAAAAAATCGGCTCGAGCAAAGTGGGATAATCGTTCGGGTTATATTCGAGATCGGCGTCCTGAACTAAAATGATGTCGCCGGTGGCGGCGGCGAACCCGGCCCGCAAGGCCGCGCCTTTGCCGGAATTCCGCGGCTGATAAATAATCTGGTCGGCCACCGCCGAAATTTTTTCCTTCAACACCTGTTGCGTCCCATCGGTTGAAGCGTCGTCCACCACAATGATTTCAATATTTTCTATCGGCGCCGCGCGGACCGCGTTCACGATCTGCTCGATCGTGTTGCGCTCATTGAAAACGGGAATGACTACGGAAAGCTTCATGCGTGACAGAAACTAGACAGGATTGGCCCGATTTTTACCAGACCCCAACTAGAAATCCTGTTAATCCTGTCCAGACAAGAAAGAAAATGCACCGTGCAGGGATCGAACCTGCGACCCAGTGATTAAGAGTCACTAGCTCTACCAGCTGAGCTAACGGTGCGTTTTACCGATTTTAGATTGCCGATTTCCGATTGCCACAAAAACCGAGCGCTGTCCGAAATGATTGTTAAGGGCCAGTCCGGTTCGGACTCAAGCCTGGGTATGGCGCGCGAAATGGCGTTCGACGCCTTTCGGCAACAAACGTTTGCGTCCGCGCTGACGACGGCGCGCGAGAGTGGCGCGTCCGCCTTTGGTCCGCATGCGCGCGCGAAAACCGTGCTGCTGCTTTCGTGTACGCTTGGATCGTTGTAAGGTGCGTTTCATAAGGCCGAAAAATAAGCTCGGCGCGAATTAAGAGCGCTTACATTAGGGTGGAGGAGGGTATTGTCAATCTAGTCACGCGCAAGATGTCGATCCAAGCGATCTCGTTCGGAATGTCTCAATCCCGGGTTGCCAGCGCGCGTAATTTCTGGAATAAGCAATGCAAAGCACACTAAGCGTGAGCGAAAAAGTCGTTATTGAGCCGGCTACCGAGGCTGATTTGGATGAATTATCCGAGATGCTCGGCGGACTCTTTGCCCAGGAAAGCGATTTTCGCCCCGACAAAGAGAAGCAGCTGCGCGGTCTGCGTCTGATTTTCGAACAGCCGAGCCGTGGTCGCGTGTTCGTGCTCCGTCGCGATGGCGCGATCGTCGGGATGATCAACCTGCTTTTCACGATCAGCACGGCGGAGGGCGGTTTCGTGATCCTGCTCGAAGATCTAGTGATTCATAAAAAATACCAGGGGCACGGTTACGGTGCGAAGCTGCTCAGCCACGCGATCGAGTTCGCGCGTCAGAAAAATTTTCTTCGAATCACGTTATTGACCGATCGGCCGGAAAACCTGGCCCAGGAATTTTTCCGCAAGCACGGTTTCCACGAATCATCGATGATCCCGATGCGGCTCTTGATCACGCCGGAGCAAGATCAGTCGCAATCGAACCTGTAAACGACCCGGCCGCACTGCCCGCCGACGCGGTGGAAAATTACGGCAACACGCGGTGAATCATTCTCCGCAGGCGGTGCCATCCCGCCGTAATCGGATTCGCCGGTTCAACGTGACGTCGTCGACGCGCTACTTCATCATCCTTTACCACCAACACGAGCAACAACTGTCCGCTGCCGACCTGCGGACCTTTGATGACGAGCGGGCTGCTTTTGCTCAGGTTCGCGTCGGTCTCGAGCAGGACATCGTTTTCTTTATAGAGCTTGAGGTTCAATGTGTAACCGGCGTCGTTCTCGCCTCGAGCATCGACATGAAGTCCGAAGTACTTGCTGTTGGCCAGCCAATCTTCCTCACCGGTCCTGAGCGTCTTGTCCGACTGGCCAATCAATTCGAACTGATTGTAACCAAAGAGCTCCTTTAATGTTTGCTCCAGCTTGGTCAGTTCCGGAGGAATTGGCGCGGGTTGCGGAACGTTCTCCGCGATCACCAGCCCACTCCAGACAACGTGCGCACCATTCGCCGAGACCGCGCTTACCGCCAACACCAAAAGCACGGCGAGAAGCAAAGGCCTCAGCTGCATCGTCGGTTTATTTTGCTGCGTAATCGGCCGGCAGCGTTTGTAACCCTTCGGTCCAGAGGACCGTCACCTTGTTGTCGTTTTTGCTCTCGAAAATCGAGATCGTGGCGTTCGGATTGGCCCCCGGATCAACGCGCGAATTCAAAATTTGCGTGAGGTATTCCGACTGCTCGCCGGCCGGGTGCTGGTTCATAAGCACAACCGTAGTGAGGACGAACAGCGCAAGCGCGGTCGCCCCGCACCAGACCAGTCGCGGAACCGTCCACCATGTCGATCTTGCACGAGGTCGATCCGACGTGTCGCGCGTAATCCGTTCGCGGAGTTGATGACTAAAGAATTCCTCGTTGCTCAGCGCCTGAGCGGCGAGTTGTTCCTTCAAAAACGCGCCGAGCCTAAGCGCATCGCGTTTTTCGGCTTGGGCCGCCGCCAAATCCGGCAGCGAAGCTTCGAATTCAGTTAATTCTTTGCCGCTCAATTGTCCATCAAGCCAGGCTGTCCATTTTTCTTCAAACGTTTTCATACACGTCCCTCAGGGAATTTTGTAACTTTTTGCGGGCATAAAACAGGCGCGACATCACCGTGCCGATGGAACAACCCAGGCTTTCGGCGATTTCGTGGTACTGCATTTCTTCGATTTCTTTCATTAAAATTACTGCGCGGTGTTCGGGGGAAAGTTGGGAGATGGCGTGGTCGATCCGGGCGCGGATTTCCTTGCCTTCCATGCGCTGATGGGGGAGCGGGTCCGCTTTGGGCATCGTCTTCGATGCGGGATCGATTTCCTTCAACTGAATCGCGTCGTCAAACTCAGTCCCGCCGGCTTTGATCTGGCGCTTGCGCAACCAGTCGATGGTCACGTTCATCACGATCCGATAAACCCAGGTATAAAAGGACGACTTTCCGCGAAAGCGGCCGATCGATTTCCAAGCTTTGACAAAGCTCTCCTGCGCCAGGTCCCAGGCGTCCTGTTCGTTATGGACCATGTTATAAATCATAGCGAATATTCTTGTCCGGTAGCGGGTTACCAGCTGGTCAAATGCCTCGGTTTCACCGGCTTGACATCGTCTCACCAGTTCTAGTTCCGACACATCGGCTTGAGCCGGAGTCGTTTCCGTTTCCATAATTTGACGGAACCGGCGCCTATTTCATTCAACCCCGAAAACCTTCGGAGCCGTAGCGGCGACGCCACTCGCCGCGATATTCCCCCATCAGCGTGATAATGCCGTCACGCACCTGGAAAAGCCGTTGCTGGAGAACGGAATACTGCCTGGCCGCGATCAGCTTTTCGGCGAGCAATTTGGTCGCTGAATCCAACGAGACCGTGATCGCTTTGAGGGCGCGTTTGAGGTAGGCGATGGTCATCCCGAGCTCATCCGCATCCTCATCGCTCAAGGCCGCGGCCAGTTTCGCGCTCGCCAATGCCGCATGAGTGGCGAGTTTGATTGCCGCCGGTTCGTTTTGGAGCGCGGCGTTTTGGTCGAACAGCTTGTCGATCCAAACCGTTAGGCCGAAGGCCGCCCGGTAAAGAATATTGTCTTCAAAGCTTTCGGTCGGCTTTTGTTCCGCGACGCCTGATGTCTCGTCATTCTGTAAACGCCAATCCTCGTCCAGGAGCGCATCGACCTCCGCGCTCCAATCGCCCTTGCCCAAAACCTGCGTCCAATCCATTTCGCGGGCGATGATTTCGTCGCGTTGCGGATCGTCGATATACCTCTCCAGCAGCTCCATGTATTTTTCTGTGCGCTGGTCCTGCTGCTTGAGGAAACGCTCCCAATCGTATTCGTCCCAGATTCCTTCTCGATCTCCCTCGAAGTTGGGCATGATTTGACTAAACGCAGCTTGGCCTGATGCGCAAAAATTTTCCGTGAATTACGAACTTGCTGTTTCCAGCTCGCGTTTGGTCTGCAGCCGCAGCTGACCGCAGGCCGCGTCGATGTCATGGCCCTTCTCGCGGCGCAACGTCGCCGCGACTCCGCGTCGGCGTAAGATCGCCAAGAACGCTTCCTGTCGATCTTGCGGCGGTCGCGACCAGGGCAGCCCGTGGACTGTGTTATACGGAATCAGATTCACCTTCGCCGAAAGTCGTTTGGCATGGTGGGCGAGAACCTGCGCTTGCTCTTCAGAATCGTTCACGTCCGCAATCAGGATGTATTCGAAGGTAAGGCGTTGCTTTTTTCGGGCGGCATAATAGTCGCAGGCCGAAAGCAATGTTTGGACGTCGTAACGGCGGTTGATCGGCATGATCTGGTTGCGGACCGCGTCCGTTGCGCCGTGCAACGAAATGGCGAGGCGGATTTGCAGCGGCTCATCGGCCAGCTTTCGAATCTGGGGCGCAAGCCCACTGGTCGAGACAGTAATGTGCCGCGCGCCGATCCCCAGTCCCCAAGGCGCGTTGATGATCCGAATTGCGCGCATCACATTTTCGAGATTTGCCAGCGGCTCGCCCATTCCCATGAACACGATGTTGTCGATCTTTTCTCCAGTCTCGCGCTCGACCGCAATAATTTGATCGACGATTTCGTTCGGCTTCAAATTCCGGCTGAATCCTTCCAAACCGCTCGCGCAGAACTTACAACCGTAAGCGCAGCCGACTTGCGTGGAAATGCAGATCGTCCGCCGGTCCGAGCGCGATCCATAAAGCGCGGGCGACGCCGGGATCAAAACGGTTTCGATTAAGCTTTCGTCATTTAAGCGAAAGAGAAATTTGCGCGTTGTGTCGCGCGAACCGAGCACGCGCACAATGTCGATCCTGTTGAAGTCGAACTGCTCCGCGAGTCGGTTGCGAAATTCCCGCGGTAAATCGGTCATTTCGTCGAACGACTGAACACGCTTTTGGTAAAGCCAATCGACAATTTGGCGGGCGCGATAAGCAGGCTCACCGGACTGGCGGACCTTCTCTTCCAATTCCTGAATCTGGGCGGACTTGATGTCGTCCCTGCCGTTCTTGCTCACCACCAAATCTACAGTGTTGGCTCAACTCCGACAATCTGGGGACAGGCGACAATTTTTGTGGAGAAAAGTGGAACCTTGTTTAGGTTCCGCTCAATGAAATATCTCTCGATATTGGCTTTGCTGGCGCTGGTGACTCTCGCGCTCGCGGGTTGTGCCACCACGACTGAGTCTTTTAGCACTGGAGGGGGCACCGGGGCGTCGCAATGAAATATCTGTGGAGATTGGCTTTGCTGTCGCTCGTCCTTTGCGGATTCAGCGGCTGTGCGTCGACTAGCTCGACCGCCAGCGGCGATCCAGTCCCGGGCGAAGCAAAAAGTGCCGAGGAGAGCCGTCTCCAACCGGGGTCCGGCACCGGTCCGAATGCCAGCGTAAAGTGGTGAAGCGTCGTTTGGGCTGACCGCTGAAGATCTGCGGCGATGCCACATTCCCGAACGCCGCTCATGATTGGTTGGGAAGCGGCCCGAGCGAACGCAAAGCCGGCGCTCATCATCCAGGCGATCATGCTCGCGCTGGCGGTCGCGTTTTATACGAATTCCTCCGTCGCTGACGCATTGCGTAACCTTGCCGAATTCAAACACGCGCACGGTTTGATGTTTGTCGTTAGCGCTTCGGTTTTTGCCGGAGCCATTCTTCCGGAAATTTTTCTCGTCCTGTTTTTTCAACGCGGCCGGCCGCAGCGCGCGAATCTCCGCAACCTGGCTTTCACGGTTCCGGTTTGGGGATTTGATGGATCACTGGTCGATCTTCTCTACCGCGCGGAAGCGCATTGGCTGGGCGACGTCGTGACGCTGCCGGTCGTGCTCGGAAAAATCTGCATCGATCAATTTGGCTATAATGTCTTGTTCGCCGCGCCATTCGGTGTGCTCACTTATGAATGGAAAAACAGGGGAATATCGATCCAGCCGTTGCGGGATCTCTTCACCTGGCCGCATTATCGCGACAAAATATTTCCAACAGTGCTCGCAACCTGGGCAGTTTGGATTCCGTTGATGGCGATCATCTATTCGCTGCCCCTCGCGCTCCAATTTCCGCTGTTCGGACTGGCGCTTTCGTTCTGGGTTTTGCTTCTGACTTACATGACGAATCGCTTCGCCGGGAGAGTCGACGCCGACGCGCCGATGGCCTTGGCGACTGCGGGGTAGGGGCGATTGACCTCAATCGGTGAACCGCCCCTACCTCAAAAAATGTTCGAGCGCTTCGCGAACACCCGCGCCGTGTTGGCCTTGGGCTACATAACCGCCGGCATCGCGCACGGTTGTTTTTACTTCCTCAATTGCGTTTGCCGGGCACGCCGGCATCGCCGCGACCTGGCCGTCGAGCATTGAGATATCGTTGTGATGATCTCCCGCGGCGAAGATGTTCTCGCAAGGGATGTCGACTAAACGCGCCAGCTCGGCCAAGGCCGCGCCTTTGTGGTAGTCGGCGTGGCAAAACCGAAGATAAATCGTGTTACGCTGATAATTGAACTTCGGCTCTTTCCCGCTCGTCGCTTCGATGAATTCAACGATGCGGTCCATTTCTTCCTCATTCTCGGCTCGCAAGCCTTCCAGCCCCTGAGAGTGATAAAGGAGCTGAGCTTTGGTCTTCCGGCTCACGAAGTCGACCACCTCGGCCAGAATTGATTGGGCGGACGAAAACAATTCGGCGTGGTCGCGCGCGCAGCGTTCGTTCCAATCGCCGAACGACTCCCATTTTTCGCCGTTGTTCCCAGGACGGAAGACCTCGCGTTCGGTCGTTAAAATAAAATCGGGGCGCAGCGGAAATTCGAAATCGGTCAGACCGGATTCCAGCAAATCGACTGACCGACCGGTATTGATCGCGAAAAGAGCGCCGTCGTCTTGCAAATGGCGAATCAATTGCATGCAGCCGTCGTCCACGACCGGTTCGCTCACGCGCGAGACGAGCGTGCCGTCGAAATCGATGCTGAGAAGTTTAATCTTCATCCCGATCTTACATTGATTCGATCAGGAGCAGGAGCAAGAGTAAGAGTAGGAAAAATGAAATCCGCGTATGAGCTGGCGATGGAACGATTGGCGAAGAGTCAACCGGTCGTCACCCTGACCGGCGACCAGAAAGAGCAGCTCGCGGAGGTTGATTCAATCTTCCAGGCGCGCACCGCCGAGAAGGAACTGTTTCTCAAAGGCGAAATTCAAAAAGCGCAAAGCGCCGGAAAATTTGAAGAAGTGGAATCGCTTGAAAAACAACTCACGAATGAGATCAAGCGATTGCAGGAAGAGTGGGAAGCGAAGAAAGAAAAATTGCGCGCGAGCTTCGGGAAGTAGTTAAGAAATTGCTTCGGCTGGTTGGGTTTTTGCCGGTGTGTCGCTTCGCTTCGGCAGATCCGGATCCAAAAAGCCGAGCATGTGTGCGCGTTTGATGGTGCGAACACCTTCCTCTTTTTGCAGCTCGGCGATGCTTTGGTGAAACGCTTCCATTTTCGTCCAGTGCACTTTTGGCCGGAAATGGTGTTCGGCGTGGTAGCCGTTGTAGAAAAAGAGCCAGTTGTAGATTTTTCCGTAACTGCTCACGCCCCACGCGATCGGCTTGTCGGGGTTCGCGCCGTAATGGCGATAATAACCGTTCAAATAACTGAAGCAGTGACCGAGATACCAAAACGGAACCATAAAGAAGATCACGTATCGCCAGTTGAAGAAAAACATGATCAGGAGAGTGGTCGCGAACGCAGCGAGCTCGAGGTTCCCCCAAAACACGTCGCCATTCCCGCGTTTGCGCAGCTCGCGGCGAATCGCGCCGACATCGTCGCGGAAGAAACTGAGGAATACATAACGCCACGGATTTTCGGCCTCTCCGTCGTGGCCGTGGCGGTAGATCGACAACCAATCGATCGTGTCGCCACTTTCGTCCTGTCGATCCGAATTGCCTTTGTGGTGCTGCATGTGGACGCCGTCGTAGTAGGTCTGTGAAAAACAACAGGCGACGGATTGGGTGACGCCGAAAAGACGGTTCAAAATTTTGGAGCGAAAAAACGGGTTGTGAATGAAGTTGTGACCGACGCCGTTGATGTTCGCGTTCACCATCAGCGAGTAAACGAAACCGAGAGTGAGCATTACCCAGAGCGGCGCGTGGGGGTACAAAAAGAAAAGGCCGAGAAAATAGGCGAGATGGAAAAGCCCCGCTAAAGCGGGCACGGCGTCCCACCGGGTGTGCGCGAAGATCCGCGAATTGGTGGCGGGTCGCTCGGTGCGAATTGCGTCAGCGTTCATGGAGGCGGGTACCATTCGCGAAAGAGGCGGCGTCTGGCAAGTTGTTCATTGCCAATGTCGAGTTCGCACGCCTAATTTAGCCCCTCATGTTCGCGCTTCAGCCAGAAATGAAAATCTTCAGCGGCACGGCCAATCGCGAATTGTCCGAGCGCATCTGCAAATATATCGGCGTTCCGCTCGGCAAGGCCACGATCAGCTCGTTTCCCGACGGCGAGACTTACGTGATGATCGAGGAGAACGTTCGAGGCCGGGACGTTTTTCTCATCCAACCGACCTCGCCCCCGAGTAACGAGCACTTGATGGAGCTGCTCATCATGGTCGATGCCGCCCGACGCGCCAGCGCTGATCGCATCACTGCGGTGATTCCATTTTTTGGCTACGCTCGCCAGGACCGCAAAGACAAGCCGCGGGTGCCGATCACGGCGAAGCTGATTGCGAACCTGTTGTACGCTGCCGGGGTCAATCGCGTGTTGACGATGGATTTACACGCCCAGCAAGTTCAGGGCTTCTTCGACATCCCGGTCGATCACCTCTATTCGTTGCCCGTACTTATTAAGTACCTCCGGCAGATGCTGACCGGCAAGACCGTCGTCGTTTCCCCCGACATCGGCGGTTTGAAGATGGCCTCGGCCTATGCCGAAGCGCTCGGCGCGAACCTGGCCATCGTCGCCAAGGAACGAAAAAGCGCGACCGAAACCGAAGCGCTTTACCTCATCGGCGAAGTTAAAGATCACGACGTGCTCCTGGTGGACGATCTGACCGAGACCGCAGGAACGCTCACCTCGGCAGCGGAGCTTCTGAAAAAGCGCGGGGCACAGAAGATTTACGCCGGCGTCTCCCACGCTGTCCTGGTCGACGTCGCCATCCCACGGTTGCAAAAGTCCAAAATTGAGGAATTAATAACGACCAACAGCACGCCGGTGCGCCCGGTGGAAGGATTTAAAACCACCGTGCTCTGCATCTCCGAGCTTCTCGGGGAGGGGATGAAACGAATCCATAATGATGAATCCGTGTCGTCGCTGTTTAAGATCGACACCTAACGAACATGGCAAAGCAAGTTAAACTGAAAGCAGAACCGCGGTCGGACACGGGGCGCTCCGCTGCGCGCCGATTGAAAGCGCGCGGCATTGTCCCGGCCGTCGTCTACGGCGGGAAAGAAAAATCACAGCCGCTCCAGGTTTCCGCGCGCGACATTAACGCCATGCTCAGTCACGCCTCGGGCGAAAACATTTTGGTGGAGCTGGAAATCGCCGGCGAAAAGACCTCGCGCACGGCGCTGTTGCAGGAAGTTCAGCACTCGCCGGTCGGTGGCGATGTCCTCCATGTCGATTTTCACGCGATTTCGATGGACGAGAAAATTCAAGCCGACGTGCCGCTGGAAGCGCTCGGGGTAGCGACGGGCGTGAAGAATTTCGGTGGTTTGCTCGAGCAAAATTTGCGCGTGCTCCCGATCGAATGTTTGCCGCGCGATTTGCCCGACAAAATTACGGTCGACGTATCGGCCCTCAACATCGGCGATTCGATTCACGTTCGTGACATTAAGCTTCCAGCAGGTGTGGTCGCGAAAGTTCAAGCCGAATTGACGGCATTTTCAGTGATGGCGCCGGTGATCGAGGAAGAGCCTGTTGCGGCGGAAGCCGAAGCTGCTGCTGGTCCGGAAGTGATCACGGCGAAGAAGGAAGAAGGCGACGAAGCGGCTCCCGCTCCGGGTGGCAAAGGCGCAGCCGGTGCTGGTGCGAAGGGCGCTCCTGCTGCAGGCGGCAAGGGTGGCGCTCCGGCTCCAAAAGAAAAAGAGCAGAAGAAGTAGGTCCGAGCCGGACTGGCACTATTCTGCATTTTCGACTTCGCGGTTGTGGACGAAAAACCAATTCGCTTAGTCGCAGGGTTAGGCAATCCGGGCGCTGAATATGCGCGCACTCGCCACAACATCGGTTTCATGGTTGTCGATCTTCTAGCGCACGAATCTGGTGCGGTCTGGGAGAAATCGAGCAAATGGGACGCGGCCACGACAAAGTTTGGCGCCGCTCTGCTGGTCAAGCCTGCGAGCTACATGAATCGGAGCGGCCATCCGCTTTTCGCGATCGCCCAGTTCTTTAAGATTGCCCCACAAGAAATTTTCGTCGTGCTGGATGATTTCTCTCTACCTCTTGGACGGTTGCGGATTCGGCAGAGCGGCGGTCCAGGCGGCCACAACGGATTGGAATCGATCATCGTGCAATTCGGAACCGAAGAAATTCCAAGACTGCGAATTGGGATTGGTAACGCGCCCGCTGAAGGAGCAAGCGATTACGTCCTCAGCAATTTTTTCGAGGAAGAAAAAGAACTCGTAAGACCGACAATCACCCGCGCCGCTGACGCGGTGAAATGCGCGATTGACAACGGCGTCGTTTCCGCGATGAACACCTTCAACAAAATCGAAGAAGAATCATGAAGAATCGTTACGAAGCATTGCTCGTCCTCAACTCCCAGGGCAAAGAGGAGAGCGTCCATGACATTGTCGAGCGCTTGGAATCCGAATTCAAAAAAGAAGGCGCCGAGATCGAGCAGGTGCAGAAAATGGACAAACGCCAGTTTTCCTATGCGGCCGGCCCGCTCGACGCCGGATTTTACGTGAACTTTGTCTTTCACGCCGACCCGGACTTGATCACGAAACTGCGTTCCAAGTTCAAACTCGACCCGGAAGTTTATCGTCAGCATTACCAGCGGCTGCGCGAGAAGAGCGAAAAGGAAGAGCGCAAGGAAAAGCCGGCGAAAAAGTTGGCGCCTTCCAAGTAAATCCGCTAAGACTGGCGCATGGCCAGTTTCAATAAAGTCATTCTCCTCGGAAACCTGACGCGCGATCCCGAAGTGCGTTATACCCCCAAAGGCAGCGCCGTTTGCGACCTCGGCATTGCCATTAATCGTTCATACACCCTCGACAGCGGCGAGAAACGCGAAGAGGTCACGTTTGTCGATGTTGTCCTCTGGTCGCGGCTCGCTGAGATCGCCGGTGAGTATTTGAAGAAAGGTCGGCCGATTTTTATCGAAGGCCGACTCCAATTGGACACGTGGGACGATAAACAAAGCGGGCAAAAGCGAAGTAAGTTGCGCGTGATCGGCGAGACGATGCAATTGCTTGGCGGTCGTCCTCCCGGCGCCGGCGGTGGCGCAACCGAAGGCGCCGAAGGCGCAAAGGAAGCGCGTCCCAGTAAACCTGCTCCGCCGCCGAAAGCCGGCGCTGCAGCGGAGCCGGACGACGACGAAATTCCATTTTAAGGATCTGCGTAAACTCGCTGTGAATGTTGGAGCGGTGCTTGTTCTCAAGCACCGAACCAAATAAATAGGCGCTTGAGACAAGCGCCTCCACAACCCCCACATGAATTCGACCGAAGCGTGCATCGCGCTGAACATGCTGCCGACCGTTGGGCCGGTGCGGTTGCGAAAGCTCCTCCAGGTTTTCAAGGAGCCGCCCGCAATCCTGGCCGCGAAAAGAACTGAGCTGCGCAAAGTCGAGGGGATCGGTGGCGAAGTCGCTGATCAAATTTCAAACTGGGAGTCGATTGTCGATCTTCCAGCCGAGCTGAAGCGCCTCAAAGAATTCGGCGCGACTGTAATCACGCAGAGTTCGCCTTCGTACCCGAAGTCGCTGCGCGAGATCCACGCGCCGCCGATCGTGCTTTATGTTTGGGGCGAAATTCAGGAGCGCGATCATCATGCCCTTGGCATTATTGGCGCGCGGCGGACGACGCATTACGGCAGCGAGTCGGCGAAGAAACTCGCGTATCAACTGGCTTACGCCGGTTTGACGGTGATCAGCGGTCTCGCGCGCGGAATCGACACCGCGGCGCATCAAGGCGCGTTGGCCGCGAAAGGACGCACCATCGCAGTCATCGGGTCGGGATTGTCGAAGTTATATCCGCCCGAAAACGGCGCTCTCGCTGAGAAAATTTGCAACGGCAGTGGCGCAGTCGTGTCGGAGTTTTCGATGGAAGTCGAACCTGACCGCCAAACCTTTCCAATGCGCAACCGCATCATCTCCGGCTGGAGCCACGGAATTCTCGTGGTCGAAGCTGGCGCGAATAGCGGCGCGCTGATTACCGCATCACAGGCGTTGGAACAGGGGCGCGCGGTTTATGCGGTGCCGGGCCACATCAACGCGCCAAGTGCGATCGGATCGAACCGGCTCATCCAGCAGGGAGCGAAACTTGTCATGGACGTCAACGATATTCTCGACGATCTCCAAATCCTTCTGCCCGAGACAAAACCGTCACCCCAAGCGGCCGCGCGGCCACTGCCTCCGCTCTCGGATGAAGAGCGCCGGGTTTATGATGCGATCGAGGCGACCGAAACGCCGATCGACGAGATCGCCACGAAATCAAATTTGCCAAGCGCCACAGTCTCTTCTACTCTCCTCGCCCTTGAGCTGAAGCGGCTCGTGAAGCAGTTGCCCGGAAAATATTTCGTGAAACTCGCCTGACCTCGTCCGCGACCTGCTCATCCCCCGTTTGCAAGGTCTTCATCATCAATGTCTAAATCCCTGATCATCGCGGAGAAGCCGAGTGTGGCGAGCGATCTTGCCCGTGCTCTCGGCGGTTTCAAAAAGGAAGGCGATCATTACGAAAGCGATCGCTACGTGATCTCGTCTGCGCTCGGACATTTGGTCGAATTGGCCTTGCCGAGCGAGCTCGACGTGAAACGTGGGAAATGGAGCTTCGCCAATCTGCCGATCATTCCGGATGAATTTGAACTCAAGCCGATCGAGAAAACGAAAGCGCGTTTCAACATGCTCAAAAAGTTGATGAAACGCGACGATGTCGATCTTCTGATCAATGCTTGCGACGCCGGCCGCGAAGGCGAGTTGATTTTCCGTTATCTGGTCACTCTTAGCGGCGTCAAAAAACCAATTCGCCGTTTGTGGTTACAATCGATGACTACGGACTCGATCCGCGAGGCCTTCAATCATTTGCGCACTGAAGAGGAAATGGTGCCGCTGTCGAAGGCGGCAGTTTGCCGATCCGAAAGCGACTGGCTGGTCGGGATCAATGGCACCCGCGCGATGACGGCGTTCAACAATCGGACTGGCGGCTTTCAACTAACACCGGTTGGTCGTGTGCAAACGCCGACCCTCGCAATTCTGGCTGAGCGCGAAGACAAGATCCATCAATTCAAGCCGCGAAATTATTATGAGGTGTTCGGCGATTTCGAAGTCAAAGCCGGCAACTATCGCGGGCGCTGGTTCCGGGAAGATTTCGCCAAAGACGGCGACGAAGATGCGCGCGCGGAACGGATTTGGGACCAGGCGACCGCTGACGAAATCAAGAACCGTTGCGTCGGCAAGACCGGTGTCGCCACCGAAGAACGCAAGCCGACCACGCAAGCGCCGCCACTTCTTTACGATCTAACGAGTTTGCAGCGGGACGCGAACGGTCGCGGCTTCAGCGCCAAGCGGACGCTCCAAATTGCGCAGCAACTTTACGAGCGCTTCAAAGTCATCACTTATCCGCGGACCGATTCGCGCTATTTGCCGGAGGATTACATCCCCACGGTAAAATCAACCTTGAGCCGGATCGAAAATACGCATGCGCGCACCGTTTTGGACAACAATTGGGTGAAGCCGTCCAAACGGATTTTTAATAACGCGAAGATTTCGGATCACTTCGCAATCATCCCGACTGGCACGGCGCCGCACGGGCTCGATGAAGTGCAGCAGAAAATTTACGACATGATCGTGCGCCGTTTCATCAGTGGCTTTTTCCCAGCAGCGCAATTTGAAGTGACGACGCGCATCACGCGCGTCGACAAGGACGCCTTTAAAACCGATGGCAAGATTATCAAGGATCCGGGCTGGCTGGCAGTCTACGGACGGGAAGCAGCCACGGAGGACCAGGGGGGAGAATCTCTGGTAGCGATTTCACCGAACGAACCGGCCAAGGTTCTCGAGATCGAAGTTGTCCAAAACGAAACCAAACCGCCGGCGCGTTTCTCGGAAGCGACGCTGCTCTCGGCAATGGAAGGTGCCGGTAAACTCGTTGAAGACGAGGAACTGCGTGAAGCGATGCAGGAGAAAGGTCTCGGGACGCCGGCGACACGCTCGGCCATTATCGAAGGCCTGATTCACGACGGTTACGTTCATCGCCAAGGACGCGAATTGATCGCGACTGCAAAAGGTTTGGCGCTGATCACGCTTTTGCGCGGCATCGGCGCCACGGAATTGTGTTCGCCGGAGATGACCGGTGAGTGGGAATCCAAACTCAAGCGCATGGAAAAAGGCGCGATGAAGCGTAACGACTTCATGGCGCACATCAAGAATTTCACTCGGGAGATCGTGGAGAAGGCCAAAAATTTCGAAGGCGACAGTGTGAGCGGGAATTTCGAGACACTCGATGTGAAATGCCCGAAGTGCGGCGAAGGACCGTTCGAAGAAAGTTATCGCACGTTCAAATGTCGATCTTGCGGATTGATTGTCTGGAAGACAATGGCTGGACGATTGTTCGAACGTTCGGAGCTAGTAAAACTTTTGACCGAAAAACAAGTCGGTCCTCTCGAAGGTTTCCGAAGCAAAGTCGGTCGCAAGTTCAACGCAACCGTTAAACTCAATGAAGAATTCAAACCGGCGTTCGATTTCGGTGAAAACGGACACGATCAGCCGGTTACGATCGACCCCGAGAAGCACGAAGCGCTTGGCCTTTGCCCAATCTGCCAGAAAGGGCAGGTTTACGTGCTTGATCGCGCCTTCGCCTGCGAGAACGCCGTCTCAAAAGAGAAGACCTGCACGTTCCGCATCAGCAAGAACATCCTGCACCGCGAAATCCCAAGAGAGCAGGTCGAAAAATTGATTGCGACTGGACAGACCGACCTACTCCCGAAGTTTGTTTCCAAGAAAGGCCGCCCGTTTTCGGCGCACCTCAAGTTGGAAAACGGGAAAGTCGGTTTCCAGTTCGCCGAGAGAAAGCCAAAAAAGAGCGCGCCACGCAAAGCGGTGGCGGCCTAGGCGAACAACCATTCCAAGCGTTAAAGATCGTTGACGCCACAACACGTGGTGTGTTATTAACGCCTTTAACACTATGCGTTGCCCCAAGTGCGGCTCGCGTGATGACAAGGTTATTGATTCACGTCAGTCTCGCGATAGCTCCAGCATTCGCCGGCGCCGCCAATGTCTCAAATGCGGATATCGCTTTACCACCTACGAGGAAATCGAGCGCTCGGACTTGCGCGTGGTGAAACGCGATCGCACCCACGAGCCGTTCGATCGACGCAAGCTCGCCGGCAGTATTGCCAAAGCTTTCGAGAAACGTTCCACCAGTTTGCTCACCCTTGAGCAACTCGTTGATGAAATCGTGCACGATTTGGAGACCGGCGGCCGCGAAGTCCAATCGATCGCCATCGGCGCAAAGGTCCTCGAGAAATTACGCGGGATCGATGAAGTCGCATATCTCCGATACGAATCCGTCCATCGGCGCTTCGAAGATGTCGATCAATTCGTCGACGCCATTCACGCGCTGGGCAAGACGCCAAAGCCTGACTCAAAACAGCGCGAATTATTTCCACCCGATCAAGTGAGCCATGGTCGCGTTTAAAGAAGAATTTCCATATTTGCGATGCGACTCGGGTCAGCTCTTCGAGTTCGATCGCAATTGGTTGCACGCCGCCATCAATCGCGCCGCCGATCAGGCCGGTTATCCGAGTTGGTGGCTCACCGAGCACGTCACCGAGAGCATCGCGTTTTATTTACATCTCCGGAACGACGAGAACGTCGTCGCCTTCAAACAGCTTCAGGAGACAGTGCAATACGTCCTGAAAGCGATCGGCTACAAGGAAATCATTCCCTACTTTGCGCCCGCGCCACCGCCGATTTCGATCTCATTGGTCGATATCGCGCATCAAGCTGGCAGCGGTTATGAGCTCGCGTTTTTCGATCTGCTCGAGAAACGTCTGAATTCGTTGATCGAGACCGGCGTGGACAATTTGCAACTTTGTTCGTTGCAGCCGTGCGTGAAACATCTGCGCTGCACCCGAGTCTGGACCCGCGCCTGCGATTGCTTACGGGAAGAAATTGTCTGCTTCATTCGGGAACGGCTGACAACGACCACCAGCGAGCGCCTGAAATGCTCGTTGAAGTGATTCCTCAGTCCGACAATTGGCCATGACGATCTTCGAAAAAATTATCGCGCGCGAAATTCCGGCGAAAATCGTTTGGGAAGACGACGACGCAATCGCTTTCCACGACGTCAATCCGCAGGCGCCGGTCCATGTGCTGATCGTCCCGAAAAAAGCGATCCCGCGTTTGGCGGCCGCGAGCGAATCCGAGCGCGCGATTCTCGGAAAATTGTTGCTCGTCGCCGGTGACCTCGCGAAAAAGCTCGGCGTCGAGCAATCAGGCTACCGAGTTGTGATCAATAGCGGACCGGACGCAGGGGAAAGCGTTCCGCATCTTCACGTTCATTTGTTAGGCAAACGCGCGCTCGCCTGGCCGCCCGGCTAGCTCCGAGGCGGAGTGGCCATTGGCGCTGCCATCGATCAAATGAGAACTGCTCCTGATCCCGTCCGGCCGATCAAGCTGGACGAAATTAAAGAAGCACGCGAGCGCATCGCGAAAACAATTGTGCGCACGCCGCTTATTCGCTTGGAACTCGGCCCGGATTTTCCCGATGTCCGATTGAAGCTGGAGAATCTTCAGCCAATCAATGCTTATAAGTTGCGCGGCGCTGCCAACGCCGTTGCGATGCTCCCTGACTCAGATCGGAAGCGCGGTGTCTGGACGATCAGCGCGGGCAATGCAGGGCAGGGGGTAGCTTACGCCGCGCGCCAAGCCGGCGTTCCTTGCACCGTTGTGGCGATCGAAACGGCCCCTGAATCGAAACTCGAGCGGATGCGCGCACTCGGTGCAAAATTAATTCTGGTCTCGTACGACGCAGCTTGGAAAGCGCTCGATGATCGCGCATTCCCCGGGGCCGACGGAACTTTTGTTCATCCTTTCGACGATAACAATTTCATCGCCGGACATGGAACGATGGGCCTTGAAATATTGGAAGACGCGCCGGACACGAAAGCGATCATTGCCAGCATCGGCGGCGGCGGATTAATCACCGGAGTAGCGAGCGCGATCAAAGCGATCAAGCCGGAGATAAAAATTTTCGGCGCCGAACCGGAAACCGCTGCACCTGCAGCGTTGTCGTTCGAAAAAGGTTCGCCGCAGGTTTTCAAAAACTGGAAGGCGTCGTTCGTCGATGGCGCCGGCGGCCAGAGCATGTTTCCGCGAATGTGGGAACGAATGAAGCCGCTAGTGGACGACTACATCGTTGTCACGTTGGAGGAGACGAAAAAAGCGATGCGATTAATGGCTGAAAAAGCGCGAATCATTTCAGAAGGCGCAGGCGCGTTGCCATTGGCCGCGGCGCTGACGGGAAAAGCGGGCAAGGGCCCTATCGTTGCCATCGTTTCGGGTGGCAACATCGACATGAAGAAATTCTTCGAACTGATCGCATCGTAAGCTTGGAGGGCGCCGCGCCGTCGGCGCTTAGAATTTGGGACACGACGGCGCGTGTCCCTCCAATCAGTGGGCTTGCATCATGTCGCGGCATCCAGCGATGTTGCCGAGAAGCAAGACCACGAGAGCGGCGTAGAGAATGACCGTTCGCACCGTTGTCTTCGAACGGAAGTAGAAAAAGCCGTGGACGAGATAGACGGCGTAGCACCCAATAAGCACTGCCCACCCGCCGGCGTTTGCCGTGTGACGATCGATGACGGCAATAAGACCAAGCGGAAACATCCAAGCCAGCGGCCAAAGACCCGGCGCGGTTAAAAGTAACGCGACAATCCAGATCGCAACGTAGGCGATAATCTTGTAGCTGAGTCGGACCGGGCTTTTTGCAAACTCGTCCGCGTCCGGTTCGGCCATTTATTCCGTCACCGTCATCGGGGTACCGACGGGGGCGTTGTTATAGAAACGTGCCGCCATTCCTTCCGGCACACGAATGCAACCGTGCGATGCCGCAAATGGCGGCACGTAGCCCTGGTGCATGGCGTAACCGCCGTTGAAATGCATGCAATATGGCATCTTCGCCGGGTCGAAATGCGTCCCGCGCGGTTTAGGATCTTTTCGAACGTCGATGTTTTGGACCACAATGTTGCCCGCGCTGTCGATGTAATCGCCGAACTCGCTCGAGAAATGGTTCTTGTCTTTGGAGACGATGGAATAATGCCCGGGCGGGGTCGAAAAACCCTTCTTGCCGGTGGAAACGCCCGACTCACCGACCAAACGTTTGCCCTTATAAAAATAAGCTTTCTGCTCGCTAATATGAACCACGATCTTCGGATCGCCATTCGCGCCAGAGTCATCCCACCAACCGGGCATTGGAGGAGGCGTCGGCAGGACTGCGGCTGCGGCCTGCTGGATTTGCTGGGGCATTTCCTCGCAACTGCAAAGTAAAACCGCAAGCGCTCCCACCAGCGCGAATTGAATGATCAAACCCCGTTTCATAAAGTGACGGATATTAACGCGCAGTTCGTTAGGTGATTCAATGGTAAACATCGACATCTTTTGGTGCGGCCGGTTGTCTCGGCCTTGGTTGACGGTGTGCAGCAAGGGAAATACGCTCGTTTATGGCCACGCTCACCAAGCCTCCATCCTCATCTCCCAAAGAACGCACCCCGGCCTCCGTTCAGCCGCCGATTAATTTGGAAAAGTGGATCGAAGAGAACCGCGATAAATTCAAACCGCCGGTAAGTAACCGTTATCTCTACGACGGGCGCGATTTTTTTGTGATGGTGATCAAGGGTCCCAACGCCCGGAACGACTTCCATCTGGTCGATTCCGAAGAGTATTTCTATCAGCTCAAAGGCGACATCAAAGTGCGCCTCCGGGAAGGCGACCGCATCGTCGATCACCTCGTCCGCGAAGGGGAGACCTTTTTTATTCCGCCCAATGTTCCCCACGCGCCGGTGCGCCCGCCGGACACGATCGGCGTGGTGGTCGAGCGACGCCGTCCGCCCGGAGAACATGAGCACGTCATCTTCTATTGCGAAAATTGCGGGGCGCTGGTCGAAGATATCGATTTCGATTGCGGCGACATTGTTGAACATTTCAGCAAGGCCATGCTCGATTTCTGGAACGACGACGCCCGTCGCACCTGCAAAAAATGCGGCACCAAAGTTCCGCAGCCGCAGCCGGTGAAGCCATTCGGCAGTGACGTGTGACGAGTGACGTGTTTTCGCTAGCGCGTTTCACTCTTTCTTGTCACATGTCACTCGTCACCCGTCACTTTCCTTGAAGATCGACATCCACACTCACATCCTGCCCCGGGAGTGGCCGGACCTGGACAAGAAGTTCGGTTACCCGGGATTCGTCAGGCTGGAGCACTGTGACAAATGCAGTGCGCGGATGATGATCGGCGACCGCGTTTTTCGCGAGATTAAGGACAACGTTTGGGAGCCGAAGCGGCGCATCGAAGAGATGGACCGCGTCGGGGTTTCGATGCAAGTCCTCTCAACCGTCCCGGTGATGTTTAGTTACTGGGCAAAACCGCGCGATGCTCTCGAACTTTGTCGAATTCTAAACGACCACATCGCCGAAGTCGGGCGCGCAAATCCGAAGCGGTTTGCCGGTCTCGGAACGATTCCGTTGCAAGATGTCGATCTTGCCGCGCAGGAACTCACGCGCTGTGTGCGCGATCTTGGTTTGCACGGAGTCGAGATTGGGACGCATATCGATCCAAACGAGCACTGCCACGGCCCCGATTGCCGCAACCTCGATCATCCGTCGCTCGACGTCGTCTGGAAGACGGCGCAGGATTTGAACGCCGCAATTTTTGTTCATCCCTGGGACATGATGGGCAAGGAACGAATGCCGAAATACTGGCTGCCGTGGCTCGTCGGCATGCCGGCCGAAACGTCGCTCGCAGTTTGCTCGATGATTTTCGGTGGAGTTTTTGAGCGGTTCCCAAAACTCCGCGTCGCCTTCGCGCATGGTGGAGGAGCGTTTCCTGGAACGATTGGCCGAATCGAGCATGGATTTCACGTCCGGCCAGACCTCGTTGCGATCGATAACGAAACTGAACCGCGAAAATATTTGGCGAATGATAAAACGCCCGCCCGCTTCTACGTCGATTCGCTGGTTCACGACGCCGACGCGCTCAACTTATTGCTGAAACTGTTCGGCGCAGAACGCGTCGCCTTAGGCACTGATTATCCATTCCCCCTCGGCGAAGCGGAGCCCGGCAAACTGATCGAATCGCTGAAGGAGCTTTCTGCGAAAGATAAAACGCAGCTTCTCTCCGGCACTGCCCGCGAATTCTTAGCACTGAAGTGACATGTGACATGTGACGCGTGACAAGAAGAATAACGATGCGGACCAATGGCAGCTTGTCACTGGTCACGCGTCACTGGTCACATCTGATGTCGAATTGCCCAGAGATCGTGGAAGATTGGTCTGAAGAGCGACTCTTTTAAGAACGGAACGCCGGGCGATCCGCCCGTGCCATGTTTCGCGCCGATCGTGCGCTCGACCAATTTGATGTGGCGATAACGCCATTCCTGCAATCCCTCGTCGAAGTCGGTCATCAGCTCGAAGAGAATCGAAACTTCCGGCGAAGATTTATAGAGCTTTAGAATTTCCTGTTGCACCTGCTCGTTCGGTCCGTTCGGCTGCGAAAGGTCACGGTTTTTCAATTCTGCCGGGATCTTGGCGCCGCGCTCTTCCAAAAAATCATAGAAATGATCGATCACCGTTCGTTCCTTGAGCCGCGCCTGGAGCCGATCCGCGCCCGGGAAATCCGGCTTCACGTGCGCGAGCGCAGACGCGCGCTTGTATCCGAGCAGAAATTCCAGTTCACGGAACTGGACTGATTGAAAACCGGACGCGGTCTCAAGCCGGTCGCGGAAGCTCGAGAACGAAGATGGCGTCATCGTTTCAAGAATGTCGATCTGACCCACGAGTGTTTTCATGATCGTGCGTGTGCGCTTGAACGAATGGATCGCGCCGAAAAGATCGCCTGCGGAAAAATCCTTTTTTATTTTCTCGAACTCATGGAGCAGCTGCTTGAACCAAAGCTCGTAGGTCTGATGAATGATGATGAACAACATTTCATCGTGCTCATGGGGAGTTGACCGCGGATTCTGGAGGGTGAGCAGCTGTTCGAGGTCTAAATAATTCGCGTAAGTCAGCGGCGGCATGCCGCAGCATCCCACGCGAAATAGGCGTCAGTCAAAGGTGGATCGAGCAGTCCCTTGCTCGATGGTAATGGCGGCGCAGCCGCTAAAATTTTAGCATCGCCCGACGGAGCGTCCGATCCACCATCTCGTCGCCGGTAACAACCGCCAGTCCGGCTCGGACTACTTCAAAACCGCCTGATGAAATCCGTGCCAATCGTCGAGATTGTTTAGATTCACCGCGTCTTTGAACGCGGACGCGTCATCGGCAAGGCCGCAGTTTCCCAGGATTTCTTTGCGCGTTTCGTCGTCATGATTGTAGCCGCGCACCGCCGCGTTGTGTTTCTCGATCGATTGTCGATCTAACGACTTCGCGTTTTTCTTCACCCAGGCCTCGAACTGCGGGTAGGTCGGCTTGTTCTGCTTAATGAAGTCTTTCACCGCCTGTTCATCGAGCCCGAGCGCAGCGCAAGTCATCGCATCGTAGCCTCGGCCGATGCCGGGATAGCCGGCAGCGAGTTTGCCTTGCTCTTCGAGTGAAACTTTCTGCCACATCCGCGGAAGATGCAGAACGCCGAGCGGACCGGCCGTGCCGGAACTGATCATTGGAACGTATGTAGTGCTCATAAGGAGTTAGAAGTTGGCAGATAGTAGATAGGTGCTCAAGAGGGTAAGGCCCTCAATGGCAGTTTCCAGCTCCGATCTCCCAGCTCCTAGCTGCCAGCTTTGCGCTCGAGAGAGCGCAAATAGTAGCGATCCCACGCGGCCGGGATTGATTCGCGGGAACTGTACGGTCCCGGTTGATACACTCGCGACGGGATCCCTTGCTGGCTCAGTTCGCACACGTGCCAATCCTGTTTGTTCGTCATGTCCCAGAACTCGATCGCGTCCTCCGGCTTGAAATCTTTGCGCGCGAACGCGTCCGGATGGAAGAACCAATCGCACACGATCAACGTCCGTTCCGGCGACTGCGGCCAAAGCTGATGCACCATCACGTATTCCGGATGCATCGAGAGAAGCATGTTCGGAAAAATCGAGTAGTACCAGACTCGATTTTTCTCTTCCTCTTCCGCTTTGTCTTTGTCTGCTATCGCCAACGCGCAAGCGTTGCCACTCATGGTCAAGCTCTTGCCTTGATTGATCTTCATGAACCCGCCGAGGAACGGTCCTTCGGCTAAATCGTTCTCCGCCGAATCGTAGGGCGAAACTTTGGAAAGCATCGGATGCACGCCCGGGCAGTGATAACACTCCGAATAATTCTCGAACATCAACTTCCAATTGGCGCGCACGTCGTACTCGATCCGTTTCGCCGGGCGCAAGATCGACATGTTCCAGTGCGAAAATTTCCCCTTCAACGGCGCGAACCATCGCTCCAAGCTGTAGCCGCCTCGCTCTGCCTGCCGCGCCGTAGCTTCTGAGCGAAGGCGGGTCGAGGCGTCCCCTTCTGAATAATAGCCGTCCCGCTTCGGGACGAGGTTCACAAAAATGAATCCTTCCCACAACGCCAGGTTCACCGGGCGCAATGAATAGTCCGCCTTATCGAACCCTGGCACCTCATCCATGTGCGGGGCTCCGATCAACCGGCCATCGAGGCCGTAAGTCCACGCATGATACGGACACTGAATCGCCGAGGCGTGCCCGCACGCATCCTCTTTCAAACGCGTGCCCCGATGGCGGCACACATTATAGAATCCTCTGACCTGTGACTTCTGATCTCTAGTCACAATCACGCTTTCGCCCGCGATGGTGGCCAGGAAAAAGTCTCCGGACTTTTCCAGTTGGCTCTGATGCCCGACCAACAACCATTGCTTCGAGAAAATCTTTTCCTGCTCGGCCGCGTAAATGTCCGGCGAAACAAAATATTCTTGCGGCAATGTTTTCGCGCCGGCCGCGAGAGTCTCGGTCGCTTTACGAAGGGCAGCTGTTGGCTCTGCTCGCGTCCCCGTCTGCATGTTAGAATGCTCCATCCGCGGCGCGTGCCCATCAACGAAACAGCAAGATCGACAATGCTAAGATCGACATCGCAATCAGAATCAAGCCCGCGCAGACGATTCGATCTTGAATCCCCGCCCGGCGGGCAGCTTTAGCATACGGAATACGCGTGAACGTGACCATGGTGTAGAGCGGCAGATAAATCCCGGGGAGCAAAGCTTCAAGGAAGTGGTCGAGTTTCTTTTTCGCGCGGAAGGCACGCGATGCGGTCTTGTCGCGCATCTCGATGAAGTTTTGCAAAGCCAAGTCAGCCAGCGCGTCGGCGTTTACTTTTCGGCGCTCGAAATATTCGGCGAACGCGCGTTGTCGATCCTTCGGAAACTCTGCCAGGCATTCGTCGAGCACGACGCAATCTTCGAACGCTGCGTTCATTCCCTGGCCGTAAAACGGCACGACCGCGTGGGCGGCATCGCCGACGAGCGCGATCTTGTCCTGATAATACCAGGGTGCACAACGAATCGTGACCAGTGAACCGGTTGGATTGTTCTTAAAATCGTCGAGCAGGTTCGGCATCAGCGGCACGGCATCGGAAAATTCTTCATCGAAGAAGCGACGGATATCGTCGTCGGTTTTTGTGGTTGCGAAACTGCGCGGTCCTTCAAATTCCCAAAAGAGTGTGCAGGTGAACGAGCCGTCGGGGTTCGGGAGCGCGATCATCATGAAACTTTTGCGCGGCCAGATGTGGAGCGCGTTCTTTTCCATCCGCCACGAACCGTCCGGCCGCGGTGGGATCGTTAATTCTTTGTAGCCATGCGCGAGATAACTCTCGTCATACTGGAAGTTGTCGATCTTCAGTTGCATCGATTGGCGCACCGCCGAAAACGCGCCATCCACTCCAATCACGGCGTCGCCCGAAGCCGTGATTGGTTGAGACGTTGAGGAGTTGAGCGGTTGAGGAGAGGAGGTGCCTGCCACGCCGTAGCCGGGCGAAGGCGGGTTGAGGAGTTGAGCAGTAACCGACTCTAAATCGACCCCGGTGCAGCGATGATTGAAATGCACCCGCACGTTTGGATAACGCTGCGCCGCTTCGATCACTGTCGCGTTGAGCGCGCCGCGTCCGATCGAATTGATGTGCTTGTTTGGATCGACATCGTAGGGCGCGAAATGGAGCGCGCCCGATTTCTCGTGAATCATCCGGCCGCGCATTGGAATCGCATGCTTAAGGACTTCGTCCGCGATGCCGATTTGTTCGAGTGCGTGAATGCCGCGGGTCGAGAGCGCGAGATTAATTGATCGCCCGCCGACAAGATTTCCCTCGCGCGGATCAGATCGACGCTCGTAAAGATCGACCTCGTACCCCCGCCGCCCGAGATACGCGGCGAGCAATCCGCCGGCTAATCCGGAACCGATGAGAACGAACTTCGGCACGCATAAACAATCTATATCTTAGGAAAGCATGAAAGCAGGAAAAAGAATCAAACGACAGGAGGGACAGGATTCGGTGGATTTTATTGCCGCAGTCCGATTTAATCCGGTCAATCCTGTCAAAATGAAAAACTTCTTTCTCGAATTCGTCGCTGTCGTGGTTTGTATTTACACAATCGTTCCGTTGTCTTTGGCGCAGGAACCGAAACCCGATAAGCCAAAACAATTTATTTATGTGTTACATCTTGTGCCGCGGCTCTACGACGACGCCAATTGGACGAAAGAGGATAAGGCGGTGCTCGGCCGGCACTTCAATCGCTTCAAAGATGCAGCTGCGTCAGGGCAGCTGATTTTGGCGGGACGAACAAGCGAACCGGGAAACAAAACTTTTGGAATCGCCGTGTTCGAAGCCAACGATGAGAAGGCCGCCCAAAAGTTCATGAACGACGATCCAACCGTCATTGCCGGGATAATGACTGCGGAATTGCACCCGTTCGCAGTTGCGCTGCAGCGCGAAGCGGCAAGGAATTAGTCGAGAATCACGCGCTCGACGTGCGAGTAGATGTTGAACGTCGGCGGGCGGAGAAAGCCGATTAATGTCTGATTGCTTTCGCGGGCAAACTCCATCGCAAGGGTCGATGGCGCGGAGACCGAAGCGACGATTGGAATTCCGGCCGCGAGCGCTTTTTGCATGATCTCGAATGACGCGCGGCCGCTGACAACCAAGACGTGGCGATCCAACGGAAGGTTTTTGTCGAGAAACGCGCGACCAATTGCCTTGTCGACCGCGTTGTGTCGGCCGATGTCTTCGCGGACGATTAACGACTGGCCGCTGAAGTCGAAAATTCCAGCGGCGTGAATCCCGCCGGTGCGCGCGAATTCGGATTGGTTCGCGCGTAACTCCGCGGGCAGACGCAGCAGCGTTTCAATGTCAATCCGGATGGATGTCGATTTTATCGCCGGGAAATTTTGGCGGATTGCGTCGATGCTTTCTTTGCCGCACAAGCCGCAGCTGGTCGAAATCGTCCCGAACCGCTGCGCGGAACTCAGCTTTGGTTTTGTGCCAGTCGCAAGATGAACGTTGATGATGTTATCTCGGTTACGCGCTGACGCCGGCCGTGAGAATTTTTTAATCGCTTCGCCGTTTCGAATAATCGCTTCGGAAAGCAGAAAACCGGCGGCGAGTTCCTCGTCGTGACCTGGCGTGCGCATCGTCGTGGCCACTGTTTTGTCGCCGATGCGGATCTCGAGCGGTTCTTCAACGGTGAGCTCGTCGCGTTGATACTCCAGCGCGCCGTCGTGCGTTCGCCGGATGACCTGGCCGGGTCCGATTCCGTCTTCTTTCATCGATTCGACGCCAATGATATCATTTGGCTCGGTGAAAATCTGTCATCTTTACATCTCGCCGGGGCATAACTTTGTCGGACACTACGGACAGGAGCCGGATGAATTTCCGATGATTGAAGTGCCGATGGTCGAGTGCGTGGCCGCCCGCGGGCTGCGGGGCGATCGTTATTTCGACTTCAAGACGGATTACAAAGGACAAGTCACGTTTTTCTCGCTCGGAGTTTTCGCCGAGCTCTGCGTCGCATTGCAGGTGCAGGGAATCCCGCCGAGCGCGGTGCGGCGAAACATTTACACGCGCGATGTCGATCTGAACGGCTTGATTGGACAAGAATTCGAAGTGCAAGGCGTTCGCTTTCATGGAACGGAGGAAAGCCGGCCGTGTGATTGGATGAATCGCGCGATCGCTCCGGGCGCGAAAGAATTCCTCAAAGGGCGGGGCGGTTTGCGAGCACGAATCCTCACCGACGGCATTCTCCGCTCGACGGCATCTGTTCCGGCCGCAACCGAATGAAGATCAGCGCAGTGCTGCTCGCCGGCGGAAAATCGCGCCGGATGGGCGAAGATAAGGCGACAATCCTGTTTCGGAACGCGCCGCTCTGGCAAATCCAGGTCGATCTCCTGCGGAAACTTCAGCTCCAGGAGCTTTTCATTTCCGCGCAGACTGATCCGCTGTGGCGGCCGGCAGACATCGAATTTGTGCCGGACGATCAGCCATCGCGCGGTCCGCTCAGTGGAATTGCCGCCGCCTTGTCGGGCACAACCGCCAATCATCTCCTTGCTCTGGCGATCGACATGCCGTTCATGACCGAGAATTATCTGCGTGGTCTCTGCGAACGGGTCCAGCCCAGTCGTGGGGTTGTTCCGTTAATTGAAAATCGGGCCGAGCCGCTGGCGGCGATTTATCCGCGCGATGCGCATGGCGCTGTCGCCGGCACGCTTTCCGGCACTGATTTCTCATTGCAGGCGGTCGTGAGAAAACTGATCGCTGCCGGAAAATTGCAGCCGATTCAGGTGTCCGAGAGCGAGAAGTCGTTCTTCCGTAATCTGAACGAACCTGACGATCTGGACCGCGGTTAGAAGTGTGGCATCGAGGCTGCTCAAGCAGGGGCCGCCGACATGAGAAGATTTGAGCCGCTCCCGGAAGGACTTGAGCCCGTTGTCCACAGTCTCGAGCTGAAAGCCGTTCTCGTGGTCGATGACGACAGGCAGCTGGCGTCGGCGCTGCAATGGATTCTGGCCGACGAAAATTTTCTGGTCGATATCGCGTTCGACGGCGAGGAAGCGATGCTCAAGGTGAAAGCGCACGAGTACGACGCCGTCATCTGCGATTTGAAGATGCCGAAGCTCCGCGGCGACGAATTTTATCTAAAAGCGAAAGACCTGCGGCCGTCTCTGGCCGACCGGTTCATCTTCGTCACCGGTTTTGCAGCCGATCCCAATATCGCGCTCTTCTTCAACAAGCACGAAGTAAAGTATCTGGTGAAACCGTTTTCGATCTCGGTCCTGATCGATTGCGTGAAGCAGCTGCTTTGCTGAGGGCCGAGCCGGACCGGCATTTAACAGAAGGACCTTTACTGATGCTTCGAAAGAATTTCCGCAAAGTGCCAGACTTCGTGGAACGTATTGTAGAGCGGCGTCGGCGCGACGCGGATGACATCCGGTTCGCGGAAATCGCATTTCACGCCGGCGGTCTGGAGTTCCTTGAAGAGTTCTTTTGGATGTTCGTGCGCGAGGATGGACAACTGGCACCCGCGCGCGTCCGTTTCGCGCGGCGTGATAACCGCAAGTTTTTTTGATCCGATTTGTTCGACCAGGAACTGAAGATAACCGGTCAGTCTGATCGATTTCGCACGAAGCGATTTCATTCCGCCCGCATCATCGAAGATCGACAACGACGCGCGCAATGGCGCCATCGAAAAAATCGGCGGATTACTGATCTGCCAACTGTCGGCTGACGGGACCGGAATGAATTCCGGTTCGAGATGCAAACGGAAGCGCGTGTTCGGATCGTTTCCAAACCAACCAGCAAGCCGCGGCAATTCTGTATTCGTCGCATGACGCTCATGCACGTAGGCGCCGGCGACCGCTCCCGGCCCGGCGTTGAGATATTTGTAGGAACACCAGACGGCGAAATCGACATTCCAGTCGTGCAACGCGAGCGGCACGTTGCCGACCGCGTGGGCAAGATCGACACCAACCGTGATCCCATGCTTCTGCGCGACTTTCGTAATCGTTGGGATGTCGAACAACTGGCCGGTGAAGAAATTCACGCCGGCCATCATCACCACGGCGAGCTGCTCGGCGTTCTTCTCGATAAGATCGACAACCTCTTCGGTTCGCGCGGTGAATTCGCCTTGGCGCGGACTGGCGAGAACGAGCGCATCTTTCGAGTCGAGCCCGTGATGAGCGATCTGCGTTTTGATCGCGTAGGTGTCGGAAGGGAACGCCGGACCCTCCATCAGAATTTTGAAGCGCGCTTTCGTCGGCCGATAAAACGTCGCCATCATCAGGTGCAGGTTCACCGTCAGGCTGTTCATGCAGATCACTTCGACCGGCTTGGCGCCGACCATTCGCGCCGTCGGTTCGCGCAATGTCTCGTGATACGAATACCAAGGCGTTTTCCCCTCGAGATGGGCGTCGACTCCGAGCTTCGCCCAATCGTCGAGTTCTTGATCGACAATTTCTCGAGCTATCTTCGGCATCAAGCCTAACGAATTGCCGGCGAAATAAATCAGCGGTTTGCCATCTTTACCGAGCGGCAGATGAAATTGTTCGCGGAATCCGCGCAACGGATCCTCGGCGTCGAGCTGTTTCGCGGAATCTTCGTCGGCGGAAAAAGTCATCGGGGAATGCTCCATGCAGCATGCATGCGCGTCAAAGGTTGGATGGAGCAGGCAAAATGGCTTGCGTAACCGGACGACTACCGAGCCCTCGGAAGACGAAGATATAGCGTGGCAAGACGCGCGCGCTCTTCACATTGGCTAAACACTCGCATTTGGTGGTTCCGGGTCGGCGAGTGGATTTCGGTGACTCTTTTGTTTCTCGCGATCGTTTTGATCTTTTGTTTGTTTTTTCTCCGCCGGCATACGCTGCCTTATCATTTCGATCACACTTTTGCCGTGAGCGATCCGGAATTTGTCGGTTCGGCCCTTGCGCTGGGTAATCCGGTTTTAATCCCGGGAAACAAGATCGAGATGTTTCAAAACGGTGACGGCTATTTCCCCGAAATGCTCAAAGCGATTCGCGCGGCGCAAAAGACGGTCAACTTCGAGGCATTCATTCTTTATTCCGACGCCGTGGGCGAACAGTTTCGCGACGCCTTGTGTGAAAAGGCGCGGGCCGGGGTGGAAGTGCGCATCCTTCTCGATGGCGTCGGTTCGGGGTGGAGTCTGAAAAATTCGGACGTGAAAATGATGCAGAAAGCGGGCTGCAAGTTTTCCTACTATCATCCAACCCATTCCTGGCGCGCCGATCGCGCCAACCGGCGTTCCCATCGCCGGGTTCTTGTGATCGATGGGAAAGTTGGATTTACTGGCTCGGTCGGATTTAGCGAGAAGTGGTCCGGCCATGCGCAGGACAAAAATCATTGGCGCGACATGCACGCGCGCGTCGAAGGACCGCTCGTCGGAAATTTACAGGCGGCCTTTCAGGAACATTGGGTGAAAACATTCAACGAAGCGCTGAGCGGCGCTGACCAATTTCCAGCGCTGAAGCCTGCTGGCGAGTTGAAGGCGCAAGTCGTCACCTCTCGATCCTTTTCCATGGCGCCGGTGCCGCTTCTTCAAGCCGTCGCCTTCACCGCCGCGACCAAAAACATTTGGATTACGAATGCGTATTGCACGCCGACCGGCGACCAGGTCGAGCAACTGGTGAAAGCAGTCCAGCGCCATGTCGATGTTCGGTTGCTTCTGCCCGGCCCGAACAATGATCAACCCCTGACCAAATCGGCCGGCCGCGCTGCTTACGGGAAAATGCTCGAAGGCGGTGTGAAGATTTTCGAATACCAGCCGACCATGATCCACGAGAAATCGATGGTGATCGACGGCCTTTTTTCGATGTTCGGCTCATCGAACTTCGACGCGCGTTCCTCCGAGATTAACGAAGAACTGGACGTGGTCGTTTACGATCAGAACTTCGGGCGTGAAATGGAATCAGTGTTCGAAAAAGATTTATCCCAGGCGCGCGAGTACACGCTGGAGGAATTTAAAAAGCGCTCGCTCTGGGAACGCACAACTGAGTGGCTCATGATCCCGTTCCGGTCGCAGTTTTAGATTGTTCCGCGCGGCAACTCCATCAACTCGATCGTTGTGCCGTCGGGATCGCGAACATAGACGACTCGCTTACCGGCATTGGGGCCTTGCTTGAGGGTTTGCGGTTCCCCCGCGGCTTTCCATCCTGACTCAGCGATTTTCTTCAGCACCGCATCGAGATCGTCCACGGTCAGCGCGACGTGCACGTGGCCAACATCGCACGGCCGTAGATCGACGCGCCTTCGATCGGACGGCGCGAAGTATTCAAGCAACTCGATCTTGTGACCGCTCGGCGTTTTCAATACCGCAAGCTTCAGCTCGGCGCCTTTTACTCCCGTGATCTGCTCCGGTCTTTCGCCTGTTTGATGCGCGGAATGTGAAAATTCGAAGCCGAGAACGTTCTGCCAGAACTCGCGCGCGCGCTCGAGATTCGAGACTGTGATGCCGGTATGATCGGCGGCGATAATCTTAAACGGCATATTTCAGAAAACGTCCAACGCTCAACACCCAACGTCCAACTCCGAATTCAGAAGGTGGATCGGCCGCTCCGTCGGGCGATGTTAATTCTGCTCGGCTCCGCCGACATTATTTTGGCATCGAGCAAGGGACTGCTCCATCTACCTAAGCTTTCACCGCTGCGATCACTTTGAGCTCGATGGCTATCGGCGTCGGCAACGCTGTGACTTCGACGGTCGTGCGTGTCGGGTTTGGTTTGCCGTCGCCGGCGAAATATTCAGCGTAGAGTTTGTTATATGTCGGGAAGTCTTTCTTCATGTTGGTGAGAAAGACCGTCACATCGACAATGTCGTTCCAACTTGCGCCTGCGTCTTCGAGCACGAGCCGCACGTTTTCAAAAACCGTCCGGCATTGTTTTTCGATATCGTAACTTGTGACCTTGCCGGCAGAATCAAGCGTGACGCCGGGAATTTCTTTGCTGCGGCGCGTGCGTGGTCCGATTCCCGACAGGAAAAGCAAATTGCCGACGCGCTTCGCGTGCGGAAACGCGCCCACCGGTTCCGGCGCGCGAGAGCTCTCGAATGTTTTGCTCATTTGCCGAGCTTCAGAGATTCCGCCACGCTCTTGAATGTTTTTTCAAACTCTGGGAATGCCATCGTTGGCGCGGTCATCGTAATTAAAATGACAGTTGATCCATTGCGCGCAGCGATGCCGGTCCAGCGCTGAGTCTGTGCGGTGTCGACGTAATCGCGTTGCAAGCCGTCCCAGCCGCTGCCGCGAATATGGGCAATTTCCGTGATGCTCTTTTCATTTGGAAAAGCGAGGTCGAGGACTTCGCCTGGTAGTTTTTCCGGCAACTTCACTCCGTAAGCGGCTGAAATTCGGATCTCTGCTTTACCATCGGGCGACGTGAACGCGACGGAAGGAGGCTCACCGGGTTGTTTGGTCTCCTCCCAATCCGCGGGGACAAGGAACGAATAGAATTTATCCGGCGATTGCCACCGCTTAAGATCGATCCCGGCTGCGGACGATATGATCGCAGCGATGATGATGAGACCAACAAGCGCCTTCATTTCTACCCGCCGGCAATTGCGCCCATGACAAAGAACGGCTCGTCGCCTTTCACAATCGGGTCGGGCAGGGGAGTTTCCGGCGAATCATGCGAAATATCTTCACCACAGGCAAAGAAACGGACGAGCGGACGACGTTTCAGGGTTCCGTGATCCCGGATTGTTCCGCGCAACATTGGGTACTTTGCTTCGAGTGCGTCGAGCAACGATTTCACTGAAGCCGATCCATTCGGATCGACCTGCACTTCATCGCCGACTTTCGCCAGTGTTCGAAGATGATGCGGTAAGACAACGCGAATCATTTCAAGCCCCGGTACAGCGCCGCACAAACGTGACTGCTTAAAGCAGTCAAGTTCCAAAACGTAGGTTGAAGTTCGTTCATTTTAGCGTTTGCGCTTCAACCGAGAGGACCGCCGGAAGATCGCGCACGATCGGATTCCACGAATCGCCCGCGTCGCTTGAGCCGTAGACTTGTCCGCCGGTCGTTCCAAAATAAATCCCGCACGGATCGAGCGCATCGACCGACATTGAGTCGCGCAGTACGTTCACGTAGCAATCCTTTTGCGGAAGACCGTTGGTGAGTTCCTCCCATTCGTTGCCCCCCTTTCGGCTGCGATAGACGCGCAGTTTACCGTCGGGCGGATAATGCAACGAGTCGCTCTTGATTGGGACGACGTAAATCGTTTCCGGCTCGTGCGCATGAACGTCGATCGGGAAACCGAAATCGCTCGGGAGATTGCCGCTCACTTCGCGCCAGGAATCGCCGCCGTCATCACTCCTCATCACGTCCCAATGTTTTTGCATGAAAAGTGTGTTCGGATTGGACGGATGCATCGCGATTCGATGGACGCAATGGCCAACCTCCGCGTGCGGATCGGGAATGTATTCCGAATGCAAACCGCGATTGATCGGTTTCCACGTTTTGCCGCCATCATCGGTGCGGAACGCGCCCGCCGCAGAGATCGCGATGAACATTCGTTTCGGGTTTTTCGGGTCGATAATAATCGAATGGAGACACATTCCGCCGGCGCCCGGTTGCCAACGCGGACCGGTGTCGTGTTGGCGCAGGCCTGAAAGTTCTTGCCACGATTTGCCGCCATCTTTCGATTCGAACAGCGCCGCGTCTTCCACGCCTGCGTAAACGTGATCGGCGTTATCCAGCGCCGGCTCGAGATGCCAGACGCGTTTGAATTCCCACGGATGCTGGGTCCCGTCGTACCACATGTGCGTTCCGGGAATGCCGTCGTAAACGAACATGTTGCTCTCGCCTTTCGGCATGCCGTCCGGACCCTTTAGATCATCGGGACTGCTCCCCGGCGTTTCCCAGGTTTTGCCGCCGTCGTTGGACCGCTGAATAATTTGGCCGAACCAGCTGCTTGTTTGCGAAACGTAGATCCGGTTCGGATCAACCGGCGACCCTTTGGCGTGATAAATTTCCCAGCCGGCAAAATGCGGCCCGTCCACTTTCCAATCTTTGCGCTTCGCATCCGAAGTCAGGACGAACGCGCCTTTGCGTGTTCCAACTAAAACTCGTGTTCCGCTCATTGCTTAAACTTCTAACCGCGGATCACGCCGATGAAAATGGATTTTCAACTCGATCGCGAATTGCCTGTTCGACCACCTCTCGTGTCGGTCCAACGATCCAATCTGTCGCAGCACACGCTGCGAATCGATTCACTTCACGCGGTGTAACGCGAAGCGATTGCGTTTGATTCCTGCCGACGAGGGCAATCTTTCTCGTTAACGGTGCAACCAGTTGCGCTGTTGGATGTCTTAGCGCAGCCGGAGGTATATCAGCGTACCCGTCTGCCATCCATGCAACTCCTCGGTCGCTCAAGACAAACCACGAATCTTTCGGAGCGCTCAATCGGATCCAAGATAAACGTGGAAAGTGCCGAACTTGGAAATACCACGCCTGCATATGAAGCAGTTCAAGCTTGTCGGCTGAGCCAAGCAGCCATTTCCAGCCGCGACTACGATACGCCTTAAACTCAGCACGATCTTGGACCTCGCGTCGTTCGCCAGTATCCGGATTCTCGACATAGATCGGGCGATTTCTATCGCGAATTCGTTCAATACCTTCTGGTGGAGATTCGACAACGGGCGTGTCGACATTGGGGTCCCACTCGTACACCCAATCCTCCTCTAGCTCCATCCAACTTGGTGTTCGTGCGGCCTGCCAAGCGAGAAACCGCCAGATCTCTGGTGAGATCGTTTCCACCTCTTCTGATTTCTCACCGAGCTTGCGTATCGCCACGGCCGCCGCGCTCTCGATCTTCGCCAAGTGCTTTTCGATTGATGCATCAAGATCTTCAAAACCTCCTGGTCCGTCGTACAAGCCGCGTGCAATCGATATATTTTTCGGCGATCGCCGCTTCACCTCGCCAGTGTTCAGTATCCCCAACCAAACGAACGGATCGGATGTCGCTTCTGATTCTGGCGCAACAAAGCCTCGCAGATAAAACTTAGGAACAGCATGCGCCCTGGTGGCCGCAGTCATATCATCTTACTTCGCAATGCAGACGTTTTTTGGTTCGGTGAAGAAGCGCAAAGCTTCGTCGCCGCCTTCCCGGCCGACGCCGCTGGCTTTCATGCCGCCGATGCTTCAGCCCGAATGAGTTTTCGAAGCGAAGCATTTACTTTTTTCGAATTGCTAAACACCTTTGCGACATCGGGCTCTAAAACCACGACATTCGTTCCCTCGGCATAGCGGCGTGCATATTTTCCGCGCCGGCCCCGCGAGAAATCGTATTCGTCTCGCATTCCGTTATTCGACTTCTTCTTCATAAAACTTTCGCTCTCTTTGATTCGCTCGTCGCGCGCTAATGATACGGATATTATCGCCCCGGTCAGTGTGAACGACAACGAGCAATTTGCCACTAAACGCGCTGCCCATCGTGATGTACCGCTTTTCGCCCAGCGAATGTTCGGAATCGGGAATAGTAAGCGATAACGGATCGCCGAAAACAGTCGACGCTTCTTCGAAGGCGACGCCGTGCTTGGTGAGATTGGATCGCGCTTTTCGCGAATCCCATTCGAAGGTTAACGGCACAATTGGAAATTACTTTGCGATGCAGACGTTCTTAGGTTCGGTGAAGAACCGAAGCGCTTCTTCGCCGCCTTCGCGACCGACGCCGCTGGCTTTCATGCCACCGAATGGGACGCGCAGGTCGCGCACCAGCCAGCAGTTCACCCAGACTGTGCCGGTGTGAATTTTTTCGGCGACGCGATGGGCGCGATTCAGGTTTTGGGTCCAGACACTTGAGGCCAGGCCGTAGTCGGTGTCGTTGGCGTAACCGATCACTTCTTCTTCATTGTCGAATGGTGTGATCGTCACGACCGGGCCGAAGATTTCTTCGCGATTGGTGCGGCATGCGACCGGTAGACCGGTGATGACGGTTGGCGGAAAGAAATAGCCGTCGCGGCAGCGGTCATTGATTGAATCTGGCGCTTTCCCTCCAAGCGCGATCTTGCCGCCTTCTTTCTGCGCAAGATCGACATAGAACTTCACTTTATCGAGCTGCGGCTTGCTCACGATCGCGCCTTGCTCGGTTTTTTCGTCGAGCGGATCTCCCTGCTTCAAAGTCGAAGCTGCTTTCACAAAACGTTCGACGAAATCTTTGTAAGCCGAGCGCTCCACGAACACTCGGGAGCCGCACAAGCAGACCTGTCCCTGATTTGCGAATGACGAGCGCACGCTGCCGGCAATGGCGGCGTCGAGATCGGCGTCGGCGAAGATGATGTTTGGATTTTTGCCGCCGAGCTCGAGCGATACTTTCTTGAACAACGGCGCGGCAGCTTCGGCGACTTTCTTTCCGGTCACGGTACCGCCGGTGAACGAGATGGTGTTGATCTTCGGATGCGCCGTGATCGCAGCGCCGACGTTCGGTCCGGTGCCGTGCACGACGTTGAGCACGCCTTTCGGCAAACTGGCTTCCTGCGCGATCTCGCACAGCAAATACGCCGTCATCGGCGTGAGCTCGCTCGGCTTGGCGATCGCGGTGTTGCCGACCGCGATGGCGGGGGCGATTTTCCAGCTCAACAAATAGAGCGGCAAATTCCAGGGCGAAATTAATCCGGCGATACCGCGCGGTTGGCGCAGGGTATAGTTGAACGCAACGCCGTCGGTAACGTGCGCTTCGTTTTCGGTGTGCAGGATCGCGGTCGCAAAGAACCGGAAATTGCTGGCCGCGCGCGGAATGTCCAAAGAGCGCGCGAGGGAAAGCGGTTTGCCGGTATCGATCGATTCCGCGCGCGCGAGTTTTTCCAGATCGCGCTCGATCAGGTCGGCGATGCGTAAAAGAATCTTCGATCTTTCCTGGGCCGGTGTTTTTGACCAGTCAGCGAACGCCTTCTCCGCCGCGGCTACGGCAAGATCGACATCTTCTTTTCCACTATCGGCGACTTGCGAGTACGGCTTACCCGTCGCCGGTTCGATGTTGTCGAGGAACCGCCCGGTGGCGGGCCCAACAAACTTGCCGTTAATAAAATTTTGGATTTGAGGAAGTTTAGTTTGCACTTCGCCAAGGCAATAAACGTTGTAGATGCGCTTGTGCCAAGCGCCTGTTTAATTAGATCGGTGCTTGAGAACAAGCACCGCTACAACATCGTCGAACTAAGCCTACGCGGCCTTGTTCGCGCAGCCGAGTCGGCGGGCAACGCGTGAGAGATTGCATTGCGCTTGTATTGAAGCGCGTCCTGCGTTGTAATTGTGCAATGAGAAACATCAAATCAGCATTGGGAATTGTCGCAGCGATCAGTCTTGCGCTGGCCGCCGTTGCACTGGCTGCCGACGCGAAATTTCGTGCCGATGGCACGATTCAGCGAATGAGCGGCACCATGGTATTAGTGCGCACGTCCGCGCAGGACATTGAAATTAACCGCGACGCGAAAACCAAAATAACCGGCGAGCTGAGAAGGGGCGCGGCCGTGACTGTGATGTATACCAAAGTATCAGGGCAACCCTACGCCACCGAAATCATCATGGGCGGCGCCGCGAAGCCGAAATAGACGCCGGCCAGCGGCGTGTCGCTTTACGCTCCCGCTAGTTCATCAAGAGTGGGCCCTGCTTTTGGTTTGCCGCAGAGCGGCGTGATTCGTTTTGCCCGGGGTTAACCGGTCCGCACGAACGAGGATGCCCTAAGCGGACGCGGGGTCGGACCAGTCTACAGCGTGGGCGCGGACCGGTTGATCGAAACCTTTGAGCTCAAGTTCGCCGAGATCCTCGAAAGGGATTGTTTTTCCGGCACAAAGTTCTGCGACGACATTGGAGACGAGAATTTGCTCCGCCTCGGCATGAGAACAAAGGCGCGAGGCGAGTTGAACAGTGACGCCGAATAAATCGTTGTGACGCTCGACCGGTTCTCCCGCGGCAATGCCGATGCGGATGCGAATCGGCCGGTCCGCATTCGCTTTGACGTGTTTGGCAATTTCGTTTTGCACGCGGGCCGCACATTTCACGGCCGAGGCCGACGAGACAAACGACGCCATGATTCCATCGCCCAAATGTTTGACCTCGCGACCGCCCAAATCTTTTAGTGCATCACGCACAATTGAATCGTGAAGTTCGACCAGCTCCATCGCGGCTTCGTCGCCCATCTGTTGAGTCAGGACCGTTGATTCGACAATATCGGTAAACAAAATCGTGCGGATGCCGGGATCACGCGCATCCGCTTCAGCGCCCGGAAGCATAACCGCGCCGGCTGCGTTTACTTCGGTTCCACCGAAGAACAGCTCTGCGACCTCGGGTTCGACCTGAATGACTTTTTCGGCCACGAGCCCGTGCGCTTCCCGATGCACCTGCTTTGCAGCTTCGGCGTTGGGCGCATGGCAAAGGCAAAAAATTTTCCCCTCTTTCTCGTTGACCCAATACTTGTGGTAATGAACGCCGTATTTGCTCTGCACTTCAACGTCCTGGGCGTGCGCTTTGGCTACGTCCTCGGCAGAAACGCCGCCCGGGATTTCGTGGATGTCCATGTAAGCCGGCATACGACATTTCTAAATCAACAATGAGAGAGCAGCAAATCTACGGCGTCGAAATTCGATGGGCGATGTCGATCTTGGGAGGATGGGCCAGCGTCTGATAAACGACACAATAGCGCTCGGTTAGTTTCAGGAGCGTGGCCAGTTGTTCCTCGGTCGCATCGGTCTCTAAATCGAAGCGCAATCGGATTTGCTGAAAACCGACCGGAACTTCTTTGGAGACGCCGAGCGTTCCCCGGAAATCGAGATCGCCTTCGGCTCGAACGGTCGCGTCCCGCAACGGAATTTCGAGAGCGGTCGCCACCGCGCGCAAAGTGACGCCAGCGCATGCAACCAGCGATTCGAGCAACATGTCGCCAGAGCATGCGCTTAATCCGTTCCCGCCAGTGGCGGGATGAAGGCCGGCTTCCACGAGCGTCTTTCCGGTTGCGACATTGCAGGTAACGCCTTCGCCGATTTTGCCTTCGGCACGAAGGGTGATTGAAGCCGTCTTCGGATCGTCGCGATAACGTTGCTTGATCGGCGCCTGCAAAGATTTGAGCTCATCAGCATTCATCGACTGTAGTCGTTTATTCGTGGTCGGATGTTTTGATTCAAGCGAAAAGAGGTTGTCCGGATCGTTTTCATTGCCGACTGAAATATGGATGCACCGCGTGATGTTGCCGCACATTTTTTTGTATGAAGATGCTTAGAAGGAAGCTTTTGATGCCGGTCTGCCGATATCACAAGCGAGCGCGGTGCCGCCGAACCAGCGTAACGCGCTCGATTATTATCTTGACGAATTTTCGGTCGCGCATCGATATCGCTTAGGAGGGATTGATGCCTGCGGCTGCCACTTCCGTACTGACCCAACCGCTTCTTGACCGATGCCGGGCGCGCGCCCCCGGTCACGATCGCGAAAACACATTTTGCCTTGAGGATTTCAACGAGCTGAAAGCCGCTGGCTATCTCAAGATGGCCATTCCGAAGGAGTTCGGTGGGGCAGGCATGACGCTCGCGCAGGTGGCGCGCGAAACGCGTCTGCTTGCGCAGTACGCGCCGCCGACCGCGCTGTGCATCAACATGCACAACTACTGGGTCGGTAACGCGGCGGATCTCTGGCGCGGAAGCGACAAGTCGTGCGAGTGGATTCTCAAAGATGCAGCGGCCGGCGAAGTGTTCGCAGCTGGCCACGCCGAACATGGCAACGACATTCCGGGGTTGCTCTCCTCGGCGAAAGCAGAGCCCGTCGAGGGTGGCTATAAGGTGACCGGCCGGAAGGCGTTCGGCAGCCTTGCGCCGGTGTGGACCCGGCTCGGCGGCCACGCCATGGACATGAGCGATCCGAAGGCGCCGAAGATTGTCCATTTTTTTCTGCCGCGCGACGCGAAAGGCTACACGATCAAGGAGACGTGGGATGTGATGGGGATGCGCGCGACGCGCAGCGACGACACGATTCTCGAAGGCGCGTTTGTGCCCGATAAGTACATCATCCGCGTGCTGCCCGCGGGCGCGGCCGGCGCCGACAATTTCGTCGTGGGATTTTTCACGTGGGCGCTCGTTAACTTCGCGAACATCTATTACGCGATCGGATTGCGGACCCGCGAGGTACTGATCGAGCAGCTGAAGACGAAGACGTCCATTGCGCTGACGCGCCCGATGATCTACCACCCGGAAGTGCAGCACGGCATCGCCGAGATCACGATGGATCTCGAGACGATGGGGCCGCACGTCGAAGCGATCGCCACCGATTGGTCCGAAGGCCGGGTCGGGCCGGACTGGTTCGTGCGGCTCTTTGCGGTCAAGCATCGGACCGTGGAAGCGGCGTTTCGCATCGTCGATCGGGCTCTCGATCTTTCGGGCGGCTTCGGCATGTTCAAGAAAAGCGAACTCGAGCGGCTGTTCCGCGACTGCCGTGCCGGCAGGTTTCATCCGGCCAACCCGATGCTCACGCACGAGATCGTCGGTAAGATCTCGCTTGGGATCAGTCCGGACGAGCAACCTCGGTGGGGATGACTCCTTGATGAGCGACTAACCCTACAACTTCGTCCGGTTTGTTATATGATTAGAGGATATGAAGCATTTTCAACTCGTTGCGTTGCTCGGTTGGACCGCGTTCTTAATCAGTTGTGAAACGACTCAAACCACAGGAATGGGGAACCAAGAGCAAAAACGTCTCGCCGCGATCCAGCAGCAGCAACAGGAAGGCGCGGAGATGGACCAAGCGGATCGGAATCTCTGGAATGCGCAGCAAGACCAGTTGAACAAGGGCACTAATCCCGCGCTTCCATATCGGTAATTCCGCGGCCAGATTCTTTAGCCTTCCCCAGACGACTCCTTTCCGGTAGTTGTGTCTCATGCATACAAAAACTTTTAGCCTGCTAGTCGTGATCGGGCTTGTCGGTGTATTCCTGGTCCACGCCCAATCGCCTACACCGTCGCCTTCGTCATCGCCAGCAAAGCATTCGCGCAAGAAAGCTGCGGCGACCGAGGCATCTCCCGTGGCAAGCGAATCGCCGGCGGCGGAAGCGTCCACTTCACCGGCGAAGAAGTCGCGCAAGAAAGCAACAATGACTGAAGCTTCTCCAGCAGCATCTGTTGGGGCGGAAGCGTCACCGTCACCGGCAAAGAAGTCTCGCAAGAAAGCAGCAGCGGCGACCGAAGCGTCTCCAGCAGCAACGACAGCTTCTGTAGCTCCGAGCACTCAACCGGTGATGGAACCAGCATCGAAAGGCGCTCGCAAAAAGACGAGCCTGGCTTCTCCGTCGCCGACCGCGACCGCGGAGGCATCACCTTCGCCAAGCGGCAAGCATGCTCGCAAAACAAAGACGAATGCGGCCGCCTCGCCCGCGGTTAGCCCATCACCTTCACCTGAGAAGAAGACATTGGCCGACTATTTCAAACCGAAAAGTTCGCCAACTCCCGCGTCGGCTGCGGCTGCAACGACGACTACGTCAGCGAAAGCGAAACCCGAGACCACCACTCGCACAACTGCCGCACCTGGGGGCGGTAAAGGCCTCGTCTGGGTGAACACCGATTCGCATATCTATCACAAGGAAGGCTCGCGTTATTATGGGAAGACCGAAAAGGGGAAATACATGACCGAAGCCGAGGCGATCAAAGAGGGGAACCGATCGTCGAAAAACAATTAGCCAAGAGAGCGGTTACGTCCGAAGCGGGCCGCTTCTAGATTTGGAAACGGCGGTGAACAGTGTTCGCCGCCGTTTTCTCATACTATTGAATTAGCTGCCGGTGCCGCGGAAGAGCGCGCCGAGCTTGCCTTTTAACATTTCTCCCGCTTCACCTGCCAGGGTGTTGAGGCCGGCGCTCGCCCCGCCACTGATAAATGAGTCGAGATGACTCGCGATCGGTCCGGGCAGCTTGGTCTTAAGCTCAGTGACAATCACTTCGACTGCTTTTCGTGCGTCTTCCTGGCTTATGCCGGTCTTCTTCACAACGAGGTTAATTAATTCGTCCATGGTAATTAATATTGTTTCGCCCAGCGTAGATCGCTCGCTTCTCGATTAGCAACTGTAATCACGCCAAATCCGACGGCGCAAAGGCTTGCGCGAACAGAAATGATTCTGTCTAATCGAGCTCATGATGAAATCATTATTTAGCTTAGTGGTAGCCGGAAGCCTTGCCTTGAGCAGTCTCGCTCTGGCGGCAGGCAAAACCTATCAGGTGACCGGACCAGTTCTGGAAGTGAACGACAGCATGATCGCTGTTCAAAAAGGAAAGGATCGTTGGGAGATTGCGCGCGATTCGAGTACGAAAGTAACCGGCGAACTGAAAGTTGGCGCGAAGGTGACGATTACCTACACAATGAGCGCGACCGATGTAGAGGCGAAAGCCGACAAGGGAGCAGCAAAAGCGCCGGCCAAAAAGCCATAGTCGTCCAGTCCGAATTGTCCAAGAAATGGAAATCCGCGGGGGGAGTATTGCCTCCGCGGATTTTTCATTGAATTAAGACCAGGAGTAAGCGGAAAAGAACTGGCGGTGAGGGAGGGATTCGAACCCTCGGTACCCTTTGACAGGTACGGCGCTTTAGCAAAGCGCTGCTTTCGACCACTCAGCCACCTCACCAAAAGTCCGAGCCGGACTGGCACTCGGGCGGACAATATGCTTCGGAATTGGCGATTGCCAATTTCCAATTGCCATCGAAATGATTGGCAATGATCAGCGAAGCAGAAGCGCGCGCGAAGATTTTGGAAGCGGTCGGCCCGTTGCCGCCGCGGAAGATGTCGATCTTCCAAGCGCTCGATCGCTTTGCCGCGGAAGATTATTTCGCGCGGTTGCCGCTGCCGATGTTCGACAACTCGGCGATGGACGGTTATGCGGTGATCGCGAGCGATTGTAAGCCCGGCAAACGATTGCGTGTGGTCGGCGAGCAACCGGCCGGCCTTGATCGAAAACTTCGCGTTTCAAATGGCGAGGCGATCCGAATTTTCACCGGCGCGCCGATGCCGAAAGGCGCAAATGCGGTGGTGATGCAGGAAGATGTCGCGCGCGATGGTGATGAGATCGTCATCAACGCAGATGTCGATGTTGACGAATTCGTGCGAAAACGCGGATGCGATCTGGGCGAAGGTCAAAAGATTGTCGGGAGAGGGGACCGAATTGTCGCCACGAGGCTCGCTTTGCTGGCCTCGCAAGGTTTCGCCGATGTCGTGGTCGGCGGCGAAGCTCGAGCCGTAATCATTTCGACTGGCGACGAGTTGGCGAAGACCGGAGATAAACTTCAGCCGGGACAGATTTACGATAGCAATTCGATTTTGTTACAATCTTTGCTGGAACGCTCCGGCGGGGTCGTCGCCTCGACTCAACATTGTGGTGACGACGCGACATCATTGCGAAAGGCGTTTGAAGCAGCGGCACAAAACGAAATTGCGATCGTGAGCGGCGGCGTTTCTGTGGGCGAACACGATTTGGTTCAATCAACCCTGCGCGATCTTGGGGCGAAGATCGACATCTGGCGGGTGGCGATCAAACCTGGTAAACCATTCTTGTTCGGGCAGTTAGGAACGTGCTTCGTTTTCGGATTGCCCGGGAATCCGGTGTCGGCCTTCGTCACGTTTCTGCAATTTGTTCGCCCGGCGATTCTGAAAATGATGGGCGCGAGCGATCTCGGTCTTCCGAAGATGCCGGCGAAGTTGACGGTCGATCTAACCAACGACAGCGACCGCGCGCATTATTTTCGCGGAAAACTCGAGAACGGAAATTTCGCGACGATTGGCCGGCAGGAGTCGCACGCCCTATTCGGCTTAAGCCAATCGAATGCGCTCTTGCGAGTTGAGACCGGCAAATCGTTTAAGGCAGGCGAAATTGTCGATGTTCAGGTTTGGGAATGATGTCCGAGGTCCGAGCCGGACGGGCACTGCAATGGCATCCAACCGGCGTTTAGCGCGCGCCTGCAGTTTGACAGACCTTTTCCTCATTTTAGCTTAGAAGGCTTTGAATACGGAAACAGCGTTTGCGGAAGCTCCTCCCAATAAATTTCGTGCCGACGCCGAGCGACTGTCCAACATCGTCCTGGAAATGCAGCGCTGTTTCGTTCTGCATCTCTGCAAAGAGCTAGCGCCCGGCAACGTTTCTTTTCCGCAGTTTTTTCTGCTCGCGTATCTCGATCAAAAAGAAGTGCTGACGATGACGGCGATTGCGCAAAAGATGGGGCACACAACCGCCGCGGCGAGCGGTCTGGTCGCGCGCTTGGAGAATTTGGGCATGGTCGTGCGCTCGATGGCCCGCGACGACCGGCGGAAAGTGATGGTCTGCATCACGCCGAAAGGTTCGGAGCTGGTGCGGCGAATTCGTCAGGAGATGGTTGGCAACTTGATGAAGATCATGGAATACCTTTCGCCGGATGAACAAAAGGCCTGGTTGCACATCTACGGCAAAATTTATGATTACTGCCAATCGAAGGATTGTCGTTCGTTCACGGGCAGTGAAATAAAACGAAGATAAAAATTTCGGTTGAATCCGAGCGCGGCCTCTGGCGCATCTAATTTTTCGAATTTCACATTTTAATGCGAAAAAACTTTGCTTACGGAGTTTCCGTAGTTGCACTCCTTGGAGTCGTTGTTGTTGTCGTCGGTCAACCTCCGACTCCGACTGATTCCCCCACGCCTACGGTTACGGCCACGCCTACGTCGACGCCAACGCCGACAACGCCGCCCGTCCTCATTTCGACTGCGACGCCGACACCCACCCCGGTGCCCACGCCGACGATTACTCCAAACGAATCGGGCACTGTTTCCGTGCCTTCAACGTTGACCTCACCCTCTCCATCGCCGTCTGAGCCGCCTATCTCGGTTCAAGCCGCTGCGCTGAGCGCGAGCAGTCTCGGTTGGTCCGAACAAGGATCGCCTGTTTTCAGGATTGACCAGGCGGTGATCACGGCGTTGCAACAAAATCCTGATGTCCGTCGTGCCCTGGAAGAGATCAAACGAACCAAAGGCGTGATCATCGAGATTCGGGCGCAGGCCTTGCCGCACATCGGCCCGACCGGAACTTTTACTTGGACCGATCCAAACCTTAATGAAGGCAGCTCTTTCTCGACATTTGGCCAGGTCGCGCCAACTCCAACGCCAGCCGGCACACCCGTGCCGGGAACGGGAATGGGCGGAATCAAAAACCTGCGAAGCGACATTTCGTACAATATCAAGGTGACCGGCACGCAGCTGGTTTTTAACGGAACGACATGGCCGGCGATACGCGGGACGTTTTTCCAGCGCGACTCAGCCTACTTCGCTCTGCGAAACACCGTGGACCTGGTCATTTCCACGGTGAAGACGCAGTTCTATCAGGTGGTTGTGAATCGGGAGCTGATCGTTGTTCAGGAGCAATCGGTCCGACTTTTGCAAAATCAGCTGAAAGATCAACAGAATCGCTTCGAGGCTGGAACTGTGCCGCGTTTCAACGTGTTGCAAGCTGAGGTGCAGCTGTCCAATCAGATCCCGCAGCTGATCACGGCCCGGAACAATTATCGGATCTCGATCTTGCAACTGGCCAAGACTCTCGGTCTCGATTTCAATCCCGCGCGCGGATTGGCGGCTCCATTGCGCGTCGTCGGCGAGTTAGCTTACATTCCGCGCAAAGTCTCGTTGATCGAAGCAATCGAACTGGGCAAACAAAATCGACCGTTTTTGAAACAGGCCCGGGCCAATGTTTTAAACCAAATCGAGCAAGTCCACGTCGCACTGGGGGGATGGCTTCCGACAATCAACGCCAACGGCGGCGGGGAATGGCTGAGCTCGCAGTTTAATTCTAGCTGGGGTGACATTTCAAAAGGGTGGCTCACAACTGTGACCGGAAGCTGGCCGATCTGGGACAGCGGGCAGGTCTGGGGGCAGGTGAAGCAGCAGCGCGCCTTGCTTTCCGAATCGGAGATTACTTTTGACGACGATGTCCGTCAGGTGGAGCTCGAAATTCAACAGGCAGCGTCGAATTTGTCACAGAATCGCGAGCTGATCCAAGCCACCGCGAAGAATGTCGAACAAGCGGAGGAAGCCGTGCGTTTGGCCAAGGCGCGATTGGACGCTGGCGCGGGCACGCAGCTCGACGTGTTGAATGCGCAAGTGCAATTGACCACCGCTCAGTCGACGCGATTGCAGGCGCTCTTCGGTTACAATTCGTCGCTGGCCGAGTTTGATCGAGTTACCGGAGCGCAGAGTTCGTACACCGAGCAATTCGACGGGATTGCTCCGCACGCCACCCGCTCTCGAACGTATTATACCGGCAGTGATGTGGATGCGCGAGGAAAGCCGAAGCGCACAAATCCGTTTCAGCCCGGGCCCGTAACAACAACGACAACAACAACAATCTCGGAGCGACCATCCTCGAAATAGAGGGCCTGCGATTTTTCGGTGACTGCGGAGATTCCGATCCAATATTTCCCAGCGCTCCGCGATATCACGCTTTGCCGTCACGCGTTTATCGAACGGATTCCCGGCATCGATGTTTCACACGATAAAGCCGAGGCATTGGAGCGCCTCGATGCCGTTCATCGCGAGGCGCGCCGAGAGATTGGGATGGCGGACTGGCCTCTTCTCACGGCTCAACAAATTCATGGAGACAGGATCGCGGTGGTCGATCACCCGGTCGCGCGCGATAAAGAATTTGCCGGTTGCGACGGGATCATCACGAATCAGAAAAAGATCGCGCTGGGTATTCATGTGGCCGATTGCGGCGCGGTTTACGTTGTCGACCCAAAAACACCGGCGATTGGCCTCGTCCATTCCGGCAAGAAAGGAACCGAGGTGGCGATTGTTTCGAAAGCGATTCAGCAAATGCGCGAACATTTTGGATCGGGCGCGGCGGAGTTGGTTGTGCAACTCAGCCCCTGTATTCGACCGCCGCATTACGAAATCGATTTCGCGTCGCAAATCGTTGAGCAATGCCGCGCCGCCGGCGTGATAAAGATTAATGACTCGGGAGTCTGTACCGCGTGTGACCTTGGTCGCTACTATTCCTATCGCGCTGAAAAAGGAAAAACCGGCCGGATGCTCGCGCTGCTCGGACTGACGTAAAAGGTGGCGCGTTACTTTGCAAAAAGCGTTGGCAGACCCATCGTTTCTCGTTAGGCAAGTTACGATTCTTTATGCTGATACCGATCGCAGCCAATGGATTCTGGCAGCCCAGAGACGCGCCGACACCGTCTTTGCGCGAGACCGCACGGCTGTTCGACCAAATTCAGGGCCAGACCATTATAGAAATCGGTTCGGGAATACACGGCCGGCTCGCTGGCGATAGCGTTGTGACCTGGGCTAAAAGGACAAAGGCAAAACGAATTATCGCCGTCGACCTGGATGAGAAACAAATCCGCCTGGTTAAGGAGGCGACAAGCAAATACCCCAACGTGGAAGCGATCGTGACTGAAGGTGTTCGATTTCTGGCCGACTTTTCTTCCACCATCGATTTGCTCTATCTCGATTTCTGGACCGCCGATCCCGAGGGCACGCTGCCCGGCACCGGGAGAGCGGAAACTTATCGCAATGCTTTTGCTGCCGCCCGCGACAAGCTCAACCGACGGTCGCTAATTCTGATTGATGACACTGACCACATCCACCCTTGGAAACATACGCTTATTGTTCCGGACGCGAGAAAAGAAGGCTTTGTAGTTAGGTTCGTCGGCCGGCAAACTTTGTTAACGCGAAACGTGGACTAGAGCACGAAGGAACACGAAGTCGTAACCAGATCAATCTTCGTGTTCTTCCGGTTGGTGATACGGACAGATGCCGCGCTTCTTCGCGTTGGCGACGAAATCAATAAATTCTTGCGCAGCAGCGCCGAACTTCATCGTCGCCGCCTTTTCGATCGCCTGAGCAATGTTCAATCCGCTCGTGTAGACCAGTTTGAATGCCGCTTTGATTTCATCGCGATCTTTGGCGCTGAATCCCGCGCGACGTAATCCGATAACGTTCACGCCGAAGACGTAATTTATTTCGGCCGCGATCACGAACGGTGGAATGTCTTTGCTAAATCCCGAAGCGCCCTGGGTGAGCGCGAGTCGTCCGACACACATGTGCTGATGAAACACGGTCCCGCCGCCGAGAAATGCGCCGTCGTCAACGGAGACGTGGCCGCCGAGTAGACAATTATTTGCAATAATGACGTTGTTTCCGATTTCGCAATTGTGTCCGACGTGCGCGCCAACCATGAAGAAATTCTTATTACCGATCTTGGTGACGCTTCCCTCGGCGCTGCCGCGATGAATCGTGCAATGCTCGCGAATCACATTGTCGTTTCCGATGGCGACGTAGGTTTTGCGGTCGGAAGAAAAGGAAAGATCTTGCGGCGCGGTGCCGATGATTGCGCCGGGCCCGATCACATTGCCTGAGCCAATTGTAACGTCAGGATCAATGACAACGTGTGACCCGATGGCCGATTTTTCACCGATGGCCGCGTTCGCGCCGATGACCGCGTACGGTCCGATCGCGACATTAGCGCCAATCTTCGCCGTTGGATCGACAATCGCCGTCGAATGAATTTTCACAGGACACCTGCTTCTTTGAAACTAAAATAGCCCGGACCAGTGTTTGATTGCGCGCCGATGATGATGTGATCGAGCAATTTGATTTGCATCAGTTCGGCTGCTTCCGCAAGACGTCGAGTGAGGCTGTGATCGGCCTGACTCGGCGATGGATCGCCGGAAGGATGATTGTGCACCACGATGACCGCATACGCTGATGCAATCACTGCGGGGCGAAAGACATCGCGCGGATGCGCGATGCTCTCATTCACGGTCCCGGTGGAGACATCCTCGGTCCGGATCAAATGATAGCGCGTATCGAGAAGCACGACGCGCATTGCTTCTTTGCGCAGCATCCGCATTTCGCCGCCCACCAGTTCGTTGACGAGCTCGGGTGAATCGATTTTTTGATTGGCCAACACTTCACGCGCCAGACGATTTCCGAGAGCAAAAGCCGCCACCAGTTGCACTGCTTTTGTAAAACCGACGCCGGGAACTTTTTTGAGTTCATCCACACTGCAGCGACTCAATCCGCGCAGCGAGCCGTACTTTTTCAAGAGGTCGCGTCCGACTTCGACCGCATTCTTCCCTGTGATGCCGGTTCGCAGCAAAATGGCGATCAATTCCGGATCGGAGAGAGCAGACGCTCCATGAGCGGCGAGTTTTTCGCGCGGCCGCTCTTCCTGCGGCATCTCACGAATTTTTAACGTGGGAGCGGCCTCAGCGCCGCGATTTCTGGCCATCATCCACGTCCTCGTCGCGGCACAAAGGCCCCTCCCACATTACGCGCGCAACTGCTCGAGCATTTCCCGCAGCGCGTCGCCCAATCCGAGAAGCCCGTCGGTGTAGGCATTTGGACGAAGCGCTTTCATACCGGCCTGGGCGCTGCGAATGAGATCGCTTGCCGTTGTAATCGATTCGCTCAAGGCGCCATTACCCGCGCCGTTCTTCAATAGCTGACTGACTTCGTCGCATTTTCCTTCCAGGATCAGGCTGGCAGAACGTTCGCGCTCGAATTCGGAGGCAGACCGCAAAAAAATGAGAACGGGCAAAGTGAATTTGCCCTTGCGCAGATCGGTCCCGAGCGTTTTCCCGGTTGTTCCTTCATTCCCGGCAATGTCGAGGCAATCGTCGTAGATTTGATAAGCGGTGCCGACGCGCATTCCGAAACTTTTCAAGATTTCGGTCGATCGCGCATCCGCTTTGCTGATGACCGCTCCCAATTCGGCAGCCGCCGCAAAGAGCGAGCCCGTTTTCATTTCCACAATCCGCACGTAATCCTCGACCTCCAGCTTCAAATCGAAGCGGCGTTGCGTTTGGATCATTTCGCCCGAGCAAATCTCGCTCGCTGTTCGCGCAATCGCGCGACTGATATCTGCGTTTTCGAAATTGGTCGACAACGTGAGCGCGTGCGCGAACAGGCAGTCGCCCAATAAAACGCTGAGCGAATTTCCCCAGCGCGCGTTCACGGTCGGTTGCGCGCGGCGTCGCTCGGCTTCGTCCATGATGTCGTCGTGCACCAGCGTCGCGACGTGAATCAATTCAACGATCACGGCAAGATCGACATGACCGGTGTTGATTTCGCCGGTCGCGCCGCCGGCCAGGAGTGCAACCAGCGGCCGGAGACGTTTGCCATGTCCGCCGAGTGCGTAGGTGACGTAACCTTCGATCGCGGGATCAAAGGCAGTCGCTTGTTTGATGATCCGTTCGTCGACCTGGTCCAGCTGCGGTTGAACTAACTGCGTGACTCGCGCCAATGTTGTGGGGGAAGAGCCACTCGCTTTAATTCCAGTCCGACCCGGACCTGATCGTGCAGAAATTTCCACCGACGCAGAATAGAGGGGCGCTCTGTCGGTTGTCAAAGCAACACGACCGAGCCGACGAGAATATTTCCGTAGTGCCTGTTTTCAGCGGCGCTGGAGCCAACTTGGACCGCTGTATTTATGCTCCGCAATTTCCTGAGCGCGCGCGACCAAACACTCATCGAGCATTTTGTAACAACACTTGGCGCAAAGTTCACTCGCGACTTGGTCCGGGAAGTTCTTGTTAAGGTCGACACCCTGAATGCTACCTTGCTGCAAAAGGCCTCGTCGAGTCCGGCGCTGAGCAGCGCCGGCGATTTTGCGTCCATTAGACAACACGTCCGCGCGGACCGGGTTTGCAAAACAGTTATTGTAGCGGCGATCTCTGATCGCCGAAACCTTTTGTTCACCACGGTCGGAGACCGCCGCTACAGGTGCTAATTCCGTGTGCGCACCATTCGCAGCTAACACGTTCCGAATCGCATTATGAATCCTTTCGTAGATCGACATCGACGATTCTGAAAACACCGGATCGGCTGCCGGAATCACGATCGAGTAAGTCAGATCGTCTCCATGAAAAACAATTCCACCTCCGGTCCAACGCCGAACGAGATCGCGCTCTGCCGAATGATTCGCGATCTCGCTAAACTTTCCAAAATATCCGAACGAAAGCGCCGGATGGTCCCATCTATAAAAACGAATCGCCGGAATCTCCGCGGTTTCGAGCAACGCTTCATCGATCGCCATGTTCAGCGCTGCCGAACGCGAAGGGATGTCGTGATACACGTGGAGCGAAGCGAAGAGCGGTGGGGTCATCTCGACTGGGTCTTGTGTCATGTCGAGCGAAGTCGAGACATCTCTTACTATTTCAGTCGTAGACACGCGCGCAAAACAGAAACAGCCAGAGATTCCTCCACTTCGGTCGGAATGACAAAATGGCCGCTCGACATGACTGCTAGTCGCCAAGCTCAGCTAAAATGTTCTCAACTGCTTCGCGCGGATCTTTAGCCGCAGTGATCGGCCGCCCAATCACCAGATAGTCCGCGCCGGCTTCGATTGCCTCGCGCGGCGTCATGAATCTTTTTTGATCGCCCGGCTCCGACCATGTCGGCCTGATTCCCGGCACAACGATTTTGATTTTACCGCCGAAGTCGGCCCGCAGCCGTTTGATTTCATGAGGACTTGCCACCACTCCATCGATTCCTGCTTGAACGCCTAATTTCGCCAGGCGCAAGACCTGATCATCGATCTCATCTGAAATTCCTGTTTCGCGCAGCATGCCTTCATTCGCACTGGTCAAGACAGTCACCCCTAGGATCAACAAGTCGTTTTTTGGCACTGCTACTGCGGCCCGAATCATGTCTGATCCACCGCTCAAATGAATGGTTAGCATCCGCGCGCCGAGACTGCTCGCCGCCTCAACCGTTCTGGCAACTGTGGTCGGGATGTCATTGAATTTAAGATCGAGAAAAATCTCTGCGCCCGTTGCGCGAATTGCGCGCACAATCTCCGGACCCTCCGCGGTGTAAAGTTGCAGGCCAATTTTGAAAAACGAAATCTGCTCCCGCAATTGCTCGACGAGAGCGAGCGCCTGCGCTTTTGTAGCGACATCAAGCGCGACGATTATTTTATCGGCCGCCTTTGTCATTGCCTCGGTTCGACATGACAATTGAAATGAACGCAATGCAAGTTCTCGCTCCGGCAAAGATCAATCTATCCCTGAAGATTCTCGGGCGACGCGATGACGGCTTCCACGAAATCGAGACCCTGATCGCTCCAATTTCACTGGCTGATAAGATCGACATCGAGCGGCAGTCGCGCTGGATCGATTTCAGTTGCGACGATCCAACGCTGCCCGGCGGAGACGAAAATTTAGCCGTGCGCGCTGCGAAGGCCTTCTTTGAGAAGACGAAAATCAGCGCAGGCGTCGGGATCAAACTTCATAAGAAAATTCCGCACGGCGCCGGGCTCGGCGGCGGGAGCAGCGACGCGGCCGCAACATTGCGCGCTTTGAATCAACTTTTTGAAACGAAGCTCTCGCGCGACGAATTGGCGAAGCTCGGATCGACGATTGGTTCCGATGTAGCGTTTTTTCTTTTTCAGTCGGCAGCTGTTTGCAAAGGCCGCGGCGAAATTGTTGATCCGACGAAGCTGAACAAGAAATTCTCGATCTTGCTATTGAAGCCGGCCTTCGGCGTATCCAGCGCGTGGGCTTATTCGCGCTGGCAAGGTTCTAAGGAGATTCCCGGGATCTCTTACCAACCGCAGGATTTCGACGGCCAAAGGTTTGCGAATGATCTGGAGCGACCGGTCTTCGAGAAATTTGTCTTTCTCGCGCAATTGAAAGCATGGCTGCTGCGACAAGCGGAAGTTGGAGCCGCTTTAATGTCAGGATCCGGCTCGACCGTTTTTGCAGTCATGCGCCGCGAAGGAGACGTGGATCTTTTGGCGAAACTCGTGCGGGAAGAGCTCGATCGCGAAATTTGGACCTGCGCGGCTCAAACGCTTTGATCGGGTGGATCGAGCAGTCCCTTGCTCGATGCTAAAATAAGTGCGCCTTCGGCGCCTGACTAACATCGTCCGACGGAGCGGCCGATCCACCTATTCGCCGGCGCTGCGGCGCAAAGTCGCTTTCGAATATTCGCGATTCAACTTCGCAATGAAGCTTGCGCTAATTTCGGCCGGGCAGACCGCTTCGCATTCGTAGGTATTGGTGCAATTGCCAAAACCCTCTGCGTCCATCGCTCGGACCATGCTCACCACGCGCTTGGTCCGCTCGGGTTCACCCTGAGGCAAAAGGGCGAGGTGCGAAACTTTCGCCGCGGTGAAGAGCATCGCCGACGCATTTGGACACGCCGCCGCGCACGCTCCGCATCCAATGCATGCCGCCGCTTCCATCGAAAGATCGGCATCATGTTTTGGAATGGGAACTGAATTGGCTTCCGGCGCCGAACCGGCTCGCGCTGAAATGAAACCGCCGGCCTGGACAATGCGATCGAGCGCGCTGCGATCGACGACCAAATCTTTAATAACAGGGAACGACTTAACGCGGAAGGGTTCGATGATGATCGTTTCGCCATCGCGGAACTTTCTCATGTAAAGCTCGCAGGCCGCGCCCGGATGATCAGGACCGTGTGCTTCGCCGTTCACACTGAGCGAACAAGTCCCGCAAATTCCCTCGCGACAATCGGAATCGAACGCGATCGGCTCTTCACCGCGCAGAATCAGGCGCTCGTTCACGATGTCGAGCATTTCGAGCAGCGAAGCTTGTGCCGGAATGTCGGGGGCGTCGTAATCGACGAGCTTGCCGTGCGATTGTCGATCGCGTTGTCTCCAAATTTTAAGCTTAAAGTTCATCGGAAATATTTAGAGATTACGCTCCTGCTAGTGCGCCAATAATGAGGCCCGATTGTAGGTTGCCGCAGAGCGGCATGGCTCCTCGACTTCGCTCGGAATGACAGGCAGGCGCTCATTGATAGCTGCGTTGGGTTAAGTGCACGGTCTCGAAGTGGAGCGGTTCGCGATGTAATTTCGGCGGCGCGATCTGTCCGTTGCCCTGAAATTCCCAGGCAAAGACATCAGCGAATTTATCGTCATCGCGCAGAGCTTCGCCTTCGGGTGTTTGATGTTCCTCGCGAAAATGCGCGCCGCAGGATTCGTCGCGCGCCAGGCCGTCGAGGCACATCAGCTCGGCGAATTCCAGAAAATCGGCTACGCGACCGGCGCGCTCGAGTGATTGATTGAAATCTTCGCCATCGCCCGGCACGCGAACTTCACGCCAGAATCGTTCACGCAGTTCCGGAATTTTTCCGAGCGCTTCTTCCAAGCCATCCTTGTTTCGCGCCATTCCGCATTTGTCCCAAAGCAACGTGCCGAGCTCGCGATGAATGGAATCGAGCGAACACTTTCCCTTTATTTTTAGAAGACTGTCGATCTTCGCGCGAACATCGCTTCCGGCTTTTTTGAATTCAGGGTGATCGATTGATGGCCGCTTGCCCATTTGGCCGGCCAGATAATTCGGAAGTGTGTAGGGCAAAACGAAATAACCATCAGCCAGGCCTTGCATGAGCGCGCTCGCACCCAGTCGATTCGCACCGTGATCGGAAAAATTCGCTTCGCCGATCACGAAAAGCCCGGGGATGTTGCTCATCAAATTGTAATCAACCCAGAGTCCACCCATGGTGTAATGGACCGCGGGATAAATCCGCATTGGGACCTGGTAAGCGTTTTCGCCGGTGATCTTTCCGTAGACCTCGAACAGATTTCCGTAGCGCTCGCGGATTGTTTCTTCGCCAAGCCGTTTGATCGCATCGGCAAAATCCAAATAAACGCCGCGCCCGCTCGGTCCGACGCCGCGACCTTCGTCGCAAACTTCCTTGGCTGCGCGCGATGAAATGTCCCGCGGCGCCAGGTTGCCGTAGCTCGGATATTTTCGTTCCAGATAATAATCGCGATCTTTTTCCGGAATCTGGCTCGGCGATTTGGTGGAGTCCTCTTTGCGTTTCGGGACCCAAACGCGACCGTCGTTGCGCAGCGATTCCGACATCAACGTCAACTTCGATTGATAATCGCCGGAGTGCGGAATGCAGGTCGGATGAATCTGGGTGAAACAAGGATTGGCGAAGAGCGCGCCCTTTTTGTAAGCGCGATAGGTCGCGGTCACATTGCAGCCCCGCGCGTTGGTTGAGAGATAAAACACGTTTCCGTAACCGCCGGTCGCGAGCACGACCGCGTCTGCCGCATGATTTTCGATCTTACCAGTCCGTAAATTCCGAGTGATGATTCCTTTGGCGTGGCCATCGACAATCACCACGTCGAGCATTTCGGTTTGGGGAAACATTTGCACCGTGCCGGCTGCAATTTGGCGGCAGAGCGCTTGATAACAGCCAAGCAACAGTTGCTGGCCGGTTTGTCCGCGCGCGTAAAATGTTCGCGAAACTTGCGCGCCGCCAAACGAGCGGTTGGCGAGCAAGCCGCTGTACTCGCGCGCGAACGGAACGCCTTGCGCGACGCATTGATCGATGATGTTCGAGCTGACTTCGGCGAGTCGATAAACGTTGGCTTCGCGCGATCGAAAATCGCCGCCTTTGATTGTGTCGTAGAACAATCGATAAACGCTGTCGCCGTCGTTCTGATAATTCTTCGCGGCGTTGATTCCACCTTGAGCAGCGATGGAATGCGCGCGCCGGGGCGAATCCTGGTAACAAAAACATTTCACGCGGTAACCGAGCTCGCCCAGCGTGGCCGCAGCCGCACCGCCGGCGAGACCGCTGCCGACGATGATGATTTCAAATTTGCGGCGATTATTTGGACTAACGAGACGGGAATGGTCCTTGTGACTTGTCCACTTGCGGTCGAGTGGGCCGGATGGAACTCGCGCCTCGAAATTGCCGATCATAATTGTTGGGCCGGACTGATGTAGCCGAGCAAGACGGCAATCGGAATCGAGACGTAGCCGATGAAAAGCAGCCAGGCAAAAATTCGTCCGCCGATCGCCAGCCCCGGCGTCAGTTTCTGATTAGTTGAGCCGAGCGATTGAAAGAAGCTCGATGAGCCGTGCGTCAGGTGAAGTGTCAGGAGAAACAGACCGACAATGTAAAAGCTCGATACGTAAACGTTTTGGAATCCGTAAACCATCATCGAATAAACGTCGTAGTGATTGAGCGGATCGAGTTTGAGGAGCGGGAATTGCGGATTGAATTTGCGCGCGGTGAAGTGGAGCAGATGAAAAATGATGAAGGCCAGCACGACCAATCCGCTAACGACCATGTGACGCGAGGCCCAGCTTGCCTTCACGTATTGTCTGTCGATGTACGGCTCGGGACGCGCGCGGCGATTTTCAATCGCGAGGAGAATTGTGAAATAAATATGCAAAATCACCGCGGTCAGCAGAAACGCGCGAATCAGCCAAAGGAGCGGACCTAAGTCGCGAAGATGCTGCGAGTAGGCATTGATCCATTCCGGCCCGAGAAAAATTTGCAGATTGCCCAAGAGATGGCCGATGACGAAGAGAATCAGAATTACGCCCGTTACGGCGACGATCATCTTTCGGCCGACCGACGAATGACAAAAATCCGAAATGAAGCCGCGAGGCTTCGTTCGAACCGCAGCGGCAGCGGCGGATTGCGGTCCTGATTTTTGATCGATCATTTGCTTCCGGGTTTTACGGCGGAGATTTTAGCGAGATCAGCTGGCAATTTATCTGCTGCAAAATTTTCCACGTTCATTTCCACCAAACTAACGAATGGACAACCGAAGTCCGGTTTGGTTTTGCCGCTTCGATCGACAATCACGCCGACCGCGACGACAACTCCGCCGTTCGCGCGGACGATATCGATTGTTTCCTGAACGCGACCACCGCGAGTGACGACGTCTTCTACGACGACGAATTTTTCGTTCTTGTCGATCTTGAATCCGCGGCGAAGCACCAATTTCCCGTCCTCTTTTTCGACGAAGATATGGCGTTTGCCTAACGAGCGCCCGACTTCCTGTCCGACGATAATCCCGCCGAGGGCAGGGGAGATGACTGAATCGGAACCGAGGCCGCGCAATTTTTCAGCGAGCATCTTGCAGACGCGCTCGGCGATGTCGGTGTGCTGAAGGAGAATGGCGCACTGAAAATATTCCCGGCTGTGCAATCCCGAGCGCAAAACGAAATGGCCGTCGAGTAACGCCCCGGTTGTTCGAAACAATGCGAGCAGATCTTCGCTCATCTACCCAGAGGTATCAGCGGCGGCTTCAGCCGATGAACCGCCGGAGTCCGCGACCGCGATTGTTTCAATTTCCACCCGCGCACCTTTTGGCAACGCGGCCACCTGCACAGTCGAACGCGCCGGAGGGGCTTGCTTGAAATAGGAGCCGTAGATCTCGTTCACGGTTTGGAAATCGCCGAGATCGGCGAGGAAAATCGTCGTCTTCACTACGTTGTCGCAAGTGAGACCGTCCGCTTTCAAAATGGCAGTGATGTTGTCCATGACGCGTCGCGTTTGTGCATCGATACCGCCAGCCACAATCTGACCGCTTTTCGGATCGAGCGGAATTTGGCCGGCGCAGTAAATCGTCGATCCAACGCGCACAGCCTGAGAGTAAGGCCCGAAGGCTGCTGGAGCGTCCGAAGTGGAGATGATTTTCTTCATAATTTCAGCTTAGCGAGTGCGCCGTAGAATGACAAATGACCGAATCTCGCCGATACTAGAAACTCAATGGTCGGGTGGATTTTAAAGAAGATAGTCGGCTCGAAAAACCAGCGCGAGCTAAGGCGATTGGCGCCCATGGTTCGCCGAATCAACGAGTTCGACGAGCAGCTCAAGAGCTTGTCCGACGACGCGTTGCGGTTGAAAACGGCGGCCTGGAAGGACGAGCTGGCGAAGATTTCAGACCCGGAAGAGCAATGGCAGCGGCTCGATGAGATTTTGCCGGAAGCATTTGCGGTGGTAAAGAACGCGGCCCGGCGCCTGAAAGAGCGACGGCACTCTTTCAGTGTCGTCGAACAGCCGATGACGTGGGACATGGTGCACTTTGATGTGCAGTTGGTTGGCGGAATGGTTTTGCATCGCGGGCGAATCGCCGAAATGGCGACGGGCGAAGGCAAGACTTTGGTCGCGACGTTGCCGCTGTATTTGAACGCGCTGGCCGGACGCGGCTCTCATCTGGTGACGGTGAATGATTACCTCGCCCGACGCGACGCGGAATGGATGGGAGCGCTCTACAATTTCCTTGGACTGACCGTTGGTTGCATTCAACACGACCAGGAACCGGACGTTCGTCGCCAACAGTACGCCTGCCATATCACTTACGGGACGAACAGCGAGTTTGGTTTCGATTACTTGCGCGACAATGGAATGGCCACAACGCGCGAGCAACAAGTCCAGCGCGGTTACCATTACGCAATTGTCGATGAAGTGGACTCGATCTTGATCGATGAAGCGCGCACGCCGCTCATCATCAGCGGTCCGGCCACCATCTCAACGCATCAGTACGATAAATGGAAGCCGTTGATCGAGCAGTTGGTAAGGAAACAAACGATGTTGTGCAATCGCATAGCGAGCGAAGCAGCGGAGAAATTTGAGCAAGGCGATGTCGAAATGGGCGGCCGGCTCATGTTCAAAGTGAAATTGGGTCAGCCGCGCAACAAGCAGTTGCTCCGGATGATGGAAGACCCGGACAAGCGTCGTGCGATCGACAAAGCCGAGCTTTCGTTCTACACCGACACGCGCAAGGAAGAACTGTTCCTGCTCAAAGAGGAGTTGTTTTTCACGATCGATGAGAAATCGAACGAGTCGGATTTGTCGGAGCAAGGCCGCGCGTTTTTGAACCCGGACGATCCGAATTCATTCGTGTTACCGGATTTAATCAGCGAATTCACCGAAATCGATCTCGATCCGAGTTTGTCAGACGAAGAGAAAGACAAGAGGAAATCGGAGCGACAGCAGCATTGCGACGAGCAAGCGGAGCGGATCCATAACATTTCGAATTTGCTCCGCGCTTACTGTGTGTTCGACAAAGATGTCCAGTACGTCGTCGAAGAGAACAAGGTCGTCATTGTTGATGAATTCACCGGCCGCAAAATGCCGGGGCGACGCTGGAGCGACGGATTGCATCAAGCCGTCGAGGCGAAAGAGGGCGTGCAGATCGACCGCGAGACGCAAACGCTGGCGACGATCACGATTCAAAATTATTTTCGGCTCTACCAGAAGCTCGGCGGGATGACCGGTACCGCGGAAACCGAGGCGGCCGAGTTTCACGACATTTACAAGCTGGACGTGAACGTAATTCCCACCAATCGACCGGTAGCGCGCAAAGATCACAACGATCGGATCTACAAAACGCGGCGGGAAAAATACAACGCGGTCATCAACGAAATTAGGGACCACCACACCAATCAGCAACCGGTGCTGGTCGGCACCGTCAGCGTGGAAGCGTCGGAGTTGTTAAGCCGAATGCTGAAGCGGGAGAAAATTCCGCACAACGTGTTGAACGCGAAGTTTCATATGCAGGAAGCGGAGATCGTTCAGCGAGCCGGACAGCCGGGAACAGTCACGATTTCGACGAACATGGCCGGCCGCGGGACCGATATTAAGCTCGGGGCGGGCGTGGCGGAGAAAGGCGGGCTCTTTGTTATCGGCACCGAACGGCACGAAGCGCGCCGGATCGATCGACAACTTCGAGGGCGTTGCGCGCGCCAGGGCGACCCCGGCGGATCACGATTTTATGTCAGCTTCGAGGACGATCTCATGCGGAACTTCGGCGCAGCCGACCGGATGACGAAGATCATGGAGCGCTTCGGGCTCGAAGAAGGACAAGAGCTGGAGCATCGCTGGTTGAACAAATCGGTCGAGACGGCGCAGAAGCGGGTCGAGCAACGCAATTATCTCATCCGAAAACGCACGCTCGATTTCGACGACGTGATGAACATGCAGCGCGAAGTCGTTTACACCTACCGAAATGAAGTGATCGATTCGGAAGTTCCGCGCACGCTGATTTACGAAGTGATTGATGAAGCGGTGCCGACGAAGTTGAAAGAGTATCTCGAGGACGATGAGCCCAACTACGGCGGTCTGATTCACTGGGTGAACACGACGTTTCCGCTCGGGCTAACGAAAGAGAAAGCGCAATTCGAGACCCGCAGCGCGGATGAAAATGCACAGTTTCTGATTGCCAAGATCAAGGAATCCTACGAGCGCAAATCGAGTCACGAGGAACCGACCGCGGTCAAGAGTCTCGAACGCTACATCATCCTGAACGCGATCGATCGTCTCTGGCAGGAACATCTCTACGCGATGGACGCGTTGCGAGAAGGCGTTTATCTCCGCGGCTACGCCCAAAAAGATCCGTTGATCGAATACAAAACCGAGGCTTACGACATGTTCGTTGACCTGATGGTGAACATTAAGAACGAAGTGCTCCACAATCTTTTCCGGAGCACATCGAACCTGCAGGCGTTCGAGAATTTCCTCGCAAGTCTGCCTCAATTTTTGCTCCGCGAAGACGCGCCGGCAGCGCCAACGGCGAACGCGCCCGCTCGCGCGCGTCAAGCACAGCCGGTTGGCGCGATGGCCGGAGTCGCATTGGACGGCGATGGCGCGGGAGAGATGTCGGTCGATCTGCCGGCGCGGCGTTCGCTGCCAAAAGTCGGACGAAACGAGCCTTGTCCGTGCGGAAGCGGTAAAAAATATAAGAACTGTTGCGGCCGCACTGCTTAGCTTCGAAAGTGCTCGCTTTCGAAATCCGAGATTTGTTTTATTCTAGAAACCCTTTCATTGATCATGCAAACAATTCACTCGCGACGAATCATCGCGCTCCTGCTCGTTGCAACTTTGCTGATGGGTTGCGGGTCCCGTCGCACCATTCGGGAATACCGCACGGACTCCGCGGGCCGAACCGTGATGAGCAACGTGACCGAAGAGCAATACTGGAAAGAGAAGGTAGATGAACGGATCGCGGCCGAGATTGCGAAGGAAAAGCCCGAGGCCGGCTACGACACATGGCAGAATTACTGGCGTTGGTGGTACAGCGTTTTACGGCGAAAGAAGAAGCCGCCATTCAAGTCCCAGGAGTTCAAAAAGTCGGAAGACCTGGTGAATTACATCAAAGAAAAACGGCGCGCCAAAGGATTGCCGACCTACGAGGACGGACCCGCCGTTACCCCGAACCAACGTGAGGAACCTCCGACTGGCTAATTGATCGCGCTATGCGGGTTGCGTATTCCGCCCTTCGAGGGGGAGATTTTTCGCTCCGCTCGGAATGACAGCGCGAGAAATAGGCGAAACGATTGAGTCGTACGTGCCAGCGCGGCTGGATCGATTGCCGTGGAGTCGCTGGCACTGGTTAATCGTCATATCGCTCGGAGCGACGTGGATTCTTGATGGGCTCGAAGTCACTCTCGCCGGTTCGTTAGGCGGAATCCTAACCCGACACGAGACACTCGGTCTGACGGATACCGAAGTCGGCGCGACCGCGACCTGCTATCTCGCCGGAGCGGTGATCGGTGCGCTGTTGTTTGGCTATGGAACGGACCGATTCGGTCGAAAGAAATTGTTCTTCATTACGGTCGCCGTCTATCTCATTGGAACAGCGCTCTCGGCCTTTTCATGGAATTTCGCGAGTTACGCCTTTTTCCGCGCGCTGACCGGCGCCGGAATAGGTGGAGAATACGCTGCGATCAACTCGGCAATCGACGAACTGATTCCAGCGCGGGTGCGTGGTCGTGTTGACTTAATGATCAACGGTTCCTACTGGGTTGGCGCGGCTCTTGGTTCAGGGGCGACTGTCATCTTGCTCGATCCGAATCGATTTCCGATCTCGTTAGGCTGGCGCTTTGCGTTTGGAATCGGCGCGACTCTCGGCCTCGTTGTAATTTTCTTTCGCCGCTGGATCCCGGAGAGCCCGCGCTGGTTAATGATTCACGGACGAAACGCTGAGGCGGAAGAGATTGTCGATGAAATCGAGGGCCGATTTGTATCCAATCCCGAAACCTTGCCGGCACATGAGTCTCCGCCAACCCGGATCCACACCCGAACGCACACACCATGGCGGGAGATTTGGAATGCAGTCGTGCACCAACATCGGCATCGTTCCTTTCTCGGTTTCGTCCTGATGCTGACGCAGGCGTTTTTCTACAACGCGATCTTTTTTACTTATGCGCTCGTCTTGATGCGGTTTTACGGGGTTCCCGAACAGAGCGTTGGTGGCTATCTGCTGCCGTTTGCGCTCGGAAACGTGCTCGGACCAATAGTGCTCGGACATTTTTTCGACACGATTGGCCGCAAAAAGATGATCGCCGCGACTTATGGTGTTTCCGGAATCTTGCTCGCGCTCGCCGGGTGGCTTTTTCATGCGGGACTGCTAACAGCCCAAACCCAAACGGTGGCGTGGACGATTACTTTCTTCGTCGCCTCGGCTGCCGCCAGTTCGGCTTATTTGACGGTCAGTGAGATTTTCCCGCTCGAAATTCGCGCATTCGCGATCGCAATCTTTTACGCCGTTGGGACTCTGGCCGGCGGAGTCGGCGCGCCGATACTTTTCGGATGGATCATTGGCACCGGTTCGCGCGATGCATTGTTCATCGGATATCTGGTCGCAGCGGTGCTGATGATTCTTGGCGCGATTGTTGAACTTTGGCTTGGTGTCGCGGCCGAACGCAGACCGCTCGAACATGTGGCCGCGCCTTTGTCGAGTCGCTGACTCTAAGCAATCTCGCTTTTGACAGCTAGGATCGACATCTCGCAAGTATGAATTGGACCTGCGGGCGTCAGTTCGCTGCAATAAAGATGAAACGCGTCCACGCGAAACATTCCGGCATCGAGTTCGGCATTGGACTTTAAAAATTTTCGAAGCACCCCGCCATGGACACCGTGACAACGCACGAGCGTGATGTGCGGATGCCATGGACGCAGATCCGGAAGGAGTCCGACAGCCAGTGCCGCATCCTGCACCCGCTTGTAAAGTTGAAAAAGATGGGGATGACCCTTCCCAACGCCGATCCAGATGATTTTTGGCGGACCTTTTGCTGGAAACATCCCGATGCCTTGAAGGGGAAGAAAAAAAGCGCGGAACTCGATCGCGCTCAGGTTTTCGCGCAATTTACGGTCCATATTTTCCGAGACGTCGGGAAAGAAACCGAGCGTGAGATGCATTTGATTACGCTCGGTCCACCGCACACCGCGAATGCGCGGGTCAAGATCAACGAGGGATTGCTGGATAGCTGGCGGCGGGCTGATCGCAACAAAGAGACGCTTGGGTTTCACTTCTGGCCGCGAACTTCCGCGCCAGAGCGCGCTTCGTCGCCGCTTTTACTGACCCGCGGCGGCAGCGATCGATTCACGATTTTCATTACGCGCGCGGTCAGGTTCGGAAATAACGCGTTGGCGGCGATGATGAAATAGGCTGACCAAGGCATGACAAGGTTTGGCTTTCCGCGCCGGCACGCGTTCAAGATTTTTCGGGCAGCGCGTTCGACCGAAACAGAAGCGAAAGGAATCTTGCGCGACCAATCAAACCGTTTGTATTCGGCCGCATGATCCCCTTTGAATTTCGCATGGATGTGTGAACCCGTGCGCATCAATCCGGGTGTAACCGTGGTGACGAAGATATTGTCTCGCGCCAGTTCCGCGCGGATCGCGTCTGAGAAACCGGTGAGCGCGAACTTGCTGGCGGAGTAGGTCGCCATATGCGGCACAGCGATTCTCCCCCCGGTGGAGGAAATATTTACGATGTGGCCGCCGTTGGCGCGCATCTGGGGCGCGACGAGAAAATAGAGGATGTAAGGCGCCCAGAAATGCAGGCGCATGGCGCGGTCGAAATCTTTGAGCTGCATATGCTCGACTGGCCCGATCTCGATAATGCCGGCGTTGTTTATCAAGATGTCGATTTTGCCGAAGCGCTGGAGCGTTTGCTGAACTGCGGATTGGATTTGCGCGGTCTCGAGCAGATCGCATTGAATCGTGAGGACTTCAGTAGCAAAACGATCGAGGTCAGCCTTGGCGCGCGAGAGTTCTTCGGCATCCCGCGCTAAGAGAGCGACCCTTCCTCCGCGCGCACAAATCTGGCGTGCGATTTCCAACCCAAGGCCGCGCGACCCGCCAGTAATGAGAGCGATTTTATCTTTGAAGAAGCTGAAACGTGACATCGTGGATTATCCTACGCTGAAAAGATCAACAAGTCCGACGGTCATATCCCTCGCCACAGTTTCAAGAATGTTTTCGATTGAAGCGGGCGACTTCGCGAGCGGTTTCGCGTTCCACTGCGCGCTTCTTCAAGTCCGCCCGTTTATCGCGAGCGACTTTGCCTTGGCCGACGCCGAGCTCGGCTTTGAGTTTCCCGCTTTTCCAATAAAGCTTAAGCACGACCAGCGCTCGGCCTTTGACTTGGCTTTCGCCATAAAGTTTGTCGATCTCCTGACGGTGTAGCAGAAGTTTGCGGACACGTTTTGCCGCGGGGATTTCGTGACTGGCTTTTTCGTAGGGTTGGATGTCGGCGTTATATAAAAAAGCTTCGCCGTTCTCGATGCGCGCGAAAGCATCGCCGATGTTGGCCTTGCCGGCCCGGATAGACTTAACTTCGCTGCCTTTCAACTCGATGCCGGCTTCATAGCGCTCGAGGATGTGAAAATCTCGGAGCGCCTTGCGATTGAGAATCGACTCGGCCGGCATGATCGCGTGTCAAACGCGATGGAAGCTTACGCGTTCTCCGGACCTTTGAGAGGCTCGAACGCGAGCTTACCGGCGATGATTTCCTTGAGGGCGATATCGGTCAGCGACATGCGCGGCGTTGTTTCCACCATCGGCCGGTGTCCGAGGCCGAGCTGGCGAACGCGCTTGGAGACAACGTTGATCAGGAGTTGCTGATTTGGAATTACTTGAGCTGCTTCCTGGAGGAGTTGAGTCGTCATATGGCGCAAGGATCTGACGGTGCGGTTGGTTTCCGTCGGGAATTGAAGAATGGTCGGCGCGCTGGTGGCGAATGCGGAGGGTGTGAGCTGCGACGCGATCATAAAAACGGAGCGCTGACATTGCGAGCGGACGACATGCTTGTCAACCGGTTTTGTTGATCTGATGTCGATCTTGGAACTGAAAGATCGACAGGCTCCTTCAGTCTCCGATCAGTGGGCAGCGCCTAACGAATATCTTCGACGTAGCTGACGACGCGGTAGTCCACGGCATCCCCTTCCTTGTCCAACGCGCGATCGTAATGCCAGCTTGTGTTGCCGTTACCGTAATAGGTCTTGCACACAATCGAACCGGTTATGTCGGGATTGCCGTTCATATGGTAATCGGCGCTTGGAGCGTAGAAGGTGGCGGCAAAGTCACCGGGCGGGGCGATATCAATCCGTTGGGTGGTGGACGGATCGGTCGGACTGATTCCGTAAAATTGCAGGTTCGCGGCCAGGCCCGATACGTTGTCAATGTCTCGCGCTTTCACGTCGATATTGCCGTCAAAATAGACTCTCGCATGGACGCCAGCTTTAACGGTGATCTTGCCGGTAATGTTTCCAGTGACATGAATTGCCACGTAAGTTTGGGAGCTGCCGACTTGATTGATGGTCAAAGTGCCGCTGACAGAAGAAATCAGATATGCGGTCGGCGTGGTCGCTGATCCTGCAGCGGGTGGATTGATAGTGACATTGCCGCTCCCGCTGGTCGGAGAGGCTTGCGGTATTGGGAGGTCCGTCGGCATCACGAAAGGCGGAACAGTAAATGGAACATTGTTGTCGATTATGCCTTGAATATGGGAAGACGGTGTTACGGTGCCGCTGTTTGTAGAAACATTTCCGTAAATTGTTCCGTTGAATGTAGCAAAGTTCGGTGTCGCGACGGCGACTGAACCACTGTGTGAGTCGCTGTAATGCGGATCTGAGGGATTGTTCGCGCAGAAGTAATACGGGCCGTTATTGGAATTGTAGCTGTCGATTACGCCGGCCGAGCCAGGCCCGAGAAATGAGGTCGTGCATTTAACGGCCGCTTCAAAAGGGGTGATAGGAGCGGCAATCAATTCGATGCGACGTGTAAATTGCGGGGTGCTTACCGATACCAGAGCTTTGCCCGCACCGTCCCCGTTGGGTCCGTAAGTGGCAATAAAATGGTCGAAACTAAAATCAAGCTTGCGCAGCAAAGTGTCGCCCCTGGTCCCGACGCTCATCCGGTCATCCATTCCAACTCTTCGCAGACCCCCGAACGGGGCAGTCCCTTTCGCACGAATCCGGTACCAGGCATTGCCGGTTGTCGGGTCAGTGTAAAAACTATCAATCCGGCTGCTGGTGGTGAGGCTGTGTGGACCGAAGCTTGCCGGAGTGTTCGTGTGGATTCCCCCGGAGTTAGTCCATCCGCTCCACGCTTGGGAGGGATTGAGGATAGTCTTGCGTACTTCCGCGTAAGCGATGTCGCCTCCCGCCTCGGCCGCGGCGAGCGCCTCTTTCCACCCCCGGACTTGGCCAGAGGAAACATTCAATCGAACAGCACAGTTAAGGAGCACACTCGCGCCGATCGAAGAAACGACGACAATCGTGAGAAGGACGCAAAGGAGGACGTTCGCTTGGACGTTCTTTCGCCCCTGCGTAATGGAAACCGTAGAACTAATTATGCCGGACGAGCCGCAAGGTCGCCAACTATCATCCGAGGTGCCGCGCTTAACGCGCCTCACCTAATGTCCTCGACGTAGCTGAGGATGCGGTAGTCCACCGCGTCGCCTAGATGGTCGAGCTCGCGGTCGTAATGCCAGTGGACGTTGCCGTTGGCATGGAAGTTTTTGCAAACAATCGCGCCGGTAATATCCGGGCCGCCGTTGATGGTGAAATTTGCACTTGGTGTATAGAAAACTGCAGCGAATCCTGCGTTCGAACCACCACCGGAGTTTAGGTTGACCGTTTGCTGAACATTGGGATCGGTCGGAGAGATTCCGTAGAACTGAAGATTGCCCGCATAACCGCTCGTGTTAACAATGTTCTCGGCTTTCGTCTGGAAATTTCCGTCAAAATAGACCTCTAGGTGAACGTGCGCGGGGATCGTGATAGTGGGCCCCTGGCCGGTGCTGGTACCAATATCCCCTGTCACGTGAACGGCTACATACGTCTCCTGTGGCACGCCATTCACCGTTGCGGGATTGACCGTCAGGTTCCCGTTATTCACGAATGAAGTAAGCAGATAGTAGTTGGGGCTCGTGGCAGTTCCGGCCGCCGCAGGAGTGATATTCGTGTTACCGGTCACGGCTGTCGGAGACGACACAAAGGTCCACGACGAAGTGCTGGGCATGATGAAAGGAGATAAACTGAAAGGAACGTTATTATCGATGATTCCGGAAATGCTGTTCGTATTCTTGGTGACTGTTCCGCCGTTGGTATAGAGATCGCCGTAGATGTTTCCCATGACCGTCGCGATCGAACTGTTAATTTCCACTGTCCCAGCACGCGCGTCGACATAGCGCGCGTCAGCTGGGTTGGTTTTCACACTGGAGTTGTAGGCACCGGTGGTGGAGCGATAGCTGTCGACATAAGCGGCGGACCCAAGCCCGTAAAACGTGCCGCCAGCTTTAATCGCTGCTTCAAAGGGCGTGATCGGCGCTGCGATCAGTTCTACCCGCCGACTAACTTGCGGTTTAGAAACCGGAAGCAGGGTCTGACCAACCCCGTCGCCATTAGGCCCGTAAGTAGCGACGAAGTGATCATAATTGAAATCGATTTTTCGCAACAAGCTATCGCCCCGTGTGTTCACACCCATTCGGTCGTCCATTCCAACCCGCTTCAGGCCCATCACCGGCGCGGTGCCTTTGGTGCGAATGCGGTACCACGCGTTGCCGTTCCCATCGTAATAAAATGGGTCAACCCGCGAATTCGTACTCAGATTGTCCGTGCCATAGGTTACCTGAGTATTGGTGTAAGCACCGCCAGAATAGGTCCAGCCATTGGATGGATTAAATGCGTGAGTCGGATCCTGAATTGTCTTGCGAATTTCGGCATAGGCGATGTCTCCGCCGGTTTCCGCGGCGTCGAGCGATCCCTTCCAACTGCGGATCTGGCTCGACGCCGCATTGTACCGCGTCATGCAATTAAGCAGCACATTTCCGCCAATGATAGAAACAACCAGGATTGTGCAGAGGACACACAGCAGCACGTTGCCGTGCGCCACCGTTCGTTGTGAGATTCGCATCGCTAGTAATCTAAGGAGTTGCGGTTAGCCGCGGCGCTTGTTTCGCAGATACGCTGTCGCGTACATGCTCGTTCCCGTGCGTGAAGCAACGGTGCTTCCAGACGTGAAGATCGGCAAAAACGTTACCGAAGTCGTGGCACACTCGGTATTGGCCAGCTCAACATCAGTGCTCTGCGGGACCAACTGATCAGTGCTTGAAGCGATTGTAGTGACGACACCGTTTTCGGTCCGCAAGATGGAGCTTCCGCTGATCGAGTATACAACCGTCGTGGTCGCCGCGCTGTAATTGACCTGCCAACCACTGGTAGTGTAGGCAACCGTGGGTGTGCGTGGTGTGCCGACCAGCGAGGGATTTGCGACCGCCTCCGAATCGCCAGTTTTAATGATGTAATTTGGCAAATTCATCGTCACGCTTTGCAAATCGACCGAGGTGGTCACGATCAACCCGCGCTTCACATCACGGTTTAAGTAATCGATGATGCGGACCTGCTGCATTTGGGTGCTGAAGTAGTTGTCCACTGCGGAAAAGCTCTTCTGAAGCGAAATGCCTGAAGTAATGGCGGCCGCGAGAACGATGGAGCTGAGGCTGAGACTGACCAGCATTTCACTAAGGGTGAAGCCGGCGATTGTTTGCGAGGTCTTAAGTTTCATTTTTTGGTTCCGTTTGATATAATAGTGCTGGTTGTTTCTGAACGCGCCCGGCCACCGAGCATGTTCCATGAAGTTGAGACATCTACTTGCACGAGGGAGGTGCCGAGGTCCGTCGCGGTCAAATCGTTGGCCACCGTGCCGTTTGGGGAGCGGGTAAACTGGGTAACGCCGTTTGCAGTCGGGTAAGCGCTGATCTTTACGACCTCAGTTGCTTTCTTACAAAACTCGGATCCGTTCGGGGGCGTTGCTAGGAGAGACTGGACGTAGCTCTTGGTGGTCAGATCGGTAAAGGCCACGTTTCGCAGAACTTCGCAGCGGTCGTGCACGCTTTGCAGCGCGGCGATTGATTCTTTACTCGCGTCGATATAACGAAGGCAGACGGCGTTAAGCTCGAAGACCGAAGCGCAAAAAACAGCCAAGAGCAAAACGGCGACGAGAACTTCCGGGAAGCTCATTGCGGCGGTGGGTTGGTTCGGTCGGAGTCTCATCGCTTCTCTGTTGACTATGGAAATTAGCAGAGATTATGCCCATTTTCTCGCTCCTGCGATAAATGATGAATTGGTTGAGAAATTCCATAATTTATCTCATAATTGAGAGCCGACGGCTTCCCCCCTAAGAATTCGAGCGATAATTTTTTGAACACTAGCCCGGACAAGACCCCCAACTCTCGCATCGCCCGAATGGAAAGCTTCTGTGTGCCGGCTTGCCATGGCTAACTAAATGCGCGACATAGTGCGGTCGCGGATCGCGGGATTGCTCGCGACAAAATTCGGGCTGTGGCTCAGCTTGGTAGAGCGCCTGCCTCGGGTGCAGGAGGCCGTGGGTTCAAATCCCACCAGCCCGATGACAAAGCATCAACGAAGGTGCCTAAGACAACCGATCGGCTCATTGCGATTACGGTCGCGGTCTACCGCTTAACTTGCGAAAAACGCTACTTATCATTAACAAGCAGTTGAAATCGGTCCCGCTTCGTGTTTGGATCGACATCACTGGCGCAAACTTGTCCATATGGGTTCCCTGAAAAAAAGACGTAAGGCGAAAATTTCGAAACATAAGCGTCGCAAGCGCATGCGGGCGAACCGCCACAAGAAACGTTTGCGCTACAAGTCGTAACTTTTCCATTCGTTAGGCCGGGTGCGAATGTTTGCGTGTAGGGTTTCGCGCGACTAATGTCGGCAACATGATGGAGCCCAACGGCCGGTTTGCGCGGATTCTCCATCTTCTGGTCTTTGGCGCGTCTTTCCTGACCCTGTCCGGCTCTCTCACGGCTCGGCCGCGTCCTGTTGCGCCAAGTTCTCAACCATCGCCAAGCGCGGCGCCGACAAAGAAATCCGTCCTCCGCCAAGAGGATTCAGTGTTTATGACGCCGGCTAAGGACCTTTTACTTCGCGCCGACGGGGAGCATAAGGCAGATGCCCTGGCCCATTTTGTTGATGGCATGTCGTTGGAGGAAAACGGGGAGATGGATAAAGCGTTGGCCGCCTACCGCAAAGTTCTCGACGTCGATCCTGGGCAGGCGGATCTGGCCTCCCGAGTCGCTGCGCTGCTCACGCGACAGGATGATTTTCCGCAGGCAATCGATGTGTTGAAAGATGCAATCAAAGCAAATCCGAACGCTCCCGGACCGCTGCTGCAGCTCGCATTCATCTATGCAAAATATCTTCGGCGCACTGATCAAGCCATCGATTACGTCAATCGGGCCATTGCGCTCGATCCGCACAACGTCGAGGCCTACGAACGCCTCTGCGAAATAGCGCTTGCCGCTGGAGATGAGAAGAAGGCGCTCCAATCGCTCGATCGCGCAGCCGAGAGTAAGAGTGACGACCCGGTGTTTTGGACCAGGCTAGGGAAACTTTACGCCTCGATTGTCTTTAAACCGGATCGCCCCTCCAAGCCTGATGAAATAGCGCGTGTCAACGACATCTTCAAAAAAGCGGCCAATCATGCCGCTGACAATCCGGCTGTGCTTAAAGATGTCGGCGATTATTACGCCTCCACCCAGCAAGTTAAGGAGGCCATCCCCCTCTACTTGCGTCTGCTCGAGCTCGAACCGGACGATACTAATGCGCGCGAGAAACTGGCCACCGGCTTCGTTTTAACGAACCAACGCGATAAGGCCGTTGAGATGCTGGAAGTGATCATCAAAGAACATCCCGAAAAATATCAACCCTACGATTTGTTGGCCGGGTTGCTGGATGACGCCGCCCGCGCGTTGGAACGCGAAAAAAAGATCGACCAGGCAAAAACAGCATTTGCGAAAGCGGCTGCTAATTACGAGCAGAGTTTGATTATCAATCCTCGTCGAGCCAGTCCCTATCTTCATTTAGCCGAGTTGCTGCTGGGTCCGTTGAAGGAGAACGAGCGGGCGGTCAAAGTTCTAGGCGAAGCACGGCGACACTTTCCGCAAATGCCGGAGATCGTTTATTACCTGGGCATCGCTCAACGCGAAGCGAAGCATTTTCAAGAAGCCCTCATTACATTCGAGGAAGCTTTGCACGAAGCCGAAGCTGAAGGCACCGAGATTGCCAACGCGCGCTTTTATTTCGACTACGGCGCGACGGCCGAGCAGGCCGGTCTTTACGACAAAGCGTCGGATCTTTTTAGAAGGTCCATTGCCGTTGATCCCGCTAACGCGGCGGATGCTTATAATTACCTGGCCTACATGTGGGCCGAACACGACACACATCTCGATGAAGCCGAGCAAATGGTTAAGCTCGCTTTGCAAGCGGATCCAAATAACGGCGCTTACATCGACACACTGGGGTGGCTCGAGTTCCGGCAGGGTAAATTCGATCAAGCATTAAGCGATCTCCTCCGCGCTGCACAAAAGTTGACGCGCGACGACCCGGTGGTGCTCGAACACATTGGAGACGCCTGCGCGAAATTGAACAAATCTGCCCAGGCTTTAGATGCCTGGCAAAAGGCGCTCAACCTCGTCCCGGCAAACAAAAAGCTGGCCGATAAGATCGACAATGCGAAAACCAAAATGAGCAAAGGTCAGCCTCCTAATGCAAACCAGATCCATTAAGATCACTTTCGTTCACTACGTGTCGCTTTCACGCGACGGCGTGAAGTAATCTTCCTGTTGCATGAGCGCGTATCCAACGCCCTGGCAAAAAAGAACGATGTGGGCTGCGCTCACCGCTCTTTTTGTTGTTCTGCTCATCGTGATCGCCGGCGCGGTAGTTTATATCGGCGCCAATCTCATCAGTTTTCTCCAGCCCATATTAATTCCCGTCGCGATCGCAGTGATCCTGTCCTACCTGCTTGATCCGCTGGTAACGGAGCTCTGCCGTCGCAAAATGGGTCGCGGCATGGCTATCGCTGTAATTTTTGCCAGCGTCTTCATCGCCTTAACCGGCTTAGTCTGGTGGGTCGTCCCGACCATTTCGCTCCAGAGCGCGAATTTCGCCAGGGAACTTCCTGGTTACACCCAAAAAGCACGCGACCGCATTGTCGATCTTATCGTTCAGTATAACCGCGTGGTCGGCGGAACTGCTGGCCGGGGAAAATCCGCATCATCGGGTCTCGTCAATTTCTTACTGGGAACGCCACCTCCGCATCCGCCTTCGCCAACCCCGACGACCACGGCTGAGCCTACTCCTTTGCCGGAAACAACAGCGTCTCCCGTGGAGACGATCTCCGCGGCGCCGGCCAAGATCAGCTCGGCCGAGCGACAGCAACTTGAAGCCAAGGCCGGGAAAATTATTCCGAACCTCGAGCGCTACCTGCCCACGTTGGCTGAAAAAATTTGGAATATCGTCAAGAAAAGCATTGGCGGGTTTCTCGGTATAACCGGATTTCTTCTGAGTCTGATCATGGTGCCCATTTATCTTTTCTTCCTTTTGAAAGAACGGCCCCGGATCGAAAAGCGATGGAAAGATTATCTTCCCCTTCGGGCATCGCCTCTAAAAGACGAGATCGCAGGGGCTCTATCGGAAATCAATAGTTACACCATTGCTTATTTTCGTGGCCAATTACTGGTCTGCTTGGTGGATGGAACTCTCATCGGAAGCATTCTTACACTTTTCGGTCTCAATTTCGCTCCGCTGATCGGTATTCTCGTCGTAATTCTGACAATGATTCCCTACATCGGCATTGTGATTTGCTGGGTGCCGGCGGTCCTGATCGCGGCATTTCAATGGGGCGACTGGACGCATCCGCTCATCGTGACCGCCATATTCATCGTCGTGCAAAATCTCGAGGGAATGTTTTACGCGCCGCGAATCGTCGGAAAATCGGTCGGGTTGCATCCAATGACCGTTATTGTCTCCATCTTTGTTTGGGGATTGTTGATTGGCGGCTTGCTCGGCCCCATTCTCGCCGTTCCACTAACCGCCACGATCAAAGTGCTTCTCTCGCGATACGTTTGGAGTTCTCGCGTGCGCGACCGAGTACGCGACCAGGTTGCGAGTGTTCCGGTTGTTCGCGACGCGGAGCAAGCCTAAGGTCTCCGCTCGGCTTGTGCTCCTACGCGCCAGTTGCATTCTACGACTGCGCAACGCATAAAGATTAGATGCCGGAAAAAATCACACGCGTGCGACGCAAAAGACGCAGCCGATCTTTACCCGGCGTGGAATCGTTTCCGAGTTTTCGCCTTCATTTGCCGCCAGTTCGGGTAGCGCTTTACATCAGCGCGGGTGCGGCTGTCCTGTTGTTGATTATTATTTTTGGAACCTACGGCTCCAAGCTTTACAGCGGGTGGCACGAATCACGATTGCTCAAGCGCGCGAGTGCAATGTTGGACAAGAAAGATTTCGTTGCGGCAAATCGCCTGGCGCACCAGGTCGTTCAGCGTCACCGCGATTCACTTCCCGCTTTTTACATCCTGGCCGAAGCGACTGAAAAACAAAACTCGGAAGAAACAGTTTCCTGGCGGGCGCAGATCGCACGTTTGCAGCCGGACAACATCGACAGTCAGCTTAATCTCGCCTCGGCCGCGCTCCGATTCGGCCAGATCGATCTCGCACGCAAAACGTTGGAGCGTGTTGCGCCGCGGGCCCAGGACCGGGCACAGTTTCATGTCGTCGCCGGATGGCTGGCGCGGGCTGAAGGAAATCTTGCCGAACAAGAACAGCAATTTGAAATCGCCGTAAATAAAGATCCCAAGAACGATCTTTATCAGTTTAATCTCGCTGCGCTCCAGGTCCGCTCACCGGATTCGGAAAAAAGTGAGCAGGCGCGCGCCAGTTTGGAACGTCTCACGCAAGTCCAGGAGTTTCGGACCGGGGCACTCCGTGCCTTGCTCAACGACGCTGTCGATCGCAACGACATCCAATCCGCCGATCGATTCGCACAACAATTGCAAATGTCGTCGGAGGTCGGTTTTGGCGATTATCTTCTTTGCCTCAATTTCTACCGGAAGCTGGACGCCAAGAAATTCGAAGCACTTCTGGAAAAGGTGAAACCGGTCGCAGCGCGCAACTCGGGTGACCTCGGGCTCTTGATGGGTTGGATGAATGAAAACAGTCTTGCCCCTGAAGTCATGAAATGGATGGAGAAGTTACCGGCCGCCACAACCGCCAAACCGCCGCCCGCCATCGCCATCGCAGCCGCCTTTGCCGAACAAAAGAACTGGTCGCGTTTGCGGCGTTGGACCCGCAGCGAATCTTGGGGAGAGGAAGATTATCTCCGGCTCGCGTATCAAGCCTTTGCCGCGCGACAATCACGGCAATCCAGCGCCGACGCAGAATTCGATACGCTCTGGCGCGCGGCGCTTCATCTCGCCGTTGATCACCCTGATCGTGAAATCAAACTCGCGCGCCTCGCCAGTAAATGGAATTTGGCGATCGAAAGCGAAGAACTTTGGTCGCGCCTGTCGCACACTCCGGCTAACCGACGCGAAGCGCTTGACTCACTTTATCGTCTTTATCGCGCGAAGAATGATCTCAAAAAGCTTTACGATGTCCTCCAGCGCTTACACGAAGCGTCACCTAACGAGATTGGAATCATCACGAATCTCGCGCGACTCGGGTTAAACATCGATCAGAATACGAAACAAGCGCAGCAGTTAGCCAAGCAAGCTTACGAGCGCGCGCCCGACGACGTAAACTGCGCGGTCACTTATGCATACTCACTTTATGTGCAGGGTCGCACCACCGAGGGCCTCGAGATTCTGCAAAAGCTGCCGCCCGAAGCATTGCATGAATCGCATGCCGCAGTTTATGCCGCCGTTTTGCTTCTTGATGAAAATCAGACCGATGGCGCCAAGGAATACATCCAGGTCGCAAAACGCGGTCCGATCTACGTCGAGGAAAAACGTGTCCTCGAGGATGAACTGGCGAAAATCGCCGGCGTTTCTCCTAGTCCAACTCCTGTGCCGTCGCCATCTCCAACTCCGGCACCCTCCGCAACAACCTCGCCCGCCGAAGCCTCGAGCGAAGGTGGATCGACATCAGCGTCTGCGACGCCGGTTCCCTGAAATTTCTGCGAGCGCCACACCCTGACTGTTTCGCTTCAGTCCTTGTAAGGATCGACAATATCGCGTCCGGCCATCGCCACCCCCATTGGTCGCAAGGTGTGCAGGATTCGAATCGTGCCCGCGTGAGCATTTAGTACGTCTGGCAATCGTCGATAGGCTTGCGGTGCTTCGTCTAAATCTCCGCCGCGCAAAACAATTCGGCGGTCGTGCAACCATTTTCTCATCTCGTCGTGCCGAACCAGTCCCTCCTGGCGGATGCGTTTGCCCCCGGCCTTGACGAATTTTCCTTTCGCTGCTGTGCGCGACATAATTCGTCCTGCGCCGTGGATTGTTGAAAAAAGCGCTTCGCGCGAAGCTGGCGAATCAACGCCTTCGATGATCACTGCGTCGTCCCCCATGCTGCCGCCGACAAATCCTTTTTGTCCGGGAAACGCCGGCGTCGCGCCTTTGCGCACCACCCAAAACTCGTCGCCGTCATGTTTTTCGCGCCAGGCGAAGTTGTGATGGTTGTGGACTTCCTCGACAATCTGCGCGCCCAGAATGCTTTTCACCACGTGACGCGCAACCGCTTCGCGGCCCGCGTAGGCGTAACGCCCTGCTAAATGCATTCCCACGAGATAATCGTGGCCGATCTCTGATTTCTCATTGACCACCGTGGGCGGCACATCCATTCCGTCCTTTCCGCCGGCTGCTTTCAAAAAATGCGTGGCAGTTTTGTGGCCGAGCCCGCGCGATCCAAAATGCACTCCGACCCAGATCCGGTCCTGCTCGTCGGCGAAGATATCGACGTAATGATTTCCACCGCCCACCGTGCCGAGCTGCTCGGCCGCGACCGATTTCAAATTTCCGATTGGCTTCAGCTGCCACGCCGGATCGTCGAACAATTCGTGTTCGACGCGCGTTTTGCTTTTGCGTCCGATCCCGAATGAAATTTCGCGCACTACGTCGTCCATGATTTTGTCGATCATCGGCGCAATTTCTTGTCGCTTTGCATCAGTCAGGATGGCGAGATTGCCGCAGGCGATGTCAAAGCCGACCCCACTCAGCGAAATCTTGTCTTTGTAGGCAACTACGCCGCCGATCGGTTGGGCGTAACCCTTATGGCCGTCCGCGCAAAGCACGGCGCGCTCGCCACCGGTCGCAACGCAGGTTTGGATCTGCTTGATCGTTGCCGGGTCGTGCTCGCCGAAAATTTTAGTTTTCGATCCCATCGGCAGACAAAACTCCGACCGATGAAGAAGATTTCAATTCGTTATCGGCGCAGCGATTTCTTGGCCAGAATTTTCCACGCCTCAACATCGGCCTTGGTTCGCGATGGTGAAGCGCAACGCACGGCCGCGATCGAATCGAAAACGACGGTGCGAAAAGGCAACTTCATCACTGCGGCAAGTTCCTTCTTCGCCGACCGCGGCAGTTTCTTGTAAAGCAAACTCACATGCGGATCGCTTGGGGCCGTCGCTCGTGATTTTGCGGCGCGGCTAAAATCGGCCACCAGTTTTCTCAGCGCCGGACTAGATTTAAACCGGACAAAAAGCGTCTTCGTGAACTCGGCTGAAAACCCGACTCCACGTGTGGTCAGCTGAATCGGTCGCATTGAAATTTGTTTCAAAACTTTCTTCGGCGACTCCGAAAGTCTTCGCGAGCCCCGATTTCTTCGGGATTCTCCATCTTTCGCTGTCGAAAAAAGCGTCATGTGCGGTTCAAAATTCGGAGCCTGAAATTCTTTGCGTAGAATCCGCACCAAGTCACAAAACAAGTCCCGCTCAGGTTTCGCCGGAAGTAGCCAGTAAACGATCGCGACTTTTTTCATGAGGTAACGGCCTTCTCAGCGGAGGAAGGCTTTGCGTCGCGGCGATTATAGATCACCGCGACGGCAAATGTCGATCTTACAATGCGCTCGGACTATTTCTTGGCCGAAACCGTTTTCAGATCCAGCTGCACCGGAGCGCTTTTTTGCCAGCCATCCGCGCCCGGATCGACTTTGAAATCCGGAATGTCGGCGCGAGCGGTCTTTTTTTCGCTCGAGGCGCCGTAAAGTTTATCGCGCTCGGCCACGATGTTCGGTTTGGCTTGTCCATCTTTCGTAAAGGCCATCATCAATTGCGGAATTCCCATCGGGATTTTGTCGCCGCGATCGATCTGCCAGGTGTGCCACGTTTTCCCGTAAGTGCCGATCAGCACTTTCATCAGACCTTTTTCATCGGCATCAGGCATTCCTGGCGCCGTCAGCACGCCGGATTTCACTTCGTAATTATGGCTGTGCCACAGTTTTTTCTCTTCCGCCGGCAACGATTCGAAGATTTTCGCGCTCACGATGTATTCGATTCCGATCAACCGCGCGCCCGGCTTGTTCGAATCGTAGAGGATACATTGCAGGACTTCATCGCTCAGATGCGCGCAATAATGGTCGGCCATAACTTGGCGGTTCATATCGCCGCTGTAGAAATGAATTCCACACACGTGCGCGTGAATATCGCCCACCGGCGCGAAATTCGCGGTTGCGGTGACCCCTTTGGCGGGCTCCGAAGATTGCCCAAACGCAGCTACTGCAACGAACAGACTTGAGAAGATTATTGTTTTCATTGAAGCAGACTCCTTCCGTTGTTGTTAGGTTTGATCTGACGACAAAGTCTAGGAACCCATAGACACTGGCAGCAATACTAAATTCCTGGAGATGTCGATCTTAACAGGGCGGGAATAAACTGGCGCGAACCGGCGCTTGGAGCAGATTATCTCATGCACAAGGCGGCCACTAGCCGGGTGGATTGGTCTGCGCTCCGCGAAGATTTTCCAATTCTGCGGGAGCGCGTGAACGGTCATCCCCTGATTTACTTCGACAGCGCCGCCAGTTCGCAGAAGCCGAGAAGTGTTCTGGACGTCGTCCGAAACTATTACGAGCACGAAAACGCCAACGTGCATCGCGGCCTGCACGCACTGAGCATGCGCGCGACCGAGCATTACGAAAAATCCCGGCAGCGCGTGGCCGATTTTATCGGCGCGGCGAGCGCGGACGAGATCGTGTTTACCCGCGGCACGACCGAGAGCATCAACCTGGTCGCGCAGGCGTGGGGCGGAAAATTTCTCCGTGCCGGCGACGCAATTTTACTCACCGAGATGGAGCACCACAGCAACCTTGTTCCATGGCAGCTCCTCGCCGAAAGAATCGGCGCGCAGTTGCGGTTCGTTCCGGTTCGCGATGACGGCACTCTCGAGCTGGAAAAACTCTCGTCATTGCTTACGCCGGAAGTGAAAATGTTTGCCTTCGCTCACGTTTCCAACTCGCTCGGCACGATTAATCCCGTTGCCGAGCTTTGCCGAAAAGCTCGCGCGGTTGGCGCGCTAACTCTGGTCGATGCTGCGCAGAGCATCGGGCACATGCCCCTCAATGTTCAGGAGCTGGGCTGCGACTTCCTCGCTTTTTCTGGTCACAAAATGTGCGCACCGACCGGAATCGGCGTGCTCTATGGCCGATCAGACGTGCTTGAATCGGTTCCACCATGGCACGGCGGCGGCGAAATGATCGTTAGCGTCACTTTGGAAAAAAGCTCATTTAAAAAACCGCCTCACCGATTCGAAGCCGGCACACCGAATATCGCCGGCGCGATCGGACTGGGCGCTGCGATCGATTACATCGAAGGAATTGGCCGCGCGGAAATTTTTCAGCACGATGTCGATCTTGCGGAATACGTGTTGAAGCGAATGGCTGAATTGCCAGGTTTGCGAGTGATTGGACCGGCAAAAGACCGCGGCGGAGTCATTAGCTTTGTCATGGACGCGGCGCACCCGCACGATCTGACCACGTTTGCCGACCGCTACGGTCTCGCCATGCGCGGTGGTCATCATTGTAACCAACCGTTGATGCGTCGGTTCGGCGTGACCGGAACCACCCGCGCGAGCTTTTATTTTTACAACACGCGTGAGGAGATCGATCGCATGATCGACATCCTCCGGAATGCGGTCCATTTTTTCAAATGAGCCCGGAACTTGGCGATCTCGAAGAACTTTATCAGGAAGTGATCCTCGATCATTCGAGGCGGCCGCGAAATTTTGGCGAGCTGCCCGATGCCGCCGTTCGAGTGCACGGCGATAATCCTTCGTGCGGCGACGAGATTCATCTCGCGGTTAAATTCGATGGCAACGGCGGGTTGCAGGAAATCAAATTCACCGGACACGGCTGCGCCATAAGTCAGGCGTCTGCGTCTTTGATGACTTTGAAATTGAAAGGCAAAGGCCGCGCTGAAGTTGAGGAAATGCTCCGCGCATTTCACGACTTGGTGACAACGGAAACAAATAACGATGCCCCGAAAAAGCTGGGCGACCTCCTCGTAATGCGCGGTGTTCGCAAATTTCCGCAGCGCGTAAAATGCGCGATGCTTCCATGGCGCGCGGTCGAGCAAGCCTTAAAGCGAGGCGAAGGCGAAGCCAACGTTTCGACTGAGGAACCGGAGTTTGCCTGATTAACGTTGAACGTTTCCTTCTCCCTCAGGGAGAAGGTGAGGATGAGGGCATCAAATAAAAATCGCGAAAGCGATTCATTTATGTAAGCAATGGGAGAAGTCATGCCGACGAACGTTCTGGGCACCGAACTCAAATGTTGCTGCCGCGATCCGATGACCGGATTTTTTCGCGACGGCTTTTGTCGAACCGGACCCGAAGACGTCGGCCTGCACACCGTCTGCGTGAAAGTTACCCGTGAATTTCTCGACTTTTCCGTGCTCGATGGGAACGATCTCGTCACCGCGGTTCCGGAATGGGGATTTCCGGGACTGAAACCTGGCGACAAATGGTGCGTCTGCGTTTTGCGGTGGAAATCCGCGCTCGACCACAACCGCGCCGCGCCGGTTGATCTCGAGGCAACCCACGCTTCCGCCCTCGAGTTTGTTACCCTCGAAGATCTTGAAGCTCACGCACTGAAATAAGTTGGCCTAAAAGCAGCTTATCAGCGGGGCGTGTCACGCCTCTTCCTGATCGCATGTCTTGTTAGCCTCCTGCTAGTCGCGGAGTCCGAAGGACAATCCTTACGGCGTCGGGAAACGATCTATTCGTCGCAAACGATCGACGGCATCCCGCTGCAGCCTTTTTCATTCAATCGACAGCCGGCGACTGCACGCGCGATCCAGGTTGCCTATTACGCGCCCCGATCGACTCGCGGTTTGGAATCGATTCAACGTGAAGAATCCGATTCGGAAGCACGAACTCCCGGTTTCGATGGAGGTGGTTCGCATCCGATGGTTCCCGGAAATCGCGCGGTGTTGCGCAACGGAGTCGCTTACGCGCCGGCCAACGCGCCCGACAGCGTCAAACACGCAATCTGGGCGGTGAACACGATTCGCAATCGACCTTATGTTTGGGGCGGGGGACACGGATCGTTTCAGGATCACGGTTACGATTGTTCCGGCACAGTTTCGTTCGCGCTTCATCATGCCGGCATGCTCCAGCAACCGTTACCCTCGAGCGATTTTCTTCGTTATGGCGAGCGCGGCCGGGGACGTTGGGTCACGATTTACTCGCGTCGCGGTCACGTGTTCGCGATGATCGCGGGTCTGCGTTTGGACACGACGGATTTCCGCTACGGCAGCGATGTCGGCCCGCGCTGGCACGTGGATGGTCGCGATAGCTGGGGTTTCCAAGCGCGCCATCCGGTTGGGTTGTAAACCGATACATTCGCGGCCAACGTAACGGCAACTTGAAACTGCCGTTCAGCTTTTTTCTGGCGCTGCGTTATCTCAAACCGAAACGCACATTCCTCTCCATCATCACCTTGATCTCGATCATTGGCGTTACGCTCGGCGTTACGGTGCTGATTCTGGTGATCGCGGTGATGACCGGTTTCGACCGCGAGCTGCGGCAGAAGATCATTGATTTCGACGCGCACATTCTCGTGAAAAGCGAGGAGGTTATGCGCGACTGGCGTGAGCTCGAAAAGAAGATCGACAACACACCGCACGTGGTCGCTACTGCGCCGTTTGTGCAGGGACCCGTCATTGTCGAATTTCAAAACCAGCGTTTGGCGCCGGTGATTCGCGGAATCGACCCGATCCAGGAAGAAAAGGTGATTCCGATTCGGAAATTCATCAAAGAAGGCCAACTCGATCTCGACGGCGAATCCGCTGTGGTCGGGAGCGACCTCGCCCGCATTTTGCGCATTCATGTGGGCGACAAACTAACGGTCTATTCCCCCGGAAATCTCGGCCAGATTCTCGACGAAATTAAGAACATTGAGAGCGCGAAGGGAGCGGACGAAAAGAAGGCGCTCGAAAAATTGCGCGAGGTCGTTTTGCCAAAAGACTTGACCGTCACCGGCATTTTCGAGACCGGCCGCTATCAATACGATTCCGAGTTTATCCTCGTCCCGATCTACATCGGTCAGGAGCTTTATAATCTGGGCGACGCCCTGCATGGCATCACCGTCCGGACGGACGATCCCTACGGCGCGGATCGCGTGAAAAAATCACTCGAGCAAATTCTCGAGCCGCCGGTCTTCGCCCAAACGTGGACTGAGATGAACCATCAATTCTTCGAGGCGATCCGGCTGGAGCGAAATGTCATGTTCTTTCTGCTCTTCTTCATTGTCGTGGTTGCCGCGTTCGGAATTATGAGCACGCTCATCACCGTTACGGTCCAAAAACGGCGCGAGATTGGGATCGTAAAAGCGCTCGGCGCGAATATTTCCCAGATCATCTGGGTTTTTCTAGGGCAGGGGACCGTGGTCGGATTCTTTGGCACGCTCACCGGCCTCGGACTTGGTATGATGCTCATACGCTACCGCAACGAATTCGCTCACTGGCTTGCGTCCACGTTGCACATCGAAATTTTCCCCCGCGAGGTTTACCAATTCTCCGAGATCCCCGCTCAAGTCATTCCCCAGGACGTCACCATCATCTGCATCAGCGCGTTTCTGATTTGCTCGCTCGCGGCCTTGATCCCCGCTTACTTCGCCGCCCGCTTGGATCCGGTGAAAGCTTTGCGCTACGAGTAACTCAACGTCGTCCGCTCGCTTTTAATCGGCTGACAAAAACATCGACGGCTCGCGATGCGTAGGCGTAGCTTCCCGCCCACTCACTCTCGCGCGGACCGGCGACGTTGAGGATGTCGATATCGTGGTCGCGAACAAAAGAAACCATCAGTGTCGCCGCGTCTTCCGGCGAATATTTTGCCGCGTCGATCAATCGGTGCGGCTGTCGCGTTTCAATGCAGCAGCCAACGGTGTATGCGGTTCCGCCTTCCAGTTCGTGAAAGTAAATGACGACTGTCCCATCCGAGTCGTGCACATTTTGAAATGTCCGCTCTTCATTTCCGCCCTTTTTCAATTCCTTCACCGGGTAGCGGTCCGGAATTTTTCCGTCTTCATCGAGCCGCCCGGCCGGACACCAGCCGCCGCAGGGGATTCGCTGTTTGAGCGCGACATCAAGCGCCGCGCGATCCACCCCAGTTTGTCCGCCGGAAATAATCTTCATTCTATGTCATTCCGAGCGCAGTCGAGGAATCTCTGACTATTTCTGGTCTACAAATCCACTTCATCAGAAATATCTAGAGATGTCTCCCATTCGACTTGCTGCGCTCGCTCAGGGCAAGCTCTCAGTATCAGGGCTGCGCCGCTGTTGAATGGATGCAACGTCACGTTGCAGCTCGACATGACAAGAATTTATTCTTGGGCGTCGTCCATCTCTCTTCAATCGCCTGTAGGAACGATATCCGCCCGCTCGATCATCAGAATCACGCAGCGCTTTGGCGCGCGGGTCCGATGCCGCACCCCTTTCGGCACGACAAAGCCCTGCCGCGGGCCAAGATCGACAACCTTGTCTTCGAGATCGATCAGGAAATGGCCGTCGAGCACGAAGAAGAACTCGTCGATATCGTTATGCTCGTGCCAGTGATATTCGCCCTCCAGCACCCCCAGCCGCACGACGGCGTCGTTCACCTGGCAAAGAGTTTGGTTGTACCATTTGTCCGTGCAGGCGTCGGTCAGCTTCTGAACATCTACGACTTCGAGCGGCCCGTGCAAAATGTTCAGGAACGTTTTGTAGGGGAAATCGTTGGGTGAGTTTTTTTCCGCCATGATGTCGATCTTCTATTATGTCATTCCGAGCGGAGTCGAGGAATCTCTGACTATTTCTGTTTTGGGAAGCGTGTCAGGCCGCAAATATCTACAGATGTCTCGACCTTGCTCGACATGACAACAAGTCACTCTTCACCGTCGAAATAATCTGTTTCTTCGCCCTTAATCACAACCCGATCCGCCGCTGAAGTCTTGTTTACTTTCCACTTCCCGCTGTCGGGATAGTAACCCGATTCGCCGATCGGATTATCAGCGATCACATAGTAAATGAGATCTTCCTCGCCGGAATTAGTGATTTGATGCGGCTCGTCCGGCCCGAAAATGAATGCGTCCCCGGCGACAACTTCTGTTTTTCCGTCTTTGTGACGCACTACGCCGTTGCCGCTGATGACAAGATACATTTCCCACGCTGCTGAATGCGCGTGATACGGGAAGTTGTGTTTTCCTGGCGGCACTCGCGTCCATTCCAAATCAAACGGATGCCGCTTCGCCAAATCGAGCGACGCCGGATCGCGACCGAGCGCAATTGAGATTCCCTTGAAATGCGCGGCGTACTTTCCTCCCGGGGATTGCCACGGATCTTCCGCGATCTCGTTGATGTTAACTTTCTTCACAACAAATTGCGTTTAATTGGGTGCAGCGTCACGCTGCTCTTCGCCGTCGAAGTAATCGGCGTCCGTTCCTTTCACGATCACTTCGTCCATACCTTCCTTCCAGACCGCGAACTTGCCGCTGTCGGGATAATGACAGGAATCGCCGCGCGGATTATCAGCCATTACATAATAAACAAAATCTTCTTCGCCCGCGTTAGTCAGCTGGTGAGCTTCACCCGGCCCGAAGAAAAACGCATCGCCCGCGGTGACGATTGTAGATCCATCTTTGTCGCGAATGCTTCCGCGACCCGATACCACGAGATAAAGCTCCGACTCAGTGGAGTGCGAATGATACGGACACAGTGATTTGCCTTTCGGAATGCGGACCAGCGCGAGATCGAACGGGTGCCGCTTTATCAAATCGAGCGATTCCGGATCCCGCCCAAGCGCCACCGAAATGTTTTTCACTCGCCGCCCAAATTTTCCCTTCGGCGACTGTCGCTCCTGCTCTTTAACGTCTTTCAAATTAATTTTGCGCATACAGCAATCAATCACCTTTGGGTTTCAGCGCCGAAGAAAACCCAGTTCCTTTCCAAAATTCATCCGAGACTGTTAAATTCGGTTTCCCCATCCAACCGCGGGTAACTTCGACGTAATACGCTTTTCGGTCAGGACTCGGAAAGTAAGCCACGGTGTAGAGCACTATCTGATCCCAGTCTCCCAAAAACTTCAGATCACGTAACGAGTCGGGATAGCGCCCGTAGCGAACTTTGTACAGTTCGATCAAGGCAACCGCTGTCTTAAGATGCTGGTCCCCAAACTTGTTATCGATGCCGGTCGTGATGCCACTCGCAATGATTGAGCGAAACGCAAGAACCCCCCCGATTGCCAGGATAGTGGCGACCGCCAACACGATTACAATAACCGGAATTTGTCTTCGGCGTTTTTCGTATGGCAGCGGCGGATTCATCTCCTCAGAGCTTCCACTTCTTCGGCAGTTTTTGTTTCAGTTTCTCAACTGGCGCGAAGAGGTCGCCCAGTTTTTCCACGCGAGCGATTACTTTGTCGGAGCGGAACTTCAGCAGATCGGCTTTTTTCTTTTTCAGGCAGTTCGCGACTTCGTCCCAGGTGACGGGTGTGGAAGCGGTCGGCTCTTCTCTGGCGCGAAGTGAATAGACGCAAATTGTGGTTTTGTGTTCGTCGTTCTGGCTCCAGTCGACGAACACTTTTCCTTTTCGCACCGACTTCGACATGTTCGAGGTGACAAGATTCCCGTGTGCGCGCTCGAGAAGCTGTGCCAGTGCGCGCGATAAATCTTTGGTTTGGTCGAAGGTGGCCGGCGTGTTGAGCGGCACATAAACCTGCAGACCTTTCGAGCCGCTCGTCTTGGCAAATGATTTCAATTTCATTCCCCCTAACAAATCGCGCAGCCAAAGGCCGACCTGGCAGCATTGGACGATGTCGGCCGGCGCGCCCGGATCGAGATCGAACACCATCATCGTCGGCTTCGCGACGTTCTTCTTCTTCGCGAGCGATGTGTGCAGCTCGAGATCGGCCAGGTTAGCCGCCCAAACCAGCGTCGGCAGATCCTGCGCGAGGCAATAATCCATTATACGATTGTTGCCTTCGCTCCAAACTTTCGCGGTCTTCACCCACTTCGGCCGATGCGACGGACAATTCTTTTCGTAAAAAAATTCTTTGTCCACGCCGTTCGGATAACGCTTCATCGTCAGCGGCCGATCTTCCAAATGCGGCAACAGCACCGGCGCGATCTTGATGTAGTAATCGATCACCTGACCTTTGGTGAACCCGACTTTCGGGTACAACACCTTGTTCAGGTTAGATACGGAAAGCTTTTTCCCTTCGACGACGAGCTCGGCTTTTTCAGGCATTTCTGTTTTCCCACTGTAGCGGCGGTCTATGACCGTCGCATTATTTCTTCAAACCTTGATCATCTCCAAACTCGAGGTCAAAAATTTCACCCAAGAATGGCCATTTGCTCCATTCTTTGATCAAGCCTGCGCGTACGGGATTCTCGCGAACGTAATTCCATTTCTCCGAATAGGAATCGTCGCTACGCAACACGTGATCGAAGAAACCTTTTTGCCAATGCGGCGACGGGACGCTTTGTAATCGCAGCGTTTTCGATAACGCGTTCTTCATAGATTTCACCCAAGTGGAGAGTTTGAATTTCTCGTCATCTATAGCCACGAATGCGTGCAAATGATCCGGCATCAAAACATATGCACCTAGCCAGGCACCGCGCTCCTCACCTTTCCGGCCGAATTCGATTAGTCGCGCATGGACATCGGCGTTACCCAAGATCGAACGCCGTTCCTTCGTGCAGGTGGTAATGAAATAAATTGGGAATCGCTGAAACGTGGATTCGAGTCTGCGGAGACGCTCGGGCACGCTTGACCTTAACGAATCGAATTCAGAATTCGAGCGACGGTCATAGACCGCCGCTACAGAAGAGGCTTTAGGCGAAGAATCTCTCAGGCGAGAGCATGGGCTGCGGTTTGCAGATGCGGGTGACGCATTGTTCCCAGCTTTCGTGGCCGCTCAGGATATCGATCTCCACGCGCAGGAAGTAAATCGGCACCTTCGCGTCTGCTTCCGGCAAGCGCGGCATGCGGACGGCGTCCTTTTCCGTTGTGACGATCATGGCCAGATCGCGGCGGATGCAGCGATTGATGAAAGTCCGTAATTCCGCCTCGGTGTAGTAGTGGTGATCGATGTAGCGCAGTGAAAGATCGACATTCGCGCCAAGGTTCTTGAGCGCGCCTTCGAAACTTTCGGGCGCAGCGATTCCGCAAATCGAACCGATGAACGCGCCGCGCAAGCGATCGAGCGTTAGTTGCTCGCCGGTGTAAATATTTTGCAGATAAAGCGGCCGGTGCGCGCATTCGATAATTTCGGCGGTGCGATTGTAACGGCGGATGCGCGCGATCAGCGCGTCGTTCGATTCGCCGGTTCCCTTGGTGATGAAAATGTAACTCGCGCGTCGAAGATTCCGTGGCGGCTCGCGCAAAGTTCCGCGCGGCAACAGAAATTCGTTCCCGAATGGTTGTTGTCGATCCACCAGCACGATATCGAGGCGATGTTTGAGATGGAGATATTGTAAACCGTCATCGAGTAGAAGCGTGTCCACTTTCCATTTGTCGATTGCGAATTTCCCGCTTTTCACCCGGTCTTTATCGACCAGCACGATCACATCTTTCAAATTATGCGCGAGCATGTAGGGCTCGTCGCCGGCGGTCATCGAATCGAGAAAGAGAAGTTTTCCGTCGGACACAACGCGTGGAGGATCGACATCTTTGGTCAGCAAGCGATCGAACCAATTTCGTTTCGTCGGCTTCGGCACGCTTTTGTAGCCACGACTCAGGATGGCAACACGGCGGCCGCCCAGTTGTAACGCGCGCGCGAACTTTTCCACCACCGGCGTTTTGCCCGTTCCGCCGACAGTGAGATTTCCAATGCTAATGACGAGACAACCGAGTGTGCGCTCGCGGAAAATTCGTTTCCGATACAAATAAAGCCGGAGCTGGACGATCCGTTCGTAGATAAACGAGAGCGCATATAAAATTCCGCGCAAAATTGAAGCGCGAAAACCGCGACGCCGGCCAAGGACGACGTCGATGCCGAACTGCTCCAGATTTTCAAGCGTGCGCCCCATTTAATTACGAATTTGAACTCCGTGATTATCAGCGGTCGTAATGACGATTTGTGAAGATGTTCGTGCAGAACGCTGCATTGCGGCGGCAACTCTCTTCGGGCTTTGCAAAGTGACGGCGCAGATTGTCGATCCGGAGCCGCTCAAGAACGCGCCGAGCGCGCCGGCCTTTTCGGCGACGGCGATAACGCGTGGCAAGAAGGGAATCAGTCGCCCGCGAAACGGCTGGTGAAGGTGGTCGATAAAGGTTCCGCGCAGGTTTTCGTAATCGCCCGAAGCGAATGCGGCTGTGATAACGCAGGCGTTGCCCGTGCTCGCGACCGCGTTCATGCGCGAGATTCTTGCCGGCAGAATTTTTCTGGCGGCCGATGTTTGAATTTCGAAATCGGGGATCAAGAGAACAAACTTTAATCTTGGTGAGACTTGAAAGCGCTGAACATTTTCACCGCGCGCGACCGTGAATCCGCCGAACGACGACGGCGCGGCATTATCGGGATGGTCTTCGAGTTCCGCACACAATTGGAAGATCGACAACCGATCTAGAGGCCGCCGCGTGAGTTCGTTTAACCCGTGCAAGATGCCGAGCCGAATGGTGGCGCTGCTACCCAAACCGCGCGAGCGCGGAATTTTTTCTATCGCCGAACAAGAAAACGCGAAACGCCGGCGCTTGGTTCGCTTGAAGAAAAGATCGGCGGCCTTGGCCGCAATCGGCGCGAGCGATTCCTGTTTTGCGGCGCGTGAGATAGTCATCAAATTGTAAACGCGAAGCGCGACGCCCAGGCAATCGAAGCCCGGGCCAAGATTGGAATTACTGGCTGGGACGCGGATCGTGACTTTCATCAAACCCATTGCTCGTTAGTTTTCTGTCATGTCGAGCGAAGTCGAGACATCTCTAAATATTTCCGTGCTGACTAGCTTAGAACTACAGAAATAGTAAGAGATTCCTCCACTTCGGTCGGAATGACAAAATGAGGATCAACGATTGGATCAGTCGCGAGTTATTCGAGGCGTTCGAAGCGGAAGGAACCGACGCGCATCGGCTCTGCACAACCGATAACGGTTGGGCGGAGCGTTTTGGACGCGACGTCCTGGTCTCTTTTAGAACTACCGCTGCGCGCGATCGTTTGACGGCAGGGCTGAACGAATGGACCACGTCACTCAATTTTCAGATCGGTCGGGTTTTCGCCCGATTTTTGCCGAAGAAAAATGAGGAGCGCGAAACGCCGAAGCTGGTCATTGGCAATAAGGGCGAAAACCTGCAGACGATCGCGACCGAGCACGGTCTGAAATTCGGCATCGATTTCGGGGCCGGCTATTCGGTCGGGTTGTTTATCGATCAACGCGAAAACCGCAGATTCGTCAGGCAATCAAAGCCGAAGCGAGTCTTGAACTGCTTCGCTTACACGTGCTCATTCTCGGTAACGGCAGCGTCGGCAGGCGCGCAGACGGTGAATGTCGATCTTTCCAAGAAATCGTTGGAACGCGGCCGGCAAAATTTTGTCCTCAATTCTATTTCCACTGAAGGACATCAGTTTATTGCCGACGATGTCCGCCCTGTTTTAGGACGCCTGGCCCGGCGTGGACAAAAATTCGAGATGATCATTCTCGATCCGCCGACGTTTTCGCGAACAAAGGGCGGCGCGGCCTTTCATGTCGAAAACGACTTTGAGGAGCTAATTGTTTCAGCGTTGGAGCTGGTCGAGCGCAATGGGCGGATTTTATTGTCGACCAACTGCGAAACGCTCAACGAGCAAGCGCTGGAACGATTTTCTCGTTATTGCCTGAAATTGTCGCGCAAATCCGGCGCGTTACATCGACAACCGCCACCGGCGGATTTTCCGCCGGGAGCCGGAGCCGCTACGATTTGGATGACTTTGCGTTGACCAAGTGGACTCCGCGGACAATCGTTAATCAAAATGGAAAAAAGAGGACATGAAGATATAGCGGAGCGCGGCCTGCGTTATTCGCGGGAACACTTCGACGAGATTCTTACCCAGACGGAAACGTACGTTCGGCAGAACCCGGTGCAATCGATTGCTTACGCCGTGCTCGCTGGATTCGTCTTGAACCGGTTGGGCATCGGCAGAATTGTGAAAGGTATCCTGCGCCTGGTGTTGTTCGCACTGAAACCGGGTATCCTGATTTACGGCGCGACGAAATTATACGAAGCGACGCAGGAAGAAGAGTAGGGAAATACTCAAGCTTCCAGGGTGAAGCCGACCTTTAGAGTCACCTGCCAGTGCGAGATGTTTCCCTCCTCGAGGTAACCGCGCGTTTCGGCAATCTCAAACCAGCGCATATTGCGGATGGTTTTCTTTGCCCGCGTCAGAGCATTCTTGACCGCATCTTCAATTCCCTTCGGTGACGAACCGACCAGCTCAATCTTTTTGTATATATGATCAGACATGCCGAAACGTTAACGCGGCTTCGGAATGGAGACAAAAACTCAAGGCCGGTCGGTTGAATGGCTTTGGGTTGCGCCGGTCAGATCAAATCGAAGACGTAACTGAGCTCGCGAGCTTGATACGAGCCCCAGTCGTTGATTTGAGGGTCGAAAATTTGGGCGAGGAGCGAACGCGTCTGGAGATAATTTAGAACAAACTCCATTGCTTCGCTGTCGATGATGCCGTGTCCCCAAAAGGTGACGGCGCGAACGATGAGCGCGATTGGAAGGAGAAACGCCGCCCCGATTAGAACAGGCCGGGTGTAACGACCGATCCGAAGAGCCAAAGGATGTAACTTGTCCGGACTTGCCACGACGTGAATGCTGACCGAACTGGAAAAGAGGCGCAACTTTCCGTTGAGCCCCTAATGGACGATTGTTAGCCTGAATTCCCGCCTCATGAAGATCGACAACCGGAACATCGAATCGCATTTAAAGGAGAAGCGCGTCTTCAAGCCGGTGAAGGAGTTCGCGCAGAAAGCGAAGATCAAGAACCTCGCCCAATATCAGCGGATGTATCGCGAGTCGATCAAGCAGCCGGACAAATTCTGGTCGCGCGAGGCGAAGGAACTTTCCTGGCAAAAGCCGTGGCGGAAAGTTTTGGAATGGAAGGCGCCGTTTGCGAAATGGTTCATTGGCGGAAAAATCAATCTTTCCGAGAACTGTCTGGATCGACATCTCACTACCCACCGCCGCAACAAGGCAGCCATTTTATGGGAAGGGGAGCCGGGTGAAAAACGCACGCTCACCTACCAGCAATTGCATCGCGAAGTTTGCCGCTTCGCGAATGTTTTGAAGCGAAACAAAATTCGCAAAGGCGATCGCGTCATTATTTATCTGCCGACGATTCCGGAAGCGGCGATTGCGATGCTGGCTTGCGCGCGCATCGGCGCGGTCCACTCGGTCGTTTTTGGCGGATTCAGCGCGGACTCAATTCGCGATCGTATTGCCGATTGCGGCGCGATCGCCGTGATCACGGCGGACGGCAGCTATCGCCGCGGCGGAATTGTTCCGCTCAAGAAAAATGTGGATGACGCGTTGCGCGGCGGGACGTCAGTCAAGCGCGTGATTGTTTTCCAGCGCGCAAACAACGAGATCCACATGGAAGAAGGTCGCGACGTCTGGTGGCACCGCGAGCTCGAGTACGTGGACGACAGTTGCCCGCCGGCGCCGCTCGACAGCGAACATCCGCTTTACATTCTTTACACCAGCGGTTCGACCGGGAAGCCGAAAGGAATCCTCCACACGACCGGCGGTTATCTGGTCGGAATCTATTCGACCACGAAATATGTCTTCGATATTCGCGACGAAGATATTTTTTGGTGCACCGCGGACGTCGGTTGGGTGACCGGGCATAGCTACGTTGTTTATGGTCCGCTCGCGAACGGCGCGACCACGTTCATGTATGAAGGCGCGCCGAACTGGCCGGAACCGGACCGCTTCTGGCGAATCATCGAGCAGAATCGGGTGAACATTCTCTACACCGCACCGACCGCAATCCGCGCGTTCATTCGCTGGGGCGATCAATGGGTGAAGAAACATGATCTGTCGTCACTCCGTCTGCTCGGCACGGTCGGCGAACCGATTAATCCCGAAGCGTGGATGTGGTATCGCAAGACGATTGGGGGGGGACGTTGTCCAGTCGTCGACACCTGGTGGCAAACCGAAACCGGCGCGATCATGATTACGCCGCTGCCGGGCGCGATTCCGACAAAACCGGGCAGCGCCACGCTCCCGTTTTTCGGAGTGGTTCCGGCAATTGTCGATCAAGAGGGAAAAGAAGTCGGCGCGAACGTGGGCGGAAAATTAATTATTCGCCGTCCGTGGCCAGCGATGTTGCGGACGATTTACGGAGACAAAGAGCGTTATCAAAAACAGTATTGGAGCGAATACAAAGGCAAGTATTTCACCGGCGACGGCGCCCGGCGCGATAAAGACGGTTATTTTTGGATCGTCGGGCGCATCGACGACGTGCTCAATGTGGCCGGACATCGGCTTGGCACTTCGGAGATCGAAAGCGCGCTGGTGAGCCATGCTAAAGTTGCCGAAGCCGCGGTGGTTGGAAGGCCGGACGAATTGAAGGGACAAAGCGTGGTCGCGTTCGTGACCGTGAAAACCGGAGTCGACGCTTCGAATGATTTGAAGGCCGAATTGCGAAACCACGTCGGCACGCACATCGGCGCAATCGCGAAACCAGATGAAGTGCGCTTTGCCGAAGCGCTTCCAAAAACGCGCAGCGGAAAAATCATGCGACGATTGCTGAAAGAAATTGCGAGCGGCGCAAAAGTTACCGGTGACACGACAACGCTGGAAGATTTCAGCGTGTTGGCAAAACTGTCCGAGGCGGAGGAATAACTTAGCTAGTGAGTTTTATTCGGACAGGGCTGCGCGAGATCGGATTGAAAATCCGGCGGCAACGCACGCGCATGATATTGCGGCACGAGAAACGGTTGCTGCAAAAAAGCGAAATTGCTCTCGGGCGCGAAGGAACTTCGCAGGCCGCGAACTTTCCCGAGCTCCGGAACGAGATCGTGGCTTTGAAGAAACTCGAGCAGGAGCAAAAGGAAGTCGCGATTCGGATCATCCAGATCGAAGAAGGAATCAAAAAGATCGAGGTGCAGCGGCAAGCGAACGCCAAAGAGCAAAGTGAAGCGATGGCGAAGTTGGAAGTGGAGAAGAAGCCAATCGTGCAGCGTCGTAACGAAGCCAAGAGTGCGGCGGAGCTGTGCGAGCGTGAGGTAAATGCGGTCGAGCGCCGGATTGATGAGAACGACGCCGCCGACCAAGAGTTGCTGAAAAAGTTGTCCGAGCTTCAAGCCCTCGCGCCGCCGCCGGCGGATTTGGAGACGCAAACAGCCGCCATTAGCGCGCGGCGCGCGCGCTTACCGGAAGAACGCGCGGAACTGGTTCGCGCCCGGCTTGGCAGCGCCGATGCTTCCCGGATCGCCAAGGAAAAACTCGTCGCGGCCGAGGAGGAACTTTCCGCGATTGAACGAAATATTGCCAAAGTCCGCGGCGACTATGAAGGACGTGACAAAGGCTTCGCGGACAACATTCGCTCGCAGCAGGACGCGGTGATCGAAGCCAAACAACATCATCAAGTTGTCGAGGAGCGAAAGAATCCGGCCTATCTCAACATTGGACGCCATCTCGCGTCGCAAGGCATTGCTCCGCCGAATGCGCCGCAATTGCTCGACGACGTGCGCAAACATCGCGTGGCGGTGGATCGACATCAGCAACATAACGACGAGCTGGCGTTGCTCTCCCGGGGCATCGATAAACAGGAGCTGCGGCAATTCTATTTCAGCGTTGTCTCGGTGATCGGGCTGCTGGCGATCATTTTGCCTCTGGTCGCGAAATCACCACGCAAGCGTGAGTGGCTGCCGCAGCAAACCGAAGCGATTCTATCGATCAATACCGAACAATTTGAGCGCGACGATTTGCCAAAACGCTGGCACAAAGAGCAAGCCGATGTCTGGCAGAATGTGTGGAATGGATTGATCGGCCCGGCCGCGCGCGTGCCGACACTCAATCTGTCACGAGACACGCTTCAAATCACCCGCGCAACAACCAGCACTGACTCCGGCACCGTTCGCGAATTTATCCTGATTGAAAATCGGAGCGACGTTTCGCAAATCATCCGCTCGGTCCAAACTGACAAAGAGTTTCACAAACGCACGGTCAGTGGATTGCCGGTATGGGAAAAACCCGATCTCGCGCTCGCGCGCGTCGGTCCCAGCACGCTCGCTGTCGGGAGCTCGAGCGAAGTGGATGAGCTGGTCCGGGTTCGGCTCGGGATCGATCTCGACCTGAAAATCACCGGACAGTTGTTTGACCGGTTCCAAGCGTTGGACCGAGAGAGCACGCTCCGTCTGATCTCGCGCAGCCCGCCGGATTTGCCGCGCATGTTTCATCCGATTTTCGCGCCCGAACTGCTGGAAAATTCGCAGTTACTCGGATTCGCGTTAACGCTGCAAAACCCGGTGAAGGCGCGTTTGTTTTTAAAGATGAAATCTCCCGAAGTGGCGTCAGAGCTGGCGCGCAATTTGCACAACGAGCCGCAGAAGTGGTTGCGTCTCCAGGATTCAAATCTAATGCTTTTCGCTCAGCCCCCGGAAGTGACGCGCCAAGCGGCCAATCTTGAGCTGCATTTCAACGTGCCGGATGAGACGGCGCGGCTTCTCCTGCAGCGAATCGCCAAAACCGACATGAGCAGCTCCGTCGCGGGCGATTGACCCCGACGCGTTCGGGGTTGATTGCAGCCCGCCCCGGTTTGAGCTTATAATGGCCGCCGAATGTCTCGCCTTCTGTGTTTCACAATCATCTTTGCGGTCACGATGTCGATCTTACCGGCATCCCCAGCAGCCAATCCGGAGCTGGTCGACATCGCGAAGGTTGATCCGACGATCGTGATCGATTTGCGCTATGCGACTGACCACAACGTGACCGGCCACGCGTTGTATCCGCGCGGCACGCGCGCTTTGATTTTGCCGAGTGTCGCGCAGCAGCTGGCCGGCGCCCAAAGTTATCTCAAGCAATATCGTTACCGGCTGAAGATCTGGGACGCCTACCGGCCGAAAGAAGCGCAGGAGCTGCTCTACAAGTACGCGCACAAGGACGAGTTCGTTGCCGACCCCGGCAAGGGATTTGGTTCGATGCATTCCTACGGCGTCTCAGTCGACGCCACGTTGGTGGACGATTGGAGCCAGGACGTCAGCATGCCGACTAAATATGACGAGTTTACGCCTCAGGCCATGATGGGTTACACCGGGCGCGATCCGCTAATAAAACAACATCTGACGCTCTTGCAGTTGGCGATGGCGCACAACAATTTTTACGGTTTGCGCGTCGAGTGGTGGCACTTCACCACCGCCGATTGGAAAAAATACGTTCCGTACTGGGAAGACAAACAAATGTCGCAAACCGGCGAAAGTCCGTCGCCAAAAGGTTGAAGCGCGACTTCGCTTTTGAGAATCTGGTGAAGTCATGATTGACGCGATTCTGCGCGACCTTCGACAGCCGGAATACATCCACGTCCTGATCAATCCCTTGCCGATCTACGGCCTGGCGATGGGATTGCTTGGATTAATCGTCGCGTTTTTCTTACGGAGCCGGCCTGCACAGATCGCGACGCTGATCGTGGTGCTGGTCAGCGCGGCATCGGCGTGGCCGGTCTATGAATTTGGAGAACAAGCCAAGGACCGGGTGCTTTCGATGGAAAACGAGACTGGTCAAGCGTGGTTGGAAGAGCATCAAGATCGCGCAGAAGATTGTATTTGGTTCTTTTATGGGTTGGCAGCGTTGAGCGCGGTCGCGCTGGTCGCGCCGCGAAAATGGCCGCGCTCCGCCACGCCGTTGGTCCTATCGGTGATTTTATTGAGCGCTGTGACTTTAGGATTCGGCGTCTACATCGCTTACGCCGGCGGGAAAATTAGGCATCGCGAGTTTCGCAACGTCCCGCCGCCGCAAAAGAAGCCGGACCACGAACACTAAGATCGACATCAGATAACCGATCGTTGTGAGCACGGATCTCGAGCGCGCCGAACAGAATGTCGAAACGCGTAGCGAATCACTCAAGAAACCACTCGGGTTGTTCGATCTCGTCCTTACCCAAATTCTTTTCGTGGTCGGTTCAACCTGGGTCGGCGCCGCCGCCAAACTTGGCCAATGGCACCTTTTCTTTTGGTTGCTCGCCATTTTGCTTTTCTACATTCCGCAGGCCGCGGTCGTCATTTATTTGAGCCGCTGCATGCCGCTTGAAGGCGGCATTTATCAATGGGCGAAACTCGGGTTCAACGAGTTCGCCGGTTTTATCGTGGCGTGGAATCTCTGGCTCCTCTCCATCACGGTCATCGCGTTGGGCGGAATGTTTACGACGACGAACATTTCTTACGCCATCGGTCCGAACGCCGCTTGGATGCCGCACAGCAAATGGTGCGTTTCGCTTATCAGTACGGCGCTGGTCAGCGGTCTTGGTTGGACGTGTGTCCGCGGTTTGTCGTTAGGCAAATGGCTCCACAATGTAGGCGCGTTCGCCATGCTTCTTGTTTATGGCGGGCTGATTTGCCTGCCATTGCTCGGTCTCGCCCGCGGCGAATTGAAAAGTTATCACCCGCTCCAGCTCGCATTGCCTACGATGTCGATCTTCTATTGCTTCAACATTTTCAGCAAACTGTCCGTCGGCGCATTGAGCGGATTTGAATACGTCGCCATTCTCGCCGGGGAAACGCGCTCTCCGGCGCGTGACATCGGTCGCTCCGTTCTGATCGCTTCGCCGGTGATCGCGCTGATGTTTATTCTCGGAACAAGTTCGGTGCTGGCTTTCATCGGGGACAATCCGATCGATCTCATCGGTCCAGTGCCGCAAACATTGCGCTTGGGTCTGAGTTCATTTCCAATCGCCGGCGCGATCGCTTCGGTTGGAATTCTGTTGATGACCACACGAACGATCTCGTCGACTAGCGTTCACGTGACCGGGAGCTCGCGACTGCCGATGGTGGCGGGCTGGGACCGTTTACTGCCGGGCTGGTTCTCGCGCTTGCACCCGCGATACAAAACGCCGGTCAATTCGATCATCTTCGTCGGCGCGACCACGCTCGTCATCGCGGTCGCGAGCCAAATCGGCGCTGGAATCCAGGAAGCGTTTCAATTGGTGGACAACGCCGCCAATGTTTTTTACGGCATCGTTTACTTCATGATGTTCGTGATCCCGATCTTTGGCGCCGGCGCGATTCGTTCCGGCGCGCCGGTATGGTTGCGCATCGCGGCGATCTCCGGCGCGATTGTTACGTTGTCAGCCCTCTTTTTCACGGTCTACCCGATCATCGATGTCCCAAGCCCGCTGAGTTTCGCCGTGAAAATTATTGCCGTAACCGCGATCGCGAACGCAATCGGCGTCGGCATTTATTTCGTCGGCAAGAGACGCCGGCGCGTCTAGCCGCAGCTCTCTACAACCCAGCGCAGGTATGCCGGCAAACCGTTCGAGACCGGAACGAAAATTATCTCGGGAACTTCGTAAGGATGAAGCGAGCGCAGTTTTTCCTGAAACGCTGATTGTCGATCTTCGCTCAACTTAAAGAAGACGAGTGTTTCATTCCCGCTCTCGATTTTCTCTTTCCAGCGGTAAATCGATTCGATAGCGGGGAGTATGTTTGCGCAGGCGGCGAATTTTTCAGTGACGAGCTGATTTGAGATGCGCTGCGCCGTCTCGCGATCCGGGAACGTACTGAGCGCGAGAAGAATTTTGCCTGCCATGTGTCAGGCAGGAACGAGCGCCTGTTGCCTACAGATCCAACCGCCGCCGATGACGACATCGCCTTTATAGATCACCGCGGCTTGGCCAGGCGTGACCGCGCGCTGCGGCTCATGCAAACGAATCCGAGCGCAATGATTTTCAAGCGGAGTCACGATGGCCGGAGTTCCAGCATGGCTGTAACGGATCTTCACCGTAACATCCAAATCCTCATTCGGAAGATCCTGTGCGATCCAATTTGCGTGATCGATTTCGAATTCGTCGCAAACCAAATCTTCAGCGTCGCCCACGATCACGCGGTTTGTCTCCGGATCCACGTCGACAACGTAACGAGGTCTTGCTGATCCCCCGGGAAGTCCTTTGCGCTGACCAATAGTGAAAAGCTCAATGCCGTCATGTTCGCCAACAAAGTTTCCAGCGACGTCGTAAATCTCGCCGCGATGGAATTCTTTTTCGCCAAGATGCGATCGTAAAAACGCTTTGTAATCGTTTCCCGGAACGAAACAGATTTCCTGACTGTCGATCTTGTCTGCGACTTTCAGGCCTAACGAATGCGCAATTTTCCTGATCTCAGGTTTTTGCATCGTTCCAAGGGGCGTGAGCGCGCGACGAAGCTGTGGCTGGCGCAAACTGAAGAGAAAATAAGACTGGTCTTTGCGCGGATCGACGCCTTTGCGTAAAACCGCGCGATCCTCGTGATGCTCGATGATCGCGTAATGACCGGTCGCGATGTAATCGCAGCCGAGCCCTTCAGCTTTGCCCCAAAGGTTGCCGAATTTCAGTTTCTCATTGCACATCACACAAGGATTCGGCGTGCGACCGGCCTGATATTCGCTCGTGAAATAATCGATGACTGTGCGCTCGAACAGGTCCGCTTCGTCGACCACGTAATGCGGAATGCCTAACGAATGGGCGACGGCGCGCGCGTCCGCGACCGCTTGCGGGCCGCAACATTTGTCCTCTGCCCGCGAGATACAATCCTGCGGCCATACTTTCATCGTCACCCCGACGACGTCGTAGCCTTGCTCGCGCAGCAAATATCCGGCAACGCTGGAGTCCACTCCACCGCTCATCCCAAGTAAAACGCGTTTCTTGCCCGGATTCATCGAAGCGAAGAATTTCGATCAATCGACGACTGAGTCAACGAGCGAACTGGAACGCTGACATATTTGCTTCCCCGGATGGTGAATCGCCAGGGATGATGCGCCGATCGGGTGATGCCGATCCGTTGGTCCGCGACGACATCGACATCGTCGTCGGAGGAGTGGGCGAAGCAATGGCGTCGATCGACGCACAAATTTATTTCATGATGTCGATTCGTAATGTCGAACGCTTGCGTCAATTTTCCCGGGCCGGAGCAAAGCCGGCGTTCACCCTCTAGGCCGCGCCGTTTCTTCATCAATTGAATCCCACGCACAGGCTGCACCGCGCGAATTAAAACAAAACCGTTGGTCGCGCCTTTCACCAGCACGTTCAACATCCAGTGCGCTCCGTAACTGAAGTAAATATACGCCGCGCCGGCTTTGTTCCGTTCGATAAACACGCGGGCCGTGGGGCGTGAGAAAGTGTGACATGCCTCATCTTTCTCAGCCAGATACGCCTCGGTTTCGACAATTGTCCCCGAGCATTTCCCCCAGGTCAGCTCAGTTCCGACAAGTTCGCGGGCGCAAGTGATCGGATCCCGTCGGAAAAAAGTCGTCCGAATGATTCGGCTTCTCACATTTGGAGCTGGGTCGACGGCGAATCTTTTGAAGGCGAAAGCGCCTAGAAACCTTGCGCCTTGTAGTAAACCGGGATCTTCACCTCACAATCCACCGGTTTTCCGTCTCGAAACGCAGGAATGAATTTCACCTTGCTCATGTCCTCGAATGCGGCATCGCCGAATCCGAGAAATGGCGGCTGCTCGCTCAGCAGCCTGAGATCCTGCAAATTCCCGGCGGCGTCCACTTTTAATGCCAGCTCAACCGAACCGTCCACCTGCACCGGTGCAGTATCACGGGTCGGATAATGAAAGCCGTTAAATTTTGAGTCGCCTCCCCAAAACGGTTGTGGGCCGATGAAATCGCTTTCTTTTGCCAGTTCGGTGCGTTCCTGATTTGAAAAAATACGCAGCCGCGGCTTGTCGTTCACAATCGCGAACGTCACGGTACCGTAGTAAATCGCGTCGACCGGGATGTGATTGTGAATTGCGGGGATAAATTTCGCGTTAGCGGCGAGCGATAATTTTTTCAGAACCTCCTGCTCCAGAAGTTTCGAATCGGGCGTGCCGCGATAGGTCGAAACGGAAAGGACTTCTCCACTCTTTTTCACCGAACAGGAGAACATGATCGCGCCGTCCTTTTGTCCTTGTTTAATCAAGCCCGCGGTGTCGATGCGGTTGATCAAAGCATCGGGTCCGGTGCCGAGCAGGACAGGCCGATACATCGGCAAGCTCGCACGCTGTGAAGATGGAACGTCAACCTGCGACCAGCCAGGATCGACAATCGCCAGGAGAATGACCGCGGAAAGTGCGAAAACGCGCATGGGACAGATACGCAACCGAAAGCGCGGCCATTTTCAACCGCAATCTCGCGTAAATTTAAGCCGCGCCCCGATTTTGGGCGACGATCTTGTGCACGACCTGGTGGCGCCGGAAGTAGTCAATCAGCGCGTCGCGGGTCTGGACGTGATGAAAGGTGCAACGCGTTACGGGCGTTTCGAGCAAAGCACGAAGTTTCATGAAGCGGTGGCCGCCGCTGCGCGAATCGAAAGTGTTGAAGGCGATCGAATAACGTTTGTCGCGCTCAAGTGGTCGCCCATCGGCCAGTCGCATCGCCGTGATTTTCCGCTCGTAACCAACTCCCTCAGTTTCAATTTTAAACCCGAGCAGGTTTCGTGGCTCCCGGCTCGCATAAACCTCTTCCATCGCGGTTTTGATCTCCTCCGGCGTGAGCTCGGCCGTCACCAGATAATTTTCAAAAGGAATCAGGCGCCAAATGTCACTTATGGTTTTTGGACCGGCGACAAAGTTATTTTTCTCGTCGAAAACGCCATGCATTGCGCCGTCCACAATCGTGCCGCGTTCCCGTAGCGCTTCCAGGATCGCAGCGCCGATCAGCGCTTCAACATCGCTCGGCTCACCCGGGCGACCGCGAACGTGAAGTGTTTCCGCCAAGGTACCGATCGGTCGGGCGAGGGCGCCGGCCGATTCATCGAGATGCGGCTTGGCGCGTGAAAGGACGACATGGTCGATCGGAACGCGATTATTCATCAGTTCGCAGTGCGCCTCGCGATGGAGCAATTTTTTTGACGAACGATCAAACGTCAGATCCAAACGACCTACGTGGATTCCGAAGTGATCGGCCTGGGTTAGAAGCACACCATTGGTCAGACGACTCGGAATCTTTTGATGCGTGTGGCCGGCAATAAAGGCGGGAACGTCGGGAAATTCCGCAGTTAACCCGATGATATTGTTGGCGAAATCATCGCCGCCCGTGCGCGGCTTAAGCCCCATATGACCTGCCAGCACTATCGCATCGGCTCTGTCGCTCTTCGCCTTCGTGATCGCACGGCGGACTGGTTCCACCGAATATTCAAAATCAAAACCACGAATGAACTCCGGGCGAAACCAAAACGGCATTCCCGGCGTCGTTACTCCGATGATCGCGATTTTGATTCCATTAATCTCCTTCAAAATGTAAGGCTGAATTTTGGCGAACGGCGAAATTTCGCCGCTGGGTTTTCCTTCCATCGACATATTCGCCGCCAACACCGGCATGTCCGATTTTGCGAGCGCGTTGATGAACGGCTCCAGGCCCCAATCGAACTCGTGATTCCCGACGATCCACGCGTCGTATTTCAAATGATTGAAGAGATCGAGCATGAGCGCGCCGTTGGTTCGCAAACTGACATCGGTGCCCTGATAAACGTCGCCGATATCGATCAGGATCGAATTTCGATTTTGTCGGCGCCATCGGCGGATTTGAGTGGCGCAACGCGCGAATCCGCCGAGATCCGTGTTTCCCGCATAATCGCTCGTGGGCAGAATGTGTCCGTGCAAATCGGTCGTATGGAAGATCGAGATCTGAACCGTGTCGCTTGCCGCGCCGTAGCCGGGCGAAGGCGGGTCGTTCAGCGCAGCCGCCGAGCGTGCGATGGACGGCGCCGCGCAAAACAAACCGGCTTGCCCGATCGTTTTAAGAAACGCGCGGCGAGTGGGGGAACTCACTTACATCGACATATCAACATCGGCGTCCAGACACAATTTCATTTCCACGGAATCGGAACGGAGCCAGACAGAATTAACAGAATTCACAAAATGATTAGCCTGTTTGCCCTTCTTTATCCGATTCGAATTATGTAGATTCTGTTCATTCTGTCTCTCTTTTATGGAGCTCGAAGGAATCGATCACCTCGCCATGTCGGTCCCTGATGTCGAGGCCGCGGCCAATTGGTACATCGACGTTCTTGGTTTCGAGCGCCGCTACGAAGGAATGTGGGACGGCATTCCCGTTTTTATCGGCAAAGGCACGACCGCGATCGCGTTATTTCCGGTTAGATCCAAGGAGGGCTCAGCACCCTCGGAGCGCGGCGGCGTGAAGATGCTTCATTTAGCATTGCGTGCGAATCGGAAGAATTTTCTCGCCGCTCAGGAGGAATTGAAGCAGCGGGGGATTCAGTTCGAATTTCAGGACCACGAGATTTCGCATTCCATTTATTTTTCCGACCCCGACGGCCACAAACTCGAGATCACGACCTATGATCTGGGCGGGGTCGGGCCGTCGAGGCATTGATTTGGGCAGGATGCTCTGGGGAGAAAAAATTTCTTAAAAAAGGCTTGCCCGTGAACTGGTGTTATAGTTAACTATAACACCTACATGAAACGCAGTGGCCATCGGGAACACAGGGATGAGTCGTGAATGGAACGATAGTCAGCCGATTTATCGCCAGCTTCGCGATCGTGGCGTCCATATGATTCTCGATGGCGTGCTCAAGGAAGGCGATCCGTTGCCGTCTGTGCGCAATGTCGCGGCCGAGTTTCGGGTCAATCCGCTCACGGTGCTGAAGGCGTATCAGCAATTGGTCGATGAGGAACTGGTCGAGATGAAGCGCGGGCTCGGCATGTTCGTTAAAGCTGGAGCGCGCGATCTGTTGCTGAAGGGCGAACGTCAAAAATTTCTCGCTGAAGAATGGCCGAGGGTCGCTGAAAAGATTCAGCGGCTTGGTCTGACTGACAAGGAATTGGAGGCCGCCGCAAAGCGGAGTCGGGGCAAGGCCGCAAAACGGAGGGAGCAATGATGGCAACAATAGAAGCACACGGTCTTCGCAAAGTTTTCGGAACAACCGTTGCGCTGGACAATGTCGATCTTCGTGTTGAAGAGGGCCGCGTCCTCGGACTCATCGGTCCGAACGGCGCGGGCAAGACGACGGCGCTTAACGCAATTCTCGGTCTCACCTCATACGAAGGACAGTTAACTGTCCTTGGTCGCGATCCGTGGAATGCGCGCGAGCACCTGATGCGCGATGTCTCTTTCATTGCCGATGTCGCGGTGCTGCCACGTTGGATCCGGGTTTCGCAGTTGCTCGATTACGTCGCCGGTGTGCATCCGCGATTCGATCGCGCGAAGGCGGAAAGTTTTCTCGGGAGGACCGAGATCAAGCGCACGAGCAAGGTCCGACAATTATCCAAAGGAATGGTGGCGCAATTGCATCTCGCGCTGGTCATGGCGATCGACGCGAAGTTGCTGGTGCTGGACGAGCCGACGCTTGGCCTCGACATCCTTTACCGCAAACAATTCTACGATTCGCTGCTGAACGATTACTTCGACGGCAAGCGCACCATCGTGGTGACGACGCATCAGGTGGAAGAAATCCAGGATGTTCTGACCGATCTCATGTTCATTAACCACGGGCGGATCGTGCTCGAATGCAGCATGGAAGAATTCGAGTCGCGCTATGTGGAAGTGATGTTGCAGCCCGACCATGTCGCGGGAGCGCGGTCGCTCAAGCCGCTCCACGAGCGGCAAGTGTTCGGTCGCAGCGTGATGCTGTTCGAGAATGTCGATCGTGGCCAACTCGCCGCGCTTGGCGAAGTGCGCACGCCAAGCATCGCTGATTTGTTCGTCGCGGTGATGAGTGACAAGAAAGTGACGAGTGACAAGTGACGAGAAAAGAAAATGAATACGCAATCTAACCCGACGCCCGAGTTGCCTGCCAACTCCGAGCTCCCGGCTCCGAGCTCCAACGCTGCCGCGACGCGGCCGTTCTACTGGTCGGTGTGGCGTGAGTTGTGGGAGAACCATTCGATCTACATCGCGCCGTCGATCGTTGCCGCGATCATTTTGTTCGGCTCCTTGGTCGGCTCGTTTCATCTGCCGGGTCGCAGGCAAAACGCCTTGTTGCTAGATCCGGCGCATCGGCAAGCCGCAATCGAACTGCCGTACGATGGCGCAGCGATGATGTTGATCTTCACCGCGTTCATCATCGGAGTGTTCTACTGTCTGGACGCGTTGCACGGCGAACGTCGCGAACGCAGCATTCTCTTTTGGAAATCGCTGCCGGTTTCGGATCGTACCACGGTGCTTTCGAAGGCTACGATTCCGCTCGTCGTTCTGCCGCTAGTTACTTTTGCAATCACCGTTGTTACCCAATTCATCATGCTGCTCATCAGCACGGCGGCGCTTCTGCCGAGCGGTCTTGCCGGAACAACCTTGGCGAATTTCAATTTAATTCAGCAGTCCGTCATCCTCCTTTACGGCTTAATCGTGATCGCGCTTTGGCACGCGCCGATTTACGGCTGGGCGTTACTGGTTTCAGGCTGGGTGCGACGAGCGACATTTCTTTGGGCGGTCTTGCCGTTGCTTGGAATCGCCTTCTTCGAGAAGATCACCTTCAACACGTCGCATTTCGCGGCGATGCTCGGAAACCGTTTGATGGGATTTGCCCCGGCGGCTTTCGATTTTCAGCCGCATCACGGTGTGGCGATTGACTCCCTCACTCCGGGGAGATACCTGAGCAGCCCCGACCTCTGGATTGGATTGGTATTCGCGGCCGCGTTCGTCGTCGCAGCAGTTCGACTGCGGCGTTATCGGGGACCGCTCTGATTTACATGACCATCTATCTTTTCATTCATCATTACTCTGTAGGGGAAGCTGTCAGCTTCCCTGGGAAGGCAACGCCTTCCCCTACAGCGTTCCTATGAAACTAAAACGTATTCTAAAGTGGAGTGCAGCCGCGATTTTGCTCGCGGTGGTAACGACGACATTTGTCGCCTACTGGAGATCGACTAACGACTGCGGACGCAGCATTCCGGCCGGAGCTGAGCGGATGAAGGCGATCAGATTTTGCGAGTACGGTCCGCCCGATGTCCTCAAGCTGGAGGAGATTGAGAAGCCGGTGCCTAACGACAACGAGGTCCTGGTCAACGTGCGCGCGGCTTCGCTGAATTCACTCGAGGCAGCCATAATACGCGATCTGTGGGTCATTCGGTTAATGTCCGGCGTGCGCAAGCCGAAGGTCGCGCGCTTAGGTCGCGATTTCGCCGGCGTTGTAGAAGCAGTCGGCAAGAGCGTCACTGAGTTTAAAGCGGGCGACGAGGTTTTTGGGGTAAAGTGGGGCGCATTGGCTGAATACATATGTGTCCAATCCCATCGGGCCGTCGTTTTGAAACCAGCCAACATCAACTTTGAGCAAGCCGCCGCTGTTCCCGTCGCAGGCCTGACCGCACTGCAAGGCCTGCGCAAAGGAAACATTCAGCCGGGACAAAAGGTCCTGATCAATGGCGCATCAGGAGGAGTAGGTACCTTCGCGCTGCAGATCGCCAAGGCTCTTGGCGCTGAAGTCGCGGCGGTGTGCAGTACGCGCAATGCAGAGCAGGCGCGATCTATCGGCGCTGATCACGTCATCGATTATACGAAAGAAGACTTCACTAAAAGTGATCAGCGTTACGACGTCTTATTCGACAACGTCGGCAATCGCTCCTTTTCAGAACGTCGCCAGATATTGAAGCCTCACGGCATCTGCGTCCTGGCCGGGATAGGCAGCATGGGAGCGATTGACGACTCGCTGAGCCGCATCGCCAGTACATTTACTGCGTCGCTGCGGTCGCGCTTCGTTGAACAGAAGTTCGAGAGGTATACGACCACGTTCAATAAGGCCGACCTGGCTTTTCTGCGCGACCTCATGGCGGAAGGCAAGCTGACTCCGGTAATGGAGAAGACCTATCCGGTTACTGAAACGGCGGCAGCGGTTCGCTACATCCAGCAAGGCCACGTGCGCGGCAAGATCGTAATAAACGTGACTAGTGACCAGTGACATGTGACAAGAACCGCAGCTTCACAAAAAATCGTATGAAACTAACAACTATCTTAAAGGGAATCGTCAAGTGGACGTTCCGCCTGGTTTTGGTGGTGCTATTCCTAGCGTTCCTATTCGTGTTTATCTCCTACTGGAGATCGACCAATGATTGCGGAAAAACCGCTAGCCCGAGTAACCCGATGAAAGCGATCGTTTATTGCGACTACGGCTTAAAGAATCTCAAGGTCGAGAATATTGAGAAGCCCACGCCGACCGACGATCAAGTTTTGGTGAAAGTTCGCGCGGCTTCGGTTAATCCCTACGACTGGCATTTCATCGAAGGCACGCCGAAAATCATGCGCCTGGGAGTCGGGCTGCGCAAACCCAAGGACACACGACTGGGCGTTGACTACGCGGGGACGGTGGAAGCAGTGGGCAAGAACGTCACCCAATTCAAACCAGGCGACGAGGTCTTCGGCGGGAGGGGTGGCGCCTTTGCTGAGTACGTTTGTCCGCGTGCGACTCGAGCCATCGCGCTCAAACCGGCAAACATAACATTTGAGCAAGCGGCTTCGGTTAACATCGCGGGCATCACGGCACTGCAGGCGCTTCGAGACAAGGGAAACATTCAGCCCGGGCAGAAGGTCTTGATTAACGGCGCGTCGGGAGGTGTGGGAACATTCGCGGTGCAGATCGCCAAGTCGTTAGGCGCCGATGTCACCGGCGTTTGCAGCACGCGAAATGTCGATCTTGTGCGATCGCTCGGCGCAGATCACGTCATTGATTACACCAAAGAGGATTTCACCAAGAGCGATCAACGTTACGACGTGATTCTCGATAACGTTGCCAACCATTCGTTGTCCGAATTCAGAGGTGCCCTAAATCCCAAAGGGAAATACGTCATGATCGGAGGCGGTGGAGCAAACGAGCAAGGGGTGCTCGGCGTCATGACTCGTCCGCTCAAAGCGGTGGTGATGTCACCATTTATCAGCCAGCAAATGGGCATGATGATGGCAGATACGAGCCAAAAAGATCTGACTGTCCTGGCCGATCTGATGCAGTCCGGAAAAGTGAAACCTGTCATCGATAGGACTTACAAGCTAAGCGAGGTCCCCGACGCCATCCGATATCTGGAAGAAGGACACGCTCGAGGAAAAGTCGTCATAACTTTGGAATAACAAACCAGACACCTAGCCCGAAACATTGCGCGACGGCACCAGGATCGCGTCGCGCATGCCGTGCAGAAATTTTTTGTCGGCCGGAACGATGGTGGCAAGGGCGCCGCGCAATTTGACGCGGTCGTCTTCCACGAAGTAATACGGACAGAGACGAACGCGGCCTTTCATCGTTTTTAATTCGCCAGAGCCCGGATCCCAGTAGCGATGTTCGACCAGGCGGCCTTTGTGGAAGCGCTGCATGATCGTCGGTGACGAATCAAAAGTGGCCAGTGCATTGTCGATCCTCTTTTCCCATTCCGCGTGGGCGAGATCGGACCCGAGCGAGACTCCGCGACTGCCCCAGCCGAGCGGTGAAAACCCGCTCACCTTTAAAAGAAGATCGCGATCTTTCTGGCTGAGCCTGGCCGCTTCGCGCCAATCATGGATCTCGAGACGCGGAATCACCGCGTGCTGCGGCAATGGCGTTGGATCGAGCATCCAGGAGTAGGGAATCACTTCCTGCAGCTTCAGAAAATATTTCTCACCGAGCTCGCGCCGCCAAAATTCATGCAGCGGTTTCAACCAAAAAAGCGCGAACCACATTTTCTCTTCCAGGAAGGGTTTGACCGGCGGCGTGATTGTGACGCGACCTTCTGCGTTCGTTCGAAGCAGATTGTCGATCTTTGGAATGTTGGGCAGATCGAACAGCTCGAAGAACCGGTAAACGGCGCGGCCGTCTCGGGGTTGGTAGTTTTCCGCAGGAACAACGCGCCATGTCGGATCTTGCGATTGCTTGTCCGCCGTAGGCCCGGCGGAGGCGGATCGTTCTTTCAATCGAGCAGCGATCCATTCCATTTCCGGGCGATAGGTTGCGGATTCCTGAGAAATGACGATATCGCCGCCGTTCGGCAGCACGCTTTGAAATCCTTCCAGCATTCCGTCGGCTCCGCCGATGATTTCCTTGTCGAAGGCGGAAAAGGTTTGGTTGAGCCACGCAGTTAGACCGATCCCGCCCGGCACCGAATCGATTTCTGCGATGATGTAACCGTTGTCGGTCAGAATCAGATCGGGCCGAATGACTCGCGGCACATCGTCGCGGATCTCTTTGCGTCGAGAGAACTCGACTAATTCCTTTGGCTTACCAGCGTCGAGATAACGCGCGACCCAATCGGGTTGCTTTCCTTTAACGCTGAGTTGGTAAAGCTGATTGCACGCGCGTTGAAAAACGAACAAGCGATGGCCCAGCTGCTCAAGCTCCGTTAAAAACTTATTCTCGATCGGGAACGCATCAGGCGAGAGCTGCCAATCCTTTTCCGCAAAGAGACCCTCCTTTGGGAAGGCGGCGCGAATCGTGGAAAGGCGGTCGTCTTGCACGAGCATCAGACGGAAAACGTCCAACGTCCAACGCCCAACGTCCAATCCTCAATGCAGACCTCTGAGTTCAACATTCGATGTTTGGCGTTGAGCGTTCGGCGTTTTCTGCTCATCGCCCCGAGGCCATTTTCTTCAGCGCAAGCTTCACCAGTTCTTCGGCTGATTTTCCTTGGCCTTGCGTTTGCAAATCGCGAACGGCTTTGTGCGCGTCGACCTGTTTATAACCGAGCGCGATCAACGCCAGCACCGCTTCGTTTGCCTGCCCCTGCTCTGGAGTCGGCGCGTTCGCGGCGGTCGCAACTTCCCACGCTGCCGCCACGCCGAGTTTGTCTTTCAATTCCAGAACAATCCGCTCGGCCGTTTTCTTTCCAAGCCCGCTGATTTTCGAAATAGCCGCGATATCGGAATTCACGACCGCAGTTTTGAAATTCGTCACGCTCATTCCGCTTAACACAGCGAGCGCGAGCTTCGGGCCGATCCCGCTGACATTGTTCACCAGTAACCGGAACAAATCTCGCTCCGGCACGGTCATGAACCCGTAGAGAATATGCGCGTCCTCACGCACGGCCAGATGCGTGAGAATCCGGATGGGTTGGCCGACGGCGGGCAGCTTGTCGTAGCTCGAAAGCGGAATCAAAACTTCGTACCCGACTCCATTGACGTCGATCGTCGCCTGCGTTGGCAGCGCGCTGACGAGTTTGCCGTCAAGAAACGTGATCATGCCTAATCGTTAAATCGCTAAATCGCTAAATCGTCAAATGCGATCACTCCGGCTTCAACACAAGCGTAAGATCGACATCTTTACCTTTGGCGATGTTGAAACCTCGCGTTGAAAAGCTTTTCCATGTCGCGGGAGGCTCCGGAAATGTTGTTGCTACAACGTTCGTCGGCAGAATCACAAATCGCGCTCCATCTTTTTCCATGAATTGCGCGGCATTCGCCGGCTTCAATGGTGTCATCCATCCTTTAGCTCGGGCACGGAAGTACCAAACCGAACTTGGCTCCTGAAAATCGACTGCGCCGAATTCCATTTCTGGCCGGAGCTGATCGCGCGCCCCTCGAAAAAGTTGCGCGGCTGGAAAAAACCGCGCGGCCGGCGGCGCAGCGAAAAGCGCAACCAGGAGATAGATCGACCCGGCGCTGACCGCACATCGCTTTAGAAATCGCGGCTGATCGACCAGGTGGCGCGCGAGAAGAAGCGAAAGTAACGGAAACGCCGGTAGCGTGTAGTGCGGCAGCTTTGTTTTGATGAGAGAGAAGATGGCGAAAATAACTCCGATGCCGCAAAGAAGGTAGATGTCGACCTTGTCGCGGTCCCGCCAGAGTTTTTTCGCGAGTGCCGGCAGTTTGATCGACCAGGGAAAGAAGCTGGCGAAGATCGTGAGGAAATAGAACGGCAGCAGCAGCAAATAAACGCCTAACGAATTTGCCCCATGACCTTCCATCGCGCCGAACGAGCGGCCGAGCACGTGACGACCAATTCCAATTCTAAAAAATTCGCCGTGCGTTTGAATTAGAGCCGGAACTCCCCAGAGCGCGACGAGTCCGAGCATCAGCAAAATGCCGCGAACGACCTTGAAGCGCTTCGCAAGATCGACATCGAGCGAGAAATATTTCATGGCCGCGATCGCCAGCAGCGGTGTCCAGGCGATGGGTCCTTTGGCTAGAAAACCGAGGGCGAGTGAAACATAGAAGATGAACCACCACCCGAGAGTCTCTGAATTGGATATTGGACGTTGAGCGCCTGCCGCGCCGTAGCTCGGCGAAGGCGGGTTGGGCGTTGAGCGTTTTCCGAAAAGTAATTCGTAGGCGGCCCAATACGCCGTCGTCATAAATAGAACAAGCCACATGTCGGCAACCGCGGCTTTGGCGTGGAGAAATGTTTGAAGCGACAACGTGAAAATAATTGCCGCCCACCAACCAACGCGATCCCCTGCAATACGTGAGCCCCACGCCAAGATCGACATTGCCACTAGTGCGGCGGCAATTGCAGAGGGGAAACGCGCGGCGAAATCGTTTTCGCCGAAAATTCTGTAGCTTGCCATCTGCGCCCAATAGGCGAGGGGAGGTTTATCGAGGCGAAGTTGATTATTGAAATGCGGAACGATGTAATCCCCGCGCTCGATCATCTCGCGGGACGCCTCGGCAAACCGCGGTTCGTCGCGATCGATCAACGGAACGCTCCACGTCCCGATCACGTGGAACAGGATGCAGCCAAAAAACAGCAGCGCGTAATTGATTGATTTCACCTACGGTCTCAAAATAGCGTCCGGCAAATCTAACGGAAACTGTATTGTGAGGCGCAGCGCTGTTTTTTACTGGCTGGTCGGCATTGTCATTGTTGCCGTGATCATCGCGGCTGCGTTTTATCTGGATGATGCTGTCCGCGATTTCATCGCGAGTCATCAAGATCCAGGTGTCCGCAATTTTATGCGCAACGTGAGCCGGTTCGGCGATTGGCCTGAACATTTCGCGCTTGGGCTCGTTCTTCTTGCCGTTGCCTGGTGGCGTGGAAACAAGAAGTGGACGCGCATTTTCCTGTCGATGTTGATCGCGCTCGCGATCGCTGGCTTGGCCGCGCGTGCGGTCAAGGTCTCAACCGGCCGCGCGCGACCATCGGTGAAATCGGAAGAAGTTTGGAACGGTCCCCGCTTGAGCTCCAAATATCACGCGTTTCCGTCAGGCCACGTGACCGCTTCGACCGCGTTTTTCGCTGTCCTTATTTTTGCAAACTGGCGAATCGGGTTGGGGTGCCTCGCGATCCCGATCCTAATTGGTTTCGCGCGTATCTACGGGGGCGCGCATTATCAATCGGACGTGATCTGTGCTGCGATTCTAGGGATTCTCTGCGCGCTTCTCGTTTGGCGAATCGCGGTCAGGCGAGAGACAGCTCTAACTGGCGAAGAAGAGCAAGATTAAGAGGAAGCGGAAGAGATAGGGCCGGTCCGGCTCGGACCGGAGGGGGTGAGATTCGAACTCACGAGGCCTTTCGGCCTTCCGGTTTTCAAGACCGGCGCATTCAACCGCTCTGCCACCCCTCCCCAAGAATTCGGTCGCGAGAAGTGTGCCACTGCTCGCGAGTTGAGCAAGCGCACGCGCAAGGTGGATCGAGCAGTCCCTTGCTCGATGTTATTAATGGCGGCGATGCCGCACTTGTTCGGCATCGTCCGCGGAGCGGCCGATCCACCAACAGAAGATCAGCTCGACAAGCGGATATGTTCATGCGAACATTTTCCTATGGCGAAGCGGAAAAAGTTTGTGCCGGTCGTCGCTGAAACGCCGCAAAGTCGTGAGGCAATCCACGGGCGCGGCGCCTCCTGGAGTCCCGCGAATCGTTTTGAAAAGCTCCATGTCGATCTTACCGATGTCGATGTTGTCGATGAAGATCCGGAATCAGAAGAAAAGCCGCGGCGGCCGACGCAATATTTCAGCGACCACACCAAAACAATCATCGCGCGGAATCAAAGTCCCGATGTCGGCTTCGAAACGAGCATCAATCCTTATCGCGGTTGCGAGCATGGCTGCATTTATTGTTTCGCGCGACCGACCCATGAGTATCTCGGATTTTCCGCGGGACTCGATTTCGAATCGCGGATCATGGTGAAGCCGGACGCTCCGCGATTGCTCGAAGCCGAGTTGTCCTCGCCGAAATGGAAACCGCAGCTTCTGATGATGAGCGGCGTGACCGATTGCTATCAACCGGTCGAACGGAAGCTACGTATTACTCGGGCGTGCCTCGAAGTGATCGCTAAGTTTCGCAATCCCGTTGGTATCCTGACCAAGAACCGGTTAGTGACGCGCGACATCGACCTTTTGTCCGAGCTCGCGCGAGATCAATGCGCGGTCGTCAATCTCTCGGTCACCACGTTGGATCCGAAGCTTCAGCAAATCCTCGAGCCGCGAACGTCCGCGCCAGCGGCGCGGCTGGACGCAGTCGCGCAACTGTGCGCCGCAAAAATTCCGGTCGGCGTCATGGTCGCTCCGGTAATTCCGGGAATTAACGATCACGAAATTCCGGCGATCGTCGCTGCCTGCGCGAAAGCAGGCGCCCAATTCGCCGGGCACGTCTTGCTGCGACTCCCCTGGGCGGTTGCGCCGTTGTTCGAGCACTGGCTCGACGAACATTTCCCGGAGCGGAAAGCGAAAGTCCTGGAGCGAGTGCGCGCGACTCGAGGCGGCGAAAAGCTTTACGATTCGCGCTGGCGCAAACGCCAAATCGGCGAAGGCATTTTTGCCGAGCAGATCGAGTCTATGTTCGACGTGAGTTGTCGGCGCGCCGGTCTGGGTGAACGTCCGAAACTTTCGACTGCGGCTTTCCGCCGGACTAACGAACAGTTGAAACTGCTTTAGGTTTCGCGAGCGAGACGCGACCTAAGATCGACAACATTAGCACGCCACCGATCAAACCGAATGGCGCCATGAAGTAAAAATAGTTTCCCCAACTGCGATCGAGAAGCGCGCCGAGGACGATGCCGGCGAGGCTTCCGCCGAAGTATTGAAATGAGTCGATGACTCCGGAGGCAAAGCCGGCCATTTTTGCGCCACCAATATCCATCGCCGCCGCAGTTCCGAGAATGGAATGGGTGGAGTTAGCGGTCAGCGAAATCAGAACGAGAAAGACGATTGCGGCGTTGACCGAATGAAACTGCGCTGCCGCAAGGATGATGAATGTTTCCAGGAAATAAAGAACGGCTGCGACCGGCGCCCGGCGACCATTGAAAACTTTGTCCGAGACGACGCCTGAAATAAGCGAGCCGGCGGAGGCTACAAAGGGGATCGACGCGGCCAGGATTTGAAATTGGGCCGACCGGTAATCGACGTGATGCACTTGTCGCATGAAGAGGGGGAACCATTGGTCGATCCCGTGACGCACTGCACCCGTGCACGCATAAGCGCAGGCCACGATCCAGACCACTGGATTTGTCACGATGATTTTGAATACATCAAAGACTTTGACCCGGACCTCTCCGCCCGTTTCCTCCTCCGGATTAACCGGCGGAAAATTAGCTTCTTCGGGGGTGTCCTTAACAATTAGCGCCATACAAATCCCGATCACGAGCGCGATGCCCGCCGGAATCCAAAACAGCCAACGCCAATGCAGCGGCGGGATTTGGATTAAGCCGAGGAATGCAAATCCAGCCAGGAGAGCCGTGCCGAGTTTTGCGATACCGAAGCGACCGAGATTAATCATGAAGCCGAAAATTCCGGCGAATCCTCCGCGTTCGTTAGGCCGAAACCAGGCCGCGTTGATTTTCACCATTCCGGGCGCGCCAAAAGCCTGCATGTAGCCGTCGATTCCGCGGATCACCACAAAGAGCCAGAGCAAACCCCAGAACGACGCGATTCCGAAGACGACGTTCATGACGACCGTGCCCGTCACGCCGATGAGCATGGCGCGTTTGCCGCCGAGCCGATCGGCGAGAAGGCCATTCACAATTTGGCCACAGGCGTAAGCCAGTAGCGCGGTCGTAATGATCGTGCCGAATTTTGCCTTGTTGAATCCGAACTCGGAGGTGATGGCCTCGCTCGCGAGCGGCAGATTGTACCGACACATGTAGAAAGACGTGTAGAGCAGACCGATGAAGGTCCAGTTGAGTCCGCGGCGCTGACGGAAACCCGGCGGATGTCGAACGAAAATGGAATCCTCAGTCACTGAGGCAGATTGCGCAGAAACTGTGCGCCGGCGCACGCTCAAATTAGCGAAACCCTGCGCGATGCAGGGTTCGAACCTGCGACTTCTTGCGTGTGAAGCAAGCGCTCTACCACTGAGCTAATCGCGCGATTACAGAGATGATAAGTGGCCAGTGATCAGTGATCAGTCAAGCCGATCAGTTGTAGCTGCCGCCGTCTCTGGCGGCAGATCGTAATGGAATCTGCCGATGAGGACATCGGCAGCTACAACGCTTGCGATTTCAAGCGCGTGTTCTATTTAGAAGATATGTCCGAACACAAAATGACTCTCACCTGGAAACGCGGCGACGCGCCGTTCGAGTACCAGAAGTATCCCCGCAACCACACCTGGAAATTTGACGGCGGGCATGAAATGACCGCCTCGGCCGCGCCAGTCTATCTCGGCGACCCGAAAAATGTCGATCCGGAGGAAGCGTTCGTCGCTTCTCTGTCCGCTTGCCACATGCTCACGTTTCTTGCGATTGCATGTAAACAGAAGTTCGTGATGGACGAGTATGTCGATGAAGCGGTCGGTCACATGGAAAAAAATGCCGAAGGCAAACTGGCGATCACAAAAGTGAACCTGAAACCGAAGATCACATTCTCGGGCGAAAAGAAACCGACCGCGGAAGAGCTCGACAAGATGCATCACGCCGCGCACGAGAACTGTTTCATTGCGAGCTCGGTCAAGACCGAGGTGACAGTGGAGCAATAGATCGCGCCTGTTCTAGCATTGTTTGTCTATTGTCATGTCGACCGGAGTGGAGACATCTCTCGATATTTCTGAAATACTGAGAGATTTCTCGACTTCGCTCGGAATGACAAGAAGGTGCGTTTAACCTGTGCCCGGCCCAATGAGCGCACCTGATTCCCAACGCATGGAAAAGATCGTCAGCTTGTGCAAGCGGCGTGGATTCATTTTTCAATCGAGCGAAATCTATGGCGGCTTGAACGGGCTCTGGGATTACGGCCCGCTCGGCGTCGAGTTGAAGCGCAACCTGAAAGATTACTGGTGGCGCGTGATGGTGCACGAACGCGACGACGTCGTCGGGATGGACGGCTCCATTTTGATGAACCGCGCGGTTTGGAAAGCGAGCGGTCACGAAGACACGTTCAGCGATCCGATGGTCGATTGTCGATCTTGCAAGGCGCGGCTGCGTGCCGATCAGATCATCAACAAAAAGGGCGAGAAGCAATGTCCGGTCTGTGGCGGCAGAGATTTGACCGAGCCGCGCTCGTTCAATCTGATGTTCAAAACCTACGTCGGCGCGACCGAAGACGAATCGAGCGTCACGTATCTCCGTCCCGAAACCGCGCAGGCGATCTTTGTTCAATTCAAAAATGTCCTGGATGTGTCGCGGAAAAAACTTCCGTTCGGTATCGCCCAGATTGGGAAAGCGTTTCGCAATGAGATTAATCCGCGCAATTTCACTTTTCGATCGCGTGAGTTCGAGCAGATGGAGCTGGAATACTTTTGCCGGGCAGAGGAGGGGATGAAGCTGCTCGAATATTGGAAGGAAGAACGCCTCAAGTTTTACGAAAACATCGGGATCGCGCGCGATAAACTCCACGTGCTGACCGTTCCGGACGAAGACCGCGCGTTTTATTCGAAGGGAACTTACGACATCGAATACGATTTTCCGTTCGGGCGGCAGGAGCTGGAAGGCGTGGCGTATCGCACCGATTACGATCTATCGCAGCATCAAAAGGCCAGCGGCAAATCGCTCGAGTATTTCGATGAAGAAACGAAACAGAAATTCATTCCGCATGTGGTCGAGCCGAGCGCAGGGGTCGATCGCACAGTGCTGGCGCTGATTTGCGAGGCCTATTCAGAAGACGAGGCGCCCGATGACAAAGGAAAAATGGAAACGCGGATCGTGCTGCGTTTTCATCCACGGATTGCGCCGGTTAAATGCGCGGTCTTCCCCTTGCTAAAAAATAAGGAGCAGCTGGTCGCGAAGGCGAAGGAGATTGTCGATCTTCTCCGACCGCACATGTTTGTTTTTTACGATGAGTCGGGAGCGATCGGCCGCCGTTATCGTCGCCAGGATGAAATCGGAACTCCGTTCGGGATCACGGTCGATTTCGAAACACTCGGGGAAAAAGATTCCGCGCTTCGCGAAACCGTTACCTTGCGCGAACGAGATTCGATGAAACAGGAGCGCGTCGCGATCAAAGATCTGGCGAACATTCTCATTTCGCGAATTGCCTGATGGATCTCGCGAAGTTTCGCGAATATTGCCTGAGCAAGCCGGGCGCGACTGAAGGCACTCCGTTCGGTCCGGACACGCTGGTCTTCAAAGTCGGCGGCAAGATATTTGCGCTGGCATCTCTCGACGAAATTCCGACGACAGCGAATTTGAAATGTGATCCCGACCTGGCGCTCGATCTGCGCGACCGTTACGAACAAGTCAGGCCCGGTTATCACATGAACAAAAAACATTGGAACACCGTAGAGATCGAAAGCGGAATTCCCGATTCAGAGTTACGAAAAATGATCGACCACTCCTACGATTTGGTGGTGAAGGGCTTGCCGAAATCAAAGCGCGCGCACAACAAGGGTGGATCGGCTTCTCCGAAGACGATGTTAATCAAGGCGGCAAAGCCGCGAAAAAAATAGCAACGCGTTGCGGAGAATGGAGCCGGCGGGAGCCGAGCGACATGGACGGGTCAGCCCGAGAGGGTGAGCTCGCGGGATGCGAGCGAATCAACGCGTTCCACCTAAAGCCTCAGCGGGCCGATTGGGTCAATCGCCCCTACCTGCGCGCGCGGGCCACTCGTTGCCTTTCATGGCGCGCCACCATCCCAGTGCATGTAACTGGCGATAACGCTGCGCCAACGTCTCTCCCTCCACATTCGGCGCCGGTTGGCCGTGCAGATCTTCCACGTGCGCCGGGTCATTGATTCTCAAAATGAAATCAGGGCCAATGACTGTGTTGGTTCCAAATCCGACCTGGGGTTGCGACTTGTCGAATAGATCGTGGCCGAATGCGTGATAAGCGAAGCCGGACGGCGCGGCCAGGTTGATCAGAGTTGGCAAGACATCCAGATGACTTCCCGACAACGCCGGGGGTGCCTGGATTTTTTCGAGCGCTTTGGGGCCGTGGATAATCAAGGGCACTGCCAACTCTTCAAACAGCGTGTGCGTCGGACGTGCTGAAACATATTGCTTACGAGAATAATGGTCTCCAGTGATCGCGAAGATCGGCCGTTCCAGTTCGCGTTCACCTTCGACGACGAATTCCCCGACGGATTTGTCGGAGTACCAGAGGTGACCTAATACCCGCAGTTGATGCTCGGAAAGACCGGCGCCCATCGGATTTGCTTTCACGACATTGGGATCGAACCCCTTCTTCTCGACGTCCACACTGTAAGGCGGGTGATAGGAAGTGCTCATAATTAAATTGAAGGTCGGCTCCGGGCCAGTGTGCTTAAGGACAAAGCGAAAAAGATCTTCGTCGTCCACGCCCCACTCGTTGCGGCGCAATCCCTCACTCATCTGGTCGCCGCCGTAAACGTCTTCAAAACCCTGTTCGCGGCAAAATTCGCCGACCCGTTGCCAGCTCAAAAAACCGCCATAAAAAAATCGCGGGCGATAACCAAGCTGTTTGAAAATGCCGGCGGCTGCGGTTGGCAACCCTTTGCGGACGACAGGCTGATAATTGACCAGCACGCGCGCGAATGGAAGGCCGGTGATGAAGACGCCCAAACTTTGAATCGTGCCGATGCCGGATGAGATGAATCCGTGAACATGGAGACCTTCACGACCCAGTGTATTGAGGCGATCGGTCAGGTGGAGGTCGGCGTACTCGGGTTGCAGGGACCAAGCGTCGTAACTCTCCATCACAACAATGAAGATGTGGGATGGGCGCGGACTTGGACTGCCCCGCGCAACCCGTTTAACGCAATCATCCAAGGTCGCGGCGTTTTTCGCCTCGGGATAAAGGGCAGCCGCAGCTGCCCGAACATCGCCATCGGGCAAAAAGATCTTGAGCCCGGCAGATCTTTGCATGGTTGTCTCCTGCCAAATCGCCCAGCGCAACGCGAAGAATGGATTGAGCACGATCTTGTTGAGAAAAACATCCCCGGTCGTGGCCGCGTTCTTCAAACCTTTCAGATTTTTGCCGAGCCAAACTCTCGCGCCAACGAACGCCCACACGACAACCAGAATGAAAGTGATTGCTCGCGCCGGTTTAGTTCCAAGAAACGCTGGGAGTTCTGCCGAGGCCGCGACTCGACAAAGTTTGTTAAGCGCCCACGCACTGACAGCGACTCCCGCCGCGGCGGCGAAGAACAGGAGCACAACGGGATAACTCTTCCAGATCGTGGTCAGGATCGCGCGGCGATCGTCGTAGATCAGTCCGAAAATCCAATGATCGAATTGATTGTCGTACTCCGCGAAATAGCCAACGTCACTTACGAACACGATTGCGCAGAGACTTAGGGCGACAACGATTGTCAGTCGACGGATCCGCTGGTGCCAAATCCCGAGCGAATGAATGAATCCGATGAGCGTGAGCGCGAGCGACGGGAGCAAAGCCCACATGGCCGCGGTCGTGTCGGAATGCAGACCGGTTTCAAAACATCGGAGAAACGCCTGACCGCTTGGTCGGTGCGATAATTCGCCTCGGAAAATCCAAAATAGCGTGATTCGAAAAGTCAGGAACAAGAGGACCAGAGCCAGCCACAGCACCATGTCCGCCAGCAATTGGCGCCATGGCTCCGTCGGCGCTGGCCGCGAATCCGTTCTCTCCGGTTGCATTTACGGCAAAGCGCGGATCTCGATCTTGCCGAACTTCAATTGCAACGCGTTGTGCACCACAAGATTTAGCGACCTGTGCTCGGCGTTACTCCTTCGGAACTCCCATGTCGATGATGATCTTCCATGATCCGTCGCTCTGCCGTTTCCAAACGGTGACGTAGCGACCTTCTTCACTCACGGGCTTACCTTTCTCCTGGTACTTGTAGCTATACTTTCCCGTTTCGTAGGCCGTCTCCCCGTCCAACCAAACGTCGACAGTCGTGACAGTGGATTTAACGCCTTTGCCGGCACCCTCCATTACTACCTTCTGTCGCTCAAAAATCTGCTGAGGACCTTTGAAAAACTTTCCATTACGTCCGAGCAGGATCCCGTCCTCGGCGAACAGCCGAGACAGCAGCGATGCATCGGCCTTGTCCCAGGCTTCGATCCACTGGGCGTTTCCTTTGTCAATCGCCTGCCGTGCTTCTGCCAGCGCCGCCGACGGCGTCGGGCTTGGGCTATTGCCTTCCTGTTCGGCTCGAGCAGAGGCAGAGCCTGCGATTAGAGCGACAACTATAACTAAATTAAGTCGATTCATTTTAACCTCGCTTGGTTGTTGATTTGGAATCTCGCAGATCCCTGGGCTCTTATGTTAGCGGACGGAGCTGCACTTCGCCGATTTTTAGTTGCAGCGCATCGCGCGCGACATTCAGGAAATTATCGGCCGCATCCGTGAGCGCGACTTTCAGCACCCCGTGATTCAGCGGCGCCGCGCGGAGCGATTCTCGATCCAACATTTCCTCAACCGCTCGTGCGCAATTTTGTGCCGAATCGACGACCATGATTTGGCGCTTCAATAACCGCGCAATCGCACCGGTGAGCAGAGGGTAATGCGTGCAACCAAGCACAAGCGTGTCGATATCGTCGGCGAGCAGCGGTTCGATATACCGCAGGATCATTTGATCGGTGACTTCGTCGTTAAGCAAACCTTCTTCGATCAACGGAACGAGCAAAGGGCAAGCCCGACTGCTGACACGCACATTGCCGTCCCCGGCGCGCAACGCTTTTTCGTAAGCGCCGCTGCGAATTGTCGCACGAGTCCCAATGACGCCGATGTGACGATTGCGGCTGGCCGCGAGAGCTGCGCGCGCGCCGGGCTCGATCACGCCGATCACCGGCACGCGAAATTTTTGCGTTAACGCCGGCAGCGCGACTGATGAAACCGTGTTGCAGGCCACGACCAGCGCCTTTGCGTCTTCCTTTATCAGCATTTCGGCCAGTTCGATTGCGTAACGCTGCACGGTTTCGGCGCTTTTCGGCCCGTAGGGGACACGCGCAGTGTCCCCAAGATAGGAAATGCTCTCGTTCGGCAGCAGATCGCGCATAGCCTTGACCACGGTCAGGCCGCCTATGCCGGAATCGAAAACGCCGATGGGACGCGTGTCACTCATGCCGCGCGAAAACTCATCGTGCTAACCGTTTGTCGCAAGTGCAGGCTGGTAGGGGCGGTTCACCGAACCGCCCGCGGGCGATTGGGGTCAATCGCCCCTACCTTCTTGCAATCCACGTTGCCTCTCGGATGATTCATCGCGATGGCTGAGCTTTCGAAAACCTACGATCCGAGGACGGTTGAGCCAAAATGGTATCAACGCTGGATCGATAATCGCGATTTTGAAGCGGACGCGAATTCGAAGAAGAAGCCGTTCTCGATCGTGATGCCGCCGCCCAACATCACCGGCGTGCTGACCCTCGGCCACGTTCTGAATAACAGCATTCAAGATATTCTCGCGCGCCGCGCCCGGATGCAGGGTTTCGAAGCGCTTTGGCTGCCCGGGATGGATCACGCCGGAATTGGAACCCAGACCGCCGTTGAAAAGTGGCTCCGCAAAAATGAAGGGGTGACGCGCCACGATCTCGGTCGCGAAAAATTTCTGCAGCGCGTGCTGGAATGGCAGGACAAACACGGCGGCATCATCATTCAACAACTGAAGCGGCTCGGCTGCTCCTGCGATTGGTCGCGCCAGCGCTATACGTTCGACGACGAGTACGTTCGCGCGGTTGAGAAGATATTTGTCGATCTTTACAAGAAGAAACTGATTTATCGCGGCAAGCGAATGATCAACTGGGACCCCGCGGCGCAAACGGCGTTGTCGGACGAGGAAGTCATTAACAAACCGCAGCGCGGAAATCTTTATTACGTCCGTTACGAAATCGTCGATCAGCCGGGAAAATTTCTAGAAGTCGCAACCACGCGTCCGGAAACGATCATGGCCGACACCGGCGTGGCGGTTCATCCGAAAGACCAACGATATGGCGATCTTGTCGGCAAAGAAGTTTGGCGTCCGCTCCCGCGTGAAAAAATTCCGGTTGTTGCCGACGAAGCAATCGATCCCGAATTCGGGACCGGCGTTCTAAAAGTCACGCCCGCGCATGACAAAGTCGATTTTGAAGTCGGTCAGCGTCACAAGTTGCCGGTCATCGACGTTCTGCACCCCGATGGAAAAATAGATTGTTCCGCGGTTCCGGAATTGAACGGACTGGATCGTTTCGAAGCGCGGAAGAGAGCGGCTGAATTGTTGCAGGAAAGAGGATTGCTTTCGAAGACTGAGTCCTACGAAAACAACGTCGGCTTCAGTGATCGGAGCGACGTGCCGATCGAGCCGCGGCTGAGCGAGCAATGGTTTTTGAAATATCCGAAGACGAAAGAATCGCTCGCGGTTGTGAAGAAACACCTAATCCAATTCTTCCCGAAGCACTGGGAAAAAGTTTACGAGCAGTGGATCAAAAACATTCAGGACTGGTGCATCAGCCGCCAGGTCTGGTGGGGACATCGCATACCTGCCTGGTATGCGAAACAAGAAACTGTAGAGGCGGCCGTGTCGGCCGCGAAAAAAAACAGAGCAGCCGGCACGGCTGCCACTACAGAAGAAATTTATGTCGGCATTAAGCCGCCAAAGGATCCAGAGAACTGGCGCCAAGATGAAGACACGCTCGACACTTGGTTTTCCTCCTGGATGTGGGCTTACGAAACGATGGACCCGAAAACGCGGAAGAAATTTTATCCGACGAGCGTGCTCGTGACTGGTCCGGATATCATTTTCTTCTGGGTCGCGCGAATGATCTTTGCCGCCCTGGAGTTTAAACCGGGGAAATCCAGCAAGACCGAAGACAACATTCCGTTCCACGACGTTTTCTTCACCGGCATCATTCGCGACCAGCAGGGCCGCAAAATGTCGAAATCGTTGGGCAATTCGCCCGATCCGCTCGAGTTGATCGACAAGTATGGCGCGGACGGTTTGCGTTTCGGCCTAATGCGGATCGCGCCCAGCGGCCAGGACATTCGCTTCGACGAAAAACAGATCGAAGAAGGCCGCAATTTCGCCACTAAACTTTGGAATGTCGCTCGGTTTCGCCAAATGCACGGGCCGAGCGAGGCCGCTCCCAAGATCGATACAAAGAAATTGTCGATCTTCGCCGTCGAAGTTCTGGCGCGATTGAACGAGACGATGGACGCGGTCGAAAAAGCGTATCGCAATTACGAATTCAACACCGTCGCGCAGAGGCTTTACGATTTTATCTGGAGCGATTACTGCGACTGGTTCGTCGAAGCGGCCAAGACGGAAATCTTTAGCGACGACGAATCGAAGAAGAAATCGGCGCTGGCAGTGATGGATTACGTGTTGTCAGCGATCGTGCGGTTGCTCCATCCATTCATGCCCCACATCACCGAGGAGCTCTGGTCGCTGCTCGGCTTGGGGAAAGGGTCCATTCAGTTTGCGCCACCGCCAAAGAAGATCGCGTTGAAAGATGTCGATCTTAAGAAACGAAAGCTCGTGATCGCGATTTACGAAACCGTTCAAGCCGGCCGGAATTTGCGCGCGCAGGCCCGAGTCGCGTCCAACCAGAAGGCGAAGTTTGCGCTGCGCGCGAGTCAGCGCGAGCTGGCGAGCGAGCACGAAACAATTTCGCGATTACTCAACGCCTCGGAGCTGGTTATCGATCCCAAATTCAAAGCGTCGGCGGGAACGCCGATCGCTGCGACGCCGTTGGGCGAAATTGTGCTCGTTGTTGAGGTTGATCACTCTGCCGAGCGCGAACGCCTTGACAAGGAAATCGCGAAGGCTGAGGCGGAACTACGCACCGTTGAAACGAAGTTGAGCAATAAATCGTTTGTCGATCGTGCGCCAAGGGATGTGGTCGAACTCAACCGGCAGCGACAAAAGAATTTTACCGACCAGCTTCGAAAATTAAAAGAGGCGCGAGACAAACTTTAATTCTGTAGCGGCGGTCTATGACCGCCGCATCCATGTCATTCCGACCGAAGTGGAGAAATCTCTTACTATTTCTGAAATATTTAGAGATGGCTCGACTCCGCTCGACATGACAAGCTGCACCCGGGTGCGCTACCTGGAGTGCTTGGCGCGGTGCAACACTTTGAGTAGAATCCAACATTCGGCAATGAGTCTCTGGAAAAAGCTGCTCTGGGTTTCGGTCACGCTGCTCGGCTTGGCCTCGCTCGCCGTACTGGCGCTGTCGCGCGGCGAGCAAATCAGCGCGCTCTGGATCATCGTCGCCGGATTATGCGGCACCGCCATCAGCTACCGCTTCTACAGCAAATGGCTCGCGACCAAAGTGCTTGTGCTTAATGACGAACGTGCTACGCCGGCGATTGTAAGGAATGACGGCAAAGATTTTGTGCCAACGAATCGCTGGATGGTTTTCGGTCATCACTTCGCGGCGATCGCTGGTCCTGGGCCGCTGGTCGGGCCGGTGCTTGCAGCGCAGTTTGGATTTTTGCCGGGAACGCTGTGGATCCTGATCGGCGCGACGCTCGGCGGTGCTGTCCACGACATGATCGTGCTCTTCGCGTCAGTCCGGCGCGGTGGAAAAACGCTTGGCCAAATGGTGAAGGAAGAAATTGGCCCCGGCGTCGGTGTGCTCGCGCTCATCAGTGTGCTCGCAATCATGATCATTCTGCTGGCCGTGCTCGCGCTCGTGGTCGTGCAAGCACTGGCCAAAAGTCCGTGGGGCGTGTTCACGATCGCGATGACGATTCCGGTCGCGCTGATCATGGGTTTTGGATTGCGCAGCGGAAAAGTAAACGTCACCGCGATCACGATTTTTGGTTTGCTCGGTTTGGGCTTCGGCGTCTGGGGCGGACAATTTCTGGGAAATTTTCCGGCTATCGAAGCCTGGTTCCGGCACGACGCGGTCTGGGTTTCGTGGGCGGTCATGATTTACGGACTGGCCGCATCGATCCTTCCGATTTGGATGCTGCTTACGCCGCGCGACTATCTGAGCACGTTTCTGAAATTGGGAACGGTTGCCGCGCTCGCGGTCGCGGTGATTGTGATTCATCCAACACTGCAAATGCCGGCGCTGACAAAATTCATCGATGGCAGCGGACTGGTTTTCGCGGGTCCAGTGTTTCCGTTTGTCTGCATCACGATCGCTTGCGGCGCGGTGTCTGGTTTTCACTCGCTGATTGCATCTGGCACAACACCGAAAATGGTCGGAAGCGAATCGCGTATCCGCGACATCGGCTACGGCGCAATGATCACCGAGATGATGGTCGCGCTGATGGCATTGATCGCCGCCTGCGTTTTGCAACCGGGCGAATATTTCGCGATCAACACGAAAGGCACGCCGACTGAAGTGGTGGCCAAAGTTTCCGCTGCCGGATTTCCGGTGAACGAAAGTGAGATGTCGATCCTGGCGCAAAATTTGGGTGAAAAGACGATGTTCAATCGCGCCGGCGGCGCGCCGACGTTCGCGGTCGGCATGGCGCACATGTTCGCCAAACTCTCGGCCAGCCCGACGGCGCTGGCGCTTTGGTATCACTTCGCCATCATGTTCGAAGCGCTGTTTATTTTGACGACGATCGACGCGGGCACGCGAGTCGGGCGATTTTTATTACAGGATTTGTTAGGCAACGTTTGGCGACCGCTTGGGAATACGCGCTCGTGGATCGCAAATTTCGTTTCCAGCGTGCTGCTGGTCGCGGCTTGGGGCTGGTTTTTGTATCAGGGGGTGATCGATCCACTCGGCGGCATCAACACGCTCTGGCCGCTTTTTGGTTTGGCGAACCAGCTTCTTTCCGTGATCGCGCTTTGTCTATGCACTACGATCCTGATCAAAATGCAGAAGACGCGATATTCATTTATTACTGTCGTGCCGCTTTGTTTCATGTGCGCGGTCACGTTCTCAGCCGGTTATCTCAAAATTTTCTCGGCTGATCCAAAGCTTGGATTTCTAAGTGGTGCGCAATCGCTCGCGCGCGAAGCAGCGGGGGTTGTCGATCCAACGAAAGCAGCTGAGTTGATGCGACAAGCCGGCGTCTGGCAATTCGATGCAGCAGTCGCTGGGTTCTTTCTCCTCCTAGTGTTTCTGATCGTCGTTGGCTCAGCCAGTCAGTGGTGGCAGCTCATTCGCGGCACGAAACCAGTCGTGCTGCGCGAAAGCGAATTTGTTCCGATCTCAGCGACCGGGCCAGTACAGGCTTAATGACGCGTTGAGACTATTTCTTACTGACCGGCGCAAAAGCGTGGTCGAAGACGTAGTTGGCCACGTTGCGGCCCTGGGCGATCCCCTGGGTTTTGTCGAACGACCAGTGGATGCCGAGATAAATCCGGCTCTGGCCGTTTTCTTCTTCCGCCTGTGAAAAATTGGCGAAACTGCGCGGCATTAAAGGACGTGCAGCGCCCGCGTTGTCTTTGGTCAGGCCGTTGAATTCGTCGGAGACAAAGGTGAACGCGATGTTGTCGGTGCCGAAAAATCTTCGCAAGGTTTGGAAAAGCGCGCCCCCAAACCCGGCATGGCCGGAAGGATAAGCGGGGAATGGGGGAGTGAAATTCGGACCGGTGAGATTACTCGCCGGCGCGCCCATTGGCGTAAATGTAGTGTCGCCGGTTGTCGATGCGTTGCCGTCGCCGAGTCCAGTCGGTCCAGTTCCGAGATCTGATTCGCGGATGCCGCCGACCGGCCGCCAGAAATCGTAATAATATTTTGAATCCCAAATCGCCATGCCGGCATCGGCCATGGCGGTGTTGGCGAGAGCGAGTAGTCGCGCCAAGTCAGCCGTGCCGAGTTGCATCTGATCAGCGATGCGGACGGCGATCTGATTGTAGAGCCGCGGCGGCGCGCACAGGCTTGGTGTTCCATCGTAGGCCCAAAAAATTCCAATAAAACTTTGTTCAGGTGTTCTCGCTGTCCAAGTTGTCATGCCGTCGCCGCCGAGCGACTTTACTTCGGCGTAAGCAGCGGCGTACTCCGCGCTGTTCATCGCCGGTGGCGGAGGAACACGGAATTGACTGCCCGATTGCAGGACAAACGTTTTGCATTCGCCCCAATGCGCACCGAGTGCCACTTGGATCAAGCTGATCGGATCCTGGTGCCAGTGCCCGGGTTGATCGCTCGGGAAATAATTCATGCCGAGATGCGGCTCAGCCAACTGCGAGCCATCGTTCGTCCGCAAGGCGAGAATGGCCGAGGCCGCCCGTTGGCCTAACGACACACCATTGGCGCGCTCGTTCTTGTTACTGATCTTGGCGAGATCCTCGCCGAGGAGTGAATCGAAAGCCGACGCTTGCGATGGGTAGAGTGCGACCAACGTGTCATGCGCGGCTTGCGCGACAGCGGCATCGAGCGAGACCGGCGGTTTTACGGACTGGATTCCGGTGTAACTCTGGTAGCCGCCAAGAACGGCGTTGACGGAATCGAAGATCGCAATGTGGACGATGGCCATGGCGCGGCTGGAGCGGCCTGGTCCGAGTTGCTCACCAAAGGTGCGCAATTCGCCGGGCGCAACCGGCGTGTGATCCAGACCGCTGGCGTTAATCGCGATCGCGTTCCAGCGATGAATCGAGTCGAGCGCATTTTTCGGCGCAAGCGCGGTTCGTGCCGTTTGCACACCGTTGAAGCGCGGGCCGAAGAAATCGCGAAAAGTCAGCGCCTGCGTCTGATGAAGGGTGATGAGACAAAGAGCTGGAGTTAGGAACAGTGCTAAGCGTAGTTTCATTTTGAAAAATAAGGAGATGGTTGGGGTTTGCTGACGTCTACGTGCGTCAGCGAACGGCGACGAGGTTGCCCGTTTTTTGCGGAAAATTCAATTGGAATCGTCTGAACAGAGCGATTTAGGCAGCAGAATCCGCACCCGTTTTCGTCAAGGCTACGGCGCGGCAAGCCCGCCTTTTCGGTAAGATCCCGCGAGTCGACTTTGCAACAGGCGAGCGCCGCTTATTTCCGGCGAAGCGGCACCACGATTTCTTCGTCGCGGCGTCCGAGGATTACCCGGCCATCTTCAATTCTCTTGACCGTGACCTGATAGATCTGAGTGCCAACTTGAAGACCAAACTGCTGGCCTTCGCCCATCGATTTGCCGTTGATGATGGCAAAGCGGGCGGCGCCATCGAGCGTAATGGTGCTGACGACGAATGCGCCGGCTGGAACTTCACCCTGATCGGTTCCGCCGCTGGCAACTTTTCCGGTTGGCTTCCAGCTAATCGGCCAAAACGGACTGCGGGTCCCGGCATCGATCTTGAATGAAGATTTATTCTTTACGGCAATGGGCGAAGCTTCTTCTGCTGACTTATTCTTCGGTTCGACGGGCGCGGACTCGTCCGCTGGCTTGCTCTTCGGCGCGGCTGGCGCCGTTGGTGTAGGCTTCGCGTCAGCCGCCAACAGGGCAGGGCACGCCAGGATCGAGATGCAGATGATGGCGAAAATTTTATTCATCGTTTCTCGACGACGGTGGTGGCCGCGATGGCGACCTGTTGAAATTGAGGCTGCTCGGGCAGGACGTGAATGCTCAGCTTGTTGAGGGCGAGCAACGGCTGCGTGTTTTCCAGCTCGGCGATGGCCTTGCCGAGCGCGGCGAAATCGGCCTGAGGCAAATCGATCAGCCAATTATATTTGGTCCACGCGGCGAGCTCGCTTTGCTTAAAATTGGTGTTGCTCTCCAGGCGAGCGATCGCGCGGTCGATCCCCTCGTTAGCGAAGAACGTTTTCACGCGCGGCGGAAACCATGCAATCGGCGCGCCTTCTGGACTCAGCTCCTTGAGCGCGGTGAAGCGAGCCATCGCATCCTTGGCCTGACGTTCGAGATTGGCAGCTTTACCCACTTCCGTTTTCGAATTGGCGATTTTTTTCTGTCGATCAGCGATCTGGGCCAAGGTGTCGGCGCGGATTTTTTGCAACGGCCCAAGAAAGAAAGAGAAATAGACGTAGAGCAAGACAACAAAACCCATCGCGCTGAGGGCCAGTTTCTTGATCTGGTCCTTGGAAAATTTAGGAAGATTCATCGTTTTTCGGCTTTTTGCGGCCGGGCGCCGGACTGGCGGCGGGTTTTGGGGCGGCGTTCGGATTAAAAGAGATAGACAACATATAACGCGACATCGGGACATTGGTGCCGCCGAGGTTGGCCACGGTTTCGACGTCTTCGAGTGTTTTAAATTCCGCTTTTACGTCGTGATAACTTTTGCCGAGTTGTTCGAGCAACATTTGGCGCAAATCTTCCGCCGCGGATCTCGGTTCGCGCGCCGCAGCCACGCCGTCGATCATCACAGTGACGCCCTTGTCATCTTCCAACACAACTGCTTCGATGCTGGTCAATTGCGCATTGGGTGGGACGCAGCGTGAAAGTTTTTCCAGGAAGGGTCCCCAAAAAAAGCGATTGTCGATGTAATTGTCGAGCACCCGAGTGGTGTTGATGATGTTTGTAAGATCGGTGGAGCGCTTCTGCGCTTGAGTCACCTTTGGCTCGAGCTTTTTCCACTCTGCTTCGACGCTGCTGAGCTTGGCTTTGATGTCGAGGGTTTGATAGGCGTTCCACGCGTAATAGAGAAAGAGCAACGCACCGCAGCTCGCGAGGACAAGAATTCCGATCTTGAGCGGGTCGCGTTGCCGCTGCCGCTGCTCCAGAATTTCCTCATGCAGGAGATTGAGGTGAAGTGCCATGGCTTCTCGTCAGGTTTTGAAATATTCGAAGGCCGCTCCGCAGGCGACGTTGAGTGAAACGAATTCGTTAGGCAACGTCTGCCGTTTCGCCGCCGGCAGCGCGACCTCGCAGGTCTCGAGCGGGTCCCAAATTTCACATGGCAAGCTCAGTTCGTCGCTCAGCGCCTGCAAAACGGTTTCGGCCCGGGCCAACCCGCCGGAAACAAAAATTCGGTTAATACCTTCTTCGCGCTGGCCTTCGAAAAACCCAATCGAGTTGCGCACTTCCATTCCCAAGCGCGCGAGCGATCCGCGACAGATTTCGGTCATTCCTTCATCGCCCTGCTGAATCATCAGCCACGCCGCATCGGCATCGAGCGCGTCTTCGGCCGTGAGCGCTTGCATCAGCGCCTTGCCGCCGTAATCGATGCTACGAACAAGCACGAGCTCGCTTTTGCTCCCGATCAACACCGTGCTCTGCAGATGACCCATATCGAGAAGCAGAAAAGCCTCGTTCGTAAAAATTTCGGGATAGGCAAATTCGAAGGCGTTGAACGAACAAACTGGCGCGAGCTGAAGTATGTCGGCCGACAAGCGGATTTTGTTCGCCGCTCCAACAATTTGTTTCACCTGGCTGCGCAGCATTCCGCCGACCAGATATTTGGTCTGAGTGACAACAGCGCTCTGCACCGCAGCTTTACTTCCAGCGGGCGATGGTTTTTCCGGCGTCGATTCCTCATTTGCCTGTCCTGCGACCGGCGCGACATCGAGAACGAAGTCCTTGCATTCCTGGTTCAAAACCGCCAGGCCGTTCAAGCGCAAAGCAGTTCGGAGCAGGTCAACCGGCGTATCCGGCTGCTCGATGATACGCAGGATCATGCTCGGATCGGAGACTGCGAATGCGCACGCCTTGGCGCTGCCACCGAGCTCGCGAAGAAGCTGTTTGAGTTCGCGGGAAAGATCGTCGGCGGAGGCAAATTCTTCCGGAACAGGCCGCGACGCGAAGCTTGTCAGGATAAAGCGCGAATCATTTTTTCGCCTGAGGGCAACGCCTTTGAGGACATGCTTGCCCAAATCTATGCCGACCACAGAATCTGCACGTTTCGCCATGATGCTGCAGGGCCATGTAGCGGGAAACGTGCCTCGCGCTGGCGGTTTTTGGGCGGCGAGCTGCGTATCCCTTTTCGCAGGAGCTCGCTAAGCCTTCGCGCTCAAGCTGCTACCGCTGCTCGATAGCCGAAGAATTCGCGCTCTTTGATGATCCGCACAACTTCCGGCGGCACCATTTCCTCCCAACTTTCGTCGCCTGCTTTTAACTTGGCTAGCACAGCCGGCGGATAGATCCGCAGAAAATCTTTCTGGTAATCGGTGATCTCCTCGATGTGGCGATTGTCGATCAAGTATTGATAAAGCGATTGCAGATTCGGGGCGACTTCAACCTGCGTCGCAGTTTTAATGTTCCCGGTCTTCTCATCGATCATCGGATAGACGTAAAGCTTCAGGCCGTGCTTGAACATCCGCCCGAGTGCTTCGAGAATTCCGCCTTCGAGATTGAGATAATATTTCTCGTCGAGAATTTCGATCAAACTCGGGACGCCCATAACCAGGCCGATCATTCGATTGGTGTAGCGCGAGAGATAACTGGCCAACCGATAATATTCGCCAAACTTCGAGATCAAGACCGTGCGACCGAGCGCGCCGAGGACGTCCACCCGTGCCAGGAAATCGGCGTGATTGAGTTGGCCTTCCGAAAGCAGATTCTCCAGCGTCATCTCCATCAGCACGACCAGCTCTTTTTCTGAGCAACCGCTTTCCTTCAGAAACTGGCGGCGCGCGCCTTCCAACATGTCGTTGGTCGCATAAGTCACCGGCCGGAAACTGCCGCGTTCAATCAGGATCGCTTTCTTGTGCAAAATTTCGGATGGCTGCACCATTTCACCGTCGGCCGTGAACATCACCGCATCGGTCAAACCCTGGCTTACCAGTTGAAGGCTCATCAACCGATTGTCGATGTTGGCGTATGCCGGCCCGGAAAACTTGATCAGGTCGACCTGAATTGTTTCGGGCGCGAGGTTTTCCTGCAGTGACGAGATCAATCGTTCCGGTTCGGAATGATAAAACGCGCCGTATAGCAGGTTCACCCCGACTACGCCGAGCGCCTCCTGCTGATCGACGTTCGATTCGTCGAGCATGCGCACGTGGATGATGATCTGGCTCGGTTCGGTTCGCGGTGCGGATTGAAAGCGCACCCCCAGCCAGCCGTGCGATTCGTTGTGCTCTTTGAAACTCCGGGCCGCGACCGTGTCAGCAAAAACAAAAAACGCTCGCTCAGCGCCAAGCTTCTTGTCCAGGCGCTCCAATAAAAGGTTGTACTCGTGGTCGAGCATCGTGTTCAAGCGCACTCGACTCACGTAACGATCGGCAGGTCCGTAGATCGCGTCGCTGAAGGTCATATCGTAGGCCGACATCGTCTTGGCGATCGTGCCGGCCGCGCCGCCGACGTGAAAAAATCTCCGCGCCACTTCCTGGCCTGCGCCAATTTCGGCGAAGGTTCCGTACTTTTGTCGATCGAGATTGATTTGGAACGCCTTTCGGTTCGTCCCGACGTCCATCTCTGCCTTCATGCGATACTGTAGCGGCGGTCTACAGCCGCCGCAAAAAGGCGAGAACTAAAGCTGCACTTGCTCGGCGCTATTCGTTGGCATCCAGCCGCGTAAATTATTCGGCAGCGCCACGTAAATCCAATCGCCGCGCTGGCTGACGATTTTGATTTCACTACCGGCCGGCAGGGTCAAAACGCGATTGGCATTGTCAGCAGTTGCAAGTCGGGCTTCGACATTCTCTCCGGTTACAATCGCCAATCCACGGCCATTTTTGCCGTGACTGAGTTGATAAATCGCCAAAATGCCAATCGCGAAGATCGACAACGACAAGACCGACAATGCAATTGCAGCGCCACTGCGCCTTCTCCTAAAGATAAATGCCGCGATCGAAAACAGACTGATCCAAAAAGCGATTGCGCCTGTGACGGCGTACTGATTTTCGTTGGCCAACGCCAATACCCGTTCCCATCTACCTGGAATCAATTCGAGTGCGCGCGCTTCGTCACGTGCGACTCGCAGATTCGCCTGGGCTTCGGGATGATGCGGCTCGAGCGCAAGCGCGCGCTCGTAATTGAGAACGGCATGGCCGAAATTATTTTTCCGGAAATAAGCATTACCCAAATTGTAAAAAACATTGGGAGTGTCCTCTCCGGAACGCACCAGCTCTTCATAGTCAGCAATTGCCGCTTTGAAATCGCCGGCGGCATATTCCTGATTGGCTTTGGCAAATTGTGCGGCGGGCTGCGCCATCAAAAATGGCGCGCTAAATAAACTGAGAGCAATGCAAGTGAGAGCTATTCGAGTTTTCATGCGCGCAGACTTTCCAGCAATCTCAGGAGTTCTTCTCGTTCGTTGATCGAGATCTTACCGGCTCCGTTCCCACTTCCGCTGAACCGCAATTCGTCACTGCGCTCGAATAGTGTGCGGAGCTGTGCTTGCTCGTGTTCACCCAAATCAAAAGCTCGCGCTGCGGTATCAGCGTCCACCGCGTTCGGGTTCATGTTTTTGGCGAGGGCCGTTTTTACGCGCACGACCTGCGACGCATTTGAAAAGTATTCCTGTGGCGATAACTCGCTTCGCCGCAACTTCCGCAGGAGCTTAGCAGATTCCTGCTGCAACTCTGCCATCCGCCGGGCGTCGCGATTGTCGATCTTCGCTTGCCGAATTGTCCAGCCGATGAATCCCAACAACAGAACGAACGGCGCTAATTGCGCGATCCAGAAAATCGGTCGCGCATAAATTGGGGTAAAGGATCGGACGCGCCCGAGATCCGTCATCTGATACAAAATGTCCTGCGGCTTGGCTGTTGGCGCAGGCGTCACAGCCACCGTTGCTGTTGGGGTCGCAGCTGTTGCTCCGGCGGCTGGAGCTGTTGCAGCGCTTGCGGCCGGCGCGGCTCCGCCTTCGACCTGGATCGGGACCGGATTGCTCCGCAAGGTGACGTAATTCTCTTTCACTGGGTCGAAGTAGGCGAAAACCAGCGGCGGCACGGCCGGTTTCTTTTCGTTAGGCGCGATCACCATCTCGAAAGTTTTCTCGCCACTGATGCCGACGTCATCGTCCTGTTTAAATTTCGAGGAGGGCGGATACTTGTGCCAGCCCCGTTCGTCCTCGAGTACGGGCCCATTCATCCGATCAAAATTTCCTCGACCGGTGATCGTCGATGTCGCTGTGATCGGATCGCCCACTTGCACAGTCTTCGGTTTTGCGTCCGCCGTCATGGTGAAATTGCCAATGGCGCCGGAAAAATTGGGCGGTGCATTCGGGGGAAGCGGCTTCACGTTGAGCGTGACCGGTTCGCTTCGAATCGGCAATTCGGTTCGCTCGCCCATGCTTCCAAACGGGTCGCTGAAGAACGGATCGGAGAACGGGTCATCTAAATTAAACAGATCGAACGGCGATCGTGGACGCGTTGTTCGCGGGGCGCTCGGTCGTCGCGGCAGAACTACAGCGGCCTTGGCGGTGACCGGTCCGACTTCAAATTTTCCAGGCCGCGCGGCCGCGATCGCGGTCTTGAACGTGTAAACTTGATAAGTTCTGCCGCCGATTGTTTCCAAGTTTTCGCGCGGTTGCTGCAGCTTTTGGGTGGTAAAACCCTGACCGGAAAGTTCGGGTCCCTCGTGGAGCCGGCCACGTGCGCGGCTATCGAATCCCAATCGAATTACGGCCGGTACCATCTCGCCGACATAGGCATCCTTTTTTGCAACAACCAACTCCGCGAAAGCCAGCTTGCTCCCAACCGTGCTTTGTCCGCTTTGAGGCGCGCCGGCCGAGCTGCCGGACCTATTGGATCCCTGCGCTACATTCAACACCAGTTCGGGCGTGCGCAGCGAATCGTTTCCGACCCGGACCGTCTGAGGCGGAATTTTAAACTGCCCGGCCTTCAAGGGCAGAATTGTGTAATTGTAGGTTACGCTGCTGTTGACGTCGAAATTGTGCATCTCGAATTGCCGCGACGTTCCGGTCTGATGAATTTCCAGGCCGTCGACCGAGATCGTGTCAGGAGCATTCGCGCTATTTGCGCCGTTCACTTTGATCTCCAATTGCACCATCTGTCCGACCCCCGGCTGCGAGTCGCTTAACACGGCGGTAACGCTCGGAGCGGCCGCAAAACTGGATTGCATCGCCGCGACCGCGATTGGTGCCAAAAATAGAATTCGTCGGAACATCGACATCTTCATCAACTATCAACCATCAACCTGCTGAGGGTCACCAGTCATTATAGACACGGCGTCGGACCTTGCGTTCATCAAGTTGAACTCGTTGTTCTTCGTCCTTCATCGACTTCAAGAGAAGCTCGGCCTGTTTCTCACTCATCTGTCCCTCTTTTTCCGCCTCCGCTTCGGCTAGTTGGGCAGCATTCTGCGGATTCTGCGGCGGTTGGTCGCCATTGGCTCCTTTGATTTCGCCGGCCAATTTTTTTTGCGGTGAAGACGTCGGCGTTGCTGACGGGGTCGCGTTTTCTCCCTCGTCTTCGCCTTCACCGGGAGAGGGCGATGGCATTTGTTCGTCGCCTTGACCCGGACTTGGCGACTCTTCCGGCTCTTCCTGGTCCCGTCCCGATTGTCGATCTTGTTTGCCAGCGGACGGACTCGGCGTGGCCTGCGTATTTTTGTTTTCCCCTTTTCCGGGTGAAGATGCGGGCGAAGGCGAAGATTGGTTCCCTGGCTGTTGGTCTTTGCCTTTTCCCGGTGATGGGGACGGAGTTTCACCTGCCTGAGGTTGCTGATTCTTTTGCGGCTCGTTTTTTGCCTGAGCCTGACTCGATTTGTCCTGCGAATTTTGATTCTGGCTGTTCCCGGACCGGTTTTGCGATTGTGCCTGCTGATTCTGCTGCTGTTGTTGTTGCTGGTCTTGCTTTTGATCCTTGCCGGAGCTGCTCTGCGATTGAGATTGTTGTTGCTGTTGATCTTGGTTTTGCTCGCCGCCGTTTTGTTGCTGGTTCTTGTCTTTTTTGTTTTGCTGTTGCGGGGGCGGCGTGGGTTTTTGTTTCGGATGCTGTTTCAACCGCTCGATCTTCTTTTTGACCTCTTCCAGATTCGCTTTGGCTGCTTCATTTTTCGGATTCAGCTGCAAAGTCGATTCGTAATGCGACGCCGCGTCGGTCAGGTCTTTGAGCGTGGTCTCGGTCGTTTGGTCCATGTCGGCGCGGTCTTCGAGAGTCCGGCCGAGATTGAAGTGGCTGTTCTCCTGAAGTCTCTTGTCGGGTGAGAGCAAGGCGTTACTGAACGATTGGAGCGCCTTGGTGTAATCGCCCATTTTGAAAGCGGCGGCGCCGGCATCGAATTCGATTTTCTCTGTTTGCGATGAATCCGGATGCGATTGCAGATCTTCCTGAAAGCTTTTGTAGGCGTCGTTGTATTTTCCTTCGCGATAAAGGTTCAACCCGGTCGCAGTTGCAAACGCAGGCCTTGCGAAAATCAGAAGTAGCGCCGTAGCCGGGACTGCGATCTTTGACCATTGTGGCACCCGAGCGCGATCGCGGACTCGTTTGCGTTCGCCGATCAAGATCGACATCGTCAGCGCAAGCATGGCTGCGCCCAGCGCCCACTCATAGCGTTCAATCGGCCGCCGCCCCAACCGCGCATCGATTTCGGCAGCTTTCATGTTAGCCAATCCTTGCGAGTAAAGTTGGGACATCGTGCGCGGCCCGTCGTCGAGGTGAAGATAAAATCCGCCAGTAGCTTGAGCGATCTCGCGCAGCCGTTTTTCGTCGAGCTTCGATTTTACAACTTGTCCGGCGGAATCTTTTACGAACGCTGTTCCGCCGTCATCGCTGTTAAGCGGAATGAGCGAGCCTTGCGGTGTGCCGACTCCAATCGTGAAAATTCGCACGCCGGCATCGGCTGCGGTTTTCGCCATTTTCGCGGCGTCGCCACTCAACTCTTCGCCGTCCGTGAAAATGATCAGCGCGCGATTCCCCGCGGCACTTTTTCCAAAGGTGTTCAGAGCGAGGGTAATCGCTTCTGAGATATTTGTCCCGCCTTCGGGAATCGTCTTCGTATCCAGATCGTTAATCGATTCGACCGCTGCTTCGTAATCAATCGTCAACGGCGCCTGCAAAAATGCGCGTCCCGCAAAGGCGATCAACCCAACGCGATCGCCTTGGAGCTGGTTAACGAGATCTTGGGCCGCGAGTTTGACGCGTTCGAGCCGATTCGGCTGCACATCGTTTGAAAGCATGCTGCGCGAAGTGTCCACCGCGAAAAGGAGGTCGAGTCCTTTGCGTTTAACGTCTTCATAAATGTAGCCCCATTGCGGGCGAGCAAGACTGACGATCGCGAACGCAAGTCCGAGCATTAGCAACGCAAATCGGAAAACCCGCCTCCCGCGATTTACAGTCGCGGCGAGTTGCGGAAGCAATCGCGTCGAAACGAATTCGCGAAGTCTCGCAATTCCTCGCTGTTCCGCGCGCGCAAACAACAATGCGAGGACTGGAATTACAACCAGTGCCCAAAACCAGATTGGTGCGCCAAAGCTGATCATGGCAATTTCTTCCAAATGGTTTGGGACAACAGGAGCTGCGCCACCAGCAGACCGCAGCCGCTCATGATGCAAAGCGGAAACAGGTCGCGGTATTCCTGATATTTCTTCACGGCCACGGTCGATTTTTCCAACCTGTCGATGTCGCTGTAAATCTGCTCGAGCGATTTGGTGTCAGTTGCCCGGAAGAATTGGCCATCGGCGATTTGCGCGACTTGTCTCAAGCCGGTTTCGTTAAATTCGACGCGTTGATCTTGATAAACCAGATTGCCAAGCATGTCGGTCATCGGCCCGCGTTGAGTAAAAATCGGCGCGGGCGCGATTCCGGTAATGCCTGCGCCGATCGCGTAGAAGTGGACCTTCAATGCTTTCACCGCCTCGGCGGCGGTGTTTGGTGAAATTTTCCCGGCGTTATTCTCGCCATCAGTCAGCAGAACGATCACTCGACTCTTTGACTTCTTGTCGTTCAGCCGATTTGCCGCCGACGCCATCGCCGATCCGATCGCGGTCCCGTCTTCCACGAGACCGATGCGAACACGTTCGAGATTTTGCAGAAGCCAGTCGTGATCCAACGTCATCGGACTAACGACATAAGGCCGCCCGGCGAAAGCGATGATACCGATGCGATCGTTGGGGCGGCCTTCGATGAACTTGCGCGTGACCTCGCGAATTGCGTCCAGCCGGGTGGCACGGTCTCCGCCAATCGTGAAATCTTTGGTCAGCATCGACCCCGAGACATCGAGCACGAGCATGATGTCGATCCCGCTCGCTTCGACCTGCGTCAGGCTCTTGCCAAGTTGCGGCCGCGCGAGCGCGATGATGAAGATTGCTAGTGTCACAAAAATCATCGCCCGCAGAAGTCTTCCAACACGCGCGGCGCTTTGTTTGCCGATTGCGCGAAGGGTTGATGTCGATGAAAACGTCAGCGCCGCTGCCGGTCCGCGTTTGCCCCGCAAGTAAGCGAGAAGCGGAATTGCCAGGAGAAGTAAAAGCAACCACGGACGCGCGAAGGTCAGCGCGGTATTTTCCGGCCACCAATCAAGCAAGCGCAAGTTGCTCTCCTTTCACAAAACGCGTGGCCTCTTCGAGCAGGAGCCGGCTGTCCGCCGGCGTCGCTTCGTAGCGGGCAAACTTAATCAAGTCGCACCGATTCAAGAAATCTTCGAGCAGCGATTTTTCGTTTTCGGAAAACGGTGACGACTTCGCGAGTGCGGTGAGAAATTCTACCGATGTCTGCCGCGTCACCGGTAGCGCGTACTGATTGGTGACGTAGCGGCGCAGAATGTCGGAGACCCGAATACTAAATAGATAGGGATTCGTTGTTTCGGTTTCGCCTGCGATCAGGTCGAGCTCTTCGAGCGCAATCTCTCGCGGCAATTTCGGCGGTTGGTAGGACTCACGCTTTCGCTTGAAGAACCAAACGATCAAACCGACAAGGCACAATCCAACAAAACTGCCCAGAAAAATGGCCCAGGTCGGAACGAATGAGTAATCAACCGGTGGTGCAATTTCATGAAACTGTTGTTGAGCGAGAAAGATCGGCATCGTGGGTCATCGGGTGGCGACGCGGCGTTCGCGTTGCTTAAAAAACGAACGCAGCGCCGGCAAATAGTCTTTGCTCGTGCGCAACGTGATCGCGTCAATGTTGTTTCGGCGAAGCGTGCGCGTGAGCTGATTTGCTTTTTCATCCGCCAAATCGCTGAATCGCGCACGCGTGCCCCGATCAGCGGTGTTGAGTTCAATCTGTTCGCCAGTCTCAGCGTCTTCGAGGGTAATGATTCCGACATTTGGCAGCACCTGCTCGCGCTCGTCCTGGATGTGAAGCGCAATCAGATCATGCCGGCGACCGCTAACTGCGAGCGGGTGCGAGAAATCGGGCGCTTGAAAATCGGAAATGAAAAACACAACGGCCCGCCGCGTTACGATCTTGTTTAGGTAATCGAGCGCCAGGGCAACATCAGTCCCGCGACCGACGGGCTCGAAAAACAAAACCTCGCGGATAAGTCGAAGCGTGTGCGAGCGGCCTTTCTTCGGCGGAATAAAAAGCTCCACTCGATCGGTAAAAAGGATCAGCCCGACCTTGTCGTTATTCCGGATCGCGCTGAAGGCGAGGAGACACGCTACTTCCGCCGCCAGTTCACGTTTCGATTGCATCGTGCTTCCAAAATTTCCCGACGCGCTAACATCGACAATCAACATCACCGTCAGTTCGCGTTCTTCGGTGAATTTCTTTACGAAAGCGGTTCCGAGTCGCGCGGTCACGTTCCAATCGATCGCGCGAATTTCGTCGCCCGGTTGGTATTCGCGCACGTCTTCAAAGTTCATCCCGCGACCTTTGAAGACGCTGTGGTAATCGCCGGCGAAAACCGTCTCGACCAGGCCCTTGGTTTTAATTTCGAGCGTGCGGATCTTCTTGAGAATCTCCGCAGTTCTTTCCTGCAAACCGTTCATTGGGGGCTTCAGGGAACCGGAAGGCCGGCAAAAATCCTTTCGATGATCGTTTCGCTCGTGACGGCTTCAGCTTCGGCCTCGTAACTGACAATGATGCGGTGCCGCAAGACGTCCGCTCCGATGCTCTTCACATCTTGCGGAGTGACGTAACCACGCCCGTTCAAGAACGCGTGGGCGCGCGCGCCGAGCGCGAGATAAATCGTGGCCCGCGGCGATGCGCCGTAACGAATCAATCCTTCGAGATGCAAATTGTAGGAAGCCGGCTCACGCGTGGCCCAGACAACATCGACAATGTAATCTTTAACGCGGTCGTCGATGTAGATTTGGTTCACCACGTCGCGCGCGGCGATGACTTGTTTCGGGTCGACGACTGCATTGACGCGCAAATCGGGCGTCGATGTCGCCATTAAATCCAGAATCGTGCGCTCCTCGGATTTTGCCGGGTAACCGATATTCAATTTGAACATGAATCGATCGAGCTGCGCCTCAGGCAATTGATAGGTTCCTTCCTGCTCGATCGGATTTTGCGTAGCCAAAACGAGGAATGGATCGGAGAGGGGGTAGGTTTGTTCGCCGATTGTGACCTGGCGTTCCTGCATCGCCTCAAGCAGCGCGCTCTGCACTTTCGCCGGCGCACGGTTGATTTCGTCGGCCAGAATTAGATTCGAAAAAATTGGGCCGAGTTTGGTCGTGAATTCGCCGGTGCGTGGGTTGTAAATCAATGTGCCGATCAAATCCGCCGGCAAAAGATCGGGCGTGAATTGTAATCGTTGGAAACCGGTCTGGATCGCCGCCGCCATCGTCTTGACGGTGAGCGTCTTGGCCAAACCCGGCACGCCCTCGAGCAAAATGTGGCCGTTGGCGAGCAGGCCGAGCAGCAAGCGGTCGACCAGATATTTTTGGCCGACAACGACATGCGACACCTGCTCGCGCAAGAGCGGGATCCAGAGGCCCAGCTCCTGCACGTCACGGGTGATTTCCTGCGTCGATTTCATGTGAACATTTTGAGACAAGTCTGAGGTCAACAATGTTCGATTAAACTGCGTCCTCGGCAAGCCGCCGAAGGTGGCAATTATTTGCGGCGCGTCTCCGTCCGCGGGCGCAGCGTCAAAATAATCGGCAGGCCCGTATAAGGTTCGGCATCGCGGATGCGCGCTTCGAGGTAGCGCGAGTAGGATTGCGAGAGCAATCCCGGATCGTTGACAAACAACACGATCTCCGGCCCTTGAAGGCGCCGATCTTTCGTTCCCGCCGCTTGCGCGGCATAAAACAACTTCAATCGTCGGCCTTTGACCATGGGCGGTGGATTTGCGGCGAGTGCCGCGCGCATTAACCGATTCAAAACGCCAGTTCCAATGCGCTTGGCCGATGCGCGCTCAATTTTGCCAATCATTTCGAAAAGCCGCTCGACGTTCTCGCCTGTCCGCGCGGATGCAATTAGCACCGGTGTGTAGTTGAGAAAGAAAATTCTTTCGCGCGCGTCGTCGGCGAGTTCGCGGATCGTCTGCCGTTCGCCGCGTTTTGGTTTAACCAGGTCCCATTTGTTCAGAACAACCAACGCCGCTTTGCGCGCCTCTTGAATCAATCCGGCGATTCGCTTGTCCTGCGCGGTCACGCCGCTGGTAAGATCGACAATCAAAATGCAGAGATCGGCCCGACGAATACTTCGCTCAGCTCGCATGACACTGAAGACCTCGACTGAGCTGGAGTGTTTGCCGCGCCTCCGCATTCCAGCCGTGTCGATGAACAAGAACCGGCGGCCTTCGCGCTCTAAAGAAATGTCGACTGAATCACGCGTTGTTCCCGGCAATTCGCTCACGATCGCGCGCTCGCTCTGTACGATCGCATTGATCAGCGAAGATTTGCCGACGTTCGGCCGCCCGATGATGGCGATCTTGTTGTAGCCCAGAGCCTCCATCTCGGTTTTGTCTGCATCCGCGTCTGCGCTGTCGCGGTCATCGATCGCTGATACAGCGTCTGGGAGCAGTTGATCGATTTCGCCTAACAAATCCGAAATGCCGCGATTATGCTCGGCGCTGATCGAAACGATTTTATCAAAGCCTAGCGAATCGAATTCCGCCGCTAGCGAATCGTGCTTGTCGTGATCGATCTTGTTGACCACGAGAACGATCGGCTTTCGCGATCTTCGTAGCGTGCGTGCGACATCTTGGTCGATGGGCGATAGCCCATGTTTTCCATCGACCATAAACAAGAGAAGATCGCTTGCGCGTAGCGCGTCGTCCGCTGTCCGCCGAACTTGGGCGACGAGATCCTTTTCGCCGGCGCCAAAAATACCGCCCGTGTCCCAAAGCGTGAACGGGTGTTCTCCGCGGTTGCAGATTGCCGAAATCCGGTCGCGGGTGATGCCGGGCTGATCGTGAACAATCGCGATCTTGCGACGAAGGAGTCGATTGAAGAGAGCTGACTTGCCGACATTCGGACGTCCGATGATTGCGACGCTCGGCAGTTTTGCCTTTTCGTTCATCGCGCCGCTTGAGAATTAATCCCGCGCCGCGTGCGCTTGCCCCTCAGCTTGCAACTGACGCACGCCTTCCATCATGTAGATGATGCCGGAAATAAGCGTAAAAGCGCCGGCGACGCTGACGACAAAGATGAGAGGAAGGAAATGAAGCTGCAACATTACCCAGGCGATCGCGCACATCTGGCAGACGGTTGCTACTTTTCCAGTCCAACTTGGTTTGATGCGCATTCTATTGCCGATGAAATAATGCAGGATCGCAGCGCCGACCAGAATGACGGCGTCGCGAGTGATGACGAGGACCGGGAACCATGCCGGAAACCTGCCGTACTCCGGATCGACTTCGCTCCAATTGCTGATGCTCAAAGTGATGACGCCACTCAGTAACAGCCCCTTGTCCGCGATCGGATCAAGAATTGCGCCCAGTTCGCTCCGCTGTTTGTAGCGGCGCGCGATGTAGCCATCAAGGCCGTCGCTGACGGCCGCGATCAAAAAAATGGCGATGGCAGTGAAGCGTTGCCATTCCAGCGCCGCGCCGCGTTGAATGCTTTGGCCATAATAAATCGCCATCGTGACGAACGCCGGGATCAGCAGGATGCGCGCGATGGTGATTTTATTGGCAGTCGTCATCGGGTTTCAAAATAAATTGTAGGGCGTTTCTGCGAAACGCCAATGCTTAGATCGGCGTCTGCCACAGAAGCCCTATAAATATTTCTGTAACGCGGCGTTACGTCTCCAGTGGCGCAGTCGCGACTGCTTTTTGGGCCTCATGTTTCCCTTCGCAGAATTCCTCGATCATTTTTCGATTAAACGCCGGGATGTCGTCCGGTTTGCGGCTCGTCACCAGCCCGTTATCGACCACGACTTCTTCGTTTACCCAGTGGCCTCCGGCGTTTTTGACGTCGGTCTTAATTGCCGGCCACGAGGTCAGCGTTCTTCCCCGCACCACGCCCGCGTCGATCAAGACCCATGGCCCATGACAAATCGCCGCCACGGGTTTGCCCGCTTCAAAGAAATGACGGGTGAATTCGACCGCGTCTTCGTTGGAGCGCAGCGCGTCCGGGTTCATCAAGCCACCGGGAATCATCAGCGCGTCGAAATCGTCCGGGCGCGCGTCAGCGAGGGTAAGATCGACATCGAACTTGTCGCCCTTGTCCGCGTGATTCATGCCCTGGATCTGGCCGGATTTCAGCGAAACGATCTTCGTTTCCGCGCCGGCGTCATCGAGCGCCTGTCTTGGTTTTGTCATTTCGACTTGTTCAAAACCATCCGTCACCAGAATGGCCACCTTCTTTCCTTCCAATTTCCGAGCCATAAATCCTCCCTTTGAGTTGCGTTGTGATTGTTAACGAGGACACCGCCGAGGTGCCTCTCTATATAGTACAACGCAGACAGCGGCACTCGATGGACGTATTGGCTTATTCTGGCCGCAATCGCGATGGACGCTTGCCGAGCCGTAGCCTTGGCGAAGGCTGGTGCCGAATTGGGTGGAAAAACATCGGAGCGGCACATGAACCAGTGCCGCTCCGAAGGGGAAAACAGCCGCGTGTGATCCCTTGCTCCAAAGGTAAATACGGCGTTCCCGAATCAAAGTTCGCGTTTTTTTACGAAATTATCGGAGGGAAGCGCTTCTCAGTCGGTCTTCCTTACTGCCAGCCCGGCTCGGACTTGGCGTAAGCGGTTCCCATGGCTACACTTCTCTGCTGTTAAAAGCGGCCGATGTGGCGAAATGGCAGACGCAACGGACTTAAAATCCGTTGGGCTTAATAGGCCCGTGTGGGTTCGAGTCCCGCCATCGGCAATCACAAACTAGACAGGATTAACAAGATTAACCGGATTCGGATTTCTTTAATCGTTTCAATCCTGTAAATCCTGTCTAGAACAATGGAACGCCCACTTTTCATTCCAGTGATCCTCGGCACCGCGCGACAAGGCCGGGAAAGCGAAGACGCCGCTAAGCTTGTTTTTGAGCAAACAAAAAAGCGCGCCGGCGTGGAAACGGAATTGATCGATGTCCGCACGTTGCCGATGAAGCTCGATGATGCCGGCGAGCAGATGAAAGACCCGAAATTTTCGGCAACGATCGAGCGCTGCGACGGTCTCATCATCGTCACGCCCGAGTACAATCACAGTTTTCCCGGACTGCTAAAGCACGCGCTCGACATGAATTTGAAGGAATACATCCACAAAGCGGTCGGGATTTGCGGCGTCTCGGCCGGCGTTTTCGGCGGCGCCCGCGTGATCGAGACGTTACTTCCCATAATGCGCGAGCTCGGGCTGGTCACGATCTTCGAAGACGTTAACTTCGGCCGGATCGGCACGCTTTTCGACGAGCGCGGCAAGTTGCTCGACGAAAACTTCGTCCGCCGCGTCGACAGGTTCCTGAACGAACTGATCTGGATGTCGCGCGTCCTCCGCCACGGTCGCCAAAACATCGCCCCGGTCTGATTCTGGCGGTTAAAGGTCATTACCCCTCGCTACGCAGGGCCGGGACACGTATTTACAGCGGTCGTTCCCTCGATAGATTTTCGGGCGCGGCCGTGTTTTGAACGCGCAGGCAGCGTCCGCGGTCACAGCATCGCCGCTACATAGGCAAATCAATGGAGCAAAATCCACCGCCACCAACGTTTCCTTCACCGGAAGAGCTGAAGACAAAGATCACCGAGTTTATGAAACAGAACTTCGGAGATCGCGTTTCGGTCGCGGCTTTTCCTGCGCCCGAGCCGGCCGAAGCCGAGCCGGAGGAGAAGCCGGAGAAGATCGACAGTCAGGAGTTCGAGTTCAATTTTTTGCCGCGCGATATCAAGGCGCACCTCGACCGTTTCGTGATCAAGCAGGATGAGGCGAAGAAGGTGCTCGCGATCGCAGTGTGCGATCATTACAACCACGCCAAATATCTACGCCAGCTCGGGAAGGAAAATCCGGAGCGGGCCGAGCAAACCGAATACGCGAAACAGAATGTGATTCTGGTCGGGCCGACCGGTGTCGGAAAAACTTATCTGATCAAGCACATTGCCGACTTGATCAAGGTGCCGTTCGTAAAAGCCGACGCGACCAAGTTCAGCGAGACCGGTTACGTGGGCGGGGACGTGGAAGATTTGGTGCGCGAGCTGGTGCACAAGGCTAACGGCGACATCAACCTTGCGCAGTTCGGCATCATTTACATCGACGAGGTCGACAAGATAGCGTCCGCCGGAAATTTAATCGGTCGCGACGTCAGTGGCCGCGGCGTGCAAACGACGTTGTTGAAATTGATGGAAGAAACGGAAGTGCCGGTGCGGAGCATGAACGATCTTCAGGCGCAATTGCAGGCGGCGTTTGAGTTTCAACGAAAGGGCAAAGCCAAGCGCGAGACCATCAACACGCGCCACATTCTTTTCGTGGTCAGCGGAGCGTTTGAAAAATTGAAGGAGCAAGTGGCCCGACGCGTGCGTCAGGGACAGATCGGTTTCCGGGCCGATATGGTCGAGGTGATGGACAACGAACTGTTTCAATACGTGACCACGAAAGATTTTGTCGAGTACGGTTTCGAACCGGAATTCATTGGGCGGCTGCCGGTGCGCGTGGTCTGCCTCGATCTCGATGCCGACGATCTTTTCAAGATCATGAAATTTTCGGAAGGCAGCTTGCTTCGCCAATACGAGCGCGCGTTTCGCGCTTACGGGATCGACATCAGTTTCGAGGACGAAGCGCTGCGCTTGATCGCCGAGGCCGCGGCCGGCGAGAGGACCGGCGCACGGGGATTGCTTACTGTGTTCGAAAAGTTGTTCCGCGATTACAAATATTACCTGGCCGGCTCGGGTTTGAGTCAGCTTCGAGTCACGGCCGAGCTGGTGCGCGAACCGAAGCGCGTCCTTGATCGCCTCATGGCCGAGGGTGAAAAACAGGAGGCAAAGATGTTAGAGGGCGCGGCTCGACAGTTCGCGGAGACGTTCGGCAAGGAACACGGCATTGAAATTGTTTTTGACGACTCGGCCTTACGGCGTTTGGTGGAACGCGCCCAAGCCGAACGGATGAACATGAACGATCTCTGCGCCCATTTGTTCAAGGATTTCCACTTTGGACTGAGCCTGGTGAAAAAGAACACCGGCCGGACAAAATTTGTCCTCGGAGCAGAGGCGGTGGATACGCCGGACAGTTGTTTGAGCGAGCTGGTGGTGCAGTCGCATTACCCGGCGGCCGCGAACGCGAAAGCTTGATCTTGTTGTCATGAAACGCCCGCTCCTCGCCACTTTGATTATTGGGATCTTCGTCGTGGTCGGCGTCGCAGCAATGCACCTCAGTCCGCAGGTGCTGCAGTTCGAATCGCGGGCCGCGGAATATATTTCTCCCTACAGCGCCGCGACCCACGTCGTGCCGAAGCAATGGCAATACGTATTCATGTCGATCGTATCTTTCGGGGTAGCGGCGTTGACCGTCACCAGCTTGCGACGGCGCCGGATTGCATTGCTCGCGCTCGGATTATTGATCGAGCTCGCGGCCGTTTCCTGGATTTGCTCGCTTTACAAAGTGTTCTTTCAACCGCTGCCGTCGATGTTCGCGGTCGCGCTCGCTTTCATCGTTGCCGACCGCTACACCGCCATCGCCCAGCGTGGTCGGTCCGTCACCGCGCGCGCATTTTTCGGCGATCGCTTGTCGAAAGAACAAGTGCAGCGCGTAATCGCAGGGGACATTCCGTTTGATCCGGAGGCGAAGGCTTACGAAACCACGGTGGTGGTTTGCGACGTGGCCAACAAATACGATCTCGCGGAAGATTGTGAGCCGCCAGTGTTCGGCAAAATCACCGAGGAATTCATTCGCCGCGCGACCGACGCTTTTATGCAAGCGGGGGCCTACATCCAAACCGCGGATGCGGAGGGCGTCGTCGCGCTCTTTGGTTTTCCGGAAACGGACGCGCATCATGGCGACAAAGCCGTGCGCGTTGCGCTGGACGTAGTCGAGCAATTTCAAAAGGCGCGTATCACTAACGGTGAAGCGAAGTGCGATGTGCATCTCGGGGTGAGCTCGGGAACGATGATTGTTGCGCCGCTTCAGGACGGCGAGCGGCCGGGATTGATCACCAGCGGCGAACCGGTTGAATTAGCGCGGCGTTTTTGCGTCGCAAATCGTTTCTATGGTTCGCGAGTTTTGATCGGACCGCGCACGTTTGAGCTGGCGAGCCGATATATCGTTGCACGCCCGATCGATTTTCTCAGCGGTGTAAATTCGCGGGAGCGCCACGAAATTTACGAACCGCTCTGGCCGGCGGCGGAAGCGAAACCGGAACAGTTGGCCCGGCGCGACTGTTTCTGGAACGGCGTCGTGTTTTATCGCGAGAAACGCTGGGCCGAGGCGTATTCAGAATTTCAAAAGGCGCGCGGACCTAACGAGGAAGAAGACGCGCCCCTGCAATTGTATCTCCGCCGCCTCGAGCCGCTCGCGCTGAATCTGGCCGAAGTGCCGATGAGGCCGGCGTAAGCAGGAAGCGGGTCCGAACCGGGCTGGCAGTATGCGAAAGACGGAATATCCGCCCGCGTTGCGGGATTTAGTGGCGCAACTTCGGCAAATGCCCGGAGTCGGTCCGCGGTCGGCCGAACGGATCGCGCTCTGGATGGTGCAGACACGCGGCGATCAGCCGGAGCAAATCGCGCGCGCCATCTCCGACACGCGACGCGGAATTCATCCGTGCCAACTTTGCGGCTACTTCACGACCAACGAACTGTGCGACATTTGCTCGGATTCGTCGCGCGCGATTGAGTTGCTCTGCGTGGTGGAACAACCAACCGATATTTTGCCGCTCGAAAAAACCGGAGCTTTTCGCGGACGCTATCATTCGTTAGGCGGGCGCATTTCGCCTTTGGATCACATCGGTCCGGAAGATTTGCGTATCAAGGAGCTGTTTGATCGCATCGAAAAAGAAAAATTCACCGAAATCATTTTCGCGCTGGCTTCTGATGTCGAAGGCGAGGCGACCACGAATTACCTGGTCGATCTTTTGAAAGGCAAACCGGTCGCGCTCACTCGCATTGCGCGCGGTTTATCTGCCGGCGCGAGTTTGGAATCGGCCGACGAATTGACGCTGCAGCAAGCGCTCTCCGGGCGCACAAAATTGTAGCTGCCGGTCCGAGCCGGACTGGCATTGTCTCTGGGCGCCAGAACGAATGATGCCGCTGAGGACAGCGGCATCTACAACGCCAGTGTTTTTGTGTTGCGTTTAGCGCGCGTCGCCCTTCGGAAACATGACCTTTTCTGGCGCAGCGTTGAGGGCGGCGAGTAGTTTTGGGATCAATCGGCTTTTAACGGGTCCCGCCTCGCGGGGCGCCACCAAATAGCGCACGATCGCATCGATCCAAGTCATTTCGTCGACCCGAAAGATGACGCGCGGATGTGCGCGCACTTCGAGTTCGTCGACCGGGGTGCGAGCCAACAAATCGCGGTAAACCGAAACGCGTTCCATCATTTCCTTCCCGATTTCTTCGGTGACGATCCGCTGCATCGTCTCGGCCACGAATTTCAAATCGCTCTGATATGCGACCTGAAATCGAATTTCATTCCAGATGTAGGGGAAGAGCGGCCAGGAATAGTTCCAGATAATCTCATCGAGCACTTTTTCGTTGGGGAATCGGATAACGCGGCCGCTCGGGTGATCGCCCGAAATGTACTGACCGCCAAATTCCCAGAGGGTGGTGTCGAGATATCCGACGTCGATGACGTCTCCGGTGGCATCCCCGATTTTAATTCGATCGCCGACCCGGAAAGGTCGCCGCACCAAAATGTAAATCCAGGCGATGAAACTTTTCATCGGTGTCTGCACAGCTAGACCGACAATGATCGAGCCGATGCCGAGCGCGGTGAGGGCGCCGTACCAATTCACGAACACGACCGAGACGACGATGACCGCGATCAACAGTCCTGCCACCAGAAGAAGAATCCGTCGAAGCGTGTAGCGTGTGACCGTGTCCTCAATCCGCCCGATCGCGTAAACCCGGACCGCCTTCGCGGTCGCGAGCACGATAACAACGAGCGCGAAACCGCGGAGAAAGCGTCGGCCCAGATCCACCTCCGATTGAATGAGCGGAAGTAGTTTGGTGCCGATGACGTAGTAGAGGACGGCGCAACCGAGCAGCAGCAGAGCGTGAGTAAAGAACCAGAACTTGTCGGTCGTTGCGACTTTGACTTTCTTGGCCGGTATTTTATCTCCGGTGCGCTCGAGTTCCTCACGGACCTCCGGCTTCTTGGCAATTTCCTCGGCGGTTTCGGTCTCAGGCATCAATATTGAATCGCATGCGGTTACCAAAATGAGCGCAAGCAATTGTCGATCTTGCGGTTGCGCAGCCTCACTTCCGCGGCCGCCACGGCCGCCACTACACTCGTTAGGCTGTCTTGGACCAGGCGCGCAAAACCTCCGCCACACTCCATGCTTGTGCGATGCAGCCGCCAGCAAAGTGCGGCTCGCTCGCGTCAAAAACTTCACTGATCGTGCCGATGCCATTGTCGCTGAGATGGACCGGGAAGGTCTCAAGAAATTTGCGACCGGCGGCTCGATCGAGAGGATGAACTTTCAGCCAAGAATCGATGAACGGCCCAATAAGCCAGGCCCAAACCGTGCCCTGATGATATGCGCCGTCGCGCGAACGCAAATCGCCGGAATAAATCGGTTTGTAATCGGGACTGTCCGGCGAAAGCGTCCGCAGACCTACCGGCGTGACCAGTTTTTGTTCCACGATTTCAACAACGGATTTCCAGTGTTTTGCATCCAGCACCGGGTGATCGAGGGAAATAGCGAAGAGTTGGTTTGGCCGGCAAGAAGGATCGCAATCGGAACCACCGTCAACATCGACAACGTCGTAGAGATAACCGCCCTCTGAATACCAGAATAGATTATTAAACGAAACGCGTGCGCGTTCGGCGTGTTGTTCGTAGGTTTGCGCGGAAGCGTCGTCACCATTTTCGCGTAACCAATTCGCGAGGACGCATAGCGCGTTGTACCAAAGCGCGTTGATTTCCACCGCCTTGCCCCGGCGCGGTGTCACCACCCAGTCCCCCATCTTGGCGTCCATCCAGGTAAGTTGATAACCTTCCTCGCCTTGGACGAGGAGACCGTCGTTTGGATCAACATGAATGTTGAACCGCGTCCCGCGCAAATGATGTTCGACGATGTCGATCAACGTCGGGAGAAGGAGCTGCAATGTTGTGCGATCGGCCGTTTTCTCGAAATACCGGTTCAGGGCATGAAAGAACCAAAGCGTTGCGTCGGCGGTGTTGTATCTGCCTTCCTTTGCGCCATCGGGAAACATGTTCGGAATCAGACCGTCTCGAACGTAATGCGCGAACGTGCGCAGAATGTAACCGGCCTCGAGCAATCTCCCCGTGATCAAGGTCAGGCCTTCGAGGCTAATCATCGTGTCGCGTCCCCAGTCGGTGAACCAGTGATAGCCGGCAATAACGGTGCGGACTTCGTCGCCGGCGGCATGCGCGCGGGCGGCTTCTTCGAACCGGCCCGCTGGCGTGATGACAAATTGGTCGGTGGCAAAAACCAGCTCCGCCGGAAAACTTTGACGCACCTTTGGGATCGCGCCGTAAAGCAAGCGGGCGCGGCGCTCGCGCTCGGCCGCGAGAACATCTTCGGGGCCCAGAACGTCGACGATATCCCACGGCTCGGTTGAGCCAACTAACGTCGCCGTGCTTTGCTCAGTCAGATCAACACGAAAGAAGCCCGGACTCCAAAGTTCGCCTTCGAAAGAATAACCACGCTGCTGCTCAATCCGATAAACGACTTGAGGAATTTTCGCTGGAGCGATGGTGAACGCAGCTTCCTTGCCGTGCAGCTGCATGCGAAGCGGCGGTAGCTTTCGGCGCGCTGCTGCGATTTCGTAACGACCATCAACAGTCGTGAGTTTGTAAGGCGCGGCCAGGTCCGAATCGACCGGCGCTTCATGATGCCGAAAATGAAACGCAGGACGCAACTCGAGTCGCGGTGGCTTTCCTTTCGAGATCACTTGGTAGCTGACATGAACCGTGTTCTGTAGATGAGGCAGCAACACACGTTTCTCGACCACGACATCGCGAACATGATAAGTCCAAACCGGAAGCCCATCTTCGAGACGGAACTCAGTTAAAAAGTCAGCGCCTTTCAAATCGAGCTGTCCGCCGGCGCGCTCTTCCGCGCCGAGCGAAACGACGTCATCCTCACTGAAGCGGAGAAATTCAGATACGTGATTCCACATCACGATCCGCCCGAGCGGAGCCGGCAGCGCCGCGATAAGCAATCCATGATAGCGACGCGTCACTGCGCCGGAAACGGTACCGGACGCATATCCGCCGAGTCCGTTGGAAACGAGCCATTCGCGAGTTAGCAAAAGCTCACGGGACATTTGCTTTCCGTCCCATGGCATCGAGCGGATGACGGACCCGATTGTTTCAAATTGCTTGTTCATGGTGCTCGCGGTCGAGCGAAAATTTGATCATCCGAACTTCCTTCGCGCCGGCTGCTTCCGCGGCTCTTTCTCGGGCACCAAACGCAACGCCACGGTCGCTTCCGCCGGTATGGTCCATTTGTCTTGCGTTGCCACGGTCGCGGTTCCGGATCCGCCGTAGCGCGCCGATTCGCTCGACCAAACAGTTTCCCATTCCAAACCCAGTGGTGGTGCGAGCAATGGCTCGGGAATCGGGTTCAGTTCGCGGTTTTCGCCGAAGTTGACCACCAGAAGTCGATCGTCCCGGTTGTCTTCGCTGAAGTAACGCAGGAGGAAACTGGCCGGACCGAGGACCGCCCCGTCCACGCCATTTGTTTTTTGTTCGCGAAAACGCGAGTCTTCGCGCCGCAGCCGCAAAAGGTCGCCATGAAGATCGTAAAGCTCCTGGTTTTTTTGGCGCTCGCTAAAATCAAGCTTGCAGTTAACAAACGATGCCGGGTCGGAAGGTACCGGTAAACGCTCCTGCACTTCCTTCGTGGCCAGGGAAGGGAACTGCGACAGAAATGCGAAGCGCCCTTTGCGAATTCCCTCGCGCATCTGACCATCGCCCACGTCGGTGAAAAAGATAAATGGAGTGGAGGCGCCGAATTCCTGGCCTTGAAAAAGCAGCGGTGTCCAGGGACCGAGCAGGAGCAGCCCAGTCATGGCGCGATAACGACCGGGTGAGCTTTGAAATCGCAGGCGCTCGCCCGCCACGGTATTTGAAACTTGATCGTGGTTCTCAATGAAGGCGACAAACGCGTGAGGGGGAAAACCGAAAGCCGGTGTGCCGCGCGGTGCTTCCTGCCAGAAATAGGGTTGTCCTTGAAACAAATAACCGTACTTGGCTGCGGAAATAAATTCCTGCGGCGTGCCGAGAAAATCGCTGTAGTAGGCTTCGCGTTTCCCGGTCAGCGCGACGACAGCGCTGTGATGGAAATCATCGTTCCAAACCGCGTCGAGATCGTCGCCGTTTTCGCTGCGGGGACGGATGAGCTTGGTCACCTGCCGCTCATTCTCGGCGATCAAAATAATATCCCGCGGTTGGGCGGCCTTACGGGCGGCCCGACCAACTGCGCCGATGATGTATTCGTCCGATTTATCATGGATCGCATCGGTAGCGTCGAAGCGGAAGCCGTCGAAGCGGAATTCGTCAATCCAGTAACGGCCATTGGTGATGTAAAATTCGCGGACCGGCCTTGAGTTTGGCCCATCGAAATTAATTGAATCGCCCCAGTCGGTTTCCTGCTCGCGGATGAGGTAATCGTCCGAATAAATCGCAAGATAATTTCCGTCCGGGCCGAAATGATTGTAGACGACGTCGAGAATAACAGCCAGGCCGAACGAGTGCGCGCGATCCACGAAGGCGCGCAAATCATCCGGCGTTCCGTAGAGATGAAATGGCGCGAAAAGATTAACTCCATCGTAGCCCCAGCCGAAATTTCCCGGGAAATCGGCGATCGGCATCATCTCAACGACGGTGACGCCGATCCTGGCCAGCTCCTCGAGTTGTTCGGACGCGGCCTGCCACGTTCCTTCTTTGGTGAAGGTGCCAACGTGCATTTCGTAAATGATTTGGCCCTTCATTGTCACGCCGCGCCATTTTGAATCCGTCCATTTGAACTGTGTTGGATCGACAACGCATGAGGATCCGTGCGGGCCGTGCGGTTGAAATCGCGAGGCGGGATCGGGATAAAAATGCTCGGCCTTGTCTACGCGAAAACGGTAGAGCGCTCCGGCCCCAACATCCGCACTCCCGCAAAAATAACCGCCCTCTTCGCGCTCCAGGGGATGAAACGTCCGCTTCGCGTCTTTCTTAGCGCTTTCTTCCAGAACAAGATCGACATCCTGGGCTTTCGGAGCCCAAATGCGAAAATGCGTCCGGTTTGGGCCGATTAATTCGGCCCCGATCGGATATCGGCGAGAAGTCGGGCGCTTCATGCGGCAACCCTACACAAAATGCGCCGATGCGCAGTGAGAGCTTGATCAATATTTGTGAGCCGATCACATCGGCGCACTAATGAGCTGCGCCCTGATTTGTGTCCGGAGTGACCGTCACCACCTTCTCAGGAACAATTTCTAATCGCACCCGGCTGAAACCTTCCTCAATCATGCCGAGTTTCTCGGCGGCTTCCCGGCAGATGTCGATCTTGGCCCGTTTGTTGGTGATGCCACGGTCGGTGATTCGGACAATGACGCTTTTTCCATTCGAAAGCCGAGTCACGCGAACCAGCGTGCCGAGCGGGAGCCGGTTATGCGCGGCAGTCAATTCCGCGAGTTTGGCACGGCGGCGCGCGAGCGAATTGGGCGGAACGTTGTACCAAACTGCATAAACCACTTCCGGAATTGGGGGTTTTGTTTTCGGAGAGCTGGGCTCGGTCACTGGCGCATTAGCCGCGAACATCTCCAGGTAACAGGGCAAAATAAACGCTGCCAATAGCATCAGGCGCCGGGCTATTTTGATTGTTACTGCGATAGTAAGCGGCGCTTTCACATTGAAAATTGAAGTTGCGCGGTAGTGTGATATTCGGCTTCCGCGGACCACTCGCTGCTTTCGGTTAAGACTTCGCGGATTCGTTGGAGCAGGCTCTGCGGACTAAACGGTTTTTGGAGTAATTGCACATTTTCCGTGAGCACGCCGTGCTCGCCGATGTCGTCAACAGAATAACCGGAAACATAAAGCACTTTGATCTCGGGCCGTGAAAGTGAAAGCCGGCTGGCCAATTCGGGTCCATTCATTTGCGGCATGACAACGTCGGTCACGAGCAGATCGATGATTTTCTGGTAATCATCAGCCATCGCGACTGCGGCCGGTCCGTCTTCGGCGCAGAGAACGACGTAACCGTTTTCCTCGAGAACATCGCAAACCAGCTGGCGAACGATCTCGTCGTCTTCTACCACCAGCACCGTTTCGGAGTTAGTGCCGATAGGCGGCTCAATCGCAATGGTCTTAACCTGATCGACCGGACGACGCTCATGCGGAAGATAAATCCGAAACGTTGTTCCGCGTCCGAGTTCGGTGTCGACTAAAATGGCACCGCCGGTTTGCTTAACGATACCGTAGACAGTTGCCAGTCCCAGCCCGGTCCCTTTGCCGGGGCCCTTGGTCGTAAAAAACGGCTCGAAGATTCGCGCTTTTGTTTCGTCGTCCATTCCGGTGCCGGTGTCCTCGACCGTGAGCACAACATAATCACCGGCGCGGAGCGACCTGGAGATCCGTCTCGCATTTTTCCCGTCCAAACGTTCGCGACTTGTGCGGATTGTGAGTACGCCGCCGTTGGGCATCGCGTCGCGCCCGTTCACACCCAAATTGAGGATGACCTGCTCAAGCTGCGAAGGATCGGCCCGGACGCGGCCGTCGGCGGCATCGGGCTCGGTGCGAACTTCGAAATGTTCGCCGATCACGCGGTGCAGCAAAGCCTGCACATCGATGACCAGCGTGTTCAGGTCGATCACTTTGGGCTGAAGCAACTGCTTGCGACTGAACGCGAGCAACTGGCGGGTCAAACATGCTGCCTGTTCGCCGGCTTTGCGAATGAGCGCGCTATTTTGTTGGATTCAATGGATCGTGCTGCGAGCGTTTGATGTTCAACTCGGCGTAACCAATGATGGCGGTGAGAAGATTGTTAAAATCGTGCGCCACCCCGCCGGCCAATCTTCCGACCGCCTCCATTTTTTGCGAATGTCGAAGCTCGTCTTCCTTGATTCGCAGCGCTTCTTCGGTCGCGCGCCGCTCGTCTATCTCACGGATCAAATTATCGCGTTGGGCAAAGAAACTGCGGACCGTTCGGGCCAGTTCGCCGAACTCGGAATTGTCCTGGCACAATGTTTCGATCGGCTTGGGATCATTTCGTTTCAGACTTTCCATGATCGTTTTGAGAGGGCGACGGACCCAGCGAACCAACGAGCTGGAAATCAGGAGCAGAAGCAGCAACGCAAAAATGACAATCGACAGCATCAACGCTTCACTTTCGCGTTCCAGTTCCTGGACCACCTGCGACGTATTTCGGATGATCAGGCGGGCCACAGGCGTTCCGTCCCAGTTTTCCAAAACGCGCTCGAACGAAACGGAATCGGGCTGATCGCGACGTGAACTTTGCGCTAGCTTCTCAGTCAATGGAGCGACGCTGATTTCGTTGCCGGTAAAGATCGACATCTCCGACAAGGTCGGTTGGTTCCACAAGCGGCCGGCAAAGAGATAACCGCGTGCCCTACTCTTCCGTTGAAAATCTTTGGAAGGATGAACTGTGCCGCCACGGAGTTCCATCAGTCCCTGCGGGAGTTGAACAAAAAAATGCCGCAAGGGTTCGGCCGCGAAAATGCGAGGAATTTGCTCGCTCGCAATCGGAAGCGCCGCAGGACTCGGCGTGTTCAGGTTACTGTGATAATAGAACAGGGTCCCGTCGGGACGATAAATCCAAATCGCGTTTGCGTGATATGCGCCGAGGGCGGCATCGTTCAAATTTTCATTACACCATTGATAATCGCCGTTCGAAAGCGCCTGGACGATGCGATCCAAACAGGTCGAGTCCTCGACCAGAGTTTGGAGCGGCTCGCCATTTCGCTCCAAAAATTCGTCGAATGAGTGGTTACGTTCGGCAAAGCGTTGCTGCGCGATCCGCTGGAACTTGAATCGGTCGTAGGTGCGAAAAGCAAGTGCGCCGGCGACGAAGGCCGTAATGACCAACGCCAGTAGCAGCGTAATCTTTGTCTGTACCCTCATAGGTAGGTTCCCAATCCCTTCAGCTGAACCCCTGGGCCGACCTCAGGTTTCGCAATTTGTTAGGCCCGGGGGAGCCGCTCTACCTATTAGTCGTGCAAACGCTGCTCGTTAATCGTTATAATTTTAAGATTCTCTTGGTTGAGACGGATTACCCACAAATTACGTGTTTTTCCATTGGCCGCATGTTTGCCATTCGCCACGCTGAACGTGATCGTGAATTCCACCTGGGTTTCGTTTCCTTTGTCAGACGGCACGAATTTTACCGGTTCGATCAAAGTATATTTCCGCTTTGGCCAGCGTTTGATGTAGTTGCGCGTGTCCTTCGTCACAAATTCGCGGCTGGCCTGGCCGTGGTCGAAATACTGCACCGGAAATGCATAATAGCTGACTTGAAGATCGACATCGTCGCTTTCGGCGTCGCGCAAATAATCGCGGACAAACTTCGTTATCTGTTCCGCGTGTTCCTGCTCCGGTTTGGTCAGGAATTCAGCTGGTGGAGCAACCGGACTTGATACCGGGGCCGCGTCGTCTTCGGTAGCGGATCGCAATTTTGCCTCGTCCGGTTCGGCCAGGTCGCGGGCGATGTCGCTTTTCAGGACTGGCAGATCGGGCAACGGCTGCGGAGTGTTCTTGTTCGATGCTGCAATTTGGATTTTGAGCGAGCTGGCGGTCTCTTGATCCAATTCACCAGTGGGATTGAATCCTTTTCGGGCTTGAAATCGCTTCAGCCCGTCAGCCAATTCCGGGTTGGTCTGGCCATTGATGTCCCCGAAGTAAAGATTGCGCTTACGTAACTCTTCCTGCGCCCGCCGCGTGGGCTCGTCGGCGCGAGCGGATTGAGCGATGAGCGATAAGAACAAAACCAATAATAACGAATAAGAACGCATGCTACAGCTCCGTCGCAGCCCAGAATTTTCGAAATGCGGTCGGCCAGGTGCGATCGATGACGCTTTCGCGAGCGAAGTTTCCCATCCGCTTTCGCCGATCGGGATCTGCAACCAACTCTCGAATGGCGCGGGTGAGATCTTCGACATCGTGCGATTTCGTGATTAAACCGTTGCGGTCGTTCTCGACGAGTTCTTTTGGTCCACCGGAATCGGAAACGATGACGGGAAGGCCTGAAGCCTGCGCTTCGATGATCACGTTGCCGAACGTGTCGGTTGTGCTCGGAAAAACGAAAATGTCTGCCGACGCATAAGCGGCCGCCAGTTTCTCGCCGGTCAGGTATCCGGTGAACAAAGCTTCCGGCAGCGATTCGGAAAACTCCCGCGAATACGGTCCGTGGCCGACAACACAAAGTTGGATCGACAATCCCTCATCGCGGAGGCGGCGATAAGCTTCCCCCAGAAGATCGAGATCTTTCTCCCGAGAAACGCGCCCCACATAGAGCAACCGGATTTGTCCGTTTTTGGCGCCGAACTTTTCGAAGAACTTTGAATCGCGCCGAGTGGGATGGAAGAGCTGTGTGTCCAGCCCGCGCGGGAAAATTTTCAATTTTGCGGGATCAATCCCGCGCTTAACCCAACTATCCCGATATTCCTCCGAGTTTACGAAGACGGTATCAAGCTGGTCGTAAAACCAGTGCATGTAACGCCAGGTCACGCTTTCGAGAAAACTGTCTTCGGTCAGGATGCGGACGTATTGCGGAAAATCGGTATGATAAATGCCGCTCGTCTGCAGGTTGAGCATCTTGGCTGCGAGCAATGCCGTCAGACCGATCGGTCCCGGCGTGCTGATAATGACTTCGGTGAACCGTTCGCGCTGGATGTAATCGAGCATTTGCAAAATCGGCGGAAAACTTAGCTTTTGCAGCTCGTACTCGGGCAACTCAAACTCGCCAATCGGTTTGAAGTTTTTGATCGGGATATCGTCAACCGTCAGATCGTTTCGCGACGTGATGACGATCAACTCTTTCCCGGCAGTCGCGCCGGCGCCGGTCATTTTGCGAATGGTCGTGGCCACGCCGTTCACATCTTCAAGCGTATCGGTGAACCAGGCGCGCTTGTTGTTTTGCAAAGCGTCCGGAATTTTTCCGGTCAACTCCCGGAAAATTCTTTGCAACCATTTGCGCGAAGGCGCCTGGCTGTGAAAGCCGTAAATGTAGGGCGCAAGAATGATCAGGATCGGCGCCATCGCCGTCAGCGCCTGCATGCTTTCGAGCATGTTTCCGGTGCTGATTTGCTGAACGAACTTTTGGAAAAAGCGAAAGGCCAGCTGCTCGGCGACCATGTTCGCCATCATGAACGTGCGCCGCTCCGCTTCCGGGACCGCGTTCAATTGCTCGGCGAGTTTCGATTTCACTTCAGGCCGCGCGAAATAACCGGAGAGTTCTTTCCAGAGCGACATGTTCGCGGGCTTGGCGAGTTCGAAGATTTTTCCGGACAAGACACCTTGGGCGATGAAGGTCGCTTTTTCCGCGAGCGTAAACTCAGTCGGATCGCGGCCCTCCATGAACCGGGAAAACATTTGCTCAATCAGTGCCGCACTCGGTCCGAGTTTCTCGTGGAAATGATCCTGAACAAACAAGGCGACGGTATTGTAAAACCCGTGCGACAAGGCGAGAGGCGTGCCTCCTTCTCCGCGAGCTTCGCAATCGCCTGTGCGGACGTGAGCGAGGAATTTTTGGGCCGAATCAGCGGCCGGCGTTTCGGTAAAAGCCGAGGCAATGAACTTTCCGCCGTGGTCGTCCGAGCCGCCGACCATAATCTTTTTCCAAGCCTCGCGATGGGTCGGCTCGAGATTGTGTCGCTCGGTGAACTTCTCGATCTTCTCCGGCGTAAGCGACGCAAAGAGTTCCGGCACGAGTTCGCTCAGAAGCGCGTCCCGCAAACCGTTGACGCCTTCGAAATGTTTGAAGAGTAAAATAAGCCGCTCAAGATGTGAGGACTCGAGTTTGCCGTTGATGCTGTAGAGCGGATGCGCGACCGCATGCGCGATTTTCCCGCTCTGCAAGTATCGCTGGAGCGAGAAAATGTTGTCCCGGATGATGACGATGTCGTCGTGCTGCTTTTCAGTGATGCCCCAGACCAAAAGGTGAATCTTGCAGGGATCTTGCGGGAAATAAGTCGTGACCTGCTCGCTGATGAACGTGTTGGGCAAATCGCGAATCTTCAGACAGCCGTCGATCGTGTCGTGGTCGGTGATGGTGACGAAGTCCATTCCGCGTTCGAGCAGTTGTCGGTGCAGCTCCCGTGGATCGGAATAGGAGTCGGGAAAATCAAACCGGCGGAAAAGCCACTCTTCCGAGCGGTCGCTAAAACGGGAGTGAATGTGGAGATCACACTTGCTCATATATAATTAGAGCCCGCGCTTGAGTCGTTGCTCGGCGATCCACTCCTGATAAGTCGTTGGCGTCCTTCGGCCGTCCATTTCCCCGATAAGATCGACAATCTGGCGCCAAATGGTCGGATGGGAAAAATCCGGCGGATGAATACTGAGCCGCAGGAGTGGTTTGCTCTCCAGGGCTCGGTTCAGGGCGGCGTTCCAAGCCAAACTGACTATACGTCGCCAACTGTTGCGAACGCTGTAAACCAGCGACCGTGCCGGAAATGTTTCGCCTGAGCGCAAATCATGCACTGTTCGAAGGCGAGTGGTGTATTCCATTTCCGCATCGCGGGCTGCGCGTTCTCCTTCACTGCTCAGCAACCATGCCGGCGCGACAAAACCGCGCGGTTTCAACCCCGCTGCCAGATATTCGTCGCGGGCGGTGTTAATTCGCCGAAACGCTTCGTCGTATCCGAGATCGTAAAATTCGCCTTCGCCTTGGGTGTAGACTCGGGTCACGAATTTTTCGAGAAAGCTTTCGCGCCCCTGAGTCGGCCGCTCGTGAAAAAATCCGTGAATGACGATTTCGTTTCCGGCCGCTTCCAAGTTGCGCAGCCAGGAAACAAATTGTCGATCTTTCATCGACGCGCCCTGGTGATAATAATCGGGCACGACCAGAAGCGAGCAATGCCTAATTCCTTTTGCTGTCAGCTCGGAAATAATTTTCTCCACGATCGGTTGCGTGGCGGGCGCGACGTCGTGAATAGAAACGACCAGAAAATCCTTCGTCGCACTCGCCGCGGCGACAACGGGCAGAAACTGCGTGGCCACAGCCGATGTCATTTCCCCAAATTTTCGACCCCGCTACCCGTGCGAACAAGTGAAATTACCTGCCGGCCATCTTCACGATAATAGTAAAGTCTTTGGCAGCCAGCGACATGACCGAAAGGCGCGATAGTCGAACGAGCGCAATGTTCTTGAGCGCTGGTTTCGCTTTGATTTCGCTTAATGTGACCGGCTTGGGTAGCGGCTTGAGCGGGACAAGATCAACTGCGCTCCAATCGCCCTCTTTCGCGGTTGTGTCGCGGTAAGCGGTGCGCGAGACTTTCGCAATCCCAACTACAGCTTTCGTTTGCTCTTGCGCGGAAGCGCTACTGCCTGTCCGGCCCGGACCGCCGCTATGATAGAACAAAACCTCGTCGCCCTTGGCCATTCGGCGAAGGTTATTTCGGGCGGCGAAATTCCGAACCCCGGTCCAGCTTGTGCTGCCATCAGCAACAAAATCTGACCACGAGTAATCAGATGGTTCCTGTTTCACGAGCCAGAAATTTTTCATCGCTTCAACTTAACGCAGTTCGACAATTGTCGATCTTTGTTTGAAGATTCGGGCTCATGGCGCATCTGCCTTTTATCACATTTGAAGGCTCGGAGGGTTGTGGAAAATCGACCCAGGTGCAAATGCTCGCTACCCGCTTCGAGACGCTGGGAGTTCAATTTCTTGTTACGCGTGAACCGGGCGGCACGCCTATTGGCGAATCAATCCGCGAACTGTTGCAATTCGCGCCGCAAAGCGCGGGGATGACTCCGGAAACTGAACTGCTTCTTTTTGAAGCGAGCCGCAGCCAGCTCGTTCGCGAAGTGATCAAGCCGGCGCTGGACGCTGGTAAATGCGTGATCGCGGACCGCTTTTTCGATTCGACGACGGTTTATCAAGGGGTCGCGCGCCAGCTGGATCGAAAGATCGTGCGTCAACTGAACGCCTTCGCTGTCGGCGATTGTGTTCCCGACATTACATTCCTGCTCGATGTCGATCTTGAAACGGCGCGAGCGCGAATGAAAGGGCCGCGACGGCCAGACCGAATGGAACAACAATCAAACGAGTTTTATGAGCAGGTTCGAGATGGTTATCTGGAGCTTGCCAAATGGCAACGTGATCGAGTGGTGGTGATCAAGGGTTGGCAGTCGCCCTACGATATCGAGAAGGAGATTTGGGAAACGCTTTGCTGGCGTTTTCCAAATCTGGTCAAGCCCCCGGATTAACATGGCTTTCACGCGCAAAGCAGCGATTGGACTTTTGCGGCGGGCGCACGATCAAAATCGTTTAGGCCACGCCTATTTGATTTCAGGACCGGCCGGGAGCGGGAAAAGGGAGGTGGCCGCGGAATTGGCGAGCACGGTCAACGGAACAGACGCCGGCGACGTTTTTTCCTCAAAGGCCCGCGAGATTTTTCTGGCCGAACCGGAATCGAAATCGAGAAGGATTTTGATCGAGCAAATTCGCGAGCTGGAACACGGACTCCAAATGCGCGCTGCGGAAGGCCGCCGGAAAGTGGCGATCATTTCCGAGGCGGACCGGTTGCAACCGCAGGCGGCGAACGCGTTTCTCAAAACGCTGGAGGAGCCGCCAGCGAATTCGCTTTTGCTTTTATTGAGTGCGCTGCCCGAAGCGTTGCCCGACACGATTGTGTCGCGTTGCATTTCTATTCCGCTGGCAGCGAGTGGCGAAGAAGTTGAAATGCCGGAGCGCGCTGAACTGGTGGAATTGCTTCGCGACACCGCGCGCGAGAAGAGTTGGAGCGTTCAGCAGGCCTATCGTATCGGGCAGGGCCTGCAGTCGTTGCTCGGAAAAGTTCGAGAAGAAATCAAAGCGCAAACGGCCGAGGCGTTAAAAAAAGAGGAAACGCGTTATCGGAACTCGACCGACGGCGCCTGGCTGGACGATCGCGAAGATTATTACAAGGCGCTGACCGAGAGTCTCTACATCCAGCGTCGCGCAATGCTAGTGGAAGTGTTGCTGGAGTTTTGGTCGGACGTTTTGCGCGCGTGCAGTAAAGTTGCCCGTCGCGATTTGTCGTCGGCAAAAAAAGAAACGGCCGCTCTGGCGGAACGCTTCACCGCGCCGGAAGTGCTGCGCCGAATTCAACGCTTGGAGGAATTGCGGGACAATCTCGGACGCAATATTCAGGAAGCGCTTGCATTCGAAGTTGCATTTCTTGAGGTTTTCGGCTCCTGAACTGTGTAACACTCGGATCAAGACAAGAATGAGATTTGAAAATCAGGCGGCGATCGTCACGGGCGCGGGGCGGGGGATCGGACATGCGATCGCGGTCCGTCTCGCGAGTGAAGGCGCGCGGGTGGCGTGCGTCAGTCGCAGCGAACAAAACGCCAAGCGCACGGCGGATGAGCTAAATATTTTGTGCGCGGATTCGGCGAAGCATTACGCAGTCGACGTCGCCGATCACGCCGCGGTGCAAAAGGTAGGGGCGCAAATTCTCGAGGACTTTACCAAGATCGACATCTTGGTTAACAACGCCGGCGTCACGCGCGATGGGCTTGCGATGCGCATGTCGGTCGAAGATTGGGACACGGTCATCAACACGAATTTGCGCGGCGCGTTCAATTTCACGCAGTCGATCCTCCGCGCCATGATCAAGCAGCGTAGCGGTCGCATCATTAATATAACCTCTGTGATCGGTTTGATCGGCAATGCCGGCCAGGCCAATTACGCCGCCAGCAAAGCCGGACTGATTGGTTTTACAAAATCGCTCGCGCGCGAGCTAGCCAGCCGGAACATCACCGTCAACGCGATCGCGCCCGGATTCATCACCACCGACATGACGGCAGGTTTGTCGGAGGAGATTAAGAAAACGATCCAATCGCAAATTCCACTCGGGAAAACGGGCGCGCCCGAAGATGTCGCCAGCACCGCGGCGTTTCTTGCTTCCACGGAGGCGAGCTATATCACCGGACAGGTGATCTGCGTGGACGGCGGAATGGTGATGTGATTTGTCATCCCGAGCGCAAGCGAGGGATCTCCCAATCGAAGCGCAGAACACACAAGTTAATTAGTGTGATCAATCACCCTGTGAGAGATCCTTCACTCCGTTCAGGATGACACGGCTGGGCCCGCGGGAGTTGAACGAGTCACGCCGCAGCTGCCGCGCGTTCTTCGTCTTCGTTCGAGGTCGCAGTCGAAAAGCCGAATCGTTCGCAGTACTCGGCAAATCCGTTCATTCCATCCAGTTTGAAATGCGTCGGATCATAACGGTGAACGCCGTTCGCCTGAGAGCTTTGCTCCGCGAGCGTCACGCCCATCTGTTTTTCGATTTCCGCCGAGAACGGCCAGCCAAAGTGCTGGTAAACGCGCCGGGCGGCGGCAATCGGATCACGTCGCACCTCGTCGTAACGGAGATCGCAAACGCGCTGGGCTGGCAGCTGATCTCGCGCTTGCATGAAAGTCTTTAGCGCTTGCGCCCAATAAGTCAGCGCATCGCGGCCGATCTGGACCGGATCAACAGTGTCGCTGAAAACGCGCCGCAAAATTGTAACGAGACTTGAAACCGAAGCGACCGCTTCAATCGGGTCCCGATGAATCTGGACGAATCGTGCGTCGGGATAGATCGACAACAACGCCGGCGCGGCGAACATGTGGGCCGGCGCTTTCAAGACCCATCGCTCCGCCGATTGCCGGAACTGGAGATGTTGCAGCGAGCGGCGATGAAATTCGTAAGCTGGCCGCAAATCCTGGTTAAAAAACCACGCGCGATACGATGGCACGTTATACATCGTGTCGAACTGGTCGCTCAGGAAGGTCGGGCTCATCAGCGAAACGCATTCCTGCGGCAACTCTGCGCCGGTCGCATGCACGCTTTCGAAAGTCGGAGCCAGCCAGCGCAACATGGCGAGATTTCGCGTCGCTTGGCGAATCCGTTCCTGGCGATTTTCCGCGTTCGGCGGTGAGGGCGACATTACCTCCCACGTTAGCGGCGCGCGGTTCGCCGGATCAGCGGCCAGAAGCATGTGCAGCAGTGTGGTTCCGCTCCGGGGCAAGCCGACGATGAATAACGGTTCGCGGATCTTTTGTTGCGCGATCTCGGGATAAAGCTGGCGGTCGCGCGCGAGCAGGAGCCGGTTGGACAAAATCCGCACCACGTCGCTTCCCAGCGCCATTTTTCCGATCACGTTGAGCCGGGCTTCGCGATGGCATGATTCCAACAGGTGAGAAAGCGGCTCGAAAAAGTCGCCTTCGCCAAAATCATCGAGCCGGCAACGTCGCTTTGCTGTCTCGATTAATTTCCGAGCGGACGGAGATGTCGATCTCACGCCGATTTTTTCGAGCGCCGCGCCGCATTTATTCAAGACCCGGATCAAAAGCGGAGCGCGAGTTTGCTCGACAGTCGTGGGCGCGCGCATACATCGACAATTGTGGCAGGCGCGCCCGAAGGCAAGCCCGCATCTTGCGCAGCGGACGCAACCGTCCGATCATTTGTTATGGCGACTGAGAAAGCGACGTTCGGGGCCGGTTGTTTTTGGGGCGTAGAGGAGACTTTCCGTAAACTAAGTGGCGTAACATCGACCGCCGTCGGATATGCGGGCGGCAACAAGGACAATCCGACCTACGAAGACGTTTGCAGCGACGAGACCGGCCACGCCGAGGTCGTTCAATTGGAATTCGATCCTTCGCAAGTCAGTTACGACCAGATCCTTGACGTTTTCTGGTCCAACCACAATCCGACCACGTTAAATCGGCAGGGCCCGGATGTCGGCGCGCAATACCGTTCGGTAATTTTCTATCATTCGCCCGAACAGAAAGCCGCAGCCGAGAAGTCGAAGCAAAAAATTGCCGAGAGCGGCAAGTTCAATCGACCGGTTGTGACCCAAATCGAGCCGGCGCCGAAGTTCTGGCGCGCGGAGGAATATCACCAGCGCTATCTAGAAAAGCGCGGCCAGTCGCACTGCGCGATCTAAGCGCATGGCCGGCGACGTTATTCGAACGAAAAACTTCGTAGCGGACGCGGCCAGCTTCATTGTCGATCTTGCCCATAAAGCGCTGGCGGAGCGGCATGAGTTCCGGATCGCGCTCTCAGGCGGAAATACGCCGCGGCCGGTTTATTCGGAAATCGCTCGGATCGGTCGTGACCTTCCGTGGGAACGCATTCTCATCACGTTCGGGGACGAGCGCTGCGTTCCGCCGGACGATCCGCAGAGTAATTTTCGGATGGCGCGCGAAACGTTGTTCATTCCCGCCAGCGTGCCCGAAAAATCAATCATGCGCATGCGGGGCGAGATCGATCCGCAAATCGCCGCCCAGCAATATCAGGACGATGTCGATCTTCTGGCCACGCAACGCGGCGAACAGATTTACCGGCACGATTTAATTTTGCTCGGATTGGGCGACGACGGTCACACTGCTTCACTGTTTCCGGATAGCGCGGCGTTAAATGAAGCGACCCGGCGTGTAGTCGCGAATTTTGTCGCAAAGCTAAACGCCTGGCGTCTGACTTTTACGTTTCCACTCATCAATCACGCGCGAAATGTTTGTTTTCTGGTGAACGCGACCAAGCAGGCCAAGTTGATTGACCGTGTAATCAGCGGCGATTCGCAGTTTCCGGCAACGCGGGTCAATCCAACTGCTGGGAAACTGACCTGGATGCTCGGCGAGTGACGCCTCAACTTCTCAACAACTCAACTTCGTTAGTACTGCTCGCCTTCGTCCGGCGTCGGCGTCACGCGGTCGTCGATCGCCCAAACATGTAGCATCACCGCTCCCCAATACGGAATGAGCATCAGGATTCCCCATCCAGCCGACGCCACCGCTGCCAAAATTGCGAAAGCGATGGCGGTAGGAGTAATGAGAAACAAAATGAGCGCGCCCATCACGCGATGACCTTTGTAGATATGGCCGAGTCCCGGAATGATGCTGAGCAATATCGCCATTGCATCGCTTGCTTTTGGCTCCGCCGGTTTGGTTGCTTCGCGCGTCCAATCACAACTGGGGCACGCCTGCGCGTTCATCGGAAGCGTGGTCCCGCAAAAAGGACAGCGCATTGTGTCCCAGCTGATCGGTTCGGGCTGCGTCGGGGCGTCAGTATATTCCATACCCAGATTGAATCGTCCTTGAACGTCACAAGAGCGGCCGAATTCGTCAAGCATTCCTTGTCATTCTCGAGTCTGTCTTAGAATGTGTGGCCTCCGCCAATGCCGACGCTTTCTGACATCGTTGAGTACACCGACAAATATCTTCGCATTCGAGAAATTGAAGATTGGCCGAATGCCCTTAACGGTCTGCAAATCGAAAACTCCGGCAACGTCACCAAAATTGGCGCCGCGGTGGATGTTTCCACGCGCGTTCTGACCAAAGCCGCTAACCAACATGTCGATCTTCTGGTCGTGCATCATGGATTGTTCTGGCCGGGATTGCAGAGCGTGACCGGCCCGTTGCGTCGGCAGTTAAAAATCGCATTTGAAAACAACATCGCGCTCTACAGCGCGCATCTGCCGCTCGATGTTCACCCCGATGTAGGCAATAACGCGCAGCTTGCGTCGGCGCTTGGATTCAAATCTACGAAACCGTTCCTGGAAGAGAAAGGGGAGCTAGTTGGGTTGCGAATAAAACAAGCGTTGCCGCGAGCAGAATTGATCCGCAAGCTCAGAAGAGTTTTGCGCGGACCGATCAAGTCCTTCAATTTCGGACCAAAAGAAACATCCAGGATTGGGATCGTCACCGGCGGCGCTGGCTCGGAAATTTATCGGATTGCGCAAGAAAAGACCCGCCTCCGCAAAATCGGCTACGGCGGGCAGGTCGACACGTTCGTCACTGGCGAAGCGCCGCACTGGGCGGGGGTGGCGGCGGAGGAACTTGGAATGAATCTTCTGCTTGGCGGCCATTACGCGACCGAGACGTTCGGCGTCAAAGCGCTCGCGGCGCATCTCTCGAAACGGTTCAAGTTGCCGTGGGAGTTTTTGGATTTCCCAACCGGCCTGTGACCGCGACTAAGATTTCTTTTTCGCGACTCTTAACGTGCCTCCGCCAAGCTGCTGTGTGCGCGTCGCCGCTTTGTCCGCATCGCCGGGGCGACCGGTAAGGCGATATTCATCGACCAAATGTTGCCACGGTCGCGGCGCGTTGGGCATTAACTGCGTCGCTTTTTCAAACGCACTGATCGCTTCCCGGTGATTCCCTTTTTTCTGATAAGCGAGTCCCAGATGTTCCCAGACCGCTCCATAACTGGGATTCAAACTCGCGCCTTTACGCAAATAACTGATTCCGCTGTCGACCTGCCCGGTCGCTTGCAGGCAAAATCCTAATTGAGATTGGACGAGATAATCTTGCGGCAACTTTTGAGCTGCGCGACGCAATGGCGGGATCGCTTCCGAGATGCGATTCAGATTGATGTAGCTGAATCCGATCGCGGCAAACATGTCGCCGCTATCGGGAGCGAGTTCGGCAGCGTGCTCCAGTGCAGTGAGGGTTTGTTGTGGATGACGTGAAACGCTTTCCGCGCGCGCCAACTGCAACCAGGTATATACCCAACTGGGTTCTACTGCGGTGCCGCGCTTTGCCAGTTCGACACTCTGTTGCAGATGACCAAGACGGATTTCGCACATGCTGGCCAGCAACCAACCGACAGCCCAAGTGGGTTCCAGTCTTCCGCTTTGCTCCAGCGGAGCGACTGCCGCAGCGTAATGGTTCTGAAGCATTTCGCTCAAGCCAAGGACGAGATGAACGATGCCATGGTTTGATTCAGCCGCGATGGAATTGCGAAATGCTGCGCTTGCTTCCGTTAGTTGGTTCGTATCAAACGCGAACGCGCCGCGAAGAAATTGTGCATACGCACTCTTGGGATTTTTCTGGACAAGCTCCCGTGCCATTTGCAGCGCGTGGGTGTAATCACCAGCATCGCTAGCCGCAAGAATTCGTTTGGTCAGGGGATCATTCAACGCCGCGTCATTTTGCTTGATTGCCTGCTCGACCCGGGGCCTCACCAACTTTTCCGGCGTCGGCAGTTTGCTCAGCAGTCGATCGATCGAAGGATCCTGGGCCTGAACTTCAAGGCTCAGGATTAAAACGGCAAAGAGTCCAATGACCCAGCCAGTGAGAAGGTAGGGGGATCGCGATTTCATCTTCAAAAAATAGAACAATCGAAGCAAGAAAGGCTACGCCGAAGTTCACTCCCCCGAACCTTGCCGATCATCAGCCCACCTGCTAGAGAGTGACATGTCCTCCAGAAACGTGATTAGAATCGCTGTCTTCATCATTGGTCTATATTCGTCATCGGCTCCGGCTTTGGCCGCCAGTTGCGTGTGGAAAGTCACCGCCAGTGACGGGCATTCTCTTTACCTCGGAGGCTCGTTTCACGCCCTTCGGCCGAGCGATTATCCTCTTCCACGCGAATACAACCGCGCGTTCGACGCATCGTCACGACTCGCTTTCGAAGACGACCCCAAAGCGGCTGACGCCGCTTTCAAGGCATTAATGAAAGCGGGCGAGTACCCGAAAGGCGATAGTTTGAAGAATCACGTGGATCCTCGCACTTACGCTTATCTTCGCCGGTTCTTCTCAGTCGTTAATGTGCCGGAAGAAAAGTTTTCGCGATATCGTCCCTGGCTTCTTGATATCATCCTGAGTGCACCGCCGCCTGAGTACTACAAATTGGGCGTCGAAAGATTTTTACAGAACCGAGCTCAATCAACGTCGAAGCCGATCGCAGGGCTCGAATCAACGCGCGAGCACAACGGCGTCTTTACCGGTCTTACTGATAGACAGGCGGAAGCGTTGCTATTGACGCTTTTTATCAATGCCGGCCGGGAAGAGAGCAAGACGGTCAACATGTTCGCAGCGTGGCGCCGCGGCGATTCGGAATTGCTTGCGCGCAAAACGCGCGAATCGTTCGGCGATTTTCCATACATGGCCGAACGATTGCTCGACGCGCGGAATCGCAATTGGATTCCAAAAATCGAAAATTACCTTCAGAGCGGCCAAACTTACTTTGTTGTCGTGGGCGCGGCGCACATGGGCGGATCGAATGGCCTCGTCTCCTTGCTGAAGCAGCGTGGATACAAAGTGGAGCAACTTTGATACGGCAAGTGTGGTCGGCCTGCTAAAAGGCGATTCGAAGTTTTTCCTTTCGTAAATTCTCAGACGTTGTTCTTTGTTCGCCGATGGCTGAGCCTCAGCGAGTAAGTACCCGCGCGACCGGTATCGTCGGTATCGCGATTCTGTGCAGCCGTGTGCTCGGCCTGATTCGCGAAGTCGTTTTTGCCGCGCTTTTCGGAGCGGGAAGGAATCTGGACGCGTTTTTAATGGCGTTCCGGGTGCCAAACATGTTGCGCGATCTTTTCGCGGAGGGCGCGCTTTCGACCGCTTTCATCACGACGTTCTCAAAAAAGATCGCGACCGAAGGCGACGCCTCGGCCTGGCGACTGGCAAGCAAAGTGGCGACGCTGACGGTGGTTTTCATGAGCGCGGTTACGTTGCTCGGAATCTTGTTTGCGCCGCAACTGATTCAACTGATGACGTGGGGAAGCTGGTCGCCAGAAAAAACCGCCATCACCATTTTGCTCACGCGCATCATGTGGCCCTTCATTCTGTTGGTGTCGTTGGCCGCGCTCGTCATGGGAATGCTGAACGCCAAGCATGTTTTCGGTATGCCGGCAATGGCTTCCAGTTTCTTCAACCTTGGTTCAATCGTCGGCGGTGTTGCGCTTTGTTATTGGTTCGACCCACAAATCGATTGGCGCCATCCGCATTTTGGTGAACGCGGCCTGATCGGTTTGGCGATCGGAACTTTGATCGGCGGACTCTTGCAACTGATCGTTCAATTCCCCCCGCTTCGGCGCGTTGGATTCAAATTCCGCCCCGACTTCAACTGGCGCGATCCGGGCGTGCGAATCATTCTTGCGTTGATGGGGCCGGCCACGATCGCGGCCAGCGCTGTGCAAATCAACGTGCTGGTCAACAGTGGATTCGCGGCGCGCCTCGGTGACGGACCGGTCAGTTGGCTCAACATCGCCTTTCGCTTGATGCAATTGCCGCTCGGCATTTTCGGTGTGGCCGTCGCAACGGTTACGCTTCCTCTCATTTCGCGCAGCGCCGCGGTCGGCAATACCGCCGGCTTCCGCTCTGCCTTGGCTCATTCCATTCGACTTGTTTTACTGCTCACGATTCCGGCGGCGATTGGTTTGATTATCCTGGCCGAGCCAATCATCCGTTTGATTTACGAACATGGCCGCTTCACACCCGCCGCAACCGAGCAAACTGCGGTGGCGCTTCGCTTTTATGCCATTGGCCTAGCCGGATATTCTGCCGACAAAGTTCTCGCGCCGGCGTTTTACGCGCTCGACCGGCGCTACATCCCGATGTTCGTGACGATGACTTCAATTGCCATTAATTTTTGTCTCAACTGGTTTTTCACTTTCTATCTCAACTGGGGGCACCGCGGGCTCGCTTTTTCTACGAGCATGGTCGCGATCACGAATTTTCTTTTACTCTATTCGATGATGCGCCATTACACCGGCCGGCTCGAGACCGGTACGATGCTGCTCACGGTCGGGAAACTATTAATCGCGGGCGCGGTGCTCGCCGGGATTTGCTGGCTGGCCTGGAGGTCCTTTTTCGCAACGCACGCACACGTTTCTGTCTGGCAGAATGCGATTGCGATCGTGATTACTATCGTGGTCGGCGCGGCGGCGTTCTTTAGCGCGGCCTACTTGCTGCGTGTCGCCGAAGTACAAGACGTTGTCGATCTCGTCCGGCGGAAGTTCGCGTCGGCGAAGTTATCCTAACGCTTGATTTAGATCCTCAATCAAGTCGTCGGCATGCTCCAGGCCGATCGATAATCGAATTAAACCTTCCGGCGATGTCGTGCCTGGACCTTCGATCGACGCGCGATGTTCGATTAAGCTTTCGACGCCGCCCAGGCTGGTCGCACGAGTAAAAATCTTCGTGTTGGTCGTTACTTTCATTGCCGGTTCGCGGCCACCTTTCACTTCCAACGAAAGCATCCCGCCGAACATCGACATCTGTTTCTGCGCGATTTTGTGGCCCGGATGCGACGGTAAGCCGGGGTAATGGACGCGCTCGACGTTGCGGTGACCGGCGAGAAATTCTGCCACCTTGGCCGCGTTTCCCGAATGCGCGCGCATTCGCCACGGCAGGGTGCGCATTCCGCGGAGGATCAACCAGCAGTCGAAGGGCGAAGGGACCGCGCCGCCCTCATATTGAATGTTCCGAATGCTCTGAAAAAGATCGCTATCGCTTTTCGCGACCACGATTCCGCCGAGAACGTCGCAATGGCCGCCAAAGTATTTCGTCGTGGAGTGAAGAATGAAATCGGCGCCGAGATCGAAAGGCCGCTGAAGAATGGGCGCCCAGGTATTGTCGCAAACACAAAGGGCGCCGGCCTCGTGCACAATTTTTGAAATCTCGGCAAGATCGACAATTTTGAGCAACGGATTGGAGGGCGTTTCCATCCAGGCGATCTTGGTTTTTGGCCGGAGCGCTTTCTTGACCGCGGCCAGGTCGCTCATGTCGACGAAATCGGCTTCAAGTCCCCAGCGCAGGAAAATTTCACGAAGCAATCGAGACGTGCCGTAGTAGGCGTCGACGTGGGCAAGGACATGATCGCCGGGCGCGAGTGCTTGAAAGATTGCTCCAGTGGCGCCGGTTCCGGAGGCGAACGCGGCTGCAGCTGCAGCCAGGCCGCCTTCGAGCGCGCTGACTCCTTCTTCGAGCGCCTGTCGATTCGGATTGTTGTTGCGGGTGTACATGAATCCGCGCGAGTAGGTGCCTTCCAAATCGCGCTCGAAAGTTGTGGAAAGATGAATGGGCGCTGAGACTGCGCCGGTGGCGGGGTCAATCCGATGGGCGGCATGCACGGCGAGGGTTTCAATTTTCATTGTCGCCCGAGACGTTACGAATGCGCTAACGATTGTCGATCTTGCGCCGCTTTGCATTTGACGCGACAATTTTCCAGAGCAAATAGCATCTGCACTTTTCCGGCGGATACACCGCCTCTCGGTTCATGACGATTTACGACGACGAAGTTTTTAAAATGGCCTGCGACCAGTTCCAGGTCATTGCCGATTATCTCAGCATCGATAAGAACGATCGCGAACGGTTGATGTATCCGAAGCGCGCGATCGCCGTCACGTTACCAGTGCACATGGACGATGGCAGCACGCGAACATTTCAGGGTTACCGTGTCCAACATCACCTCACACTTGGACCTACCAAGGGAGGGACACGCTTCGCCCCGTCATTGTCGATGGGCGAAACAGCCGCGCTCGCGATGTGGATGAGCTGGAAATGCGCGTTGGCGAATTTGCCTTACGGCGGCGCCAAAGGCGGCATCGCTTGCGATCCATCCAAGTTGTCGCGCGGCGAACTCGAGGCCGTCTCGCGTCGTTACATGCAGGAAATGATTCCGTTCGTCGGCCCGCACACCGATGTGATGGGCCCTGACATGGGCACCAACGAACAGGTGATGGCCTGGTTCATGGACACGTATTCGGTTTATCACGGATATTCCGTGAACGAGATCGTCACCGGCAAACCGGTTTCGATTGGCGGCACCGAAGGCCGTCGGGAATCAACCGGTCGCGGCGTCGTCTATTTAATCGAGCGCGCGCTCGATATGTTGAAGATCGACGCGGAGAAATGCACCGCCATCGTCCAGGGCTTCGGAAACGTCGGCGCAGTCGCCGCACTTTCGCTTGCCTACAAGAGCGGCGTCAAAGTTATCGGAATTAGCGATGCTTACGCCGCGATTTACAATCCCAAAGGAATCGACATGCAGGCGGCGGAACAACATGTTTTGAAAAAAGGAAATCTGCGCGCGTTTCACGAAGCCGATCATGTGGACCCAAAGGATCTGCTCACCATGCCCTGCGATATCCTCGTTCCGGCAGCAGTTGATCGAGTGATTAACGGAGAGAACGCCGACAAAATAAAATGTCGGATCCTGGCCGAAGGCGCGAACGGCCCGACCTCGCCTGAAGCCGATCTAATTTTGGAAAAACGCTGGGACGAAATTTTTGTCATCCCCGATATCCTGTGCAACGCCGGCGGGGTCATCGTTTCCTATTTTGAATGGGTCCAGGGTCTGCAGGCATTCATGTGGTCCGAAACCGAAGTGACCGATAAGCTTTTCCGGATTCTGGAACATTCGTTTACCCAAGTGATCAAACGCGCCAAAGCACACAAGATTTCTCACCGAACGGCTGCAATGGCGATCGGTGTCGAACGGGTGATGAAGGCGAAAAAAATGCGCGGCCTCTTCCCATGAGGCGTGATTATCTGGCGGATTGACGCCGCACAAAATTCTGCGCTGAATTGATTTCCATGGCTGCGGCATCTCTGCGGGCTCTTCTCAACCGCTCGATTGATTATGCGGGGATGTTTCCGCCGTGCAGTCTGGAGCTCGGACCGTCGCTCAAGAACCAGGCGGAGTATGTACGCACAAATGATTCCTGGATGCTGTCGACGTTTGTCTTGCCAGTCGCGAAATTTGCCGACGCGGCAGAGTCGATTTCGCAATTCGACAAGCACCATCCATTGCGCGTTTACGCTTTGGGCGCGAAGACCGAAAATGCCAAAGATTTTTTCAACGAGCTGAAGAATGCGGTCGAAGTAATCCGTTCGTTTCAAAAACAGCATCTCGATCGTGTCTCCGTCGTTCAGCTCGAAATGCTTGCTCCGGCGGATGTCGATCTTGCAAAACTGAACGAGGTGGTCGGTTTGATTGGTGATTTGAAGCTGCAAACATTCTGGGAAACCCCGGCCGAATCGGCGGAGCAAACGATCGCTATGCTCGCGCGAGCGAAACAACCGGCATTTGGTTACAAACTGCGAACGGGCGGGGTGACGGTGGATGCCTTTCCCAACTCGGTGCAGATCACGCGGGCCATCCTTGCATCAACCAAACACCATGTTCCAATCAAGTTCACCGCGGGATTGCATCATCCTGTTCGGAAATTTCGCGATGAAGTGAAAACCGAGATGCACGGATTTTTGAATGTGCTCGGGGCCGGTGTTCTTTCGGCTGAGCATCATTGGGACGAAGCTCAAACCATTGAGATGCTCGAGGACCAACGCGCTGATTCATTCGAATTTCACGATACCGTCTTTGCCTGGCGCGATTGGGAAATCACTCTCGACCGGATTAAAGCGCGCCGAAAATTCGTGACTTCGTTCGGGAGCTGCAGTTTCGACGAGCCGCGCGAGGATTTGCGCGCATCGGATCTTCTTTCTTGATGGCGCTCAAATCCTTCATCGACGTTCCAGGCGATTCGCATTTTCCGCTGGAGAATCTTCCGTTCGGCGTTTTCAAACCACGCGACGGCGCAGCGCGGGTCGGCGTCGCGCTCGGTGAGTACGTCGTCGATCTTTCCGTCCTGGAAGAAGCGGGACAATTCCGCGATCTACAAAGCCGAGAATTATTTTCACAGGATTCTTTGAATGGATTTCTCGCACTCGGTCGTCCGGCGTGGCGCAAAGTGCGCGAGATTCTGCAAAGAGTCCTTTCGACGGAGACGCCGACGTTGCGTGACGACAAGAAATTGCGCGAGCGCGTGTTCCATCGGCAGGCCGATGTTGTGATGCAGTTACCGGTCAAAATCGGCAACTACACTGATTTTTATTCTTCCTATCACCACGCGCACAATGTCGGCACGATGTTGCGCGGGCCGGAGAATGCGCTGATGCCCAATTGGAAATGGTTGCCGGTGGCGTATCACGGCCGTGCCAGTTCAATAGTTGTGAGTGGAGCAGAGGTGCGGCGGCCACAAGGGCAAATCAAGCCACCCGATACAGCGACGCCGATCTTTGGCGCGACCAAAAGTTTGGATTACGAATTGGAGATGGCGTTTTTGATTGGCCCGGGTAATTCGTTAGGCCAACCGGTACCGATCGATCGTGCGCCCGATCACATTTTCGGTTTGGTTCTGATGAACGACTGGAGTGCACGCGACATCCAGGCCTGGGAATATCAACCGCTCGGCCCGTTTCTGGCCAAAAACTTTTGCACCAGCATTTCGCCCTGGGTCGTAACGTTGGAAGCGTTGGAGCCATTTCGGAAGCCGTTGCCGCCGCAAAATCCCGAACCACTGTCTTACCTTCGCGCGAAGAGCGATTTCACGTTCGACATTCAACTCGAAGCGAAGTTGCAGACGTCGAAGATGAAATCGCCCCACACGATTACGCGGACGAATTTCCAAAATCTTTATTGGAGCATTTCGCAGCAACTCGCGCATCACGCCGTTGGCGGGTGCAATCTTCAACCCGGCGACTTGCTCGCGAGCGGAACGATTAGTGGCTCGGACGAACAATCTCGCGGATGCATGCTCGAGTTGACCTGGCGCGGCGCGAATCCGTTGAAATTGCCGAACGATGAGTCCCGCAAATGGCTCGAGGACGGGGACACCCTCGCGATTACGGGTTGGTGTCAGGGTGATGATTATCGCGTCGGCTTCGGTGAAGTGAGCGGACGAGTGCTTCCGGCGAGCTGATGTCGATCTTAGCGCGTCGACTCGCCGTTATTGTTTCATGGATCGGGCATCCGTTGGTCTTTGTCACCATCAGCGTGGGGATTGTTCTCGCGACCCAGCTCGCCTCACGCAGAGCGATGGAGTTGATCGGCGCTCTCTTTCTCGCCGTGATCGCGCCGACGGGCGTTTTGCTTTTCCTTGGCGTCCGTTCCGGTCGATGGGGCGATGCCGACGTTTCCGTCCACGAAGAGCGAAAACATTTTTATCCCATCGCAATTCCGCTCTCCGCTCTCGGCACAATCGTAATGTGGCTGGCGAATGCGCCGCGTTACATTCTTCGCGGTGGCGTGATCACGCTCCTATTGCTGGTCGCTGCCGCGGTCACAAATCATTGGTCCAAAATTTCACTCCACACTTTGTTTGCGACTTACTGCACAATGATCCTTTTTCGGGTGAATCTGTTTTGTGGTTCGGCGGCGTTGATTCTGGCAGGACTCGTTTTCTGGTCGCGACTATTTCTTTCGCGACACACGATTTCTGAAAACATCAGCGGCGTCGCGCTCGGTGCCGTTGGCGGAATTGCCACGGCCTGGATGTCGATCTAACGATTTGTAATGCAGCCGTACGCGCCGAGAGCATTTCGTTTTATTGAACTGCTAAAGGTCGGTCCAAACCGGACTGGCACGACGTGGCGGATGAAGCTTTACGGCATTGCCTGCAATGGAGAACTGCCACGCGCGTCGTTGTTGGGCGTTGCGCGCAGAATTGCTGCGGAGCAATTGGCGAAAGAAAAAGTAAACAACTACGGAGTCGGATTCATCGGCGTTCATGATGGCCGCGACGCGGCATTTGTGTTTGTCGATTTTTGGGGAAATGAGAACGAGCTGTTTCACCGCGTGTTTCTTTCCCGCGGCAGCAACCCGGAGAAATTGGCGCCCGCGGAACCGGCAGATTCGTCGGTGTGCGTTTGGGACCTGCATTTGCAATCCTTCGAGCGCGCGGCTTGGATCAAGCACGTCCTGCGCAAACCTGATGCCCCCGATTTCGACAGCTATCTGGCCGAACATTTGTGCGAGGATGCCTGAGTTCTGGCCCAATGAGTGCTGGAAAGGGCAAGACCATGAGCGCCCGAATCCTCCACGTGGACGATGATCCCGATATTCGACTATTGATCTCGGCGTCACTGCACGAGTTTGGCTATGTCGTAGCGACGGCTGGAACGAACGCGGAAGCGTTGGAATTAGCCAGACAGTTGAAATTCGACCTCTGCATTTTGGACGTGAAGCTTCCGGATGGCAGCGGCATCGAATTGTGCCAACAGATCCAGAAACTGCAGCCGGGCGTGCCGTCGCTTTATTATTCTGCTTATGCCAGCGACGAGGAACAGGAAGCCGCGCTCTCAGTCTGTGGCGACGCTTATCTCAAGAAGCCGGTCTCGGCTGCTAAATTGGAAGAAACGATCGCGGAATTGCTGAACGCAAAAGTCTGACGCGGCGGGCAACGGCTCTATTGCAGCCGATAAAACGCGGGAATGAAGTAAAACTTCACGTGCGTTGCGGAATCAACAGGCCTTCCATTACGATAGGCCGGTAAGCAAAGCCACTGCTGAGCTATCTTAACCGCCTCTTCGCCATAGGCCTTTTTGTCCGCAGGGTCCACTCGTTCGAGCCGGACATCTTTGATCTTACCTGCAGCGTCAACGTTGAGTAACAGGTCTGCGATACCGGGCTTGTCATCGGTCATCCAGGATCCAAACGGATCTTTCAGTTTTGCGTAATCGTAGTTTTTGCCCGGTAACCAAATTGGCTGAGGAGCGATGAAGTCGCTTTCTTTCTGTAACTCTGGGAGCTCCTGGTTTGCGAAAATTCGCAGATGTGGTTTGCCGTCCGTGACGCTAAACGCGAGCGTTCCATAGAACCAGGCCCAAGCGTGTTGACGATTGTAAACCGCCGGGATGAAACGCGCTTCCGAGAGTCTTTGGCGCAGTTCGTCGCGTAACGGTTCGGTCTCCTTGGTCATCCCCCAGACTTTAGAATAGGAAGGAAATCCATTTGGATCGACGCGTGCCATGAAGAACAACGCGCCATGCTTCACACCGCGCCCCATCACATGTTTCGTGTTGATCAAATTCACCAGCGAGCGCGGACCGGAACCGACCAAAGCGGGGTGCATGCTGGAAGAATCTTGCGCGCAAAGTGAGCTGCTGCTTCCTGCTGCAATCGCAATAAGCGCCACCAACGTTTTCGCGAATTGAGGGGTAGTATTCATAAGCAACGGGGGTTTTTAATGAGAATCGAAAAATCGCATTTATCGGTCGTTTCTGCGACCAAAAAAAGCGCCTCGAATGTCGAGTTGGTCACGAGGGACTTGCTGTGTTTTACTTCCGACGTCGAGGGCCTGTAGCTCAGCGGTTAGAGCAGGGGACTCATAATCCCTTGGTCCCTGGTTCGAATCCAGGCGGGCCCAGCCTTCGCTCGGAGCGCAGCGCAGAGCGAAGGCTGTCACGCCGGAGTCAGCGAAGGCGGACCCGTCTAGTTACATCTGGGCTTTGAGGCGCTCCGAGACTACGGCTTGGCAGGCCAGCAATGCTTCGCTTTGGAGCGGAGCGGAAATGCGAAGGCTGCCACGCCGTAGCCTGCGAAGGCGGGCCGTGTTTTGAACTTTCCTCGCAACGCTCCAAAGGCTACGGCTTGGCAGGCCAGCCAATGGATAAGTTCTTCTACGTTTACATTCTCGTTAGCGAATCGAACGAAAAGTTTCACTACACTGGTATCACGCAAAATCTTCAACAGCGTCTCCGTGAACACAATAGAGGAAAATGCCCCAACAGTTCACCACATCGACCGCGGCAAATCGAAACTGCAATCGCCTTCAAATCTGAGGACAAGGCGCGAGCATTTGAGAAATATTTGAAAAATGGATCGGGTCGTGAGTTCGCTCGCCGCCATTTCTGATTTTTCGCATTGAAATGGTTCGGCGCATCTTTCTCATAATCGAACTCGCGATCTTAAGCGCGCTCGTTCTTGCAACACGCTGCACGAATTACCCGGACGTCTTTGTCGGTGGAAATATTTATTTCACCGACGCCGATTGCTATGCGCGGATGACACGAGTTCGAATGTGCGCCGAACAGCCTGGGCTGATCGTTCGTCATCACGACTTCGAGAATTCTCCGCAAGGCACAACACCGCACACCACTGCTCCGCTCGACTATCTCATCGTCTCATTGTCGATCCTGCTGAAGCCATTCACCGCGCAACCAATTGATTTGGCCGGCGCCGTTGTCTCACCATTCCTCGGGTTGCTCGGGGGCTGGTTCCTTTGGTGGTGGTCGCGGCGAATGAAACTTCATTATCGCTGGGTCATGCTCCTGCTTTACGCACTCAGTCCTATTCTGGTTCACGGAACGAAATTAGGACGACCCGATCATCAATCGTTGCTCATCTTGCTCGTCATGATTGGCGTCTGCGCCGAATGGGCATTTCGGAAGGAACAATCGCTGAATTGGAGCGTTGTATGGGGAGTAGCCTGGAGCTTGGCGCTTTGGGTCTCGTTTTACGAGCCGCTAGTCTTGTTTGCGATCGTTCTCCTTTTTGGCCTAACCAAAGATCGACATCTTCTTTTTGCTTCGCATCGGCGAATCGGCTGGATCATTTTTGGAGCGATCGTCGCGATTTTCTTGCTCGTGGAACGGCGTCTTCCGACATTCCCGATTTTTCAATCGAGCGCGTTGTTCGCAAATTGGTCGCGGACGATTGGCGAACTCGCGCACGTCTCGCCCTGGAATCGAATTTGGTTCGCCTGGGCGAGCTACATGATTGCCGTCGCGCCGATTTTGATTTGGTATGCGCTTCGCAAGCGGGTACCGCCGCCAGGTTTTGTTCTGGCTCTTCTGCTTGCGACATTTTTGCTGACAATTTGGCAGGCGCGCTGGAGTTACTTTTTTGTCGTGATCTTTGCGATCGCGCTACCTGACCTGCTGTCGCCGTTCAAATCGCGCGGCGCGGTCTGGACCGCGTTTGTGTTGTCGATGTTACCGATGCTTCGATTCTGGGACGCGCAAATTTGGCCTAACGAGGCCGACCTGGCCGGCCGAATCGAGCACCGAAATGAAGCAATCCAACTCCGCGAACTGGCGATGACCATTCGCTCCGCCGAGACGCATCCATTCCTTGCGCCCTGGTGGTTGTCGCCGTCGATTGCTTACTGGTCAGCTCAACCCGGCATTGCCGGCAGCTCGCATGAAGCACTGGACGGGATTGCCGCCAGTGCCCGATTCTTTCTGGCAAACGATCTCCAAAGCGGGCGTGAAATCCTTCGTAATCGACATGGGGACTGGGTCTTAGCGCTTGGCTGGGAGCGAGTCGGTCAAAACTCCGCCGATTTCCTGGGCACGAGCGTTCCCGATCACGCACTCGGGCGTATTCTGGACCGGACGCCCGGGCAGGCGCCGTCATATTTGGTTCTTTCCGGCCAGAACCAAGCCGCAAAATTGTTCCGTTTTGCGGATAAGTTGTAAAAAATCTGGCTTTTACCCTTCGAACCCGTTGACAATGTGAATAACCATTACAATAATAACGCGTGTTGAAGAAATTCATCCCGCAGAAGACGATCTCGTCGATCGGAGAAGGATCGCTGAGCTCGGGCGGTGAAGATTCCAACCGATCCGCCTACGGCGACCAACCAAAATCCTCAACAAACGAGTACAAAAAGTTTATGGCTGAACATTCCGGCAAAGACGTCCTTTCCAGCGACGTCGAAATCAAAGGCACGATCAAGTTCCAAAAGGAGCTTTTGATCGATGGAAAAGTCGAGGGCGATATTAATTCCGATGGAGCGTTGACGGTCGGCGAAAACGCAGACATCCGCGCGGAAATAAAAACAAAATCGATCACGATTTACGGCAAGGTGCAGGGGAACATTACCGTGAGCGAGCGTTGCGAATTGAAATCGAAATGCACGTTGCAGGGAGATTTGAAGGCAGCACGCCTGATTATCGAGGAGGGCGCGACCTTTATCGGAAAGTCGGAAGTTTCCAGCGGGATGAGTGTCAAAGCGGCATCATCCGGCAGCCGGCCAGAAGTTGTTCGCCACGAAGATTCAGCCAAGCCTGCCTTCGCGGCTCGTTAAGTTTGACCTTCGCCTACTGAAATAGTGACCAAGTCGTCGCCTGCTAAGGCCAGTGTGGAATGTCCGCACTGTGGCTTTAAGCAAATGGAATATGTGGCGGCGAAGACGACTATTTGCCGGCAGTGCGGTCGTTCCTTTTCTCCCTCGGCGCCCAAGCCGGGCCTGAAACTTAAAGACGAGTCCGCTGCGCCGGAGGAATTGCCACTTCATCGAAAGCTCGAGGGGATCTGGAGCCGGCAACGCAACCGCCTCATTTCCTGTTTCGAATGCAAACGCAAACACGAGGTCAGCGATCAGGCGACATCGACCAATTGTCCCGGCTGCAGCGCGCACATCGATCTCCGCGATTACAAGATTACCACCAGCTTTAGCCGAACGATTCGGACTCGCGGTGACGTCCATCTCTTGAGCAAGGGCGATCTGAGCAGCACGAGCGTGATTTGTAATTCGGCGATTATTGAAGGGAAACTCCGCGGCAATCTCGAGTGCGAGGATGCGATGACGATTAACCTGGTCGGAAAAATTCCCGGCCGCATTGGCGCTCAACACATGACGGTCGAACGAAAATCCGACATCCAATGTTTTCGGCGCGTGCGGGTGACGAACATCGACATCAAGGGACGGATGTCGGGTGAAATCATTGCCACCGGCTCGGTCACAATTCACAAAACCGGCACGCTGGACGGGAACGTGACCGCGAAATCAATCGCGATCGAGAAAGGCGGAATGTTTACGGGGCAATTGGCGATCGGTCAGGCCAACCTTACTCAAGGCGAGTTGCTACCGGAGGCGAAGGCAGCCGAAAAGAAGGCCGAGTCAGAGGTGCCCCTGGGCGCAACTCAGCCCTTGCACGCCACCTAGGGTTTTCCTCCATGCGCAGACTGCATCCGCGCAGTCCGTACGAAAAACTCGGCGGCTACGTTCATCTCCCGCGTTTGATCGACAAGGCCAAGCTGCATCGCAAAGGATTGCTCGACGGTTACAACTACAAGACCGTCGGCTTCGACAAACATCTGCTCAGCTTTCTCAAGATCGACGGCGAAGCCTTCGAAGAGGCGGTTCATCGTTTGGAGAACGATGATGCGATTTTGAATTGGGTCGAAAAGAGCTGCGTAAAGCATTCGAGCGACGAGGTCGAGCACTGGAATCAAGCGATGATTTCACGGCATCCCGATACCGCGGCCAAAAAGGCGCGTTTCAGTCATTTTCTAAAACAATCGGGCGGAGCAGGGCGCAAAGACATCCGCACTTATTTCGACCTGATTGAGTTCGACGAGGGGCGTCTGAAATAGGTAGGGCGGTTCACCCGAGCCGGACTGGCGTTCCGGGCGGTTGAGGTCAGTCGCCCCTACCTGCGAATATCTTATCCGCGTTCTCGAGCGTTTCTTTGCTGCCGATGTCGAGCCAGCGCCCTTTGATCTCGAAAGTGTTGACCGGTTTGCGGGTGTAAAGCCATTGCAAGAAAAGCCCCGGTTGGTCAGGGTTGTTTCCGGTCGCAAGATAAGTCGCGAATAACGGCAGCACTTCGCGCGAGTAATAGTAGAGCGCCACCGCGGCCAGCGTGCTCTTCGGTTTCTCGGGCTTCTCTTCGAAGTTGGTAATCACGCCTTTCGTGTCCACAGTCACAGTCCCGTATTTTTTCATTGCTTCGAGATTTCCAACATCGTGAACCGCAACCGTGGCCTGCGAACTTTTGCTCGCGTTCACAAAATCGCTCAGCGGTTGCTGAAAGAGATTATCCCCCGCGATCACGAGCAAATCGTCGTTGGTCAACTTCTCGCGCGTCAAAACCAGATTGATGTCGCCGATCGCGCCCAACTTATCGTCGTCACTCTTTGATCCATCATTGATGATTTTGATGTCCGAGCCGGACCGGCCTTTAGCAGAGGCGCGTCGATCCTGGTAAACGTTGGCCCAGTTCTGAAAGTCGCCCGCGAACTTGTCATTCGTCACGATGTAGACGGTCTTAAGCGTGGGAACTGAAGCGAGGTTATCGAAAAGCCACTCAATAATCGGTTTCCCGCCGACCTCTAACAACGGCTTCGCTTTGTTTAGCGTCAGCGGATAAAGCCGCGTCGCATATCCAGCGGCAAGAATGAGCGCGTTCATCCGAATTGCCGGACGATAAGCATTCGGCCCGAGTGCGCCAGCGCATTCCAGCGCGAATTATGTTACAGCTCCGCCCGAAATAGAAGCACGCAGACGTCGCTGGATCGCGGCGATCCGGTGTGAGTCGGTAATCTTGGTCCGACTCTCGCGGTCGGTGACGTAAAATGTATCGATCGCGGCGCCTTTCTGGGTGCTGATACGCGAGAGAACGATATTTGTTCCTTCCTGCCCCAGCCCGGTCAACAAATCGTAAAGGAGGCCAACCCGATCTGGCGCCTCAATCTGGACCAAGGTGTAGGCGGGATGCGCCTTGTTATCGATTGCGATCCCGGCCGGGAATTCCAGTTCCTGCAGTCGTCCAGGTTTAATCTTGTGACGCGCTTGCTCGAGCAAGGGCGCAAACTCAAAAGTCTCCACTTCGAGCGCAGTCCGCAGCGTGTTTTCGACCAGATCGCGGTCGCGCGCCTCGGTGACGGCACGTCCTTTCGCATCGGACACGCGAAAAATGGCAAGAACCGTATGGTCGCCACGCGGGAAAATATCGGCGCTTAAAATATTGAGCGGCACAACCGAAAACGATCCGGCGATTTTCGCGAGGAAGTGATGCCGGTCCCAGGTGCAAAAACAGACGATGCTGTGTCCCAATTCGGGAAAAGCTTCCCAGCTTACCGCGGGTGCAAGCGGGCGCTCCTCTTCGATCGATCCGTTCTCGAAAAACGATCGAAACAGTTGTAGATCGTGCACGATGTCGGGGACTTTCGATGCGCGAAAATAATTGTCCGGCATGAATTCGAAGTGCGCTTCGATTTCTTCCGCGAAATCGGGCGGCAGCTCAGTCGCCACCGCCGCTTCCAGGGACTCGCGCTCAATCTTGGTTTGTTCGTGATAAGATTTTTGGTCGGCGAGATATTGCGAGGTGGCGTGAAAGAGTTGCCAAACAAGCGACTCCTTCCAATCCGACCAGCCTTGTCCGCTCGTCCCCTGGCCGTCGGCCAGTGTCAGTAACATCAGCGCGTGCAGATGTTTTTGGCTCCGGACAACGTTCGCAAACTCCGCGATCGTGGCCGGATCATCGAGGTTTCGTTGTTGCGCGGTGTTGGAGAGGGTGACGTGGTGATCGACCAGAAGAATAAGCGATTTCCGTTGCTCCGGCGAAAGCTGGAGGCGCTTGGACACGCTTTGCGCGAAAAGAGCGCTCGCCTCTGAATGCGGACGGGCACCGACTGCCCGGCCGGTGTCATGCAAAAGTAAAGCAAGGTAAAGAACAAAAGGATCTTCGAGATTTTCGAAAAGATGACGATAAGCGATCAACTTCGAATCGTTTGTTCGAATCAACGCGTCGAGCTTGTCGATGCAAAGAAGGGTGTGCTCGTCCGCGGTGTAACGGTGAAAGAATTCATGCTGCACCAAACAGGTTAGCTGGCCAAACTCCGGAATATAACGGCCGAGATAATCCACCCGGTGCATGAGACGGAGTGTGCGTCCCACCTCGCCTTTCTTAGACAACATGTCTTTGAACATTTCGCGCGGCGCTTTGGCATACCGATAAGTGCGGGTCACCTGTCCGAGCGCGCGGCTGATCAAGTCCTCCATCTCGGGGCTAAGATCGACATTCTTTTCCTGCGCGCATTCAAACGCTCGCATCATCTCCAACGGCTCCTTCTTGAAAATGTCCCGCTGATCGGTATGAAGCTGGTCCTGGCGAATCGAGAACGATCCCAGTTTTGTTTCGATGCCGCGCCGGAGCGGTAAAAACGCGAAGAGCGCGCGGGTCCCGCTGGTCGTATAACCGCTGGCAAATTGCTCGGTGATGCGTTCGGTCACACGAAAAATATTTCGGGTGTGTTTGTAATAATCGCGCATCAGCGCCTCGCTCGCTCGCTGGCCATTCTTTTCCCGGTACTGCAAGCGGCGCGCGATTTCTTCCTGCAGATTGAGGTGAAGGACGTCAGCCGCGCGCTTGGAGAAATAATGCAAATCGGTGCGGAGCCGCAGAAGGAAATCGTATGCTATTTCGATTCGGCGCTGGTCCGATTCGCTCAACCAATCCCGGCCGACCAGATGCGTTGTGGTCAGGGCACCTTCTTTGAAATACGACATCCAAAGTAAATTCTGATAATCACGCAGACCGCCGCAGCCGTTCTTAAGATTTGGCTCCTGCATGTAAACGCTGTCGCCAAACTTGCGGTGACGCGCTTCCTGATCGCGCATCCGCAGCTCGGCATATTCGCGCTCGGAGCCAGCCACGCATTTTGCGCGAAATTGATCACGAAATTCCTCGGCGAGCTCGCGATCTCCGGTCAGGAAACGCGATTCGAGCATCGCCGTTTTAGTCAGCATGTCGCGATTCGCCTGCGCCAGCGCCTCTTTCATCGAGCGCGTCGAATGCCCTACTTTGAAACCGATGTCCCAAAGTAAATATAGAATCTGCTCGGCCATCCCTTTCACATATGGAGAGACTTTGCCGGCGCCGTGTAAAAGCATCACGTCGACATCGCTAAACGGATTGAGTTCGCCCCGGCCGTATCCGCCCAACGCGATCAACGCCAAAGAAGTCTTCGGCTGGCCGACGGCGGTGGTGGCCGCGGTAAAAACGTGACGCAAAATTACGTCCACCAGTTCACCGCGCCGCGCGCAGATTTCGCGACCGCCACCGCCGGCCTGATGTTTCAAACGAAGCCGATGCTCCTCGAGTTTGAGAAATTTTTTATAGGTCGAAAGGACTTCGGTTGGCCGCTGCTGACCGGCGACGGCAAGCTGGTCTTCAGCATGCGCCAGGACTTTCTCGAGATGTCGCGAGGTCGCCATTACTTCCGCAATTCTAACGCGGCCCGGTGAGTGCCGCCAATTTCTGTAGCCGCTTCGCTCTGCGAAGCGCGCACGTCGCCCACAGGGCGACGGCTACAGCTCGATCGCGTAGCGCTTGAGTTTGTTGTAGAGCGTCGGCCGTTGAATGCCGAGCAGTTCGGCCGCTTTCTTCTTGTTTCCGTGGCACTGCGCCAACGCCTGCAGGATCGTTACCCGCTCCATGTCGTCGAGACTTTGCACGCCTTGCGGGACAACGCTGCGCTCAATTTGTTGCAATGCCGCCGGCAACTGCAATTCGCCCGGCAATTCTTTCACGCTGACGACGTTTTGCCGCGCCAGCACGACCGCATATTCCATCGCGTTCTGCAATTCGCGCACGTTTCCCGGCCACGCATAATCGAGCAACTTTTGGAATGCTTCCGGCGAAATCTCGGGTTCGGATTTTCCGAGCTGCTGCGCAAACTGTTTTATAAAAAATGTGACCAGCGGCGGAATGTCCTGCTTTCGTTCGCGCAACGGCGGAACTTCGATCTGAAAGGTGTTGAGCCGATAATATAAGTCCGAACGCAACCGGTTGTCGGCCAGTGCCTGCGCGGTTGGCCGGTTGGTCGCCGCGATTACGCGAAAATTCGCCTTCATCGTTCGGGTGCTCCCGAGCGGCCGAAATTCCCTCTCCTGCAGCACCCGCAAGAAACGCGTCTGCAAATCCGCCGGCATGTCCGAGATCTCATCCAAAAACAGAGTGCTCCCGTCCGCCGCTGCAATCATTCCCGGAAAATCATTCGTCGCTCCGGTGAACGCGCCTTTGACATAACCAAATAACTCTCCCTCAATCATCGTTTGCGGAAACGCCGCGCAATTGAGTTTCACCATCGGCCGTTCCGAGCGCCGACTGCGATGATGAATCAAATTCGCGATCACTTCCTTGCCGACGCCGCTCTCGCCGGTGATCAACACATTGGCTTCCGACGGCGCCATCGCATTGATCAACTCCTCGATTTCCTGCATCGACTTGCTTTTGAATACAGGCGTCAATCGCGTCTCCGCGATTTCCAAGCGTTTCTCGAGTTCTACCGTTTTCTCGCGAAGCTGTTTCGTTTCGCGAAGGAGCGATTGTTTCTCCAGCGCTTTTTCGACCAGGCTAAGCAATTCCTCCGGCGCGTACGGTTTGCTGATGAAATGAAACGCGCCACGCTTGATCGATTCGATCGCGTTATTGAGCGTGTCGTGCGCGGTCAGGATGATGACCTGGGTCTCTGGCCGCTCGGTCTTAATCTGGTCAAGCATCTGCAATCCTTCCGCGTCCGGCAGTTGCAGATCGAGCAGGACGAGAGACGCCGCCTTCTTTTTCAACGCCTTTAATCCAGCCGCGGCTGTCGACGCAGTCTCGGTTTCGAATCCGTGGCGATTAAGCAGCGCTTCGAGCGTGAGCAGAATCGGCCTCTCGTCATCGATAATCAGAATACGCCGCGTCTCTTTCATCTAGTTCGAGATCATCTTTCCGCCGGGAAAGATGGCAGCGTAAAAGTCGTGACGAGGGTCGATGTTTTTTGATCGTACTCAGCTCGGAAATCGCCACCATGCGCTTCCGCAATCGAACGCACGCGATTCAGACCGAGCCCATAGTGGCCCTGGCTCACGTTTCGCAACGGTTCGCGACCCCAATTGTCGGTTGATAATTCGAAGCGCGCTTTCGGTTCCTCCAACTCGAAGACCAAACGATTATTGTCGATCTTAATCTTCGCCGCGATCGATTTAATATTGCGCTCGTGATAAAACGCGTTGCTGAAAATTTCGAGGAAAGCTTGTTGAACCAACTGCGGATCGACTTGCAGCACCTCATCTTTCAATTGCACGTCCCAGGTCACCTTGGCTGCGTTATCCGGGAATTCCTTCGCCAGCTTTTGTTTCAAGTCCTCGACGAAATCCGCCGCCGGGTAGGGAATCAGATTGGGATTGGTCTGGCTGAGGCCGGAGGTCAAGCGCTGCAGACTGATTCCGATTTGCGAAATCATTTCGCGCAATCGCTGAACCTCTTTCTTCATTTCCGCGTCTTCGGCCAACTCCGCCAGGAAAGCAGATTGCAGCTCCACCGCGTTCAAGTTGTTTCGAATGTCGTGGCTCAGTTGCCGGACAAATTTGACCATGTCGGGCCATGGCACGCCGGGCGAGTGGTTTTCTGGTTGCTCAGAGGATTTCGACATATTCAGCGCGGCATCGGGTAGTTGCTATTCCTTGAGGGAAAATTGGTCGTCCGACGGTCCTTCACTTTTCGCAATCTGCACATGCGAATCGTTGCTCGCAAGATGTTGCAACACGTGAAAAACGTCTTCCGGGTCGGCGTCGATCGCCCGCGCAATTTCCTCGGAAGTCTTACCGGTTCCCGGCGAAAGTTTTTTGCGAACGTCATCTTGCAACTGAAGCAATCGTGTGGCCGCTTTCTTTCCGGCTTCCACACCCGGTTGATGATAGGCGTTGATGTTGACCAGCGAACCGTAGAAGCCGACCGCGCGTTCGTAGAGCGCGATCAAAGCACCGATGTTAAATGCATTCGCGTCGGCAATGCTGACCGTGATCGATTCGCGCTCCTTTTCGTAAAGCGCCGTCCGCGTTCCGCGCAGAAATCCGTGCAGATAATCTCCGCTGGTAACGCCGCTCTCCACTTCGAAAGCCGCACGATTACGATCCTTCGCAACTTCAATGAACGTCAGGAAGAAATTTAAAACGCCGTCGCGCAATTGCTGCACGTAGGCGTGTTGATCGGTCGATCCCTTGTTCCCGTAAACGGCGATGCCTTGATTCACAATTTTACCGTCGAGATCCTTCTCTTTGCCTAACGATTCCATCACCAGCTGCTGAAGATAACGGCTGAAGAGCAGCAGCCGGTCTTTATACGGCAGCACCACCATGTCTTTTTCGCCGCGACCGTTGCCGGCGTAAAACCACATCAAAGCGAGCAGCATCGCGGCGTTTTGCCGAAAATCGTTGGCTCGCGTTCGTTCGTCCATCGCCGCCGCGCCGGCCAGGAAATTGTCGATGTCGAAACCTTCCAATGCCATCGGCACGAGTCCGACCGCGCTCATCACCGACGTGCGCCCACCAACCCAATCCCACATTGGAAAGCGCGCAATCCAACCACTTTTCTCCGCGTGCTTGTCCAGATCGCTGCCGACGCCGGTAATGGCGACCGCGTGTTTGGCAAAATCCAGGCCGGCGGCTTTGAATCGAGCTTCCGCTTCCAACATTCCGTTGCGCGTTTCTTTCGTTCCGCCCGACTTCGAAATCACGACGACGATCGTGCGTGCGAGTTTGTTGTCGATCTTGTCGAGGACGCGATCGAATCCGTCCGGGTCGGTGTTATCGAAAAAGTAAATGTCGAATGGATCCTTCGCGGTCCCGAGCGCTTCGGCGATGAATTGGGGCCCGAGCGCCGAACCACCAATCCCAATCGAGAGGACGTGTTGAAAGTTTTCGCCCGAACCGCCTTTGATTCTCCCTTTGTGGACATCAGCCGCGAATTCCTTTATCCGCGCGTACGTCTTCTCGATCTCGGCGCGTAACTCCGCATTTGGCGCGAGCGCGGGTTTGCGCAGCCAATAATGGCCAACCATTCGTTTTTCATCCGGGTTCCCAATGCCGCCTGCTTCCAGGTCGCGCATCGCGGCAAACGCCTTCTCGATCTTGGATCCCATTTTGTCGAAGAAGTCGTCTGGAAACTTCATCCGGCTGATGTCGATCGAAAAACCGAGATCGTCGTAGCGCAATAAATATTGCTGGAAGCGCTGCCAAAGCGACGAAGAAGCCATAAAATCAGTGACGAGTGGCGAGTGACAGGTGACGAGTTTTCACTGTGCAGCGCGATCTATAATCTCGTCTACTTGTCACACGTCACATGTCACTTGTCACTCCCAATGGCGGCTTCGTTGTGCCGCTTTCCTTCTTGATTGGTACTTCATCCTTGGGGGCGACATCATATTCCGGTTTCGGGGTGCCGAGCAGCCAGTGGTCGAACCAGCCGACAATATTTTGCAAACGCTCGACCCGATGCCACGGCTTGCCCGAGCGTGAGAGTTCGTGCGATTCGTCAGGAAACCGCACCATCACCGTCGGGATTTTCCGAAACTTGAGCGCCCGGAACATTTCCTCGCCACCGGCACTGGGCGGTGTGCGATAATCGGCTTCTCCCAAAATGAACATCATCGGTGTCTTCACATCTTTGATGTAAGTGATCGGCGAACGCGCTTTGAAGTCCTCTTCCTGATCGAAGGGTGGTCCTTTGAACCAAGCCGGCTGGAACAGGGTGAAGTCCGCCGTGTACCACCAATGCACCCAGCTCGCGATGTCGCGCTGCGAAACCGCGGCCGCGAAGCGAGTCGTATGTCCGACGACCCAGTTCGTAAGTAATCCGCCGCCGCTGCCGCCGGTAACGCCGAGCTTTTTCTCATCGATATAGCCGCGCTTGATCACTTCATCCACGCCCGCCATCAAATCTTTGAAATCGTCGCCCGGATAATGGTACTGGATCACGTTCCCGAACTCCTGGCCGTAGGTAGTGCTGCCGCGCGGATTGGGAAAGAGCACCACATAACCCTTCGCCGCCATCCATTGAAATTCGTGCTCGAAAATGTAGCCGTAGGCCGCGTGTGGTCCGCCATGAATGTTGAGAATGAGCGGATATTTTTTTGCGGCGTTGAAGTCGGGCGGCTTTTGCATCCAGGCTTGAATCGTTTTACCGTCGAAACTTTTGTAGGAAATTTCTTCCGGCTCGGTCAGATTGAGTTTGGAGAAAAGTTCCTTGTTAACATCGGTCAACTGTCGTGGCTGCGCGTTCGGTGACTGTCGATCTAACACAAACAAATCCCCGACCCGCGTTCCGGTGGAGACCGCGTAAATAATCTTTGAGCCGTCGTTAGACGCGCGAAACCGGGAGACTGCCTGATTGCCGTTGACCAGATCGCTGACGGTGCCGCTTGTCGCATCGAACGATGCCAAAATTGATTTGCCTTCTTTGCCATAGCTTTCCACCAAACTGCGGCCATCCGGTGTCCAGATCGGAATGCTTCGACCGCCGGCGCGGGGCGGGGCATTGTCGCCGAACGGTCCATCGCCGATGTCGAAATCGAATTTCTCAGTCAAATTTCGCGGCTTGGCGTTCGGTGTAAGATCGACAATCCACAGGTCTGGTTGCGTATAGGAGTTCACCGGCTGCGTGACCGAGGTGACGAACGCAAACTGTTTTCCGTCTGGACTCAGCGAGAGCGGGCCGACGTCCATGTCGATCGTAGTGATCTTGGTTGCGTTGCCGCCATTCGCGCTGATCGAATAAAGTTCGCTCTTTGCCTGTTCGTAATATGGTTCGTCGATGTGAAGCGAAACAAAGTAGATCTGCGCGCCGTCCTTCGACCAAACAACGTTGCCTTCATCAAAACGCCCGGACGTCAGTTGCTTCGGCTGCACTTTTTCATCCGCGTTGCGTGGCGCCTGGACCGCCCAGATGTGCGCCGGATGCTTGGGATCGGTGTAGCCTTCGTTGTCTTCCCGGTAGACCGCGCGCGTGATCACGCGCACATCGCTCTCGTGCTCTGATTCAGCTTCCGCTTTCTTGACGGCTTGCTCAGCCGCAGTTTTCGACGCTGCGTCTTTTTCACCTGGAGTTTTCGACGCTGCGGGCGAAACGCCTGGTGAAATCTCGCTGACTGCTTTCTTCAATTCGTCTTCTTTCTTCTTTTTCTTTTCCTGTTTGGCGATGTCTTCCGCATTTGTTTCGCTCGTAAACGCAATTGTCTTTCCGTCGGGTGACCAAACTGGATTGCTCGCGCCTTTTGGTAAATCGGTAAAGGAAAATGAATCCCCTCCGGTCATCGGTAAGATCGACAATTGCGGCGGCTCGGGTTTGCCGTCTTTCTCGGTCGCCCGAACGAACACCAAATATTTTCCATCCGGCGACCAGCGCGGCATGGAATCGTGATCGCCCTTCGTAAGCTGATGCGGTTCTTCGCCCCCAGCGGTCGGCACCGACCAGATGGAAGTGTTATAGCCCTCTTTTTTCTCGTTCACCGTCACGCGCACAAACGCGACGCGCGACCCGTCCGGAGAAATCTGCGGATCGCCGATCCAGACAAAATCCCAAAGATCTTTTTCCGTGATGTTTCGTTTTTGCGCGAAAAGATTCCCACCGACCGCAAGGACGACAAAGAGGAAAGTAATCAATCTATTCATAGACGCAGATTTCTTTTAGACAGGATCAACAAGATTTTTTGGATTTCAGAATCACTTTAATCCTGTAAATCCTGTCGATTTCTTACATGTGCTCAATCACGTTATCGCCAAACTGCGAGCATTTGATCTCGGTCGCGCCGTCCATCAATCGCGCGAAATCGTAAGTCACGCGTTTGCTCGCGATCGCCCCTTTCAATCCCTTTAGAATCAGGTCGGCGGCTTCGCTCCAGCCCATGTACCGGAACATCATTTCGCCGGACAGAATCACCGAACCCGGATTCACTTTGTCCTGGTTCGCGTATTTCGGGGCGGTCCCGTGGGTCGCTTCGAAAACCGCGTGACCGGTGATGTAATTAATATTCCCGCCGGGCGCGATTCCGATCCCGCCCACTTGCGCGGCCAGCGCGTCGCTCAAATAATCGCCGTTCAAATTCAAGGTCGCGATCACATCGAAATCTTCCGGCCGCGTTAGCACTTGCTGCAACGTGATATCGGCGATCGCGTCTTTGATTACAATGCCGCCGCCCGGTTTGCCCATCGGAATTTTGCACCACGGGCCGCCGTCGATTTCTTCCGCGCCAAAATAACTTTTCGCAATGTCGTAGCCCCAGTCCCGAAACGCGCCTTCGGTGAACTTCATGATGTTGCCCTTGTGCACGAGCGTCACGCTCTTGCGCTGGTTCAGGATCGCGTAACTGATCGCGCTGTGGATCAGGCGCACGCTTCCAGAGCGGCTGACCGGTTTCAATCCGAGTCCGACCATCACGTTATCTTTTTCCGGCGCACCGACTCGTTTCCAAAACTCCGCTGCCTTTTCGCGGGTGCCGAACCGGATCTTATCGAACTCTTTCGGAAATTCTTTCTGGAAAAAATCGAGGATCTTTTGCGCTTCCGGTGTGCCGGCGGCGTACTCGATCCCGGCGTAAATGTCTTCCGTGTTTTCGCGGAAGATCACCATGTCGATTTTCTCCGGGTGCTTGACCGGCGAGGGGACGCCTTTGAAGTACTGGACCGGTCGCAGGCAGACGAAAAGATCGAGAAGTTGCCGCAGCGCGACATTGAGAGAACGGATTCCGCCACCGACCGGTGTGGTCAAGGGACCTTTGATCCCGACCATATATTCGCGGAACGCTTCCACCGTGTCGTCCGGCAACCAGGAATCGAACTTGTCCTTGGCCGCCTGACCGGCGAACACTTCAAACCACGCGATCTTCTTTTTCCCGCCGTAAGCTTTTTCAACCGCGGCGTCGAACACGCGCTCGCTCGCCGCCCAAATATCCGGTCCGGTGCCGTCGCCACGGATGAATGGAATGATCGGCCGATCCGGCACATTGAGCCGATCAGTTCGGGTAATTTTTTCGCCATTCGGCGGAGCGATGTCTTTGTACGGCATAAGATCGACATTGTAGAGGCGGGTTTCGTCGCCGGCAACGCCATCGGCAAAGGCGTATTTGCAATCCTTACGTAATTCCCACAAATACTAGGCTTGGCACAGGAGCGGCTTGTGACCCAAGGGTGGCACCCTGTCCTGACCGAAAAAATACAACGCGTTACGCTTTTTGCGGGGACGCGTTACGCGCTTTCGCGCCGGCTCGCTCGGCTAATTTGATCGGATGCGCCCTCTGCGTTGTCTTACTCCTCGCGGCAACGTCGGTTCAGGCCGGGACGACCTGGACAGGTGGAGGAAGCGGTGCGAGCTGGGGCACCGCTGGGAATTGGGGAGGCGCCTTACCACTGTTCAACGGCACGGAAACGATCACGATCGGCACGGCATTCACCTCTGGAACGACCCTGACGCTGGATGGCAATCGCAACATCGGCAGCCTCCTCATCAACACGACAAGCGCCTTCACAATCGCCACGGGCACCAGTGGCTCGCTCGACATTTTCAGCGGAAACATTACCCGCCAAGACGTTGCCGGGACGGAGGCAACGCAAACCATTTCGGCGGGTATCGTGCTCGGCGATCCCGCGGGAGTGGCCGCGTACACCGGGACTTGGAGTATCGACGGCTCGAACAGCTTAAACGTTACCGGGAACATCAGTGAAACCGGTGGCGTGCGCGGGATTACGAAGACTGGAGCTGGAACACTGATTCTGAGTGGGACGAATAGCTTCTCGGGGGGTCTAACACTGAACGCTGGAACGGTTCAAATTTCCTCAGATGCAAACTTGGGCGCGTCGTCCGGCAGTCTCACTTTCGGAGGCGGCACTCTTAAGGCCACCACGAATATCGTCGGCACGCGCAATATCATCATGACCGGCGCGGGCACATTCAGTATTCCCTTCGGTAACACGCTGGAGGAAAGCGGCGCAGTAAGCGGGAATGGAAATATCACGGTAACGGGTAACGGGATTTTGATTCTCTCGGGCTCCGGTTCGAACGGGACAGGCACGACAACATTGTCGAGCGCCGATCTTTCGCTTCGAGGAACGGTTTCGCTCGGCAGCGGCGTTTTAACTTTCCAGAGCGGGATTCTGGAATTGGGTAACAGCAATTTTACGCGGGCACTTGGGACGGGTGCGGGGCAGGTGAACATGAGCTTCGCCAGCGGCGGCGCTGGGTTCTCGGCTTATGGCGCAGATCGGATCGTGAATCTCGGAGGCAGTGGCGCGACTGTCACCTGGGGGTTGGGTAATTTTGTCGCCAGCGGTCAGCCGTTGTATATCGGCATGCCGACCGCCGATCACATGCTCGATTTTCAAAACGGCATCGACCTTGCCGGCGCGACGCGCACCATCACAGTCACCGCAGGCACCGGCACGGGCGCTGACGGAAAAATCTCAGGCGTGATCTCCGGCACCGGCACATCGAATCTTGTTATCAACAGCGTTGGTTTCGCACCCTGGAATCCAGGCACTCTCATTCTCAGTAACGGCAACAACTCTTACGCCGGTACAACCACTGTGAATGCCGGCACACTTGTGTTGAGCGCGAATGCCACTGGCACCGCCGGCAACACCGTTTTGGGCAGCGGCACTTCGGATGTTTTGGTCGGCAATACAAGCGGCGCGAACAACACTGGCCTGCTCACGAACGGCGCGTTTACGATCTCGCGCAACATCCGTGCTCAATCGGGTAACTTCGGCACAGTAACGCTCGGCGGCAACAGTGCCGACGCCTCCACCTTTTCCGGCAACATCTTTCTGGGGACCGCGAGTAATTTCGGCAAAGGCGTCACGCTCACCGCCGCCAGCGGCGGAACCACGACGTTCTCCGGAGTTATCCAGGACCCGACGGGTGTGTTCGGACCGGCGCAGGTCACCAAAGCCGGTGCGGGCACGGTCGTGCTGAGTAATGCGAACACCTACGCGGGAGCGACGACCGTCAGTACCGGCGTTTTGAATATTCAAAATGCCACAGCGCTCGGCACGACCGCATCGGGAACAACAATTTCCAGTGGCGCGACTTTGCAGTTGCAAGGCGGAATCACCGTCGGAGCTGAAGCACTCACCATCAGAGGAACCGGAGCGGCCGGTCAGAACGGTGCGCTAGTTAATGTCAGCGGAACAAACAATTACGGCGGTCTGCTCGTGCTCGGCGCTGCAACCACCATTTCTTCCGACAGCGGCACACTTAATCTCACTAACACCGGTACCATCACCGGCGCCACTTTTGGACTGACGCTCACCGGCTCGGGCAGCGGCACTCTTTCCAGCATTATCGGAACCGGCACGGGTTCGCTCACCAAGAACGGCATTGGTACTTGGACGCTTACCGGCTCGAACACTTATACCGGTAGCACGACAATCAACGCCGGAACATTGAACGTAACTGGCTCGCTCGCTTCCGGCAGCGCGGTCACCGTTAACAACAGCGGCAGCGTTCTTGAAGGCACCGGCACCATTTACGGTTCCGTCTCCATCGCTGCCAACGGCGCGATCCTTGAAGCCGGTACCGGATCGACTGGTCAAACCTTGACCATGCGCGGCGCGGTCAGTCTGGCTTCCGGTTCCGTTATCGCACTCGCGCTCGGCGCGTCCGGCGCGCATTCGACTCTGGCAATCGGCCCCGGCGGCTCCATCGTTTTCCAGTCCCTGCAAAAATTTAACATCATCGATCTCGGCGTGACCGATGGATCGACATATAGCGGTCTCATCACCGGAATCGGAAGTGATCCTGGCACCGAAAGCGGTTGGACCATTACCAATCAATCCTGGGCCTACAACTTCAGTTATGATGCTGCCAATGGCGGCGAGATCGATCTCACCGTCACCGCCGCCCCCGAACCTTCTACATGGTGTGCGGCCGCATTAGCGTTTGGGGCGGTTGGTTACTCGCAAAGGCGGCGGTTTGTCCGGCTGTTGAAGCGAGCGTAACGGCGGCCGCGGAGCTAGGAGCTAGGAGCTAGGAGCTAGGGCAGGCGTGTTGCCTGCGGCAATCTTTTTCACAGAAGATAACAACACGGCGTGCTGGGAAGCCGCCGGGTAGATGGTCAAACCGTCGCCGGCAGACGGCGAACGAACGGGAGCGAGTGAATCAAAGGAAGCAAAGATTCTGACTTCCCTGGCTCGCCGTAGCTCAGACGAAGGCGGCTGACCTCGGTCCTCTGATTTCTAGCGGTCGATCTATTCAACTTCCTCGCCAATCGGCTAGTTCGCCAAGTTGAGCCGGCGAGATTTCGCGAGATCTAATTCGATCGATTAAATGATCAAGCAAGGCCGGCGGTAGATTTTGCCGCCGGATTTTAGGTATTACGCTGAGCGCCGTAAAACCCGCGAATAATCGTTTCCCGGATCATGACTGCTTCCGCAGTGTCTGCCGCTTTCGTCATTCGCTCGGCCAGGGCGGAGAGCTCGGCCCCGGTAAGGTGCCGTTCAGCATCGAGTTGGTAAACGAATCTAATGACGCCCAACTGTTCTTTCGGTTCGAGCTGCTTGATCCCCTCGATGATCTGCGTGGCCGTCATGAGGCAAACCTATCCTGGTGCATGAGCAGAATCAATTACGCATCCGACCTCGGGCTCAAATCTCTGATCCGCCTGTCCTCTGATCTCTGAGCGCTGACCTGCGAACTCTGACTTCTGAGCGTTGAATTCGCGCTCGCGCTTCAAATTCCACCACGAATTAACACGAATTAACACGAATTTACGCGAAGACGGGACCGAACTCACAGAAGGAAACAACACGGCGTGCTGGGAAGCCGCCGGGTAGGATGGTCAAACCGTCGCCGGCAGACGGCAAACGAACGGGAGCGAGTGAATCAAAGGTAGCGAAGGTTCTGACTTCTGATCTAACTCCGAGCTTCGATCTCCAAGCTCCTAGCTACCGCCTGTCGCAACCTGCTCCGCTAACTTAGAGCGATTTCACCCATCGCAAGCCGGCACCTGAAACTTAACGGCGATAAACTTCTCGCCTATGTCCGATCGACAAGACAAATACAACCAACGCGGTATCTTTGACTTGATAGACGATGCGGTAATCTCCGACTCGGAGACGATAAAGATCGGGTGCGCCAGCTAGTTTCACGCAACCGGATGGGCGAGCGTCTTGTTGTAGCCCATCGATTGCAGCACGCAATCGGCGGTAAAGCGCCGGGTCTCCCAGCTTCGCGAGAAACTTTTCAGCTCGTCGGCTGAGAAATACCGAATTGGGCATCCAGCTTGGCTTTCACCTCTTCCCACGAGAGCGGTTCCTCGGATTCGGCGAGTGCTTCGTGCGCAGCTTTCAGATCAGCCGTATTTTCGAGCGCTTCGAGTTCTGTCAAATCTTCAATTAAAGAGAGAACACGTCTTGCCCGGGCGTCCGAGAGATGTTTCAGTTTTGCGATGGCGTCGGCGGCATCAGCACTGCTCATGCGCGGATTTTCTCACGCTGCTGACCGGCAGTCAACGCGATCGATTCGAATTGACTCCGCCCCTAACTCCCAGCTCCCAACTCCCAGCTCTGAGTGCGGGACGAGAAATTTCTACTTTCTACTTCCTACTTTTTACTTAGGCGGCGCTTCGGCTAAGCGCGCTGCAACAGCCGTGTGAAACGCTTGCGCTGCGTGTACCCAATCGCGAGAAATGCGAGCGCCGCCGCTCCCCATGTGCTCGGCTCGGGAAACTTTGCAATTGCTTTGAAGTTTGAGATTTCGATGATATTGCCGTTATGCACTGCAGCCGCGAACCTGGCTATTGGAAGCGCCGACTCGGAAAAGATTAGCTGAGCGAAGTCAGTAGTCAGTAGTCAGTAGTCAGTAGTCGGTGGTCAGTGGTCAGCAGTCAGCAGTCAGCAGTCAGCAGTCAGCAGTCAGCAGCCAGCAGCTTAGCTCCCCAGCTCCTAGCTGTGGTGGCAGCCGTGTCGGCTGCGGTCAGTGGTCAATTAACGAATAACTGATAACCCGCGCTTATGCCTAAGCGCGTTGCAGCCTGCGCCGCCGGATGACCAATAACTGATAACCGATAACCGCGGCGGCGAGCGCCGCCGCTGCCCATGTGCTCGGTTCGGGAATGGCTGTGATTTCGTAGAATCCGCCCCCAAGATCGACAGCAGCGTAGCCAAGAATGCTGTTAAACGAAACCTCGGTCTGGGTGTAAGTGCTCGTGAAATCCGTTGTAGCGCCGGCGAAGATCAACTGTTCGCTGCCGCTCCCGGTAAATGCAATTCCATTCCAATTTGTGATTTGTAGAACGGCGCCGGCGGTATGTGTTCCAAGACCGCTGAACACAAGTTTGTTCGCATTGTCGCCCGCGCCGAAATCGATCGTCGAGGTCGAAGAAAGCGTAAGGGCACCCACCCCCGCTGCTATGCCAGTAGTACTAGTCCCGTTTGAGGTAGCTGCGCCTTCTGATTTTCCATTGAGATTAAGAGTACCGCCGGATAATCCAACCTTCGCCGTATTAACAATTTGATTACTCGCGCTCCACTGAATGGTTCCGCCCGTAACTTGCACGTCCGTATTCGTCGCATCCGCGCCGCTTGCGCCCGTGCTGCTGATGGCGTTGACGCCGGTCTTGTTAAGAATCAGCGTGCCGCTGCTAACAAGCGTTTTGCCTGTATAGGTATTCGCGCTGCTGCCGGAAAACGTTACCGTTCCTGTGTCGGTCTTTGTTACACCGCCAGTTCCCGAAACTACGTTCGAGAAAGTGACATTGCTGCCGCTGGTGCTCGTTAATGATACGCTGCCGTTGAGCGTAATCGTACCCGAAAACGTCGTACTCGCGGAGGCCCCAAGTACAAATGTTCCAGAGCCGCTAGAAGCAACAGTGATTGGATTAGCTAATGTTACCGCAGCTGTGCCGAGCAGAGTAGCGGATCCGCCATTAGTTACACCAAGATTCACTGCGTTTGTGGTCAATCCAAACGACCGTGCCGAGTTGAAGGTTACCGCGCCGCTTTTGATTGTCGTGCTGCCCGAAAAACCACTGTTCGTTGTCGGAGCCAGCACGATTTGACCATGGGTGGGATCATTGCTGACGTTCTCGATCGTTATATTCCCCGTGCCATTTATTGCAGCTTGAATTGATATCGAGCCGTTTGGGTTCGTGCTGCCGCTCGTATTCTTAATAGTCAGATTATCTGCCAGGACGATCGCGTTCGCCGCAGCAGATTGCGAAATCGTGAGCCGATATGTTGTGCCGGCACTAACAGCGGTGTCTTCATTACTGATTAATGCGCCCGCCCCACTGTTATTTAGTGTTAGCGGGGTTGTAGATGTAATTGACCAACCCTGCGCTGCCGTTCCCAATAGCGAGATCGTCCCGACGGTTACGCCACCTGGTACGTCCTCGTTGGTAATCATCGCAGTCCCACTTGCGACCGTTGGCTTGTAGTCTACGATTGTACCTGCACCGTTGGGAACTGTTCCCGAACTCCAGTTTGTTCCTACATTCCAACTCTGCCCAGCGCCGGCTGCGCCGGTGCCAATCCAGTCAGGATCGAGGTTCGGTGTCGGCGTTGGTTTTGGTTTGCCGCCTTTGCCCCAGCCGTTGGCGCTGCTTGAGGTCGTGACCGAAACCGATTGCGCGCTGACCAATGGCGTTAGGGCCATTAAAAGTAGAAAGTATAAAGTAGAAATTAGAAAACGGTTCATTCCGGCTTTACTCGTTTCACGATTAATCATCTTTGGACACCAGTTTGCGCGGCGCGAGTTGGTTCGTCCGACTTCGGCCGATATTGCGCGCTCGCCCGGAACGCAAAAATCATGAGCGCGAGCGTGACCACGAGCAGGAGGATGTCGATCCGCTTGTGGGTTTTGTTGGAATATGGGTCCGCCTTCGCCCTCAGCTCGGGGCTACGGCGTGACAGGTCAGCGAGAGGAAGCATTTTTTTGGAAAGTAGATTTTGGAAAGTAGAAATTAGAAATTAGAAAACGCAGAACAGAAGTCAGTGGCAGGGAGAGGGCGGCGAAAGAGGGTTGAGGAGTTGAGCGGTTGAGTCGTTGAGGAGTGAAGAGGGGCAAAAATGTCGGTTTTGTGTTGTTAAAAAATCAGCGACCCCACTGACCCTCGCCGCGCGCAGATGACAGCAATTTGTGCGGCAAAAGTCAATCTAAAAATCAGGTCGCGCCGGACAAAATTCCGTCCCCGCTGAAGCGGCGCACCGGGCGCGACTGATTTTGGTTATCCGTTATTGGTTATTAGATGGGAAGGGGATTCCGGATCTCCGATTAACAAATAACAATTAACTAATAACTCAGATCCGCGATCAGCTTTCTTTCTTCCGCCAGCAGCTGATCCTCGCGGATCTGCCGCGCTTCTGATTTCGCTTCTTCGCTGCGTCCGTTGGCGGCGAGGACGGCGGCGTGGATCGCCAGCGCCGAGGGCGTGAGCGCGCCGCGCGCCACGGTCACATTCTCGTAAACCGCGAGCGCATCCGCCGCGCGATTCTGTTTTAGCCGCGCCAACGCCAGAAACGTGCGATGCGGCAGGGACCGAGGGTTTTTCTCGACGAGCTTTTCCGCGAGAGCGGAAAGAGCTGGGAGCTCGGAGCCAGGAGCTGGGAGCGAGGAGTTCGGAGCGGGGAGATCGGAGTTTTCTACTTTATCCTTTCTACTTTCTACTTGCGATTGCTGCTGATTCATCAGCAGCAATCGCAGATACCCTTCATCGTTCTGCACCGCGGCGTCGTTCGGCCAGATCTTCAGCATCTCCGCCAGCACGCCGTGAATTTTATTTGTGTCGCCGCTGCGTTGCGCGAGCCGCAACCGTCCTTGTTGCGCGACCCGTAATTTCGGAGACACCTGCGCCGCGTTGTCGAACGCCGACTGCGCAACATCGACAATCCCGTTTTTCTCGGCGTACTCGCCCACCGTGATCAGTTTGCCCGGATCGCCGGCCGCGGCTTCGAGCGCGCGCTGCCAATTATTTTCGCCCGCAGTTTTTTCACCGAGCTGCGCGTTGCAACGCGCCAGATACATTTTCTGCACGACCGGATCGAGCGGGTATCGATCGTTCTGAAGCAGTTGTTTGATCTCGCTCCAGCGCTCGAGTCCGCCGAGCGCGTCGAGGTATTGTAAAAAAACGTCGCGGCCGAGCAGCGCTTTCTCGACCGGGATGGTTTCGAGCGTTTTTTCAAATTCTTTTTTTCCATTCAACCAGGTCGCAAGCGCGAGCAGAGCGTCGGCATCTCCATTTTTGAATTGAGCGAGGCCCTGGGCGATGAGCGCGTCGCGTCGGGATGCGTCGCTGTGTTCCTGAAGATCGAGTGCGAGTAATTTCTGCGGCGCTCTGGCAAGCGGGTGATCGCGGAGCCGCTCCGCGAGCGAGGAGCTTGGAGCAGGGACCTCGGAGTTTTCTACTTTAGAATTTCTACTTTCTACTTTGGACAGCTCTCGTCTTGCCAACAAGACGAGAGCGTCCAAGGCCGTCGCACTTTTTCCCTGCGAGATTTTTTCAATCCGCGACCACGCATCGGTCGCGCGGTCGTCGATCGTTTCCGATCCGCTGGCGAGCGCGAGCTCGAGCAGCGCGGCTTGCAATTGTTCTTGGTCGGTCGCTTGCGGTTCGTTGAAAACTTTTCCCAACGCCGACATCGCGTCGTCGGCCGTGCCTTTCTGGATCGCGAGTTGGGCTGCGAGCAGCCAGCCGATCGGATCGGCGCCTTTGGATTCGAGCAACGCCTGCACCGCGAGCTCCGCGCGGGCGGTCTCACCGGAGACAATCGCGATCGCGGCTTCATCCTGTCGATCTTCGCGCGTCAGTGGCGTCAGCTTTTCCAGCTGTTGCCAAAACTCGAGCGCGTCGGGCTGGCGCGTGCGCGAGAGAAATCGAGCGACCGCGCGGATGGATTCCGGCTCGCCCGGGCGCAGTTGATAGGCGGCGGTCGCTTCCTTTCGCGCTTCCAGCCATTGCGCGTGGTCGATGTAAGCGAACGCCTTGTGCGCGTGCCGCCGCGCCTGCCAGGCCTTGATCGCATTCAAAGCCGGTCGCGCCGTGAAAAAAACAACAACCAGAACGATAACCAGCGTCGCCGCCGCGATGAAAATTCGACGCCGCTTCTGCTGTTTGAGACGCCGCTCTTCGGCGGTGAGCATGAAATCGGAGTTCACAAAAGTAGAAAGTAGAAATTAGAAAGTAGAAAAGCAGGCAGCAGAACGAAGATTATTCTTTCAGCTTTTTGCCGATTGAAGTGAAAATGGCGAGAATTTCGGAAGCTTCTTTATGAAGAAGGACGGCCTTTTCCTTGCCGATCGATGATTCGATCAAGAGCTCGAGCCAGTATTGGGTTTCAGCGGCTTCTTTCTGGACGGTCCCGACCTTGTTAACGAAATCGGCACGTGACACTCCGCGGTTGGCCTCGCGATAATTGGTGCCGATTGAAGTGGCTGAACGCAATAGCTGCTTCGCGAGAACATCAGCTTCCCGAGTGCGGGGCAATGACGAACAAAATTTAATGATTGCGAGTGCGAAGCGTTTCGTTCGTTGTTCTAAATCTTTTTCCATCCGCGTTTTCTAATTTCTACTTTCTAATTTCTACTTTCGAGCTGAACGAGTGTCGGCATCAATTCAGAGAATCTAGCTTCGACTTGTTGCTCACCCATTTCGCCCCGTGTTTGAATGATGAGCTCGAGCACTTGCTGGCCGAGATGGCGCCGGCCTTCCAGCACCGCGCGCACTCGTTCGTTGCGCGTCCAGGCAGAAGGCGCACTCGTCATCTCCGGTAGTTGCGATTCGCTGCTCGACGATGTGACGCGGTCCTCCCACAAACAATAAAAGGCGTGCGCCGTTTGTTGCGCGCCCTGGTCGCTCGTCCCGTGCCGAAATTCGAAATGCCGAAACGGCAGCGCCAAATCTGGCGTGACCGGATATTTTTTGACGCCGGTGTCGCCGGACTGGTTCCAGCCGATTGATGGCAAACAAACGTCCGGCCGATGCAAATTGGCCAGAAGCGCGCTGTTCTTTCCGCTGTCCCATCGGAAAAAATAGAGTGTGCAAATGAACGGCTTTCTAGCCGACCCGTTCGCGTCAGCTGAGTTGATCGCGGACAAGCTCCAGCTCGCGGCGCGTCCCCGATCGAAACGCAGAACGCGTCGCATGTCCTCATCGACCTTGATCTCGTGAAAATTCGACGCGTTCTGCGGCCACTGCACTTCCCACCTCGGCGCTTGCGCGAGATTGTGCTCGTGCGCGCGGTACCAGCTTGCGGCGGCGATCTCAGAAAAAACAATCCAGCAGATCGCAGCCGCAAAGTAGAAAGTAGGAATTAGAAAGTAGAAATTCAGGCCGTTTTCTACTTTAGCCTTTCTACTTTCTAATTTTCGTCGCCCGAGAAGTGCGGCGAGCGCAAGCGAGCCGACAAAGACGAGGCCGACGATCCCGTATCCCGCGAAATCATGCCATTGATTGGCGGCAGCAATGTTTTTCGTAGCCGCAACCCAGACAAGAAAGAACGCGCGGATGCAGTTTCCGAGAAAAGCAATCGCCACGGCTGCGATCACCAGCACGATGCGACGTACGATCGACAACCGTTTCAGCTCACCGAAAAGCAGACCGATCATGAGTGAGGTTTGGAGCGAGCGCACGCCGCTGCAGGCTTCGTTCACGCCGACTAATCCGTCCGGGAGCCGAATGAGATGTCCTTCCAGTCGCGCTGGAATTCCAAAGAGCGCAACAGTTTCGCTGGAAATGACAGCGACAATGCGCATCAAGCCCTGCACGACCGGCTGCTCAATCGGCGAGATCCAGGGCACGGCGATAAGCGTGAATGCCACCGGAAATGCAAAATGCCGGAGCCATGACGCGCCGCCGACCGACCAGAGAAAAACGAACGTGATCGCGACGACACAAAGTGCATGCAACCAACTCAGCGGCCGCCAATCCGGATTTCCAATTTCAAAAAGCCGAATCGGAAAGAGCAAAAGCAACGCGCCGAATGCGATCAATATCGCAATCGTTTTTGCGCCTGGAGCTTGGAGCTTGGAGCTTGGAGTTTCCGTAGCAGCATTGTCTTCCGCTCCTTGCTCCTCGCTGCGAGCTCTTAGCTGCGGGGCATCCTCGAACCGCAGCCAGAAAAGCACGATCGCGAAAAGCGGAACGAACCAGCCGTAGCTGTATTGATCGTTCACCGACCATTCGCCGCTCAGGTGCCGCCACAAGCCGGCCCATAAAGTAGCCAGGAAAACTACGGTAACCGTTGTCCGCATATGAAAGCGTGGTAATTGCACCAGGGCCGGCCGTTATCGGTTATTAGTTATTGGTTAATAGTAACCCATGTCTGATAACTTCGGTGCATGAAAAAAGTTACCCCCATCAAAACATTCGAGGACCTCGATTGCTGGAAGCATTGTCGGGCTCTTCGTTTGTTCGTCGCCAATGAAGTCGTCCCTGCCTTGCCAAAGGACGAACGCTACCGATTGGGTGATCAATTTCTGAAAGCGGCGCGCTCGACGACCGCGAATATTGCCGAGGGATACGGTCGATTCCATTATCTCGACAATGCAAAATTCTGCAGCAACGCCAGAGGCTCGTGCTGGGAAGTCCTTGATCACTTGATTACAAGTTGCGACGAAAAGATTCTTTCGGAAGAATTCTTGCTTCGTGGACGGCAACTTGTTGCTAACGCCGTCAGATTGTTGAGCGGCTACATGGGTTACCTCAAAAGAGTAAAACCCCAATAACCAAGAACTATTAACCAATAACTATGCACGCCACAGAACAGATTTTGGGCGTGCATTTCTTCAACGGCACGGTTGATGAAGCTGTCGAAGCAATGTGCGCAAACGGCGGGCTGCTGGTGGTGCCGGCAGCACCGGCCTTGGTTAAAGTAAGTGACGACGAAGGTTATCGGCGCGCGCTCACGTCCGCCGACATGGTAATCGCCGACAGCGGGGCGATGGTGTTGCTCTGGAGAATCTTGACTGGCCGGCGCGTCGAACGCATCTCGGGACTGAAATTTCTCAAACGCCTGTTGGCGCGACTCGCGTCGCATCCTGAGGAGCGCGTGCTCTGGATCGTGCCGAGCGAACAAGCGCACGAGAAAACAATCACCTGGCTGCGCTCCGTCAATCTCACCGCTACCGCCGATTTTTACATCGCGCCGCGCTACGTCGCGCAAGTCCGCGACGACGCGCTTGTCGCGAAGATCGACCGCCATCCGCCGAAGCACGTCGTGGTTGGAATTGGCGGCGGTGTGCAGGAGAAACTCGGCCTGTTTCTAAAAGAGAATTTGCGCACGCGACCGGCGATTCATTGCATCGGCGCCGCGCTCGCCTTTCTAACCGGCGATCAACCGCCGATTCCGATGTGGGCCGACAGCTTTTATCTCGGCTGGTTTCTGCGCCTTCTCCGCCAGCCACGCATATTCGGTCCGCGTTATCTGAGCGCGCTGAAATTGCCGCTTCTCATCGCGCGTTATCGAAACCAGCTGCCACCGCTAGGAGGTTGATGTGACAGGCAGCGTGGATACGTTGCGGTGATGAGCGCCAACGAATTCATCGAAGGACTTAAAGCGATGCCGGCGGATGAACGTGAGAGAGTGTTTGCGACGCTCGCCGAAAATCCCGAATGGCGGGAAGATATTCTTGATCTGATAACAATCGCCGAGCGCAGAGGTGAGCCAGCTCGTCCGCTCGACCAAGTGTTTAAAGATCTCAAGATCAAGGCATGAAGTGGCGCGTCGTTGTCGCGCGCTCAGCCGAGAAAGAACTCGCGAGGCTTTCCACCGAAAATCAGCTGCGTGTTGCGCGATCGATTCGATCTTTGGAAGACAATCCGTTTCCAGGAACAGCGAAGCGAAGTAGATGTCGGACGTCAGAAATCGGATGTCGGATAAGAATTAAAAATGTGCCCCCCTTGAACTATGAGCCAACGAATTGAATCTGCGAAGGAACTGAACGTCTATAAGTCAGCCTACGAACTCTCAATGCGGATTTTTGAGATCACGAAAACCTTTCCCGCCGAAGAGCGTTATGCTTTGATCAGCCAGATTCGCCGTTCATCAAGGTCTGTCTGTTTAAATCTGCGAGAAGCGTGGGCAAAAAGGCGTTATGAAGCGCATTTCGTAAGCAAGCTTAGCGATTGCGACGGCGAGAACAGCGAGACCGACTCTTCGCTAGATTTTGCAAAAGACTGCGGTTACATCTCGCCGGAAGAGCATCGCGACTTAACGTCGGTCTGCGCGGAAATTGGGCGTATGCTGGGACAAATGATGAAAAAATCTGATTCGTTTCTTTTGTCGGAATGAGATTCGCTGCTTCCGACGTCTGACTTCCGACTTCCGATGTCTGCGATTCTTGGCCTTAACGCTTACCACGGCGATTCCGCGGCCTGTTTGTTCGTCGACGGCAAATTGATCGCCGCCGCGGAAGAGGAACGCTTTCGCCGGATCAAACATTGGGCCGGTCTGCCGACAATCGCGATCAATTACGTTTTGGAGGAGGGGAAGCTTTCGTTAGGCGACGTCGATCACATCGCGATCAATCGCAAACCCGGCGTGAACAATCTCCGCCGGCTCGGGTTCGTCCTGACCCATTGGCCGCATCCGAAATTGATCGCGCAGAAAATCAAAAACATCCGCAGCGCCGCATCGATCAAGGACGCGCTCGAAGCGGCTTACGGCAGCGATCTTCGGGCGCAGTTCGGAACTGGCATCAAGGCGGAGGTGCACCACGTCGAACATCACCTCGCGCATCTGGCCTCGGCGTTTCTTGTGTCCGGATTCAGCGAGGCCGCCTGCATTTCGATCGACGGCTTCGGCGATTTCGCCAGCACCGCGTTTGGCTTCGGGCAGGGAAGCGAGGTCAAGATCGGCAATCGGGTTTATTTTCCGCACTCGTTAGGCATTTTTTACTCGGCGCTGACTCAGTTTCTCGGATTCCCGCACTACGGCGACGAATACAAAGTGATGGGACTCGCGCCTTACGGCGAGCCGAACTACTTAGAACAACTTCGTGAAGTCGTGCGCATTCAGTCCGACGGCAGTTTTCGATTGAACCTGAAATTTTTCCGGCACCACATCGGCAACGTTTCTTATACCTGGAAGGATTGCGCGCCCGAAGTCGGCTTGCTTTATCGCCGCGCGCTGGTCGATCTTCTCGGTCCGCCGCGCAAACCGGACGAACCGCTCGAGCAAAAACACAAAGACATCGCGCGTTCGGTGCAGGCGACTTACGAGAAAGCGTTCTTCGCGCTGCTCCAGGCGCTGCACAAGGAACATCCGTCCGATCATCTGGCGATCGCCGGCGGTTGCGCGATGAACTCGGTCGCCAATGGCAAGGTTTATCGGCGGACGCCATTCAAGAAAATGTATTGCCCGGCCGCGGCGGGCGATGCCGGCGGCGCCATCGGAGCGGCTGCTTTCGTCCAATGTCAATTGGACGAAACCGCGGAAGTTAGAAGTTCGGAGATTGAAGATAGATCCCCCGATCTCCAATCTCCGATCTCCGATCTCCAGTCTCCAGGCTCCGAGCTCCAAGCTTCTACCTACCAGCTTCAACGCGGAGTTCCACTGAACTCCGCGTACTTGGGTCCGGACGCGAGCGAGGAAGAAATTCACGCGCTGATCGACTGGAAGAAAAAGGAGATCGCGGACTCCGGCGGCGCAGTTTCCTACGTCGGCGATGAAGAAGAGCTTGGGAAACGCACGGCCCAGGCGATTGCCGACGGAAAAATTGTCGGCTGGTTTCAGGGTCGAATGGAGTGGGGGCCGCGCGCTTTGGGGAACCGTTCGATTCTGGCCGATCCGCGCAACGCCGGCATCAAAGACGTTCTCAATGAAAAAATTAAACGGCGGGAATCGTTCCGGCCGTTTGCGCCGTCGATCTTGCGCGAAGCGGTGGCCGAATGGTTCGAAACGGACGATGACGTCCCGTTCATGATGCAAGTGTTCCAGATTCGCTCAAAATATCGGGACATGATTCCGGCCGTCATTCATGTCGATGGCACCGGCCGATTACAGACGGTGCACAAGGAAACCAATCCCCGCTATTATCGATTAATCGAACATTTCCGCGATCTGACCGGCATCCCGCTTGTGCTCAACACTTCGTTTAACGAAAACGAGCCCATCGTCTGCTATCCCGAAGAAGCGCTCGACTGCTTCCTGCGCACCGAAATGGATTTGCTCGTCTTGGGAAACTTTTTCGTAGAGCGAAAAAGTTGAGCGAGCAAATCCATTTTGCAGCTAGGAGCTGGGAGTTTGCAGCTAGGAGCTAGGAGTTTGCAGCTAGGAGTTAGGAGTTTGCAGCTAGGAGCTGGGAGCTGGGAGCTGGGAGCTGGGGGCTTGGAGCTGGGAGCGCGGAGTCTGGAGCTCGGAGCTTGCAGTTGGGAGTAAGATGGAGTGAGCATCCATGAAAAGAACAATCAACGGAGGCCCCCAGATGAATGACACACAATTTCGTTTTCAAGAATTGGAAATTTGGAAACGCGCAGCGCAATTCAGTTCCGTGCTTTTCCGGTTGGCAGACAAACTCGACAAACGCCGGCTTTACCGCTTTGCGGAACAACTCCGCGCCGCCGTCTTGAGCATTACCAACAATATCGCTGAAGGGTCTGGCAGCGTTTCGCGAATTGATTTCGCAAATTTTCTCAATACCGCACGTCGCTCGACGTTTGAAGTCGCGAATATTTTATTTCTGTTAAGCGAAAACAAATACATCGAGGAAGCCGATCTCAAACCAATAATTAGCGAACTGGAGCAAGAGAGCCGAATGATCTTCGCTTTCATGCGTACCTTGAAATCGCGACCAAACGGTTGATGCCCTCGCCATCCTTGCTCTTAGCTCCGATCTCCATGCTCCGTGCTCCCAGCTTCCATCTCCCATTCTGAGCGCATGCTGCGCATCATCGTCACCGGATCGGCCGGATTGATTGGATCGGAAACGGTCCGGAAATTCGCGAAGGAAGGAGCGCGGGTCGTCGGAATCGACAATGACATGCGCGCGCAATTCTTTGGCGCGGAAGCTTCGACGAAAAGCACGCGCGACGATTTGGTCGCGAATGTGCGCGGCTACGAGCACCACGACATCGATATCCGTGATGTGAATGCAGTCACGGAGCTATTCAAAAAGCATCGCGGCAAGATCGACGCGGTTGTGCACACGGCTGCGCAGCCGTCGCACGATTGGGCGGCGCGCGACCCGCAAACAGATTTTACCGTGAACGCGAATGGCACTCTCAACTTGCTCGAGGCGGCGAGAGCTTTTTGTCCGGAAGCGCCATTCGTGTTCATCTCGACCAACAAGGTCTACGGTGATCGGCCAAATGATCTGCCACTGCGCGAGTTGCCCACCCGCTGGGAGATTGAGGCCGGGCACGAATATGAGCCGGGAATCTCTGAGAAGATGAGCATTGATTGCACGACGCATTCGCTTTTCGGCGCGTCAAAAGCCGCGGCCGACATTCTGGTTCAGGAGTACGGCCGCTATTTTGGAATGCCGACCGTTTCATTTCGCGGCGGTTGTCTGACCGGACCGGCGCACGCCGGCACGGAATTACACGGATTCCTTTCTTATCTTATGATCTGCGCCGTGAGTGGACGGCCGTATCGCGTTTTCGGATACAAAGGCAAGCAGGTGCGCGACAACATCCACAGCTTCGACCTGGTCGAGGCCTGTGCGGAGTTTATCAAATCGCCCCGGGCCGGCGAGGTTTACAACATCGGCGGCGGTCGCCATGCCAACTGCTCCATCCTGGAGGCGATCAGCTTGTGCGAAGAAATTAGTGGCCGGAAAATGACGTGGGAATACGAAGAAAAAAATCGTGTTGGCGATCACATCTGGTGGATCAGCGACATCCGCAAGTTTCAGCAGCATTACCCGCGTTGGAAATTTCGCTATGGCCTGCGCGAAACACTCAACGAGATTTACGGCGCCCTGGAAGCCAGGAGCTAGGAGCTGGGAGCTGGGAGCTAGGAGTCGTTCGCAGGGCGCGAACTTTACGGCGGGAGGCCGTGAGCGGAAGCGAATCCGTCTAGGGAAGCCGGGAGCTTGGATCGGGAATCCAAGCGTGGAGCAAGGAGCGAGGAACATTGAAGTTAGTTATCTGTTATTGGTTGTTGGTTTCAGGGCGATGCTGTCTGCAATTGACTATTAACGAATAACAAATAACTAATAACTCGCGGCCGCTCTCGTATGAACAAGATTTGCGTTTTTGGATTGGCAATTTCCCTCTCTTCCGTGTTGTTTTCCGCGGCCGCCTCCGGCCAGGCGGTTCTTGATAAAACCACGCTTGGCAGCAGCCAGAATGACTACCGCGACTTGCAGAATTCGTTGATTCCAGGGAAAAAACGTTACGACAAAGGCGAGAAAAAAGAGGAAGTGGACCTGAAGAAACTGCCAAGCAAAAGCGCCAAAGACCCCACATTTCAAGGCAACCTGATGGACATCGACCTCGATTGGGGCGGATCCAAGCTCGGAAAACCTCCAAGCAACGGCGATAAAGATTCCAAAGGTTCGAAAACGGCCGATGCAGGCGGCGAGAAAGACTCAAAAGTTTCGCGGCAAGCCGCTACGTCGGGCGAGAAAGATCCAAAAGCTTCCAAGTCGAGCCAGGGCGGCGACGATCCGAACAAAGATCAAAAAGCAAAGTCGACCGCGTCCGCCGAAAAGACATCTGAGAAAGAAAAAACTTCAGCCAGCAAACCTGACGGCGATCACTGATCGACGGATCACTGCGGCCGATTACATTTCGTGTCGCTAAATCAACCTAGCGTAATTCCGCTCCCGCCGGTCGAAGTTTGGAAGAGACGCGCGCGAACGCTCGCCAGTTTCACAGGATTACAAACTCTGGTTCAAGCCGTCATGGCTCTGTCCGGCTTTTTGATCGTTCGGACCTTAGATAAGCCTGACTATGCGGCTTACACGATCGCGGCCAGCCTGCTGACTCTGCTGAATGCGCTGACGGACTGCGGAATTGGTTGGGGTCTAAATGCAGTCGGCGGACCAATCCACAGCGATTCGGCCCGACTGCGCGGACTTATCTCGATTGCGCTGAGGCTGCGAGGCTATCTCGCACTAATCGCCGTTCCCCTGACGGTGGCCTCCGCATTTTATCTATTGAGAAAGAACGGCGTTGCCTGGCCAAGCACAGTCGCACTGACTGTCATCGTGATCGGGGCGGTCTGGGGAACTTTTCTGACAACAATCTACGCCGTTCCGCTCCGGTTACGCTCGCTTTACACGATCGTCCAAAAATTCGATCTGATCGCAGCGTGTTTAAGGTTTCTCCTCTTAATAATTATCGCGTTCTTCTTTTTGAATGCGGTTAGCGCGATTTTGATCACAGCGATCGCGCTGACTGTGCAAGGCATACTTCTGCGGCACAGCGCCGAGAAAATAGTTTCCGATGAACCCAGAGAGGAAGAATCGGACCGGCTTTCCCTACTTGGGCTAATGAAGAAGCAAGCTTTAGCGACACTGTTCTTCGCTTATCAGGGTCAAATCACCATTTGGATTATCTCTATTTTCGGCTCGATCGAAAAGGTTGCTGACATTGGTGCGTTGAGTCGGCTTGCGATCATTTTCGCGATTATCGGAAGCATTGTTACCGGGCTGGCCGCACCGACTCTGGCGCGATGCACCTCGTTGCGACAACTCGTCCAACTCTTTTTCCTTGAGCTCGGCGCGTATACAGTATTTGCGGCAGCACTCTTTGCGGTGAGTTTGATCTTCCCGGAAGGTTTGCTTTGGATTCTGGGTGGAAAATATTCGACGCTCAGGCATGAGGTTCCGCTCCTGGTCGGAGCGGCGGTTATCGGTGGCATGATTGCTGTTATCCACACGCTCGCCTTATCGCGTGGATGGATTTGGCAAACGTGGATAATTCCAGTCATAACGTTGGCGACACAGCTCGTCAGCGCTGCATTCATTCATTTAGATACCGTGGCGGGCGTACTTTGGTTCGGGATATTTTCGCTGGTGCCAACTCTTCTGATCACGAGCTACATGGTCATCAGGGGATTCTGGACAAGTCGACGACTCGGTTACCTGGCGCCGGTAGCTGTATAGATGCATTTATTAATTTGAATGTCCGAAGATCATTGCGCGTTGCTAGAGGCCTTCCCAGACGTTTAGCGACTGCTTTGATTCCAAATCGGGCTCAATTGCCTCTAGCATTTTGGTGGCAGAATCTCCGTCGCGTCCTTGAGCCCGAGCTTCTCTTCATTCTGAAGCAGGGAAAGAAATCGGGAATCGCGATCGATGTCGGAGCCAACCAGGGAATTTATAGCTACGCGCTGGCCAAAATTTTCGATCGGGTCGAAGCATTCGAACCCAATCCGTCCGCCGCCATAAAGCTGCGCCGGTATGCATCTAAAAAAATTATCATTCATGGCTTTGCAGTTTCCGGAGGTGAATCCGAGACAAAATTGTATACTCCCGTTTCCTCTCACGGCGTTGAGTATGCCGGCTGGGGTAGCCTGCATCGAGAGATGCTTCCGCCGAGTGACGCGATTTCTACTCGGACCGTCTCAACAAGATCGTTGGACAGCTACAACTTCAACGATGTGGGCTTGATGAAAATTGATGTCGAAGGCCACGAACTAAAGGTCCTGGAAGGAGCTGAGGACACGATCGCACGCTGCCGTCCGCTGATTCTGATTGAAGTAAAGCCGGCTTCGCGCCTGTCAATTTGGAATTTCTTTGTTGCGCGGCAGTATCAATGCTTCTTGGTGGCAAACGGTCGACTTCAATCTTTGAACGCGATTGGCGATTTCACTACCAGTGGCAGAGAAAACTTCGTCTGGAAATCCACCGTAGCTGTTCCAGTTCCGCAGGAACAAGAAACACTCCATTTTAATCAGAGCCGCACATGCCCGAGCGAGTAGCATTGATCTTCACTCATCGCATCCAGTATTTTACGAACTTATTGGATGAGCTATGCACGCGGGGCACGATTGAGCCTCTGGCGATTTACGCTCGCGAAACCTGCCAGCTATGGACGCCGCTGTCACTGGCGGCGGAATTAAAGGCCACGAGCGCTTGAAAAGGCATTACCTGCCCGTTCTTGACGGGCTTCGCGCGGTTGCCATTGCTTCTGTTCTGCTATTTCACGCTACGTATGGACGATTGTCCGGCGGGCTTCTTGGCGTCGATCTTTTCTTTGTTCTCAGCGGATATCTAATTACACGACTGCTTCTCCAAGAGTTTCAAGATACGGGCCGTATCCGAATCGGTTTCTTTTACGCCCGCCGCGCGCTACGGCTCTATCCGGCTCTGCTCTGCGCTGTCCTGGTGACCGGTCTATTTTGGTGGCTGCCAAGCGTAGGACATTCGACATCATATTTGAAGGCCAGCAGTGCCGCGTTGTTCTATTTTGGTAATTTTGTCCGTCAGCATATTGGCGCATTAGGCCATACTTGGTCGCTTGCAATAGAAGAGCAGTTTTACCTGCTGTGGCCGTTCTTACTTGTCGCCTTGATGAGGCAGATTAGTACGCATGCCCTACTTGCAGCGTGCATAGTCTTGGTCGCCACTTCTTCACTCCTTCGTATGCTGCTCTACATTGAGATGCCGAGTGATCCGCTGGATCTTTACGCATTCACTCCAACCCGCATTGACTCGCTTTTTCTGGGAGCGATCGGAGGCGTTTTGACGCAGACGTCGCCGACAGTTGTTCGGTTCGAGGAAATCGCCGGCCGCTTTCGTTTTGCTGAATTTTCTATGATCGCTCTGGTTGTGCTAACCTGCACCGTTAAATACCCTGCGCCGTGGTTATTCTTGTGGGGTTACACTGTTATTGGGGCCATCTGTTTGTTACTGACCGTGTCCGTGGCAGCTGTAACTGATAGGACGCTTTTGCTTCGCCTCCTTTCGAACCGCCGAGTTGTTTGGGTGGGTCGGCGCTCTTATGGACTCTACTTATATCATTATCCTGTCTTTGCGCTTATTGAACCTTTTCGTCAGCCTGGATCAAAACCTAATGCGGTAATCGTAAGCATCTTTCGACTCTTTGCGGTTTTCGTGATAGCAGAGCTGTCGTATCGCTACATCGAATTGCCTTGGTTGCGAAAAAAAGAGAAGTTTCGTGTCAATGAGAAGCGTCTATAGATCGCCTAACGCTGCGATATGGTCCACCGCGTAGCATATATCGTTACTCACCCGATTCAGTACCAAGCTCCGCTATTACGTCGGATAGCATGCGATTCGGAGATTGATCTTACGGTGATGTTTCTGAGCGATTTTTCGTTGCGCAGGCATCATGAGGCCGCATTTGGCAGGACCTTTCAATGGGATGTGCCACTGACAGAAGGTTACAATTGGGAACTGGCGTCTCGTGGTCGGACGCAGGCTTCCACACTTTGGCCGGTCAGAAATCTAAAGCGACGATTGGGCGCCGGCAATTTCGATGCGCTTTGGGTCCATGGTTGGGGGCGGATCGGCTTGGTTCAGGCAGTCACGGCCGCATATTCTCTGAATATTCCGGTTCTTTTGCGCGGAGAATCGACACTGTTAAATTCGCCAACGGCGCGAAGTAGATATTTGCGAGATAAGTTTTTGAATTGGTTGTTCGACAAAGTGGCGGCGTTTCTCTGTATCGGTTCCTTGAATCGCGAGTTCTATCGATTTCATGGAATCAGTGAGGAAAAACTTTTTTCTGTTCCATATGCCGTCGATAACGATTGGTTCCGCCGCGAGTGCCAGCTTGCGGCAGTAAGACGCGATCAGTTTCGTCAGGAATTGGGACTGATCGCTGGAAGACCGGTCATTCTGTTTGCCGCGAAGTTTATTCCGGAGAAGGGACCTGACGACTTGCTGCGGGCGTTTTTGCAGGTGATTTCACAAGATGCGGCGGAGCGCCCGTACCTATTGTTTGCAGGCGACGGGCCGATGCGGAGCCAGATGGAGAAACAGGCCGGAGAATTCGCTGGGAAAGATATTCGTTTCCTCGGCTTTCGAAATCAAACAGAACTACCGGCGTTGTACGATCTCTGCGACGTGTTCGTGCTTCCTTCGCGATTCGAACCGTGGGGATTGGTCGTCAATGAAGTTATGAATGCCGGCCGCGCCGTGATCGTTTCTGATAAAGTAGGAGCTGCCCCTGATCTTGTCCGCGACGAGGAGAACGGGCGGATTTATCCTGCAGGAAATGTTCAAGCGCTCGCTAATTGCATTCGCGAAGCGATAACCCAGGCGGACCTAAAAAGAATGGGGCGAAAGAGCAGCGAGATAATCAGCAAATGGAATTTTGAAGCAGATATCACGGGTTTTAAGCAGGCTCTCGCCTATGCAATTTAGGATTGCGCGCTCATGGCTGGCGTAACGGTTAGCTACAGCGGTGTCCATCAGGCCTATCAGATCGCCCGGTCGGCTGATGAAGCAGGAATACTCGATAGATTTTATTGCTCGCTCTACGACGCCCCGAAATGTTTCGGCGGTAAACTGGCGCCGATTGTCGGACAAAAGCGGCTGGTCAGCCGGCGTGTTGAGGGTTTAGATACATCGAAAGTTGAAGAATACCCGTGGCCTCTAATATGGCATGAGCTTTCAAGGTCGCGCGATTGGTTAACAGCAAACGATCGATTCGATCGACATGTTGCGAAGAAACTCGGCGGCTCTAAGTCAAAGATCTTCGTCGGTGTTGAAACCTGCGCCCATCACTCATTCGAAGCGGCTAAGGGTCTCGGAATGCTGAACGTATTGGATTGTCCAGGCGTTGATGCGGAGTTCTTGGATGACGTGGCACAAAAAGCTGCGGCTGAGTTTGGTCTTTCAAATGTGAAAATAGCCGATTCGGTCGAGATGAGACAGCGCAAGAGCAAAGAACGGCAATTAGCAGACGTAATCTTCACCTGCTCAGAATTTCAATTGAACACAATGAGGTCGATCGGAAATCAAAGCGCCAAGAGGAAAATTATTCCGCTCTGGATAGACCAAGATTTCTGGAAGCCGGCGAGCAGCCCAAGGAATATCCATCGCCCCTTGCGGGTTCTCTTCGTCGGGAAGATTAGTATTCGAAAGGGCGTTCCCTACCTATTGGAAGCGGCTAAAGCCTGCGCAAACAATGTTAAGGTCACGCTCGTTGGCAACGTCGATCCAGACGTAACGCCATTATTAAAGTCAAAAGGCAATAACGCCAGCATCCTTCCTCCACGCCCAAAAACGGATTTGCGAGAAATCTATCAAGCCCACGACGTTTTTGCCCTTCCCTCTTTAGGCGACGCGTTTGGAATCGCAGCCCTTGAGGCGATGGCTTCTGCTTTGCCTGTAATTGTTACCGATCACTGTGGCGTCCCGGTACCGGACGAGTCTTGGCGAGTTACAGCCATGAATTCAGAAGCGATCGCCGCGCGACTCATGTTTTATGCCAAAAACAGAGATGTTCTGAAAGCTGATGCCGAAGCGGCAACTCGCTTCGCCTCTCGATTCACGCCCGAGAAATATCGGGAAGAGATCAGAAATCTTTTGAACATGACTGCTTCCCGGGCTCCTCATGCAAAGTAAACGCTCTCTTTGGACGACAATTGTAGTGCCGGTGGTGCGAGCTTTAGTTCCTCGCTGGCTTAGGAATTCATTGAGACGCCCGCGCGTTACTGCGAAAAGGTTGAAAGCGAAAGCGGCGTTTTATGCTGGCTATGACGCGCACGTTAAGATGCGGAAGGGATGGGAACTGCGTTGTCATCCGATTTGCAAAGAGAGCTTTCTGGTGTTTGCGAAAGACCGCGCACAACTGGCAGAGCTCGATCAATTTGTCCGCTACAGTACCGCGCCGATGCGGCTGTTGGACGTTGGAAGTCACTGGGGTGTCTTCACTTTAGCGGCCTTCAAATATGGAGGAGATAAATCTGAAGTGCTATGTGTAGAGCCTTCGCCTTCGGCAATCAACATCCTTAACATCAATGTGAGACTTAATGCCTTACCTGAATCGGTGAAGGTTATCGAAGCCGCGGCGGGAGCCCGAGACGGATCGCTTCAGATGCTGACGACCGGGGCTGGCGGAGACGACTATCTCGTTGTCCCGTTCTCATCTCGCCATGACACCGTCGCTACTCGGCAAGTAAGCTTGGACAAGGTGTGCGCCGAACATCGCTTTAGACCTAGTCATGTAAAGATCGACGTTGAGGGGTTCGAGGAGGAAACTTTAAAAGGTACGCTGTCGATCCTTCAGCAGTCGCGCCCTATACTGTTCCTGGAGCTTCATGGGGATCTTATTCGGCGGCGAGGTGCAGATCCACCCAGCGTCCTCGCACTCCTAGAACACGCAGGTTATGGTCGTTGGGAACAATTCGGAAAACCCGTCAGTCAAGAGCGGCTGGCGGAGTGCGGCTACAATGCGCGATTAGTTTGCTTTCCTGACGTGTGAAAATACTTCTACACACACGATTTTATCCTCACATCGGCGGGATTGAGACCGTGTCCTGGCTCCTTGCGCACGAGTGGCACAGGCTCGGTGAATCGGTGACCGTCGTATCGGATGTTCGATGTTCCCCTGGCGAAAGGCGCGATTTTCCATTTCCGGTTTACTATCAGCCGGGCCCGGTTCAGTGGCTGCGATTGATCAAATGGGCTGACGTTTTCGTGCACATGAACATCAGCCTAAAGGCGTATTGGCCTCGTCTGCTTGTCCGGCGGCCGTTTGTCGCCGTAAATCATGCTTACTATTATAGCGATTCGAATGGGAATCGACGTTGGCCGGAGCGTCTGAAATTGCGGCTGACAAAATCCGCCGTGAATATTGCAGTAAGTAAATCGGTTGCAGATCGGATGCCGGCCCCGTGTGTTGTAATTCCGAACCCGGTCGATTTATCGGCGTTTCAGAGGAACGACGGCAAAACTCGCTCGAAGGATCTGGTCTTTCTCGGCCGTCTGGTTTCGGACAAAGGCTGTGACTTACTGATCCAGGCTTTAGCTCAATTGAAGGGTCGCGGCATCACCCCATCATTAACCGTGATTGGCGATGGCCCCGAACGATCTAAACTTGAGCGACTGGTGGAGTCACTGAATCTCTCCGGCCAGGTAACGTTTGCCACTGCGCCGGCCTCGGACGAAGTGTCGACGTTGCTTCATCAGCATAAAATCATGGTTGTTCCTTCGCGATACGAGGAATCCTTTGGGGTCGTGGCGCTTGAGGGGGCTGCCTCCGGTTGTGTCGTGATTGGCGCAGATGGTGGAGGGCTGGCGGATGCTATCGGCCCCGCTGGAATTACTTTTAGGCGTAACGATGCGACCGATCTAGCGCTAAACCTCTCGCGTTTGCTTGAACAGTCCTCCGTAAGAGATGAGAAAGGAATAACAGAACACTTAGCGCTGCACCGTCCCGACCGAATTGCGAAGTCCTATCTCGAAGTAATAAGGAAGGCTGTAGCGAACCGTGACTAATCTACAAGCCAATCTGGTTCGGCCTCGACATAAGACGATCTCGATTTGGAAAATCCTGGTCTATGGCACGCTCCTGCTTAATATAACGGAAGGTGCTTTGCGGAAATGGATTCTTCCGGGAAGCAGCCAGCTGGTATATTTTGCAAAGGACAGTGTCCTGATAGCGGCCTACGTCGCGTTTATTTTCTCAGGTGGCTCCAGAACCAATTTCAGAACCAAGGCCGTGACTATGTTGTGGCTGCTAGCTGCAATAGTCATATTTCTTGACGCCTTTAATCCGAATGTCGGTTCGGTTGTCGTCGGGATTTTCGGAATAAAATGTTACCTCCTTTACATTGGTTTAATATACCTTGGCAGTGAGCTGTTTGAGGACTGGGTAACCTTCCAACGCTTTATTCGATGGCAGGTAATCCTGGCGCTTGCGATTTGTTTCCTTGGCATCGCACAGTTCGGGTCACCTGCTGAGTCGCAGATTAACCGCTACGCGACCGGCGATGAGCAAGTGATCGTGACTTTTGGCACCGACGCTACTGTCAGAATAACAGGGACGTTTGCGTATATAACCGGACACGTCTTCTTTGTTTTTGTCAGCATAGCACTAGCGACTGGGCTTCTTGGCACGAGCAGGAAACGAATCAATTACTTATTGTCGATCGCAACGCTCGTTCTTTGCGTCGGTAATATCTGGATGTCCGGCTCGCGCAGCGCTGGAGTAATGGCGGCTGTTTTTACTGCCGCGGTTCTGGCATGGTTTGGGTTTCAACAAAATCGTGTCGCTTTGCGTCTCCGAACGCTTCTCGTGGTCGCGATCGCCTTGGCGGCATTTACCGCGACGACATGGTTCAATAAGGCGTATACCGCATACTTAGATCGAATCGAAACATCCGACGACGAGGTTATCGATAGACTCTTTCAGCATCATGAAGTTTTTGGTCTGCTACTGGATTACGCCGGCCTGACCGGATATGGCACCGGCATTACGCACCCTGGAGCCGCCGCTCTCGAACAGGGGTTAAATTTGAAGCCCTCCGAACCAGTTCCACTATTCGAAGCGGAGTATGCGCGCGTGCTGGTCGAGCTGGGATGGGTAGGAGCATTTCTTTGGTATCTCGTCCGGATCGCGCTGCTGTTTGCGATCTGGAGAGTCTATCGTGAACTAAGAACACCGGAGCTTAAGTGCTGGGCTTTTGTCATCTTCCTTGTCCATCTACTTACGCTAAATACCTCAGTGGTGTTAAACCATACTTTCGCCATTTATTACTGGTTGCTGGCCGGAATTGCATTCGGTTTGCCGCGTCTCGAGAGCTACGGGTTGCAGGCTCCAACAACGGCAGCTAATCCGCAAATTCGTGCTGCGATAAAGCCGGCGTTCGTTCAGCAAACATAATTGGCAACCGAATCGACATGGTAACGGTTCGCGCATTGCATGTAATTCCGTCGCTTTCGGCGAAGCATGGGGGGCCGAGTTATGCGGTGCGCGCGATGGCGCGGGCGCTCGCGGCGGCGGATGTCGATGTTACAATCGCGACCACGGACGATGATGGTGATGATGCGCGACTAAAGGTACCGATCGGCGAACCCGTAGAAGAAGAGAGGACCCATGTTTATTACTTTCGAAGGAACATTCTTCCATACAAGGTGTCGTTTGGTTTAAGCAGATGGTTAAACTCGAATGTCGAGCGGTTCGATATCGTTCATATTCACGCGCTTTTTTCGTTTAGCAGCACCGTCGCCGCGCGCGCGGCGCGACGCCATCGCGTGCCTTATATTGTGCGGCCGCTTGGAGTATTGAACCGGTGGGGCCTGGAAAATCGACGTGCGTTTCTCAAACAAATTTCGCTGCGACTAGTCGAGATTCCCATGCTGCGTAATGCCGCTGCGATTCATTACACATCCGAGGCCGAGAAACTGGAAGCGAGCAGCATCAGCAGCATAATCGCGAATCAAAAGTCCGTTGTTATTCCGCTCCCGGTCGAACAAATCATGGGAAACGCTGAAGATTTTCGCCATCGATTTCCTCAGATCGCCGGGCGCAAAGTGATCTTGTTTCTGTCGCGGATTGACGAAAAGAAAGGTATCGAATTGCTACTCGAAGCATTCGCAAGTGTGCGCCATCAGGTATCGGATAGCGTCCTTATCGTAGCCGGTGATGGCATCGGAAATTATGTGCAAAAACTGCGCCAACGAATCAATCAGCTAAAGATAGCTAATGCCGTGATCTGGACCGGCCATCTAAATGATGCGGCAAAGTGGGGCGCGTTCGCTGTAGCTGATCTTTTTGTATTGCCGTCGTATTCAGAAAACTTTGGAGTTGCCGCGGCAGAAGCGCTTGCTGCCGGCGTTCCGGTGATAATAACAAATCGCGTTGGGCTAGCTGACGAAGTTCGTGCAGCAAACGCAGGGATTATCGTATCCATCGATCCAATAGAAATCGCCAATGCTTTGCGTTCGCTGCTCGAAAACCCAGATCATCGCGAATTACTTAGTGTAAATGGAAGGGCGCTGGCAGAAACTCGATTTTCATACGAATGCGTCGGCGAGAGGCTAAACAAGTTGTATCGCGGAATTGCGGACCCACGATTGCGGTAGATCATTACGACAGATGGATTATCGCGATTTTGGTTTTAGAACGAGCGCTCCCTCGCACATGCATAGGCATTTTTTGCCCCCACTATTTGAGCTGTGCGGTTCGAATTTGCGGCCGGGGGCGCGAGTTCTCGATGTAGGTTGCGGCAACGGTTACACTGCCGGGCAATTGGCTGCTCGGGGTTGCGATGTGACGGCGATCGATCTAAGCGAATCTGGACTGGCAGTCGCACGAGCTGAGCATCCAACTGTCCGATTCGAACTGTTACCGGCCGATAACAATATTTTAGCAAATTTAGAAGTTGAGCCGTTCGATATTGTTGTCAGCACAGAGGTAGTTGAACACCTTTATGATCCGCAGGCATTCGCCGCAGGATGCTACAAGGCTTTGCGTGCTGGGGGACGACTGGTGCTTTCGACGCCATACCATGGTTATTTTAAAAATATCGCTCTCGCAGCGCTAAATCGATTTGACCGGCACGTCAATCCTTTGCATCGGGGCGGGCATATCAAGTTCTGGAGTCGCAAGACGCTGTCGCAGCTTCTGAACGATGCCGGGTTTACTAATTTAAAGTTCCGAGGCGCGGGGCGCATTCCATACGTATGGATGACGATGCTCATGGCGGCAGAGCGGCCAGCAGCGTCTAAAGAGTGAAAACCAATTTAACGGCGCTCATTCTGACCAGGAATGAAGAAGCAAACATCGGTCGCACTCTGTCCGCAATTGGATGGATCGATAAAGTGATAATCGTCGACAGCTTCAGCTCCGACCAAACCGTACAGATCGCGCAGGCTGTGCATCCCACTGTCGTCATTGTTCAGCGCGAGTTCGATACACATGCGGCGCAATGGAATTTCGGGCTAGAACAAGTCGACACAGAATGGGTGCTAACACTGGATGCCGACTACGAAGTGTCGGCCGATCTTTCGAACGAGATAAGGCATCTTAATCCACCTCAGGAAGACATCGGCTACGAAGCTCGGTTTGAATACAGAATTTCCGGGCGGCCATTGCGCGCTTCAGTTTATCCGCCACGAACTGTATTATTTCGAATAAAAGAGTGCTCTTACTACGATGATGGGCACACTCAGAGATTGCGAGCAAACGGAACGGTCAAATCGCTAAACGGCAAGATTTATCACGACGATCGGAAGCCGTTTAGCCATTGGCTCCAGTCGCAGAACAATTACGCGAGGATCGAGGCGAAATATTTACTTGCGAAACCGCTGGAGAAGCTGAGCATGCCCGATCGGTTGCGCCGGAAAATCTTTTTTGCCGCGCCTGTAATGTTTTTTTATCTCCTTTTCGTGCGCGGGTTGCTTCTCGACGGCTGGCCGGGTTGGATTTATGTCTGCCAGCGAACTATCGCGGAATTGCTTCTTTCGATGAGGCTGCTCATCGAAAGTAGGAAGTTAGAAGATCGAAGTTAGAAGATGACGCCGCTCTCTCAGCTCCCAGCTTCTATCTCCCAGCTCCGAGCTTCCGTCAGATGAAGATCCATGTCTGGGTGCCAGACTACGCCTCCGCGATCGGTGGCATTCAGACGTTCTCGCGTTTTATCGTTCGCGGACTGCGAGACGTTTTTCCGGAGAGCGACATTGCGGTTTTTTCCAAGAACGACACCTCGTATCCCGATCCAGCGTCGGACCCGGCCAGTCGTTTTATGCTGATGGGTTGGTGGACGCCGAAACTGCGGACGCCGGAGTTCGCCTGGGAGCTGTTTCAATCGGGGGCGGCGGAGCGTCCAGATCTGGTGGTTACCGCTCATGTCAATTTTGCGCCGGTCGCTTACTGGCTGCAGAAACTGTTTCACATCCCATATGCGGCGGTTGGGCACGGGGTCGAGGTCTGGGAAATTCGCAGTAAGCGGGTCCGTCGTGCATTGCGTGCAGCCGATTGTTTACTCGCGGTAAGTGAGTTCACACGTTTGCGCATGGCGGCGGCTCTTGCATTGGACGCTAATAAAATCGGATTACTTCCAAACACCTTCGATCCGGAACAGTTCTATCCGGGTCGAAAGCCCCACTATCTTCTAAAACGTTATGGTCTCGTCGAGAACCAGCCTGTCATTCTGACGATCGCACGCCTCGCGGGCGCTGAACGCTATAAAGGATATGATCAACTGCTGCGCGCTCTGCCGTTGGTGCGCGAACAATTCCCGAATGTCCGATATGTGCTCGGTGGTCGCGGGGCCGACCGGCCGCGCATCGAAGCGTTGATTCGCGACCTTGGAGTGTCCGCGAACGTCACTCTTGCCGGGTACGTCTCCGATCACGAACTGCGCGGTCACTACAACCTTTGCGATGTCTTCGCGATGCCGAGCAAAGGTGAAGGCTTCGGGATCGTTTTCCTCGAGGCGCTTGCTTGCGGCAAGCCCGTGCTGGCCGGAAATAAAGATGGATCAGCGGACGCAGTGTTGAATGGCGCGCTGGGTGTTTTGATCGATCCAGACAATGTTACGGAGATTGCCAATGCTTTAATCGCGATTCTAAGTCAAAAACATTCGAACAGGACGATGGTTGACGCGGACGCGTTGCGTTCTCGTGCGATTGAGGTTTACGGATATCAGCGGTTTCGAGACAGGCTAGGTGAAGTGCTGGGACCCATTCTTAACGGAAGAAGTAGAATGGGGCCTGGAGATGGGAGCTAGGAGATTGGAGATCGAGGAACGAAGGTCACAGATCAGAATAGCCATCCGACGACGCATGAGAGTACTACGAACTTCAACCTTCCCCGTGATGCTCCGAACTGCTAGCTCCTAGCTTCAAACTCCGAACTTCCAAGACATGTGCGGCATTGCCGGAATACTTAATTCAGGACTTGATCGCGACGATCTCGAACGTCGTCTTCAGCGATTTGCGCGCGATCTCTATCATCGCGGGCCGGACGATTCGGGCCAATTCATTTCTAAAAACGGCGTAACCGGTTTGGTTAGCACCCGGCTTGCGATTCAGGATTTGAGTGTGGCGGGGCATCAACCGATGACAACCGCAGACGGTCGTTACACGATCGTGTTCAACGGCGAAGTCTACAATTTTAAACAGCTGCGCTCCGAGCTGGAGACGGATGGGGAAGTCTTCAAGTCGGACTCGGACACTGAAGTGATCCTGAAGATGTACGTGCGCTATGGGCCGGATTGTGTGCGCGAGTTTGCCGGCATGTTTGGAATAGCAATTTGGGACGAGATCGACCAATCGTGTTTCATTGCTCGGGGCGCCTTGGGGATTAAGCCGCTTTATTACTTCGAGAAGAACGGGCGCCTGATTTTCGCTTCCGAAGTGCGCGCGATCTTGAACTCCGGATTGATCCCGAGAAAGCTCTGTCGCGACGCTGTTACTGGTTACCTCCTGTTTGGTGCAGTTCCCGAGCCTTTGACGTTAATCGAAGGCGTTTGTGCTCTGCCGGCCGGCCATTACATGATCTGGCGCGGTGGCAAAACGCGAGTCACCAAATTTTGGGATCTTGAGTTCGGCGACGATCCCATTTCCGATGAAGAAGCGGTGCGGGTTGTTCGCGACGCGTTGGAAGATTCAATTGCGCGACATCTGGTGAGCGACGTGCCGGTGGGAGTTTTCCTGAGCGGCGGGGTGGATTCAACGACGGTGGTAGCTCTCGCCTCACGCATGATGAAGACGCCGCTGCGGACGTTCTGCATCTCCTTCGACAACCCCGAATTCAATGAAGGCGACATCGCGGCGCGGACGGCAAACCATTTTGGAACGCAGCACACGGACTGGCGGCTGGATTCGGCGACGGCAAAATCGCTGCTTCCGGCGTTCCTCGAGAAATCGGATCAACCCAGCATCGATGGCTTTAACACGTTTTGCGTTTCGAACCTGGCGCACGACCATGGTTTAAAAGTTGTCCTATCCGGTTTGGGGGGCGACGAACTCTTCGGTGGCTATCGCTCGTTTCAAATCGTGCCTTTCATGGTTCGAGCGAGTCGGTTATTCGATCCGATCAAGAGCGGTGTCGGCGAGTTATTGCAACAGCGGTTCGCCTCCGCGCGAACGAACCGGCTCGGTCATTTTCTGACCGATTTGCCGATTACCTCGGCAGCGTATTGGGCGATGCGCGGTATTTTTACGCCGCGCGAAGTGGTAAAGTTGATGCCGCGCTTTGGTGGCGAGGCGAAGGATGGCAAAACCCAATTGCCGATGTTCGTTCCCCGGCAACCAACGTTGGAAGATGAAGTAAGCTATCTCGAAGTTGCCCGCTACATGCGAAATCAGCTGTTGCGAGACAGCGATGTGATGAGCATGGCCTGGAGCTTGGAACTGCGCGTTCCTTTCGTGGATGTGAAGCTGGTTAACACGCTCCAGCGAATTCCAGCGCGGTTACGTCTTGCTCCGGGCAAACAAATGCTGCTCTCGGCTGTTCCGGAAATTCCAACGTGGGTCCGGGAGCGTCCGAAACAGGGCTTTGCCTTTCCGTTCAAGGAATGGCTTACCGGCGAATGGCAGGAGATTTTTCGGCGAATCGAAACCGAGAGTCCGATTCCGCTCAAGAGTTGGTATCGTTCGTGGTGTCTGTTCGCATTGGAAGATTTCATCAGTCGCAATCAGATCGATGTCCCGCTTGGTTCAGCCATTACTTCTTCGGTAATCCGCGCTCAGTCGAGCCCAACGAAAGTCTAGTCAGCGCCGAATTCCTGCTGCAATGGCACGCGGATTGTTCTACCATCGGCTTGCGGAAGCTGAAGCAGCGGAAGCTTTTTAATGTTCGCTCAGGAATCAAGTAAATCAGCTCAGACAGACGTTTTCGCTGACGATTCAAGCGAGACGCCCGCGTGGGAAAATCAGGCTCAATCCACGGCTGAGGGAGTCGGGTCAAAGCGGATCATTGCCCGGGTTCGAGATCACGATTGGACGGTTGGATTGCTATACGCATTTTGTGACCTCGTTTGCTGGGTATCGCTCTACGCGTTTGTCGGATACATGCGACGCGACGCATTCTTTGTCAGCCCGATCGAGTTTGTCTTGGTCGATTGCATTACGTTGATTGTGATCGTGCAGGCGCTCTACATCGTGGGCGGTTACAGTCGAAACACTGAGACACGCGGTCTGACTTACACCGCCGAGCACATTCTCGCAGTGGCGGCCGCGGCCGCGATCAGTTCACTGCTGATCTATTCTTCGGCGGCGTACGACGCGGCAATGAAGCCGAGCCGAGCCGTGCTCTTGCTTAGCTTCGTTTTGTTCGTGCCGATTTCGCTGCTCTATCGCCGCTTTTTTCGGCGGACGGTCGTCGCTTCGGCGGCGCAACGCGCATTCCTCGTTATTGGCAGCGGCGAGTTAGCAAAGCAATTTTACCAGACTTATAAACAGTCGCCCAATCAACAGCAGTTGGAGTTTGTCGACAACGATAGTGCGCGCGTCGGATCGACAATTGCGGGCGATGGTTCGCCGACCATCCAGGGCGGTATCGCGGCCAAGCTAACAGAGCTCGATCGGCGCTACAGCGGCGTGATTTTGGCGGAAAGCGTGGATCGGCTTGGACAGGACTTAATCGAGCGATTGGTCCGGACGCAGTTTCAACGGACGCGAGTTTACACGTTGGAATCATTTTACGAGGCGCACTGGCGTCACGTGCCGATGCACACGATCGATCCGTTCTGGCCGTTGCAGATGGGCTTTCAACTCGCGCGGATCTCGCCTTATCATTATTTGAAACGCTTATTCGATGTGGTCGCGTCCGCGCTTTTATTGGTCATCAGCTCGCCGTTAGTCGTCGTCACGTGGTGTTTGATTCGCCTGACGAGCAAGGGGCCGGCTATCTTTGGACAATTACGTGTCGGCCGCGAAGGTCATCGGTTTACCGCCTACAAGTTCAGGACCATGCGGTCGCAGATCGGAGCCCGGAGATCGGAGCTCGGCGGCCAGACATCACAAGTCACAAGTCACATGTCACCGCTTCCGGAGGAAGACATCTACACCCGCGAAAACGATGTTCGGATCACGCGAACCGGCAGATGGCTCCGCAAATTGCGACTCGATGAGCTGCCGCAGTTATGGAATGTGCTTAAAGGGGACATGAGTCTGATCGGCCCGCGCGCGGAGTGGGAAAAATGTGTCGAGCGTTACGAAAAGAAGATTCCGTTCTATCATTTTCGCCACTTGGTGAAGCCTGGAATCACCGGCTGGGCCCAGGTGAACTATCCATACGGCGAGAGTGAAGAAGACGCGCTCAACAAACTTCAATACGATCTCTACTACATTCGACATTATTCCCTCAAATTGGATGCGATGATCGTGCTAAAGACTGTCCACACCATGTTGTTTGGAAAGGGACGGTAGCGTGTGTGGCGGTCCGAGCTTGGAGGTAGGAGCTTGGAGGTAGGAGCTTGGAGATTGGAGTTTTCTACTTTAGCCTTTCTACTTTCTACTTAGGCTTGCTGATCTGTGACCTCTGACCTCGTGCGGGCGACATCCCGATATTTCTTTTTCGCCGCTCTCATCGTTGCGCCGTGGATGTATGGCGGGACGACGGCGACTAGTATCGTTGTAATTGACTGGCTGCTTGGAACTGCACTCCTGCTATGGGTTCTTGAGTTAATTGTTAATCGGCGGCTGCCGAAGTCACCGAAGCTGTTACTCGTTTTGATCACGGCTTTGCTGGTGATTGGAGTTTGGATGACGCTGAATGCGCGTTCCATTTATGATCCGGAATTTGGAACGTTTGCTGGGATCGACAATTTTGCGCCGCAGGCGCCCGGTTCGGTCGATTACGCGATCAGCATTGCCTGGATGATTCGGGCGGCGCTCTTGATGGGCGCGCTTCTATTCGTTGTCGATCTTTCGCAGGACGACAAATCTCTGATTCAACTCTGGGCGGTCATCGCGGTAGCCGCGGGATCGATTTCCCTGCTTGGTTTACTGCAAAAGGCGACTGGTGCTGAGGCAATTTTTTGGGAAACGCCGATAGGTCACTACGGGAGCAATTTCTTCGCGACCTATTATTATCATGCAAACGCGGGCGCGTTTTTGAATCTCGTCTTACCGCTGACGGCCGGACTCGCCGTGCGCGCATTCGGCATTCCATTGAGTCCGGGCGTGCGATCGATCTGGCTGACTGTGTTTCTGCTAAATCTGGCGGCGGTGGCTGCGAACACTTCGCGAATGGCGCAATTAATCGGGGTTTTCATTTTATTGGTCCTGTTTGCGCAACTTGGGCCGCGCCTATTTCGAGGATTATCCCGGTCGGAAAAAAATACCGTTCTCGCGGGCGGCGCGGCAATTCTATTGCTCCTTTTTGCGATTGGTTCTGCCGCTCACTTGGACCGTCCTGTTCGCAGATGGGAGAAATTGGGCGAGCAGATGTCGGGAGATGCGCGTTGGTCGGCTTCGCGGATAGCGTTAAACATTTTGCCAAGCGGGGGTCCTTTTGGATTCGGTCCGGGAACCTTTCGCGCGATTTTTCCCGCATACAACAAGGCCGAGGGCCAGCCTGTTGGCGGCGAGTGGCGTTTTCTACATGAGGATTACCTACAAACGGTGATGGAGTGGGGATGGCTCGGCAGCATGTTGTGGGCAGCGCTGTTTTTTGGCGGAATGGCGAACGCGGCCTTGTGTTTGCGGCGGCAAAGCGCGTTTCGCAGAGGTGCCGCTCGAAAAACTGAAAAACTGAAAACGGAAACACGGAAATTAGACGAGCCCCTACAGATTTCAGCTTCTCAGCGTTTCAGCGTTTCAGCGTTTACCCAAGAGTGGAGTTGGCGGCGGCGATTGATCTTGCCCCTAACTGTCATTGCGCTCGCGGGCGTGGCGGTGCATGCCCTGGTGGATTTTCCGCTCCAAATCGCGTCGATTCAGTTATACGTCGCTACTTATCTTGGGCTGTGCTGGGGAAGCGCGCGCTGGAACAGCGCGACTAGGAGCTAATAAGCTAGGAGATAGGAGCTGGGAGCTGGGAGCTGGGAGCTGCGAGCTGGGAGCTGGGAGATGGGAGATGGGAGATGGGAGATGGGAGATGGGAGATGGGAGATGGGAGATAGAAGCTCCGAGCTGCCAGTCTGCTTCGCTGACTGGCCGACTCCCCGTAACTGCTGGAGTAAGAGCCTTCGCCTTTGCCGTAGCCCGGCGAAGCATAATAGTAGTAGTAGCCGGCGCCGCGAGTGCGGGGTAAGCGGTTAAGAACCAAGCCGGCGGTCCGCGTGCCTGTTCCAGCGATGAGCGAGAGAGCGCGTTGAATGGCAGGTCGCGGTGTCTTGCGCGCGCGAATAATGACGCAAATTGTTTGAACGTAGGGCGCCATCAAAAGTGTATCACTGACCGCGAGCACTGGTGCGCTGTCGATAACCACCCGATCGAAAAGTTTTCCCGCTTCGGCAATCAGTTTTGTAAATGAAGGTCCACTGAGGATCTCGGCCGGATTTGGCGCACGATGACCGCCGGCAAGGACAAACAGTTGTCCACCGGTAGCAGTATGAACTTTACTGCGCACCGCGATGGCGTCCCCGGCAACGTCGATCTCTTCCGATGATATCGGCCGGGCCGCGGTCTCGAGTTTCGCGCCGCCGATGAGACAATCGACAAATCCCGGCGGCTCCACGTAATTCGAATTGGTCTTCCATTTGCCGCTAAAGCCGAAAATTTTATGTAAACTTGGGCGACGAAGGTCGCCGTCGAGCAGCAACACACGGTAACCCTGTTGGGCGAGAGCGACAGCGTAATTGGTGCTGGTGAAACTTTTGCCTTCGTTCGGCAACGCGCTGGTGAAGAGCGAAATCTTCCGCTCGCTCTCCGGACCCAACAGTGAAAGAGCGGCTCTCAGATTGCGAAACGCTTCGGCCGCAGGACCCTCGGGCATGTCGGAAATGACACGATAGGTTGACGGGCTCTCGCGGTTTCGCTTGGGTCGCGGCGATTTGTTTTCTTCTTTCGTCTCTGGTACCGCAGCGAGAACCGGCAGGCCGAAAGTTGACTCGGCTTGGTCGACAGTCTTGACCGAACGATCGATCGCGTCGGCGCCGAAGATGAAGGCGAGTCCGGCCGCCAAACCGCCGAGTAATCCCAGGACGAGCGTCTTGCTGGTGCTCGGGCTAATCGGCGCGCGGAGGAGAGGCGAATGCTCCACCACGCTGATCGCGGTCATCTTTACGTCCTTCGTTACGTCTGTTTGCTTAATTTGGCGGAGGACGCTTTCGTAAAGCGCGCGGTCGGTTTCGGCCTGGCGCGCAAGTTGTTGATACCCAATCGCCGCCTTGTTTAGCGCCAGCGCTGCTTTCTCCTGTTCCTGCACCGCAGTTTGGAGGCTGCTCTCGGTCGCTTTTGCCTGATGAAGCATGTTTTGCAAAACGTTTGGTTGATCCTGGACGGCGCGCCGCAAACTGTCTCTGCCTTCCTTAAGCGCCGCACGAGCAGCGACCATTTTGGGGTGCTTGTCCTTGTAGCGCTGCGCCAGCGTCGCGACGCCCGCTTCGAGCTGCGAGACATCGCGTCTGCGGTCGTTGACTGTGGGCGCAGCGGCGATACTAGGAATGGCGAGAAGCGCATCCACGTTATCGCCGATGCCCTCGATTTGCTTGAGTTCGTTTTCAATTCGAATCCGATCGGCCTTGGTTGCAGTCAGTTTGCTGGTCAATTCCTGAAGTTTGTCTTCAACAAGACCGCTGCGACCACCCGAGCTGCCGGCGCCACTTTGACTGCCAGTAGCGGCCGCGCCGCCGCCGAGTTGCAACGCGTCCGGAGTTTTTTCCTTATATTCAGCGACAGCCGCTTCGCTGCGCTGCAACTTTTCTTTCAAGCGCTCTTCTTCTTCGAGGAGATAGCGCAGTGCGCTCTGGCTATACGCTGACCGTTGGGCGATTGAATAGCGGATGAATTCGCGCCCGACTGCTTCAGCTAATCTCTGTGCCATCACCGGGTCGCGATTCGTCGTATAAAGATCAATCAAACGAGTACCGCGGCGGATCGCCGGTTTAACCATACCGGTCATCGCGCCGCCAAGCGCTTCTTCGAGCGGAGTGAAGCTGGGCGCATTCATGATTTCGTCGGATTTCTCCGTCGGTGAGGTGCTCGGACGGGGTGTCGTCGTGTTGCTCGAATCATTCGCAGTCACGCTCCGACCCAAAAGCGTGCGGCCGCCGTCGTCGGCTAATCCTTCAGCGCGCACCACTCGGGCAAGCAGCGTCCGATTGATAAGATTTTGTTCGATGGTGCGAAGAGCTTCCTGACTGGCCAGGAACATCGATCGCATGCGCGATGATTGTTCTTCCGATCCAACCAAGCTTGGCTCTTGAAATTCAACTTCAAGGACGGTGTGCCCCTGATAGAGTTTCGGAGTGCGCGCTAAATAACCGAGCGCGAGAAAAAGCCCGGCTACGACGCAGAGGACGACGATCCAGATTCGTTCGACCACGGCATGCCAAAGGCGCAAAAAATCCAAGCCTCGCTTTTGTTCGCCGAAATCAACGTTGCTACTGAGAGCCGTAAGCGGAACCGGGCTGGCCGGCGGCAAAGGCGAAACAGAATGGAGAGGTGGGTTAGTCACGTCGCTGCGCAGAGCCTTCTACATTGAAAGTTGGAACTCAAAAAGCAAGCGGCAGACCGCATTAAAAAAGACTCTCCGCGATGGTCACTGTGTCGCCGGGTGCTACTTGAAAACTTTCGCCACCGCGCTTCGCCAGCCGCTTGGCATCGACTCTTAGGATTTCATCATCGCCGGTGGCCGAGCGCCGGCGAACGCTAATTCTTTCCGGCGCGGCAATGCGAGTGTACCCGCCGGCCATGGCGATCGCTTCCAAAAGATCGATGCCATCGGGACTGCCTTCAGGCATCTCGTAACTTCCAGGGCGATTCACCTGACCTAGAATAGTGAAGCGACGTTTGGCGTAACCAACCAAAGTCACATTCACTCGCGGACTGACCAGATAATCACGGCCGTACAGTTCGGTGATTTTGGAAGCGGCTTGCGCGAGGGTAAGACCCCCGAGGTGAACCGATCCAAGGAGGGGCAAGCTAAGATTGCCTTCGCCGTTAAGCCTGGTATTGGTCCGCAGATCGTCTTCGCCAAAAACTTCCACCGCCACCTGATCGTTTGATCGCAGGACATAACCAGTCGGCGCATTGAGAGCATTGCTGGGCGGCGGCGCAACCGGAGCGTTTGACGGCGCGGGCGCGACAATCGGCCGGAAAACATCAGCCGGCGTTGCGTTTTGGGCGAAAATCGCCGCCGGCAGCAGAAACAAAGTCAGGACAATCAGCCTCAAAGTTCTCACTTATCGCCAACGATTTGCTCAAAACGTGAGCACGGTTCGCAAACCAACCTGGTTATCATCGAATTTGAAGGACTGAAATGAACTGTCATTTTGCCGGTGCAGATAATAACCGCCCACGGTCCAAAATCTAGTGATTGGAAAATCGAGGGCCGGCTCGATGAAATAATAATTGTCCCGCCGGTTGGCCATGACACCACTGACGGTACTGAAGTAATCCGAATTCTGGTAACCCGCCGAAACCGAGAAATAAAATCTTTGGGCGAGGCGCTGTTTTAAGCCGGCCGAGATGGTAGTTCCGGCAAAATCCTGGCCGGCGAGAGCGCCGGAATTAAATGTGCGCCGGCTGCCGCTGAGCGTCATGCTGGTGCCGTCGAAAGGTTGATAGGTCGCGCCCAGTTCAAAAACCGGCGTAATGTATTGGCCCCGCGAATTGTTTTCGAATTGGCGAAACTCGACACCGCCGGAAAAATTAAGCGCAATCTTGCCCGTGGCCTGATAACTCGCGCGCACGTTTGCTTGCTCAAAAGACTGGTCCGGGCTCGGATTGTCGACAAAATCGTATCCACCGGTGCCGCCGACGCCGACCACGATCTTTTCGCTGTAGCGGTAGTTAAGAAAGAGATTTCCAGAGAACATTTGAGAGCTAATGAGACTGGCCGAATTGTAATCCGTTACCAGCGAATCAATTCCACTGCTCAAGAATGTCTTTCCAGTGAGATCGTAGGTCGCTCCGAGGCGCGTGTTATAAGTCTGGAAGCGTGTTCGTCCGCTCACGTCCAGATTCGCATGACTGCCAGGGGAGGCGATGTCACTCAGAGTCCGCAGATCGGTGCCGTCCAAGATTGCGACCTCTTCACCGAGCGTCAGCGTTAGGCGCCCAAAACTGTGTTGTCCTTCCAGATGAATGAGATGCTGGACGGCGTCATTTTCTGAGTGGTCGAGAAAGAGAAAAAGGCTCGGGGCGTAATCGAACCGAATGTAATTATCTTCGCGACTGGTGATGTTCCCCACGCCCAGCGTTAAGATTGGCTCAATCGTAAGGTAATAATCCGACTCGTGCGCAGTTTGGCTGAGATTGATGTTGTCATCGTAAACGCCGCGCACGGTGACTTTAAGCTCGTACTGAAAACGGCGTGGCTCGGCCGTAACCTCATTCCGAGGATCTGCCGTCGAATGTAAATTGGACTCGCCCGTTGGATTGAGCATTGGCGAACTTGAGGACGTTTCGGCCGCCTGTGAACTCAGAGTAGAAGGAGCAGTAGTGCTAACTTCCTCTGTCAACGCATTGGCCGGATGGGGAAAGAAAAAAGCAGCGATGACGCCGGCACAGAAATAGGCGAGGCGGAATCGATAATAGAGGACGCAATTGGAGCTCATGTAGGATTGTCGACCCGCAACAGATTTATCCTGTCACAACACGAAGCCGATTAGCAAGAAGGGCGCTTTCACGGTCCGGGCGGTTGCTCGGGAGAATTGACGTTGTCGATTGTCGCATTGTCCGCGGGATTGAATCGGCCTGCCGTTAGCAAGATCGACATCGGCTGAGCCTCATTCGCCGCTGCGAAAATCAAAGGCTGCTCGTCAGGCGCAGCGGCAATTGCCGACATGATGATCCAGTCGCGAGCGTACGGTTCGGACTTGATTGCCGCCTTTACGATGTCGGGCGCGGTTTCGGGCACGGCCCCGACCGCACCCTTGATAATCTGACCGATGGTCCCAAATGAAAGTCGTCCATTGTTCAAACGCGCATTTAATCGGGCGATGTTCAGACTACAAACAACAACCTTACCGGCCAAATCGGCGCGGAGCTTAACCGCTGTGGCTAGCCATGCAATAAATTCTGGCCCTTGTAATCGGACTGCTGAGGAGATGAATAAGGTCAGGAATTCAGCTTCCGCCATTTCTCTGGCGCTGATTGATGCTCGGACTGTAATGGGAGGAGCGCTTTGTTCCACGGGAGCCGCCCCCGTCTGGGGGGCGAACGTGCAATCGAGGCATAGGGTTCCCGAAGCCGCTAAAAGGACCCGGAGCGGCAAATTTTTAATGGCCAAGGACATAGCAGTTGGCCGCTCCCGCCCTCGCTACCCCGAGCAGCCGAGTGTTAAAAAGCAAATCCCAAGCCGTTTACAGGTAAGAGTGGGGCTAAAAGGGCAACCGATCGCGCTGTGCGGCGCCGAGTTCTTGCAACTCACGGGACCCTTCGAGCGTGGATGTGGTATCCGTTTGGCCTCGCCGGTCTTCGGCAGCGAGCACCGCTCCACGCTCTGAGGGCCATTCATGGAAATAACCTGCATCGACCGCAACGATCTGGCCGTTTTTGGGCGTCGCATAGAACTTGCCGCGCACGCACGTTGCGCGGGTTCCGCTTTCATCCACATCAAGTCGAAGCAGGCAGCTCGGGAGAACGCGAATGGTTGCGTCGCGTGTCTCGATCGTAAATCGCGCGACGCCTTCGAACAGGATAACGATAACGCCACGTTGTAGTTCGATGCGCGCTGTGCGCTCGCGAATGGCGTCCCCCGTTTCGTTGCCATCTTTGATGAGTTTGAGCTCGTCGATCTTCAATTCCGAGTCGCTGGAAACCTGCGCGAGCGCGCCTGGAATAAGCATCAGACTAAGTTGAGCGTCACGCGAAGTCCGCAGAATCGAGCCAACATTCAGTTTTGCCCGCGAATCTACCGAACGGAAGTTAGTCGATCCTTTTGAAAGGAAGACGACTTCGCCGTGGAGCGAGAGGACGGTAGCAAAAACCTGCCGACTGGTTCCCTCCCAGCAGCCGCACAAAGCGAACGCGGAGGCTAGAGCGAAAACGACAAATCCGCGCGGCATCGGAGATTCATTCGCGCAGTTCGCGCCTCGCGGAACGAAAGAATCAGTTTAAGGGCCGCAGGGACCCTGGTTACCCTCTTTGGTGCAGGTGAACGCAACCGGTGTATCGCCATGCTGAATGTGCGCGTTGTATGCATTCGGCGGCAGACAAAGAATAATCTTTGGAACGCCAGCACCCTTGTGACAGAGCGCCTTCAACGGACCCGGTCCTTTTTCAGGCGAGTTTGTGCTTGAGCTGGTGAGACCATAATCCACCGGAAGGGGACATGGACTTGTTGTGGCAACCGGGGTCGGGGTTGGTGTCGCCGTCGGTGTTGGGGAAGGTTTCGGGGTTGCTGTTGGTGCCGGCGTCGCTGTCGGTGCGGGCGTTGGCGTGGCCGTTGGCTTCGGAGTCGGCGTTGGGGTCGGTTTCGCCGCAAAACTCAATGAAACCGTTGAGGCGATCGCAGCAACGCAAAATAAACGAAAATAGAAACGTGCAGTCATGGTTTGGGAATTTGGAGACCCCGAATTTAGCGGCCGCGATCGTAGTATTTTCCGAGTTTTTAGCAAGCTAAATCGTCGTTCATTGGTTGGGCGAATCGGCTGCCGAATGAGAACTGCAGCGCGTACGGGAGTCGAACCCGTGCACCGGCCTTGAGAGGGCCGTGTCCTAACCACTAGACGAACGCGCCAGCGTAATTTCGAGGCGATTAAAATAACCGTTGCCACTACGTCGGCAAGATCGCCTTTCACGCCTCGAAGAAAACTCGCGCTGGGTCGAGGAATATTAACCCTCGCCGCGAAACTTCTTAGCGCGGCCCCCTTTTTGTTTCTTTTTCGGCGTCGGACTGGGAGTCGGTAAACCGGCATCGGACTCGTGTCGCACTCGCGGTTGAGTGATCTGACTCAAATGCGCGATTCTCAATTCGTCGAGCGCTGTTTTCATTTCCGCGCTTCGCGCCTGAACGCGCATGCGCCCGTAGTAAAGATCGTAATAATCGCGGAGCCGCTGTCGCTTTTCCAAATCGGTCCGAGCCGTTTCGGCCGCTCTCTTTGCCGCGACGACATCAGGCTCGTTTACGATCTGGTTTTGTAGTTGTCGCCATTCAATGTGCAATCGGCGCTCATCCGCTTCTCTGCCCAATGACGTTTGCTTGAAAATCTCATCGATCTGCGCCCGCTCAGGCACGTTGGCTTTCGGCGTTGCGGGCGGAGGAGGCGTCGTTTGCTGCTGAATGGATTGCAGACCCGAATCGGTTGCGACCTGTCCGTCCAAGATGACGGCGCTCGCCCAGAATACGCCGCACAAGATCGACCACCACGATTTAGTCTTCACAAATCAAAAATCGGGGTGACAGGATTCGAACCTGCGACCTCGTGGTCCCAAACCACGCGCTCTACCAAGCTAAGCTACACCCCGTAATTTCGCCGTGACTTGTATCATGGATTCGCTTCGTAGCCAACATTCGGCCCCAGTCGCTTCTCCACTGTCGCGACTGATTCACCGCGCCGCTGCGCGTAATCCACAACCTGGTCGCGACCAATTTGACCGACGCCAAAGTATTTCGCCTCTGGATGCGCCAAATAAAATCCGCTCACGCTCGCCGCTGGATGCATGGCGAATGACTCCGTCAATTTGATGTCGATCTTGTTCTCGGCCTCCAGCAAATCAAATAGTGTCCGCTTCTCCGCGTGATCCGGACACGCCGGATAACCCGGGGCCGGCCGAATTCCTCGATATTTTTCGCGGATCAAATCGGCGGTCGACAGATTTTCTTCGCGCCCGAAGCCCCACGCGATTCGCGCCTGGAGATGCAAATATTCCGCGAAAGCTTCGGCCAATCGATCCGCCAGCGCTTTTGTAATGATGGAACTGTAATCGTCGTGCGCGGTTTTGAATTTTTCAGAAATCTCATCCGCACCGTGAATCGTAACCGCAAAGCCGCCGAGATAATCAGCCGAATTCGGCGCAACGTAATCCGCAAGGCAATGGTTGAACTGTCCCGCCGGTTTTTGCATTTGTTGCCGCAAAAAATAAAAAGTCGCCAACTTTCCACGTCGCGATTCATCCCGGAAAAGATCGACATCATCGCCGGCTGCGTTCGCAGCCCAGTAGGCGAAGACACCACGCGCGGTCAGAGATTTCTCGGCGATAATTCGCTCCAGGATTTCTTGCGCGTCGTCAAAGAGCTCCCGCGCCTGCGTTCCGATCGTCTGGTCCTCGAAAATCGCCGGATATCTTCCGCGCAATTCCCAGGCGTGAAAAAACGGCGACCAATCGATGTAATCGCGAAGTTCGACGATCGAAGGAGTGATGGTGCGGGCTCCGGTGAACTCCGGTTTCGGCGGAACGTAACTGGTCCAGTCGATCGGAGTTCGATTCGCGCGCGCCTGTTCGAGCGTGATTAGCTTCTTTTCGCGCATCTTCGCGCTATGCGCTTTACGCAACGCCTCGTATTCGGTGCGAGTTTTGGCATCGAACGCCGCTTTTTGTTTTATACTCAGGAGTGAGTTAACCACGCCAACAGCGCGGGAGGCGTCCAGGACGTGGATCGTGCTTTCGTGATAATGCGGAGCGATCTTCACTGCCGTGTGCGCCCGGCTGGTCGTCGCGCCGCCAATCAGCAGCGGTAATTTGAAATTTTCCCGCTCCATCTCTTGGGCGACATGCACCATCTCGTCGAGTGACGGCGTGATTAATCCGCTCAATCCGATCGCGTCCGCTTTTTTCTCGCGCGCGGTTTCCAGAATTTTCGCCGCCGGGACCATCACTCCAAGGTCGACAACGTCGTAATTGTTACATTGCAGCACCACGCCAACGATGTTCTTGCCGATGTCATGCACATCGCCTTTGACCGTGGCCATGACGATCCGCCCCTGCGGTTTCGAACCGGCCGATTTTTCCGCTTCCATGAACGGCATCAGATACGCAACTGCCTTCTTCATCACGCGCGCGCTTTTGACCACTTGCGGCAAAAACATTTTTCCCGCTCCGAAGAGATCGCCGACCACACTCATCCCCGCCATCAGCGGCCCTTCGATGACGTCGAGCGGCCGTTTGCAATTTTTCCGCGCCTCTTCGGTGTCAATGTCGATGTAATCAACGATGCCTTTAACCAGCGCATGCTTGAGTCGTTCCTCGACCGGCTGCGCGCGCCACGCTTCGTCTGGAACCTTCGTCTTACCCTTCGCTTTGATGTTTTCCGCAAAATCAACAAGGCGTTCGGTCGCGTCGTCGCGCCGATTGAGGAGCACATCTTCGACGCGCTCCCGCAATTCCGGCGCGATCTCCTCGTAAACCGCGAGCTGGCCGGCATTCACGATGGCCATGTCGAGTCCGGCGCGGATCGCGTGAAACAAAAATGCGGAGTGCATTGCTTCGCGCACGGTGTTGTTGCCGCGAAACGAAAAGGAAATGTTGCTCACGCCGCCGCTCACCCGCACGCCCGGCAAATTCTTTTTTATCCAGTGTGTGGCTTCGATGAAGTCGACCGCATAATTGCGATGTTCCTCCAAACCAGTCGCGACGGTGAGAATATTCGGATCGAATATGATGTCGTTCGGCGGAAAAGCTGCGCGTTCGGTCAGAAGTTTGTAAGCGCGCGCGCAGACGTCGGTCTTGCGTTGAAAATTATCGGCCTGGCCTTGCTCGTCGAACGCCATCACGATTACAGCCGCGCCGTATCGCCTGATCAGTCCCGCCTGACGCAAGAATTCTTCTTCGCCATTTTTTAAGCTGATCGAATTGACGACCGCTTTGCCCTGCACGCATTTGAGTCCGGCCTCGATCACACTCCACTTCGAGCTGTCGATCATGATTGGAATTCGCGCGATCTCCGGTTCGCTCGCGATCAAATTCAAAAAACGCGTCATCGCGGCTTCCGAATCGATCATTCCCTCGTCCATGTTGACGTCGAGAAGGTTGGCGCCGCCTTGCACCTGCTGCCGGGCTACCGCCAAAGCGCCGTCGAAATCGTCGTTTAAAATCAATTTCGAAAATTTCGGCGAGCCCGTGATGTTGGTTCGTTCACCAATCACAGCAAAGCCGAACTCCGGCGTAATGTTCAACGGTTCGAGTCCGGAAAGTTGTAATGGGGGAAGGACCTTAGTGTCTTGAATCCGGCCGTCCGGCTCGGACTCGCGGAGCTGAGACTGCTCCCACGTTCGCGGCTTGCAGTCGCGCACGGCGTTCGCGATCGCGCGGATATGTTCGGGTGTTGTGCCGCAACAACCGCCGACCAGATTGAGCCAGCCGTTTTCGGTCCAGCGTCTTAATTTTGGAGTAAGTGTTTCCGGCGTTTCCGGAAAACCGGTTTCGGAAAGTGGATCGGGCAGACCGGCATTTGGATAAGCGATGACGTGAAATTGCGCGACCCGGGCCAGCTCTTCGATGAACGGATTCATTTCGTCCGGACCGAGCGAACAATTCAATCCGACGACGAGCGGTTGCGCGTGTGCGATCGAAACAAGAAACGCTTCTACGGTTTGGCCGCTCAACGTTCGGCCCGCTTTGTCAGTTACTGTTCCGGAAACAACCAGCGGCAGTTTCTTGCCTCTTTGTTCGAAAACGTCCGCGACCGCAAAGAGGGCCGCCTTGCCATTCAACGTGTCGAAAACTGTTTCGACCAGGAGAAGATCGACACCGCCTTCTACCAGCGCGCTGATTTGATCAAAATAAGATTGGCGCAGTTGATCGAATGTGACCGCGCGAAAACCGGGATCATTTACATCCGGCGACATCGAGGCGGCCACGGGGAGGGGACCGATCGAACCGCCGACGAACCGGCGTTTGCCGGTTTGCTTGATCGAGAGATCCGCCGCGCGCCGCGCGATCGTTGCGGCGGCCAGATTCATTTCGCGAACGAGTGCGCGAAGATCGACATCATCCACCACGCGCTGAAAAAATTCCTGATCTTTGCGTCCATCTTTTGGCGCCTCTTGAAAAAGAAAATCGTGGAGGCCAATCGTGGTCGCGCTGAAAGTATTGGTTTCGATGATGTCCGCGCCGGCTTCGAGGTAAGCGGAATGAATTTCCTCGATCACATGCGGCTGAGTTAAGTTCAGCAGCTCGAGACTTCCTTTCAGGTCTTGGCCCTTCCACTCGCGGAATCTGTCGCCGCGGTAATCCTGCTCCGACAATTTCCGCTGCTGGATCATGGTGCCCATCGCGCCGTCCAGAACGACGATGCGTTCGCGCAGCAAATCTTCCAGCGGATGAACCTTGTCCGGCATACTGGCGAAGAACTAAGCGGTGTTTATGCCAACTTCAAGAAACAAATCTACGCATCATGATACGTAGATGCGTTTAGACTCTTCCTCTTCCTTTTCGTCTTCCTCTTTGTCTTCTTCGGCCGGAGGTAGGCTTAAGAATAAGAGGAAGCGGAAGAGCGTTCTGCGCTCTGCCTTTTGTCATGTCGACCGAAGTGGAGACATCTCTAGATATTTCAGAAATAGTAAGAGATTCCTCCCATTCGACTCGCTCCGCTCGCTCAGGGCAGGCTTTCAGTGTGGCGGCTTTGCCGCTAGTAATTGGATGCAACGTCACGTTGCCGCTCGGAATGACAAATAGCTGACTAAGGCATGGAGGCGATCCGGCTTTTCAAAATGTTGAATCGCGATCAGCGGAACACGTTTGTGGCCTGCTTCCTCGGTTGGGCCCTCGATGCGCTCGATTTCTTTCTCGTCACGTTCGTGCTCGTTCCGATCGGCCATGATTTTGGGAAGAGCATTCCGAAAGTCGCTTTCGCAATCACGCTCACCCTGATGATGCGGCCGGTCGGCGCGCTCATCTTTGGTTGGCTCGGCGATAAATTCGGCCGGCGCATTCCGCTCATGGCCGACATCATCTTTTATTCGGTGATGGAATTGCTGACTGCGTTCGCGCCGAATTTCACGGTTTTCCTAATCCTACGCGCGCTTTTTGGAATCGGCATGGGCGGTGAATGGGGGCTCGGTGCTTCACTGGCGATGGAATCGTTGCCAACGCAAGCGCGTGGGTTGTTCTCGGGGATTTTACAACAGGGTTACGCGGTTGGTTATCTCCTCGCGGCGCTGGTTTACTGGGTTGTGTTTCCGCATTTCGGTTGGCGCGGCTTATTTATCGCCGGCGCGTTACCGGCATTTTTAGTGATTTACATTCGTGCGCGCGTTCCGGAGTCGCCCGTCTGGCAACGTCAGCGGGCTCAGCAGAAACCGCGTGTGAAGATGTCGATCTTCGTCCGGCAACACGGCGCGCTTTTTATTTATGCCGCGCTCCTCATGACTGCGTTCAATTACATGTCGCACGGCACACAAGATTTGTATCCGACGTATCTGGAAAAACAGCGCGGCTTTGGCGTCAGCGCGAAATCGATGATCAGTATTGTTTATGCGACCGGCGCCATTTGCGGCGGTGCGGTGATGGGTTTTCTTTCGCAACAATGGGGGCGACGGCGGGTCATCATAATCTCGGCCGCATTTGGGATGCTTCTGATTCCACTTTGGATTTTTGCGCCGAGCACAGCGCTGCTCATCGTGGGCGGATTCCTGATTCAGTTCATGGTCCAAGGCGCGTGGGGAGTTGTGCCGGTGCATTTGAACGAACTTTCGCCGCCGGAATTTCGCGGGACGTTTCCCGGTCTCGCTTATCAGCTCGGAAACTTCGCGGCGGCCTATGCCGCCCAGCAACAGGCGTGGTTGGCCGAGCGTTTTCGTATGGCCAACGGGGAGCCAAATTACGCGCTCATTATGGCACTCGTGGAAGCGGTCGTTTTTCTAGTGATAATTTTCCTCGCCGCGATTGGGCGCGAAGAGCGGGGAAAAGAATTTTAATCGCAACTGTGGCGGCAGGCGTCTCGCCTGCATGACATCAGCAATTTCGCAGCCGAGACGGCTGCCACCACAGAAGAAATTTTAGTCGTGTTTGAGCGACGACGGTGCCAAAGCGGTTGATTCGATGGGCGGATTCACGGCTGCGCTAGCTGCCCTCTTATAAATGCCCGGACCATAACGCTGTTCTACGATTGCTTCCGCGATCCGGTCCGCCAGCGCTTCGCGATAGTCGGAGTCCCGCGCTTCGCCGCCCTCGTATCGATTACTTAGAAAACCACACTCGACGAGCACCGCCGGATATCTCGCCAGCCGTAAGACCCGAAAGTTGGCGGAATGGACCCCACGATTGGCCGAACGAGGAATCGTCATCAGTTTCGATTGGATCCGGTGCGCCAGATCATACGAATTCGCTGAATGATAATACGTTTCGAATCCGCGAATTCCGCGTCTTCGCGAATCGTTAAAATGAATACTGACAAAGACAGAATTCTTTTGCGCGTTTTCGATCGCGACCCGTTGCTCAAGCGGAATGAAAACATCGGTCGACCGCGTCATCACGATTTTAAAATCAGATTCGCGCAGCTTGCGGGCCAGTCGTTTAGCGACATCGAGAGTGGCTAGTTTCTCTGCGCCGCCAAATTTGCGGTAGGCGCCGTTGTCTCGGCCCCCGTGTCCGGCATCGACCACGACCGTGTTGAAAGATTTGCTGGTGTCTTTGCTCGCGCCGCCTTCAACCGGCCCTCGTCCCGTGGCGCAAGCGGCGAGCAAGCCCGAAACAGCGAGAAGCGAGAGGCGGTAATTGAATCGAAACATTGGGGCGTTCTTACATTAAAACTCGCTCCTTCGCCAAAAGTTTCTGGTTGGGCGCGGGCTGTGTCTAAGCAGCAGAGTTCGCGCCCGAAGTTTCTTCTTTTGCCGAAAAACCGCTTGTTTTTTGCGCGACCAGATTTAAAGGCGTTAACTCTACTATGCGCACCCGATTCTTCTTGTCTTCGTTCCTTTATGCAGCCCTGACCTGCAGCCTCGCATTCGCCGCCAAACCGACACCCCCTCCAAAAGCGGCCGTGACTGCGACACCGGCGACGACCGTTTCCAAGCCGGTGGTCGATCAAACCGCGCAGACGATCATCTACTGCTATCATCGTTTGGTCGACAAAGTCCGATATGCCGGGACTGAGATCACGCCGGCGGCATTTGAAGCGCAGATGAAAGAGCTCAAGGATCGCGGCATCACCGTGATCAGTTTACAGGATTTGCTCGCTTGGAAGCGCGGCGAAAAAAATATCCCGCCTCGCTGCGCGGTGATCACGTTCGATGACGGCTGGAAATCCCAGTACGAAGTCGCCTGGCCGATCATGAAAAAGTTCGGCTACACCTTTACCATGTTCATTTATACCGAAGGCGTCGCTGGTGGCAGCCTTGGTGGTGGACAAGCCATTACTTGGGAAATGCTTGCCGATATGCGCGATAACGGAATCGACATCGAAGCGCACTCCGCCACGCACCAGGATTTACGCGAAGGTCACAACGTCATGATCATCGAACCCGGCAACAAAAGGACCAAAAAGAAACTGACCGGCGCCGATTACGAGAAATGGATCCAGAACGAAGTTGTCGGCAGTAAGCAACTGCTCGAGCAACGGCTCGGCATCAAGATCAACTGTTTTGCTGTGCCATTTGGTAATTACAACGAGCGCGTCAAGGAAATCGCGCGCAATGCCGGCTACGAAGCCATGTTTACTGTTTACGGCCAGCCAATTACTTACACCTCACCGATGGACGCGCTTGGCCGCTACGCGATCGAAGCGAACAAGCCGAAGGTGTTTGAAGATGCGGTAAAAATGATCGCGACTTCGGGCGGTGGCCCCGGCGGGCCGGCCGTTGCCGTAGTAGGCGCGCAGAATTTGTCGACTGAACCGGCCGACGGCACAACCGTTCGCAGCGCCCTACCGCTAATCAAGGCGAACCTGAGTTCGATCGGGCAGATTGATCCCGCCAGTGTGCAATTGCGAATCAGCGGCCTAGGAGTTGTCCCGGCATCGTTTGATCCAAAGACCGGCGTGGTTTCCTATCAGGTGACGCAAAAACTGCGCGACAAAAACTGCACCGTGATTTTGACGGCGAAATCCGGCGACAAAAAAATCGAAGTCCATTGGACGTTCGGAATCGATGAGTCCGGCGCGGCAGCGTCGGGAACTCCGGTCGCGCCACCGAAGAAATGAATTTGGAGGGGCACGCGCTGTCGTGCCCCAAAATTTAGGCGCCGACAGCGCGGCGCCCTCCAACCCGATTATGTTTTCGCAACTGGGCGACAAGCTGCAGGAGATCTTTAAGGATCTTCGCGGCCACGGGAAACGATCAGCGAGGCGAACATCGACGCCGCGCTACGGCAAGTTCGTTTCGCGCTGCTCGAAGCCGATGTCGATTTTGAAGTCGCCAAGACATTCATCGCGCGGGTCAAAGGAAAGGCGCTCGGCGAAGCCGTGCTCCGCAGCATCACGCCCGGTCAGCAGATCGTTAAGATTTTTTACGACGAATTGTCGATCTTACTGGGCGCCGACGCCGCGCCGTTAAATCTTGGAGAACCTCACCGCATTCTCATTGTCGGCCTGAACGGTTCCGGCAAAACAACTTCTGCGGCGAAACTTGCGCGATTGCTGAAGAGACAAGGGCGCAGTCCGAACTTGGTTGCACTCGATTTGGAACGGCCGGCAGCGATCGAGCAACTAGCCACGCTTGGAAAACAAATCGACGTTCCGGTTTTTACGCCGAATCTGGACGAGAAGAATGTGCAACGCGCGGCAGCGGCCGCGCTCGAATGGCACGAGCGAGCGGGAGGTAACATCAACATTTTCGACACCGCTGGCCGCCAGGAAGTCGACGTCGCGCTGGTTGAGGAAATCCAACAACTAAAGAGATTCCTGCAGCCGCAGGAAACGCTGCTGGTCGTCGATGCGGCAACCGGGCAGCAAGCGGTTAGCGTTGCAACGCACTTCAACGCGGCCTTAGAAATTACCGGCATCATTTTGACCAAGCTCGATGGCGACGCCCGCGGCGGCGCAGCGTTGTCGATGCGCGAAGTGACGCAGCGGCCGATCAAATTCGTCGGCACCGGCGAAAAGCTCGATCAGTTTGAAGCGTTCGTTCCCGAGCGTCTGGCCGGCCGGATTCTCGGGATGGGCGACGTGGTTGGTCTGGTCGAAAAAGCAGTCGAAACGATCGAGATCGAAGACGCGGAGCGCCTGGAAAGTAAACTGCGGAACGCGTCGTTCGATTTCAACGATTTCCTGGGCCAGTTCCAAATGCTCCGGAAAATGGGGCCGCTCGAAAATGTGCTTGGCATGCTACCGGGCATGAGTAACGTGCAGGGCCTCTCGGTTGACGAGAAGCAGCTCAAGCGCACGGAAGCCATCGTGCTTTCGATGACCAGCGAGGAGCGGACCCGCCCCGACATTTTAAATGCGCGGCGTCGTCAGCGGATCGCTCGCGGCAGCGGCTCAACCGTCACAGAGGTGAACGACTTGGTCCGCCGCTTCGATCAGATGAAAAAGATGATGAAGAACGCGGGCAAAATGAAGAAGATGATGGCGCAAATGGCGCGAATGAAAAAATAATATGGCAGTCGCAATCAGATTACGAAGAGAAGGCTCGTTAAACCGCCCCTATTTTAAAGTGGTGGTTGCGGACAAACGTAGCCCGCGCGATGGAAAATTTATTGAGATCGTGGGCACCTACGACCCGAAAAAGACCGGACAAAACAGCACTTTGAAGCTTGATCGGATCGAACATTGGATCAGCAAAGGTGCGCAGCCCTCGGATACGGTGCGCAGTTTGATCAAGAAAACGAAGAACCCGGAAGCCGCCGCAAAGAAAGCCGCGGCCAAGGCGGCGAAAAAACCCGCACCGGCTCCACCAGCGGCGCCCGCTCCAGTTGAAACTCAACCAGCGGCCCCGGCGACGCCGGCGGTAGCGGAGGCGCCACCTCCGCCGGCAGAAACTCCGACTTCTCCTGAGTCGACATGAAGGAATTCCTCGAGTTCATCATTCGACAACTCGTGGAATTTCCTGACGACATGGTGCTGACGGAAATTCCGAACGGCAAAATGACGATTTTCAAAGTGCAGCTGCGCCAAAGCGACGTCGGCCGCATCATCGGGCGCAACGGCCAAACCATTCACGCGATCCGCGCCATGCTGAATAGCTCCGCGTCGCGCCACGGGCAACGCGCTACGCTCGAGATCGTCGAATAGGTTGTAGCTGCCGATGTCCTCATCGGCAGTCCTAAAACATTCCTGCCGCCAGGGACGGCGGCAGCTACAACGCCCTCATTCAGGATTGGACGTTCGGCGTTGGGCGTTCGACGTTTTCTTCTGATGAAGATCGACATCCTCACTTTGTTTCCCGAAATCTGCCGCGCGCCGCTGAGCGAGAGCATGATGAAGCGGGCTCAGGAAAGCAAAACTGTCGATCTTCGTATTCATAATCTGCGCGATTGGACCACCGACAAACATCATGTCGTCGATGATGCGCCGTTTGGCGGCGGGCAGGGGATGGTGATGAAGCCGGAGCCGATTTTTGCGGCGGTTGAAGAGTTGAAACAGAAAACGTCCAACGCTCAACGTCCAACGCCCAACGTCGAAATGCGGAAATCGAAAGTGATTTTAATGAGTCCGGCTGGGAAAAGACTAGACCAGAAAATGGCGACAGATCTTTCGAAACAATCGCATCTTATCGTCATTTGCGGTCACTACGAAGGCGTCGACCAGCGCGTGATCGAGCATCTTGTCGATCTTGAGATTTCGATCGGTGATTATGTTCTGACGAATGGTGCGATCGCGGCCGTAGTTCTGGTGGATGCCGTCGTGCGGTTATTGCCAGGCGTTCTTGGTCACGAACATTCCGCGACCGACGATTCATTTAGCACCGGATTGCTCGAAGGGCCGCAGTACACCCGGCCGGCAGAATTTCGCGGGTGGAAAATTCCCGATGTTCTGCTCTCGGGAAATCATGCCGAGATCGCGAAGTGGCGAAAAGAGCAGGCGCTCAAGCGCACGAAGAAAAATCGCCCCGATCTCCTAGATTGCTAATCAGGCATTGTCATCCCGAGCGCAAGCGAGGGATCTCACAGTCGAAGTGCGCGATACGCTGATTAAATTGCGTGATACACGAAGTGGGAGAGATGCTTCACTTCGTTCAGGATGACAACGTTAGAAAAGGCTCGATTATTCGCGCACTTTACCCATCACGATGCAGGCGTTAATCCCGCCGAAGCCGAACGAATTGCTCATTACGTAATTCAATTCAGCGGCGCGGCCGTGATTTGGCACGACGTCCAGATCGCACGCCGGATCGGGATTTTGATAATTGATCGTCGGCGGCACCCATTGTCGATCTAACGCCAGCGCGCAGAGCGCGGCCTCGATCGCACCCGTAGCGCCGAGCGGATGCGCGTGGTAACCCTTCGTTCCGCTCACCGGAATTTTTTTGGCGCGTTCACCCAAGACTTCTTTGATCGACATCGTCTCCGCGCTGTCGTTCAGCTGCGTCGAGCTGGCGTGAGCATTTACGTAATCGATTTGGTCGGGCGCGACTTGCGCGTCAGCCAGCGCATCGCGCATCGCGCGAATGCACGAATCACCGGTCGGTAACGGCGTCGTCATGTGAAACGCGTCGTTGTTGAGGCTGTAGCCGAGGACTTCGGCGTAAATTTTCGCGCCGCGCGCCCGCGCGTGTTCCAGCTCTTCGAGAACCAACGATGCCGCGCCTTCGCCCATCACAAATCCGTCGCGCAATTTGTCGAACGGCCGAGATGCGAGGTTCGGATCGTCGGAACGGCTCATCGTTTTGATAATGTCGAACGCGCCGACGGTGATCGCGGTCAGCGGCGCTTCGGCGCCTCCGGCCACCACAACATCGACAAAATTGTCGCGAATGTAACGAAGGGCTTCCCCAACTGAGACGGTGCCGCTGGCACAACTGTTGGAATTAGTCGTGCCGACTCCGCGAAATCCAAAATCGATCGCGATATTCGAATGGGCTGAGCCGCCGAAAACTTGTACCGCCAGCGTCGGTTGAACTCCGCGTGCGCCCTTCTTCAAAAAGCGAATGTATTGCTCTTCCGCTTTGCAAACGCCGCCGAGCGCGGTGCCGAAGCTGACCCCGATCCGGTCTTGCGGTTTGTCGTGCGAATATTCGATTCCAGCGTCATCGAGCGCAAGTTTGGCGGATGCGACTGAGAATTGGGCGTAGCGATCGAGTCGCTTCAAACGATGTGTCGGAAAAAATTGTTCCGGATCCCAATCACGAATCTCGCCGGCGACGCGCACCCCGAACCCGCTCGCGTCGAAACTTGAAATCGGTCCGATCCCGGTTTTCTCCGCCAGGATCCCTTTCCAGAAGCCATCGACGCCTTTGCCAATGCAAGTGATCGGGCCCAGGCCGGTGATGACAACGCGTCGTCGGTTCATGCAGTTACTCTATTTGTTCGCGCTTCCAGGTAATTCTTCATACAGCGCAAAGTTTTGTTGGCAACGTTGTGGGTGAAAAAATCGCCGATGATCGGTTCGGCGAGCGGCGCCAGCGCGGGAATTCGGAAATGCATATCGTGCACGATTGTCACTAACACGCCGTCCGGTTTCTCCTCGAACGTCCAGACCACGTCCATTCCCTTACTAAACGCTTTAAGGTGATGGAAATGAACTTCGACTCGGTCGCGATCGATGATTTGCTCGGAAGTCCACTTGATTGGGATGCCGGAACGCCGCGCCGCCATCACCACCACATTGCGATTTGGACTGCGCTCGAGATAATGAATGTAGCGATAGTGCGGCAGGATTTTCGGCCATAGCTCCAAATTCGCCGCCGTCTCGAAGATCGACATCTTCGGCGCCTGCATAATGATTGAATTCGTTTTGTGCACTTCAGTTGCGCGGAATTTGAACTACAGTCGCCTCATCCGATGGCGCTGGAAATGAAAAAAGAATGCGAAAAGTGTGAGCGGCCATTGTCCGCCGACGCCGAAGCTTACATTTGTGTCTATGAATGCACGTTTTGCCGTAAGTGCGCCACTTCGCTCAGCTCGATTTGCCCAAATTGCGGCGGTGAACTCGTGCGCCGCCCGCGAGCCGGCAAAGTAACGCGAGCGGTTAGCGCCGCGACTTAATCCGATAAGTCAGAAAACATTCATCGCCCACCACGCGCATGTCGGTCATCAAGCAATGCACACTGGCGGGTAGAAATTCTTTGCTTAACCCGGTGAGCGTTGGCGCGTCTGCGCCACCGAACAAATAGGGCGCGATCGTGAGATTAAGTTCATCAATCAGTCCGAGCTTGAGTAGCGAACGGAAGAGAATCGGCCCGCCTTCACACGCGATCCTGCGAACTTTGTAATCCCGCCGCAAAATCCGCAGCATCTCGCCAGGATCGACATCTTTCGTTTCGCTCAGGTGCAGCGTGACGTTCTTCTCGCGCAAAGCGGTTCGGACGTCCTTTGGCATTCGTTTGGTCGAGAAAATCAGGATTGGCGAAATATCGGACTGAAAAATCTTCAACTGATGGTCGATCCTTCCTTCGTTGGAAACGATCACGCGCAAAGGCGCTTTAGTTTGCCCGCGCTTGTTCCGCTCCTCCACCAGCTCTGCCGGCAGACCGAGCCGAACGTTGTCGCGCTTAAGCGTGCTGTTGCCGATCATCACCGCGTCCGCGAGCGCGCGTTGCCGGAACAAATGCAGTTTGTCTTCCCGCGAAGTGAAATCGACCGGCGTGAAATCGCGTGTCGTAATTTTTCCGTCCACCGTCATCGCGAGCGTGGCGCTGACGAATGGGCGGTCCGTCCGAGACCGGGGGCGGGTTTTTCGCGCAGCTTTTCTTTTCTTTCTAATCATTGCGGCTCGGGGATTTCATGTTCCGCCGTGGCCACTTCCCGCTGCATCTCGCGCAGTTTCACGCGCTTCGCGACTCCGCTCGGTTTGTAGAAAAAGTAAACGATGCCGCCCGGCGCACAGCAGACCAGAATTACGAGAAAGCTCATCGTTCCGATCAATTTCGCGACCGCAATCGGAACATCACAAAGATTGTGGAGCATGATCTGAAGGATTTGTTCGCGCAGGCCAACGCCCGCGAAACTGATCGGCAACGCCGTCAGCGTTCGTTCCACCGGCAGCACCGCAAAAAAATCGATCAATTTCACGCCCGCATGAAAAGCGTAGGCGACGCACAGAAAAGTCGTGAACGTGGCAAGATGGGCGACCAGCGAGACTGCGAAGGCGAAGAACGTCGCGATCCAATGCCGAGCGTAGAGATGATAAGCCGCTGCGATCTCGATCAATTTTTCGCGGCCCGGAAACTTGTGCGGCAAAAGGTGAAAGAGATTGAAGCCACTGACAATGAAGCTTGCGATAAGGGCAGAGATCGAAACGCCGAGAACAATGAGCAAAAGCCAGAGCAAATTCCTCGTCTCCTGCGTTCGCGAGAGTAGATCGAACCGCATACTCACCAGCGTCACCGTGATCGCCACCAGCGCGACCAGCCCGATTAATCGGTCGAAAACAACTGCCAGCAGCGCGCCGGCTTTATGCTCGGGCGTCTCCTTAAGAAGGAGATAGCTCTTAATAATATCGCCGCCGGTGCCGCCGGGCAGAAACTGGTTGTAAAACATGCCAATCAAAAAGAGGCCCGAGAGCCGGGGGAAGTTGAGGCGAATCTTTTGGACGCGGAGTAGAATTTGCCAACGAATAGCGGCCGCGACTTCGACCATCATATAAGCGAGAATCGCAGCGCCCACCCACCGATAATCCGCGGCCGCCAGCGCGACTTTCATTTGCTGGCGCTGATTGGCGTCGTGAAAGACGTACCAAAGCAGCAGTCCCGTGACCGACAGCTGAATGATTGTGACGAGAATTTTCTTCATTCCCCGAAATGTTCTTTCCAAATTTTAACCGAGCGCTGAATTTCCTCGGCGGTTTTTCGCGGACTCATTTCCCAAACCCAGGCGCAATCTTTTGGCAACAGCGGCACCAGCTTGGCAAGATCGACATCTCCGCTAAACGGCGGCTGATGATCCTGGGCCGGCCAGATGCAATCCTGCACGTGACAACCGAACGCCCGGGGACCGATTTGCCGAAGCCACTCCGCATGATCAAGAAAGGCGAGGTTTTCTTTGATCTGAATGTGTCCGAAGTCGTGCCAGTAACCGACTTGCGGCGAATTCAATTGGTCGAGCAGCACCGGCAGTTCGCGCTCGTTCGGAATTTCTTCGTAACCGCGACGGCCTTCGATGCCGAATTTCACTTTTTTCGAAGCGGCATATTGGACAATCCGCTTCAAACAATCCTTTACCCGCTCCATATGCGACGCCGAAGCGGCTTCGCGTTTCTCAACCGAGCGGATTTTTTCGCGAACATAGTCGCGGGAAAAAAGCTCACCTTTGCGAGCACGCTTAATCAACGAATCGGTCACCGATTTCATCGGGACCTCGCCGAGATGCATGACGATGAACGGCGCGCCGAGTCGCTCGGCAAAATCGATGGTCTGGAAAGTTTGTTTCACCGCGCGCTCGCGTTCCTTCCCGTAAGGGGACGAGAACTTGTAGCAATCGGGCGAAGCTTGCATCACTTCCACCGGCAAAGGGCAAAAGTTATGCAAGCTGCTGAACTTCACTTTGCCGGACTCATACATTTTTTGAATGCCCGGCATCAGGGAAATGCGAATGCCGTGGCCAAGCTCCACCCGATCGAAGCCAAGATCGACAATCTCGCGCAACATTTCCGCACCGTCGGTGTGGCGGCCTGAGTTCCAACAGGTCGAAAACGCAATCACGTTAAATCGTGGCGGCGACTGGAGGCGCCGGTGTTTCGGCCGTTTCTAATTCGCCGACCAACGGTTCGCAACATTGTTTCCGAACCCGAGCCAGAATCAATAGCGTGATTGTTCCGTACGAGACGGCGGCGATGGCCAACGCGGTTGGCATTCCGATCCAATCAGACAAGCTCGTTACGCCGAGTCCAGCGATGGGCATGATCCCGACGAAGCTCAACATGAACACGGCGGAGACGCGGCCGCGCAAATAATCCGGAGCGCGTTCCTGCACGATGGTGCTGGCGAGACCAAAGTTTGTCGCCAGACCGAGCGAGTTTACGATCAACAACGCCATCGCGACATAAAAACTGGGCACCCGCGACAAGCCAATCACCACAAAAGTGACCGCGATTGCGCAAATCATCATCAGCCAAATGCGTTTCTCCCTCGGCAACCTGATCAGAAAAAGTGAGCCCACCACTGCGCCCACTGCGGAAGCGCCCATCAAGGTGCCAAGTTTGTCCGCGCCTAATCCGAGCACGAGCTTTACGTAAAGCGGCATCATCACCGTAATGATCGGGAAGATACAAACAGCTTGGGTCGCGATCAGCATCACCATCGCAAGGCTCGGCTTGTCCTTGGCGACGTAACGAAAACCGTCCTTGATTCCACTGGCTCGTTTCTCTTCCTCTTCGACTGAGCCTTTGAGTCGCGGCGGCAGCGAAAGAATCGCAATGATTAACGCCACGAAAGATAAAGCGTTCGCAAAAAACGCAGAGGCTATTCCAAAAACCGAAACCAAATAACCACCAACAGCAGGACCAACAACCCGCGAGCCATGAAACACCGAGCGATCGATTGAGATGGCGCTCTGAATTTCCTCGCGCTTGACCAGTTCCGGCACCAACGCCGAAAGAGTCGGCATTTCAAAAGAGTTTGAGATGCCGAGAATGGCTGCGAAAACAAAAATGTGCCAGATCTGGATTTTTCCGCTCCAAATCAAAAGCCCGATCGAAATAGCGAGCGCGATCTGGACGTATTGAGTGATCAGGAGAATTTTGCGCTTATCGAATTTGTCGGCAGCTGCTCCACCGACCATTGTGAGCGCAAGCATCGGCAATCCGGCGCAGAGATTTACCAGTCCGAGCATGAAAGCTGATGTTGTGAGCGTGGTCATCACCCAGCCTTGGGTCATCACTTGCATCCACGTTCCCGTGTCCGAAATCGCAGAACCGATGATGTAACGGCGGAATGGACCCGGCCGCAAAACGCGCAGGGCATTGCGTGTCGTCAATTTCACTTCGCCGCTCATGGCCAACACTCATCGTTGTAGCGGCGTTTGTGTCAAACGCGTAGCTTGTCATCCCGAGCGCAAGCGAGGGATCTCCCACAAGCTCCTTTGGTCACACACTTGTAGCTTGTGTGCTCGAGACTCCGACTGTGAGATTCCTCTCTCCGTTCGGAATGACAATCAGGCGCAATTGCTCCTGCTCTCACGCTCCTTATCTTGAACGATGCGCATTGACAAGTTCACCCAGAAAATGCAGGAAGCGCTCCAAGCGGCGCAGGACGTCGCTTCGCAATTCAATCATCAGGAAATCAGCAACGAGCATTTTCTCTCCGCGCTACTCGACCAAAGCGATGGAATAGCTAAGCCGCGCCTCGAGCAACAAAAGATCACGCTCGATCTTTCCGATTCAGCCAAGGCGCTGCTTGCGCGCGAAGGTTACGATCTGGTTTACGGCGCGCGCCCGCTCCGCCACACCATTCAAAAAGAAATTCTCGACCCGCTCTCGATCGACATCCTCGAAGGCAAAGTCCGCGAAGGCCACACCGTCAAGGTCGATGCGAAAAATGGTGCGCTTGAATTTCGCGAAAAGTGATCGCGGAGAGGCGGGTCGATTTCGTGTGACCTAGCAAACTTTCTTTTCGGGGTTTGGTGTTTGGCCCACGCGATTGCGCTGTTAGTCTCCCACTTCAATGATCAAGTTGCTCGCGATATTCTTCGCGTTCGGGGCAACCATGTGCGCTCTGACTATAGTGCTTCTTCTTTTCCCTGGAACCGAGCTGGATTCGCTTTGGCGTTTCAATCCCGAGGGCCACTTGGGTCTTCAATCACTTGGAAAGGCGGCGATCGCGCTGATGTTCGGCGTCGGAGCTGGGTGTGCTTTCGCAGCGATAGGGCTATGGCGAAGCGCCGTGTGGGGAATACGAATCGCGTTGATCATCCTCTCGCTCAACATCATTGGCGATCTATTGAACGCTCTACTGCGTCACGATTACCGCGCGCTGATCGGGTTGCCCATCGGCGGCGCGATGATCTTATATTTGTCCAGATATCGAAAGCCTGATAGTTCATCTCCGAATGAACACATCGCAGATTCTATCAACGCTGGGTCTCCTTCTGATCGCAACGACACTTGAAGTAAGCGGAGATGCGGTTGTGCGAATAGCGATTTACAACCATCTGGGGCCGGCCCGGGTGGGCCTTATGCTGGCCGGTTCTGTTCTCCTATTTGGCTACGGGTTTTCTCTTAACCTAGCACCCGTGGAGTTCAGGCAGGTTGTCGGACTTTATATCGCCACCCTGTTCGTCGTCTGGCAGGTCATCAACTTTATCGTTTTTCGGACGTTACCGAATCTGCCCATCGTGCTCGGAGGAATGCTCATCATCGCGGGTGGGTTAATTGTTACGTTCTGGAAACCCAGTTATTCAACGTGAAACGGACCGCGAGCTGAAGAGTCTTACCCGGTCTAGTTAACTCGGTGCTTGAGAACAAGCACGGCTACAATGTCGTGGAGGGACACGCGCCGTCGTGTCCCATTAATCAAGGGCGCCGACAGCGCGGCGCCCTCCAAAGTTTAGGCAGCAGCCATCACTTGCTTGAACCCGCCTTCGCCAAGGCTACGGCGTGGCAGGCGCGCGTTTACACCATGACGCTTTTGAAAGCGTTGAGGAAACTCTCCATCTCAGATTTTTTCCCAATCGTTAACCGCATGTGATTCGGGTAGGCCGGAAATAAACGGCCGACGGCGACATTTTTGTCTTTCATCGCTTTGATGATCGGTACGACCGGTTTTTTGCAGTCGAACATGATGAAGTTTGCTTGCGACGGAATTAGTTTGTAGCCCATCTTGTCGATCTCGGCCGTGGTGAAGTTTTTCGCTTCGCTGTTCATCTTCTTTCCGTTTGGGACCTGACTGTCGTCGTCCAGGCTCGCGCTCGCCGCGGCCAGGGCCATGACATTGACGCTGTCGAACATTTGAAACGGATGCATCCGTTTGATCGTGTCCGGTTGCGCGACGCAATAACCGCAGCGTAATCCGGCCATGCCGTAAATTTTTGAGAACGTGCGCGCGACCATCAGGTTCGGATGATCTTTCACCAGCGGGATCACGCTCTCGTAATCCGGGCTGTCGGCGTAATGAAAATAGGCTTCATCGACGAGAATCATTGTCTCCGGTGAAGTCTTCGCGATGAAATCGCGCAGATCGTTCTTCGGAGTGATGCTCGCGGTCGGATTGTTCGGATTGCAGATGTAAATCAAACCTTTCTGCGCGGCCTCGCCCATTTTCGCGAGATCGTGATGGAAATCCGCAGTCAGCGGAACTTTCACGACTTCGGCGCCGTTCGCTTTCGAGTATTCGAGGATCGATTCAAATGTCGGATCGGCGGCGATCAACTTTCCTTGAGTCGGTCCGGTAAAAGTCTCGGCGCAGATCTTCAAGATTTCGCCGGAACCGTCGCCAAGCGCGATTTGCTCGCGGCTGATGCCGTTGATCTTCGCGATCTTCTCGATCAAGACGTCGTTCGCCTCGTCCGGATAACGGCAGCAGACATCGAATGAACCGTTCATTGCTTCATGCGCTTTCGCCGATGGTCCGTAGGGATTTTCGTTCGCGCTCAGGCGCACGATTCCGGTAGATGTCGATGCTTTTGGCGGCTGGGCGGCGGCGATTGTAAATCGCGGCCGGACAATTGCGGCGGCGGCGCCAACGCCTAACAGATGAGCAAATTTACGACGAGAGATTGAGAGTGTGTTCATAGGAAGCTCCTCAAAATTGATTTTCAGCCTGATGTGGCGCGAACGCGAGCGTGAAATTTCGAGGACGTTGCAAAGGCGGGTGCCTATCTGTCATGTCGAGCGGCAACGTGACGTTGCATCCATTTGACAGCGGCCAGCCGCCACATTGATAGCCTGCCCTGAGCGAGCGGAGCGAGTCGAACGGGAGACATCTCAAGATATTTCTGAAACGAACCGCTGCATCCACGGAAATAGTTAGAGATTTCTCCACTTCGGTCGAAATGACAAAGCGAGCAATGAGCGTTTAGTTCTTCCGTGATCATCGGTTTCCTCAAAGAACGACAGCGGAAACGATTGAAGGCGCGGCCCTTTCCGAATGAGTGGCTCAAGATGATTAAGAGCGGGGTCGCGTTTTTTGTCCGGCTCTCGGCTGCGGACCAAGCCGAGCTTCTTGATCACATTCAGGTGTTCATCGCGGAAAAACGCTTCGAAGGTTGCGCTGGACTGGAAATCAATCACGAAATTCTGGTGACGATCGCAGCGCAGGCTTGTCTTCTTCTGTTGCGCCGGAAAACGGATTACTTTCCGCGGCTGCTCACGATTCTCGTTTATCCATCGACCTATCTGGTAGACGAACAACGTCCTGTCGAAGGTCCGGTTTGGGAGGAGGGAAAAATGTTTCGACTGGGCGAGACTGGTCGCACGATGGGATCAATGGTGCTCGCCTGGGACGCGGTGAAATCCGGCGCGGCCGACCCGTCCGACGGCAAGAATGTTGTCCTGCACGAGTTCGCTCACCAACTGGACTACGAGAATTTGGCCGCCGACGGCGCGCCGGAACTGGCGACACGCGAACAACAAAAGTCGTGGCGTGAGGTGATGAGGACCGAGTTCGCGTCGCTTCGCGCGGCTGACGACACCGGAATTCCGACTCTGCTCGACACTTACGGCGCCACGAATCCGGCGGAGTTTTTTGCCGTATCGGTCGAGGCTTTTTTTGAGCGACCATCCGCGCTGCGTTCCCGTCACCCAAAAATGTACGCAGAGCTACAGCGTTATTTTAACCAAAACCCGATCGAGTATTCGGCCGAGCGCAGTATCTGTGGCGATAACCATTGAACAATTTCGCCACGGCGTCTGTCAGATCAGGCACCATGGTTAAAATTATCGGAACAGCAGTTGTAGCGGCCGCGATGCTCATGACGTCAGTCGCGTACGCGAAAGACAAATCAGGCGACATGGCGTGTTGCGCCAAGAACGCGTCGAACCAGAAATCGTGCGCCAATCTTGCGAGTCTGAATCTGACCGCGGATCAGAAGAGCAAAATCGAAACGTGGCAATCGGAATGCATGAAAGGCGGTTGCACGAAAGAAAGCCGGCAAGCGTTTCTAAAGAAAGCGCAAGGCATTCTGTCAGCCGATCAATACGCAAAGTTGAAAGCCGAGTGCAGTAAATCGGCGAAGAAAACCGAAGCGTAATCACCCTCACCTCAATCCTCTCCCTGGTAGGGAGAGGAAGTCGCGAAGCGGCAGGTGAGGGTCGAGTCAGTGAATCGCGTCGCAAATCTTTGAACGACACGGCGTAAGCCAGTGTCTTACGTTGCACTATGACCAAATTCATTGCGTTAGTAGTGGCGGGAATGTTTGCAGCGGGCACGCTGTTCGCGGGAGAACACGGCGAGTGCACCAAGAAAGTCGGAAACACAGCGAAACCGGCGTGCACGGTTTCAATGGCTAGTCTCAACCTGACGGCTGATCAAAAGACCAAGATGGACGCGGCCATGGCCGAACATCAAAAGGCCGGCTGCTCGGAAGCGAGCGAAGCCAAGTACATGCAGGAGGCGAAAACCATCCTGAACAAAGATCAGTTCGCCAAGTTCAAGATGGAGTGCAAAGGCGAGAAAGACAAAGCCAAGACCGAGACATAATCGAATTGTAGCCGCTTCGCTGTGCGAAGCGTCTTGTCGCCGCCCAGAGGGCGACGGCTACAGAATTTGAAAATCGCGTTCGCTTCATGGCGAACGCGATTTTTTTTGTACCCTATGTCATGTCGAGCGGCAACGTGACGTTGCATCCATTTAACAGCGGTGCAGCCGCCATATTGAGAGCCTGCCCTGAGCGAGCGCAGCGAGTCGAACGGGAGACATCTCTAAATATTTCTGAGATCAGCAGTCGTCATGTACTGAAATAGCAAGATTCCTCCACGTCGGTCGGAATGACAAAGAAGGACAAGGCGACGCTATATCCCCTCAGAACCCGGAGTTGTTCACGACGGCGCCGTCGCGAATCAGCACGCTGCGCGTCTTGGATCCCACGCGATCCGGCGTGTTAAAGATCACGAGATAACCGGAAAGGCGTCGGCCGTTTCCCGCGGCGAGCTCGGAAGGTTTTGGATCGCCTTGCCATTCGATGCGTGAAGCGTCCAGCCGGTTCGCTTGCATCCACGCGCCGACGATCTCTTTGTAGTTCGCCGGATATTCGCCGAAGTCCGAGGCCGGACTGGCCTTAGCCGGAGCAGCCGATGAGACAGGCGCGGCTGCGGGCGCAATGCTCGGCTCCAATGGAAGCGACTGTGAAACGACCGGCGCTGCTGAAGCGGTAGATGTTGATGTTACGGCTTGGGTTAGGAGATCAGCGAGACGCCAGCCGGCCTTGTGCAATTCGTCCGCCACAATTTTCGCCGACCAATCCGCGTAACCGAGCTGGTCCGGCATATTTTTTTCGCGCGCATCACCGGCCATCACAGTTTTTTCCTGATCGACCGTCTCGTGGACGTTGATGAATTGCAGTCGCTCATGGGCTTCGCGCGCGAGCGGCAAAATATCGTCGGCCCAAAATTCGGCGTAGTTTTTCAACGCCACGCTCGCCGGCGCCCGCCAGTTCCTCGGTTGCTCCTTTGCAAAACGATCGATGATTTTTTGCTTGGCCGGCTCGATCAGCTTGAAGCGCTCCTCGCGCGAAAGATCCGCCGGAAGAGACGGAAGATTCGCCATCACCGAGTCGTTGTCCCAAAACCCGTGTAATTTTAAACCGCGCTTGCCCATCTCCTCCGACGTACCGTGAAACAAGCGAAGCATCAGCGTGTTGCCGCCTTCATCTTCAACGCCGGACTGACCCTTGTCTGGATCGACCGCTTGCCCGGTGTGGTTGAAATATTCCGCGCCGACGTGAAGCGGTTGATGAATGTCCCCGACGTAGTGCGCGAGCAAAATTACCGCGACCGGTTTGGTGATTTTGCGCGGATTATTTTCCGGGACGTCGCCGCGCAAGACTTGGACGCAATAGGAAATCATATGGACGATGTCCCATTGAGTGCGGCCGGTCGTGCCATCGGAATACTTGTGAACGTTGAGAGCCGGCACATCGGTGTAATGAAACCAATGATGCGATGGAACCGGCGACCTCGAATCCTGCGTCGGCGGATTTGACCGCCAGAAATCGCGAAGCTGTTTGTCAATCTTCGCGTGGTTGGAGTAATGCGGGAATGCGTTCAAATCGTCGACCCCGCTCTTGTCCCAGGCCTTGATCTCGTCCGGCATAAACGCGGCCTTCTCCAACGTGATCCCGTCGATCAGTGCCGATATCTTTTCGCCGGCAGGCGTATGCGCGAGCAGCTGGTCGGCGATGCCACCGACAATTTCGTGTCCAGTCTGTCCATAGCCGAGGCAGCGAGAAACGACCAGCAGCAGCGTGAGAGCGAAGACGATAATGTGTTTCACCGTGCTTTTTAAGATCAGTTAGCCAACGCAGCGCGGACTTCTTCAACGCGGGCGCGTAGTTTGTCAAAATGCGAACCTGACCAATAAACCTGGCCACACCCGCGGCAGCGCCGGAATCGCTCATAATAAATCCTGGTTAACGGCTCGAGCCGATCGAGGACTTCGGCTTTCTTGGCTGGTTCAAGCGCGGCATCGCAGCGAAGACAGCGGGAAAACGGCGTCAGAGTTGGGGCAAGATTAAACCGGCGCAAAACCTCCACGGTCTGCTCCAGCGGATCCTGTGAGCGCAAATAATAGCCGTGACGCACCGCGGCATGCATCAGGAGGTGCCGGTCGCGGGTGAGGAGAACACGATCTTCGTTGTTAGATGTCCTCACTAATTGTCGGTCTTCGGCCGCGGAATCGCAGGTGACGTCGATCCCGAGGAGCCGAAGGTCTCGGACAAGTTTCCCAAGGTGACCGTCAGCGACAAACCTCTCGATATCGAGCACTTGCAATCGATCTTCTGGGAAAACTGGGGAGCGTGTTTGGTTCGGTGGATAGACATCCACCACTCCATCTTGGGTTAAGATTGCCGCGAAATCGACCGCCTCGCCGTTCACCAGAATCAAATCCACCTCGGTGTGCGGCACCCCGCAACCTTCGATCACATCCTTGATCGAGGTCCTTTCCGATAACTGGCGCTCGATCCTAGGCGTTTTCGATTTCAAAAAGAACGGAAGGTCGCCGTGAAACGCCAGCCGGATCGCAAATGGAGTCATTTGCTCACCCGCGCGGTCGAGTAAGCATATTCAAATGTGGTCCCACGGGGACGTGCCATCAATCTTCCGGGGCCCAGCGGTTCGTCTTCGCCGTAATAACAATCGAGCTGCCAGCGCCGCAAACCGCCGCCGGTATCGACAATTTTCCAGTGAGCGCTGCCGAAAACCCGCCGAACTTCAGGGGCCGGAGTCTCGAGCACAAGACCGCGATGCAATTCGCCGTGAGTTTTCGCGGCCGCGGAGAAATGTGGGATCAGCGTCCCGCCGCCTCCGCTCGGAGCGGACGAAAAGCCGTAGGCGCCGCGATAATAACGAATGTAATTGTGACCGTTGACCGGCGTTTTGATTCGCCCGCAACCCTCTTTCATTACCGAACGAAGAAAATCGCGCGGATAAGTTCGGCCGCGCAATCCGCGTTTTGTCACTCGAGTCGCGTCAAAGCCGCGCTCGGAAGTGAATCCGCTCTCCTTCGGCGTGTAGTAAATGGTGCAGACGATGAAGTACTCGCCGGCATGTCCTCCTGGCCGCCGCGCAAGCTTTTCGTTTTCGGATGCGAGACGTTGCGTGACTTCCGGCCACGGAATCTCGGCGTAGGCCTCGGACAAGATCGACAACGAACCCAACGCGATTGCCGCGCAGATCAGTTGCCGAAATAATCCTCGGCCGGTCCGCCGAGCAAAATCTGGATCGGCAGCTTCTCCTGTTCGTATTCGTAAGGCGGTTGTTTCCACGCGAACGACTCCGGGTATAACTTTCGGATACAGCGAATGATTTCAACACCCGTTTGAAAGGAGCGGTAGCCGTTGCGATCGAGCAGGTGAATTTGCCCGCCGCCGCAAAGCTCGCCGGCGAATTTATTAAACGTCGGCTGAAAATAAGTTTCGCGAAAGAACACGCCCGGCAGTTTCAAACGGTTCAGCTCGCCACAAATCTTTTCGGCGTCGATAAAGGGCGCGCCGAAAATCTCAAATGGTCGGGTCGTCCCGCGGCCCTCCGAAATGTTCGTTCCTTCGAGTAAACACATTCCCGGATAAACCGTTGCCGTCTCGAGCGTCGGCATGTTCGGCGAAGGCATGACCCAGGGAAGTCCCGTCTGATCGAACCACATCGGTCGTTCCCAATTTTTCATCGGCAAGATCGACAATCGACATTTCGGAAATGCTTCGCCCCCAAACTGGGTGGCGAGCTCGCCGATCGTTTTGCCGTGACGGACCGGAAGCGGATGCATGCCGACGAACGATTCGTAGCCTTTCTCGATCGGCGGACCCTCGACAGTCACGCCGTTGATCGGATTCGGCCGATCGAGGACGACAACCTGAATTCCGCGCTTCTCACAGGCGCGCATGCAAAGATAAAGCGTCCAGACAAAAGTGTAATAGCGACTTCCGATGTCCTGAAGATCGACAAGGAGAACATCGAGATCCTGCAGCATCTCGGTGGTCGGCTCGCGATGTTCGCCGTAAAGACTGTAAACTGGAATCTGCAGCCGTGGATGCTGGTAACTCTTCCACTCGATCATGTTGTCCTGCGTTTGACCGAGGAATCCATGTTGCGGACCGAAGAATGCGCTCAGTCGAAACAGTTCGCCATTTAGCTTTTCCAAAACGGCCGACGCATGTTCGAGCGTTGAAGAGACCGAAGCCGGGTGGAGTAATGCGCCGATGCGCGCGCCGTGAAATTCCTTCGGCCAAAGCTCGCGGAGGTGATCGAGTGGAAGTTGAACAGGCACGGTCGGTCTTGTAACACAACGTAGGGATCGGTGCGACGATCAGGTAGGGGCGGTTCACCGAACCGCCCGCGGGCGATTGAGGTCAATCGCCCCTACCTAATTTTCGCGAAGCGAACATTTCGTTGTAGCTGCCGCCGTCTCGGGCGGCAGGGATCATTAGTTCTGCCGCTGAGGACAGCGGCAGCTACAACGCTTTGCGCCTGATGAAAATGAACACGAGCGCGAGAAAAGTTACGACCACGCAAACCTGGGCGAGCCACTCGCCATGCCGGGCATAGAATGTCAGTTGTCGATCTTGCGGCACGTTGATCTCACCGGTCAGCACCCCTTCGTTGAACGTGTTGCCGGTATCGTCCTGCAGAATCTGTGTGACGTGTCCGAACTCATTGACGAAGCAAGTGACACCGGTGTTAGCGGCGCGCACCATCGGGCGCCGATTTTCCACGCAGCGAAAGATCGCGTTCGCGACGTGTTGACGTGAACCGGACGAATGCAAAAACCAACCGTCGTTGGTTATATCGACCAGAAGATTCGCGCCGTTGACGACAAATCGCCGGACGAGATCGCCGACGGTATCTTCGAAACAAATTAATGGTGCGACGCGGATATCGGCGCTCGTCAGATCGAATACGGTGTGTTCACTGCCGGCGGTAAAGTCGCCCGGTACCCAGATGCCCGCGATCGCGGCAAACGGCGGAAAAGAATGCCGGAGCGGAATGTATTCGCCGAACGGAACAAGATGCACTTTTCGGTACAACTGGATTTCCCCGTTTGGCGAAACGAGCACCGCAGAATTGTAGGCGCGACCGGCTTCTTCGGAATCGGCGCCCAACAGAAGATCGGCTCCCGAGCGTTCCGCCAGCATAGCCGGGAGTTGGAGAGCTAAATTGTCGTAACTGACCCTTTGCGGAAACGAACCTTCGGGCCACACGATCAATTTAACGTCGGGTTGACGTTGGATGGCCAGCGCGCTGAGCTTATCGCAACTATCCAGGATCTGCTCGGCTGGCAGCCCTTCGAGTTTTTGCGTTTGCGAGACGTTGGTCTGGACGGCAGCGACCCGCATTGTTTTCGCGGGTGACGACTGTTGCACGCGGTGCATACCGAATGCGAGGAGGGCAACAATCCCGACCATGGTCAGGGTGAGATCGAAGTGCGGGCGCATTCGATGCGTTCGTGCTTCGGCAAAAAGGCGAAGCGGCGTTGTGACCGCGATAATATTCGCGAACGCGACCGCAAAGGACAATCCAACCACGCCGGTGAATTCAGCGACTTGAATCATCGGCCACTCCGCGTGGAGGGCGACGCCGAGACCGTTCCAGCCGAATCCGCTGAAGAGCCAGCCGCGTGTCCACTCGTGCGTGACCCACGCCGATGCGGCCACCAATGCGACGAGCAAGTTTCGCCACGAAGCGGTGAACGCGTCAGGTTTTATCAAGCCGATCACCCAGGCCCAAAATGCAAAGTGCAGGCCCAAATAGATCGACAACAGGAACGAGAGTCCGTGCAGGAAAAAGCTTTGATACAAATCTCCGAGCGCGCCGAGCCAGCCGAAGGTGGCGGTAAAAAAAACAATTCCGGCGAGATAACCGAGTAACAAATTGCGCAGCCAGCGCCGGCGCGAGTTTTCACCCGAAAACCAAATGGCTGCGATCAACGGCGTGAGCGCGATCCAACAAAGCCAGCTTTGATCAAACGGCGGGAAACAAAGTGCGATTAGCAACCCACTAGCGATCGCTGCGAGCCACGGCCAAAGAGGTAGCGCTTTCTTAATCACCTCGCGCGCTCAACCGCGTCGGCGTCGTCGCGACTTCTCTTCTCGCCGGCGGCCGGGGTTCAGGGCGTCGCGCAGATCGCGCGCGTAGGAAGCGTTGACCCGAAATACGGCGTGTTCGACATCTTCCATTGTCCGCACATTCACTTTGTCGCAAAGGACGTAGCCTTGCGAAATGAGACCGCTCAGTTCATCCAAAAATTCGGCCGACTCCATCTCGCCGATACGATCGACTAGGAGCTTGCCGTAAATCGGCGTGCCGGAAAGCCCCAGTGTTTTCAGAAGCGTGATCTCGCCGCCGCTCAGTTTTATTTCACGAGCCATGTGATTTTTCTTGTCGCGGACTTTATCATTTCAGACGCGCGTGCGCATCCTTTTCGATCCAATCCCAAATTGCTTCGAGCCGGCCGCCGACATTGGTTTTAATTTTGTTTAGTTGTTCGGCGCTGAATTTACCTTTGTCGGGCCGCCGCTGCACGAAAATGTAATATTTGATCTTCGGCTCGGTTCCCGAGCCGCGCACCGCAATTCGCGTTTTGTCTTCTAACTCGAAGATCGACATCTTCTGTTTCGGAATCACGTCGCCTTCCACGTCGCGAATGGCTTGTTTCTCGAAATCGGTGATGCCGCTGACCTTTGATCCGGAAACTTCAGGAGGCGGTCGGCTGGCATAGGATTCGAGCAAGCGCGCGATTTTGTCCGCGCCTTCCGCGCCTTCAAAATATAGCGACGCGTTCTTCTCCTCGAAATAGCCGAACTCGGCGAACGCTTCATCGAGCAGTTGATCGACGGTGCGGCCCTGGGACTTCGCGTAAGCGGCCATTTCGCAAAACATAATCCCGGCGGCGTTGCCGTCTTTGTCGCGAACGAAATCCGCGCCGCTGTAACCGTAGCTCTCTTCGCTCCCAAAAACGTAGAACGAGGAATGCTTCAAGCGCGCGGCCCGAGTTTCTTCTTCGGAAAGCTGACGATACTTCTTGCGAATCTCTTCCGGGAGCGCGCTCTCATATTTCTCGAGCTTGGCCCCGAAATATTTGAAGCCGGTCAGAGTCTCGACGCAGCGGACGCCAAAGTGTTCCGGAATCACTTTCTGCAGATCGGTCGTGACGAAAGTTTTAATGACCACGGCGCGCGATGCATTTTCCTGGTTCAGAATTCCCAATTCGAAAAGCTTCTTCAGTCGATAGTATGCCAGTAAAGAGCCGATCTGATTGCCGCTGATTAGTTTCATTTCGCCGGTCGCGCTCCGGACGGCCACGCCGAGCCGGTCGGAATCGGGATCGGTCGCGATGACGACGTCGGCATTCGTTTTCTTGGCGAGCTCGATTCCGAGCGTCAACGCTTCGGCATTCTCCGGGTTCGGCGATTTCACCGTGGAAAAGCGCGGATCGAATTTTTCCTGTTCCGGAACAATTTCAAAATTGAACCCAAGCTGCTTCAACATCGGTTCAAGGGTTACGGCTCCGGTTCCGTGCAGCGGTGTGAAAACAATTCTGAGTGCCTTGGTGTTGCCCAAAACTGTTCGGTCGACAACGATCGACTCGAGCCGCTTCATGTAGGCTTCATCGACGTCTTTGCCCAGGGTCGTGACGCTTCCTTGTCGATCTTTAGCGAGCGGTTCGTAGCTCTCGCTTTTGATCGCGTTCACTTTTGCGATGATCCCACTCGCGTGGGGGTCGATCACCTGCGCGCCGTCCGCGAAATAAACTTTGTAGCCGTTGTCATGCGGCGGATTGTGACTGGCCGTAATGACAATTCCAGCGGTCGCATTCAAATGACGAACGGTGAAAGACAATTCTGGAGTCGAGCGCGGACCGTCGAAGACGTAAGCGTCACAACCGTTTTCGGCCGCAACTTTCGCTGTCAGCTCGGTGAATTCGTCCGAGAAGAAGCGCGTGTCATGCGCGATCACGATTTTCGGGCGCTTCTCGATTTTATTTCGAGCGTGCCACTCTTTCGCGTAGGCGACCAAACCCTGAGTCGCGCGATTCACGTTTGCGAAGTTCATCGCGTTGGTGCCGACGCAGGGAAATTGTGGACGCTGATCTGCGCCGGCATTTCCGCGCTCGACTTTGGTCACAATCTTTCCGATCGTCCGTCCGCGCAACCCTCCGGTGCCGAATTCGAGCGTTTTGTAAAAGCGATCGTTCAGCTCGTCCCACGCGCTGAGGGCGAGAAGTTCGTCGACGACGCGTCCATAAAGTTCGGAAGGCGCGTTGGCGAGCAACCAGCGAATATTTTTCGCGGCTGACTCAAGCAATTGCTGATTTGCTAACGCTTTGTCGATCTTCACTCCGGTCTCGTCACGTGCGGCCATGCGCACCGAATTTCGATTGCCGTCCGCACATTTCAAGGCTTTGCTCGCTATCGCGCGATGAATATTCACGAGTATCAAGCCAAGGAGCTGCTGGAGAAATTCGGCGTCGCCACCACCCGTGGAAAAGTTGCGTCAACGCCTGATGAAGCCGAAGCAATCGCGCGCGAGCTGGTTGGGGACAGTCCGGCTCGGACTGTCGATCTTGTGGTCAAGGCCCAGATCCATGCCGGTGGTCGAGGGAAGGGGACTTTCAAAAACGGATTCAAAGGCGGCGTCCACATCGTTAAATCGCCGAAGGAAGCGCGGGAAGTCGCGGAGAAAATGCTGGGCGAGGTCCTGGTCACCCATCAAACCGGAGCGGCCGGTCGAGTCGTGCACAAGGTTCTGGTGGGCGAATCGGCCGCGATCGCGCGCGAAATTTATTTTGCGATCTTGCTCGATCGCGCAATCGCTGCGCCGCTGATCGTCGCCAGCACCGAAGGCGGAGTCGAAATCGAAACGGTTGCGTCCAAGTCGCCCGAGAGAATTATTCGCGAGCCGATCGACCCGCTGGCCGGCCTGCAATTATTTCAAACGCGCAAACTGGCGAAACAACTCGGGTTCGAGCAATCGCAAACAAAAGCGGCCACGAAATTGTTCGACGGATTGTATCGCACGTTCATCGGCTGCGATTGCTCGATGGTCGAAATCAATCCGCTGGTGGTGACCAAGAAAAACGATATCCTCGCGCTCGACGCGAAATTTAATTTCGATGACAACGCGCTTTACCGGCATCCGGAGATCGCCGCGATGCGGGATGTGGCGGAGGAAGATCCCCGGGAAGTCGAAGCTTCAAAACACGAACTCAACTACATCGGACTCGACGGCAACATCGCCTGTCTCGTCAACGGCGCGGGTCTCGCGATGGCGACGATGGACATCATCAAATTTTATGGCGGCAATCCGGCCAACTTCCTCGATGTCGGCGGTGGCGCGACCGAAGAGCAGGTGACCGAAGCATTTAAAATTCTGATCGCCGACAAAAACGTGAAAGCGATCCTGGTAAACATTTTCGGCGGGATCATGAAAGTGGACGTGATCGCGCAGGGGATCATCAATGCGGCAAAAGCGGTGAAGCTTTCTGTTCCGGTGGTCGTCAGGTTGGAAGGAACGAACGTGAAGAAGGGAAAACAACTCCTCAAGGAAAGTGGCGTCGAACTAATCCCGGCGGATGATCTCTCGGATGCCGCCCAGAAAGCGGTCAAAGCCGCGCAGACCGCAAGTTCCAACTGAATCGAAGCCAATGAACCGTCGAGCAAAAGGCTTCAGCCCGCTAATCACGCGAAAATACGCGAATGAGAATTTATTTTTAGCGTTATTCGCGTGTTTCGCGGGCAGTCTTCCTGATTGTCTCATGGTGACGCGTGATTTCGTCGTCGATCAGTCCAAAGTCTGAAGGGATATGATCTATCGCTTTTTGCATTTGCTCGGTTTGAAGTCTTGTTTGGGATTTCGCGCGGCGCTTCTTGCCTGTTTGGCATTGGCGCAAAGTGCGGCGGCGGACGATTTACCCCGCAAAGCCAAAGCCGCGCGCGAAAGGTATCCAAATGTCGATGTGATCTACGATTCTGTGACGGCGCCAGACGGAAAACGTTTGCGGACAATCATCACCAAGCCGCGCAACGCGAAAGCAAAACTCCCCGTAATTTTTATCGCCGGCTGGTTGAGCTGCGATTCGGTCGAAGCGCCGGCGGATACCAAGGATGCGAGCGGTCTCGTTTTTCGCGGGCTCGCGCAATTTCCGGAGTTCAGTCTCTTTCGGGTGGATAAACAAGGAATCGGCGACAGCGAAGGTGTCTGCGGCGAAACCGATTTCGATTCAGAGTTGGCCGGTTACCGCGCCGCGTTTCGCGCGTTAAAGAATTACGACTTCATCGATTCGAATCGTGTTTATATTCTCGGCATTAGCAACGGTGGCGGTTTCGCGCCTCTGGTTCCGGAATCGGAGGCCGAGCAACGCCAGGTGCGCGGATACCTTTCCGTCGGCGGTTGGGCCACGACCTGGTTCGAGCACATGCTCGAAATTGAACGTCGGCGTTTCGCTTTGATGGGCAAATCTCCGGCGGAAGTGACCGAGCGGATGAAAAACTCCACGGCGCTTTATTACGAGTGGCTGATCAAAGGCAAAGCCGTCGATGCGATTCTAAAAGAACAGCCGCAGTTGGAGGAACTTTGGCCGGAAGGCAAAGATCATGCGCATTTGTATGGTCGGCCGCTCGCGTTTTACGAACAGCTGCAAAAACTAAATCTCGCGGCTGCCTGGTCGAATGTGAAAGTCGCGACTTACGCGATGCGGGGTCAGTTCGATTGGATCATGAGTCCGGAGGATGCCGGATTAATCGCGTCCTACGTAAACTCCAATCGGCAACTGGCGTTTTCTCATGAAATCCCGCAGATGGGCCACACCTTTCAGCATTATCTGAGTTTTGCCGACGCGTTTAAAGGCAAGAGCGCGCCATTCGATCCAAAGGTGACCGGATTACTCGTCGATTGGCTCAAACACGAAGCAATTACCCGTGAAGATTAAATCGATCGCATTTGTCGGAATTCCCGTGAACGACATGAAACGGGCGCGTGAGTTTTATGAAGGCATTCTCGGACTGAAAATGTCGGAGGAAATGGGCAAGGGACATTGGGTCGAGTATGAGATCGGAGATGGGACGCTCGCCCTTGGGAATTTTCCGGACCAATGGAAACCGGCAGAAGAAGGTACGAGTGCCGCGCTTGAAGTTGAAAATTTCGACGAAGCGATCAAGCACTTGAAAGACCGGAAGGTTTCATTCGACGCCGAACCATTCGAGAGCCCGTGCTGTCACATGGCCGTCGTAAAAGATCCGGACGGGAACAAGTTGATCATTCACAAATTGAAACCCGAGGACGAGAAAGAACCCTGCCCATGATCACAAACGAAGTCGCATTTGTCGCCATTGCCGTTTCCGACAAGGAACGCGCGCGAAAATTTTATCAGGAAACGCTTGAGTTAAAACCGACGACTACTGCCATGGAAGGCGCGTGGGTTGAGTATGATCTTGGCCCGGTCACAATCGGCGTTGGCTGTCATCCCGCATGGAAACCGTCGCGCGACGGAACAACCGTTGCCTTTGAAGTTGGAGACATGGACGGCACGATCGCGAAACTAAAAGAGCGCGGCGTGACGTTCGACATGGAGAAAACCGAAACGCCGGTTTGCTGGATGGCGCAGTTCCGCGATCCGGACGGAAACAAGCTCGTCGTTCACAAGAGAAAGAAGAAATGACGAAATCCGAAAATAGCGCGTTGATCATTGCGCTGCTCTTCATTATTCGAGCTTCGTCATTGTTTCGTCATTCGTTATTCGAGCTTCGTCATTAATCCCATGTCTGTCTTGGTCGATAAAAATACTCGGCTCGTTGTTCAGGGAATCACCGGAAGCGCCGGTGCCTTTCACACCCGGCAATGCATCGAGTACGGGACAAATGTCGTTGCCGGTGTGACGCCCGGAAAAGGCGGACAGATGTTCGACGATAAGATCCCAGTGTTCGACACGGTTTGGGAAGCCAAACAAAAAACGAAGGGCAACGTCTCGATGATTTTTGTTCCGGCTGCGTTCGCGGCGGATTCAATTCTCGAAGCCGTCGACGCAGATCTCGATCTTGTCGTCTGCATCACCGAAGGAATTCCAGTGATGGACATGATGCGGGTCAAAGCGCAGATGCGCGGGAAACGAACACGGCTGATCGGACCGAATTGTCCGGGAATCATCACGCCAGGCGCGTGCAAGATCGGGATCATGCCCGGTTACATTCACAAAGAGGGAAAGGTTGCTGTGATCTCGCGCTCAGGCACGCTCACCTACGAAGCGGTTTGGCAACTGACTTCGCGCGGTTACGGTCAATCGACTTGTATCGGCATCGGCGGCGATCCGATCGGCGGCTTGTCGCATCTCGATGCAGTAAAACTTTTTAACGACGACAAAAATACTGATGCAATGATTCTGATCGGGGAGATCGGCGGCTCAGCCGAAGAAGAAGCGGCGGCCTGGATCAAATCGAATTGCAAGAAACCGGTGGCGGCATTCATCGCCGGAATGACCGCGCCGCCCGGGCGCCGAATGGGTCACGCGGGCGCGATTGTTTCCGGAGGCAAAGGAACTGCGGCCGGAAAAATCGAAGCATTGAAGGCGGCGGGGATCACCGTCGCTGAAACGCCGGCCACAATCGCAGACACCCTGATCGCGCGAATCAAAAAATAATTTCGCGCCATCGCAGTCGCGTCCGTCTAACGAGACACAAGATTAGCGACCGCGCCCGAGAGCGCGCGTGGCTGCTAGCTGGACGAACTAACTAAATCAAAATTACGCATCAGAGCGAGGCGCGGTTGGCTGCATCGCCTGGCTAGATGATTGGTGTCTCCATCGCGAAATGCATGGTACAAGAAATCCGAAGCAGACGCCTACAAAGACCGTCCATGGAAGAATGAATGCGAGGGGATTTGGACCTGTTTCGAAATTACCGGTTGGATGATGCCGATTGTAATATGACACAAACATCGAGATGGGTTGCCAAATCCACGCCCACAGCGTGAACCACACCGAATAAATCTCTACTCCGGTGCGTTTCCATTCGGCCAATGCCCGGAGGCTCGCGGTAAACAACAACCATGTCCCGACGAAATGAATCATTGTGGCGAGGATGAAAGCTTTTATAGAGAAACGCTTTTTCATCTAACGAGACCAAGATTAGCTACCGCTGGCGAGAGCGTGCATGGCTTGCAATGGACGTGCTTTTATAGAGTGAAGCGAGGCATTACGCCGACCAGCGCTTGGCTGCATCGCTTGGTTAGGCGTCTTGCGTGGCAAAGGATAACCGGGCCAACGATATTGGTCGCCGATCGCTTCCACCAAAATGTTCTTCAAAACTTCAATATCCGTGTTTGCATTCATCAGAATCACCGCACCTTCTCCCGTCTCGAAGGCGACGGTCACGGCATTGAAGCCGACGTTATCTCCATTGTGCCCAAACCTCAGCGGAGTTCCGCCGAGGAAAAACCCGAGGCCGGAGTCGTCGTTTTGCTTTGTCAGCATTTGACGCGTCATCGACTGAGAAATCACGGGATTCGACGTGCCTGCAAGCGAACGCTGAATACCGATCAGGAATCGAGCTAAATCTCCGGCGGTGGTCCACAGTCCGCCAGCCGCGAGTTCTGGCTTAACATGCCAGCGGCCGTCGACGGCGCGACGGGGGGCATCGGCGTAACCGGTCGCGGCGCGACGCGCCCATGATTCGGGTAGCGGTTGCGAATACGTGCTAGACGACATTCCGAGAGGCTTCAACACCGCCTCTTCCATATAGTCCGCAAACGATCTGCCCGTAACGTCGATCATCATTTGCTGCATCACGAGGTAGCCGCCGCCTGAGTAGCGCCAATGGCTTCCAGGGATTTGATCGACGCGAACCGGCCGAGTGTTAGCGGGTGCCTGCCCGTCGAGAATCTGCACAAGAGACGGGATCGGCGCACCGACCGAATAGCCGGGAAAACCAGACCCTGTCAGTCCAGCGCTGTGACTAAGAATCAGCCGCAGCGTGACGGGATGATCTTTTGTAAAGCGATTTTCAGGGACGTGCCAACTGCGTAGCTTGGCGTTGACGTTTTCGTCGAGTGACACCTTGCCCTCGTCAACAAGACGCAGTGCACCTAATGCTGCTACCGGTTTGCTGACAGATCCGGCCTGAAATAACGTCGACGATGTAACCGGTAGTTTCTTCTCTTCGTCCGCAAACCCGTAGCTCTGCTCCCTGATGATGCGGCTGCCCTGAAGCACTGCTATAGCAACGCCCGGAATATGGCGGCTCTTCATTTGCGCTGTGATCACGTCGTCGACGTGATCACCTCGAGCCGGGCTAGCACTACATAAGCAGAGTGCCGCAACCAAAAAGATGCCGAAGAGAGACGCTGAAATCTTCACGCCTAACTAGAATTAGACGAATATTCGTAATATAAGGCGAATATTTTTTCGGCTAACAAGATAGAAACGATTAGTCCGTGGCCGGCTCGGGTGCGTCGAGATTTCCGGCCGGCAAATGCGCGGCTTTCCAGTCCATTGCCATTTGAATTCGGGCACGGCCGCTGGGATGATCGAAGAAAATAAATTCTTCGACCGGGCCCGGATTCATTTTCCGGTAAGTGCCGAGCTTGAGCGATGCCTGAGCAACGCCGTCGGCTTCGCGCGACGTGTTGAGCCCGAAAATGTCGGCTTCGCGTTCGATATTGCGCGAAATCGTGTTGATGAGCGGCGTCAGGGCGAACGTGAACGTGGAGAAAATAATGACGAGTAATGGAAACCCGGCTGGATCGGCGATGCCGCGCACGCGCCAGCGTTTGCCCCATCTTCCCACCGAAGAATCAAAAGCGAGCCGCACCAGCAGAAATCCGACGAGCGCATAGATCACGAATCCGCTGAGCAACTTCATGGTATGGTCGAGAACGTAATGGCCCATCTCGTGGCCCATCACGAAACGAATTTCCGGCAGGGTGGATTGCTTGAGAAGATTGTCGTTGAGCGAGATACGGGTGGTGCCGAGAAGACCGGACACGTTTGCGCTGGGCTTCTTCGTCTGGCGCGACGCATCGAACTGGTAAACATCCGTGACCGGGATTTGGTTCGCCCGCGCCAGCGCGAGAATCGGATCGCGGATCTTGGCGTCCGCTAGTGGCTCAAACTTGTTGAAGAATGGGAAGATAAAAATCGGCGCAACCATGGCGCCGATGATGAAAAACAGAATGGCGACGCCGGTTCCGAATGCCCACCATAGACGCGGCGAACGCCGGAAAACAAAGTAGAGCGCGCTGAGCAAAATCGCGTTCGCGATGAGGGCCACGATGAGCCCTTTTACTTCGTCGCCCATCCAGGACCCGAAGCCTTGGGTGGAGAGTCCGTAAGCGTGTTCGCGAAAAAAACTCTGATAAAGCTCCAATGGAAACACGAAAAGCGTGGTGATGAGCGTGAACGGAATCGCGTAGAGAATGACTTGCAGCGTTTTGACACCTGTGATGCCCTCGGCAAAATCGCGCAGCGTCGCGGAGGTGCCGGAGGCGAGAAAGAAAATCGCGATCGCAAGGCCGAGCAGAAAATTCCAGAGAAGCAGCCAGTAGCCGCCTTCGAAATAAGCATCCGATTTTGCCCGCTGCTCGGGCGGAACGGTGTCGAGCCACGCTCGGGTGGCGGCGGCGGGATCGAACGAACTTGGATTCGCAGCGGAAATTCTAGCGGCCGGCGGGGGTGTCGGCGCTTGCTGCGCGCGAGTCTCACTCAACGACCCGATTGTTAGGCAGACCCCAAGCAATGACAAAATCAAACGATTGATCATGGACGAGGGACATAGCGAGTCCTCGAACAAAAGAAAAGCCTTCGCTACGGCCAGATCGGATGGAAAATCCGAATCGCTCGTTGGATCGACAAAAGTGTGTAACGTCCGGGCCAGCGGGCCGGTCTCTATTTTCAAAGTTATGAAGTCTTTCGTCTCGTTCGTTCTGGCAATTGTCTCCGCATCGTCGATCGCGCTCGCCGCCGAACCGGCGCCAATGAAGTGGATGGTCGATGGGGTGGAGCGCGAGGCGCTCGTTGTTCTTCCATCGACATCGTCCAAAGCCAAGCCGCCGGTGATTTTTGCGTTTCACGGTCACGGCGGAAACTCGCATTTCGCCGCGCGGGGCATGGCATTCCAAAATTTCTGGCCGGAAGCCATCGTGGTTTATCCGCAAGGTTTACCCACGCCGGGCATTATCATGGACCAAAAAGGCGAAAAGCCGGGCTGGCAACGTGAACTTGGCCAGCAAAACAATCGCGATTTGAAATTTGTCGACGCGATGTTGGCGACGTTGCGGCAGAAATATTCGATTGATGAGACGCGCGTTTACGCCACCGGCTTTTCCAACGGCGGACTCTTCACCTATCTGCTTTTGTCGCAGCGGCCAAATCTCTTTGCCGCGTTCGCGCCCGGTGGCGCCGCGCTGATGCGTTCGGTGCCGCTCACAGAACCGCGTCCGGTTTTTCATTACGGTGGAGAAAAAGATCAGCTGGCGCGTTTTTCCCGGCAGCAGGAGACAATCGAGCAGCTTCGGAAATTCAACGGTTGCGCGGCACAAGGCGAACCGTGCGGATCGAACTGCACGATTTATCCTTCGGCAAAAGGCGCGCCGGTGGCGACCTTCATTCATCCGTTCGGGCATATTTATCCGCCGCAAGTCACGCCGTTAATCGTCAAATTTTTCCAGGATCATCCCCGCACCCGGTAGTCGGATTAGGCTGGACTAACAATTCCGCCGATGAAAAATGGCGGTCGATGAAAGGGCTTGCGTTTTGCGCCGCGATGTTGTTTTTGATCGGCGATCTGCCCGGCCAGGGGCAACAACCTTCGCCGGCAGATCCGGCTCTCTATGGCCCGTACCCCACCAACTACAAGGAAATCATAATGAAATGGTTCGAAGACCAGCTCATCGATGCCGAAAGCGCGCGCCTTGAATGGGGTGCCGATCCAAAGCCGGCCGACCTCGGCAAAAACGGGCAGCATATTTACGGCTACCTCGTGCAATTTAAAGTGAACTCGCGGAATCGATTTGGCGCGTACACCGGAATGCAACAGCATGGCGCGCTGATTCGAAACGGCGAAGTAGTTAAAGGTCTAGGACTAGGTTACTGATGAAAACAAATAAACTCAGCTCGCAAAACAAATTGTCAGGCCAGGGCCTGGTCGTCGTCTTCATTCTGTTGGCGGTGATCGGCGCCGGGTTGTGGTATCTCTATTCCAACAAAACGACCACCGATCGCGAAGCGCGCGTCTTCGCGCGGGAAGCAGTCAAACGACTTGTCGTCGACCATGACCTCAAGTACCTGAGCGAGCATCTCGGACCGCAGGCGAAAATGGACAACCCGCCGTCGCAGCAGCAATACATGATTCAGCGGTTTACCCAGTTCGGCGTTCCGGAGCAACCGATCAAGATCGACGAGAGCGTCACCTGGGAATCGTACTTCTTCGAGCCGCGAGGTTATTTCACTGCGCATCTGAATTATCCTGGGCAAGGGGCTACCCTGCAGATCGCCACATCCCATCCGGTGAGCCGGTGGCAGCTCGATAACATCACATTCGCGACCCAACAGCCGCGCTGAGTCGCGCCGTGCAGGCGGTTGTTCATCGCGGGGAATCCGCCCTCTGGCGGATCGATCTTGTTGTAGCTGCCGATGTCCTCATCGGCAGACTGCCGCCAGAGACGGCGGCAGCTACAACGCCAAGAGTCGTTCCAGCGAATCGAGGCAAATCTGCGACCACGTTTCCAATGAGTCGCGGCGCGCCATCAACTCAGCTTTGTCGAGAAACGCGACGTTCGTGATCATCGCTTCGCGTTTATCCACTTTCGGCTCCACCAATTTGAAAACGTGGACCACGCCAAGATGAACCTGGCCGACTTCCGTACTGTCATCGTTTAAAAGCGCGACAATTCGATCGTCGAACGTTGTGTTAATTGCGATTTCCTCGCCGACTTCGCGCTCGACTCCGGCGCGGTAAGCGGCTTCGTCCAAGGCAAAAAGCGTTTCGTCGCTTTCATTCATGTGACCGCCGATTCCGATGGAGCCTTTGGCGACGAGTCGCTGCTCGCCCGCTTTCTTGCCGCGAACGTAATGAAGCACTTTGTCGCCATGCGTGAGCAGCGCGTATGGAATGATCTGCTTATGCGTCGGATCTTTCTCAGCCTGTGCGCGGGGCAGGAAGAAATTGTTCCCGCGCGATAAAATTGCGTCCAGATATTTGCGCGGCTCGAAGTTCAGCCCATGAAAACTTCCGAGCTGATCGAACAGCGACCGTTTGATCACGAGAATGTTTTCGTCCGGAACGTTCATCAGAACGAGTAACTGATTCCGATTTGCGGCCCGATCAGGTTCAAACTCGGATTTGGATCGGTTTGTCCGCCATTCGACAAATGTTCGTAAAGCACGCCGACGTCCACCTTCCAACGCTTGTCGATTTCATACGACACGCCGATGGCGGTCAAAATGTTGAAAGTAAAATCCTGTCCCTGCGACCCGCGCATGTCCGGGTGACTGTCGATCCAACCCAGACCGAGCCCGCCCGAAAAGTAGGGGATCAGCCGCCAGTTTGGTTGCACGAAATTGTAACGGCCGCCAAAATTAATGCCGAAATAATGATTTTCGACGCCGCGAAAGATCGGTTCGGCCATCAGTGTGAGACAAAATTGATGGTAGCCGCGCGCCCAGCTGTCGCTGTCGTTCACGCCCCAGCGAACGCGTCCGGTAATAAATTCCGGGCCGATCTCGTAACTATTCGGGTTGCTGAAAACGCCGAGCAGGTAACCGGATTGAAGGGCGACTTCGAACCGTGGCGGGTCCAGCGGTTCGCCGTCCGGCACCCGGGACACCGTGTCGCCGGCAAAAAGCGATTCGACTAAAAGCGCCGTGCCCAAAATTCCCGCGCCGAAAAACTTCATCTCGCGCGAACGATAGAGGCCCGCGAGCGATTTTCAATCAGGCTCTAAGGCTCGGCCGGCAATCGTTTATCAAACATGTCGCGCAACGCTGCCCGCGCGGCGTGGTAGCCGCACATGCCATGAACGCCGCCGCCAGGCGGAGTCGACGAAGAGCATAAATAAACGCCGCTAAGTAGTGTTCGATAGGGAGTCGGACTGAGAACGGGTCGCGCGATGAGCTGCCACAGATTTGCCGCACCGCCGTTAATATCGCCGCCCGCGAGATTCTGATTCGATTTTTCCAGATCGATCGCGCTCATTTTGTGGCGGGCGAGAATGCAATCGCGGAAACCGGGCGCGAACCGCTCGATCTGCGATTCGATTCGCTCCGACATGTCGATCTTGCAACCGAACGGAACATGGCAATAAGCCCAGAGGGTATGTTGTCCGCCCGGCGCGCGCGTTTCGTCAAAAAGACTTTGCTGCGCCACCAGCACGAACGGTCGCTCCGGAACTTTGCCGCGCGCTACGTCGCGCTCCGCGTTCGCAATTTCATCAATCGTTCCGCCAAGATGAACGGTCCCGGCGCGGCGGCACTCTTCCGCTTTCCAAGGAATCGGCGACGACAGTGCGTAGTCGATTTTAAAGATCCCCGGCGCATGTTTGAAACTTTCCAGCCGACGGCGATAACCATTCGGCAATCGATCGCCGGCGACGCGGGCGAATTGCCAGACCGTTGTATCGAACAAAGTCGCGCGCGATTTCGGAAGTTGATTCAGATTCTCGATCCGTTGGCCGATCTCGATCTTGCCGCCGAGCGCGAGAAAATGATCCGCGAGCGCGTTGGCGATGGACTGCGATCCGCCGCGAGGGACCGGCCAGCCGACCGCGTGTCCGGCAGCGCCGAGCACGAGCGCGAATGCGGAAGAAACTGGCGATTCCAATGGAAGAAACGAATGCGCCGCGATTCCGGCAATCAACGCGCGTGCCGGTTCGTTTTTGAATAGGAGTCTCGTCAGCAATGTGGCTGGGCAAAGTGCCCGAAGACCAAATCGACCGAGCGCGAATGGATGCCGCGGCAGATGCAGCATCGGTTGCAAAAATTCCGGCGCCAGCTTTTCCCAATCAAGCGTCAGCGGTTTCATCAAATTCCCGTAAGCGCGCGCATCGTTGGCCAACGAGTGCGCGGTAAGATCGACATCGCGCTGCAACGCGACGGCGCTGCCGTCATCTAACGGATGCGCCAGTGGAATCTCGGGTTGGATCCAATCGAGACCGAATCTTTCTAGCGGCAGCGTTTTGAAAAATGGCGAGCCGGCGGCGAGGGGATGGACCGCCGAACAAACATCGTGAACAAAACCTGGCAGCGTGAGCTCGGCCGAGCGCGCGCCGCCACCGATCGTCGCGTTCGCTTCCAGAACAAGAACGGAGACGCCGGCACGCGCGAGTGTGATCGCGGCTGCGAGACCGTTCGGCCCCGAGCCAACCACCACCGCGTCGTAATCATTCGCCATCAGTCCGACTTCGGCGGTCGAAAGCCGTACTCAGCTTGTAGTTTTCCCCACAGCCATTTCACAAACGGACGCTCCCGATCGGTCGTTCCGATCGCAACGGCCTCCGCTTTGGCAACTTCACCATTCAAACAATACAAATAGGTGAGCAGGAAAATATCGCGATTCGTGGTAGCTCGCGTTCGCTTGTCTTCCAACAGCCGGATGGCGTCGTCATAATCGCGTTGGGCAAGCGCTTCGGCGATCAAGTCCGGCAACAATTCGATTGGCGGCGGCTGCAAATTATCCACGGCCTTGTGAGCGAGAGCGACTCGAAATGAATTCGTGTCTAAAGTTTCCAGCACCGGCTCACGCAAACGCGAACCGCGCAGATGGATGTCCAATTCCGCGAGCCAGTTCGTTTCGCTGATTCCAGCGAGGTAACGCATTTCCCGGATGGCGAAGAACGCCTCCAGCTGCGCAGTCATCCCCTCCGGCCAAATCTCATTGATCAACCGCGAGGAGCGAAAGCGCTGCGCGGCCGCAATCGGTTTCATGTAACCGGCCGTGAATTCGTGGATCGCCTTGTCCTCCGCCGTGGCATCGCCCAGCCGTTTCGGATAAAAATCGGTGAGCGGCTTGGTTCCGCTCGTGATGCGATCGATTTCATCGCCGTCCATCACGAACAACGCCGCTAGCTGCTCCGGAACTTCAACTCCAATCCGGGCCAGATCATCACGCGTGCTTCCGAACCGCCAAAATTTTCGGACCAGCTCAATGTCGGTCTTTTGCGGCGCGCCTTTGATTCCCATCATGATCCATTCCTCGTCAGAGCTGGACCAGATCGCGCAATTGGGAAACGCGTTGTGAAATGCCCGCAAGATCGCTTTCGCTTCATTGACATTGAGCTGGTAAACCGGCAGCCAGAATGTGGCGATGCCGCCGTCCTTCAATCGATCGCTCATCAGTGAGAAAAATTGTTCGGTGTAAAGATTTACCGAGCCGAGGACTTTCGGCGGTGGCGGCTCGCCGGTGATGATGTCGTAACGCTGCGGACTGGCTTGCAAAAAGAATCGGCCGTCCTGCACGATCGCAGTAACGCGAGGATCGCGCAGAGAATTCGAGTAACCGGCTTCGCGATAATCGTCCGCCAGCGCGAATGCTTCTTTGGAAATATCGACAATGTCGATGTGCTTAAGATCGACATCGTGCGTGAGCGCGTCCGCGGTCACGCCGCAACCGAAGGCGATGAGAAGCGCGTCCTGCGGCTGCGGATGCAGCGCCGATGGCAAATAAGCGAACAAACGCATGTAACGTTGATTACGCGGATTCGTGGCCGACATCGAAAATCCGTCGGTCATCAAGCGGTAGTAATACGGCAAACCAAAGAGATCGCGCCGCAGCAGTTGCCAGGTTCCGGTCGTGCCCTCGATTTTCTTAACGAGATGTTGTTGCTCGGATTCGTACAAACGCCGGGCATTGGCGAAATGCATTTCGTCGCGATGAAATGGAAACAGCGCGAGAATCGCGATGAAAACGCCAAGAAGCGCGATCCGAGCGAAGCGAACTGTAGCCGCCTCGCTCTGCCTGCCACGCCGTAGCTCAGCGGAGGCGGGTCGAGGCGAAACAGTGATGAACAACGCAAGCACTGAGTAACCCACGGCGCAGGCGATGAGGCTCGATTGAAAACCGAGCTTCGGGAGCAGAACGAATCCGGCGAGCACTGGACCGATCGCCGCCCCGGCGGTGTTGAACAAAGTGGTGATGCCAAGACTGTTCATCCGGCTCGGCACACTTTCCTGAACCCGCGACGCGATCGCTGGAAACAAGACACCCGAAAGAAATGCGACTGGGAACATCAACGCGATCGAGATCAGCGCGATCTGGGGCCACGATTCCAAGTAAAAATTCTTTTCGTTTTCGCCGAGCTTTGGAACCGGAAACGCGATGTAGCAAAGCAGCGTCAGGATCGCGGCGGTGACGAGCAGAATCGGAAGCGCCGATTGGCGCATTCTTTTCAAAAGAGCGCCGGACGCGAGACCGCCCAGACCGATTCCGGCCAGAACGATCGCAAGCATGAGACTGAACGCGGTGGCAGAGGACGCGACGTACAATCGAAGAAATCGAAACCAAACGACTTCCAGTGTCAGCAAAATGCAGCCGGCGCCGAAACTTACTAAGAGCGGTCGCCAGGGTAGGCGATAATCCAATCGCAACCAGTGCGATTGCACCCGCGGCTTTGTAGGAGACGCTGTTAGCGTCTCGTCTCCGATCTTCGTCGCGAGGCTCAACGCGATTGCTGCGGCAACGCAATTCAACAAACCAGCGGCCAAGCTCGTGCCCCACAATCCGAAAGCTTTGATCAGGAAAAGTTCGCCGACCAATGCGCCGACGACGGCACCGATTGTGTTGAAACCGTAGAGCAAACCGAGCGCGCGTCCGAAATCGGCCTGCGCAAGAACGCGATCTTCCAGCACAACCGGTAACGTTAGCCCCATTGCAGTCGTCGGTACTAAGAGGATCACAAATGAGAACAGAACGCGGAGCGCGAGAAGAATTGTTTGATGAGTCCAAAGCGCTTGAAACAGCGGCCGCAACAATTCGCCGAGGACCGGCAACGCGAAGACGATCGTGCAACCGAACACCGCGACCGCGATTTCGAGCGCGGCGTAGAATTTCAACGGACGAGTTCGCAATTTCGCGGACGCGGCGATCGCGGTCCCGAGCGCGAGCCCGGCCATGAAGCTGGAAAGAATCAGCGCCGCCGCCCAGATCGAATTGCCAAACGCGAGCCCGCTCAACCGCAACCAGAGCGTTTCAAAAATCAGCGCACTGATTCCAGAGAGAAAAAGAACCGCTGAAAGAATCGCCAGTCGCATCGCTGATTAGAGTTTGTTGTAATCCTCATGCGTGCCGATCCAAGTCCAAAGGAACCCGTCTTTTACGAAGTGACCGATTGCGCGATAATGGTTACCGACGCGCACCGACCAATTCTCAGTGCTCATTTTCTTAAACCGAAGGGAACGATGAGCAGGGTCCTCCTTCCAAAGCAGGAAATTTTTGTACGCCAGATCTTGAATGTGATGCGGAAGAGCTTCCAGGCACTGACGAAATTCGCGGCTGCGAAACGACCTTACGGCCATTTTTCTGTTTGCCCGGCTTCGTGTTGGGCATCAGCGCGCCGGTTCATCTCATCGAATTTACCCGCCGCAGCATCCGCCTTCATCTGCTTGTCCCAGTCATCATCGGGATACGGATGCAGCTCAGCCATCAGCTCGCAATATTCCTGCGGCGACAACTTCGCGATGGCTTCCTTAATTTCTGTGATCGACATGAGTGAACATTAATAAGCGCGAGCAATTGGAGCAAGTGCGTTGCCGACCGGAACCAATCGCGTCTCAAAGATCAGCGCGCTGATTCCGGAAAGAAAGGGAACAACCGAAAGAATCGCTAATCGCATGAACGATTCGTCAGCTTGATCGATAGCTATACCGATATCGTGCGATGACGCCGCTCGGCTTGCGAGCAGTAATAATTCTTTGATCTCTACTAATTAATGTAAGCTCGTTTTCTACCTGCGAATCGCTATAAATCTGCAAACGGCCGTTCCGTATTCTCCAGCGCCACGCTGGACCGATTACTATATCGTGAGAACCCACGGACGCGGCCACGGCACCTCCTTTGTAAAACGAGTACTGTTCGGATTGAACGCTATGAATGAGTTCCATGTGCAAACCAGGCATCATCTTGGGAGTCCATTCGGGCTGGGTTGGCGCGGCGGTTGTGCAATTGGCTAGCGAGAGGCAAAAACCGATCGCATAAGCGTTCAGCGAATTTTTCATAGACCACTCACAAACTCGCGAGCGCGCGGTCGAGGACTTCGAGGAGGAAATCGGCGTCTTGTTCGTTGACGCACATCGGTGGCGAGAAGCGGATCGTTTGTCCCCAGAGTCCGCCTTTGCCGAGAAGTAGGCCCATTTCTTTGCACGCTTCCATGACCTGCGCGCATTCTTCCTTGGCCGGCTCCTTCGATTGTCGATCTTTCACCAACTCGATCCCGAGAAGTAATCCTTTGCCGCGGACGTCGCCGATGATGTTGTGTTTCTCTTTCAGTTTGTTGAGGCCGGCGAGAATTCGGTTTCCAATCTTGAGTGAGTTCGCCTGAAGCTTTTCGCGATCGATCACGTCGAGGACAGCGCTGCCTTGCGCGCAGACAACCGGATTTCCGCCGAACGTGTTGAAATGAACGCGTTGCGAGAGTGTCGCGGCGATTTTCGGCGTCGTCACAACCGCGCCCATGGGACAACCATTTCCAATTCCTTTGGCCATTGTCACGATGTCGGGAATGACATCTTGCGTTTCGAATCCCCAGTAATGACTGCCGGTGCGGCCGAAGCCGGCTTGCACTTCATCGGCGATGCACAATCCGCCGGCAGCGCGCACATGTTCGTAAGCATGTTTTAAATAGTTGTCCGGAAAAACAACGCAGCCGCCGACGCCTTGAATTGATTCGGCAATAAAAGCCGCGACCTGGCCGGGCGTGGCGAAGTCGATCAGGTTCTTCAGATCGGCCGCGTATTTTTTTCCGGCATCGACATCGTCGCGTCCCCACAAACCGCGATACGGATCGGGCGTGATCGCGTGATGAACGCCGAAACTGTGCGGCACATTAAATTTCCAGGCGCGGTTGCCGGTCATTCCCATCGTGAGCGTGCTGCCGCCGTGATACGCGTTGCGCAGCGCGAGCACGTCGTAATTGCCGGTGTAAGCTCGCGCCATCAACAGCGCGAGGTCGTTCGCTTCCGAGCCGGAGTTGACGAAATAACAAACTTTAAGGTCGCCCGGCATTTTCGACGCCAGCTTCTGGGCGTACTCGGCGATGTTCGGATGCAGATAAATGGTGGTCGAATGTTGGAGCGTCTCATTTTGCTGCCGCACAACATCGACAACGTCGGGATGACAATGTCCCACGCTCACGGTCACGATCCCGCCGAGCGCGTCGAGATATCTGCGGCCGTGCTCGTCCCAGAGATATTGCATTTTTCCTTCCACGAACATGATCGGCTTTTTGTAGTAGAGAAAAATTCCCGGATTCAGGAATTGCTTGCGCAGACGCAACACTTCATCGGCCGATGGCCCGTCGTATTTCTTCGGCTTGTGATCAAATAACGGAAGTTCAGGAAGTTTCATTGCGATCCTATTTTCTGGCAGGAATTGGCAGCATTATCGACCAAATTGCTCAACGAAATCCTATTTTAAACACGATTGGCAGGGCCACGATCTGCCCAGCGTACTGCGGATGTGCCTTCCAATGCCGTGCCGCTATGATTGTCGCGTCATCGAGGACCTTATGCCCAGAGCTTTGCAGTAGTTCGACTTTTGCAACGTTACCGACGGCACCAATTTTCATCTTTAGTCGAACGGTGCCTTCCTGATGATTAAGTCTTGCCTCCATTGGATACGTAGGAAATGGGGCGGACCTCCACATATCAGCACCATTGGAATGAGCAAAACTGGCAACGACACCGGCAGGATACCTCGCTGCAATCGCAGCCTCTTCCCTGAAATCGATCATAATGTTGCGGCCTTGCGCAAGGTCGGATGGCTTAATCGCGCCCCGTTTCATTTTCCAGGATAACACTCCGCGCTGCGCGGCTTCATCCAATTCTTTGTTTCCGCTGCTCTTCGTGATCACTGCGTGATCGACGTTTCCATTTTTCTCGACCACGAGTCGAAGTTTCACGACACCTTCCGCGTTCTTTGCCAAAGCTGCGGTTGGAAATGCGGGTTTTGGTTGATTCATCCAATCCGAGGTGGCCGACTGCGTTTTTTGAAATGAAAAACACGATATCGAAATCGCAATGCTGACGAAAACGGGTCGAAGGCTGAGATGTGGTGGGGGTCGTTCTGACATTAGGATTAAATTTTCGATGCCGATCTTCGCTCCAAACTGCGCAGCACAAGGTACACGACAAACGCAATCGCGAAGCCGACGAACCAGGCGTAATCATAAAGCCGGACGAAAAATGCGGGCACGCTTGCAGGGTCGACGACTTTTACAGTCACCAGAAATCCGGGAAGGTTCGGTAACACCGCGACGATGAGGGCAAAGATCGCGATTAAGCTGAAGCCGTTGGTGTAGCGATATTCGCTGTCGGTCCGATAAAGTCCGGCGAGGTGGAGTTGCCGGCGGCGTAAGACGTAATAATCGGCGATCATGATTCCGCCGATCGGTCCGAGCAACGCGCTGTAGCCGACCAGCCAGGTAAAAATGTAACCGGTCGGATCGGCCACCAGTTTCCACGGCATCATGACTATGCCAACGATCCCGGTAATCAGTCCGCCCATGCGAAATGAAATTTTGTGCGGCGCGACGTGCGAGAAATCGTTCGCCGGACTAACAACATTGGCGGCGATGTTGGTCGCGAGTGTTGCGATGCAGAGCGCGAGCATCGCGACGACGAGCACGACCGGATTCGTGAAATGGGTCAGAACATCGACCGGATCCCAGATTGTCTGGCCGTAGATGATCGCCGTGGCCGAAGTGACGGCGACGCCGATGAACGAATAGAGGGCCATGGTCAGCGGAAGACCGAGTGCCTGTCCGACGATCTGATCGCGCTGCGAAACGGCGTAACGCGAAAAATCCGGAATATTGAGCGAGAGCGTCGCCCAGAATCCGATCATTCCAGTGAGCGCGGGAACAAAGAAGGCGAAGAATTGTCCGGCTTTCGGTTGGCCAGCAGCGAAGGCGGATGGTTGCGCCAGGATTGGGCCGAAGCCGCCGGCGTTGCGATACGCCCACCACAGCAACATCAAACCGAGCGCGATGAGCAACGGCGCTTTAATGTTCAAGAGCCAGCGGATGCAATCGATCCCTTTGTAAACCACGAGCATGTTGATGCCCCAGAAAAACATGAAGCAAAGAAATTGAACGAACGTGATTCCGAGGAAATTCTGGGTCGATCCGGTCGCGATCGACGGCGCGAAGACCGACATGATTTTGTAGATCGCGTTGCCCCCGATCCAGGTTTGAATTCCAAACCAACCGCAGGCGACGAACGCGCGCATGAGTGCGGGAATATTCGCGCCGCGCGTGCCAAATGAGGCGCGGCAGAAAACGGGGAAGGGGATTCCGTAACGCGTGCCGGCGTGCGCGTTGAGAATCATCGGGATCACCACAATTAAATTGCCGAGAAAAATTGTGAAGATCGCCTGCGACCAATTCATTCCGCCGCCGATGAGCGACGACGCGAGCATGTAAGTCGGAATGCAGGCCGACATCGAAATCCAGAGCGCGGCGAAACTTCCGACGCGCCATTTCCGGCGATCGCCCGGGACCGGCGCGAGATCAGCGTTGTAAAGATGATTGTGCTCGAGCTCGATCGTAAGATCGACATCCGGCGCGAGCGAAGCGGAAGCAGAGCTCATGAAAGGCGTTAATCGTGCCGCAGCCATTTCCAGCCCGCAATAGCAAAGCAGCTTGTCAGCGCGCGCTGGGTGGATCGAGCAGTCCCAAGTGCCAGTCCGGCTCGGACCTCGATGTTAAACTTGGCGGCGAAGCCGCATTTGTTAGCATCGCCCGACGGAGCGTCCGATCCACCTCGTTTTAAGAAAAGAACTCTGCATGCCACTGCAATTGCTTAGCGATTCGGGAGCTTGATGAAAGCTGTTCGCCTTGTTCAACCCGGACAGCGCCTCGAACTGCATGAGATTCCCCCGCCGCATCCGGGAGATGACGATGTCTTGGTGCGAATCAAAGCCGCCGGGATTTGCCATTCGGATGCGCATTATCGCGCCGGCGTATCGCGGGTTGACCGCTTGCCGATCACACTCGGCCACGAAGTTGCCGGTATCGTCGAGGCAATCGGCGCGAACGTAAAACAATTGCGCATCGGCCAGCGCGTTTGTTTGCACTACATGGTCACGTGCGGTTCGTGCGCCTGGTGCATCAAAGGGAACGAACAATTCTGCGAGACTGGCGAGATGATCGGAAAATCTCGCGACGGCGGTTACGCCGAGTTCATTTCCATTTCCGCGCGAAGCGTCTTTGAGTTACCTGATGAAATTCCGTTCGAGCACGGAGCAATCATGATGTGCTCGTCGGCAACCTCACTCCACGCGCTAAACAAAGCGCGAATGAAACCGGGCGAATCGGTCGCCATCTTCGGAGTGGGCGGACTGGGGACATCCGCCATTCAACTCGCGAAAATTTTGGGCGCGCGCGAAGTCTTCGCCGTCGATCTTCAACCTGACAAACTCGAATTGGCGAAATCGTTCGGCGCGGTGCCGATCGACGCGCGGATGGGCGATCCTGTGAAACTCATTCGTGACCAGACCGCCGGACAAGGCGTGGATGTGGCCTTGGAGCTCATCGGACTACCGTTGACGATGCAGCAAGCTGTCCGCTCGCTGGGCAAGCAAGGTCGCGCCGCGATCGTCGGCATCACAGAGAAAAATTTCGAAGTCTCGCCTTATCACGAACTCGTGAACCGGGAAGTCGAAATCGTCGGAGTGTCCGATCACGTCGCGGCGGAGATTCCGTTGCTCCTGGAATTTGCGCGCACTCGGAAGCTGAATCTTTCAAATGTCGTGAGCCGCACCGTTCCTCTTGACGAAAAAGCGATCAACAACGTCCTCGACCAACTGCAACAGTCCTGCGAAGACGTGCGAGTCGTGATTACTCCCTGAGCTTGGCCACTTCGTTAGAAGTGAGTCGGTTCCCGCTTGAGGAGTTGGCCGCGGCCGAATTCGCCGACGAATTTTCCGTCACGCGCCGCGATTTTGCCGCGAACCGTGACAACGTGCGGCCGTCCCTGAACTTCGAAACCTTCGAACGAGTTGTAGTCCAAGTTCATCTGATGCGTCTTCGCTGAAATCTTTCCGCGATAATTTGGATCGTAAACGACGAGGTCGCCATCGCTCCCGACTTGAATCGCGCCTTTGCGCGGGAACAACCCGAAAAGTTTCGCAGCCTGCGTGCTCGCAGTGTCGACGAACCGCTGGATGTCGATCCTGTTTCCCTTCACGCCATGGGTGAAATATAAATTAATCCGGTCCTCGAGTGACGGAATCCCGTTCGGGATTTTCGTAAAATCGTCTTTGCCCATTTGCTTCTGGGTGTCGAAATCAAACGGAGCGTGATCGGTCGCTAACGTTGCAGCGGATCCGTCGCTCAACGCTTTCCACATCACCTCCTGATTCTTTTTGTCGCGGAGCGGTGGAGACATCACATTTTTCGCGCCTTCGAAGTTCGGTTCGGCAGTGGTGCGATCGAGCAGCAAATATTGAATCAGCGTCTCGACCCAGACGTTGACGCCGCGTTCTTTGCCGCGGATCGCTTCGGCCAACGATTCCTCGCAACTGGTGTGCACGGTGTAAACGTGCGCGCCGGTCATTTCCGCGAACGTCATCAAATGATGAACGCCTTCGGCTTCGACTACCGGCGGCCGGCTCCAGTAATGCCATTCCGGCCCGGTTTTACCTTCGCTCAAAAGTTTCTTTTGCAATTCCAGAACGAGGTCCGCGTTTTCGCAGTGCGCGGTGACGATCACGCCGAGTTTCTTTGCCAGGGTGAGCGTGGCGTAAAGTTCTTCGTCGCTGATACCAAACGCGCCTTTGTAAGCCAGGAAAATTTTGAAACTACTCAGGCCGCGTTTCACAATTTCTTTGAAATCGCGCTCGGCTTCGTCGTCATATCGGGTCACGCCCATGTGAAACGTGAAGTCGCACGCGCTGTTACGTTGCGCTTTGCCCAACCAAAGCTCGAACGCCTCCAGCGGCTTGTCGGTTCGCGACGGACAAATCATTTCGATGAACGTTGTCGTTCCGCCCACCAGCGCGGCCCGGCTAGCGGTCTGGTGGGTATCCTTCGCGAACGTGCCCATGAACGGGAGATAAATGTGCACGTGCGGGTCGATGAATCCCGGGAAAACATATTTGCCAGACGCGTCGATCACTTCATCCGCATTCACATTGTCGATCTTGCGATCGATCCGCGTGATCGTTTCGTTCTCGCAGAAGATGTCCGCGGTGTAGCGTTCGTCGGCGGTGATTATTTCACCATTCTTAATTAGGAGACTCATGAAGACTGCCCGCGAAACACGCGAATAACGCTAATGACAGAGATTTCTAATCAGGAAAAAAGGAAAATAGGAAAAGAAGTTCTGAAATGTTCGGAGCTTCCTGCGTTCCTGCTTTCCTAATTCATTTTCCAAATTTCGCGTCAATTCGCGTGATTAGCGGGCTAATTATTTCTTCCACACATCGCCGACGCCGTCGCCGAACCAGCGGGTGGAAACGACTTTCTGCTGGGTGTAAAACATTACTCCTTCTTTCCCCTGAATGTGGAGATCGCCGTAGAACGACTCGTCCCAACCGGTGAACGGGAACATCGCCATCGTGGCCGGGACGCCGATGTTGATCCCGACCATTCCGGCTTTGACGCGATTCTTGAATTCCCGCGCCGCTTTTCCGGAATTGGTGAAGATCGCCGCACCGTTGCCGTAGGCTGATTTGTTCGCGGCCTCGATCGCGTGGTCGAGATCTTCCATTCGCATCACGTTCAACACCGGCCCGAAAACTTCTTCGCGCGCGATGGTCATGTTGTCCTGCACTTGATCGACAATCGTCGCGCCCAAATAAAAACCGTTCGGCGCGTCTGCGACCTTAATTCCGCGACCGTCCGCAATAATCTTGGCGCCTTCTTTTTCGCCGGACGCAACCAAATCGAGAACGCGATCGCGATGTTGACCTGTGATGACCGGGCCCATGTCCGGCTGCGCTTTGGTGTCGGTCGGTCCGACTTTGATTGCGCGCGCCGCCTCGATCAATGTCGGCAGCACGCGTTCAGCGGCTTTGCCAACTGTGATGGCGGTCGATCCGGCCATGCAACGTTCGCCCGCGCAACCGAACGCAGCGGTGGAAAGCGCTTCCACTGTGCGCGCAACATCCGCATCCGGCATGACGACAACGTAATTTTTCGCGCCGCCGTTTGCCTGTACCCGTTTGCCGTGACGCGTGCCAGTCTCATAAATGTGTTTCGCCACCGGTGACGACCCGACAAACGAAATCGCTTTCACCTTCGGATGGGTGAGCAAGGCATCGACACATTCGCGGCCGCCAGGAACAACGTTGAGCACGCCTTTCGGCAAACCTGCTTTTTCTAACAGCTCTATGATCAGAAGCGCGGTGAGCGGAACTTTTTCGCTCGGTTTCAGAATAAAAGTATTTCCGCAGGCGAGCGCGAGCGGAAACATCCACATCGGCACCATTGCCGGAAAATTAAATGGCGTAATGCCGACGCAGACACCGAGCGGTTGCAACATTGTTTCGCAATCGACCCCTCGGGCAAGATTTTCGAGCGTGTCGCCCATGAGCAAGGTCGGAACGCTGCAGGCATATTCGACATTCTCGATCCCGCGATAAGCGCTGCCGCGTGCTTCGGCCAGCGTTTTGCCGTGCTCGCGCGAAACGCTCTCGCAAATCCGATCGAAATTTTCTTCAAGTAATTGCCGATACCGAAAAAATAAACGCGCGCGTTCCACCGGCGGCGTGTCGCGCCAGGCGGGAAATGCATCAGCCGCCGCTTCCACGGCAAGATTGACATGTTCCTTGGTGCAAGCCGGGACTTCGGCGATCACTTCGCCGCGCGACGGATTAAAGACCGGGGTTCGATCGACACCGGAAATCTCGCGCCATTCACCGCCGATAAAGGCAGGACAAGGGGAAAGTGACGAGTGACGAGTGACTTGTGACGTGTTTGAAGCCATAGCGATTTCCTTACTTGTCACTCGTCATATGTCACACGTCACTTTTCTTTTAGCCCCTGGCTAACGCGTCTGATTGTTTCACGAAATCGTCGCCGCTCCATTCGCTGTCGGCTTTTACCATTTTTTTCGCGGCCGCTTCGTCGGCCACAGCTTTGTCGCGCGCTTTGCGTTCTGTCTGCATGCGAACGAGCTCGGCGTGGGTCGTAAAATAATCGAGACTCTTGCCTTTGAAGTCGGCCAACGTTTCGAATTTGTGTTTCTCCATGAACGCCAGCAGTTCCTCGCACATTTTTTTGACCATGCCGTAGCCGTGCTTCATCACGCCGGTGCAAACTTGCGCCGTGTCCGCGCCTAACAAAATAAATTGCGCGGCGTCATCACCGGTCTCGATTCCACCGATACCTGATAAACTCTTGCCCGGAAATTCGCGCCGGATCATGGTGGCAATTTCCATCACCATTCGAAGCGCGATCGGTCTAACGGCTTTGCAGGAATAACCACCGGGCGTAGTAAAACCTTCGACGCTCGGTTCCGGCCGCAACGTTTCCAGATTGACGCTCATGACGCTGCGAATGGTGTTGATCGCGCTCACGCCTTCGCATCCGCCGCGAAATGCCGCGCGACTGGGATCGGTTATGTGAGTCACGTTCGGCGTCATCTTTGCCCAAACCGGTTTTTTCGCAGCCTTCATCACCCAACCCACGACCTCTTCGACGATCTCCGCGTTCTCGCCCATGGCCGCGCCCATTTTGCGTTCGGGCAGTCCGTGCGGACACGAAAAATTCAGTTCGAACGAATCCGCGCCCGCGTCCTGACAGCGCTCCACGATCTCGGCCCAGGCGTCCTTGTTGTACTCCTCCATAATTGACGCGATGAGGACGCCATCAGGAAATTGATCTTTGCACTTCTTGAATTCATCCATCCAGATCTCGAATTTACGATCGCTGATCAGTTCGATGTTTTCCCAGCCCACCACGTCCTTGCCGTCCGCCGCCATCAGCTTCGCGTAACGCGGGGTGACATTGACCACCTTTGACGAATCGAGACTGATCGTTTTCGCGATGACTGCGCCCCAGCCTTCGCGAAACGCGCGAGTGATGACGTTGAGATTTGTCCCGGGCGGCCCCGAGCCAATGACAAATGGGTTCGGCAGCTTCAATCCGTCGACAGTGGTGGTGAGTGTTGCCATGACTAACTCCTTTTTTTGAGAACCGCGTCTTCTACCAAAAAAAGTGACAAGTGACCAGTGGCAAGTGACGAGGTAGGGGCGGTTCACCGAACCGCCCGCGGGCGATTGAGGTCAATCGCCCCTACCAGCAATCCAGCTCATGGCCCTGTCGGCAAGTTTATCGAACGCCGTGACTGCCAGCTCGAGATGCTCTTTCTTGGTGTCCTCGATCTTGTTGTGACTGATGCCGTGCAGGCTTTGGACAAACATCATGACGGTCGGGACTCCCGCGCGTGCCACTTCGGCGGCGTCGTGCAATGGGCCTGACGGCAGGCGATGAGTTTTTGCGCCGGTTTCCGAGATCGCTTCATCGGCCATTCCGATCAGCTCATTATTAAACAGGATCGGCTCGATATTCCAAATGCGTTCCCAGGAAAGATCGACATTTCCTTCCTTGGCGAACTTCTCGCTCGCGCTTTTTGCTTCGCTCAACATCTGTTGCAGCGCTTTTGCATCGAGATGACGCTGATCGAGGGTGATCCGGCATTCTTCGACAACGCTGGTGACGATTCCCGGTTTGGTGGTGCACGAACCGATCGTGCAAACGCCTTGCCCGCTGCGTTTCGCGATCTCGTAAATCTCGGAGCTCATTTTGGCGGCGGCAAGAAATGCGTCGCGTCTTCGATTCATCGGCGTGCTGCCGGAATGCGCCGCTTGTCCGCGGAAAGTGATTGCATGGCGCTCGACCCCAAACGTTCCGAGCACAGTGCCGAGCGGAAGATCGAGATCCAGAAGCACCGGGCCTTGCTCGATATGGAGTTCGATATAGGCCGCGGCGTTTTTCAATTCTTTCCCGGAGTCTTTTACTTTCTCGAAATCGATTCCGTGTTCTTTGATCGCGTCGACCAGGCGGATTCCATCCTTGTCTTTTAGTGTCCGCGTTTCGTCCATGTCGATCTTGCCCGAGCAAGCGGACGAACCAAAAAGACTTTTTCCAAAACGCGCGCCTTCTTCGTCCGCCCAATCGACCAATCGCACGGTGACTGGCGGCTTCCCTTTGTATCGCTCGTTAATGCGACGAAGAATTTCGACGCCGGCGAGCGTGTTCAAACAACCATCGAGCCAGCCGCCGTTCGGGACCGAATCGATATGTCCGCCAACGAGCAACGCTTTGTCCGATTTACCGGGCAGCGTTCCCCAAAGATTTCCGGCTGCGTCGGTGTGAATGTCCGCACCGATTTCTTCCAGTTTCGATCGCAGCCATTTTCTCGCCTTTGCCCAAATCGGTGTGAAAGCAACGCGCTGGGCGCCGTTTTCATCGCCAGTGAGCGACCGCAGTTCTTTCAGTTCGTTGACTGTACGTTTTGGATCCAGCGCGGTTGCCATCAGGATGAATGATCGTTGGCGAGCCGGAGATGGCCGCCTTTGCGGCCGCGCTGCACTTGCAGGATTTCGGCAATCACGCTGACCGCGATCTCGGTTGGCGAGTCGGCGCCGATGTCGAGACCGAGGGGCGCGTAAACTTTACTGAGCTGTTCGACCGGCACCGCTTGTTTCAATGCGTCGAAAACGCGGTTCACTTTGCGACGGCTGCCGATCATTCCGATGTAGCCCATGCCGGATTTCTTGAGTGCTGAGGCCAGCGCATTTCGGTCCAACTCATGGTTGCGACTCACCAGAACCAGCGCTTCGTCAGCGTGCCATTCACGCTTTGAAATAAAAGCAGGCGCATCTTCGACGACGCGACTTATCGGTGCTGGAAAATTTTCGAGCTGCTCGGCGCGATCTTCCACCACCGTGACATGCATCCCGCAATCCATTGCGAGTTTGGCGATTGCGAGTGAACAATGTCCGGCACCGATAAGATAAAGCGCCGTGTTTAGATTCTGCGGTTCGATCATGACGGTGACTTCGCCGCCGCAAATTGCGCCGAACGAATCGGGTTTGTCTTCGCGCAACGGATAGGTTTTTAGCGCCGGCTCTTTCGCCGCGATACTTTTGAGACATTCTCCGACCACCAGCGCCTCGAATTTGCCGCCGCCAATCGTGCCGGAAACTTTGCCGTCGCCGTAAACCAGCATTTTCGATCCGGTTTGCCGGGGAACCGATCCGGTCGTTGCCGCGACCGTGGCCAGAGCGCAGAGGGTTCGGGTCTGCCGAGCCCGGAGCAATTCTTCTAAGAGCGAGTCATTCATTCGCGACTGACAGTTGCCTCAATCTGTCCGTGCGGTGCATCGGTCGGCGTAAAGACCACGTTGTCGTTCTTCAGACCAAACGGCGTGAGATCGACCAGCAGGTAATGTTTGTTCGGCATGGCCAGCTCGACCTTTGAAATTTCCTGACAGGCGGCGAGCGCGGCCTCGCCCATCTGGAACAAAGTCGTTTGCGCCGAAGGGCTGTAGCTGTTCGCGAACACTTTTAGCATCGCGGAGAAGATCTTCTCATTTTTCTCGCGATAATTCGACGGACTTTTCGCGAAAGCCCAGGTGGCGCTGAAAGACGTGGCCAGGATGCGATCGGCTGTTTCCGGCAAGGTGGTAAATTCGTCCTTCGGATAATTTTCAAACCCGGAGCCGGTCGATTTCAAAATCACGAAATCGCGAATGCCGGATTCGACAGTTGTTGAATCGCGAGTGCAGATGACGCGGGTGAACATTTTCGCGTCGCCGCCGGCGGCAAACGAATGCGAATGCGGTTTGCCGCCGATCTCCATCCGGCGCCAGTCGCGCTCGGCGATGTCGATGCTGGCGGTGCGAACTTGTTGGTAGCGGGTGAGGAAGTGTTGGCCAAGCGCGATGGCAAATGGCTCGATCTCTTCCCCGAGTTGTTCCTTGGCGAGCACGTTGATCGTGTTCTTGATGGTGTCGGTGGCCACAACTTTCGTGTTGTCGCCTTTGGTGTAAGAAGATTCGAAATCGCCCTCGAGCATGGCCGCGACATCGATCTCCTTGATCGATTGTCGATCTTCGGCGCGGAGGATTTTCAACACGCGCACCCGCGCCTTGCCATAACGATGGGAAATGAGCTTCGGCATTGCGCGTTATGACTAATTGATTTAGTCCGGTAATGCGATGGCAAACGCTAACGACTTGAATGCGCTCGGTCGCGACGAATTCATCCGCGTGCTGGCGCCGATCTTTGAAAACTCGCCGTGGGTGGCGGAACGAACGGCCGGCAAGCGGCCGATTGCCAATCGCGGTGAGCTTCATGCCGCTTTGTGTGAAACCGTCATGAAAGCCAGCGAGGACGAGAAACTCTCGTTGATTCGCGCGCATCCCGATCTGGTCGGCCGCGATCTGCTCACGCCTGAATCGGAGTCGGAACAGGCGCGAGCGGGACTGGGAGAACTTTCACCGGACGAAATCGAGCGTTTCCGGGAATATAATGTACGCTATCGCGAACGGTTCGGGTTCCCGTTCGTGATCTGCGCGCGCCTGAACAAAAAGAAAGCAATACTGGACGCGTTTCCAGTTCGTCTCCAAAATTCCTCCGAACAGGAGATCGAAACTGCTTTGCGAGAAATCTTCAAAATTGCCGAGCTGCGACTGAAAGACCTGATCGAATGAGCGCTCTTACTACTCACGTTTTGGACACAATGCGCGGCCGGCCGGCCGCCGGAATGAAGATTGAGTTATGGTCATTGGACAAGAAAACAGTTTTGAAAACGGTCCAGGCAAACAGTGACGGACGAACAGATGCTCCTTTGCTCGAAGGAGATTCGATGATTGCCGGTAACTACGAGCTGGTCTTTTTCGTCGGCGATTATTTCGGGGAGAGGAAATTTCTCGATCGCGTGCCGGTGCGCTTCGTCATTTCGGACGCGAGCGCGAAATATCATGTGCCGTTGCTCGTTTCGCCATGGAGTTACAGCACGTATCGCGGAAGCTAGCGCGCAAGGTGAATGAGCACTGTTGCTTCAGAAGTCTCCGCTCCGGCCGGCCTGGTTGATTTGGCGTCGGCACGCGTCGGCGGAGTCGCGGTCGTCGCGAACGACGAGTTCTTCGCGGAGAAGGAGAATCTCTTGAACCGCGGCCGCGGAGTCTTCATTCCCGATAAGTACACCGATCGCGGTAAGTGGATGGACGGATGGGAGACCCGTCGCCGCCGGACGCCGGGGAACGATTGGTGTGTCGTTCAATTGGGATTGCGCGGCATCGTCAAGCAGGTCGACATCGACACCAACCATTTCCTCGGCAATCATCCGCCATTCGCATCACTCGACGCAGTTTGCGTTACGAATAATTTCCCGAATGACGTCGCGGCGGCCGAAAAGATTTCCTGGGCGCCGGTTCTTGAAAAATCTCCGTTAAATCCGGGATCACAAAATCTCTTTGCGATTGCGAGCGACCAAACATGGACACACGTCCGGTTGAATATCTTTCCCGATGGGGGCGTAGCGCGGCTTCGAGCTTACGGCGTTGTCGTGCCGGACTGGAGCAAGCTGAAGCCGGGCGAACTTGTCGATCTTGCCGCGGTTAAAAATGGAGGAGTCGCACTCGTCTGTAGCGACATGTTCTTTAGTTCGATGAATAATCTGATCATGCCGGGTCGCGCCGAAAATATGGGCGACGGCTGGGAAACGAAACGCCGGCGCGGGCCGGGATATGATTGGATTATTTTGAAGCTTGGGCGGCCTGGTTCGATTCGGAAAGTTGAAGTCGATACCAATCACTTCAAAGGAAACTATCCCGACATGTGCTCGATCGACGGATGCAGCGCGCCCGACGCTTCGACCGATGCGCTGACTAAAGGAAAAACAGCTTGGAGCGAGATTATTCCCAAAACCAAGCTGCAAGCCGACAAGCAGCATTACTTCGAGAAGGAAGTCTCGTCGTTGGAGAACTGCACGCACATTCGGTTGAACATTTATCCCGATGGCGGCGTAAGCCGATTGCGCGTTTGGGGATTGCCTGCGCTAACCTAAGCGATGAGTGATTTCGATTTGCTCGTTCGGAGCGAGCAAGACATCGGAATTAGCCGGGGAAAAATTGTCGCGATCGGCGCGAGTCTGCGCGGCGGCGCCCGCGAAGAAATCGACGCAACCAGGATGTTGATCTTTCCCGGCGTGATCGACGCCCATGTTCATTTCAACGAACCGGGCAGAACGGATTGGGAAGGATTCGAGACAGGCTCGCGCGCGGCCGTGGCCGGCGGATCGACGACTGTTTTTGAAATGCCGCTCAATGCGCATCCACCGACAATCGATGGAGCGAGCTTCGATGCGAAGCGCGGAGCTGCCGAGAAAAGTTCTTTCGTCGATTTCGGATTGTGGGGCGGACTTGTTCCCGGAAATCTCGATCAGCTCGAAACCTTGCGAGACCGTGGCGTCGTTGGATTGAAGGCATTCATGTGCGACAGCGGCGTCAACGACTTCCCACATGTGAACATGTCGATCTTGCGAGAAGGGATGAAGCGCGCGGCCGATCTCGATCTTCTCGTGGCAGTGCATGCCGAGTCGCAGGAGCTGACCCAAAAACTGGCGAAGGAAAAAATCGCGAACGGGCAAACAACTGCGCGCGATTATTTGGATTCACGGCCGATGGAGGCCGAGCTGGATGCGATCAAGCAGGCGCTCGATTTCGCCGCGAACACGAATTGCCGTCTGCATATTGTTCACGTCACTTGTGGCAGCGCAGTTGCGATTATCGCTGAAGCTCGCGCAAATGGCGTCGATGTTTCGTGCGAGACTTGTCCGCATTATCTCGTTTTCACCGATGCTGACATGGAACGGCTCGGCGCGGTGGCGAAATGCGCGCCGCCGCTGCGCCCGGACTCGGAACGCAAACTTTTGCATGAGCGGCTAAACGACATCACCACGATCGGTTCCGATCATTCGCCATCTCCGTGGTCGATGAAAGATCGGGAGAATTTTTTCGAAGTGTGGGGCGGCATTTCCGGTTGCCAGCATTTGTTGGCGTTGTTGCTCGACAGTTCGATCCCGCTTGAGCGGATTGTCGATCTTACCAGCCGCCAAGTGGCAAAACGGTTTCGGTTAAATCAAAAAGGCGAAATCGCGATCGGTAAGGACGCCGACTTTACGATTGTCGATCCTGTAGCTGAAGAAACCGTCACCGCCGATTCGTTACTTTATCGGCACCGGCACAGTCCGTATGTCGGCCGTCGATTACGTGGCCGCGTTGTCCGAACAGTTTTGCGCGGACAAACCGTCTATCACGATGGTAAACTCGCCGGCCAGCCGATCGGACAGTTCTTTCGGCCGACACTGTGACGCCGCAAACGAGCTTCGATTCCAAAGAAATCGCTTCGATCAACGCGAAGTTGAGCGAAGCGAACAAGGAATTCATGCACCGATATCCCGGCGAATCGAATCGGCGTCAGGCTGTTCACACCGTTTATGGCGGAGCGCATCTCTTCAAAGTCGATTCGCCGAAAAAACTCGGCGCAGTTGCGCTTCGTTCGCTGGAAGAATATGCGCCGGACGCCCAGACTCTTGCGCGGGCAATCGGAATGACGGGCGACGGACAATTCGCGCAGCTGGTTTACGATCGTGTCATTGAGAAGATTCGTCGCGAGCCAGTGGAGGATTTCCGGCTCGATTTCGAGGATGGCTATGGAAACCGCGCTGATGCGGAAGAAGATGGTCACGCCGCTTCGGCTGCATTGGAAGTCGCCCAGGGTTTAACGACGAAAAGTCTTCCGCCGTTTATCGGAATCCGGATCAAACCATTAAATGAAGATCTGCGCGCGCGGAGCATGCGGACGCTCGATATCTTCGTGACGACGCTGGCGCGGAAAACGGACGGCAAGCTGCCGGACAATTTCGTGATTACGGTGCCGAAAGTTCAAATTCCGGCGCACGTGACCGCGGCGGTTCGATTATTTGAAATTCTCGAACGCAAAAACAAAGTGTCGGCGGGCTCGCTTAAGATCGAACTAATGATTGAGACGCCACAGGCGGTCGTCAATCAGCGCGGCGAAAGCACACTCATGTCGCTCGTCGATGCGGCCGAAGGCAGATGCGGGAGCGTGCATTTTGGCGTCTACGATTACACCGCGTCATGCGGCATCACTGCGGCGTATCAAAGAATGGGCCATCCGGTGTGCGATCTCGCGCGCCAGATGATGCTGGTCTCGCTCGCCGGCACCGGAATTCATCTTTCCGACGGCGCGACAAACACTTTGCCGGTCGGTCCGCATCGCGCTGCGAAAGATCAGCAGCTCACATCGGAACAAGAGCGGGAGAATCTGGAAGCAGTCCATCAAGCGTGGCGACTCGGTTTCGAAGATAACCTGCATTCGCTCCGAAACGGATTCTATCAGGGTTGGGATTTGCATCCGGCCCAGCTTGTGACCCGTTACGCGGCGGTCTATTCGTTTTTCCTCGAAAGTCTCGACGCCGCTTCCAAGCGCCTCAGCGCATTTGTCGAAAAAGCGGCGCTCGCTTCTTTGTTTGGCGATGTGTTTGACGATGCCGCGACCGGACAAGGTCTTCTGAATTTCTTTTTGCGCGGGATGGCTTGTGGCGCAATTACTGAAAGCGAAGCGCTCGCCACTGGGTTGAGTCTCGATGAGTTAGGTTCGCGCTCGTTTCTAAAGATTTTGCAAGGCCGGCGGAAGCAATGAGCGATCTTCTTGAGTTCCGGCTCAACGGACAGCTGGTCCGGCTCGAATCGGTTTCACCGAACACGACGCTGCTGGAATGGTTGCGCGCGCGGGGCTTGACCGGTTCAAAGGAAGGTTGCGCGGAAGGCGATTGCGGCGCCTGCTCGGTCGCGATTGTCGATCTTAACACGCGCGGCGAGCGGCGTTATCGCGCGATCAACAGTTGTCTGGTGCCGGTCGCGCTCATGGCCGGGCGCGACATCGTCACGGTGGAAGGTGTTGCGAACGGGAAATTGCATCCGGTGCAACAGGCGATGGTGGAAAATCACGGATCACAGTGCGGTTACTGCACGCCCGGTTTCGTGATGTCGCTCTTCGAAGGCTACTACCGCAAAGATTTGAAGACGTGCGCGCAGCTGGATGAGCAGCTTGCCGGAAACTTGTGCCGCTGCACCGGCTATCGTCCGATCAATTCCGCCGCCGCCGAGGCATTCGCGCGCAAAATCGACAACGACCGATTCGAAGCGCCGCTGACGAATGGTCCGCTCAATCTCGGATCGGTGCGTTACGCCCTGGACGGCGAAAAATTTCTGCGCCCAACTTCGATGACCGAATTGTTTTCCTTCATCGCCGAATATCCGGAAGCGCGATTGATTGCCGGCGCGACCGAGCTTGGGCTCGATATCTCGAAGCGGTTCCATAAATTTCCAGCGCTCATCTCGGTCGAGGCCGTTCCTGAGTTGACGCAAATCAGCAACACGGAAAAAGAATGGCGCGTTGGCGGCGCAGCGACCTTGACCGCGATCCAGGAACAACTCAGCGCGGAATTTCCAGCGCTCGCCGACATGCTTTACCTTTTCGGCTCACGGCAAATCCGAAACCGCGCGACGATGGGCGGAAATCTTGTGACCGCGTCGCCGATCGGCGATTCGGCGCCGGTATTGCTCGCGCTCGACGCGAGCGTAGTTCTCGCGTCCGCCGCGAGTGAACGCACAGTGGCGCTGCACGATTTCTTCGTCGGCTATCGCAAAACCGCACTGGAGCCGGGCGAAGTGCTCAAGACGATCATCATCCCGAGAACGAAGAAACGTCGCACAAAGTTCTACAAAGTGACCAAGCGCCGGGAGATGGACATCAGCACGGTAGCGGGCTGTTTCACGATCGAGTTGGACGCGAAGAGTGTCGTCAAACATGCGCGGCTTGCCTACGGCGGCGTCGCTCTCACCCCTGTTCGCGCCCGCAAAACGGAAGAGGCGCTGCTCGGCAAAAAATGGGATTCGGAAACGTTGATGTCGATCTTGCCGGTACTGGAGCGCGAGTTCGAGCCGATCTCGGACGTGCGCGGAAGCAAATCTTATCGCCAACGGCTGGTTACAAGTTTGTTCGAGAAATTTTTCCACGACGATGACCGCACGGCGGAGGATGTCCCAATAAAATCTGGGCCGCCGCAAACAAATCGTTCCCTGCCGCACGAGAGCGGGCATAAACATGTGACGGGCGAGGCGATTTACGTCGACGACGCCACCATTGGGCAGGAAGTGCTCGAGGTCTGGCCGGTTTGTTCGCCGCACGCGCGCGCCAAAATTCTTGGGCGGGATGTTTCCGCCGCTAAGAAGATGCCCGGTATTTCCGCAGTGCTGCTGGCTGAAGATGTCCCGGGATTAAACGACGTCGGCGCAGTGCGCCACGACGAGATTCTGCTCGCGGACAAAGAGATTTCTTATCATGGCCAAATCGTCGCCCTGGTTGTGGGCGAAACGCAGGAAGCGTGTCGCGCGGCGGCGGAGAAAGTAGTGGTCGAGTACGAACCGCTGTCGCCCATTTTCACAATTCAGGACGCGATCGATCAGAAAAGTTTTCATACCGAGGCGAACCACATCGAGCGCGGAGATTTTGAGCGCGCCTTGGCTGAATCGCCGTGCACGCTCGAAGGCGAGTTTGCGATGGGCGGTCAGGACCATTTTTATTTGGAAACGCAGGCGGCGTGGGCGGAGCGCGGCGAAGACGGAACAGTTTTCGTTTGTTCGTCCACGCAACATCCGTCCGAAGTGCAGCACATCGTCGCGCATTTGCTGGCGCTGCCGATGCACAGCGTCGTCGTGCAATGCCCGCGGATGGGCGGCGGCTTTGGCGGAAAGGAGACGCAGGCAGCGATGCTCGCCGCGCTCGCGTCCCTGGCCGCATCTAAAACCGCGCGGAAAGTGCGCGTCCGGTTCAATCGCGACCAAGACATGATGATCACCGGGAAACGGCATCCGTTTCTGGCGAAGTTTCGGGTCGGTTACGATCGCGAAGGTTTACTGCGCGCAGCTAAGATCGACATCTACTCGAACGGCGGTTGGACGCTCGATCTCTCTCGCGCGGTGACCGACCGGGCGCTCTTCCATCTCGACAACGGGTATTACATTCCGACCGTCCAATTCAAAGGGTTCGTGGCGAAAACGAATCTCGCCTCGAACACTGCGTTTCGCGGGTTCGGTGGTCCGCAAGGAATGCTGACGATCGAGGAAATCATCGATCGGGTCGCGCGTGAGCTCGGGCTGCCGCCAGAACTTGTGCGCGCGAGAAATTTGTATCGCGGGAGCGGCGAAACCAACACGACGCCTTACGGCCAGGAAATTGAGAACAACCGTTTACAACGGATTTGGCAGGAGCTGACGGAGAAAAGCGAGTTTGCGGCGCGACGCAAAGAGCTGCACAAATGGAATTCGAAAAACCCGCATCGCAAACGCGGGGTGGCGATCACGCCGGTCAAGTTTGGGATCTCGTTTACCACAATGCATTTGAACCAAGCCGGTGCGCTCATTCTTCTTTATCAAGATGGCACCGCGCAAGTAAACCACGGCGGGACGGAGATGGGACAGGGGGTGCATACCAACATCGCCGCGGTCGCGGCGCGCGAACTTGGCCTGTCCATTGATCGCGTCCGGGTGATGCCGACGCAAACTGACAAGGTCCCGAATACCTCTGCTACCGCCGCATCGTGCGGGACAGATTTGAACGGCGCCGCCGTCAAGAATGCCTGCGACACATTGCGCGCCCGGTTGTTGCCGTTCGCGATCGAAATGCTGACCGAGAAAAACGGTCGCTCGACGGCCGAGGAGAAAATCCGATTTTTCGAGAATCGGTTCTTCGATGTCGATCTTCCGGAGTCGCAGATCAGCTTCGCCGAACTGGTCCAGCGCGCCTATTTCGCGCGCACCAGTCTGAGCGCGACGGGTTACTACAAAACACCGCTCATTCACTTCGATCGCGATACGGGGCAGGGGAGACCATTTCATTATTTCGCGGTCGGCGCGGCGGTCTCTGAAGTTGAGATCGATGGGTTCAGCGGAATGACGCAGGTCACGCGGGTGGACATTCTGCACGATGCCGGCGACGTGATTAACGCCGGGGTGGCGCGCGGCCAGGTCGAGGGCGGATTTGTTCAGGGAATGGGCTGGCTGACGGCGGAGGAATTGATCTGGGATGCGCAGGGGAAATTGCTCACCCATTCGCCCGACACCTACAAAATTCCCGCGGTGGGCGATACGCCGAAAATTTTCAACGTCGAGTTTTTGTCGGAGGCGGCACAACCAAACGTCATTCATGGAAGCAAAGCGGTCGGTGAGCCGCCGTTAATGCTCGCGATCTCCGTCCGCGAAGCGATTCGCGATGCGATTGCCGCCTTCGGTGAGCCGGGCGGACAAGTTGCGCTTCCGTCGCCCGCGACGCCGGAAGCAATTTTCATGGCGATCGAGCAACGTCGCAGCACATCAAACAATCTGTGACGGTGCCGGTCGGATGAGAGAGATCGAGCACAAACTCGCGGTCGCGCGCGGCGAGAAACCCGCGCAAAAACTTTTCAAGAACGCGCAAGTTGTGAATGTATTTAGCGGCGAAGTTCACGCCGCGAACGTGGCAGTGGATGACGGGCGGGTAATCGGTTTCGGCGATTACGAAGCGAATGAGATTGTCGATCTTGCCGGGGCGTATCTCTCGCCCAGTTTGATCGAAGGACATTTCCACGTTGAAAGCACGATGGTCACGATTCCGGAACTGGTGCGCGCGCTCGCGCCGCATGGCACCGGCGCGATGGTGATCGATCCGCACGAATACGCCAACGTTCTCGGCATGGACGGGATTCGTTACGTGCTCGAATCAAGCAAGAATCTGCCGATCGATTTTTTCATCATGTTGCCGTCGTGCATTCCGGCCACGCATTTGGAAACGGCCGGCGCGCGGTTCACGGCGGACGATCTGGCATTGATGATCGCCGACGATCGCGTCGCCGGTATTGCCGAGCTGATGAATTATCCCGGTGTTTTTCTGGGAATGGAAAGCGAGCTCGCGAAAATTGAAGCGGGCAAGGGCAAAGTGATCGACGGTCATGCGCCGGGATTACGCGGAAAAAACCTGAACGCTTACGCGCTGGCCGGGGTTCGCTCCGATCACGAGAGCACGGAGTTGGAAGAAGCGCGCGAGAAATTGCGGGCCGGAATGCATTTGCTCGTGCGCGAAGGCAGCACCGAGCGCAACCTCGAGCACATTATCGCGCTCGTGACTCCGCAGAACGCGGCGAACTGTTCTTTCGCGACCGATGACAAACTTCCCGGCGACCTTGTTGGCGAAGGACACATCGATCATTCGATTCGCAAGGCGATCAAGCTCGGCGTCGCGCCGGTGACTGCGATTCAAATGGGTACGATCAACACTGCGCGTTATTATCGGTTGAAAAATCACGGCGCGATCGCTCCGCGCTTCTGGGCGGACTTCATTGTGGTTGACGACTTGGAGAAATTCGATGTCCGGCAGACTTACAAAAAGGGAAAGCTCGTCGCTGAGAACGGCAATTATCTTGAGGCGCGGCATCACAAGATCGAACAGCCGCGCAGCACGATGAACTTGAGCTACCGCGCGCCGGAAGACTTCACTGTGTCGGTCCCGCATGGCGGGAACGCGAAGAAGATCCGGGTCATCGAGATTGTGCCGCAGCAGATTGTCACGAAGTGCGTAATCGAACCGCCGAAGACCGACAACGGACAGATCGTTGCCGACATTGAACGCGACATTCTGAAACTTGTTGTGGTCGAGCGGCATCGCGCCACGGGCAACGTCGGCGTTGGATTTGTTCGCGGCTTTGGACTGAAACGCGGCGCGCTAGGATCAACGGTGGCGCATGACGCGCACAATGTCGTCGTCGTCGGCACAAACGACGGGGACATTACTGCTGCGATCGAAGCGCTTGTGAAAATGCGCGGCGGTCAGGTTGCGGTCTCTGACGGAAAAACAATCGCGTCGCTGCCGCTGCCGATTGCCGGTTTGGTTTCCGATCAGCCACTGGAAAGCGTGATGGAGAAAATCGCGGAGCTAAATGCCGCAGCCGCGACGCTCGGGACGAAACTGGACGCGCCTTTCATGACACTGTCGTTCCTGAGTTTGTCCCCAATTCCGGAATTAAAGCTGACCGATCAAGGTTTGGTGGACTCGGCGAATCTTAAGCTCACCAGTTTAATCGTCGATTGAGTCAATACATGACTTTGTCAGGCATCGTTTGCCAGTCCTGAAAGACAGCGCAGGCGCGTTCGCGCGATAATTGGATCATTGGAACGGATCGGGCCGCGATTTCGAGAGGGATCTGCTGGTAAATAAATTCGTCGTCGAAGCCGATCAGGCCCGCGTCGGACCGGGTGCAGGCGTAAAAGATTCGATCCAGGCGCGCCCAATAAATTGCGGAGAGACACATCGGACATGGCTCGCAACTGGTGTAGATCTCGCAACCGGCCAGGTCGAAACGCTGAAGCGTTCGACATCCGTCACGAATCGCCATCACTTCAGCGTGCGCAGTCGGATCGAACAGACGGGTGACTTGGTTCCAGCCGCGGCCGACGATCTTGTCGTGGCAAACGACGACCGCTCCGAACGGGCCGCCGCAGTGATCATGCACGCTGGATCGAGCCAACGAAATGGCCTGCTCCATCCAATGCTCGTGAGACGGCGAGTCGGAAGGGGTTACTTGTTGCTGGTCAGGATTCACGAAAGCGAAAGCGTTCGAAGAAAAACGACGCCACGCAATCAAATTCTCAATCGCGTGTCGCTGTTTAAATTTGCTTCCGGCAATTAGATCCGCATACTTACAACGCGGGGTGGAGCAGCCTGGTAGCTCGTCAGGCTCATAACCTGAAGGTCGCTGGTTCAAATCCAGCCCCCGCAACCAATTTACTTGCCGCGCGGAGGCGTCTGCGGAAATTTCACGCGCTCAATCGGGCGAAAAAGAATTAACGATCCAGAGTAGCTCAGTGGTAGAGCGGTCGGCTGTTAACCGATTGGTCGTAGGTTCGAATCCTACCTCTGGAGCCAATTCAAATGTTTTGGGTTTATATCCTGCAAAATCCGCGAGGCGTTTTCTACGTTGGCCACTCCCACAGTCTCGCAAATCGTGTCGTGAGTCATAATCGCACTGACAAAATTTCCGGAAAGTTTACCCGTAAAAATGGGCCTTGGACTTTGGTGTGGTCCGAACAACATCCCGATCGTTCGAGCGCTATGCGGCGCGAGCGCGAAATCAAGGGGTGGAAATCGTCGCGCATGATCCGAACCCGATTGTTAGGTCCGACAGCAAGCTCAGTGGTAGAGTCCCGACAAAGTCGGGATTAACCGATTGGTCGTAGGTTCGAATCCTACCTCTGGAGCCATTTTCGAGAGGTTCTAGTTTTTCCATAAATTCCACGATTTTGGCATAGAAAGTTCTGCAAATTTACGCCTCAACCCATGCGCGTCCTTATTGCAGACGATCAGCCCAGTGTTGGCAGCACTATGGCTTTACTCGTTTCAGCTGCCAAACATCACGTCGTTAAAGTCGTCAGTTCCGGCGCGGAAGCGATTCGTGCCTATCACACTTACAAACCTGACGTCGTCCTGATGGATTATTCCATGGCCAGACTGAATGGTGGAACGGCGTGCCGATACATTCTGACTGAAGACCCGGGGGCCCGGATCGTCTTTGTTTCCAGCTGGCCTGCGGCTGAGCTCGCTGACATTGGCGCCGTCGCCATCCTGCCAAAGCCCGTGGACCTGAAGGAGCTCGAAGAGCTGCTTAATAATATGGACGCGCAACTGGTCTTCGATTACGCGCGGGCCCGATAAGCTTGCGTTCTTCAGCCGCGGCGTTTCCGTTAACAGGTGACGACGTCGCGTTCCGCGAAGAAAGATGGCGGCAATATTTTGATCGGCACCGCGAGCTGGACCGATCCGGGTTTTGTCGCGCGGTGGTATCCAAAAAAAATGGCGGCGCACGAACGGCTAGCCTGGTACGCGCAACATTTTGAGATGGTCGAGGTCAATTCGACTTTTTATTCAGTCCCGGACCACCGAACAGTGGAACGATGGTGCGCGACTACGCCGGATAATTTCATTTTCGACGTCAAGCTGCATCAGCTGTTTTCGTTTCATTCGACCCAGCGAAAATTGTTGCCCCCGGCGTTGCAGCGAATTGCCCAGACCGACGCAAAAGGGAAGGTGACTTCATCACCCGAACTCCAGGATGCGCTTCTCGAATCTTTTCTGCGGCCGATGTCGATCTTGCGATCGGCTGGAAAGCTCGGCGTGTTTTTGCTGCAGCTTTCGCCGGCGTTCTCGCCGCGGAAACATGAGCTTGGCGAACTGAAGCCGCTGATCGAAAAGCTCGCTGATTATCCGCTGGCGATTGAATTTCGAAATCGCAATTGGGCAGTCGGCGATCAACTAAGATCGACAATCGATTTTCTGCGCAAACATCGAACCGCGTTTGTAAACGTGGACGCTCCAGCGACCGATCATTTTTCAATCATGCCTTCCGATTTGAATGAGATCACGAAGCCGGAGTTCAGTTATTTGCGACTGCATGGGCGCGATGCCAAGGCGTACTTGACGGGCAAGACCGTAGCGGCGCGATTCAACTACGATTACGCGGACCAGGAGATTGACGAACTCGCAGAACGCAGTCGGAAACTCGCGCGTGAAGCGAAGGACGTGCACGTAGTGTTCAACAATAACAATCTTGATTACGCGCCGCGTGCCGCGATGCGTCTCAGAGCAGTGCTCGGTCAATCGGTCGCGTTGCCGTTGCCGCAGACACCGGAATTGTTTTAGGTTACAGTCGCGCCCGTGCCACCATCGCCATCAGTTGAAGAGCGCGGAGCCGGACCGCGTTTGCCAGATTTCCTGGCTCGTAAAAAACAGTGGCTGGCCGATCACCACATGACACTCATGACGATGGCGGACACGCCGCACTCGGTCGCGCTCGGCTCAGCCATCGGAATTTTTTTCGGGTTCACACCGCTTTGGAGTTTGAAAACGCTTCTTTCCATCGTCGTCGCGTGGATATGCCGATGTAATAAGATCGCCGCCGCGATCGCCGTGACGGTGCATGATGTCCTGATTTTTGTGATGCCGGCCATTTACTTTGCCGAGTACAAGGTGGGTTGCTGGACCCTGCATCGGCCGCCGCCGGCGCATCGAATCAGGTTCCACGTCGGATTGTATGATTATTTGCACTGGAACGTGTTTCTTAAGCTGGTGTGGCCGGCGTTTATTGGATCGCTGTTTCTGGCGGTCCCATCCGCGGTCGTGGTTTATTTTGTGATGCGAATGCTGATCAGCCGGGCGCGGTCGCCCCAGACCTCGGCCTAAGGAGCGTTTCCGCAGGCGCCGCGACACTTTTTCTCCTTCGAAGGCACGGGAGTTGCATCAAAAGCGCGAAACGGCTCGCCTTGTGCCCCAAGTAGGCCCGACGCGGCCAGCATTAAATCCTATGAAACCAGTTATCGTTATCGCTTCAAGCCTTCTGCTTTGCTCATGCGCCGACATGTATGTCACCAAGACCGATGTGGCGACGCCCGGCGGCCGCAATGTTGCCGCTATCGACGCCAAGGACTATGGCTCGAAGGGCGTCCACATGATCACCAATAATTGTGGAGTGGGGGCGAGCGATCCGACCGCCATCTATATTAGACCGTTCTGCATCGACACTGCGGTCTTTAAAGGCGACGAGGCTCTGAGCGACGGGGAGATGCCGATTCGTAAAGCACTGTCACCAGTGGAGTTTGCTCACGATTTGAAGGAGCAACTGGAAAAAATTGCACCGGCTAGAATTTTGAAGGACACGGAAACACCGCGCACTGGTTGGCTGGTTGAGGGTCACTTTCAGCTGATCGACGGGGGAGATCCCTATGCTCGCTTTTTTGCCGGGTGTTTTGGCGCCGGCCAGTCGTTTCTGGCGCTGCACGTCAGGATAATCGATGTCGATCGGGGTACCGTCGTTTACGAATTCGACATTGCTGGCGGGAGCCGCTTCCAAGGCAGGCACGGAACGGTTCGTGCGAGCGGTCTCGGTCGGGCAACGCATTTCGATCTCGTCAATGCGGCCGAGCGAATCTATCTGACTTTGAGCGCGAATCCTTACCGTTACGGCGATCGCGCCAACGTCAGTTTGCCTGAATAAGTCGTCGTCGCGTTTTTCGCGGGTTGCCAACTGATCGGCGGCGATTAACGTCCTGCCGTCTCAAACCGTCGCTCGTGACTCTTGCCCGCCGCCTTGCCATCATTACCGTCGCGCTTCTCTTTGCCGCACTCCGTTCGGCTTTTGCCGCGCAAGCCTACGTCATTGTCGATGCGCAGACCGGAGTCGTTTTACAGGAACACGAATCGAAACAGAAACGTCAGATCGGCAGTTTGACGAAAATAGCTACCGCGATGGTTGTTCTCGATTGGGCGGAACACAAAGGAGGTAATCTCAATCAGACCGTCGTGATTCCTCCTTCCGCGTTTGCGGGCACCTTGGAAAACAACATCGGCTTTGAGCCCGGAGATGAAATTGCGCTGCGGGAGTTGCTTTACGCCGCCCTGGTTCAATCGGACAACGTTTCTGCCTACACGCTCGCGAGTTATGTTGGATCGATCATTCAAGGGCCGTTGCCGGCCGGTCAGAAATCGAAACTGACCGCAGTCGATGTCTTCGTCACCCAGATGAACGCGCTGGCCAAACAATTGAAAATGGAACGGACGCGTTTTGTGAATCCGCACGGCGTCGACCAAAACGTGAAACCGCTGCCGTACTCAACCGCTGAAGATCTGGCCCGACTGACGCAGTATGCTCTGAACAAAGCGAGCTTTCGGTTTTACATCTCCCAAAAGGAACGACAGATATCGTTTCGTCACGCAGGAAAAGAGCGGCGCTATAATTTGCGAAACACTAACGAACTTCTCGGCTCCCAAGGGATCGATGGTGTGAAAACCGGAAGGACTGCGCGAGCGGGCGAATGTTTGGTTCTTTCGGCGGTCCGCGAATCGGAAATCGTAAAAGAAGGACAAGGCGTCAGGATTTTTCCGCGGCGCATCGTCGTTGTCTTGCTCGGCAGCAACAGTCGATTTGCCGAAGGCGGCCAACTCATTGGCCAAGGCTGGCAGCTCTACGATCAGTGGGCCGCCGGCGGCAGGCTTGTCGACCCGAAAAAAAAGCTTTGATTGTGTCTTCGTCATGAAGACACGGGTCGGCATTCTCACCAGCGGCGGCGACTGTCCGGGGCTCAACGCCGTCTTGCGTGGTGTCGTTCTCGCCGGCGAAAAACTTGGCTGGGAAGTGATCGGATTTCGCGATGGCTTCGAAGGCCTCCTCCCGCCCGGCGATTTCGTTGTGCTCGATCGCAAAGGGACGGAAGGGATCCTGGCGCTCGGTGGAACGATGATTGGGACGACGAACCGTGGCCATTTTATTGCCAAAGTCGGCGCGGGCGATCGCGCCGTAGTTGCCGGTGAAGTCATCGCGCGCGCTAAGACAGTTCTGCAAGAGTTGCAGATCAAAGCCCTCGTCATCGTCGGTGGAGACGGTTCGATGACGACAGCGATGCAAATGCAGGAGGCCGGCATCAATTGCATCGGTGTTCCGAAGACGATCGACAACGACATCGAAGCGACAGCGATGACATTCGGATTTGATTCAGCGGTCGCCGAAGTGATGGACGCACTCGATCGTTTACACACCACGGCGACAAGCCATAAGCGCGTGATGGTCGTCGAGGTGATGGGACGCCATGCCGGGTGGATCGCGCTCCACGGCGGCATCGCGGGCGGCGCTGACATTATCCTGATTCCGGAGATCCCGTTTGATTACGACAAAATTGCCACGGCAATAAAGCAGCGCGACGCGGCGGGCAGATTGGCCTCGCTCGTGGTTGTCGCCGAAGGCGCGCGGCCAAAGGATGGACAGCAGATCAAACGCGATATAGAAGGCGGCGAATTTCGACTGGGCGGAATTGGGGACGTTGTTGCGCACGAAATTGCGGAACGCACTGGAAAAGAAACGCGAGCGTGTGTCCTCGGCCATTTGCAACGTGGCGGCCCGCCGACCACCCTCGACCGCATTCTTGGCACGCGGTTCGGGGTCAAAGCCGTGCAATTGGCGAACGAAGGTCACTTTGGCTCAATGGTCAGCTATCAGAATTATCAAGTGCGGCACGTTCCGATCGCCGACGCCGTGAACCGCTTGCGCCTGGTCCCGCCGCACGGCGAAATGGTGCAGACCGCTCGCGACGTCGACATCTCGTTCGGCGATTAGACGTCGATCTTGTGATCGGAAGAAAACACCCAACGCTGAACGCCCAACATCCAATATCGAATTCAGATTCTGCCTTTAACATTGGGCGTTGGACGTTGGACGTTGGACGTTTTCTGTTGTCCATCGAGGTCGTTTTTAGTTGCGATCTACGATCAACGCCCAACTATCTACCGCGATGAAAATTGTCCTCGCATATTCAGGCGGACTCGACACCTCAGTCATTCTTCGGTGGCTCAAAGAAAATTATAAGGCGGAGATCATCGCTTTTTGCGCGGACATTGGTCAGGAAGAAGAACTCGCCGGTCTTGAAGAGAAGGCGCTGAAGACCGGTGCCTCGAAGTGTGTGATCGAAGATCTCCAGGACGAGTTCGCCCGCGATTTCATTTTTCCAATGTTCCAGGCCGGCGCGATTTACGAGAATCAATATTTTCTCGGGACCAGCATCGCTCGGCCGCTGATTGCGAAACGAATGGTCGAGATCGCACGCGCTGAAAAAGCGGCTGCGATTGCGCACGGCGCAACGGGGAAGGGGAACGATCAGGTCCGTTTTGAATTAACCGCTGCTGCGCTCGCGCCCGAGTTACAAGTCATCGCGCCGTGGCGGGAAGAACGGTTCCGTAAACAATTTCCGGGGCGGACCGAGATGATCGCATTCGCCAAGGCCAACAAGATCCCGATCGAAGCGAGCGCGGAGAAACCGTACTCCACCGACAGAAATCTTCTCCACATCAGCTTCGAAAGTGGCGTGCTGGAAGATCCCTGGTTCGACGCGAGCTCAAAAAAAATGCGCGGCATGTATAGACTCAGCGTCGCGCCGGAAGACGCGCCCAACGAACCGGAACATGTCGATCTTGCATTTGAAAACGGCAATTGCGTCTCCGTTTTCGTTGGAGGGACACGCGCCGTCGTGTCCCAAAATGACGCCAGTGCGGCTCGCACCGCCGACAGCGCGGCGCCCTCCATGTCGCCGCTGGGCGTGATGCAGACGCTGAACAAGCTCGGCGGCAAACACGGGATCGGCCGGGTCGATATCGTCGAGAACCGTTTTGTGGGAATGAAAGGCCGCGGCGTTTACGAGACACCCGGTGGCGCGATTCTCCATTTCGCCCATCGCCAAATGGAAACGCTGACGATGGACCGCGAAGTGATGCAGCTGCGCGACAGTCTCATTCCAAAATATTCGTCTCTCGTTTACAATGGCTTTTGGTTTTCGCCCGAACGCGAAGCGCTTCAGGCGCTCGTCACTGAAACGCAACGCGACGTCACCGGCGTCATTAGGCTGAAGCTTTACAAAGGCAACATCATCGTTGCCGGCCGCAAGAGTCCGAAAAGTCTATATGACCCAAACATCGCGACGATGGAGGCTGCCGAATCAGCCTACGATCAAAGCGACGCGACTGGATTCATTCAATTGAATGCGCTCAGGTTGAAATTGCGGGCGGTTTTGAAATCGCGCGACGAGTCCGGTTAAGCCGCCCCGCGGTAAGGTGAATGCCGGCTGCGAGCAATGCAGAATGCCACGAACCAAACAAACTCCTCGCTCGCCGTGCGAACGGTGAGCCCCATGGTTCCCTTTCAATTTCGCCGATTCGCAGTGTCTCGCCCGCGCGCTTTCGACGGCGAATTTCTTTGATCAGCGCAGACTTGTCCGCTTTTTTCCATGGACTCATCAATCCCTCAGGCAGATTAAGGCCCGCCGCGAGGAGTGCACTGGCCCATGAGCCAAATAAAATTTTAGCGCGGTTGATGAGCGAAGTTCCCCATTTTGTGCGCTCAACTTTTCGAGTCGCCATTGATTCACCCGCTCGTTTGCGCCGCCGAATTTCGGCCAGAACAGCGGCTTTGCTCGCGCGTGGCCACGGGCTGTACTGGTGCACGGGTTTGATCCCCGCTGCGACAAGAGCAGCGTTCCACGACCCGAACAACTTCCCGGCGCGGTCGCGCAGCGCCTTTCCCCGTTTTTCGCTCGCGGCCCTGACCGAGCGCAGTGGTTCGCCTGTGCGTTTACGGCGACGAAGTTCGGCTAGAATTTTCGCCTTACTCGCCCGCGCCCATTGACTCGGCCCTGCGGTCGGCTCGATGCGGGCGGCGCGAAGCGCAGCGTTCCAGGAGCCGAAATATTTTCGCGCCGCATTTGCCAATGCGGAGTCGTCTTTCTCTCCTGGTGGATTTTCGCGGCGCTGTTTCAATCGCGCGATCACGTCTTCTCTTGTCAGATTCTCGGTCGGCCTCGCCAAACGAATCTTCTCCGGATCAAGACCAATGCCGCGCAGCGCTCTATCCCATGACCCAAAAAATTCCCTCGCTTTGATCGAGAGCGCCTGATCGCGCTCGCTCATCGAGTACAAATTCATCGGAAAATTCCGCCGGTGCAGCTCGGCCATCCGGTCGAGGACGTATTCGGGTGTCCAGACTTTTTCCCAACGAGGCAGCAGTGGGCGCTTGCGCAGCCGATGTTCAGCGATTGCGGCGCGGAGTCTCTCGCAGGTAGTTTCCGCACCGGCATATTCGCTGCGATAATCCTCCGCAATTACATCGTGCTTGCGCCGCAGATGAACATCGAGCGCGCCGAAATCTCGTCCGCAGATTTTACAATCAATGTAATCGAGCAGCTCGATGTCGATCTTCGAATAATCGAGGCCGGCATCTTCCAGCGCGCGTTTCCAGCCCCAAAACGGCCGCACCGCATAGACCCGCTCGATTAATTTCGGGTGATTACGTTTGACCGCAGAGATGTTCAACGGCTCACGGCCGGAATGCAGCTTGCGAATTTCGCGAATGATCTCTCTTTTGATCGCAGTAACCATGAACGAATCAATGCTATCAAAGCTCTCCCTGGCCCGCGACACAATGCGCTGCGACTGAAAGTCCGCGCTGCAATCCAGTCTAATTCGCGAGAAGGCAAGCTTTCTGGCAGAGCTAAAATCTAGTTGGGCGGGAATGGTCTACGGTTACGAAATGCCAAATGTTCAGACGCGCCGATGAGTTCATGGACACAAGAACATTGGCTTACGCGTCGTGACGAGGCATTATGCGTGTGTGAGTGACTCGACCGATCGCGAATACGAATATCGAAAGCAGCGCTACGATTCTTATGTAAAGGAGCGCGACGGATTGCGAGACGCCTCATTGCAAATCAGCGAGCGTTACGATAAATGGATGCTGTTTCTCTCCGGAGGCGCGCTTGCGCTCTCCGTCACATTCATCGAGAAGATTGCACCGCATCCCCGGCCGTGGAGTTTTGTTATTCTGTTGTTCGCTTGGGCACTTTTGATTATAGCGGTCGTGCTGGAATTACATGCTCTGGCGACAAGTCAGCGCGCGCTGACTGAGCAGGTGACCCTGTTGGATAGGGAATATCAAAACTTTCTTCAGTCCCTGTCCCAAGACGAACACGCCGTCGCCGTTGGCCCCGTCGGTTCCCCGGCAACTGCCGAGAACGAGTACGTGGCGAAGACACGAACACTTAACGCTTGGTCGCTAAGATCATTTGTTACGGGTATAATCTTGCTTTGCCTTTTCTCGGCGCTCAACCTACCTTACACGGAGAGAAAAGGTCATATGGGTGCTGCAGCAAAAGAGAGGCTATCAAAGGGAAGTTTTGTTCCCCCAAGGAACGTTTTGCCCCCGCCGCCCCCGCCTGACAGTACTGAACCGGCAATTAATTCACGTCCAGAGCCCGCATTGCCAACACCGCCTGCGCCTTCACCGCCGTAGCGCTGAATTTCAAGGCGAACTGAGTCGCGGTGTTGTTACAGCAGCTCCGTCTGTTTCTCGCGCGCGAATTCGCGTGCGGCCATGGCAAAAGGATTTAGCTGTGGCGGCGCATCGACGCGTTCGGTGCTGTCGAGCAAGCCTTCGACAGTGAGAATTCGGAGGCGCGGATAATCTTTTCCGAGCCTCACGATCTTTGCTTTTTGCCGGAGTTAAAGGTTAAGAGCTTGTCCCAATCTATTGAGCCATCGGGGTTGCAAAAATCGGCAATGAATTGCTCTGTGAAACGATTTAGCACTTTCGCATATTCAATTGCGAATTCCTCGTTGCGCTCCTTCGCACGGAAGCCAATCGGGACGATGATCCGACGGTAAAGATCGGCATCGCCAGATAGAAATTCCCAGAATGCTTGTCCGGCCAATTTCACGTAGTCGCCTTTATCCTCGGTTGTTAGGCCGCCACATCAATGTATCGATTAATGGCGTTTTCTATCGCGCCGGACCAGTCGATGAAATCGCCGAGCGATTTTTCCAGCACAGCAATCTCCTCGTCCATTAGTCGACGATCGAGAACTCTTTCAGACACGTCTTGCAGGTCAGCTACATTAATCGAGTAGATGATCTTGTTCTCACGATATTTCATAAAGTCTCCTATTGATCGTAGTAAAAACATTCTGGCGATGCCAATTCATTGCGTTTTGATGCGGATAGATGTCCCGCCTTCGTGGGAGGTGAATGTGTGTTCGTTTTTTGCCGAGGGCTTGGAGAAACTGGTACTTGTCGATTCTCCCGATGTCCGCAGGCAAGCTACTGATCTTCGGCGACACCTGAAGCTTGTAATCGTCTAACAGAGTAAACCAACCAACATCAAACGCCCAATGATGCAGCCGACACAATGCGACGCCGTTGCAGATGTCGTCCCGTCCTCGCAGACCATTCGGCACGATGTGCGCCGCTTGCACTTCCCACGCTATGGAATCGGGTGATTGGATTTTCAAGCCGCACACAGCACACCTATGGGAATACGCTTCGATAACAGCCTGGCGAAAACCTCGAGTTCGAAGAAGGGATTCAGTTCTGATCGCAATTGACCGCTTTGTCGTATCGAACGGACTATAGTTTTTTGGAACGGAGGCGGCCAGGAGCTTATTGACGATCTTCTGAACTTCGTACGACTTTGTGGGCAAACGATCTTTTTCACGCGCTGGGATGTTGCAAAGTGCCAGTGCTTGATCAAAGCCCCTTTCTGTGAGCATCCATTCTCTCTTTTGCGTTAGTCGGGCGGTCTCGGTAGGCCGGGTCACAAGGCTTTGATTAGCGAGTGAATCCGCAGCCCGAAAGAGCAGCCGGTGCCAAAGATTAGATTTCTTGAGTCGGTTCTTCTTTCGGTAAGTTGTCTCCAAAAAGGCTGAGCGCTGAAGTTTGCTCAATGCGCACTCATCAGCGAGCTCGTTAACGACCGATTCGCCAGTAGCAAATTCCTTAACTATGCCGCTGTGTCTGAGAAAAGCTCGAAGAAGCGCTTGCTCAACCTGCTGGCGACTTGGCATCGCCAGTTGTTCGAGCATTGAACGCTCATAACTGGTCGCTGGCATTTGATCGCGCTATTTCAGAACCCGGAGAAATTCAGCAGCACGAGGGAAAAACCAACTGACGTATTGATCAGGCTTAACTCCACCATACGTGTGCGCACGGCGATCCGCGTATGGCGGGGACGTAATAATCAGGTCGAAGACCTCGTCTTCGAAATCGCGCAGCACGTCGACGCAGTCGCCGCGGAGAATCTCACTTCGAACGGGTCGCATTACTTTAGATACAGAATTGCAACGCGTTTGTCGACGTTGTAATCGGCGTTCGAGTTAAACGGCGGGTCGAGGTAGACAAGATCGACACTGGCGTCGGGAAATTCTTTCCGGCCGGAAAGCCAGCGGAGGTTGTCTCCAAAGTAGAGCCGATTCACCTAACTACAGTGAGAGATGTTTCGACTTCGCTCAACATGACAAAAAGTGGGAAGCCATTTCAGGTTGTCGCCGAAATATAAACGATTCACGAACTGCGAAAGATTGCTTCAGTTGACGCGAATTGACAACAGGATGCAACAACCTGCCCAGACCTTGCGGCGGGCGATTGTCGATCTTATATTTTCCACGCGCGTTAAGCGAGAAAGCCGAGGTCATTATGCCAACAACAATTGCTGCTCCCAAAAGTGCTCCCGCGGTGGAAGAAGATTTTCTGCCGCTGCAAGGCACGGATTACGTCGAGTTCTATGTCGGCAATGCCAAACAGGCGGCGCATTATTATAAAACGGCGTTCGGTTTTCAATCGCTCGCTTATTCCGGGCCGGAAACGGGAACGAAGGATCGCGTGAGCTACGCGATTCGTCAGAACAAGCTTACGTTCCTCCTAACGACTCCGTTGCGGACGGAGAATGCGATTGCCGATCATATCTATAAACATGGCGACGGCGTGAAAATGATCGCGTTGAAAGTGAAGGACGCGACTTCGGCCTGGAACGAAACGACGAAACGCGGCGGCAAAAGTTTCATGAAGCCGACCACGCTCAAGGACGATGCTGGGAAATTGGTCATGAGCGGCATTCACACTTACGGCGAGGTCGTTCACCTTTTTATCGAGCGCGAAGATTACAGCGGCGTCTTCATGCCCGGTTTCGAGAAATGGGAATCGGATTACCGCCCGTCCGAGACCGGCTTGGAATATGTCGATCATTGCGTGGGCAACGTCGGTTGGAATCAAATGAATCCGTGGGTGAAATTTTACGAGGACGTGATGGGCTTCAAAAACATCCTGACCTTCGATGACAAAGATATCTCGACCGAATACTCGGCATTGATGAGCAAGGTGATGAGTAACGGAAACGGTTTCGTGAAGTTTCCGATCAATGAGCCGGCTGAGGGAAAAAAGAAATCGCAGGTGGAAGAGTATCTCGAGTTTTACAACGGCGAAGGTGTGCAACACGTTGCGATCGCGACCAAGGACATCGTGAAGACCGTAACCGAGATTCAGAAGCGCGGCGTGGAGTTTTTGAATATTCCATCAACCTATTACGATGAGTTGCCCGCCCGTGTCGGCCACATCGATGAAGACCTCGAGCCGCTAAAGCGACTCGGCATTTTGGTCGATCGCGACAATGAAGGGTATTTGCTGCAAATCTTCACCAAGCCGGTGGAAGATCGGCCGACGCTCTTCTTCGAAATCATCCAGCGCAAAGGCGCGAAGAGTTTCGGCAAAGGTAATTTTAAAGCGCTCTTTGAGGCGTTGGAAAAAGAGCAGGAGAGGCGAGGCAATTTGTAGGGAAGGAAGATCGACATGCCATTTTATCAAAAGCTCGGGCAGATTCCGCGGAAACATCACATTTGGTTTCATCGCAATGGCGCAGCGCCGACGTTTAAGAACGAAGGCATCGCATACGAGCACGTCATCACCACGGAAGGTTTTAACGAAGCCTTCTCGATCATGTATCATCTGCGTCCGCCCACGCGCGTGCGCAGCGTCAAGCTTTTGAAATGCGAGGAGCTGAAGAAGGCGGCTGACAGTCCGCTGCGTCATCACCATTTGCGCACCGCGAACATCGCGCGGAAGGGCGATCTCTACAGCGGTCGCATTCCGATTCTCTTCAATCAGGACATGACGGCATGGCGCGCGCGTCCCGAAAAACCGTACGGCAAGTTCCAGTATTATAAGAACGGCGGAGCCGACGAGATCATCTTTGTCTTCAAGGGCGGCGGCACGGTCGAGACGATGTTCGGAAAACAGCGTTATCGCGAGGAGGATTACATTGTCATCCCGCGCGGCATCACCTACCGGCTCGTGCCCGACAAAGTGGAAGAGGAAGATTATCTCATTCTCGAGTCAGCCGGGCCGGTTCGGATTCCGAAACGTTACATGAACGGCGAAGGCCAGATCAAAATGGGCTCGCCCTATTCAGAACGCGATTTTCATGGCCCGACGGAGCTGAACGCCGTCGACAACGAAGAGGACACGGAAATTTTGGTTAAGGACGGACCGCGCTGGACCTGCGTGACGATGGCGCATCATCCATTCGATGTCGTCGGTTGGGACGGCTATGTGTATCCATTCACGTTCAACGCGCAGGATTTCGAACCGATCACTGGCACGGTGCATCAACCGCCGCCGATCCATCAGACCTTTGAGATTCGCGGTTATGTCGTCTGCACATTCGCACCGCGCTTTCTCGATACGCATCCCGAGGCGGTCAAAATTCCGTGGGTGCACGACAATGTCGAAGCCGACGAAGTTTTGTTTTACGTGCGCGGCAATTTCGGATCGCGCCGCGGGATCGAGCCCGCGTCGATCACACTGCATCCTCGCGGAATTCCGCACGGCCCGCATCCCGGGACGATCATGGCGAGCAAGAACGCAACCCGGACAGAAGAGCTCGCGGTCATGTTCGACACGCAACACACACTCGAGCTGACCGAAGCGGCCGTTGCGCTCGACGACGAAAAATATCCGTTGAGTTGGCTCGATTAAGGAATTGTCGATCTTGCGAACGTTTGATCCTGAAATTGAAACGGAAGATCGGCTCGGGCAGCACGCCGAGCCGTTGCCGCCCGGCCAGCTCGGCAAGTTAACGAAAATCTATAGCGATTTGCTCGATGCGATTGGCGAAGATTCGACCCGGCAAGGTTTAGTAAAAACGCCGGCCCGGGCGGCGCGGGCCATGGAATTTCTCACCCAAGGCTATCGCCAAAGTGTGGAGGAAATCGTCAACGACGCGATCTTCGATTCCGACGCGAGTGAGATCATTCTCGTCAAAGACATCGAGCTTTATTCGATGTGCGAGCACCACTTGCTGCCGTTCATTGGGCGAGCGCACGTGGCTTACATCCCGAACGGCAAGGTCATTGGACTTTCGAAAGTGGCGCGCATTGTGGACGTGTTCGCACGGCGTTTGCAAATTCAGGAAAATCTGACGACGCAGATTGCGGAGTCGCTGATGAATTGTCTGGAACCCAATGGCGTCGCGGTGGTCGTGGAAGCAAAGCATCTTTGCATGATGATGCGCGGAGTCGAAAAACAGAACTCGGTCATGAAAACTTCGTGTCTGCTTGGCGCGTTCAAGGAAGACGCGCGCACCCGCTCCGAATTCCTATCGCTCCTGAAAGATTAGCGCCGTCATGCTTTTGACGGTCAGCAAACGGCTTGAGTTCTCGGCCTCGCGGCGGCTGTTTGTTTCACGCTGGACCAACGACGAAAACCTGGCGGCATTTGGCGCTGAGACCAACGCTCGCTACGGAACCGGTCGCAATTACATCGCCTATTTTATTTTCAGCGGAAAAGTCGATCCGGTCACTGGGATGCTCATTAACATCAGTGAGATCAAGAAACGCGCCGGTGAAATTGTCGACGACCGGTTCGACCATAAATTCCTGAACGAGGACAATCCCGCGTTTCACGAAGTACCGCCGACGGCCGAGAACGTTGCGCGTCAGCTTTTCGTCGACGTCCAGCCCGTGTTCGCGGATGTCGATGCAAAACTAGTCGCGTGTCATTTGATTGAGACCCCCGACCGAAGCGCGACGTTTTATGCCGATGACGCGAGCGAGGCCAACTACTGGTTTGAATTTTCGGCGGCGCGGCAAACGATGTCGCCCCGACTGACGCCGGCTGAGAATGCACGCATTTTCGGAGCAGCCGTCGGGATCCACGGACATAATTACCGCGCCCGTCTCACCTTCCGGAAAGAGAAGGCCGATCGTCCGATTGTTCAGCAGCACGATCTCGATGCGAGCATCGACTCACTGCGCCAGGAGCTCGATCATCGCCACCTTAACGAAGAAGTTCCCGGGTTGAAGGATCGGCCGATTACTACCGAAAGCCTGGCTGCTTACATTCACGAGCGGGTGGCCACATCAGTTCCAATTCGTCGAGTCCGTCTGCACGAACGCGCAGACTTCTTCGCTGAAGCCTGGACAGGCGGGAGCGTGTTTCTCGGAATGCAGATGCGTTTCAGCGCTGCTCATCGATTGCACGTCCAATCGTTTTCCGACGAACAAAACGCGACTTTGTTTGGGAAGTGCGATAACCCGCATGGTCACGGTCATCTTTATCTGGCCGAAGCGAGCCTCGGCGGCACTTACGATGAACGAAGCGGAACGCTTTACGATTTCGTCGCATTCCGAAAAGCGCTGAGCGAATCGATTGAGCCCTGGCAAGATCGACATCTGGATCTTGAGACCGAGGATTTCCGAAAAATTTCCTCCACCGGCGAAAACATCGTCCGCGCGCTCTGGTCGAAGATCGATGGCCGTGTGAATCAGCAGCTGGTGCGATTGCGATTGTGGGAAACGAAGAACAATCGCTTCACCCTGCGACGCACATGAGCAAACGAATCCTCATTACCGGTGCCAGTCGCGGAATTGGACGGGCGATTGCCGGAAAACTCTCCGCGCCCGATGTCACTCTGCTCTTGCACGGTCGCGATACGGTCGCGCTCGCGGAAACGTGCAAGGCAGTTCAGTCTCAATGCGCCGGCGTGGTGAAACTGATTCACGACCTTGCCACCGAGAAAGGTGTGTCCAACTTGATCTCGCAAGTCGGCGCCGACCCGCTCGATGTTTTGGTCAACAATGCCGGAATCGCGGTGGTAAAACCGTTTCGCGAAGTCACGTCCGAGGAATGGAACCAAACGCTTGGTGTCAACGTGACCGCGCCATTTCGGTTGATGCAATGTTTTGTTGGCCAAATGCCGCCCGGTTCCTGCGTCGTGAATATTCTGTCGGTCGCCGCCAAGACGGGTTTCGAGAACTGGAGCGCTTATTGCATGAGTAAGTTCGCGCTTGAGGGATTTTCACAATCGGTCCGGGAGGAATTGCGCGAACATCGGATTCGCGTGATCAATATTTATCCGGCAGCGACAAATACCGAGATTTGGAACGATGTCGCGGGCGAGTGGCCGCGAGATAAAATGATTTCGCCCGAAGAGGTCGCGTCGGCCGTGGTTTATGCTTTGTCCCAACCGCCAAATGTCGCGATCGAAAACATCACTCTCTCAAATGCAGCTGGAAATCTGTGAGGACACGGTGATTGTCGATCTTGCAGTCGATGACATGGCATGACTAACGCATTGCAAGGCGAGATCGGAATCAACGTCATCGCGTCCATCATCGCATCGCTCTTTTTCCTTGGCGCTGGTTTCGCTTGGGGAAAATACAAGGAGCGGCGCCGGAAATTCGGGCGAAATTTGGATGAGTACGATTTCTATCCGTTTACGGTGAGTCGCGATAACTTTGGCGAGTTCAGCCTGAAAGATTTTCGACTGGGGGTGCACTATTTCCTCAAAAACGAGGACCGTACCGCCGCGCGCCAGCTTATTTTCATTGGCGAACAGAACAACGTCCGAAACCAGCTCGAGCCCGCCGAGCAGAAAGTTTACGCGCAACTTTTCGAGAAATACGACGGAAAGAAGATCGTCGATGACACTCACGAGTTTCTGGAAAACTACGAACGGATCGTTCGAGTGATCGGCAAATCGTTTCCGAACACGGGAATTGAAATTTTATTGCACAATCTGGCGGATCCGGCGCACTCGCTCATCACCTTGGAAAACAACGTGACCGGCCGCCATCTGCGCGACGGAACAACCAATTTGTTGCTCGATCTGAAGCGGCGGCAGCTTCTCAACGAAGAAAAGCTGAACTACGAGCTCAACATTGGCGCACGAAAATTCAAATGCAGCAGCATTCCAATCAAGCGCAAGGAATTTGGAATCGTTGGCGCAATCTGCATCAATATCGACGTGAACTATATCACCGAAGAAGTGCTGAAAGATCGCCAACGTATCGAGAGCTGGTTCCAGAACTTTCTTCGGACTGACATGCAGCTCGACGAGAACATTTTGAGCAAAGACGAATACGCCAAGGCGCTCAAAGGCAAACGTCACTTCAAAGACGAGAGCGTTTAATCGGGTTTCTGTCATTCCGACCGAAGTGGAGGAATCTCTTACTGTTTCTGGCCTCGGTGAGCGGCGATAAACAGAAATAATTAGAGATGTCTCGACGTCGGCGACGCGTGGAGAGCGGCCTAGTGTTCCGGTTTCTTGTTGTAATTGACGATCGCTACACCAGCGAGCTGACTTGGAATGGTGAGTCTGGTTTTGAGAGTTGCGAATGAAAACTCGCACTCAAACGGCCGTAGATATAGAACCAACGCGGCGCACATTGAGATTCCAAACGTAATTAGACCCATCGTTAGGCTAATTGCGACGTGAAAGGCAATGCCCGCGACAAACAAAAATTTCCAAGCTCGTTTTGGCATGACTAACGCCATCGCGAGGGCGATTTCCAGAAGCACGACGGCCCAGGTGACGGGCGCCACAAAAGGGCTGGTGGCGAGCGGTCTCATCGGCGCCATCCAATTCGGAAGTCCAAATACAGGATGGATGAACCAGTAATAAAGCACGGTTCCGTCCATCCATTCGGGAACTCCCACTTTCGCGACCGCTGCGTCAAAATATATGATCGCAACTTCGAGCCGAATCGCTACCAGTGAAACCAAGGCGACTGCGCTTTGAATTGGTCGGTCATTGCTCGGGGCTCGCTGCCAGTGCCAGCGTCGATTGTCCGTGAGGGCTATCGGCAACAGGAAAAGCGTGAGAACCGCGGTGACCTGGTCGCCGCCGTCGAGGATAATAGCAGATGTTTGCAGGCTGAAAGAAATCCACCAATGAAAAAGTGCGGTGTACCGAGGACGCCATCCACTGGCAACAATTAAAAGGATAACGATGGACGCCCATCGTGCCACTTCCAAGTGCGGGTTCGCCAAACAGAAAATGCCGATCTTTGTAACGCTGAGGCAAGTTGGGCAGTTGGGCAACCCGGCTGCGGGCCGGAAGAGGATGTCGCTCTTATTAAATAGAAGCGTTAAGGCTGTCCCTGTCGCGAGTAAACTGCGGGCAACGCCATAAACATTCGTCCAAGGCGAAGCAACTTTTAATTTTGCGAACATAAAACGTCGACTTGCACGGTCTCAGCCGGCATCGTAACCGGGCGCTTTGATCGGCTCCAAGCCCACGGAAGCGGGGGGCGGCGAACGAGAGTGAGATTTCCGCATAGAGTCGGCTCCGGGGTCGGATTGTGAATCGTGAGCGGAGTTGTTTGCTTTTTCCACTGCTCTTCTCGAATCGAACTCAAAATCAACCCAAGTTCGACGCCCAGAGCTCGGGGGCGTCTACTCAGCCCAAAGAAATTTGATGGCCCCGCGTTTGAATCCGTAAGCAGCGGGCGACCGTCTCGTCGAGTAAACGCCTGGACATTCGGCTCGCGTGGCTCTCGCGTGAAAAATCCCCATCCCTGCGGAAGTATGGCGACGATCGGCACCTTGCTTTCAAATGGTAGACGCATGGGGTTAAACGGCAGTTGGACGTGAATCGAGTAACAAAACACGGCAGCCCAACCGAACACTGCTCCGACAAACGCGATCTTCGCGCCCCGCCCGGTCATTTTCCTATTTCGTCTGCTTCAGCTCCAGAACGAAATCTTCCGGTTGCGCCGGAGAAATGACCACAGTTCGTTTCGGATAGGTTAGAACGACCGTTTGTTTCGGGTCAGTAAGAAACGCGCGGTAATTGCCCAAGGTGTGGTTATGATAAAAACCGCTGAACGAGAACACCCCTCCATTGGCGAAGGTTCGAATGCTTTTGTCGGTGGCGTTCGGATCAAATCTTGCCGACTCTAACTCTGCTCTTGGCAAGCGCGTGTCCCAAAAGAGCCGATGCACGATAATTGCGTCAGGAGTTATCGAATAGCCCCGAATCGTGAAAAGCACCGCAATCCCGATTATCGCCCCTAAGAATACGATCGTCCACGGATGATGATACCCTCGCCAAATCATGCTCGCTATGATGGCACCTATTAAGAGCGTCGTAAGCGATGAGTATACAATTAGTGAAGTGCCCCAATGTGCATCGTAACTTTTCATTGCGGTAGTGGTATTGGTACCATTGGTACATTTTCCTTGGACGCGTCAAGCCGTTCGGCGACCGCATTAACTATCATGTCGTTGTAGAGCTTGGATTGAGCGGCTAAACCCGGACGTTTTGGCAAAGGCCCGCCCCCTCTGACTTCAAAGACGTTGAAGGCAACAGCTAGGACCGCGGCTACTATCACGGCGAAGGCCCAGAACACAATTACCGGAGTGCAATCGCCGGAAAATCCCCGGGAGTAACGTATCCGAGACTCTGAATCGCAGTAGAGATTTTCTCGCCTGCTTCTTGTAACGTCGCTTGAATCCTAAGGTGGTCTCCACTTTGCATTTCCCGGCCAAAGCGTTCCATTAATCCCGGATCACTGATTTTCACCCACTTCACCACGGCTTCTTTTATCTGGTTAAATTCAAGTGCCCTTTCTTTTGTGCCGAGTGCATATTTTACACGCTCACTGGTCCAGATTTCGGGAAAGAGTTGAGAGACGGGCGCTTCACCAAAAAGCAGACCGCGAAAGGTTTGTTCTCCGGTGAATGTTTTCGGCACCGGACGAACTCCAGCGGATGTTCGTTGCGGAGCGCCAAGAAATGTTACTGCAAGCAATAGCACAGCGGTGATTGAAACTTTTATAGATGTTTTCATAAGCATAGGGGAACTTGGTTTGTTATGGGGTTGATGTTTTTGACGCGCTTGCGACTTCAAGCGTCGTCGAGCTGAATCCAACAGCTCTCGCTAAGCGGTGCCTGAGGGGAAAGAGCGTTTGAAGATTCTCTAATCAAAAATCGAAGTCGGCGTCAACACAATTTTTCAAGGCCACATTTGGCGCGTGGTACCGCGGTGTCATCGTGACGTGTTCAGGAGACGACTCGGTTCAACCGATTTGCCCAGAAATATCTTGAGATGTCTCCTCTTCGACTCGCTGCGCTCGCTCAGAGCAGGCTCCCGGAACGACCGCTGCGCCGCTGTTAAATGGATGCAACGTCCCGTTGCCCTCAACCATTCCACAAACTGAACGCTTGCGTCACTTCGGTGAAGCCTGGAGCGCGGCCTGGTATTCCGGCTTCTTGTGATATTCGACCAAGCGAAATCCCCAGCCGATCAATGTCGTCAGATCTTTGGTCTGTGCTTTTTTGTTGTTGAGGAACTTCTCGATTCTCGATTTCAGGTCCGGTTGCTGGTTGGTCGTGTCGAGAATTTCGAAAATCTCCATCGACAACAGCCAGTCATCGGGATGCTCGGCTTGCTGTGTCTCCCAAATTTCCCCGAGCCGCTCGTAGCCTTTCTTGCTTTCGCGAATCTGCCGCACTTGCGCGTAAAGACTCTCGAGTTTCTTGCGCTTCGCGTCGGACGGAACCTTGATCGTGCGCTCCTTTGGAATGAGCGCGACCTGGTTATAAGCATCCTTGTCCGCAGCGCCGTTGAACACCGAAGTGATTCGGTCGCCCACGGCCATGTCGTAAGTTCCCCAGCTCGGCTCGAACAAAACGCAATCGCCATATTTCGCGGTGCAATCCGAAAACGTGATCAGAAGCGGTTTGCCGTCGCGCTCCAGTAACTTGTCGATCTTTCCTTCGACAATCACGCCGCTGTCGAATTCGAACTTCGTCTTCTTGCCTTCTTTGAGATCGGTTTTCTTCCAATCGCCGATCGGGGATCCGAAACCGTCTTTGTGATAATCGACTCCATGACCGGGCAGTTCTTTGTCTTTAAACGCCAGCGCGGTTTTGCCGGTCGTGCGCAGATAAATCGGTTGTTTGTTCTTGTCGGTAAGAACTTCCGTAAACACGCCGCTAACTTGCAGGCCGGACGAGTATTCGCAGGTAGCAGTGTTTTTGCACTCAATCGCCTTGTTGATGCCTTCGAGTCCGCCGACCTGATAAGCCATCTTGCTGGCAAATTCCTCGAGCACGTTCTTCAGATGCTCGAAATCGCGGCAGACAAAAAGCTGCGGCTGCTTCGTCGTGATATCGAACGGCTGATTCATCGCGTCGATGGAGTAGGGGATCTTTTTTACACCGGGCTCGAGACACGAAACCGATTCGCCGATGGATGAGAGCAAACCCGCGCCATAGATCTTGGGGTTCTCCAAATTGCCAATGAGTCCGTATTCGACCGTCCACCAATGCAAACGCGAGAGCAGCGCCATCTCTGAAGGTTCACCCAGATTTTTCTGGCGGTGTTCAACGAGTTTGATCGCTTCCTCCACTTCCTTGGGATCGCTGTTTGGTTGCTCCTTCAAGATCGACAGGTGCCGGATCGCTTCGTAGACCTCGAAATCTTTTTTGGACGACATCGCCTTGGCGCCGACTTCGCCAAAGCGCTGGAGATATCTTGAGTATTCGCGGTCGACGATAATCGGCGCGTGACCCGCGGCTTCGTGCACGATGTCCGGCGCCGGCGTGTATTCGATGTGATGGATCTGGCGCATGTCGCACGCGATCACCAGCACCTTGTAAGCTTGGAATTCCATGAACGCGGCCGGCGGAATGAACCCGTCCACCGCGACCGCGCCCCAGCCGATTTTGCCCAGGATGTCGTTCATCTCCTCGATCCGCGGAATCCGGTCGAACGAAATGCCGGTGTCGAGCAGACCTTGGAAATAAACTTTGTGAGCGTACTCGCGGAGAAAGAAAACGTTCTGCCGCATGATGAAGCGCCAGACCGCGTGATCGACCGGCGTGTAATCGTCGTAAAGCTGGTCGACCGCGAATTGCAAAAGATGCTTTGGCGTCGCAGCGACCGCCGCGTTATTCAGGCTGATACCGCTCTGGGCTTTCATCGACATCCTCCTTGAGAAAATAGAGTACGACTCGATCACGATTTCGGCAAGGTGGATCGACCTCTCCGAGGGCGATGCTAAAATGAATGCGGCTTTGGCGCGTCGATTAACAACGCGTTGAGGACAACGCGTTTCAGGCAAAAAGATTGTCAGCCATAGCGAATTCTGAGACAAAAAGCTTACTCTTTCACTGTATGGGCTGGGCGAAGATCAAAGGTAAATTAACTAGTCGTGTTGGCCGCCAAGTTACATTTGGTCCGCCAGGCGATGTGAGAAAAGCGGGCGGAAATTCAGGAAGAGGCACAATTGTCGATGAGGTGTGGGTTGATGAAAGCCTCAATGCCAGTCCGCTAAAGAGCGGCGCTGCCGGCTCGAGTTGGGGCGATTACAGTTTCTGCGCTCAGCTCATTGAATGGGACCACGGCCCACGGAGCATCCGACTCGCGTACTACCGACGTCGGATTGGTGAAGATTCTTGGGAGCTGGCTTCGCAAACCACGGTTTGTGCCGAGCCCGCAACGATAAAACGTTTGTGCGAATTGACGCTCAATAAGGAGAGCTGGTTTCAGGGCGAAGGTCGTTAAACATGTTGGTACGTCTCTTAAGTTGTCTGGGGGTGGCGATTCTCACGCTAACCTCGTGTAAGCGCCAGAGCGAGAAGGAGGCGGAGGAGCGAATTCGAACTCTCGAGGCGCGGGTAATGGAATTATCGGAGAACAAGGCCGCGCAACCTGCTTCTTCGGCACTGGCAGAGTCTTCTCGTATCGTTGGCAGCGCGTTCATAACAAGAAGAAGCGGCGAGTCGACGATTTTGAGAGGGCTGCATGTTTATCTGTGCGACGCGACGTTTGAGTCCATATATCATAATCACATAAAGTCCCACTACCCAGAAGGTCTGGCTGCGCCAGCAGCATTTGAAATCGATTTTCTTGCGGTCACATATGAGCTGCCAAACTGGACCAAGGCGACGACGACTACAGACGTAAACGGAAAATATGAGTTTCGAGACGTCGCACCGGGCCAGTATTGCGTTTTCGCCAAATTAACTACTGATCAATCAGTTGCGACGTGGGTGGTTGCTGTCCGCGTTGACAAAGGTTCGACCACTCTTGATCTGACCAGCAATAATACGGCCAATATCGTGAATCAGTAATTTGGCACGCCGCCACATTACCAACCGCGCTGAGGATTGCGCATTCCACCTAAAAAATAATGACCGTGTTGCCGACGCTGACGAGCTCTTTGACACGATTGGCGTCCCAGTTCGCCAGGCGAATGCAACCGTGACTCGAAGCGCGGCCGATCGTTTCCGGATTATTGGTGCCGTGAATGCCAATGCCGGTCTTGTTTAGGCTCATCCAAAGCACGCCCACCAAATTGTTCGGACCGGGCGGTAGGTTGTAATAATTTTCCGTGCGGACGCCGTAGTTGAGCATGCCTTCGTCGTATCGGAACCAGGGCCAGGTGGCGGCACCTTGAATTTTCCATGTTCCAACCGGCGCCGGCAATGCGGTCGAGCCGGGCGTGATCGGGAAAACGCAAACAAGTTTATCGTCCTCGAAGATTTCCAGCAACCGCTCTTTAGTATCAACGTAGATTTTGCGGGCAGCGAATTGAGGCTTCGCAGAAATTTTTTGCTCGGTGATCTTCTCAATTTCGAATGGCATGACGTTGGGAACTTTGAGTTCGTCGCCAGGCTCGAGGTTCTCCCAATCCATTCCCGGATTCAGCTTCTTGACGTAATCCTCCGCGGAGTGGAATCGCTCGGCCACGAATTCGAGGAGAGATGTGTAAGGCAAAAACTTTAATTTTGCCTGTTCCTCGTGGGCGGTCGGCAAAGCGCCAACGTAAGCGAGGTCGTCGGGTTTAATTACGTAAGTCGCGAAAGTCTGCGGCACTTGATCGAGCATGGATTGATCGACTACGCCGGTCTCGCGCTGAGCGTGCGCATGTTTGAAAGAGACAAGGGCTTTGCGAAAAAACTCGCCCATTTTGCCGTCGATCTTCCCCGGAGCAAAATTGTTGTTGTCCAAAAAAATCTGGAGCCGTGTTGCCGTTTCCTCATTATAATTCGGAAGCGCTACGAAAACTTTCGGCGTCGGTTTCGGAGTCGCCGCAAGCGCCGCTGGCGGTGGCGGCGTCCTAACTGGGACCACTCGCACCGGGGACTGTTGCGATTGCCACCGCTGAGCGTTCGCGGCGAACAGGATCGTTAATGAACAAATCGCAACGGCGATCTGTGATTTCATGCCGAGAGTAATCGCAGCGCTAGGCCGCCAGCGCAACCTTCACCATTCCTCACTGCTGAATCTTTTGTAAACGGCGCGGTAACCGAAACGGTAGGTAATCGGTGTCACCAATGCGGCGAGCGAACGTTGCAACCAGAGCGGCGCGCCGAGATAGAACGGGCCTTTCATTTTTCGCACCCATACGAGGCCCTGGATAATGCTGTCCAACCCCGCGATGCCACGCCCTTCCGATCAATGGCCGAGTAGGAAGTCGTGTTCATTAATAGATTCGGTAGTCGATCACGCGCCAGCCGATCGGTTGTTTGATCAGAATGACGCGCTCGGCAGTTGGATTCTTGCGTTCAAAAGCGGTTTTGAAAAGAACGCTTTCGTAGTTGCCCTCCGGCGCTCCGACAAATTTTTCCAGGTGGACAGCGCCAATAAATTTTCGCGAAAGCGCATTTCCGAACGGCGCCCGGCGCGCCTGCATCAGCCGGACGAACTGGCTTTGCGTCCGGGACATTCGAAAATCCTGCGCTTCGAATTCAAACGCTTCTTCGTAGTCGCCCTGGTCGAGTAGCTCGAGCCAATGGAGCGCCGCGGTCCGGGCGTGGTTTTCATCGGCGCGTTTTTCCGCGCGGGATGGCGAGTGTGACGCGCAACCGCTCAACAAGATCGACAACGCGCAGGCACTGACGGCGAGGGCAAGCCGCATGCGCATCGTTTAGCGGGCAGAAGTGCAGACGGCAATTTCGAAATTGCCCGTGCCGCAGTCTCAGGCGGATTTCATTGCGCCGATGAGAATGAGAACACCGGCCGCTAATCCAACCAGATAGAGTAAGAAAATAAACGGACCGAGGTTTAACCCGAATCCGAGCAGACTGTCGACGATGAGATAAAGCGCGAGCAGGATCATGCCGATCTTTTTCATGCTCCGATTTATCGAGCAGCGCTCGAGATATCAATCCGAATCAACGAAGTCGCATTCTTCTCGCTATCGACGGACCAGAGCAATCTGAGATGCTGCCCATTTCGCGCAGTGGAAGCATACTCATAATATTCGTTGCGATTCAGTCGCGGAGTCACACCATGTTCGAAGACCGGCCACGGGATGTAACTTCGCGCATGTCGAAAAGTGACCGTGTTCTCCGACGAATCAGTTTCGAGCGTGTCGTTCGTCGAACGCGACACCGGACCTAAGCTAAACACTCTTCCACCATTCGCGATTGCAATTTGATTATCTTTCGTAGTTCCGACATGCGGATTAAGCGGGGCGAGGCTTAGGGACAGGCTGCCGATAAAGAGAACGCCGCCGTCACCCGTTCCTTCGTAACCCATGTAGGGTCCTATTTCGTCACCAGAGATGGTTTGGATTTTAAATTGATCGACGAACGTGGAAACTTGGCGGCCGGCAAACACCCACAAGATCGACACCGTTACGATGAGGATCAGGAGTACGATCGGAATTTTTCGCACAACTAACGATCCGGTTCGCACGCCTCGCGGGCAAATTTTGTCATTCCGACCGAAGTGGAGGAATCTCTTACTATTTCAGAAATATTTAGAGATGTCTCGACGTTGCTCGACATGACAATCTAGAAGGGCCGCGCGGTTACGCCTTCTTCTTCCGAATGTAATCGTTGACCTGTTCCTCGAGAATCTCCAGTGGGAGGGAACCGCTCTTCAACACGGTTTCGTGAAACTCGCGCTGATCGAATTTTTCGCCGAGTTCCTGTTGGGCGCGCGATCGCAATTCCTGGATTTTCAACATTCCAACTTTGTAAGCGCAGGCCTGGCCGGGATTGACGATGTAACGCTCGATCTCTGATTTCACTTCTTTTTCGCCCATGCCGGTTTTGTCGCGCATGTAAGTGATCGCCTGGTCGCGCGGCCAATGTTTGGCGTGAATCCCGGTGTCGACCACCAGCCGCACCGCGCGGAAAAGTTCGTCGCGCAAACGTCCGAGATCGCCGAACGGGTCTTTGTCGTACCAACCGGCCTGCTTCGCGAGCCATTCGCAATACAGCGCCCAGCCTTCGGCGTAAGCGGTGAACGGAATCACTTTGCGAAACTGCGGCACGCCTTTGAGCTCCTGTGCGATTGAAATCTGCCAGTGATGCCCGGGGACGCCTTCATGATAGGCGAGGGTCGGCATGCTCCACTTCGGGACCTCGTTCATGTCGCGCAGGTTCGCGAAGAAAATTCCGGGACGAGACCCGTCCATCGCGCCGCCTTGATAATACGCGCCCGGCGCGGTCGCTTCCTTAAATGGTTCGACCCGCCGGATGTCGATCTGCGCCTTAGGCGCCGTCACAAACAAATGTTGCTTCGACTCCGTGACGGCGTTGTTGATCAAACGTTTGAATTCCGCGAGCGCTTCGTCGCGGCCTTTGTCGTCGTTCGAATAGAGAAAACGCGGATCCTTGCCGAGTTTGTCCATGGCCGCGCCGATCGGTTGGCCGGCGAACCCGTTGGCATCGAGCAGCGCGCGCATTTCGCCTTCGATCCGCGTCACTTCGCGCAAACCGAGATCGTGCACTTCGTTCGGCAGCATAGTCGTGGTCGTATTTGAGTGGAGCGCATACGCATAGAACGCGTCGCCCTCCGGCAATTTCCAAACGCCGTCATCGGTCGTTGTTTTCGGCAGAAGCTCCTGGAAATGAGCGATCAACTTTTGATAAGCCGGATAAACCTGGCTTGTGATTTCCGTTTCCACGCGCTTCTGAAAATCCGCGCGTTGCTGCTCGGTCAACTTGTCGATCTTGGCCGCGCGCTCTTTGAACGACGTGGCCAGAACATTTTCGGCGGCCGGCTTGGCGATGAAATCGCTCATTTCCTTGAGCACTTCTTCGACGACGAAACGCGGCGGCAGGATTTGTTTCTGCTCGCGGACCTTCAGCCCTTCGATCGTTTGATCGAATTTCTTTGGCAACGCATCGAGGCGCATGAGGTAATACTCGCAATCTTTCGCGTCGAAGAGCCGGTGAGTGTTGGCCATGAACGACGGATACTGGTTCTGAACGCCGAAAAGCTGATTGACCGGATAATTGTGCCACTGCCACTTTTCGCCATCGACCTGGTCCTTGATAAACCAATCGAGCACGTGGGTGGAAAGCTTTTGCGACGGCGATTGTCGATCTAACGAATACTCGTGCAGTTGAGTCAGATCTTTTTTCCAACGGTCGATCACCATTTGCTGATGCGCCGGCGACTCATCGCTCAGTTTTCCGTTGTGACCCCGGATTCCGAATTGCTCAACCAGACCAAGTTGGCTCAGTAATTCCGGCTCGCTGAAAATGACTTCAGCGAAAACTTTGTCGTAGAAAAGATTCAAGCTCCACGGCCGGAACCAAATCAGATTGAGCAGGACAATCGCGAGCACGACCACGCCGAGGAGGACGATCGAAAAGAACCACTTCAAAATGCGTTTAAACATAACTGTGCCTTTTGAAAAAAATCCGGAGTTGCCCAGCGTTTTAACGATGGGAAGACAGGTTCGCAATCAAACAAGTCCCGGCAGGGGACGAAAGAACTCCTTTCGTCCTGCCGGACTCGACCGTTCTCCGGCAAGAATCCCAGCACTGAAGTGCTGGGCTATTATTCGGTTCGGCAACGGGGCTATCGCCAGCGGCAGATGCGATCGACGCTCTTGATCAACCGCCGGATCTCGGCGGCGATTTCAGTCGGGAGACCGCCCCGTTCTTTTCGTATTTGGTTTAACGCCACCCTTAGCTCACCGTAGAGCTCGTTCGAAGTTGTCCAAACGCCTTGTAGAATTCCCTGGAGGCGATCGGCCTCCGCAGTAAACCCGTGACTTCGCAGTTTATCCCGGACCGCATCAACGACGGCCGGGAACTCCTCGGGTCCCGCTAATTTCGGTGTGTTTTTGAACGGCCACATTGCTACATTGGTTCGTGCACCAAAGAGTTCGCCAAGGAAGCAGCCGGCGCAATAAAGTTTCGGTCCGATCGGGCCAGGTCGAGTTCGTCAAAGTCAATACCGCTGCGTGGCAGTGGCGCGACGTCTATCGGTGGTTGCTGGGTTTGAGTTGGCCGCAGTTCGCTCTCTTTGTCGGAGCTGTTTATATCGGCCTGAATCTTGTCTTCGCCATTTTTTACAGCATCGACCAAAACAGCGTCGCCGGAAGAACCAGCACCAGCTGGTTCCTCGATTGCTTCTTCTTCAGTGTCCAAACCCTGGCCACGGTCGGCTACGGTCACATGTATCCGCAAACGCTTTACGGACATCTGGTCAGCACGATCGAGATCATGACCGGAATCTTTTTGATCGCAGTCATGACCGGGCTGATTTTTGTGCGCTTCGCGCGACCGATCGCGCGCGTTCTCTTTAGTAGATCCATCGTGATCGGGCCTTTAAATGGAAAGCCGACGCTGATGGTGCGTATTGGCAACGAGAACCATCACAGCATGGTGGAGGCGGAATTTCGGATCATGTATTCGCGCGACCAGGAATTGCTCGAAGGCGGCGATTTCAGGTACTTTCACGATCTGAAACTGCATTTCGATCGACTGCCTATCTTTCCGGCGGCGATCACTCTGCGACATGAGATCGACGAAAGCAGTCCCCTTTCCGGCGCGACTCCGGAATCACTCGAAGCGGAGCGCGCGCTTTTCTTTGTCTCGGTTGTGGGGATCGATCCGGTGATTGCTGCCGCCGTGCAAACCCAACACGACTATAGCTGGCGCGACCTCCTACTCGGCCACCGCTTCGTCGAAATTTACGCCCAACAGGGTAGCGGCAAACTGACCGTTGATTACGGCCGGCTGCACGACACCGAGCCCGCGGACACTAAGTAGTGCTCGCGGTTGTTACCGGCCGATGAGAATGAGAATACCGGCGGCCAAGGCCAGGATGCCCATCACAATCGGTGGAATCGCGATACCGGCCACGAGGGACATGATCCCGACCAGAATGAGATAGATTGCCAGCAAGAGGAGACCGAGATTTTTTTGGAAGTTCATGATGTGAGTCTTTCGTTAGGTAAGGATGTCGATCTTTCACGGCGCGCTCTGTTTGTCACGCCTAAATACGGCTGATTCGATTCGCGCGTCCCGGGAATTTTTGATATAGCGGCATTGTGTCAAACCAACGCGACCACATGGATAACCCGGAGCCGCGCTGGCAGGCGCTGCTCGCGTTTCTGGCGGTCGGGACAATTTATCTGGCGCTGCCACGTGCGCTCATCATCGGGCCGACCTGGCTGTTACCAACCTTGATCGTCGTTTTGCTCGTCCCGACCGTTGTTGCTCATCGCACTGGCAAACGTTCGCTGAATCGGGCACTCGGCATCATCATTAACGGAATTACGACGCTGGCGCTGATCGGGTCGGTGATTTTGCTGGTGCGCGCATTGCCGTCGCACCAGGAAACGCCGCTTCAGCTTTTGCTTTCCGGCGGGTTACTTTGGCTGACCAACGTTCTTGTGTTCGCGCTCTGGTATTGGCGGCTTGACGGCGGTGGACCGACCCTGCGACACGAGCGAAAGGAATTCGGCAGCCGCAGTTTTCTATTTCCGCAAATGCAGATCCCACATGATGAGCGCAGTCAGTTCGCGTGCACAGGGTGGCGGCCGCGCTTCGTCGATTACCTTTTTGTCGCGTTCACCCAAAGCTCGACCTTCGGTCCGACCGACGCGCCGTTATTGGCGCGTTGGGCAAAAGTGCTGGCGATGATTCAGGTTTTTATTTCGCTGAGTATCGTGATTCTTCTCATCTCGCGCGCCGTCGGCGTGCTCTGAGGTGGATCGAGCAGTCCCTTGCTCGATGCTAATTTAGGCGGCGAAGCCGCAAACGAATTAACATCGCCCGCGGAGCGGCCGATCCACCACGCGCGGTAGCCTCTGAATTCGTCATTGGACGTTGGGCGTTCGGCGTTGGACGTTTTCTTGTGAATCTCTGGATCGGCACCTCGGGTTTTCAATACAAAGAGTGGAAAGGCAATTTTTATCCCGAAGATCTGCCGACAGCGAAGATGTTGCCGTTTTATGCCGAGCGATTTTCAACCACCGAAATCAATTACACCTTTCACCGAATCCCGGCACCGAAGACAATCGAGAACTGGAAAACGCTGACGTCAGAAAAATTCCGGTTCGCGCTGAAAGCGCCGCAAAAGATCACTCATTGGTCCAAGCTCAAGGATTGCGCCGATACGCTCGAATATTTTTGCAAAATCGTGACCGGTTTGGGCGAGCGACTTGGCCCGGTCCTGTTCCAGCTTCCGCCGACCTTCAACAAAGACGCCGACGTCCTCAGTTCTTTTCTCCGCGAATTCCCATCCATGCGCGCCGCGTTTGAATTTCGCCATGATTCATGGTTCGATGACGAGATCTTTGAATTGCTGAAATCGCGAAACATCGCGCTTTGCATCGCCGACACGGACGATCTCGCGACGCCAAAGAAGATCACTGCCGATTACGGTTATCTCCGATTACGCCGCGAAGATTATCAGAAGGCGGACGTCGAGCGCTGGGCCAAGTTCGTTGATGAGCAAAAATCAAATTGGAAAGACGCCTTCGTTTATTTCAAACATGAAGAAAGCGGCATCGGTCCGAAACTGGCGAAGCAAATGATCGAGTTGCTTAGCTAATGGTATCGATTGCCGACAATCTTGAACGCGTGCGCGAGAAGATTGCGCAAGTGGCAGCGAAAGCGGGTCGCGCGGTTGAAGACATCGAATTAGTCGCAATCTCGAAAACGCATGATGCCGCGAAAGTTCGCGAAGCGATAGAGGCCGATCAGACTTTGTTCGGTGAAAGTCGGGTGCAGGAAGCGCGGGTAAAGATTCCCGAGCTGCCGTCGAACTTGCGCTGGCATTTCGTTGGGCACCTCCAGAAAAATAAAATCCGGCACGCGTTACCCTTGTTTGAACTGGTTCATAGCGTCGATTCGCTGGCGCTCGCAAAAGACATCAATCGAATCGCGGAAGAAGACGGATTGCATCCGCGAGTCTTGCTGGAAGTGAATGTGGCAGGCGAGGGGAGTAAATTTGGATTCACGCCTGAAAAGCTGCGGGAAGACTTCGAAAGCCTGCTCGCGTTACCTCGACTATCGATTTTGGGCCTGATGACGATCCCACCGATTGCGGATGAAGCCGAAGCGTCACGGAAATATTTTGTCGAGCTGCGCGAGCTGCGCGAGCGGCTCCAAACTGAGTTTCATGTCGATCTTGCGCAGCTGTCGATGGGAATGACGCAGGATTTTCCTGTCGCGGTCGAGGAAGGCGCGACGCTGGTGCGAGTCGGCACGGCGATTTTTGGAGAGAGAAGCCGCAAAAAGGAATGATGGAGGGCGCCGCGCTGTCGGCGCCTTAATATTAGGGACACGACGGCGCGTGTCCCTCCAGGGTTCGAGAATTGCTCTCACGATCGACATCGTGGTAGGATCGAAACCCCAATGCGTCTGGAGCCGGCAAACATTCAGCAAATCGGTAATGAGCTCGCCATTCAATGGAACGACGGAGTCGAGTCGTTTCTCGATCTTCAATTTCTCCGGCGCGCGTGTCCATGTGCGGCCTGTGGTGGCGAGCCCGACGTGCTCGGCAACATTATGCGACCGAACGTGAGCTACTCCGATAACAGTTTTGAGCTGGCCGGTTTCGATGTTGTCGGTGGTTACGCAATTCAGCCGCGCTGGCGCGACGGTCACGGTACCGGCATCTACAGCTTCCAATACTTGCGCCGATTGTCGCAGCCGGTGACATCGCGATGAAAGCCGGTACTCGATTCGCAATCGTCGGCACGAGCATCGTTCTTTGCGTGGGTGGAATTCTGGTCGCGAATGCATGGCGGAAAGAAACTTCGACCGGGGGCGCCGGCTCTGAGTCGATCGATCCGAGCAGGAGGGATGGCGGCTACCAGTTTGCCGCGAGCAGCGCCCAGGCAAAACTTACGTTTCAGGAGCTCGAAAAGATTATTCGTCGTGACCCGACAGCGAAATCACAACGTGGTCGAATCGAGTTTGGCTCGGTGCGGATGGAGGAGGGGACAGCGATGGCCGAAGTGATGTTCGTCAGCAATGACGGCCACGTATTGCCATTCCTCTACAAACTGCTTCCTGAACGCGATTCCTGGAAAATCGTCAACGTGCAACGGATGTGGTACGTCCCGCGGTCGCATTTGCTAAGAGGCGTTAGAGCATAGGTAGTTGTAGAGGCGGCCGTGTCGGCCGCGCTGTTCCTCCCCTTAATGATCAAAGATCGTCCGCCGAGGCTCGACGAGATCTTCCAGAGCTATGATCGGCCTTTATTTTTTGTAACGATCTGCACAATTCATCGACGAAAGATTGCAGATTTGGAAACGGTTCACCGAGCATTCCAACGATATCTCACCCGAGCATTTAATGACTTTGGCATCGCGGTCGGACGTTACGTAATTATGCCTGATCACATACACTTCTTCGTTCGGGGCAGTGACGATTTCGAGCTCGCGAAATGGATAAATGGTTTGAAACGCTCAATATCTCTCGCGGTGGGAGCGACCAAGGAACGTCCATTATGGCAACCCGGCTTCTTCGATCACCTTTTGCGCAATGATGAGAGTTACAGCCAAAAATGGGAGTACGTGCAGGAAAACCCTGTACGCGCAGGACTGGTTCAACAATCCGATCAATGGCCGTACCAGGGTGAATTCGTTGTGATTGATCGAGCTTGAGTCGAGCGCGGCCGACACGGCCGCCTCTACACCGGGATCGTGACGCGTAGTAATGACGCCCCCCCAACTCGTGGCGTTAGCTGTCGATCTTCTAGCGAAGCCGGGACGAGAAAGAATTCGCCGGGGCGAAGATCGACAGCGGCACAGCTAAGCGAACCGGTCAGGCAACAAACAATGGCGAACTGGGCTCGTGGCGTAACTTCGCGTGGCGAATCCAGATTCCATTTCTGGAGCTCGAAAAGCTCATCTTTAACAAGCAGTTCGCCTTTCGCTTCAATCAGTGTTGGTGCGACATCGCTGAAGTCGATGGATTGGAGCGCTTGATCGACATGTAACTGTCGCGGCTTGCCAGTCGATTGATCGATGCGGTTCCAATCGAACACGCGATAAGTCGTGTCGCTGTTCTGCTGGATCTCGACCAACACGTTGCCGGCGCCGACGGCATGAAATCGTCCGGCTGGCAGAAACATAACATCGCCGGCTTTCACTCTGATAGTGTGGACTTCATCGGCCGCGGAGCCGGCGCGCAGTGATTTCTCAAATTGTTCCCGCGTGATTCGTTGGCTGAATCCGACAAAAAGTTCGGCACCAGGTTCGGCATCCGCGACATACCAGCATTCAGTCTTCGGTTCGCCGCCGAGTTTCGCGGCGACTTTGTCGGGTGGATGGACCTGGAGCGAAAGTTTCTCCTGCGCATCGAGCAGCTTGATTAACAATGGAAACCGAGGGGCAGCAGGAACACCGCCGAAAATTTCTTGTCGATGTTGGCTCCAAAGCTCGTGCAAAGTTTTGCCTTTAAGGGGACCATTGGAAACAACGCTTTGGGCTTCGGGTCGATCGACAATTTCCCACGATTCGCCGATTGGTTTGTTCGGGGGCAAGTTCTTGCGGAAAAGCTCCGCGAGTTTGCGGCCGCCCCAAATGCGCTCCATGAAAATGGGCTCGAAGGTAAGGGGAGTCCGAGCCGGACTGGCGGTTATCACAGAGGTCATGGAAGATGGAAGATGGCAGATTGTAGATTGCAGATTGGTCAATGCCAAACAGAGTGATCGTTTCACTTGAACATGGAGCTGCCTCGATTCGTCAGATACTGGATGCCGGCAATTGTTTGGATGGCGATAATCTTCCTCGGTTCGACCGATATGCTCTCAGCTGAGCATACGTCGCGATTCCTGGTCCCATTCCTCCGCTGGCTCGATCCGCAGATTTCGCTGGCGGCGCTCGCTGCCATTCAGTTGGGGATCCGAAAACTCGGTCACCTGAGTGAATACGCGATCCTGGCAATGCTGCTCTGGCGCGCGCTGCGCGGTGGCACGCGCGGGCAAATGAAGGTGTCGATCTTGTTTCTCCTCGCTGCGGTCGCCTGCGCGATCTTCGCCGCGAGCGACGAATTTCATCAATCGTTCGTTCCATCGCGAACGTCGTCTCCGCACGATGTCATGATCGACATTTGCGGTGCGTTTCTCGGATTAGCAGTTTGCTGGATGTTCGCGACCGGAAGACGACAGAAGCAGGAAATCAGCCCCGAAAGCTTTCGGGGTTGAAATCGGCAATCCGCAATCGACATTCCGCAGTTCTGATTGCGGGGGCATAGCTCAGTTGGTAGAGCGCCAGCTTTGCAAGCTGGAAGTCAGGGGTTCGAATCCCCTTGCCTCCATGGATTTCGGAAACCGGATTTCGGATTGCGGAAACCCGCAGCCATGTTTTAGTTCTGACTCTCCGGTTTCCGGTATCGACAATCCAAAATGTTTTGGGCCTGTAGCTCAGTTGGTTAGAGCATGCGCTTGATAAGCGCAGGGTCACTGGTTCGAGCCCAGTCAGGCCCACTATTTCACCAGATCCGGGCGCGCTCTTCGGGCGCGACAAACATCTTGTCGCCGGGCTGCACTTTGAACGCTTCATACCAGGCGTCGATGTTTCGCGCCGGCCCGATGACGCGAAACTGTCTCGGCGAGTGGGGATCGCTCACGACCTGTTTGCGGACGTAATCGTCGGACACTTTTCCGCGCCAAGCTTGCGCCCAACCTAGCAACACCCGCTGATCGCCAGTGTATCCGTCCAGGACCGGCGCGGGTTGCCCTTTCAGCGAAGCGCGATAAGCGTCCAGTGCGAGTGTCAGGCCGCCCAAGTCTGCAATATTTTCGCCCATCGTTAGCTCGCCATTGACGTGAACGCCGGGAATCGGCTCGTATTTTGAAAATTGGGCGCCGAGCATGTCGGCCCGTTTCTTGAATGTCTCAGCGTCCTGTTTCGTCCACCAATCGCGCAACGCGCCCGACGCGTCGATCTTGCGGCCCTGATCGTCGAAGCCGTGAGTAAGTTCGTGACCGATGACCCCGCCCGCTGCGCCGTAATTGATCGCGGGGTCGGCATCCGGATCGAAAACCGGCGGCTGAAGAATTCCCGCCGGAAAAACAATGTCGCGCAGGCTCCCGTTGTAAGCGTCATTCGTTTGCGGCGTCATACCCCAATCTGTGCGGTCGACCGGGCCGAAAAAGCGGCCGGTGTAAAAGTCCCAGTCGAGCTGCGCGCAGCGTTTGACATTGCCGACGAGATCGTCACCGCGAATCGAAAGCTTTGAGTAATCGCGCGGGTGATCGGGATACCCCACCTTGATTGTGTAAGTGTCGAGTTTCTTGAGCGCTTCCTTTTTCGTCTCCGCGCCCATCCAATCAAGTTTCTCGATGCGCGCGCGGTAAGCGTTCTTCAAATTCGCGACCAAATCCTGGATTTTCGCTTTCGCATCCGCTGGAAAATATTTTGCGCTGTAGAGCTGGCCGACGCCGAAACCCATCGTCCCGAACGTGCCGAAGCGATCGCCAACTCCGAAGTCGCCTCCACTAACGGTCGTGATCCCGCGTTTCCAGCGCGCCTGTTGCTCTTTCTGCCCGGAAAGTGTTTTGGCGTGGAGCTCGAAGTAAGCGTCAGTAAACATCTTTGAGAGATAGGGAGCGGCGTTATCGGCGAGATGAAATGCTTGCCAAGCGCGAATGGTTTCGATCGGCGCTTTCGAATATGCCTCGACAATCTTCGGGAAGGCGCTCTTCTCGGCCACAACCACCCGCGTCAATTTCGGTATCTTTACTTCGGCGAGAAATTTTTCCCAAGCGAAGCCGGGCGCGAGCCTCTTCAATTCCTGGATCGACATCGGATTGTAAATCGCGTTGAGATCGCGCTGCTGCGCTTTGGTCCAGCTGGCGTCGGCAATTCTGGTTTCGAACTCCACGACGTCTTTGGCGCTCTTCTCCGCGTCGGGCCAGCTCAGCAGTTTCAGAATTGTCGTGACGTAATTTTGGTAAGCCGATTTCTGAGGAGCGAAATCAGGTTTGAGATAGTAATCGCGATCCGGCAGACCAAGGCCTGCTTGAGTAAAGTAGAACGCGTACTTGGTCGGGTCCTTTAGATCGACATCGATTACGACATTGAACAGAGAAAATTCAAAATCGGTGGTGGTCCGTCCCATCAGTGCGGCGAAATCGTCGCGTGTTTTCGCCTTCTTAAGATCGTTTAATTCCGGTTCAACCGCTTTAGCGCCGAGCTGTTCGACGCGGGCCTCGTCCATGAACGAGTGATAAAAAGCGCCGGCTTTCTCTTCCAACGTCGATGGATTTTCCGGCAATTTCGCGCCGCCCGCCTCTAGCATTTCGCGCAGCCTTTGCTCGGTAAAATCGGTCATGATAATTCGCATGGAATAAGCGGGTTTGTCTGGAGGGATCTGGGTTTTGTCGAGCCAGATACCGTTGGCATAGCGAAAGAAATCGTCGCCCGGTTTTACGGAGGTGTCTGCGCCCGATAAATCGAAACCCCACGTGCCGTATTTCAATTTCGCGGGAGGCGCATCAGCAGCGTAGGCGAGGGGAGACGAGCAGAGAGCAAAGAGCAGGAGAGCGCGTCGAAGTAGATGCATAGCTGGAGTTTGAGTGGAGAGCGGAGCGTAGACGAAACGACAAGATGCGACAATGTGGATTGAGGTGGATCGAGCAGTCCCTTGCTCGATGCTAATTTGGCGACGGAGTCGCATTTGTTTAACATCGCCCGCGGAGCGGCCGATCCACCACGTCAGAAAAGGAAATGCCGGCCTCGAAAGTGTTCGGGGCCGGCATTAGTCGATGTGCAGCAAAGACTGAATTGTGCGTTACCGTCTTTTCTCTCTGGGCTCTGGTTTCTTTCGATTCCAGAGTCTTCACGGCATATCCAATGGATGATCAATTGATTCACCCAAGGGAGTTAGCCGTCGACCTATTCAACCGCGCTTCGAAATAAATTTCGAAGGCGATGAATCTCTCCTTAGAAAGGAGGTGATCCAGCCGCAGGTTCCCCTACGGCTACCTTGTTACGACTTCATCCCAATCACCATCCATACCTTCGGCGCCTTTTAAGGGGCGACTTCGGGTACAAACGGCTTTCATGATGTGACGGGCGGTGTGTACAAGGCCCGGGAACGTATTCACGGCGTCGTAGCTGATACGCCATTACTAGCGATTCCGGCTTCATGGAGGCGA
>JBBRNP010000003.1:0-432891 GCA_038230255.1 Chthoniobacterales bacterium
GATCACTTCCAGCAATGTAGTTCATCCTGGAGCCAGAGCTTGCCAGAACAACCGCCCTCTTGCTACAACATCATCATCGGAAACCCGAATTACTTTTCACACAGCCTCGCGATGCAGCGAACCGCTGGCCGCTCCGCGTTCTAGCTTTCGATGACTTCCACATTCTACCTGCGGCCACACGCGCTTTCGCCAGCGGTCGCTGATCTTGTGTCTCGTTAGGCCTAAAGCACATCAAGAAGAAATATCATGAAAAAAATAATTCTGTTTGTCGTTATCGTTTGCGCAATGTGTTTTTGGGCGCAGACGCAAGTCCGCCCAGCAGCTAATACCGACTCCGATTTTCAGACATTCTTAGCCCGGTGGGAAGAGGCTCAGTCTCGTTTCATCAACGGTGATCCAACTCTCTGGAAGCAGAATGCCCTGCACCGTGACGAGGCCACAATATTTGGAGCATTTGGCGGGCATGAAAAGGGCTGGAACGAAGTGGGCCCACGGTACGATTGGGCTTCTTCGCAGTTCAAAGAAAGTGAGGCCAAGATAAAGGTCGAGTACCTCAACTCGGGCGTAAGTGGAGATTTGGCTTTCACGGTGGCGATTGAGCGTCAAGAAAATGTGCGTTTGGGCGATCAAGACGAGCCCGCTCCCCGCGCTTTGAGAGTCACTCAGATTTTCAGGAAGGAGGAGGGAGCATGGAAGCTTTTGCATCGCCACGCAGATCCGCTAGTCGAAAAGAAAGCACCTTCAGCAGCCTCGCAAAAGTAACCTACAACAAGCCTAACCAGGCGATGCAGCCAACCGCTGGCCGGCGTAATGTCTCGCTTTACTTTATGAAAACACGTTCATTACAGTTCACGCTCGCTCTCGCCAGCGGTGGCTGATCTTATTCTCGTTAGGCCTCGCGCAGGACCACACACTTCAGGAGAACTCATGTTTGACCACGTCGTATTCGGAGTCAGCGACTATGCAGCGAGCAAAGCGTTCTTCCTCAAGGCACTCGAACCGCTCGGCGTAGCTGTTGTCCAGGAGGGGCCGCTCGGTGTCGAGCTTAGCCCAAAGGGTAAGGCTTCATTGTGCATACACCAAACCGGGGAGAAGCCGGCGCATCTTCACTTGGCGTTCACGGCCGAGAATCGCCAGCAAGTCGAAGCTTTCTATCGCGCGGCTCTGGAGGCGGGTGGCAAAGACAATGGTGCGCCTGGTCTGTGCCCGGAATACCACGTGAACTACTATGCAGCTTTCGTCATTGGTCCGGACGGGCACAACATCGAAGTGGTTTGCCACGAACCCGAGGTTTAACCAGGCGATGCAGCCAACCGCCGGCCGATTAGAAAATTACAAATGTGAAATTAGAAAGTAGAAAGGAAATGAGAAGACTCGCTCCCGCCAGCGGTGGCTGAGCTTTCTCTCGTTAGGCCGATGACAGCGAGCGTTGAAGGTGGATGCTTATGTGGAGGCGTTCGATATCGTCTTCACGGCACTGGAAAGCAAGGGAGCGACTGCCAATTGTGAGGATTGCCGACGCGCGAGCGCCGCTCCTTATGTGACGTGGTGCTCCTTTCCCAGTGACGCGGTAGAACTCCTCTCGGGCGAGTTACGCCAGGTGCCACATGCAAGCAGGCTGCGCTTCTTTGCGAGCTGTTGCGGCACGCCTTTGTTTATCCGGGATGACGCAAGCTCTGGATGGATTGACATTACAGTCGCCTCTCTTGATGATCCGAAATCCTTTCCGCCACAAGCGGCCATATGGACTGAAGACAAACTTCCATGGGTCCAACTTGATCCGACGCGCCGAGCTTTTCCACGCAGCCGAGACGAAAATGCCTAACCAAGCGATGCAGCGAACCGCCACGCGGTGCGTGTTCATGTTCAAGATGATTAAAACAGTTACAGTCGAAGCCACGTTCGCTCTTGGAGGCGGGTCTAAAGGAAGCTACCTGAGATAGGTCGGACCGTTCGTCCGGAAATCTCTTTTCTCGATAGAAAGTTGAATTGAATTCGCATCGATCGTCCAGGCGCCTGATCGTTTATAGGCGTTGAAATCGTAGTAGGTATCTTCGTCGATTGCGGTCCTGGCAGTCGTCTGAATGGCAACTTTATCAGCGCGAACTGCCTCGATCTTCTTCACGTTGTGCGAGATGCCGCGTTCCTTTGAAACGACGGCTTTAATTTGCGCGACATCGGATGGCGACAAGCGGTTCGCATATGGACCGCTAACTTCCCCGGCGCGCACACTCGAAGCGGAAAGAGCAAGCCAGACTACCAAAACAATTCTCCGGGCGACAAGGGGAACGCTCTTCAATTCGATACCTATAATTGTTTGAGCAGCGTCTTCCGCCTTGCCCAGGCTTCGTCGCGCGCTTTTTTGTCGCCTTCGCGAACTTGCGGATTGTTCGGCTCGCCCGAGCGCATAAATCCGTGACCGGCGCCTTTGTAAATCACGGGTTCATATTTTTTGCCGGCCGCCTTCATTAATTCTTCCGCTTTCGGAATGGTCGCGTTCACCCGCTCGTCGTTCTCGGCATAAAATCCGTAAACCGGACACGCGACCTTTTTGGCGTCATCAGCGTTGTCGACCGCGACCCCGTAGAATGAATAGGCCGCTTTCACTTTCGGATTGGTGTGCGCGTACTCGAAAGCCCATCCCCCGCCCCAGCAAAATCCGCACACTGCGAGTGTCCCGTTCGCTGCCGGAATTTTTATGAGGGCATAATCGGCAGTCGCGTTGAGGTCGGCTTTGACCTGCTCCTTCGGCAAAGCGGAAGTTGCTTTGCGCGCGGCGTCGAGATCTTCAAGTTTTTGGCCGCTGTGCAAATCGGGCGCGATCGCGATCACGCCGTTCTCCGCGAGCTCGTCGCACAAACTGCGGACCCAGTCGGTCAGCCCGAAGATTTCGGAAACGACCAGAACAACCGGCGCTTTGTCTTTTCGTTCGGGGTAAACGACGAACGCTTTGATCGTGCGATCCCCCGATTTGATATCGACCCAATCCGCGTGCCGCGGCGAACTGTTCAGACGCTCCCTGCCAAAATCTTTGACCTCCTCGGCAGGCAGCGATTGCCCGATGACAATCAGAGCGAGCACGAAGAAAACGCGTTTCATCGAAGCTGAAGATGTCGATCTTGCGTCGAGCGCTACGCAGTGGGCGCGGCTGCTGTGGAGTCTTTAGCTTTGCAGAAAAAGGCATCGATGCTCAAACTGCCTGCGCCGCGCAAGAAGATGTAGAAAAACACGAAACAGTAAACCACCGCCAGCTCGCCCTTGTTCAGGTAGGGAATCAAACCCTTCGGCGCGTGCATCATGAAAAACGCGACAGCCATTTCACCGGAGCCAAGGAACGCGGCGAGTCGCGTCAGCAAACCCAACGCAACCAAAAATCCGCAAATGATCTCCAGCCAGCCGCCGACCACCATCAAGGGCGGAAGCGCTTCGGCTTTAGGGGTGAAGGTGCCGAATATCTTGTCGAGCCCATGGCAGGCAAACATCAGCCCGACGACCAAACGCATGATGCAATAAAACGGATCCGCAAAGCGATTGAGAGAGTTCATGGCCGTTCAGGCTGACGATGTCGATCTTTGCTGTCAAGCCAATCGCTCGGCGTAAAGGCCACGCCGAATTTGGCTTCCGGCGCTGAAAGGCCGCCGCTACAATTCGGGTTCATGCCAAAATTATCTTCTCCCCTAGCGTTCGAGTTTTGTGAAGGCGGCACCTGCGGCGACGCCAAACCGAGCGGCGACAACAAGCACATCTCTTGTCCGGCAAGCGATACCTGCGGAAAGGGTGGCTGTTATTGCCAGCTTTTCAAACGCCCGAAAGGTTCAGGCGATGCCGTTGCCTGGGATGTCGCACACGCCGATCACGAGGGCAAAATCAAACACCGGCCGGACAAGCTCGAATACAAATGTTTTTGCGTGAAGCCGATCCTGGAGAGCGAGGTCACAGCCGACGGCGTGACATATACTGTTCGCTACCAACTTTGCAGTCAGGGAAGCTGCGACAGCACTAACATTCCGGTGTTCGATTCGCCGACGGAGAAGCATCAGGAAATAAAATGCACCGGCAAATGTGAAGGGGAATGCAAGTGCACACTCTTTCGTTTGCAAGTCTCGGCACCAGCCGGCGCAGCGTTCGATCCAAAAAATGCGAAATGGGAACTGGTGGCCAAGACCGATAAACAAGTTCGGCCCGACGGCCACTACGACTATCGCTGTTTCTGCGTGAAGTGATTCTGTAAAGTCGCTGTTTCGTGTCTCTCACACGTAATTCACCATTCGGTATCCAGACCGAAGCTGATACTGCCTTTCCAAATTGCGCGCATAATCACAATTCGTTCGCAACGCGAACGGAAATTGCGCGTCAAACTCTTGTCATGTCGAGCGAAGTCGAGACATCTCTAGATATTTCTGAGTACCTCAAGCACTGAAATAGTAAGAGATTCCTCGACTTCCGCTCGGAATGACAAAGAAGGAAGCCAGCGATTGTTGCTCTAAGCCGCGAGCTCGAGTTGCTGACGAGGAATCCCGCGCAACTCGAAAAGTCGAATCAGAGTTTCTTCGATCAAATTGTTCGGACAAGACGCGCCGGCGGTGATGCCGACAACAGCCGGGCCGGGTGGAATCCAGAAATGCGAAACGACTTCGCGTTTCTCGTGAATATTGTAATGCTTGATTTCGCTGCGCGAGACCAGCCGCGAAGCGTTGAGAACGAAATAGGTCGGCAATTTTTCCTCGCCCATCTCCGCCAGGTGCGAAGTGTTCGAGCTGTTGTAACCGCCAACCACCAGCAGGATGTCCATCTTCACGTCGAGCAATTCGCGCAAAGCGTCCTGACGTTCCTGAGTCGCGCCGCAGATGGTGTCGAAGAAACGAAAGTTTTTTGCGGCCTCGTCCGCGCCGTCGCGATCGACAATCGCCTGCCGCACGCGGCGCTGCACTTCCTCGGTCTCACCTCGCAGCATGGTGGTTTGGTTCGCAACGCCCACAGTTTTTAAATGCACGTCCGGATCGAACCCCGGTGAATACGCGCCGCGGAATTTTTCGAGGAACGCCTGCTTATCGCCACCGTGCCGGATGTAATCGCAAACGTAATCGGTATCGGCCAAAGTGAGCACGACCAGATAATGACCTTTGCCATCGCCGAGTGCGCGCGAACTGGTCGCCTTTGTTTCCTCATGCTCGGCTTTCCCGTGAATGATTGAGGTGGCCGATTCGCTGGCGTATTTGCGAACGCGTTTCCAAACGCTCATCACGTCGCCACAAGTGGTATCGACAATCTGGCAGCCGCGCTCTTTGATCTGCTGTTGGATCGACAATTCCGTCCCGAACGCCGGCACGATCACCACGTCTTCAGGACCGAGCTCGGAAATGTCTGCCTGCTTGTTAGGTCCAGTCAGATTCTTGATGCCCAGCGACGCAATCTGCTGGTTCACTTCCGGATTGTGAATAATCTCGCCGACGATGAATAGCCGGCGCTCTTTGAAAACTTTCCGCGCGGCATAAGCAAGATCGATCGCGCGTTCGACGCCGTAACAAAAGCCGAATTGTTTCGCCAGCCGCACGGTGGTGTCGCCCACTTTGATGGTTCCGCCGGCGCGCCGAATTTTTTCGACAATATCGCTTCGGTAATGCGATTCGACCTGTTCCTGCACCGCGGCCATGACGTCCGGCGTACGCAGGTTCACTTTCTCGCGCGCCGTCGTTCCGCTGGAGATGAGGTTGGTGCTCATGGCCTGGGGAAGTCTACCACTTGCCGGTGATTTTGCAGCACCCGACAGTCCGCTAGGAGTTCGAAAATTACTGGTCGATCAGCAGAGGACCGGGCGGATCCTTGAACCAGCTCGCAGACAACATTTGCGACTTTGGTGGGTCCGGATCGCGGCTTTGATCAAGTCTTCGGACCTGGCCGCCATACTTTGAATCCTCCGGCAGGGAATGTCTGATATGCACTGGTGTGCCGATTCGCGTCAGCGCGTAGAGTCGCGATGCTGCTTCCCGATGCAACCGGACACAGCCGTGAGTGCGTGGGACGGACCAGACGAACCCTTCGTGGAATCCATACGCAGGTTTAAATTCGCACCAATAGGCCATCGGATAGCCGGCGTCGGGCTGGCTGACGCGGCGCTTGGTCTTGTCTTTGTTGTAAATGGTGAAGTCGCCAGTGGGAGTTTCGGCGCCTGGCTTGCCCACATTCCCTTGAACCGCCATGAGCAGGCGATCGCCTTCCATCACGTACAAATTCTGGGTCGAGGTGGAGAGTTTTACCTGCACGTTCGACGGATCATGGGGGCGATATGCCGTGACATGATAATTGGCGCCACTTCCTCCGCCGAGCGACAGACCTCCGGTTTGGCAACCGGTGAGAAACGACAACGCGGCAGGGACGACAACAAAAGCCAAGCGGGAAACGATTCGCATGGCCGTACTTGAGAAGGAGCGCGGACTTTTGTCAACCATTGGAATCGCTACGTCTTCGCTGAGGCTGGTTTATTTTCACCACCGCCACTGATTCGTTTGTCGAAACGGCCATGCGGTCGGGCGTAAAACGGATACGGCCGATCAGGCGTAGCCGGTTTGTATCGCCAATGTTTGTACATCCAAAGCCAGGGCGCTGGGTTTTTGCGAACGTATGGCTCGAACGAATCCCAGCATGCCTGCGCGATTTGCTGATGACTTCGCCCCTCGGTTTCGATTTTCGGATGAAACACCACCCGATACCGGCCATTCGCCAGCGGCTCGGTATGCGCCGGAATGATCGGCGCGCCGGTGTGCTCGTTCAGCCACGCGTGCGCGGAAGTCACGCTCGCTTTCAGACCGAAACAATCGATCGCCACTGACGGCATTCTCGGATGCAGCGTGAGATCGACCAGCAACGCGGTCCGCCCTTTTCGCCGAAGCACTTTGTAAAGCCGAACGATCCCGCCCTGTCGCGGGATCAATTCGTGCCCTGATTGTTCGCGTAATTTTTTGAAAATCGGATCGAGCAATGAATTTTTGAACTCCTGTGAAATGATTGTGCCGCCCAATCCCGAATACCCGCTTGCCAGACTGAACCATTCGAAATTGCTGTAGTGATAACAAGCGTTGATGAAGTTGCGCTCGGGTCCGGTCGCTCGGTCGATCTCTTCCAAGTTTTCGAACTCGATGTAATCGCGAAAATTTTCGCGCGTTAGACGCGGGCTCCACAAAAGGTCGAGCATGGTCCGCGCGAAATGCTGAAATGATTGCCGCGCGATTTGTTCGCGTTCGCGTGGCGAAAATCGATCCCCAAAGGCGACTTCGAGATTACTCAGCGCAACATCGCGACCGCGGCGATCGAGGATCGACATCAACCCGCCAAGCGCGAGGGCGAACCGGTAACAGCCTTTGCGCGACAACAACGGCACGAGCTTGGCAGCCACAAGCACACCGGCCCACTCCAGCCGGTGTCGGATTCTTTTCCAAGTCGTGCGCACTCGCGGATTGTAACGCCTTTCGCGTCGGCTGCGAATTTCCGACGCAGCGGATCGCCAAACGCCTCATTCGATTGACCTTGCTCGCGTTCAAATCTACGTTATCTGCGCGTTCGCAGGCGCGACGCGTAATCGTGAAAAGCGTCCTCTTTGTTTGCACGGGCAATATCTGTCGCAGTCCCATCGCTGAAGGATTGTTTCGCCGTTTGATCGGCAATCGCAAAGACATCGAGGTCGCTTCCGCCGGCGTGCATGCGGTGCGCGGACAACCACCGAGTCTTTATGCGGTGCAGGTTTGTGAAGCCGACGGGGTGAACATCAGCGATTTGCGCAGCCAACCACTCACGGCCGACCTGGTCGAGCGCGCGACGCACATTTTCGCCATGACCGGCACGCATCTTGAAACGATTCACATGCTCTTTCCCCACGGCGCAGAAAAAACATTTCTCATCCGCGAATTTGAAGAAGCCGGCGCGACCCTGTGGCGCGATGTGCCGGATCCGATCGGTATGGGCCGCGAAGTTTACGAAGATTGCGCGCGCACGATCAAAAATGCCTTGCCGAGCGTGCTCAGTTTCGTTGAGCAAAGCGAACTGGTTCCTCCTGGTGCGACCAGAAATCGCGGAATATCTTCGTACTCAATGAGCGACGTTCCTCGCCCCACTCAAAGCAGCGCTGGATCGACATCCTACGGCGGCAGCTCGCTCGAAGCGTTGCGCAAAGTTGATCCGGAAATTTACGACGCGATTCGCGCGGAAGAAAAACGGCAGCGCGAAAATATCGAGCTCATCGCGTCCGAAAATTTCACCAGCCGCGCGGTGATGGAAGCTCAAGGCTCCTGTCTGACCAACAAGTACGCGGAGGGTTATCCAAAAAAACGCTGGTATGGCGGCTGCGAAAATGTCGACACCGCCGAGCAACTCGCGATCGATCGCGCGCTGCGATTATTCGGCGCCGAGCATGCCAATGTTCAACCACACAGCGGCGCGCAAGCCAACATGGCGGTCTATTTCTCGGTCCTGAAGCCGGGCGACAAAATTCTGGCGATGAATCTCGCGCACGGCGGCCATCTCACCCACGGTCATCCGGCGAATTTCTCCGGCAAGTTTTACACGGTCGCGCAATATGGCGTGAGCGAGAAAACGGAGCAGATCGATTATGACGCGCTCCAAAAGCAGGCCGAAGAAGTTCGACCGGTGATGATCACGGCCGGCGCGTCGGCTTATCCGCGGATCATCGATTTTCCGCGGATGCGCCAAATCGCCGACTCCGTCGGTGCGCTTCTCTTCATCGACATGGCGCACATTTCCGGTCTCGTTGCCGGTGGCCAACATCCGAGTCCAATTCCGCACGCGCAATTTGTGACCACGACGACGCACAAAAGTTTGCGCGGCCCGCGCGGCGGGATTGTCCTCTGCCAAAAAGAATTCGCCAAACAGATCGACTCGACTGTGTTTCCCGGAGTCCAGGGCGGACCGCTCATGCACGTCATCGCTGCGAAAGCGGTTTGTTTTCATGAAGCGTTGCAACCGTCGTTCCGCGATTATCAACGCCAGGTTGTGATCAACGCCAAGGCGCTCGCAGCCGGTTTGGCCAAGCACGGTTACCGCATCGTCTCCGGCGGCACCGACAATCACTTGATGCTGGTCGATCTTCGCCCGAAAGAAATCAACGGGAAGGAAGCGCAGGAGGTTCTCGATCGCGCCGGAATTACCGTGAACAAAAACGGAATTCCGTTCGACACCTATCCGATCTTCAAACCGGGCGGCATTCGCGTCGGGACCCCGGCGGTGACGACGCGCGGAATGAAAGAAGAAGAGATGCTCGAGATCTCCGATCTCATCGCCGAAGCATTGGCGAATCGAACTGATGAAGCCGCGCTTGTCCGGGTCCGCGACAAAGTCCGCGACATGACGCGAAGATTTCCGCTGCCAATGTAGCGCAAAAACCGGTTGCGTTGTCATCCTGAACGAAGTGAAGGATCTCACATAAGCTTCGTTGATTACGCGAACCAGCTTGGGTGATCCAGGCTCCGAGTGTGAGGTCCATCGCTCTGCTCGGGATGACCGCGCGATTTTCGCTTTTCTCAATCTTCGGAAATCTGCGTAAGCTTGTTTGATTCATGAATCGAGCGGCCGATCAATCGCAGGCGAACCCGTTGCGCGAAGGTTTATCCAACCGCGCGGTGCCGCAGCCGTGCAGCGTCGTCATTTTTGGCGCGACCGGCGATCTCACGCACCGCAAACTCTTTCCCGCGCTTTACAATCTCGCCGCCGATGGCGAATTACCGCCCGCTGTCGCCGTCATCGGCTTCGCGCGCCGGCCAAAGAGCGATGACGACTTTCGCAAGGAAATGGAAGAGGCGGTCCGGAAATTCTCACGCCAAACTGTCCGCGACGAAATCTGGAAGACATTTTCCCAATCAATTTTTTATCATCAAAGCGATTTCAGCGACGAAGCCGGCTTCAAAGGTTTGGCCGAACGCCTGAACGAGATCGACAAGGAACGCGGCACGCGCGGTAATCGCCTTTTTTACTTCGCGGTCGCACCCGATCAATTCGAGCCGATCCTGAAACACCTCAAGACGGCCGGCTTGAATAAGGCCCCGGAAGGAAGCTGGGCGCGAGTAATTATTGAGAAGCCGTTCGGGAGCGACCTCGCTTCAGCGCGTGAACTGAATCGCGTGGTCAGCAATTCGTTCAGCGAAGATCAAACCTATCGAATCGATCATTTTCTCGGGAAAGAAACTGCCCAGAACATTTTAGTGCTGCGCTTCGCCAACGCGATTTTCGAACCGCTCTGGAACACGCGCTACATCGATCACGTCCAGATCACCGCCGCCGAAACGCTCGGGGTGGAAGGACGCGCGGGTTATTACGAAGGCGCGGGCGCGTTACGCGACATGGTGCAAAATCATTTACTCCAATTGCTTTGCTTAATCGCGATGGAAGCTCCGAGCGACTTGAGCGCGGACAGTATTCGGGACGAAAAAGTGAAAGTGGTTCGTTGTCTGCGACGAATGGCCGCAGATGAGGTGGCAACCAATGTCGTCCGCGGCCAGTACGCCGAAGGCGCGATCAACGGGAAATCCGTTCCCGCTTATCGCAAAGAAGAAAAAGTCGATCCAAAATCGATGACCGACACGTTCGTGGCGCTTCGTCTGAACATCGACAATTGGCGCTGGTGGGACGTGCCGATTTACATGCGCGTCGGGAAACGGTTGCCGAAGTCGGGCACGGAGATTTCCGTCCATTTCAAAAAAGCGCCGTTCGTCTTGTTCAACAAAGAGACCAACGAAGCGAACGTGCTCGTGGTTCGGATTCAACCGGACGAAGGTATTTCGTTGCGGATGCAGGCGAAAATGCCCGGGACGAGTTTCCGGATCGAGCCGGTGAAGATGGATTTTCATTACGGCACCTCTTTCGGCAAAGCCAGTCCGGAAGCTTATGAACGTTTGTTGCTCGACGCGATGAGCGGCGACGCAACTTTGTTCGCGCGCCGGGATGAAGTCGAACAAGCCTGGGCGTTCATCGACATCATCGAGAAAGCCTGGTCCTCAAAAAAGAACTCACCCGAGTTGTCCTTTTATCCAGCCGGTTCCTGGGGACCGGAAGAGGCCGACGAACTCCTGGCGCGCGATGGACGCGCCTGGCGGAGGTTTTGAATTATGCCGGAAGCCCTGGAAAGTTATTCGTTAGGCCAGTCGGTCGAGATTGGCCAGATCCATAAGGAACTGAAAAAACTCTGGCAGGAAGGCGAAGGAGCGATGGCCCGCGCGTCACTGATTAATCTGGCCATTTACAGCGAAAAGCCCGATTCACTTCAAAAGAACACGCAACTCATCGTCAGGATCACTGAGAATCATGCCTGCCGCGCGCTCGTGATCGCAGCGAATCGAGAATCAAAAGAGAACCGGGTCGAAGCCTGGCTCAACGCCCATTGCCACGCGACCCGCGCCGGGAGCAAACAAATTTGTTCCGAGCAAATTTCGTTTTCGCTGGAAGGCCCGTGCGTAAACCTCCTGCCGAGCATTGTCTTTTCTCATCTCGATTCCGACCTGCCGCTTTATCTCTGGTGGCAGGACGATTTTCCCGATCCGATGGACCCGCAGCTTTGGGCATGGGTGAATCGATTGATCTTCGACAGCCAAACGTGGAAGGATTTCTCGCAGATGCGTCTGGTTGAAACCGCACAGCAAGAAGCGAAACAGCGAATCGTGCTTTGCGATCTCAATTGGACGCGGCTCGACAAGGTGCGTTACGCGATCGCTCAATTTTTCGATCATCCGGCCTCGCATCATCATTTTGGCACAATCGAAAATCTCAACATCGATTATGCGCCCGGATTTAAATCGACCGCTCTCCTTTTGCTCGGCTGGTTGGGCGCGCAATTAAGTTGGAAGATCAATGAGCCGGCACGGAACGGGAGCTGCCGATTCGTGGACGCGAATAATCGTAAGATCGACATCGAGCTGCGTGAGCGCGAAGGCGACCCGATCGGCGAGGTCACGATCAATTCCAGCGGCATTCAGTTCAGAGTCACATCGGCGCAATGTGGTGATCTTCTGGAAATCTCGCGGAGCGGGGAAAATGAAACCGCGTTGCCGCAGATGATGCCGGCACAGAGCAACGACCCGGTTGATCTAATGACGCAGGAGCTGCTGCGCGGCGGTCCGCATCACGTTTATCTGCGCGCGGTGAACTGCGTGCGCGAATTGCTCTAGATATTCGCAACTGCCAGTCCGGCTCGGACCTCGCACGCCTTGTGCTCTACCGACCGTGTGCTCAAGAAAACCCTGCTTCTCGTCCTGTCCTTCGTTGTCCTTTTTGATTTCAGCGGCTGCGTTTCGATGAGCGCACAAGCTCGCCGCGAAAGGGCCTATCGCCATTATGTCGCAAAGCAAACCAAGCAGCACAGACGCGCGATGGCTCGAGCTCAAAAAGCGGCCAATCGCCAGCTGAAGACGAAGATGAAATCGGCAGTGGTGAGTGAGCCGCAAATTTCATCGGGTGTGGAAAGTGTTCCCGGATCCTGGTCTGAGCCGATGGCTCCGCCAGTGACCGTTTCCGCGTCGGGTGCAAGCGCGAAACAAACTGACAGCGCGCCGGCGCAGCCGTAACGCTAGTCTCGTTTCACCGGCGTCGGCTTCCCATCCGGTCCAAGCGCAACGTAGGTAAAGACGCCATTGGTGACTTTGACGCGTTCGCCCGTCCGATAGCGTGTCACCCAAACATCGACACAGATCTGCATCGAAGTGCGGCCAATTTTCTCAACCCAGGCGTAGCACGCGACGGTGTCTCCCACGCGCACGGGATTGAGGAACGACATTCCTTCGATCGCCACCGTCACAACGCGCGACTTCGCCACTGTTCCAGCGAGGATCGCGCTGCCCAAGTCCATTTGCGAAACCAACCAGCCGCCAAAGATATCGCCATCGCGATTTGTGTCCTTAGGCATGGCGATCGTCTGGATGACGAGTTCGCCTTTGGGTTGATCGGCCGACTTCATTTAACCACGAATGGACACTAATTTACCCGAATAGAAATCCATTTCGTTTCGGTCGTTCACCAATTCGTGTCCATTCGTGTTAATTCGTGGTTGGTCTTACAAGATCAACATGCAATCGCCGTAACTGTAAAACCGATAGCCTTCGCGAATCGCCTCGGCGTAGGCCCGTAGCAAAAAGTCGCGGCCGGCGAAAGCGCTCACCAACATAAGCAAGGTCGAGCGGGGCAGATGAAAATTGGTGAAGAGAATATCGACATGTTGGAATCGATACGGCGGATAAACAAAGAGATCGGTCGATCCGATTTGCGCAACCAGTTTACCGTTTTCTCGCCGGGCCGATTCCAAGACACGAACGGTTGTCGTTCCCACCGCGGCGATCCGCTCCGCATTGTCGATCTTGGCAGTGGCATCTTCGGAAATTGAAAACGGCTCGGCGTGCATCCGATGGTCTGCGACATTCTCAGAGTGCACGGGGCGAAAAGTTCCCGGGCCGACATGGAGGGTCACAAACGCGTGCGGAATTTCGGACAAAATCTCCGGGGTGAAATGGAGACCGGCTGTGGGCGCGGCGAGCGCGCCCGGTGTTTGCGCGAACACCGTTTGATAACGCTCTTCGTCCAGGGATTCGCTCTCGCGGCCGATGTAGGGCGGCAACGGCATCGACCCGCGCGCGTATAGATCGACATCCTCATCCAGCGACACGACCCGTTCGCCGTCCGGCAAAATTTCTTCGAAGCGCAAAGTCACGTTGTCGATCTTGGTCGTCGCGCCGAGCCGCATCTTTCGGCCCGGCCTGATCAAACATTTCCAGCGGGCCATTCCGACCTTTTCCAAAAACAAGAACTCGACGGCGTGGTCGTCCGAAAATCTGCGCGCGGCCAGGACTCGAGTGTTGTTCAAGAGCAGCAAGTCGCCCGGTAGCAAAAATTCCCTTAGCTCCCGAAACTGTCGATGTTCGATTGTGTTGGGGTCGCGATGCAGCACCATCATGCGCGACTCGTCCCGCCGCGGCAGTGGACGCTTGGCAATCAGCGCTTCGGGCAACAGATAATCGTAGTCGCTCAGCTTCGAACTCACCGGTGCATCATCAACTCCGAAAGCTTTCGCGAGTCAAAATCATTTGCCGATCCGCGCAAAACTTCACATTATGCGATTGATGCAATTTCCGCAGGCGCTCGAAACGGTCCTTCAAACCCTCGAGCGCATGCGCGATGAAACCGGACATCGTCCGTGCGCATCGCGAACTGTTCTGGATGCGCTAAAACAAATTCCGTCGCAACGTAAGATCGACACTTTGGAGGGACACGCGCCGTCGTGTCCCAAAAATAATTTGGGCGCTGACCCGCTTTCGCGCGACTACGGCGCGGCAAGCAGCGCAGCGCCCTCCAAAACGGAGAAAATCGACAAGCTCGCGGCGGTGCAAGAACGCGTCCGTCCTTGCACCAAATGTCCGAACCTCGCGAGCTCGCGGACGCAGACAGTTTTCGGCGTCGGCAATCCGGACGCCGATGTCATGTTCGTCGGAGAAGCGCCGGGCGCGGACGAAGACGCCCAAGGCGAACCGTTCGTCGGTCGCGCCGGCCAATTGCTGACCAAGATCATCAAGGCAATGGGATTCCCGCGCGAAGAGGTTTACATTGCCAACGTCCTTAAATGCCGGCCCGACGTGCCGGCCGGCTCGTACGGAAATCGACCGCCGACGCCGCGGGAGATGCAAACCTGCCGGCCCTATTTGATGGAGCAGATCGACATCATTAAGCCAAAAGTGATTGTCGCTCTCGGCACCGTTGCAGTGGAGGGACTACTTGGGACGCGCGCGCCGATGCGCGAACTGCGCGGGCGCTGGGATTCATTCAACGGCACACCGTTGATGATCACTTATCACCCGGCGTATCTCTTGCGAAATCAGTCACCCTCAGAAAAGCGCAAGGTTTGGGAAGACATGATGCTCGTGCTGGAGCGTCTCGAGAAACCGATCAGCGAGAAGCAGCGAAACTATTTTCTGTAGGGGCGATTGACCCCAATCGCCCGCGGGCGGTTCGGTGAACCGCCCCTACCTTGATAACTCGCGATAGAGCGACTCGATGCGGGCTCGCGAACCGAGTCCGAAAATTAACGATGTAGTGATCGCGCGCACTCTGCCGCGCGGGACTTTGATATGCCGGCGCAACGCAGTCGCGCCCGCATCGCGCAAAAGCGCAAGTGTCCGCGCCCCGATCAACGCCGGGAGCACTGTTGCTATCCGAACGCGGCGGTTTCGAATCGCGCGGGCGTACTGCAATCCGGCCTCGATCCCCCGCTCCGCTTTCTCGCGCCATTTGCGATAGATTGGCTGAAATCGTTCCGGTTCGCGCAAGATTTGGGACGGCTCCATCGCCGGAACGGCCAGATCTTCGTTCGGAAAATAACAGCGGCCCGCGCGAAGATCGTCTCCGGCATCGCGCAAAATGTTAATTAATTGCAGGCCCATCCCGTAGCGTTTCGCCATCCCGAGCATTTCCTCTTCGCTTCGCGCAGTAAACTTCGGGAGGTGGCGGAAGCAGAGCCGGGTCCAAAATTCTCCCACACTGCCGGCGACGAGATAGGTGTATTCGTCGAGATCGGCTGACGTTTCCAAAGCAACTATTTGTTTTGGATTTCGGAAACGCTCGAGATCGAGAATTTGTCCGCGATTAATTTGTTCAAGCACCGCCCGGACTTCTTCGCGATCGAGCACTTCGCTTTGATCGAGCCAGTTCAAACATGGCTGAAGCGATTCGATCAACGCGCGCTCAGCTTTGTTTTTCTGCAACGGGGCGAGCTTCGCGCTAATCTCGACAATCGCATCACCCAATGGCTCGCCCTGGATTCCGCGGGCAAGGAGGCGCAATTTTTCGGTCCGCAAATCGATCGCTACCTCGGTCGTATCCGCGATCGTGTCCGACGCGCGCGCGAGCAAATAGCCGAGCGAAACGGGATCACGCAATTTTTTTGGCAAAAGCCGAATCGAGAGATAAAACGAGCGTGAAACCGAGGCTAGAATCGATCCGCGTAAATCCAAAACGGAGATGTCGGATTCCGCTTGCCGGCCCAACGAATCGTCAGCGGCCGACATTTTTCACCTCGATCCGGCTCAGGTCTGAATTGCCGAGGCCAACCGTAGTGGCGGTTTGCACGTAACTCGCCAATCGACCGATGGGTGGAACATTCGATTTCACGCGCCATTCCTCGAAACGCTTGAGCGCGACCGTATCCAGCGCCACCGGATCCTTGCTCGCGTAAAGAGTCGCGTGATGCAAAGCAAAGTTCGGCTGCGATTGGGGACCACCGGCATATTGCGCGGCGAGGCCATCCATTAAGTTGAACACCACTTTCTGCGAAATGATCGGATTAGCATAAATGATGGCGACGCTTTCCGCGCCGAAACCGGTGCCCTGCGCGAATCGCCGCCAATTGTCGATGTTGGGAATGGTCATGTTGTAAAGGCAACCGGCGATGCCGTTGGTCGTGCTGTTGCTCATCACCGGGACGTTAATGACCTTGGTCACTTCATTCGCGATGATGCGTGAGAAGTGGCTGACGTCGCTCGTGTTTTCCGTGTCTGACAAAGGCGCGCTTCTTCCACCGTCACTTATGTAATCGACGTCGCCCCACACCAATTTTCCGAGTAACGGCGCGGTCAAAGTCGCTTTCAGATCGTAGCCGTCTCGAGGTGCGATCGCTTTCAATTGGAAGCCATCCGCCTTTTTGTATCCCGCTCGCTTTATGCCTTCGAGGGAACGATCCCACACCACGATACTGCTGCGAGGATGTCCAGCCGCAACCAGGCCATCGACGATGGCGGTCACGACGTCGTGATGCGTGGTAAACAATTCGCCACCCGCGGCCGAAATCTTAATCCCGATTTTATCGTTAGGCGCAATTAGCGACCCCCAGGCCTTGGCCAGGTCCGGTTGACCCGTCACCGCTAATATCAGCCGATCCACCATGGCGCGGACTACCCGGGGATTGGTTTGGTAACCTGAAATCGCGTCGGCGCTGTGAGCGGTGTAGACAACCGACTTGTCCGGCAACGGCGGTGGACCTTGTGCAAACGCGCTGCCGATGGCGCAAAGGGAAACCAGAGCTACATTTCGGAAACTTGTCATGTCGAGCGGCAACGTGACGTTGCATCCAGTTGATAGCGCCGGAGGCACCACAATGCGAGCTTGCCCTGAGCGAGCGGAGCGAGTCGAATGGGAGACATCTCTTACTACTTCTGTTACTGAAGTGCAGTCGGAAACATTTATCACGATCCGCCATATCTACGTTCACATTCCCTTCTGCGCCCGGATTTGCCCGTACTGCGCGTTTTATAAAGAGCTGCTGGATCGTTCGCAAACGCAGCGATTTTGTGAAGCGCTTCTGCGCGAGCTCCGTCACCAGGCGCAAGATCGACCCGCCTTCGCCGGGCCTACGGCGGGCAGGCATCTCCTTCCATCGACCATCTATTTTGGCGGCGGCACGCCGACCGCGCTGACCACGGCGCAATTGGAATTTCTGCTCGGCGGTTTCCGGGACGCGCTCGATCTATCGGAACTGATCGAGTGGACGACGGAAGCGAATCCGGGAAGCGTGTCGGCCAGTAAAGCGGACCTGTTGCGACGGCTCGGGATCACGCGAATCAGTCTCGGCATTCAATCCTGGGACGATGGTTTGCTGAAATTGCTGGGGCGCGAGCACAACGCAAAACAGGGCGAGGAGTCGTTTCAAATTTTGCGCGACGCTGGATTTTCAAACATCAACGTCGATCTGATGTTTGGGCTGCCGGGACAAACGATTCAGCAATGGCGAAGCACGTTGGAGCGAACGGTGTCGCTCATGCCCGAACACATTTCGACTTATTGCCTGACTTACGAAGAAGACACGGATTTTTTTCTACGGCACGCCCGCGGCGAGTTCAGGCAGGATCCCGACGCCGATGTGGAATTTTTCGAAATCACGATGTCGATCCTGGAAGCGGCCGGCTACGAGCATTACGAAATCTCGAACTATTCGCGGCCAGGTTTTCGCTCGGCGCATAATCGCGCGTATTGGTCGGGCTCGGATTATTTAGGCATTGGCCCCAGCGCTTTTTCGACGGTCGGGATGAGCCGTTGGCAAAATGTCTCAGACTTCCGCCGCTACGCAGAGGCTGTTCTTTCCGGGAAATCGACCATTAGCTCGGTCGAGCCTCTAACGTCCGAAATGAAACGCGCCGAAAGAATCGCGCTTGGATTGCGAACAATCGACGGGGCTCCATCAAAATTACTGGAGCCGTTTCCAAACGAGACGCGCGAATTTATCCGGCTGGGTTTAATCCAAGAAGCGGGCGGCAGTTTCCTTTTAACACGCGCGGGAAAAGCGCTCGCCGATTCCGTGGCCGAGGCGTTCGTCTGATTTATTCGACCGCGCCGTATCGCCGCTGACGTCGGCCGTATTCTTCCACTGCGGCAAACAAATCCTTTTTCGTGAAATCGGGCCACATCTTCTGGGTCACGTACATTTCGGTGTAGGAAAGCTGCCAGAGTAAAAAATTCGACAAACGCATCTCACCTGAAGTGCGAATGAGCAGATCCGGATCCGGATAATAGCGGGTGTAAAGATGTTTGCTGAACATCTCGACGTCGATCATGCCCTTGTCGATGTGCCCGAGATCAATGGCACGCAGCAAACTTTTGATGCCGTCGATAATCTCGAGCCGTCCGCCGTAGCTCAGTGCGAGAACCAAGGTAACGCCGGTGTTCTTGGCCGTCGCTTCAATCGACTTGTGCAATTGCTGTTGGCAAACGTCGGGCAAATCGGTCAGCCGCCCGATGGCTTGCAGGCGAACATTTTTCTCGATCAGCTCCGGTGTTTTTTCCTTGAGGAACTTCTCCAAGAGTTTCATTAGCGCGAAAACCTCGGTCTTCGGCCGCTGCCAGTTTTCCGCCGAAAAGGCATAGAGAGTCAGGTATTCAACCTTCAGCTCGGCGCAGCCCTCCACGCATTCGCGGGCGGCCCGCGATCCTTCCTCGTGGCCCTTGATCCGGGGCAAACCTTGCGCTTTGGCCCAGCGACCATTCCCATCCATGATGATCGCGATGTGCCGCGGGACTGATTTAGCGCCTGGAGGCATCGCTAAAGAAAGATCGTCTGCCCACGCCGGGGACCGACGCTAACGATGGAAATTTTCGCGTCCGTGAGGCGCCCCAGCCGTTTCACGTAATTTCTCGCATGCAGAGGAAGTTGTGAAAGTTTTTTCGCAGAAGTCGTGGATTGCTTCCACCCGCGCATCTCTTCGTAAATCGGCTCACAATTCTCCAGCTGGGTCGCGTCACAGGGCGGGACTTCCACGCCTTTTCCGTTCAAGCGGTATCCAACGCAAATCCGGATCGGATCGACATCGTCCAGTCCATCCAAATTCGTGACCGCCAGCTCATCGATCCCGTTGATCATTGAGGCATAGCGGGTCGCCACTGCATCAAACCATCCGCAACGCCGCGCACGCCCTGTGGTGGCGCCGAATTCGCGGCCAAGCGAATGAAGCATGTTCGCGAGACCTTGATCCTCGGTCGGCAACGGCCCCTCGCCCACGCGCGTCGTATAAGCTTTCATCACACCAACGACGCGATCCATCCGATGCGGCGGCACGCCCGTTCCGGTGCAGGCGCCGCCGGCTGTGGTATTGGATGATGTCACGTACGGATAAGTGCCGTGGTCGATATCGAGAAATGTGCCTTGCGCGCCTTCAAACAAAATTCCTTTCCCTCGCTGGATTGCGCGATGGAGATAAAGCACTGTGTTCGTCACGAACGGCCGCAATTTTTCACCAGCGGCAAGGTAAGTCTCGTGAACCTCGCGATAATTGATCGGCTTCGCGCCGAGCGCCTGGAGAATACTGTTGTTCTCGCGAATCTTTGCTTGCAGCTTTTTTGCGAACAGGATCGGTTGCATCAAATCGGAAATGCGTAAGCCGGTGCGCGCCGCCTTGTCACCGTAAGCCGGACCGATCCCGCGTTTGGTCGTTCCAATTTTCGCCCGCCCTTTGCGCAACTCGCGCTGTTCGTCGAGCGATCGGTGATAAGGCAAAACCAGATGCGCGCAATCGCTGACCAAAAGATTCTTGCCGATTTTTACCCCGAGCTTCCGCAGGTGTTCGATCTCGTCGACCAGCGCGATCGGATCGACCACCACGCCGTTGCCGATGACGCAGACTTTTCCACGGCGCAAAATGCCGGAAGGAATGAGATGGAGAATATAAGTCGCGCCGCCGTGAACGATGGTGTGGCCGGCATTGTTACCGCCCTGGCTGCGGACGATGATATCGGCGTTGCTGGTGAGCACGTCGATGATCTTCCCCTTACCTTCGTCGCCCCATTGCGCGCCAACTAGAATCGTGTTTGCCATTTCAATTCAAACTCGGGCAAAAAATTTTCCCGACGCATCCGGCAAGACGCAGTCGGGACTTGCCCACGAATGATAAGAACGGCGCGCCTCCGCGCAAGCGCTTTTCAAGGCCGGACAAATTTCGCAAAAAAAAACGACCAACCTCTGCGCCGTCTGCGTAGCAAGGTTTGATGCGCACTATTCTACTACTTATTCTGATTCTGTTGTTGATCGGAGCTTTGCCGGCGTGGCCGTACAGCACCGGCTGGGGTTACTATCCAAGCGGCGGGCTCGGATTGATTCTGGTGATCTTGATAATTCTCGCCGTAACGGGGCGACTCTAATCTAGATCAAATCGCTAGTGAGCGGTCCCGCTCTGGGAGGCGACAGCCTTCTTCAGCGCGTAGGCTGATTCGCTCGATCCACCACCCGAGCGCGCGTGCGAATAATTGCGCAGCTTGTCCCAGTGGATCCTGGAATCGTAAGTAAAAGTGTTCATCGCCACTCGGGTGCTCGCGCCGCTGTTTTGCAGATGTCGATGTGACATGATGAAGTCCGAGGGATCGTAATAATTGCTGAAATCTTGCGCAAACTTGTCGCGGCTCATCCCGATCGCGATGTTCTTGCGCACTTCCAGATGCAAATGCGCGTCGTAGAGGCCGTGCGCGTTGCCGATCGCCGCAATCTGCTGGCCGCGTTTCACGGCCTGGCCGCGATGGACAAGAATCTTCTGAAGATGGCCGTAAAGCGAATCGACGTTGCGCACGCCCAGGCCCTCACGATAGGCATGCCGGACAATGATCACGTTCCCCCAGCCTTGGTGACAGTCGCGCGCAAAAACCACGACACCGTCGCCAATGCAATAGACCGGGTCGCCCAGATCGGTGTCGCCGCCACCAACGCCATCCCAGTCTTCGCCGAGGTGGCCATGAGCCCGGACTCCGCGCGCTTTATAATATCCGCGGGCATCTGGTCTACCGACCGCAAAATCAAAACCGTCCGCCAATTTCGTGAATGCCGTCTGTCCGGAAAAGCTGATTGGTTGCGCGGGAGACTCCGGTTCGCGTGCCGGTCGATCAATCGCGCGGACTGCATTCGCAGCGGTGATCTGTTTTTTCGGAGGCGAAGCTGGCGCCGGCAAATCCGGCTCGTCCGAATCCGCTTCGATGTCGTGATTTTCTTCTTTTACCTTCTGCGCGGCCAACACACCAGCCTGCCGCATCTGCTCGATGCTAAGTCGGGGCACAACCGAATTTAACGTGTCAACAATAGCAATCGTTTGCGGCCGAACCTCGACGATCGGCTGCGCGGTCGCCCGCTTTGTTTGCTGGACAATCTTGCCTGCGTTTTCGCGCGGGATCTCGACCTGCTGGGCATAGTTCGTCCCGATTGAAATCAAGACAAAGACCAACGCTCGGATGACGACCTTCCGGACCATGACCGCGTCTGTGATAAAGAAAGCGCGCCCGCGTGGCAAGCAGTTATTCACAGGGCCCGGTGAAAAAGTCGGGCCGCCCTAGGTCCGCTGAACTCGCACCACCGGCAGCGGAAAACGCAGCCGCAATTCGTCGTGCAAATAAATCTCCACGTGATGCAGACCGAATTGCTGAAACTGGACCCCGCCAAAGTAATGAACATTGGTGGCGTGGCCTTCCATTTCCTTGAGCTCAAATTCCACCTCAGCCTGGGCCAGCACATTTTGTTCGTCCACCCCGACGATGCGTGACCGTTGCTTGAATTTTCCCGCGCCACTGCACCAGCGGGTCCAAATGCACAACCGCATATAATTGATCGGCAACGACGGCGCGGCGATCACGTTGAGGACGCCGACCAGGGTGTTCATGCCGTTGAACTCGCAACGAACATCCTCGCAAATGACGCAGCTCTGCAGGTCGGGGAGAATTGCTTCGGTCGATTCCATTGGTTCAAATCGAACCGCGCATCAGCAGGATGATCAGGACGATCCCCAATGCGATCCGATAAATTGCGAATGGCGCAAAGCCTCGCTCCCGGACCCAGCGCATGAACCATGCGACCACGATAAGCGCAACAATGAACGAGACGATCAACCCAATCGCGAGCACGATCCATTGGTGCGCGTCGATTGCAAGCGGCGCGAGATTGCCTTCGTTCATCGCGTTTCGACTCGGCTTCAACGTTTTTAACAAGTCATAGCCGGTTGCGACGACCATCGTCGGCATCGAAAGAAAAAATGAAAACTCGAGCGCAGCCGGACGCGATAAGCCCACGATTTGTCCCGCCGCAATGGTACTCATTGAGCGCGAGGTGCCGGGGAAAACCGCCGACAAAATCTGGCATGCCCCGATCCAGATCGCCTGCGGCAAACTCATCTCCTCCATATGCGTCACGCGGACTTGCGTAAAAATTGCGTCGACAATCCACATCACGATGCCGCCGACCAGCAACGCAATCGCAATGACCCACAAGCTTTCCAGATTTTTACCGATCACTTTGGTCAACGCCCATGATGGCAACGCGGTCACCATGAACGCGATAATTGTCAGGCTGAGGGGATGGGTCAGGAAATTGCGATCGCCCCGTTCGCCTTTTGGAAATGTGCTCAGAAATTTAAGGATCCGATTCCAAAAATAAACCGGTAACGCCAGGATCGCGCCGAGTTGGATCACGATCGTGTACATTTTCCAGAAGCTGTCGTGCAGATTAAGCTTGAAGAGCGCTTCGACGATGCGGAGATGTCCGGTCGAGCTCACCGGCAAGAATTCCGTCAGGCCCTCAACAACACCGAGCAAGATCGACAATAAGAAATCATTCATCGCATTTCAGCGTTTCAGCTTTCAGCTTTTCAGTTTTCAAGAAACCGCTTCGCCTCCGCGTTCGTCCGTCCGAATCCGGATCGCTTCTTCCACTTCCGTCACAAAAACTTTTCCGTCGCCAATTTTTCCGGTCTTGGCCGATTGCATAATCGCTTCGACCACGCGCTGAGCGCGATCGTCATCCACAACGATTTCAAATTTCACTTTCGGCAAAAAATCGACCGTGTATTCGCTGCCCCGATAAATCTCGCTGTGACCTTTTTGTCGTCCGAAGCCGCGCACCTCGCTCAGCGTCATTCCTTCGATGCCGACCGCGGCGAGCGCGTCTTTCACCGCTTCGGTCTTAAACGGCTTGATGATCGCCTCGATTTTCTTCACCGCGCAAACTAGCGAGGCGTGCTCAAACGTAAACAAGAACGTTTGAGCAGAGTTGAGCTGTTGAGAGGTTGAGTCGTTGAAAAGTTGTTTACAGACTGACGGAGTGAATCCTCAACGTCGGTGTTTTGTCAGATAATACTGAAGCAGTTCTCCGTGGCTCACGGTCAGATTGAACATCTCTTCTCAACCCCTCAACTCCCGCTCAACTACTCAACTTCCATTCAACTCTGGCTCAACGCTTCAACTTCCGCTTCCACCATTTCTCGAACGAGCTGTTCGAAACTACCGCCCGGTTTCCAACCGAGTGTTTTGCGAACCTTATCAGCGCGGCCGACCAAGCGCGCCGGCTCGATTGGTCGATCGAACGCGCGATCCTGCTTCACGTATTTCTCCCACGGCAAATCGACCACTGCGAACGCGGCCTCGACAAAATCGCGCACTGAATGCGCTTCGCCGGTCGCGACCACATAATCGTCCGGCTTGTCGTGTTGCAACATCAGCCACATCGCGGCGACATAATCCTGGGCGCGGCCCCAATCACGCTTGCTCTCCAAATTCCCCAACACAAGATCGACATCCAACCCGCGCGCAATACGGGCGACCGAACGCGCGATCTTGCGCGTGACAAAATTTTCACCGCGCCGAGGCGACTCGTGATTGTAAAGAATGCCGTTGCAAACAAACAGGCCGTAGGATTGGCGATAGACCCGCGCCAACTGCGTCGCGAACGCTTTCGCGCAGCCGTACGGGCTGGTCGGGCGCATCGGCGTTTCTTCCGTTTGCGGCGATTCAGATGCGTTTCCAAAAATCTCCGACGTCGACGCATGATAAAACTTCACGCCCGGGGATTGATCCCGCACGATCTCGAGCAAACGCAGTGTAGCCATTCCAACTTCATCACAGGTCGACTCCGGTATTTCGAAACTAAGACCGACGTGACTCTGGCCCGCCAAATGATATAGCTCGCCCGGCCCGACCTCGCGAAAAATGCGGCGCAACGTTGTCGTGTCCGACAAATCTCCGTAATGCAAAAATAGATTCTTGTCGTAAATCTTCGGATCGCGTCGCAAATGCTCGATCCGCGAACGGAGCAGATTGCTCGTCCGGCGCACGATTCCATGGACCGCATAGCCTTTTTGCAGGAGTAACTCGGTCAAATACGAGCCATCCTGTCCGGTAATTCCGGTGATGAGGGCAATCTTATCAGCCATGGATCAATGAAAGCGGAAACAAAGAAATCTGAAAGCTGAAAGCTGAACACTGAAATCGGAGAAACACAATTCGCCTTTAAGTTGCGCGGTCCAAATGTTGTAATTTTGAAATGAGCCGATCTTCAGATGAGCTGCGACAGCGGACGAAAAATTACGCGTCGGCGATTGTTCGGCTTTACACCGCACTACCAAAGCAACGAACAGAAGCGCAGGTGATCGGCCGGCAACTGCTTCGTTCCGGGACCTCAGTCGCCGCAAATTTTCGCGAAGCATCACGGGCTCGGACGACGAATGAGTTTATTTCGAAAATAGAAGTCTGTATTCAGGAGGCGGATGAGACGGACCTTTGGTTGGAACTTCTTCGCGACGACTGTGGTATCTCTAATGAGAAGGTAAATGATCTCCTGCTTGAGACGAACGAATTAATCTCGATTTTTGTAACAATGGCAAAGCGCAGCAAGTTGACCATGAAAGCGTGATTTCGCTCGGTCGTTCCGAATTTCAGCTTTCAGCTTTCAGTTTTAATGAAATTCCTTCAGAGAGCCGTTCGGTCGATTCAGCGTCGCGCCTCCAAGCTCGTTCTTCCAAATCCGCGGTCTGGTCATGGCGAATACTCCATGATTTACGACACACTCAATACTCATGGCGGGCCGAGCGATTATCTGATCGATCTTGCTCTGCGCGCCGCACAAGAAGCGCGGCATACCGAGTTGCCGGACCTCAGCCGCCGGGTCGATTCCGACAGCAATGACTTTATTCGGATTTGGCCGGGCGAACATTATCGCTTGCTCGCCGCTTTGATAAAATTGTTGCAACCGAAACGCGTCGTGGAAGTCGGGACGTTTCGCGGGCTGTCGGCGCTCGCGCTGAAAAAATTTCTCCCGGCCGCCGGCAAAATCACCACCTTCGACGTCGTTCCGTGGAACTCATTTTCAGATACGTGCATCCGCCCGGAAGATTTCGAGGACAATCGGCTGCGGCAGCAAATTGGCGATCTATCGGACGCGGCAGTGTTTGAGTCGCATCGTAGCCTGATTCAAGAAACAGAACTGTTGTTCGTGGACGGACCGAAAGATGGCGTGTTCGAACGCAAATTGCTTGAGCAGTTGGAGACCGTTGATTTTCATAAACCCCTCCTCATCGTCATGGATGATATTCGCTTCTGGAACATGCTTGCCACTTGGCAGAACATTGCCCGACCAAAACTCGATCTGACCTCGTTCGGCCATTGGTCGGGAACAGGCCTCGTAGAATGGCGGCGAGCCACACGCTGAAATGATAGCGCGCGTGCAGCAATGGATGGAACGGCTATTTGATTTGGCCGTTAATCGTTCCGCACCCGGCACCGAGCGTGAGCGACGTTCACGCAGCATCGTGCGCGGCACCGCCGCAGCGATGGTAGCGCGTGGGATCGGCTCCCTCACTGGCATTATCACCGTTCCTCTGACTGTTCGCTATCTCGGCGCGGAACGATATGGCGCCTGGATGACGATCAGCAGTGTTTTGATTTTTTTGGGATTGAGTGATTTCGGATTGGCGTCGAGTTTAACGAACGCGCTTGGCAAAGCGTTTGGAGAAAATGATCGCGAACGCGCACGCCGTTATGTGGCGACCACGTTGTTCGCGCTTTGTATTGTCGCGATTCTTCTGGTGATCGCGGGAATCACGTTCGCCAGGCCGCTGGCGAGAATCATTTTTCCGAGCGTTAACCCATCATTACTGGACGGAGAAATCATACCGGCACTGATCATTTCATTGTCGGTCTTCGCGCTCAACTTCCCGCTTCTCGTCACTAACCGCGTGCTGGCCGCGTATCAAGAGAACGCGACCGCGAATCTGTGGATCATGGCAAGTAGCGTGGCCAATCTCATCGGCATTCTCATCGTCATCCATTTTCGCGGCGGTCTGCCATTGTTGGTACTCGGCTCCGCCGGTGCAGGGTTGCTAATCACGGCGATTAGTTCGATTTGGCTCTATGGGTGGCACAAACCCTGGCTCGCGCCAACTAGGACGGCCACCGATCTCGAATTTGCTCGCGAGTTATTTGCTACGAGCTGGATGTTTTTCGTAGCCAACATAGCGTGGCTAATCAACTCGCAAACGGACAATTTTATTATTGCTCACTATCTTGGCCCGGCACAAGTCACGCCCTACGCTGTAACGTTTCGCCTTTTCGCGTACGCAACGCTTCTGCAAGGACTCATATTTCCGTCACTTTGGCCAGCTTACACTGAAGCAGTAGCGCGAAAAGACTATGATTGGATTCGAGGCGTGTACCGGAAAAACTTGAGATTCAGTTTGTTGATTGCGTTTTGTGTTCTCTCAGTTCTAACCGTTTTTGGTCAGCGAATCATCGGAATTTGGGCCGGGCCTTTGGCGGTCCCGCCCTTTTCAGTAATTATATGGATGGCGGTCTGGAATTTGATACTGGCACACCTCTTTGTCCCGAGCTGCTTGCTGCAGGCAACCGGTCACATTACCGGGTTGACGATCTACGGCAGTGTTACTGCGGTATTGAATCTGGTATTATCAATCTTGTTCGTAAAGAGCTTTGGCATTGCCGGCGTCATCGCGGCTACCGTTATCGCTTATATCGTGGCAAGTTACCTGCCGATGCTCTTTGAAGCGCATAACCTGTTGCGTAGCTTTAAGCAGAATCCAGGTTCCGAGGATTCTTGATGCGTCTTCTGATTTGGTGCCCAACGCTTAATCCCGGCGGCGGCGAAAGACTTCTGCTTCGGCTACTCCAATCATTCCTGGATAATCCTGCGATCGCGCGGGTTGCTATAACCATTTCCGCGGGTTCAGAAAACATTTTTAACGGATTACAAGATCCTGGAGCCCGCCTGCGACTTCTTAGTGTGCCTAACCCAAAATATTGGCAATGGACAAGCCTAACGCGATTGTCACGGCTGCAGCAGTGGCTCGGTGACTGGTCCCGGCGCCTGGCCCGAAGGCGTCTCCAGAGAGCATTCGATAGAGTCGCAAAGAGTTTCGATATTGCCTACTGCTTTTGGGCGCAGCATGAGCTATTCATCCGGTCGAAACTACCAATCGTAGCTACAATCCAGGACTTAACGCTGCTGGAGTTTCCCGAAATTTTGGGAGAAAGGAGAACATCCCAACTCCATTACGAAACTCAGGAGTGGCTAACGAACAGCCTGTGTGTTGTCTCATCTCGCGCGATGGAAGAGAAGATCAAACGATTGTTTGTTGGAGTACCAACGAATGTTCATGTTGTGCATCATGCCATTTCTCCAAACACCGGCCGTACTCACACTAAACCTTCAGCAACCTCACGTTCGCTACCGGCTGATTACCTCATCTACCCAGCTAACCTCAATACACATAAGAATCACTATGCCCTTTTGAATGCATATGCTCGCTGGTCCAAACGTGGAGTAATCCCACTAGTTCTGACTGGCCCGGGTACAGATTTGTTAACCCAGCGCTGTCAGGAGACAAGCAGTGGCTGGCAAGTTACTCGCTTGCGTGGTCTGATTCGCCGTTTAGAACTGCGCGAGGGAACCGACTTTTTCGCGTTGGGTTACATCTCGGAATCCGAACTAATGCAACTGACTCAAGGTGCGTGGTGTTTGATAATGCCTTCCCTGGCCGAGGGCGGCGGTAGCTTTCCAGTGGAAGAGGCACTCGACTTAGGCGTGCCGGTCGCTTGCTCCGATATTCCCGTAATGCGAGAGCATTTGGCTGCGAGAAACGCCAAGATCGCATGGTTCGATCCAGAATCTGGGGACAAGATCATTGAAGCGCTCGATGAAATGCATTCGCAATATGCGGCATTCAAGAAATCTTCAGTACAAGCGCAGCGTGATGTCAGACCCACATGGACAGACGTCGCCTCTGAGTATGTGAGATTGTTTGAGAGCGCACTTCAGGTCGGATCTAGCACGCACCTCCCCGGCAAATTATGATTCGATACCCCGTGTACAAGGCCAATCTAGGCGATCTAGACCGGGATTATGTACAACAATGTCTGGATTCTACGTGGATCTCGTCCAAGGGTGAATTCATACAACGCTTTGAAGGTGAGTTCAGTCGATTCACGGGCGCGAGCGAGTCGATCGCGGTCTGTAACGGGACTGTTGCACTCCATTTAGCTCTGCTAGGCCTGGGAATCGGTCCGGAAGACGAGGTAATCGTCCCGACTCTAACCTATATTGCATCAGTCAACGCAATCTCTTACGTCGGCGCGAAGCCGATTTTTGTCGAGTCCACTCGTGACACCTGGCAACTCGATCCGCTTGATGTCGAAGCGAAAGTTAGCCCGAGGACCAAAGCCATTATTGCGGTGCACCTCTACGGCCATCCCTGCGATATGGCCGCCTTGCGAAAGATCGCTGACAAGCATCACCTATTCTTAATCGAAGATTGCGCAGAGGCCTTGGGATCGCGAATCGCCGAACGGCATGTCGGCAGCATCGGCGACATCGCGACTTACAGTTTCTATGGCAACAAAACTATAACAACGGGTGAAGGTGGAATGTTGACAACAAATGATTCCGCGCTGGCCGAGCGCGTGCGGCGACTGAAGGGGCAAGGGCTCATGCCGGGACGAGAATACTGGCACGATATGATTGGCTATAATTATCGCATAACGAACATATGCGCCGCGATTGGCTGTGCTCAGTTGCAGCGAGCCGAACTGACATTGGCACGCAAACGCGAAATTGCGATGAGATATCGAAAAGAACTAAAGGGAACTACGTTTGAAGTTCATGGCGAAGCGGCTGGAATATATCACTCATACTGGATGGTATCTATTCTCGCTCCTAGTTCGATCGATCGAGATAAGCTTCGTGATTATTTGGCACGAAATGGTATCGAAACGCGGCCTGTGTTTTACCCGATCCATACTATGCCTATGTATTCGCGTCCCGCCCAACAATTCAAAGTTGCCGAGGATATTTCACGGCGAGGAATAAACCTGCCGAGTTATCCACAGCTGCAAGACGACGACCTGGGATTTATTTCCGACAAATTGAGGTCCTTTGCCGATGGAAGAATCTAGTGAAGTCACCCTACGACGGCTCGGCCCTGGAGATGCTGCAGCATTGAGTGAGCTCCTTGAAGCCGAACCAGCCGAGTACAGAAAATACTTCCATCCGTTTGAATTCGACCTTTTAACAATAAGTCAGCTGCTTAAGAAAGCAGTCCGCGACCACTTTGTAGGCGTTGAAATATCAGGCGACGCGAAGAATCGGCTGGTCGGCTTTTATATGCTTCGTGGATTTGACGAAGGGTTCGCAGCGCCGATGTATGGTGTAATTATTGCGCATCAATATTCTCGGCGAGGGCTTGGCGTTTTAACCCTGTCTCACGCGGAAGCCTTTTGCAGAATCAATAACATCGGCCGCCTCTTGTTAAAAGTTCATCCCGAAAACCGCAAAGCCCGGTGTCTGTATGAACAACACGGGTTTTCGTTCCTTAGAGTCGACACAACGAATGAGAATGTCGTCCTGGAAAAGCAGTTTCAGGCGACCGAGTAAGGGTATGCGCTCCTTTTTGAAGACTGCCGCAAGGATGCGCTAATTCAAACGTCTGTTTCTAGTCCGGCAATCCATGCAATCACAGCGGGGTTACAATTGCGAGAAAGATACTTCCATCTTTTTGATTGAATCGAGCGTCCGGCAGTCACGAGGTGGGGTAGCCCGATATGTACGCCAGATGGTTCGCGGCCTTCATTCCAGATACGGCCATCACTTTGTCGCTTGTAGCGGACTCGCTGGACTACCCGAGTCAGTTCGACGAGTACGCCTGCCGTTAAGGTATCCGTGGAGATACACTTCGCGCCTTCTCTATGAAGGTACCACTTTGTTGGAGAGAGGCCTTTTGTGCGCTGTCGAAAAACGGCTGAAGCCAAGTGTGATCTTCAGTCCTTTTTATGGGCCGCTGGCTAGCCTGACGCCGCAAGTTTTCACTGTATATGATTTGATTCTCCACTTGTTTCCCGAGTACTTCCCGGCCAAGGCGAGGCGTTTAGAACTTGAACACATGCGACGTTGCTTCCTACGGGCAGCGGCAATCCTATGTATAAGCAATTCGACCAGAACTGACCTTTTTCGGTTTCACCCCGACCTGGACCCGAAAAAGGTGCACGTCGTTCCACTGGGTGTCAGCCAACTGTTCTACCAGCCACCTATACCAACCAATTCGCGCCCATATTTCTTATTTGTTGGAACTCGCTTTGGATATAAAAACTTTGATCGACTGCTTGAAGCGTTTTCGCTCAGTGGATTAGCGCACGAATTTGATTTACGTGTTATATCTCCGCAAACCCCGGGGGCGGAATGGTCGGCAGCCGAGCGAGATTTTATTCTTTCTAAAGACTTGGAGAAGTCTGTAAAACTGCATGTAGGTGCCTCCGACCAGGAGCTCGGTAGCGCGTACGCGGGAGCCGTGGCCTTCATTTGCCCCAGTGAATATGAGGGTTTTGGACTACCCGTCTTGGAGGCGTTCGCTGCAGGAACCATTGTAGCTTGTTCTCGGACCTCGTCACTTCCCGAAGCTGGCGGAGCAGCCGCGTTTTATTTTGATCCGCTTGATGTCCAGAATATTGCGACTTCCTTGAATGAAGTCGTCCAACTCGATGCTGTTCAAAGAGCGGAGCGCGTACGCGAGGGACGGCGACATGCAAAAAATCTATCCTGGGACAAATGTATTAATACTACGTGCGAAATACTTGAGTCCGTCGCGCATAAGAACTCTGCCACTCAGAACATGAGCTAAAGGTGCGTGGCGATTCTGACTTCCTTAAGAGCGTGATGATATCGGTTGTCACCCCGAGTTTTCGGCAGGTGCAATGGCTAAAGCTTTGCGCCGCGTCCGTTGCCGACCAAAAAGGAGTAGAGCACGAACATATTATTCAGGACGCGGGAAGCGATTCAGGGTTGGAGGCTTGGGCGCATACCATTCCTAACCTTTCTTTATACGTCGAAAAAGATGACGGAATGTATGACGCGATCAACCGCGGACTTAGACGTACCCGTGGCGTTATCTGTGCGTATCTAAACTGCGATGAACAACTTTTACCGGACTCCTTAGCTCGCGTAGTCTCCTTCTTTGATGAAAACCCTGATGTCGACGTCGTCTTCGGCGACGCCATTTTGATCGATAATCGCGGCAATCCCGTCTCCTACCGACGCACCATTTTGCCCACTCTTTTTCACGTGCGTCACGCGCATCTCAACACGCCTACGTGCGCAACTTTTTTCAGACGGCGACTGCTCGATCGCGGTTTCTTTTTTGACCCGAAATGGAAAGCGATCGGCGATCAGGTGTGGATGGAACAACTGCTGCTTGCCAACGTTCCTATGGCTACCCTGCCTCAACCGCTCGCCGTTTTTACTTTTACTGGAGAAAATCTGGGATCGACCACCGTATCGGCGCAAGAAGTTGCACGCCGGCGAGGTCGCATCTCAGTGATGCGAGGGCTAAAAATAGCGGCAGTAATTTCACATCGCGTGCGTAAACTATTCGCGGGGGCATACCGTCCTCGTCCTGTCGACGTTCAGATCTACACTCTTGACTCGCCATCTGTCAGGATCCGGCGGGCTGCGCTGGTCGGCTTTGGATGGCCTGAAACCAGTTGAAGATGGGCTTGTGGTATTTTAGTTAGTTCCATCCAGAAGTTTGAAACGATAACTGAGACAGATTAATGCAACCGATCTCTGGCAATCCCCTTTTGCGTGCGGTCGTCGTTATCGTGCCCGGCCTGTTGCTCGCGATCTGGCTCGCAACCAAAACCGGTGAGGGAGATTTACCGGTCCCGCTCTATTTTCTGATCGGTGTTGGTGTCTTACTGGTTATCAAAGTTTTTACCAAGCGCATCCGATTAGAAGCGCTGATTCTCGGTATTCTGCTCTTTGGTTACATTGTTGGACAAAGCGGGTTTGGGCACTTCAGTTTTTCTTCGCGAAGGGGAATCTACCTTGGCGAAATCGGACTGATCATCTGCCTGGCAGCGCTTTTTATGCGTCGAGCTTTCACGCGAGAGAAGCTTGTTCCCAGCAATAGTCTGGCTTGGTCCGTTTTTTCGTTCATCGCAATCGGAACAGTTCGTTTTCTTTACGATGTCAGCTACGCAGTGGAGCCAGTGATTGTGGTCAGGGACTTCGCGACAATCTACTATTCTGCATTTTACTTCATTGCTTTTAGTGTATGTCGCCATTCTGGTTCCAGATTATTTCTGCAACGAACGTTGATCGTAGCCTTGATTTTCGCGATTTTTGTTTCTGGCGTGCTCTTTGTTGATTCGTCCCTTTTCAATCACCTTCTTATTCATAGGCGGCCCTTCATCGAACCGCGCGCTGACTTAATGGGATCGTTCATGGGATTCGCATGTATTTGTTTCTTCATTAACAGTCAGATAAAAGGGCATTCGGTTTGGTGGACTCCATTGTCCTTTGCGGCGTTCATAGCGTTGGTAATGCCCGCATCGCGAGCAACCTTTCTGGGATTTACCGCTGCAGTAATAGTCTTGATGCTTGCGGGCCAGACTAAGTTCCTATTGCGTCTGGCAGTCTTTGGTGTGGTCGGATTAATGATCCTAACCCCAATTGCTCTGGCAGTGAGAAACACTGGGCAAGACAGTTACGCAACGACACTTCGTGACAAAATTCTTTCCATTGTTGAGCCGTTTGGGAGCAAACGGACATTTTCCAGCAACGTGGGTGACGTTGCTGCCGGAAACAATGAATTTCGCGCCGCATGGTGGAAGTCGGTGATCGACGAGGCGAACGAAAAATCGCCACTAGTAGGTTTGGGCTTCGGCTATGATTTGGCTAAGCGATTCTTGCGAAGTTACAGCGCCCCGTTGAATACCTATGAATTCGATACGCGCAGCCCGCATAGCATTCTGCTTACAGTCTACGGCAGAATGGGCGTGATCGGGATTCTCGCCTTTGCCGTTGTTGTTCTGCAGATTCTAAGATCGTCGCTGCGGTGTGCTGCCGCTGTTCGTCGCCGCAAGACATCTCCCATCGATATTGGATTGTGGTGCGGTGCCGTTGGAATACTAGTGACAAGCTGCTTTGGTGTGATGCTGGAAGGCCCAATGGCCGCGATTGTTTTTTGGAGTTTACTCGGAATGGCATCATGCCGCGAATGGGAGAGAAGCACACAGGAAGACGAGAAGCCGACTGGGCCGGCCGTCCGTGAAGCCCGACTACTGCGGCGAGAACCAGTGACATCCGGAGTTACGTGATTCAGAACCGTCGATTCAGTCGTCGACTGATTCAGATCTTTAATCGCTACTTCGAGCCCGGTGGTGAAGAAGCATGGGTAAAGACGCTTGAAAGCTCTTTCTCGCTTCCGACATGCTATTTTAACAGCGCTGATTGGATTGGATCAAAGGCACCGCCATTTTGGAGCCAGGCCCTGCGGATGATTCACAATCCGGATGCGCTGCGAAAAATTCGAGAGTTTCAGAACCGCGAGCAGGCAGAAGCCTGGATCATTCAAAATGCTTTCCCGACCGGTTCAGCCGCGATTTATCGCGAAGCGAAAAGGAATCGCATCCCCGTGATCCAGTACGTGCACAACTTTCGGCCGTTCGCATTGAGTTATCTACAAGTTCAGGACCTGGAAATTCTTCCGCATCGAACAAGGATGTATTTCACGGAGGTTGCACGAGGCTCCTGGCAGGATTCCCGGGTAAAGACGGCTTGGTTCGCGACTGTCCTTTCAATGGCGCATCTCCTCGGCTGGTTCGATGCCATCACGGTCTGGATCGCCGTCTCGGACTTTATGCGCGATCAATTCATCCGTGCAGGAGTTTCGGCCAACAAAATTTTTACGTTGCGGCATTTTTGGAGACCGATTGCTGACCCGACCGTTACTACCGACGAGAATTATTATCTTTTTATTGGGCGCCTAGTGGAACTGAAAGGAGTGCTTGTCCTTCTCGATGTTTGGGATTGCATCCTGAAAGAAAAAGGCAGTGCCGCCCCCAAACTCGTCATTGTCGGAGAAGGATCTCTGGAAGAAATCGTGAGGCGCCGGGCCGAACGAAACTCACTCATCGATTATCGAGGTTCCGTTCCAAGCGAGACGAAACACCAACTGCTCAGCGGAATGCGCGCACTAATTGCGCCTTCGCTTTGCCTGGAATCTTTAGGACTAGTCGCCTACGAAGCTTACGATTTTGCCAAGCCTGTGTTGGCGTCGCAGGCTGGCGGCTTGGCGGAAATAGTCAAACATGAGTTGACCGGACTGACTCATGAGCCTGGCGATATCCGGCAACTTGCCAATGATGTTCTAAGACTAGAACAAAACCGCGAAGTCAGGATTGAGATGGGTAAAAAAGGGAGGGAATGGCTGCTTGCAAACGCAAACGAAGAGGAGTGGACGAAACGGTTTGCCGCAATCGTCGATTTTGCTATCGCTCATCGTGGAAGCTAAACCATTCTAAAATTTGGAACGCGAGCAACGCCGGTGGCGAAGTGCGGGTGGCTTAATACCGGCCACGACGAACTCTCACTACTCGGACCGGTACTCGGTTTTTCCAGTCCTAGCCCTTTAACTGAGGAACTAGATCGCGTATAAAATTTCTGATTAGCTGATCGGTTTCCTGTTCGGACCGGCCAAAGCGCTGAAGTCCCTTTGTGATTGTGCTGACTACAGTGACGTAAGCCCATTGCTGGTTTTCGCCCTTTAAGACTCGGTCGCGGATGTCGATCCGCGTTCGCTGCAAATGCGAGGGAGTTTGGATGTCGTGACCGACGAACCAGTAGTAGTCGAGGGAATAAAGCGTGACCGGCGCACCCTTTTCAGGCTGAAAACTACGAATATTTCGTAAGCGCGTCGCTGCCAAATTACCTTGTTTCGTCGGGATTTCCGCGACGCTGGTGTCGACGACGGTCCAACCCTGAGCTGGAAGACAGCGCTCCGGTCGATGAATGCTTGTGGCCATGTCCGGGCCGGACAAAACAATGGAAACGAAGATCTGGTCTCCGCGGGCGTTTGTATAAAGCTTCCGGACAAATTGCGTGTCCGGCCCCAGGATGTCCTTCTCGCCTTGCAAAACCGGCTGATCGTTGCCGTACCATTCTCCGACAAAAGTTGGCAGCGCCATGTTTATTGCGGCCGGTTGAATTTCGATTTTCTTTGGCAGAAGAACAACCGATCCAAGACCAAACAGAAGGATCGCCTCGAGTGATAGCAGACGCTTAATTGTCATGATCTGTCGCTATCTTGTCCGGCCCCGTTTCTTTGGCCGTCTTCAGGTTGACCAGCTTGCTAAATCCAAACATGGCGAGAAGCGCGATTGGAAAAAAGAACCACCCGGAATAATCGTGATACACTCCGGCCGCCAACTTCGGATCGATAAATTTTGCGACCAAGACGACCGTGAAAAGGCGGCCAATATTGCCGACGATGGCAAAGACGACCGAGAAGGCGAAGATGACGATCTTTTTCCAAAGCCGGTCCTGAGTCAGGTGAACGTAAACAGCCGTCAACATCGCCATTGCTGTAAGGGACCGGATCCCGCTGCATCCTTCCGCGATCATGAAATTAAATTTGCCGTCACTGGCGTTGAGAGTGGTCCCAACGGCGTCGATGTGAAGTCCGACCAACTTGCTTAAGAGGCCGATCGCCGAAGTGATTACAAACTGGAGACGAAAGGTCGCTTGCTCGATTGCTCCGAACGGAATGAGAAAAATCAAAAATGCGCAGGGAAAAAGGATGATCCGCGCGACTTGTTTTCCCCACAGATAAAGGACGGCCCCGTAAATCAGAAACGGGATCGAGCCGAGAGCCAGTCGTGGCTGCAAGCAACGCGCGCTCAACACGAAAAGAAGAATTCCGATACCGACGAAAATGAGACCCTTGTTATCCCCGCTCTTTGGCGCCTGCGCGATCTCCCGGCGATGATACCAAATCAGTCCGGCAAAAACGATGGGGACTATTTTAGAGTGCTCCTGGTTCGCTCCCGGGTTCCATGCCTGCCAAGCCCATGCGAACACCGAGCACGCTCCACTAATAAACGTCCCTCTGATGAACAATGGAACGAAGCCGAAAAAATAAACGAACGTGACAACGATCGTCGCAAGTAACAGTGCGCCGGCAGGCTCGCGGCGGATTGCTTCAGTTATTCCCTGAAACCACATCCGCCTTGTCGGTTGATTCATCAGCTAAAGCTGCCAGGTGGCGAGAACTTTGGTAGCAGAAGAAAATTTCACGCTGCGATACTGCGGCCACGGACAGCAGACTACGGCAAGATCGACATCCTGCCGTTTGCTCAGGTCATTTACGTCCGCCAGGAATTCGAACTCATGCAGTGCAGGGCTATTTTCCGGATTCGCCGCGAAGTCATGGACTAGGACGCTGTATCCTTGTCGTTTGAGATTTTGCGCTAAATGAAGCCCGGCGGATTCCTCGGTAATATAGGTATCGGGCTTATAAGACATTCCCAGAACAAGCACAGTCGCCCCGCCCGGAACCAGGCTCGTGACCTTCTGCAGCAAGTTCGACTTGGTGAGTTCATTGACTTGATCGGAGGCTTCAGCCAGCGGCGCCTGTAATCCGGCTTCGCGAGCGGTGTAAGCGAGCAAACGATTGTCGCGCGGAAAACAGGGCCCGCCGAAGCTCAAACCGGCGCGCAGATACTTTTGGCCGATGCGCGTGTCCGTCCCGATCGCATCAAGGATCGCGTTAATGTTGGCCTTGGGAAATTGCTCCGCGATCATCCGAAGCTGGTTCGTGAAACTAATCTTCATCGTGATGTAGCTGTTCACGGAAATCTTGGTCAGCTCCGCGCTGATGATCGACATCCTGACGATCCGGCATTTGTTGCGCGTATAGCTTCGATAAAGTTCTTCCAGCGCACCTCCACTGGTCGGATCGCTCTCGCCGATCAGCACCATGTCCGGCTCCATTAATCCGTTGATCACATTTCCCAAAGCGATGAACTCGGGATTATAGCAAACGCTGAATTCCGACCCGCACTTCCAACCGGTTTCCTTTTCCAACATCGGAATCAGCACCGAATCGACCGCGCCCGGCGTGGTGGTTGAGCTGCAAACAAAAATGTGTCCCTTCTTTCCGGAGTCGCGAACCGCTTTGGCAACCGGTTGCATCGCCTTCAATAGGTATTCTGTGGAAAAGCTGCCGTCCGGAAGACTGGGCGACGGAGGAATAAAGAACGACGCATCGGTCGCGACCGTTTCTGAGGGATCATCGGTCGCGCGAAGACGTTCCCGGCCTTCCTGCATTGTTTCAGCGAGCAACGGCTCGTCTACCGGCGGCAGGCCCGCGTTCACCTTACGAATTTTTTCGGGATCGATGTCGACACCGACGACTGAAAAGCCGCGAGCCGCGAAAGTCGCCGCCATACACGCGCCGAGCTTGCCCAAACCGCAAACCGAAACAGACTTAATCGACTTCATGCAATTGCGGGCCGACGCGACGGTGCCCGGAAATTAACGAATCGCTTCCGCGCTTGCCGCTCGCTTCGCCGATCGCGGCGCCATTTGATCATAAATCCAGCGATAAGTGCGCTCCAAACCATCACGCAGACGCGTCGATGGTTCCCAGTTAAAAACTTTCTTGATCAATGTGTTATCACTATTGCGCCCGTTCACGCCTTTCGGAGCGGAGAGATTGTAACGCCGCTTCAGTTTCAAGCCGGCAATGTCTTCGACAATATCGACAAGCTGATTGATCGAGACCAGCTCGCTACTCCCAAGGTTGAGTGGCTCGACGTAATCCCCGTTCATGATCATTTGCGTGCCTTTCACGCAATCGTCGATCCATTGGAAGCTGCGGGTTTGTTTGCCGTCGCCCCAGATCTCGATCTCATGCTTCCCGGAAAGCTTGGCTTCGATCACTTTTCGACAAATCGCGGCCGGCGCTTTTTCGCGGCCGCCATCATAGGTGCCGTGCGGTCCGTAAACATTGTGATAACGCGCAATTCGAGTGGTCGTTCCAAAGTCTTCCCGAAAATGGCGGCACATTCGTTCGGAAAAAAGTTTTTCCCAACCGTAACCGTCTTCCGGCAGCGCTGGATAAGCGTCTTCTTCTTTTAACGCGGTCACATCCGGATCGGTTTGTTTGTCGGCGGCATAAACGCACGCCGACGACGCGTAAAAATAGCGGCTCGCGCCCGCGTCTTTCACCGCCATCAGCAAGTGGGTGTTAATCAGGACGCTCAACATGCAAAGCGCTTTGTTATTTTCGATGAAACCCATTCCGCCCATGTCGGCGGCAAGATTGTAAACAAGATCGACATCGGCCACGGCGCGCTCGCAACTTTCCTTCTCCTGAAGATCGAGCTGCAAATTTTCCGATTCCGGAAACATTTGAAACCACTCTTCGAACGGTTTCACATCGACCACGCGAACCTTTTTACCCTGGCGAAGTAAGTCGGCCACGAGATGGCCGCCGATGAAGCCGCCCCCGCCGCAAACCACGATTTTTTCAGATTTCATCTTATAACTCACGCGCCTTGAACGAGCCCGGCACTTTACCGGGAAAGCGCGTAGCTTCAACCCGTAGCAAATTATACGCCTTATTCGATTGGCTCAGGAGTGCGGTGGTCCAAGAAGCCAATCGCGCAAGAGATAGTAAACGAACAACGAGTTATACCGCAGATAACGGGGACCCAGCCGGCGCGGCTCAGCCAGAAGTCGAAACAGCCAAGTCAGACCCAGGCGCTGCATCCATTTCGGCGCGAAGGGGCGTCGCCCGCTTAACAGCGTGAACGCATCGCCAACGGCCAGGAAAACGCCGCGGTTGTAACGCGATTGATTGTTAATGATCCATTGCTCCATTCGTCCGCCCGGCAAGGCGACCCAGACAAAGTCCGGAGCGGCATTGTTGATCGCCTGGGCGAATTGCGCTTCGTCCGAATCGGTCCATTGCCGAAAAGGTGGACTGATTGCGCCGACAATTTCGATCTCGGGTTGTAGTTCGACCGCCGTGCGCCGGAGCGCTTCGAGACATTCGTTGGTGTCGCCGAAGAAAAAGTGCCGCCACGGCCGCGGCGTGCTCTGCAAGACGTACTTCATAAAGTACGGTCCGTAGACGCGATCGGACAATCCCGCGCCGTGAAGATTCAATGCCCAAATGACCGGCATCCCATCTGGCAACACCAAATCAAACTTTTCCATGATTCGCGCGAAATTCGAATCAAGCCGCGCTTCGGCCAGGATGTGCGTGTTGGCGGGACAGATGGCGGTCGGGCGCGGTTCGCGCGCGAGTGCCTGAATAATTTCGAAGGCAGACTGATAAGTCACGCACGCTACCGGTGTTCCCAAGACGTTTACTTTTTCAATCTCCATCGCTTCCAGTCGACTGTAGCATACCGACTACTGGCACAGGCACGCCAATCCACGCCGTAAGACGAGGCGGCCGGCAGTCGTTTGAAGCGCGCTGGCCACAACACGGTGCGACTGCAACTCGAATGCTTATAGCATTCAAGTTTTGCGATCTCCGCGTCGCCCAAGCAGAAGTTGAATGCTATAAGCATTCAACTTTTCGAACGTGGATTTGAAAATATCCCCCAGCTCGGCGGCCGATTCGGGCGCATCGCTCTGCCTTTGCGGCGTCCTCTCCCAGCGCTAACACGTGAGGCTCGACACAATTCCGAAGCCTTCGTGTGTGGAAGCCGTTCGCTCATTTCGGCAATGCGTGTGACTTCTCGAAATAGCGGGTGAGCGCTGTTTGGCGCGTAGAATCGATGGTATCCGTTCGAATGACTGGTCACCAGTCCGATCGTAGCGAGCCTTTTCAATTCATCCTGGATAGTGCGGAGCGCAAGATCGCTTTCTCTCATTATCTCTCGAACGTATCGCGGCCGCTTTTTGCTACCGAAAAGTAATCGAAAGATCTCGGCTCGCGCCTTCGGAAATAAAACGTCCAAAACGGTTTGTTTCGACTTTATTTCTCGATCTTAACTTGAATGCTTATTGCATTCAAGTTTGAATCAAACCGCGTTCCTAAAGCGTTTATGGTCGGAAAGGCCGTGCGTTTACACCTTGCGGCCGAATTTCTTTTCCAGCTCCGCGTTTGAAATTTGAATCATAGTGGGCCGGCCGTGCGGACAGCAGTAAGGCAGATCGCATTCCAGCAGATCTTGAATCAGCTTCTCCACTTCGAGATAGCGCAACGGATCGTTCGCTTTCACGGCGTGCCGGCACACAGTTTTCGCGATCATGTCCTCGCCTAAACGGAGAGGTGAACTGCGATCGTTCGCGCTCTTGAGATCGTCGATCACTTTGCGCATGAACTGCGCGCCGTCGCTCACATTTAGAAATCCGGGTAAGCTGTCGATCTTAAACGTGTTCGGCCCGAAACTATCGATCCCGATTCCCATCTTCTGCAAGATCGACATGTTCTGCTCAATCCAATCGGAGTCGCGCGGCGGCAATTCGAAGGTTTGGGTAATGAGAAGTTTTTGCGACGGGACCCCCTGCTCTTCCATTCGTCGCCGCAATTCCTCGAATAAGATCCGTTCGTGCGCCGCGTGTTGATCGACCAGCACCAGTCCGTCCGCGTTCTCCATCAGTACATAGAGCTTGTTAAGTACGCCGATGATCTGGAATTGCTTCTGTGTGTGAGACTTCGCTTCTTCGTCGCGACGCGCATCGTGGTAGGGGCGATTGACCTCAATCGCCTGCGGGCGGTTCGGTGAACCGCCCCTACCTGATTCAAACTGCGGCAATTCGCGATGCGATTCTTCCGGGACAATGACTTGCGGTCGCAACGTTAGATCGACAGCGGGTTGGGTGGACGTTGCAATTGGCGCGCGAAATTTCTCCTGCCACTCAGCTCGACCGCGCCCGAGCGTTTCCTGAATACAACGCGCGACCGCTTCCCGAACGCCATTCGGATCCCGAAAACGCACTTCACGTTTGGCCGGGTGCACGTTTACGTCCACCGCGCCGGGATCGAGTTCGAGAAAAAGGAAAGTCACCGGATATTGTCCTTTCATCAACGCGGTGTGATAACCTTCTCGGACCGCCGCGGTTATGACCGGACTTTCAATCGCGCGGCCGTTTACAAAAACGAGCTGTTGCGCGCGGGTTTGCCGGCTTAGTCCGGCACGACCGATCAATCCGCTGATCTGCACGTGCGACGGACCTGAATCATCCAGAGGAATCAGCTGCTGCAACAATTCGTTTCCGTAAAGATCGCGAATTCGATCGGTTAACGTCGCAGTCGCGGGAAGTTGAAACACGACCCGATCGTCGCGGGCGAACGTGAACGCGATCTGGGCATGGCCGATTGCCTGCAAATGAAGTTGGTGTTCGATGTTGCGACTCTCGGTATTTTCCGCGCGCAAGAATTTGCGGCGTGCCGGGACGTTGTAAAAGAGCGAGCGCACTTCGACTTGGGTGCCCGGCGCTTCGCCGCCGTCGCGCGCGATGTCGATCTTGCCGCCGTTAACGAGAATTTCAGTGCCGGCGACTGCATCGTGTTCGCGAGTCGTCAGGCGAAAACGCGATACGCTGGCGATGCTCGGCAAAGCTTCGCCGCGAAAACCAAGAGTGCCGATCGCTTCCAGATCGGAGACCGACCGGATTTTGCTGGTCGCATGGCGTTCGAGCGAAAGCAAAGCATCGTCGCGATCCATCCCGGAGCCATCGTCGATCACTCGCATCATCGAAATTCCCCCGCGCCGAATGAGGATTTCTATCTTGCGCGCGCCGGCGTCGATGCTGTTCTCGACCAGCTCTTTCACCACGGACGCCGGTCGTTCCACCACTTCGCCGGCGGCCACCTGGCTGGCCACTGTTTCTGGAAGGAGGCGAATGCAACTCATGAAGAGGTTGAGGCGTTGAGCAGTTGAGAAGACGATTATTCTATTCGGGAGCGCTGGCTGCGGTGAAGCGCATTCAGTTGTGGTGACAGTTGCTCGATTGAACTTCGCAAATCTTGCTCCGAAGCATCTGGCAAAATTCCTAGGTCTCGGGACAGAATCAGCAAACAGGCGAGCTCCATAAGCGACCCATAAGCGATCTCAGAGAAATGCGCCTGATCTTTTCGGCTTCGGCGGGAGCTGCCTTCAGCCAGGTTCGCTGCCACTGAAATGGCCGCACGGTTGCATTGACTGATCAAGCCATAGAGTTCCCGCTGAGGAAATTTTCCGGTCATTAAGTAGACTGCCTTGGATAAGTCTCGCGCAGATTGCCACACGCATAATTTTTCGAATGGGTATTGTTGTCTGGAGTTCATTCTTGAACCTCTCCTCAACACCTCAACCGCTCAACTCCTCAACCCTTTTGCGGCCAGTCTTTTGACTTGAGGCAGCTCAGATCGTAATTTGCGGGACGATGATTGAGGTCACCCAGAACGCGGCGCGGCAGCTCCGCACTCTCCTTGATGCACAGAAGCAAAGCGCCGGAAAAGGTCTGCGGGTGCAGATCACCAAAGGCGGCTGCTCCGGTCTAAATTACGAGATGACGCTCGATGAAAAGAAGGCTGGAGACGCGGTCGTCGAGCGCGACGGGGTCGAGTTTTTCATCGACCACGAGAGTGCGTCGTATCTGCGTGGCTCGACCCTGGATTTTCGCGACGGCCTCACCGGGACCGGTTTTCAGATCCTGAATCCGAACGCGAGCCGAACATGTGGCTGTGGGACGTCATTCGAAGTGGCGCAGCAAGCGCCAGTCCGGCTCGGACCTTGAACGCGCAAAAACGAATCCCCTCGCCCGCCTAGATGGACTACGGCCTTTACCGGTACGACGAGCCGTACGAGCGCCCAGTTCGGCGGCGGATCAATTACTTCGCCTGGACTGTCGCGATTTTGCTACTGACTGGGTTCGCGTTCGCCGCCTGGCTAGGAAGTTTTTACATCTTCAGTCAACCGGAGCGGCCGGACAGTTATCGCATTCTACAAAAGCTGCACAAGATCGAGCCGCCCAAGCGATTTGAATTAACGGCGGCGGCGCCCGGCGAATTTTTGAGCGCGAAACAACTCTACGATCGTTACAACGCGATGGGCTCGGCTGAGTTGACTAAAACCAACGCGGAGCTGGCGCGAAATTACATTCGAAATTTTCAACAGGTGCGCGGCCTCGTCCCGTACGTGGTCGGTCGGTATGTGATCATGGAAGTGCGCCAACTCAGCTCGAGCGATGTGTTCACTTCCGGTATGGTCGCGTTGACAGGTTCGGTCGAGAGCCCGGAGCTGTTGATGGAACATCTTTATCCGGCCGAGCCGCAATCGGTGCCGCTGATCAAGCAAACGCTCACCATGGGCTTGGAACTCAAACTCGATCGCGCCCACGATCTTTCTGCGGTGATTCACGTCGAACGCTTTCCCGACGGGCGGATCATGCTGACCTCGGTCCCGCTGCTTTACGGAACTTACACGGTGATGCGCGGCACCGGCACTTTCAGTCTCGAACCGCCGCTCTCTCTCAACCTCGAAGCGGGCTGGCCGTTGTTTAAGGAACAAGCACGGTTGCGCGGCGAAATGCATTATTCGCAATTCCGGCGAGGAACACCACGCGCCGAGACTCCGACGCAGGTTGCAATTCCAGGTTTCGCTCCGAGCGGAACGCCGCCGCCGGCGGAAAATCAACTTGTGCGCGTCGAATCCGCCAAAGCGGTTGAGACCCCCGCGATCGTGCAAGTTTCGCCAAAAAACCGAAAAGCCGGCGCGAAAGCAACGCCAACTCCGAAGGGGAAATTAGCTAAAGGCAAACCGACCCCGCAACCTTCAGCGACACCGATTGTTGTCGCCGAAAAATCGAAACCTGCCCCGGCGACGCCGGCGCCATCGCCGATCGTTCAAACGTCACCGCCTCCCGCGCCAGCGAAAACCGCAGCTCCACCTCCTCCAGCCGCGAAGCAATCCGCACCCGAGGTCGCGCTCGCTCAACCGGTTGAAACTCCAGTGCGCGCGCAACCGGTGCAGCCGGGCGCTCCCGACGTCGGCACATTGGCGTCGACCACCGGCGGCGGGAGCTGGAAAACTTTTCCGGCTGGGAAAATGCCGCTCGGTCGTCTCATTGCCACCGGCGATCTCAAGGAAATCGCAGATCGCGGAACAGCGGGCGAACGGATTTATCTGAAGGGACAATTTGTCGTCAACTTTTCCGATTCGAATCGCGCCGTGCTCCGACCGCGCGGCAAGCTGACTGATTCAGTCCTGCATTTCGGCTCCGCGCCAACGCGCATCATCGTCGAATTTCCCGCCGGCTATACGCCGCCTCAACCGGGATCTACGGTTAACCGTGACGAATCGCGACCACTCGAGATCACCGAAGTCCGGAAGCAGGAAGACGGACAACTCAACGTCTTCGCCCGCGAAATCATGCAGTAGCTCGGTCGAGAATCAAGGCGTCGGAGATGGTGACGCCGTATCGGACGCAAAAGGATCTTCCTTGGTCCCGTTCGTTTCCAAAATTATTTTTCCGTCGGAAATTTCGAACGTCTTCAGATTGGTCCGGCCGGTCCAGTCTGTCATGTAACGTTTGAACGACCAGGTCCCGTACTGCCAGCTCAGGATTTCTTCGCCGACGGATCGTCCGTTCACGATGATGCTGGTGATGCGCGCATCTTCCGGTTTTCCATTCGGCGCGGATTGGACTGAGCATTGGGCATTGAGGTAACGGCCGTTCAACCATCGCGCTTTGCCAATCGGCATACTCAACTGCAGGTGCGCGGTGTTGTCTTCGATCGTCGCGAAAGCATTGCCGTGCAGCTTCGGCTCGGATGCAATCAGCGCATTCAGATCGTCGGCTGTGAGTTCGATTCGGGCGGCTTGATTTGCGTGAGCGGCTTTTTCGAACGCGTCCCATCGCGCTTGCACCGCTTGTTCCTCTTCCACCGTCGCCTGACTGATTGGCAGATGCTCGTGATGGATTGAGAAATATTCGGTCCGCAGATATTTCGCCGCGAAATAAGTTCCGGCGACGAAAGCGAGCGCGAGAAGAATACAAAAGATTACCAGAATCAGACAACCTTTGGCGAAACAACCGAGCCCTCGCTGCGCCGGCGGTGGTTCGATCCACGATGAGCTGCCGTTCATCGCGCGCGCTCCTTTTCCATTTTTGCCTGCGCCTCAATCAACTTGTCGTAGAGGGCGTTCAATCCGTCGGAAAGGGTTTTCGTTCCGGCGATCACCGGCATGAAATTCGTGTCGCCCTTCCAGCGTGGAACGATGTGAATGTGCAAATGATCGGTCACGCCGGCGCCGGCGGATTCTCCCAGATTCAAACCGACATTGAAACCCTGCGCTCGCGTCGCCGTCCGCAGGAGCGCCTGAGCGTGCGTCACCAAATTCCAGAGCTCTACGATTTCATTTTCGCCCAACGAAGCGAGGTCGGCCGTTTTCCGATAAGGCACGGCCATCAAATGGCCGACCGAGTACGGGTAACGGTTCATCATCAAAAACGCCGTTTTTCGCCGGGCGATCACCAAATGTGCCGCGTCATCGCTCGCTTGTGCCGCGGCCGTGAGAAATTCCATGTCGCGCGGTTCCTTCTCAAAATATTGCACCCGCCATGGCGCCCACAGCGTTTCGATTTCTTTTTTCGGAAATTGCTCCATCGAGTCTAGGGATTGCGCGCGAGACTAAAATGCCGTTCGGGAAAGTCGAGCATTTTGAGCCGCTAGTGCGTCAGCAAGACGTAATTTGGGCGCCGAAGGTTCTTGCGCTCGGCGGATTCGAACCGGCGTGTGGAATCACGCAGTTCGCGCATTAATTGCGGCGCCTGGTTCGCCGGAACGGCCAGCGCATCGATCTTACCGGAATTCCATTCTTCGATGGCGACGTCGGGTTTGAGAAAATGCGGCCGCATCAAATAAAGCGGCAATCCTTCATCGGTTGACCCGATCGCTTCGTAACGCCAGTGATTCCTGGCCGCTTCCTCGCGAACTTTGCGGCCGAAGATCGACAATGCATCGCGTTGGTCGCGATAGCCGGTGACAACTCGGCTCGCCCCATAACCGGCGCTGATGAGAAGAGCGAGGGTCAATATCGCGGTTGCCCATCGCACACCTCGCGCGCGTTGTTTTTCGTCATTCAAGAATCGCGCGGCTTGGACAGCGACCAATAAACAGAGCGGTGGTATGACGGGGAAAATCCGGTCCACTCTTTTCGACGGAATCACCGACATCAACATGAGCCCGCCGAGGCTCCAACAAATCAGCCAAAGAGTTTGTGGCGACATTTCTTTGAACGCCGCGCGAAAGTTCCACTGTCGCGTGCGAAGATCGACAATCGCGAGTCCAATCAGGACCGCGCTCCACGGAAGAAATTTGTGCAGCAAATGCGGCAGATAGAAGAAGAACGATTTCGCGCGGTGCACGTGTGTCCCGACTTCGCCGAAGCGCGCGAGAAATTCGCGGACGATCACCAGTTCATAAAAGTGCGGTACCCAAAGCCATCCGGCGATCACCCAGATCAAAAATATCGCGAGCGACCCGAACCACGGCCACCACCCAGTGTAGAGGCGGCCGTGTCGGCCGCGAGTTAGATGGAAAATCAAAATCCCCGGAAGCAGGAATGCGTAGACGATCGGGCCCTTGATCAACATTCCCGCCGTCAGCAAACCAAACATCAGCCAGCGATCTTGTGTTCGCCACGGCTCGCCGGTCCTGATTTTTTCCCAGATCAAAAGTCCGATCAGAAAAATAACCAGCGCGAGGGGCATATCGGAACGAACCAGCGTTGCCAGACGTGGGCTCAGCAAATTGAAACCAAATGCGGCGAACGCGATCAGGCCGGCAATATTTCCGTAAGCCCGAGACCCGCTTCGGAATAACATGAATGCAATTACCACTGCACACAGGAGCGAAGGCAGCCGCCACGCCACATCCCACGATCGCGTAATGGGAAAAATCGCGGCGGAGACCCATCCCGTCAGCGGCGGTTTGGTGGCAAGGCCTTGATCGTCGGAGGTGCGTTGGTAGAACCAATGGCCTTCGGTCACCATTTCGTACGAAGTCCACGCCTGTTTGGCCTGATCGTAATCGTCGAGGTGCCACGGGAGGTTCGTGACTGAAAACAAAACGAGCATGATCGCGGCGAGCGTCCAGACCATCTTTGTCATTCCGAGCGGAGCCGAGGAATCTCTGATTATTTCTGTCATGGCCGCTTCATTTAGTGTGGTCGAAAATATTTAGAGATGTCTCGACGTTGCTCGACATGACATTAAATCGATCTATGCGATCTCGGCGAGGATCGCTTTCGCGGCCCGCTCGCTTGCGCCTGTCTCGCCCAATTGCGCCGCAATTTTGTCGAAGGCGGAAATCATTTGCTCGCGCGCAATTGGATCATCGACCAAACGCAGGACCGCTCTTGCGAGATCGTGCTGTCGCGCGCGATGTTGAATGAACTCTGGAACGACTTCTTTGTCGGCGAGAACGTTCGGCATGCCGAGATACTTCACTTTCACGAGCAACCGTCCGGCAAAATACGTCGGCCAGGCGACTTTATAGATAAGCGCGAACGGCATTCGAAAATAAGCCGCCTCAAGCGTCGCGCTTCCGGAAGCAATAATCCCCACATAAGCGCGCTGCATAATTTCGGCAGTCTGGCCGACTTTGATCCCGAACAAATGTCGATCTTGTGGATCTGACATTTTTTCCATTTCTCGAGCGAGCTCGTCAGAAGCCGCTGCCACTTCGAAACGAAGATTTGGTTTCGATCGCCGCAGATCTCGCGCGCGCTCGATCAAAATCGGAAAGATTTTCCTGACTTCACGCGAACGGCTTCCCGGAAATAATCCAACCAGATTCGGATCGCGTTGGATGTCGATCTTACGTTCGCGCAATCGCTCGATCATCGGATGGCCGACGAAGATCGTGCGCAATCCGCTTTGATTGTAGAGCTCGGCTTCAAACGGAAAGATGCAGAGCATGAGATCGAGCCAGCGCGCCATCTTTTTGATCCGGCCGCGGTTCCAGGCCCACACTTGCGGGCTGATGTAGTAAATTATTTTCTGCGAGGGCATTCGTTTTCGCAGAACGCGCGCGAGCCGTAAATTAAATCCCGGATAATCGATCAAGACCACGGCGTTCGGCTTCGCCGTCTCGATTTCTTTCACCGTTTCGTGAAATTGTTTTCGAAAGTAACCGTAATGCTTGATCACTTCCCACAGTCCGAGGATGCCGGATTGCTCGATCCAGTTTTGGAAATTCTCGCCCGCGACCGCTTTCATTTGCGGACCGCCGCGGCCGATGAAGCGAAGATCGACATCGGCCTTACGCAGTGCGCGCATCAACGCTGCTCCGTGATTGTCCGCGCTCGCCTCTCCCGCAACGAAATAGATCGTCTTAGCCACTCGATCCGATTCGCTTGGTGATTTCGACCGCGAGCTCCAATGCCGCCGTCGCTTGAAACCCGGAGACCCGTGGCTGACGTCCGGTGCTCGCGCATTCAATGAACGAGACGAGCTGCTGCTTCAACGGTTCCTCGCGTTCGATTTGAACCTTGTCGCGCGTGATCTTTCCGGATACGCGGCGGTAGATCTCGCCACTTTGTTTTTCGTAATCGAGCGAGAGATAAGCGTCCTCCTGAAAAACGCGGATCTTGCGCATCCGCTCGGGACTGATTCGACTCGACGTGACGTTAGCCACGCAGCCATTTTCAAAACGAATCCTCGCATTCGCGATATCTTCACCGCGACTCAACACTGGCACGCCGACGGCGTCGATGTTTTGCACCGGCGACCGCACAAGATGCAGAATGATTTCGAGATCGTGAATCATCAAATCGAGCACGACACCAATGTCGGTGCTGCGATTTGGATAAGACGAGAGACGGTGCGCTTCGATAAAACGCGGATGGTTCAATCGCGCTTCGAGCGCGCTCAGGATCGGATTAAATCGCTCCACGTGGCCGACTTGAAGGACCAATTGATTGCGCGCCGCCAATTCTGCCAGCTCAGTCGCGTGCTGCGGATTTTCCGCGATCGGCTTCTCGATTAACAAATGTTTGCCGCGCTGCAAAAGCGGAAGCGCGATCTGATGGTGCGAACTTGTTGGCGTCGCGACCGATGCCGCGTCCACCAGTTGGGCAAATTCCTCAAGCGACTTGGTCGCAGTTGCGCCATATTTTTTTGCAATCGCGTTCCCCCGCGCAAGATCGACATCGTAGATCGCGGTGAAATCCGCTGCCGGAGTCTCGGCATAAAGACGGGCGTGATTGCTCCCAATATGGCCAACGCCGACGACGCCAACGCGAATTTTCTTCATTTGGCGACGTTCTTCAGGAACCAATCGTAGGTTTGCGCAATGCCGTCACGAAGTTTGATCGTCGGTGTCCAGCCAAGAGCGCGCAATTTGGAAACATCGAGAAGTTTGCGCGGGGTCCCGTCTGGTTTCGTTTTGTCCCAGCTCAATTCGCCGTCGAAACCGACGACGTCGCAAACTAGTTCGGCCAGCTCGCGAATCGAAACGTCTTCGCCGCAACCGACATTGATGATTTCGGGCGAGTCATATTTCTCGAGAAGAAAAAGACAAGCCGACGCGCAATCGTCCACGTGCGAAAACTCGCGACGCGGAGTGCCTGTTCCCCACACCATTAACTCACGGGCCCCGCTTTTCTTTGCTTCGTGTGCCTTCCGCAACAGCGCCGCGAGCACGTGCGATTTCTCCAAATCGAAGTTGTCGTTCGGCCCGTAAAGATTGGTCGGCATCACCGAAATAAAATTTGCGCCGTACTCGCGCGAAAATGCCTGGCAAAGTTTCACGCCGGCAATTTTGGCGATGGCGTAGGCTTCGTTGGTCGGTTCGAGCGGTCCGCTCAGTAACGCGCTCTCAGGGATCGGTTGCGGTGCGTGCTTTGGATAGACACAGGAGCTGCCAAGAAAAAGAAGTTTGCGCGCGCCATTCTCGTGAGCAGCGGCAATGACGTTGTTCTGCACGCTCAGATTTTCTAGTAAAAATTCTACCGGCTGGTCGTTGTTGGCTTTGATTCCCCCAACTTTCGCAGCCGCGAAGATGACGATTTCCGGTTTCTCTTTCGCAAAAAATTTCGTCACCGCGGCCAAGTCGCCCAGATCAAGCTCGCTCCGGTCGCGCTTGAGCAAATTTGTGAAGCCCGCCTTTTCGAGGGCGCGAGCGAGCGCGCTCCCGACCATTCCCCGGTGACCCGCGACAAAGATTTTATCCGACTTGTTCATGACGCGCGAGACGCGCACTAGCATTTTCCGTTTTTACCGGCCGCGCAATTAGCACCTGCTCTTAACACCCTGCTTGAGCTGGGTGTTCGATGCGATGCGAAAAAGCACTAACCGCTTCAGCGGTTTGCTCGAACCTTCCCAGGAAACCGCTGAAGCGGTTACAGCCCTAATATGCTGAAAACACCTCGCTAAAGCGAGGTGTTAATAAGACGCAGTCTTTCAAAGTTAGCATTTTCTTTTTTCGCGGTTTACGCAATCCTCACTTCCGTGCCACGAAAGCAGACCCGGCTCCAGGTTCAAAAGACTTATAAGCTGTTCATCGGCGGAAAGTTTGTCCGCGGTGAGAACGGCCGTGTCCTGCCCGCCCGTGGAAAAGGCGGTGCGTTGCTCGCCAATTTCTGTCGGGCATCGAAAAAAGACTTTCGCGACGCAGTTCTGGCGGCGCGGACTGCGTTCCCGAATTGGTCGAAGCAAAGCGCTTATTTGCGCGGACAGATCTTGTATCGCGCGGCGGAAATGCTCGAGATGCGCCGAGGCGAATTACAAAAGGAAATCGCGCGCTCAAACGGCGCGACAACGTCGACATCTTCGTCGGAAAGCACGCTCGCGATCGATCGATTGGTCCATTACGCGGGCTGGACGGACAAGTTCAGCCAGATGTTTGGCTCAGTGAATCCGGTCGCGAGTTCGCATTTTAATTTTACCACGCCGGAGCCGACCGGCGTGGTAGTTGTCATTTGTCCGGATGAACCGTCGCTGCTTGGATTTGTCTCGCTGGTCACGCCGGCAATCTTGAGCGGCAACTGCGCGGTCGTGGTCGTTTCAACGACCAAACCGCTGCCCGCGCTCACGTTTTCGGAAATTATCGCCACCAGCGACTTACCCGGGGGCGTGATCAATCTTCTGGCGGGCGATCGGACCGAGCTCGCGCCGCATATCGCCAGCCACATGGACGTGAACGCGATTGTCGATGGCAGCGGCGACGCCAAACTCGGCGCCGAATTGCAGCGCGGCGGCGAATTGAATGTGAAACGCTATGCTCGCCGCGATCTGTCCGAGAAAATGTGGCGCGGCGAAGAAGCGGAAAATCCCTACTGGATCCTCGACACCGTGGAAATGAAAACGGCCTGGCACCCAATCGGTCTTTGAGTCCGAGCGGGACGCGCCTTTCGCGGGCCCGAGGCTTGCTCCCTTTCTTCGCCAATGCATGTCCCATCGCTCATTGAAAAAAAGCGGGACGGCCACACCCTGACGACCAAGGAAATTAAGAGCCTGGTTGAGGAGTTCACGCTCGGGGACATCCCCGATTATCAAATGAGCGCTCTGGCCATGGCCGTTTTCTTTCGCGGAATGACTTCGGCCGAAACGCATCATCTGACTGAAGCGATGATGAAGAGCGGCCGGGTGCTGAGATATCCGGAAGGTTCGCCCCCGAGGATCGACAAACACTCGACCGGCGGCGTGGGCGACAAGGTCTCGCTCGTGCTCGCGCCGTTGCTGGCGTGCGATGATGTCTGGGTGCCGATGATTTCCGGCCGCGGCCTCGGAATCACCGGCGGCACGCTCGATAAATTGGAAAGCATTCCAGGTTTTAACGTGCACCTGGACGAAAAACGCGCGCTTAAGCAGCTGGACAAAATCGGTCTCTTCATGATCGGCCAAACCGAAGACATTTGTCCGGCCGACAAAAAACTTTACGCGTTGCGCGATGTGACCGGCACCGTGCCGTCGCAACCGCTCATTGTGGCGAGCATCATGAGCAAGAAACTTGCGGAAAATCTCGATCGGCTCGTGCTCGACGTGAAATTCGGTAGCGGCGCGTTCATGAAGACGAAAGAGGAAGCCCAACAGCTGGCCGAATCGATGACCAGTGTCGGCGAGTCGATGAAAGTGAAGACGTCCTATTTGCTCAATCCGATGGATGAGCCGCTCGGGCGCAACGTAGGAAATGCGCTTGAGGTGGCCGAGTGCGTCGAGATTTTACAAGGCGGCGGCCCGCCGGATCTGATCAAGTTGATTGTCGATCTTGCCGAGAAAGTTTCGGAGACACCGCGCGCGCAATTGGAAAAACGTCTTCAGGATGGAAGCGCCTGGAAGAAATTCGTTTCCCTGGTTTACGCGCAGGACGGTGACGCCACCATGTTGGAAAAAATTCTCGAGCAACATCGGGCGCCAAACATTCAACCCTGGCCGGCCAAGTCAGCCGGCACGGTGAAAAAGATCGACGCCGAACTGATTGGTCGCGCGTCAGTGCAACTCGGGGCCGGTCGTCAAAAAGCGGACGACCCAATCGATTTCGCGGTCGGCTTTTCCAAAATCAAAAAAGTCGGCGAACAGGTCGCGGTTGATGAACCGCTCTTCATGATTCACGCGCGCAACGAGCGCTCGATCGTCAACATCCGACCGCTGCTCGAAAAAGCGGTCGGAGTCGGTTGATAGAACGGGCGGCGCAAATTACGGCGGCGGTAACGCGGTCCCCGATTGGGACTGAACAAGTGAAACATCGGAACTGTTAATCACGCCGTTCACTGTCACGTCTTCACGGAAATTATTCGACGTAGCGCCTTGCCCTGATTGCGATTGAGTTTGGGAAACGTCGCTCGAGTTTACCAGACCATTGCCGGTTGTATCACCGGCGAGTATAGCCATCGGGACTGTAACGCTTCCGTTGTTCCGACCATCGTTCACTCCAGAAAGAGTGAGCACGATTCGCTGCGCGTTGGTGACTCCAGCCAGGTTGACCATAACTTGACTGCCGCTCACGCTGGAATTACTGACGGCGCCGGTTCCGCTCGTAATATTCGCGCTGGTGAAAGTAACAGGATTGCCAAACGTAACGACAATTTGATACGCGCCTGAAGGGCCGCCGCTTCGGCATTCAATCCCCGGCGTGCCGGTGAGCGGCAAATTTATATCAAACGCGCCGGCTGCTCCGTGGATCTTGCGCGAGACAGCAGAAAGTGGCGGCGCTAATTGCGTAGCGATATTAATCGTCCAGCCGCCATTGATCGATCCGGACCCAGAGGTGAATTCATCCAGAACAAAAAGTTTCCAGGTACCGTTGGGGTTTGCGCCGTGAAAGATCGACATGGTGTTACCGAAGGGCTTGGGCGGGGCTGGCGCCGGGAATGCGTCTTTGTCGCCCGAAGGAGACAGGTTGGTCGGCAAATAGGTGCCGGAGCTGATACGGCCAATTCCCAGTGCGGAGGCCGCAGTGTCGTCGAAAGTCAGGTTAATATTGCTGATGGAGTGCGTGCCGCCCGTATCCGACATTAACATGACGTTTTGACCGGCGGGTCCGACCAGAAGAATGTCGAGATCTTCGGGAAACGGGTGGCTCAGTCTATTTAATTTCGCAGTGAGCGTGGTAACGATTCCGGGCAACCCCGTCACGTTGATTGTCGATGGATAAGGCGTTCCGGTGCCTTCTCCGTTAGCGGCGCCTTTCATTGGCAAGGCTGTGGAATTTGTAAACGAACTCGTCGGTGGAGTTGGAGCAGGCGTAGGTGTTGGCGTTGGCCCAATCGTTGGCAAACCAAGCAAAATAAATTCAACCGGGCGACCGAAAGTTTTCGACTGCCCTGCAGTCATGCCCGCAATCTGCGATCCCACCGCCGCCATATCCGTGCGAGTGAGCGCATTTACTGTGACGGTCTGATTCGCTACCAAACCGGCAGCCGAAGCCGCGGCCGCAGTGTTGGCAACGAGCCGGCAGCGCAGGGTCGCAGCGGGAAAAAGGTTTGGCTGAAGTAGAAAATAGCTGCTGGTCGAATCGGTGGTTACTCCGGAAACAACTGTTCCGTCGTATTGGACGTAGTTCACGCTCGGACTCGGAAAAACAAAATCGACATGAGTTCCGTCGTTTTCGATCGTTGCCGTCACCGTTTGCGAGCCGTTGATCAAGTTAGTGAGCGTCGTGCTCGTGTGCGTCGTTCCATCCCGCACGCTGACGATGTTGGAATGATAATCCGTGTCCGCGATAAAACTGGCGCCGTTCCAAGTATCGAGCTCGACCACCGGATGTAGCTCAAAATGCCTTTCGCCCGGGTGCTCAGTGTAAAAGCGGAAGATCCCACGAAAGATCGCCGCCGCCGCGGTAAGTGAGCTGAGATGGCTAAGTTGAGTGTTAGTGGCGTTTATTACCTCGCAGATGATCGGAGACGCGCCGGTATTATTGCCATTTGAACCCGTGCCGGAATTATCGACAGCCATATCGGTGTGAATATCGCCGTCACTGGAGATGCTGGTGTGCGGGAAAATGTATTGCCAGTTCGTCGTATAAGCCGGGTACTGCGAATCAGCGAGGGGCGAGATGCTGATGCAATCCGTTTCCCATAACCCGGCCATTTGCGCGACCTCGTCGCGAGTAAAAGTAGTATTGGTGGTCGCAGTCGCGATCGACAAGCCACCCAACAACCACACAACTGCAGAAGCGCGAAAAGCGCGGCACACTTCCATCGAGATAAGTCCGGGCCAATCTTATTATATTCCCTCGGGCTTCGCGATAGAAAAATCAGCAACGAGCGCTCGATCGTCAACATCACCCCGCTTCTCGAAAACGCAGTCGAGATCGTCTGACGAGAAAGAGATTAGTCAGCGCTCGCGCGATGTTCCACCGTAACGGTTAGGTTTGGTTTAACTCCGGCTAGCGCAGGCAGGAGATGATTGAGGACTTGTTCCGCGGTTGCGCGAAACCTTCGGCCACGCGCGCTCTCCTTTAACCAGCCCGCCTTATCTCGATAATAGCGCTCGGTGAAATTCTTGGTGCTGATCAAAATGATATAGCTGTCGTTGGTTAGATTCATCGGTAATTCGCATCGCCTGGTTAAACGGTTCAACGTGTCCATCCGAATTCGCGCGGAACGAGAAATCCAAAAGACAGTCCTACAAAAAACGGCCACGGAAGCGCAAGCGACAAGAGATGGATGGGACCCGTTGGCCGAAAGTACTGTGACAGAACATCGGAACTGGCGCCCAGATCCACGTCAAGGCTAGCCAAAGCATATTGTGCTGCGGTTCTCCTCGCTCGATGGCGTATGAAGCGACTACCAGCTGCCAGACCAAAAGCAGAGTGCCGATAAAGTGAACTAGAGCGACTACGACAAGCACCGTTACTGAGAAACGCTTCATCATCTAACGACAATGAGGCGAACATTTTTCGTCTAACAACGTGATTATCCTTCTTCAGCCATACGAATCGTCCAGAAGTCGTCGGCGAGGTTTTTCGCAGGATCGAGATAATCGTAGGGCATGGTGAAATAGCCTTTCATTCCCCAATCGGTGTCCCAGGAGTTGCGAATGATGAATCGCTTTTGCGAGTCGTCGTAGCCCACGCCCATGACGGCGTGGCCGCCCATGACCTTTTCTTTTTTGTCAGGCAGATTCAGCACGCCCGACTTCGTGACTGCGGCTGATTCAAAACCTTCATAAACAGTAAACCCAAACACAAACGGAAAACCGTCGGCGAGACAAATCCGCATGTCGTCAAGCGTGCTAAGGCGATGATAAGAAGTGATCTCATGTTTCTTGGCAGCGGAATAACATTTGGCAGCAGGCTTTTTGGTAAAATCTTTGACCCGATAGGGCCAATCCTTTTCCGCACAAACGCCTTGCTTGGTCAGCGATTTGATTCCGTCGCGAAGAAACGCGCCGCTGTCCTGTTTTACCGTGCCTTCGATCGCGCGCTCGTTGTAGTAAACAAAGAGCCGGCTTAGATCGACAAACGGGCAGCCGTCTTTGATCTCGAGATACTCAAGCGCGCCGACAAGCGCGTGCGCGGTACAGGCGCCAATTTCTCCCTGATTCTCGATCGGCGAACAGTTCGGTCGCAGATCGACCTTGCTCGGCAATTTCGCCAGCCGCGGTTTGATGACGCTGTAGGCAAAATCGCGCTGATCCGGCAAGTCCGGCAACCAGCCGTACCATTTGGGCGAACGTTTATTAATTGTAGCCATATCATGGGTGCTGAAGCTGGTAGGTTTCTCCGCTAACTACTGCGGCCTGGTCCGGCCAAAATTCGAAGGTAACTCCCGAGTCGACTCCGCCATGACGCGGACTAGATGGAATGCCGAGTAGCTGCGCGGCCGCGATCGACATTTCTCCAATATCGTTGCCACCACTGACGTCAGCCACGACCGCATCAACGGTTTTATTCTTATATGTCACGCGCGTCTTGCAACCGATGACAACCCCCTTTGCTTTTGCGCGCACATGCGGATTAGTCACGACATAAGGCACGGCGGTGGAATCGACATAGCGCGTCTCCAACGGTCTGCCTTTCCAGGAATAAGTCGTGCCCGAATACCAATTGCCGTTGCCGTCGTCGGCCGGCGAATCAGTGTTGGGATCGACTATGAGCACATCACGCCAACTTTTATTGGGATAGCCCGCGTTAGCCAGAGCATCGAGACCCCTGTTGTCCTTGCGGTAAGCAAACTTGTTTCCATTTTGGCCGTTGGCGCCATCCGCATCCACGGCCGCGCCACACTCCCAATGGACTCGTCCGTCGTCATCTTGCACAACTACGATGCCGTCAATTTCTGCGAGCGTCGTTGAATCCATCGGTTTTCCTTCGTTGATGCAACCTGCGATGCGATTTCACCGTTGCTCAGGCACCATAGTGGGCGGTGGTTTGGTCGCCTTGGCTTCATCGGGCTGCTTTTTCTCCTGCTCCTTCTCTTTCGATATATTTTGTGCCACGGTGGAGCGCAGACTCATGAGGTTCTTGAGCGCGTTGTACCAGAACGGCGCGCCGAGACTGAGTAAACCCACCGAAAAAAGCATTCCGACTAGATGCTCATTGAACCCTTGATCCCAACTCGTTCCCCATCGAAAGCCGCCATTCCTGGGGAAGAGATCGAAACCCGTTTTTTCGAAATCCGCTTGGACTGTCTTGAAGTCACCGCCCTGTTTTTTGATCCGTTCAGTGGCGGTAGCGTTGACCATTGAATCGAAATTGTTGGCCGGCGTCTTGCCTTTTAGGGCCTGGGCGACTTTATCCCGGACCGCTTCGCGGGTGTCGGTATCTTTAACTTCGACACCAGTGAGCGCGGTTTTTATGGCGGTGTCAGTTTCCTTTTCACTCCAATCTTTCAGCGTGGCTTTGAGCACACTGTTACTCTCTCCTAAAATTCGCGACGCCTGACCTTCCACGGTCGCGGCTTGTGCAACCAGTTTGTCGCGCACTGCTTTATTGGCTGAAACAAGTTTGAATATTTCGACGGAATCAAGCTGCAGCCAGAAGGCGAACACGAAAGCAAACACGACGGTGATAACGCGTGTGTGCATGGCGAACCATTGCTGCACACGTTCCTGGCAGATGTCAGTCCAGTATTGGAACTTTTGGTAGGCCGTATCGATTGATCCGGCCATTGCGGCCATTGTTTTGTCGGCGGCGGCTGCAGTCTGAGCTTCGTACGTCGCTAGCTTTGCCCTGGCGTTCTCTAGTGCGGCCTGCACTTGCGCACGAACTTTGTCATCCGTTAATGACCGCACAGCTTTGTCCATATCATCGGCAAGTTTTTTCGCTTCTTCCTGTGTGCCAAGAATCGCTTTTGCCGCATTCTCCAGGGTCTCCTTGTCCATACCGAGTGCAACCAACAGCCTCTGCGCGCTCCGCCTCAAGCTCGCTTCGTCAGGTCTTTTTTTTCCGATCGCAATTCGATGAATGGCATCGAAAATCTCGGCCGGTCGCATCGCGGTGGTATGCCGCCACCAACGAAATACTGGCCAATCCGGCAGGAAACTGTCCGAAACCAATCTGCCCTTCAAAACACACCGCGCCAGCTCCGTTGTATTTTGAGAAACATCGGGGGCGATGAGAGTAAAGGTAGTGGACAGACCATTGAGTAGGTTCAACCCACGGAGATTCAGCGCAGCGGCCACCATCTGCACGACAATCGTGATCAGTAGACTCACTACGAGCATGATTAAGATGAAGGCGATGAGCGTATCGAGGCTATCGAGCATAAAATTTTGTCGAGTGGAGGGAGTTTGGAATTCTGGGGCAGCGGCGGCTTTAAAAATTCTTTTTCAGTCCGGCTAAGATCGCGTCAAAATGCTCAAAGGTTGGAGTGGCTTTGCCCTGCGCGTAGGTAAGAGTGTAAGACCAGCTTTCGTCGCTCGCTTCGTGTTGGCGTACTTCCAGCGTTATTTTCGTAGTGTCCGTCACCACTTGCTTATCGAAGTCGTAAATTCCACCAATCTCGAATAGGGCGTCGGCGTCGGCGGAACCGAGAACGGGAACTGATTGTTCGCGCAAGAGCGGCAAGGACCAGGAAAACTCCGCGCGTAATCGATTACTTCCCTTATCCGTAGCCGCACCCTGTCGAATCTCGCTGACATAATCATAGGCGACGATGAAAAGGGGAGCGACTCCTGCCTCTTTGATTTTTGGCACAAAGGCTGAATGCAACCACGTCGTCAGAGGATTTTTGACGAATACCGAGTAAGCGGCGCCGGCAGTTGCGTCCATGGTTTTAAAGTCACGATCGGTTTCGAAACGACCAGTCAGGCCGAATTCAGAGTGACCCATAATAACGGGCAACTTCTTGACCTCCCCGTCGCTCGGCAAACTCGGCCAACTGTAGGCATGAAAAAGGTCGAGTTCGGCGACCATGCTATCGAAATACTGGTCTTTCTCCTTGGGCGTAACGTTGACGTCAGCTTTGGCGGTGAAATCAATATGGAACCAAGCATCGTTGGCGGTTACGCCATCGCGGAGTTGCTGTTTAACTTGATCCTTGCGTAGATGGTACCTAGCGGAGACAGCGCCACCCCCGCTCCCAGCCTGCAGTTCGAGTTTACTCTCCACACTTTCAGGCGCCAAAATCTCGCGGTCGAAGATGGCGACGGTATTATCCAACTTGTAATCCTTCGGAGGAACGACTCCATGGCTTCCATCGGGAGCCTCGATCGTCAGGCTATGCGCAACTCGCAAGACGTATGTTTTTCCCTTGGCGGGGATTTCCTCCTTGGGAATCAAGAATATGTTTTGAATTCCTTCGAGCCCTCTGGGTCGGGGGTTACCATCGAGGGGAATTTCGCGATCCGCCTCTCCGCTTTTGCGCTCAATAATCGCATAGTTGTCAGCCTTTAATGCGAAAGGATCATTAGCTTGAATTTTCCCAACGTCCTTTCCATCGACGAAAAATCGCACCCTGATAATCTCCTTGCCCTCAAAAGGAGTAAAACGGGGAGCAATTGTGACATCGGCGGCAACAGCGCTCGAAGCCGTTGCCAGAAGTAGAAGGACAATGGATATCGCAGCGACAATTCTTTGAAGCCGCCGGCGATATGGGTGCCAAATCTCTTCTTGGCACGCAGAATGTTTCAGATAACCCAAAGTCGTATTCCCCAGATGACTAAATAGGTGCAGCGCCAGACGCGAGTTCATTGACGATATCCCCGAGAGTGGGCAGGTCGCCCGTAATAAGTGCGCCGGCGCTTAAAGAGGTCGAATAACCTAGATCCTGTACGCCAAGAAGAATGTGATTGACGATGAAAGCAATGTTATGAGTCCCGTTTTTCTTATCGGCCTCGTGAATCTTCTTAAACGAATCAGTAATTTGAATTTCGGCGGCGCCTTCGACCGGCAGTAAATGCCCTGAAGCGACCTGGAGTAATTGCAGATCAACGAAAGGATTAAGCACTTTGCAAACAATGAGGAGGAACTTGTCTTTAATTACCTGCGCTGTGTCAGTGATAGGCATAGATTTTATTTATGGGTGGGGTTGCTAGGAAACGCCCTTCAAAGTTTGTTGAGCCCCGATCGATTCTCTGCGGCGTTGTTCATGGGCGGTCTCGTCAATGCAGTTTTCGCGACTCCCCTACCCTGTGACCGCGCGTCTTACCCGAGCCAGCTTTAGTGAATTGAGCCGGGGTTTGTAAAGCGAAATTCGAGAAGGCCAGAGGGCAAACGTCGCAACGGCCCGCAAAGATGCTGGCTTTCATCTAAAAGCCATTTACGACAAGCGCCGACCGAAGTTCTCGAAAATCTTCGTCCGTATTTCTGACCTAACGACCTGCAGCAATGCTAACGCTTTCTTCTTGCCCAGTGATGGTGAGGGACTTTCAATCCGCTGATGCGATGCCCCCCATGGTTCTTTATTCTTATCGTGGTCGGAAATTGCAGGGCGGCGCCTGTCGACCAGCTAATCCCGTGGCTGCTGGATGAAGGTGAGCAATTACGCGGAATTCCGTTCAGTGAAGTGATTGTCGACGTTACCGGAAAGAAAGTCCTGCCCTTCGATGCCAAGAACGAAGCCGATCAGCGCGTGAGAAAAGCGATCGCGGCGGCGTGCGATGAAACGATCAGGCGATTGAACGCGGCCGACAGCCCGGTTCAAAAGGTCGCGCGCATTAACGAAGTGAGCAGCCATTTCGAAGACGCTTTGCGCGAGTTACTCAACTCGACGCCAGGCTTGAGCTGCGATTTCCCAAAAACAGGCGACGGCAAGATTCAACGATCAGGCTATCCCGATTTGCGGATTGTCGATCTTGCGAGCAAGCGCGTGTTCTATCTAGATCCCAAGCTCTACGCAGTTGGAGGCCGGGACAGTTCGTTTCGCACGTTTTACTTCGAACCAAAAACAGGGACCAACAAAGTGCGCGATGACGCCGTCCATTTCATTATCGGGTTCGAACACGCGCCGCGCGACAAAAACAGTGTTTGGAAATTCACGCACTGGGACCTGGTGGATCTGGCAAACTTCAAAGTGAAACTCAAAGCCGAGTTCCAGGGAAGCAATCGCGACCTGTACCGCCCCGAAGCTGTTGTAGCGTCGGGCAGCGGCGAGTGACCCATTCGACTTCGCTGAGGACAGGCTCTCAATCGAGCCGGCTCGACAGAGTCTCGCCCTACCGCTAGAATATTAGAGCGAGGATGATTACGGAAACGACCGAGACATTTCAGTTCGACGCGATTGACGATGTGGTGAGCGACATCGCCAAGGGCCGGATCGTGATTGTGACGGACGATGCCGACCGTGAGAACGAAGGCGACCTGGTAATTGCGGCGGAGAAAGTGACGCCGGAAGCGGTCAATTTCATGGCGACGCACGGGCGCGGTTTGATTTGTGTGCCGATCTCAAACGAGCGCGCCGAGCAGCTCGGGTTGCAACGAATGGTGACGCAAAACCGGGAAGCGCAACGAACCGATTTCACCGTTTCAGTGGACGCGGCGCGCGGAGTAACAACCGGAATCAGCGCCTACGATCGCGCGACCACAATTTTGGCGATCGCGAATCCACATTCATCGCCGGAGGATCTGACACAGCCGGGTCACGTGTTTCCGTTGCGCGCGAAAGACGGCGGAGTTTTGCGCCGCGCCGGTCATACCGAAGCGGCTCTCGATCTTGCGCGCATGGCTGGATTGCAGCCGGCCGGCGTACTTTGCGAAATTTTACACGACGACGGAACGATGGCGCGGTTGCCGGAGCTGATGGAGTTCCGCAAAAAGCACGGCCTCCGTATTTGCACGATCCAAAGTCTGATCGCCTATCGCCGGAAACGCGAGAAGCTGGTCGAGCTCGAGCAAGTGGTAAAATTGCCGACTGATTACGGCGACTTCGATTTGCATCTATATCGCTCGACGCTCGACGGGATGCATCATCTCGCGCTGGTGAAAGGCAAGATCGACAAGAACAAGCCGACGCTGGTGCGGGTCCACAGCGAATGTCTCACCGGCGACGTGTTTGGATCGCGCCGGTGCGATTGCGGGAATCAGTTGCAAGCGGCGTTGCGGCAAATCGCCGAGGAAGGCAACGGCGTGTTAATTTACATGCGCCAGGAAGGACGCGGGATTGGATTAGCGGCAAAGATTCACGCCTACAAATTGCAGGAAGAAGGGCTCGATACGGTCGAAGCCAACGCGAAACTCGGGTTGCCGCCAGATTTGCGGGATTATGGAATCGGCGCGCAAATTTTGTTCGACCTCGGCGTGCGCCAATTCCGATTCCTGACCAACAATCCCAAAAAAGTTGTCGGTCTGGAAGGTTACGGCCTCGAGATGGTCGAGCAGGTCCCGATTCGAACTGCCGCCAACCCGCACAACGAAAAATACCTCGAGACCAAAAAGGTAAAACTCGGGCATCTTTTGTAATCTTCGATTTTACGCGTTGATGCGGCCGATGACAGGTGCTCGTGCGATTCGCAAGTTTGTAAACGTAAGCTATATGTCCCCGCTTAACTCATGAGGCGCTATCTTCCGTTCATCATTGTAGCTGTCGTCGCACTGCTCGCGGTTGGCGGTGGCGCATTTCTCTACCGGGCCAAGCGTTCCGCCAATCCGGCGCCGGCAATTTCCAAGACTGAAGCTGAAAAACCCGGTGAGATCATCCATGTTCTCGGGCCGGCCAACGCGGCCGTCACACTCGAGGAGTTCGGCGACTTTCAATGCCCGCCCTGCGGCAAGCTCTCCGAACCGATCAATCAACTGCAAAAGCAGCACAATTTGCGCGTAATCTATCGTAATTTTCCACTACCCATTCACGCCCACGCGAAGGAAGCAGCCTACGCCGCCGAAGCCGCCGCCCGTCAGGGGCGTTTTTGGCCAATGCACGATCTGCTTTATCGCGAGCAGGCTGTTTGGAGTAAATCCAGCGACGCGCGCGCCTTGTTCAGCGCTTACGCCGGAATGCTCCAGCTCGACTTGGGCCGTTTCAAAACGGACATGGACAGCACGGAAGTTCAACAAAAAGTCGAGGCCGATCTAAAACACGGCGGGTCAATCGGAGTAAAAACAACGCCAACGATTTTCATCAATAACGAGGCCGTTGCGGGGACGAAGTCGAATCCCGAAGACCTGCCGGCCCTGGTCGAGGCTGCGCTCAAGAAAGCCAAACCTTCCTCATGAAGTCCCGCAATGATAAGTCTGCAAGATCGACAATGAGCCGCTCGCGCGCCCAAACCGTTTTCTACAGCGCCGCTGCTTTGATTTCGTTGCTTGGTCTGGCTGAAGCCACTTATCTCACCGTTCTTTTTTTAGCGGGCGAAACCGCCGTTTGCGGCGGATCGGCCGACTGTTTTCAAGTACTGGGCAGCAGTTACGCCAAGATCGGTCGCGTTCCGGTCAGCGGCCTGGGCGCGCTTGCTTACTTCGGCGCTTTCACCTTCGCCACTTTTGCTGGCTTTGGTTATGCCCGTGCCCGGCAATTTTTTTCCTGGAACGTGATCGCGATGTTCTGCATGACGCTCTGGCTGCTTTTCGTCCAGGCTTTCCGCCTCCACGCGTTCTGTCGCTACTGTTTATTTTCGGCAGCGCTGGTTTTTCTGCTGACCGGTTTGGTGGTCGCACGGCCCGTGGCCGAAACACAAAGGAACTGATTTTATGATCGACGCGTTGGTCACATCGAAAAGCCGCTCAATCATCCTCATTTTCTCCATCGGTTTGCTCGCAACGTTCGCGAGCTGCCAGAAATCCAAAACCACCGTAGCTCCTTCAACGCGGGGGAAGATCGATGCTTGCGGATTAATTACGAACGAAGAAGTCAAAGCCATTCAGGGTGCGCCCGTCAAGGACGTCAAAGGCAGCGAACAATCGGATGGCACTTTTCGAATCGCGCAATGTTTCTATAACGCGGAACCGTTCAACAAGTCGGTCAGCCTCGCGGTCACGCAAAGCGATCCGGCGTCGACCAAAGCGCGCACTCCGAAAGAGTATTGGAAGGAAACATTTGGTCAGTTTGACGGCAAAGTGAAAGAGGAAGAAGGCGACGCGGAAAAGAGGGAAAGTTTGCGCGAGCACGAAGAAGAGAAAGGAACACCGCCAAAAAAATTAGAGGGCATCGGCGATTCCGCCTATTGGTCGGCCAATCGGATGGGCGGAGCCCTTTACGTTTTAAAAAATGATGTCTTCATCCGCGTGAGTGTGGGCGGACCTGAAAGCGAAGAAGCCCTAATCAACAGGTGTAAGGCGCTTGCCGAAAAAGCTCTTTCTCGCCTCTAACGCGCCGCATCACCCATCTCGCGCGCTCTTGCCGAGACGCGCTTGTTGGAGGATTAAATGGGCATGTCGAAATTGATTGCCCCTCGCCCGCGGACGACTGCTGCGACCAAGCGACATTTCCCGATCGTCGCCAGTCAGTTTAATCCCACTTACGTCCAGGGATTGGTCGACCATGTCACTGCTGAATTGCGCACGCTTGGTCCCGGAACAACCCTGAGCCTGTTTCAAGTCCCGGGCGCCTTTGAAATTCCAATCGTCGTTCGCGAGCTCGCGACGCAAAAACGCGGCGACGCCATCATCGCTATCGGCGTCATCTTGAAAGGCAAAACCGACCACGCGGAAAATTTGAGCCGCTCGGTGACGGACGCGCTCCAGAGAATTGCCGTTAGTCACGGAGTCCCGGTGATTAACGCTGTCCTGAGCTTTGACGACGAAGATCAAGCCCGCGAGCGCTGCCTCGAGAACGAAATCAACCGCGGTACGGAAGCGGCGCGCGCTGCGGTCGAGATCGCGAATGTCCTGTCGAAGGTACGCACCCGATAAATGCTATGGGCAAACGACGACGCGCGCGCGAAGCGGCCATCCAATATCACTTCTGGCGCGATCTCCAACACGGCGAAACGCCCGAGCGGATGGACGACTTTTGGGAATTTTGTCCGGTCAAACCGAACGTGCGCGAATTCGCCCAACCACTGATTGAAGGCATGGCCGCGCACCTGCCGGAAATTGACGAGCAGATCAAACGCTATTGCGAAAATTACAACCTCAACCGCATTTCCGCCGTCGATCGCAATGTCTTACGGCTCGCTATTTACGAAATGCTCTTTCGCGACGACATCCCGCCCGTCGTTTCGATCAACGAAGCGATTGAACTGGCAAAAACTTTTGGCGGTGCGGAATCCGGCGGTTTTGTGAACGGTATTCTCGATCGCGTCCGCAAAGACCTGACCCGGCCCGCGCGGGAAGCGGTGTCGTCCTCACCGAAAGAAGGACAGGATTAACAGAATTAATTGGATTAAGACAAGACCGACCGCTTCTGTTTTTCGAATTCTGCGAATTCTGTAAATTCTGTCTAGTCTGTGAAATTTCTCGAAGCGCTCGCGCAACAGTTCGCCGGTAAACCGATCGATTGGGACGAACTGGAGCATGCATTAATCCGCGCAGATCTCGGCGTTGCGTTTACCACCCGGCTTATTGCCCGGCTTCAGGAACGCGAATCCTGGTCGCTCCTTGGGATCCAGGATGTAATTAAATTCGCGCGCGAAGAGATTGCGAAAATTCTGCCGACGGAAACGCGACCGATTCAGCCGATTTCAGGAAAACCAAACGTAATTCTCATCGTCGGCGTCAATGGAACTGGCAAGACAACTTCGGTTGCGAAGTTGGCGCACTATCTTCAGGTAGGGGCGATTGACCTCAATCGCCCGTCTCGCGTTTTGCTCGCCGCCGCCGACACGTTTCGCGCAGCCGCCATCGAGCAACTTGGAATTTGGGCAGAGCGGCTCGGCATTGAAATGGTTCAAGGCCAGTACGGCGCAGATCCGGCTGCGCTTTGTTACGATGCCTATCAAAAAGCAGCGAACGCCGGGACGGAGTTTCTACTCTGCGACACGGCCGGCCGTCTCCACACCAAAGCGAATCTCATGGCTGAGCTGCAAAAAGTGAAACGCGCTCTGGCCAAGAACGGTCCCGCCGCGCCACATGAAATTCTTCTCGTGGTCGATGCAACCACCGGCAGCAACGCGCTCAGTCAGGCCCGCGAATTCCATCAAGCCCTCGGACTTACCGGCTTGATCGTGACCAAACTCGATGGCAGCGGCAAAGGCGGAATCGTGGTTGCGATCCAGGATGAATTGAAAATTCCCACCCGCTTTATTGGAACTGGCGAAAAAATCGACGACTTCGCGCTGTTCGACGCGCGCGAATTTGTAGCGAACATGTTGTAACGGAAGATCGATATCGTGGCCGGAGGAATCAAAGAGACAGTCACGCCGGAAGAAATCGCTGCGCCAATCGAGCGCGGCTTTCTCGCGAAGTTCACCGTCCTCAAAGGCGCGCAACGCGAGCTCTGGCTCACGTTCTTAATCAAGTTCCTCATCTACACCGCCTACTCCGTCACCAACAAAACGATGGTCCTGTGGCTGTCGAAGGACCTCGGCTTCAACGATCAGGCGGCCGGCGCTTTGGTCGGCTGGGTCTGGGCGCCGGCGATGACGGTATTCACCTTGCTCGCCGGTTCGCTCACCGACGCGATCGGACTGCGCCGAACTTTTTTCCTCGGCGTCGCCATCTGCACCGTCGCCCGAAGCGTAATGGTGATGACAACAAATCCATCGCTCGCGCTCGCCTGTGGCGTCCTCCCTCTCGCGGTCGGCGAGGCGCTCGGCACGCCAGTGCTGCTCGCGGCGACGCGTCGTTACTCGACCATAGCGCAGCGTTCGATGTCGTTTTCCATGATCTATGTGATCATGAACATCGGCTACGTCGCGGCCGGATGGATTTTCGATTACGTCCGGCAGTTGGAGTTGCGGGCTAGCTTCTTTGGGTTCGAACCGACGACTCATCAACAACTGTTTCTCGTCAGCCTCGCGTTCGAGATTCTGCTTTTCCCCGCGATCTACTTTCTCCGCCGAAGCGCCGATCGACCAGCAAGCGCCGAACCGGATCGCGAAGTGTCCGCATTCTGGAGTCGCATCGGACATACCGTGCGGCAAAGCGCCGCCGACACTCTCCGTCTCTTCCATCGGCTCCTCGGCCAATCCGGTTTTTACAGGCTCCTGGTTTTCTTCCTCTTCATCGGATTCCTAAAAGCCATCTTTCTTCAGATGGACTACGTGTTCCCGAAATTCGGCGACCGCGAGCTCGGGCTCCACGCGCCGGTGGGCAAGCTTTCGGCGATCAATTCGATTATGATCATTTTGCTCGTGCCGGTGATCGGCGCGCTGACCCAGAAATTCTCAGCCTACCGAATGGTCGTGGTCGGGGGGATCATTTGTGCAGCGGGTGTATTCATCATGGCGTTGCCGACGGATTGGTTTCAAGCAGCGACGATCAGCGCGCCTGGGCAATGGCTCGGTCACGGCTATCTCGGATTACACGGAAGCATTCATCCGTACTATGTAATGACAGCGCTTTATCTCGCGGTCTTTTCGATCGGTGAAGCCTTCTATTCACCGCGAGTCTACGAATACGCCGCCGCGATTGCGCCGCCGGGCCAGGAGGCTTCCTATGGAGCGCTCGCTTATCTGCCATTCCTGGTCGGCAAGCTTCTCGTCGGCAGCGCGGGATGGCTGCTGGCCGCGTTTTGTCCCGAACACGGACCCCGACATTCCGGAATCATGTGGTTTATTTTTGCCCTGGCCGCCTCGGTTGCGCCAATCGGTTTGATTGTGTTTCGGCCTTACATCCGGGTCCCGGAAGCTGGACGGACCGACTGACGTCGGAAATCCCAAGTTCCAAGGAAATGCCAATCATCAAAACTCGGATGTTTAAGGGCAGTCCGACGCGTTTTGAATTAGAGATTTGGGGCTTGGAGTTTGCCTGGGACTTGGAGCCTGCGATTTGGGATTTCACTCTTCCGCTTCCGATGAATCTTCGCTCTTAATTAAGATTAAGGACTGAGAGGAAGAGGAAGACGCGGTGATTCCATTGTTGCGACGGGCCGACATCGCGTATTTTAGCGTGTGATTCAGTTGCCCAGAAGGCCGCCACCTTCATCGCGCGGAATGTTGATTTTTTGCGTGGTCGTATTTGTGGCTTTGCTCGGGATCCTGATCTTCCTCAATCGCGCCCGCGCCCAAAAACCGGACGAAACTGTTCCCCCATCAAACTCTATGACAACTCCATCATCCACTAATCAAACGTCGGCCAAACCGTCCCCGGAAGAGCTAAAGAAAAAACTCACGCCGGAGCAATTTCACGTGACCCAGCAGTGCGGCACCGAACCGCCATTTCGAAATGAGTATTGGGACAATCATCGCGCCGGCATTTATGTGGATGTCGTCAGCGGAGAGCCGCTCTTCACTTCGCTCGATAAATTCGACAGTGGCAGCGGTTGGCCCAGTTTCACCAAACCGATCGACAATAGCAAGGTCGCGGCAAAATCAGATCGCACCTTTGGCATGGATCGCAACGAAGTGCGCGGCAGTAAAAGCGACTCCCATCTTGGGCATGTTTTTGATGACGGCCCAGCCGATAAAGGCGGCATCCGTTACTGCATTAATTCTGCCGCACTTCGTTTCATCCCCGTCGAAAAACTCAAGGAAGAGGGCTACGGCCAATATTTGCCGCTGTTCGAGCACAAGAAATAATCAGGCTCCAGCCGAAACAATTTACCCTCACCCGCCGCATCGCGGCCTCCTCTCCCTCAGGGAGAGGATTGAGGTGAGGGCCGCTTTGAATTCTTTACACAACAACAGACCCGCAATTCCCCGTTTGGCTGCGTATCACTTTGAGAAAACTTGATGATTGGTGGGTCACGAATCGTCAAATCAAAGCGCTCCCAATCGAATCAGGAAATTCAGCATGCATCGGATCCATCATCCTTCGAAGCACTCGTCGCATTTGAGCTTGTGGCTCGGTCTGCTCGCAGCCGTCGGAGTTATCGCCGGTTTTTTTCATTACAGCAACATGCAGGCGGAGAAAAAAAGGACCGGCAAATATAATTATCTCCAACTAGTTCCGAGTGATTCGGTCCTGAAATCGAAATTAACCGAGGACCAGTATCGCGTCACCCGCCAGAACGGGACCGAGACCGCGTTCCGAAACGAATATTGGGACAACAATCGCCCCGGCATCTACGTCGACATCATTACCAACGACCCGCTCTTTAGCTCGCTCGACAAATTTGATAGCGGAACCGGCCGGCCCACGTTCACCAAACCGATCTCGCCGGATTCCGTTTTTCAGCAGGCTGATACTTCTCACGACATGCAACGGACGGAAGTCCGCGCCAAGCTCAGTAATTCTCACCTCGGCCACCTCTTCAAAGATCCCACCTCGCCCACCGGCGAGCGTTATGCCGTGAACTCTGCCGGCATGCGGTTTATTCCAACCGACAAAATGGAAGCCGAGGGTTAGGCCGAATATCTTCGCGCCTTCCAAAAAAAAGAGTGACTTAAGCCCATCTTTTTTGCTTCATTGGTCAGCCGGGGCGACAAATGAACAGCTCTCGAATCATCGTCGACGACACCTCCCGAGTCAGCCTGTGCATTGGGTGCGGCGTTGCCGCTCTTCTGCTTGGTGGGGCCATCTACTTCGGGCTCGCCGCGCACGCAGTCACGAAAGAAACAACTGGATTCGACCCGAATCGGCCGGTGCCCAATGACGCCACTTTGCGTTCGCGCCTGAAGCCGGACCAATATCGTATCACGCGCCAAAACGGCACCGAGACAGCATTTCAAAACGAATATTGGAATAATGTGCGGCCCGGTATTTATGTCGATGTCATTACTGGCGAACCGCTTTTTTGTTCGCTCGACAAATTCGACGGCGGCACCGGCCGGCCCACATTTTCAAAACCGATCTCGAAAGATTCCCTTGTCGAAAAGGACGATAGTTCCCACGACATGCATCGCATCGAGCTGCGCGCAAAACGCAGCGACGCGCACCTTGGGCATTTGGTCGTCGATCCGACATCGCCAAGCGGGCAGCGTTACGCAGTGAACTCTGCCGCGTTGCGTTTTATCCCGGCCGAAGACATGCCGCGTGACGGTTACGCTGCGTACGTGTCGCTCGTGCCCCCGGTCGCGGCAAAGTAGCAACGCGTCGCAAAAGCCGAGACGTTGTAGCGGCGTTTGTCTCAAACGCCGAACCAGAAAAACAGGCGCTTGGCACAAGCGCCTCTACAACCGATAGAGTCCGAGCATGTCATTCTTGGGCGAACGCTCCGCAAAGTCGCAGGAAGCTTCCGGTCTCATTGCCGCAATCGCCGCCTTCACGACCTGGGGCCTGATCCCGATTTATTGGAAACTTCTCGCCGCCGTTCCGGCCACGGAAATTCTCGCGCACCGATTCGTTTGGACGACAATTTTCCTTTCGATCCTGCTGAGCTGGCAACGGCGCTGGCCGGAACTCATCGCCAATGTGCGTTCGCGTCGCGCGCGCATTTATTGTCTCACCGGCGGCCTGGCCATCGCGTCCAATTGGTTTCTATTCATTTACGCGGTCAACACCGGCCGGGTCATTGAATCCAGTCTCGGTTATTTCATGACCCCGCTGATGAACGTTCTCTTCGGCGCACTTTTTCTCCGCGAGCGACTCACACGGTTGCAGTTCGTGTCGGTCCTGCTCGCCGCCCTTGGAGTCTTGAATCTTACATTCGGCTATGGCCGCTTCCCGTGGATCGCGGTTTCGCTCTGCGTCACCTTCGGTCTTTACGGATTGCTTCGAAAACAATCCGGCACCGCCGCGATTCCCGGTTTGTTCATCGAAACCATCTTGCTCGTCCCCTTTGCGGCTGCTTTTCTCATTTACCTTCAACGATCGGGCGCGCTCACATTCGGCCGCGCCGGCTGGTCGTTGTCGGTCTTGCTCATCAGCACCGGCGTCGTCACCGCCCTTCCGCTTTTTTGGTTCGGCTACGCCACGCGACATCTCCGGCTCATCACCGTCGGCTTCCTCCAATATCTCTCCCCCATCGGTTCGTTCTTTCTCGGCGTCTTTCTCTATCACGAACCGTTCACCCGCGGTCATCTCGTCACTTTCTTTTTGATCTGGCTCGCGCTCGCGCTTTTTACCGGCGAAGCAGTCCTGCGCTGGCGATCCAAGCGCATTCGTGACGCAATCGCTGAATCAATTTGCGAGCCAGTCTAGGTAGGGGCGATTGACCCCAATCGATCACGGATGTTGTAGCGACGTTTGTCTCAAAAGCCGAACTAATAAACAGGCGCTTGACACAAGCGCCTCTACAACTCGCTTCGTTGAAACCCGCTCACGGTGTCTTACATTGCAGGCCACCAAGTGAAAGAAGACGATTTCCAATACGCGATTGAAAACACCCAGGTGATCCTCGCGCCCGAGCAGAAGATCGCGACCTTCGGCACCACCAGTTTTCGATTTTATCTGATTTCCGAATTGATGGATCGCGCCAACGAAGTGCGGGTCCGCGATGGAAAGATTCACGCCGACCGCCCTCAGATTCTGACGCCGGACCACTTCAGCCGATTGCTCCTTGAAGGTTTTGGCGAAAAAGCGCAACGCTACGCCGATCAATTGCGAGAACACGCTCACAACACCGCCGTGCTGCGTTACGGTTTTCAATTTCGCAAAACTGACGTGACCGAAAAGATGTTTCGGGACCCGATCGAATCCGTAATCGCGCGCACGAAATCGCATATTCAACACCGCGATGAGCCTCTCAGCGCTATTATCCAGGGCGTCGACGAAGCCTGGGAAGTCTGTCTTCTTAAGTTCACGATCGACATGATCGAGCGCTCCAGCGGCGGAAACATCGGCGACTTCCGTAAACGCGGGCTTATCTAATTCCATTAAAAGCCAATCCGGGTCGGATTTTCGGCTTTCGTCATTCGACGCACCTTGCCATTCTGACGCGCCCAAATGTTAAAGAATTATCTGCGCCTGAATCTGAGTTTGCTTTACTGGGTGTTCGTCGCGCCTTTCAGGGGACAGTTCTTCAGCATCTCCCAGATTTTTCGGCAAATGGTTTTCATCGGCGTGCGCGCGACGTCGATGGTGGCCCTGACCGCTTTCAGTATCGGCGTGACGCTCGCCATGCAGGCTGCGCACTCCCTTCAGCAAATGGGAGCGGAGATTTATGTCCCCGATCTCGTAATGTTGTCGATCTTGCGGGAGATGGGGCCGGTCCTGATCGCGGTCATCGTGATCGGACGCAGCGGTTCGGCTGTCGCCGCGGAACTCGGCACGATGAAAGTCTCGGAAGAAATCGAGGCCTTGGAAGTGATGGCGATCAACCCAGTTCAATATCTGGTCGTCCCGCGTTTCCTTGCCATGCTTGTCATGCTTCCAGCGTTAACGATTTTCGGCAATTACATCGGCGTGCTTGGAGGCTGGGCGGTTTGCAAATTTGCGCTTAATTTCAACACCGCTGGCTTCATCATGCGGGCACTCGAAAGCGCCGATACCTGGGATTTGTATTCAGGAATGATCAAGAGCGTTGTCTTCGCCTGGATCGTGATCACGATCGCGTGTAACGCCGGTTTACACGTTGAAGGCGGCGCTGAAGGCGTCGGCCAAGCGACCACTTCGTCGGTCGTGCAAGCGTTGCTCGCAATGTTGATATCTAACGCGATTCTTACCGGAATCTTTTTCTTTGGAAGCTAACCCGCCAATCACGCGAATTGACGCAAATAAACAACAATTTCTTTGATTCGTATGATTCGAGTAATTCGCGGGCTAATCTCTGATTCCTGATATGTCACCCTCGCCTGATTCGCCGGTTATCGAAGTTACCGATCTTGTCCGAAAATTCGGAGACCGCACTGTAATCAACAACATTTCTCTCAACGTTCACCGCGGCGAAACGCTCGTGATCATGGGCGGGAGCGGCTGCGGCAAAAGCACGTTGCTCCGTCACATTATCGGTTCGATGAAGCCGACCTCCGGTTCGGTAAAAATCTTTGGCCAGGAAATCACTCCGATGAGCGAACGCGAAATCGCGGATGTTCGCCGGCGTTTCGGAATGTTATTCCAGTCGGGCGCGTTGCTCGCTTCTCTCACTGTCGGTGAAAATGTCGCGCTGCCGCTTTTGGAGCATTCCGACAATTCTGCCGAGGAGATTGAACAAATCGTGGAGGAAAAACTTCAAATGGTCGGCTTGAGCGGGTTTAAAAATCTCAAGCCGGCCGAGATCAGCGGCGGTATGAAGAAGCGCGTCGGCCTCGCCCGCGCGCTCGCGCTCGATCCGGAATTACTATTTAGCGATGAGCCCACTTCCGGACTCGACCCGATCATGACCGCGGTGGTCGATCAACTCACGCAAAAGCTCACACACGGCGAACACATGACCGCAGTCGTCGTGACCCACGATATGACCAGCGCCTTTCGGATCGCATCGCGGATGATCATGCTTGGTCACGGCTCGATTGTGGCGCAAGGTACACCTGATGAAATTCGCAACAGCCCGAATCCCGAAGTGCAACAGTTCATCAACGGCGAAGCCGATGGCCCGGTCCCATTAAATCTTTCGCAGGGCGAACATGAACATCATCAACACGTGAAACCTCGGCCCTTCGTCGCTGCGCGTCATCGATTTCATCGCAAGACCGCATGAAAAAAAATCTCTCAGATTATCTCGTCGCGCTGTCGGTCATCATCTGCAGCATCGTCCTGCTCGCCGCGCTTACCTTTGCGCTCTCCGGTTATCGTTTGAAAAAGCCGGCGCGCACGTTGCAAATTCAATATGAAGATGTGACCGGCATCAAAGTTCATTCTGAAGTTCGCTATGCGGGTGCGCCCGCCGGACGCGTGATTGCAGTGCGTCATCTGACGGCAGCCGAGCGCGCGAAACTGACCAACAAGAAAGACGCCGTCGTTGTAACGGTGGAGCTCGATGATGGAATTCCGCCGTTGCCTTCCGATGTAACGGCCACTCTGAGCGCGGACACTTTGCTCGCGCCGAAATTTGTCGCGCTCTCCGCCGGCACGCCCGGCGGTAAGACGCTAGCCAACAATGCGGCGATCGAAGGACATCCTGCTTACGGGATCGAACAGATTACCGCCGCGGCCGGCCCGCTTTTCGAAAATGCAAACAAGCTGCTCGATAATCTGGACGTGACCGTCACCGACTTGCACGGCAATCTCGGCGAATTCATGCCCAAGCTCGGGCCGCTGGCCGATTCGTTAAAGGTCGACGTCGATAATTTGCAGAACGTGATCAAGAATCTGGACAGTGTTTCGAAAGGCGCCGACCAACTCTTCGGGACGGCTAACACCTTCATTGGCACAACCGACAAATCGCTCCAGGAACAGATGAAAGAGCTGCACGTTATCCTGCTCAACCTCAAAGTTGTCACTACCCACGCCAAGGCCTTGGTCGATTCGCTCGCGGAAAAACCAAACCGCGTCATCTTCAGCGGCAAAGCGGCCAACCTCACGCCGGAAGAGGAGATTATTAAGAGCACCAAGCCGTTACCGGCGAAAAAACCGTGATGTTTTCTGTGGTGGCAGCCGTCTCGGCTGCAGCGATCGCGGGCGACACGCCCGCCCCTACAATTTCCTGTAGCGCCGCATCAATTTGAAAAAGCTCAGCGTGTCGCGCACGGGGTGAATGCTGCTGACTTCGTCCGAGTACACGGTGCTGATCGGCACTGAATCGATCCGAAAACCTTTTCGGCTCGCGACGATCAGCATTTCGGTCTCGTAATCGAAACGCGCCGCGCCGCCGAGCAGCTCGGGAATCAGTTGTCGATGTAACATGCGAAAGCCGCATTGGGTGTCGGGAATTTCCTGGCCGCAGACCGCGCTGATCCGGTCGCTCATCCAACGATTGACGAACTGTCGCAGGCGCGGCATCGACGAAACATCGTTCATCCGATTGCCGAGAATGAGTTTGGGCTCGTCCGCTGAGAACGCAGCCGCAATGAAACGATCGATCTCTTCCGGCCGATGCTGGCCGTCGGCGTCGAGGATGATTACGAAATCGATTTGTCGATCTTGCCAGTGACGCAAACCGGTCTTGATCGTTTCGCCTTTGCCGCGGTTTTGCGGATGAACGATAACTTCAGCGCCGGCTTCGCGCGCGCGCTCCGCGGTTTTATCCAGCGATCCGTCGTCGACAACTAGAACGTCATCCAGTTTTTGACGCGTTCCCCGAACCACGTCGGCGATGTGTTTCTCCTCGTTGTAAGCGGGAATGAGCGCCGCGATCTTCGATTTGTCCATTCCTCAGCGGACAACAGGATGAAAGTCGGCCGCGTGATAGGAGCTGCGCACGAGCGGACCGGAAGCGACGTGCTCAAATCCTTTTTTGCGCGCGATCTCGCCGTAAAAATCAAATTGCTGCGGCGTGACAAATTCGACCACCGGCAAATGGTTCGGCGTCGGGCGCAGATATTGCCCCATCGTTAGAACCTGGCAGCCAGCGTCGCGCAAATCGTCCATCGTCTGAAAAATCTCCGGCTCGGTTTCGCCCAGGCCGAGCATGATCCCGCTTTTCGTTACCACTTTCGGAGAAAGCTCTTTGGCCCGTCGCAACACTTGCAAGGAGGTTCGATATTTTGCCCGAGATCGCACAACTGGCGTCAGCCGCTCCACCGTTTCCATGTTGTGGTTGTAAATGTCGGGGCGAGCATCGAGCACAGCCTGGATACATGAATCGTCGGCGTGAAAATCGGGCACCAGCACTTCGATGATGATCGCCGGATCCATGTTTTGGATCGCAGCAATCACACGCGCGAAATGGTTCGCGCCGCCGTCTTTCAAATCGTCGCGGGCGACGGCGGTGATCACAACATGTTTCAATTTCATTCGCATGACCGCTTTGGCCACGCGTTGGGGCTCGTCACTCTCCAACGCAAACGGTTTCGCCGTCGTCACCGCGCAAAATCCGCATGCGCGCGTGCAACGATCGCCGGCAATCATGAACGTCGCCGTTCCCTGGCTCCAACATTCCCAGCGATTCGGACATTGCGCGCTTTCACAAACCGTGTGCAAACGCAGATCGGAGATGAGCGCTTTGGTGGAAAAGAAGACCGGGTTCGATGGCAAGCGCACTTTGATCCAGGACGGTTTGTGCGCCTGGTGCAGGGCCGGATCGATTTTTGCGCAGGACATCGGGGAAGAAACTAACGCAACGTTAACCGGTTGAAAAGTTCAACCCGTCATCCAGTTAGCGCACCTCGATCGTCACACCCGGTTTGATCGTGAACTTCACTAAATTAGCAAGGCCGCCGTTGATATGAATCTCCACCCGGTATTTACCCACAGGCCAAACCTTGTAGGCGGGGCGGGAGAGGACGAATGCTCCGTCCTCATTCGACTTATAAACATTGGCAGTGCCTTCGAGGATCTTGGTTTCCTTTGGCCCAGCATCGCCGATGTCCTCGGCGATCCAAACCGACTGAACTTTGTCGCCAACCGTAAGTTTTTTGCCTTTCCAGAAGGCATAGACGCGAGGCGCATCCGAAGAAAATGTCGTGGTCGGTTTGCTGTCTTTGCCCGCGGCGAGAAAGACCTCGAGCGATTTCCTCCCACCTGCCTGCGCGACCGCTTCGACCGCGCTGGCGCACCCGAGAAGAAATAGTAATGCTGCGAGCAAGACCGGTCTCATTGCTGCAACCAGTTCACACACTTTTTTTCAATTCGGCAATTCCAGATCCGGAATTTAAATCGAGCTGATGAATGTTGAGTGTAGGGCGTTTTTGCCGTTCATTCTGTTCTCATGTCCCTCGCCACCCGTGCCCTCCCTATTCTCCACGAATGGGTCCAATCGGAGAGTTTGCGAAAGCATTGTTACGCGGTCGCCGATTCGATGAAACACTTCGCGCAACTGCGCGGTGAAGATGTCGATCTTTGGGAAGCGGTCGGATTGCTTCACGACATGGATTATGAAAAACATCCAAACTTGGAACGCAGCTCGACCGAAGGCCATCCGTTTGTCGGCGTAGCATGGCTTCGCGAGAACGGCTGGAGCGAAGAAGTTTGCCGCGCGATCCTTTCCCATGCCGATTACTCCGGTGTTTCTCCGGAGACGCCGTTGGAGAAAACGCTGCGCGCCGTAGACGAACTGAGCGGCTTCGTTGTCGCCGTCGCGCTGGTTAGGCCAACCAAGAGCATTCACGATGTCGATCTTGCCGCGGTGAAAAAGAAGATGAAGGACAAGGCTTTCGCCCGCGCGGTCAACCGCGAGGAGATTGTCCACGGCGCCGAACAACTTGGCCTGCCGCTTGACGAAGTCATTACCAACGTAATTGCCGCGCTCAAAGCCGATGCCGGGCGACTTGGCCTTGCCGGAACCTCAATTACTTAACCGCGCAAGGCTTGCGTAAAACGAATTAGCTCATCCGACGCCTGCTCGATCCGAGTGATCATTTTCTTGTCGACGATCTCGTCGCCTTTGAATGCGTCGCCGGCTGCGTAAACGAATCGCGGAATGATCACTGTTCGAAAGTCGAGCATGAGACTGTTGGCGTAGGCCATCACCGCCATGTAACTGCTGTTGCCGCCGGCGGCGCATAGAAATCCCACTACCTTTTCTTCCCACGAGCTGCCGGTCAGCTCGATCATATTTTTGGCCGCGGCCGCGACGTCGTAATTATAAACCGGCGCCGCGATGAGAATGCCGTCCGCTGTTTCGATCGCTTTGTTCAGTTTCTGCGCCGCCGGAGTGCTGTAACATTTGTCCGCATCGCACAGCGGAAGGTCCATCTCGCTGATGTCCATCCAGGTGGAGTCGACTTTTCGCTTTTGTAAATGCGCGAACGCGACCCGCCCCATTCGGCGGCTGTTGCTGTCGGGATTTCCACTGGTGCTGACGACAAGATACTTCGGCATCTGCTCCCGAGCTTACGCCGTCACCCAAAATTTCCAAACAGTTGTGTTCTGTGTTTCCGCCGAACTTCAAGCTCCAACCTCCCAGCTCCGAGCTTCAGGGCGTCAGAAAAATTTTGCCGGTATAAGGATCCTTAACCGGCGTGCCGGGAGCAAAACCGCGCACGTCGATGTAACCGCTTTCGGGTGAGAACGGGCTCGTCACAAAACCTTGCTTGCCCGGCACGGGAGTTCCATAGCGAAGGTCGTCGCCCTTCTTGGAAGCTGCTCGCGAAGCAGTACGTGTATTCCGTTCGCTCGGTGGTGCGCTGACGCGCCCGGTTGCAGTTTGAGTATTTGACCTTTCGCTGGGAGAAATTGTGGTTTCGTCAGTCTGTTTGTGACTGCGTCGCTGCGATGATCTGTGCTGCGGCTCGTTCATGGCGCGTCTCATCGCATGAAACAATCTTTCGAATGGACCTGGTTCGTCCGTCTCCGCCGGAATGCTGATCACGCCGAGCAGCAAGATCGACATCGTTATAACGAATCGCACAAATTGTTTCATCATTTTTAGTTGCTAGGCCCAGCCATTGTTCAACAACTCTACTGTTTCTTGGACGGCTACGCGCCAGATTATCATCATCTCTTCGTCACTTTTTTGATAGACCCCGCCCCAGTTTCCATCTTTCAGGTACGTCCGCAGCGCCTTCGGATCGAGCTGGCGAAGATGATTCATGTCCACCTCCGGTTTTTGTTCCGACGGCATTTTGACTTTTTCCAGACGGGTCCACGGAAAATTCTCCATCCAAGAAGCGTGCGACGCCACCGGATCGATCGCCTGTACCTGTGCCCACGTTTTTGGCGCGTTCCACCAGTTGTGGAATTTTATTCTGACGCCGGGATGATCGGCCATCCACTCGCCGGCCAGATTCTGCGCCGGTGTGTTTCCGCCGTGACCATTCACAATCAAGATCCGTTTGAATCCCTGCTCTGTTAGCGCGTCGAGTATCTCGCGCACGATCGATAGGAACGTTTGCACCCGCAAGGTGATCGTTCCCGGAAATGCGCGAAAGTACGGCGTGATTCCGTATGGCTGCACTGGAAAAATCGGGACGCCCGCCAGCTCGGCCACTTCGGTCGCGAGACGTTCCGCTAAAATGCTGTCCACACTCAGACTCAGGTAGGCGTGCTGCTCGGTGCTGCCGAGCGGCAGCACGCAACGGTCGTCCCGTTTCAAATACTCCTCCACCATCATCCAATTCATCTCGCTGATCCGCATGCTTGAATGATGCGCCGCGGTGAGCCGCGTTTCACGCATTTATTTTCGCGATTGGAAATCCGGTCGGGATCGTGCACCATCGCACGCCATGAAAATTTTGACCATCAGCGCCCGAATCTTTCTCGGGCTCGTCTTTGTCTTCTTCGGCTCGAACGCATTCTTGCGGTTCCTTCCGATGCCGCCGCTGCCGGAAGGCACCGCGGGACTCTACATGAAAGCTTTTTTTGATAGCGGCTACGTTTACGTGATCGGCGGTATGCAACTAATCGGCGGTTTGCTTTTGCTCATCGGCCGTTTCGTTCCCCTCGGCCTCACCATCCTGGCCGCGATCATCTTCAACATCTGGGCGTTCCACATTCTCATGGCGCCCGAGGGTTTGCCGCCGGACCTTGTGGTCACGCTACTCGAGCTGTTCTTAATCTGGCGCTACCGGGAACACTTCGCCGGGATTTTGCGCCCGTGAAAAGTTAGCTCGGAAGCGAAAAGCAGACGGTCTCGTTCGCCGCGCGATAGTTCGTCCAAAAATTCTCGCCGTCGAATGTCAGTGAGCGCGCCGCAAACGGGACTCTTGCAACATCTACCACCTCGGGCTTCTCGTCTCGCGGATTAAGTCGCGCAATCCACCATTGTTCTTGTCCTTGCTTCGCCGCGCCTCTGAATCGGTCAGCCGTCGGCGGACCCTCCGCGTATTGGGGCCGCGGAACATTTTCAGTTCCGCGCAGGACGTAAATCGCGCCGTTGGCAAACACGTGACCGCAGATTTCCGCGCCGACGTCAATCTTCCGGACGACTTTGCCATCATTTTCCAACTTCAAAATCCGCTGCTGATACCATTGGCTGAGGTAAAGGCTTTCGCCGTCGTAGCTCAGGTACGAGCCAGTCAGGTCCGGACAGGCAAATAACTTTTCGAATCGCCCGTTGCCGTTGTAACGATACACGTAACGATCATCATTCAGGCCTTTGCCAATGGTGACATGCATCGCTCCGTTGGTTGCGACCGCCGCCCAAACCACTCCTGGCGGGTCGAGCTCATCGAGAATTTTCGATCGCTCGATGTCGATCTTGTAGAGAAAACCGAGGTCGCGCGAGCTCATCCACATTTGTTTGCCGTCCCAAGCCAGCGCCTGCGGCGTGACCGCTGGCGAAGGAAATCGTTTTTGCTCTTTGATCGTTGGCATGTTCATTCTCCCGAACAACATCGGTGATTTGTCGTCGTTTTCTACTTTCTAATTTCTCCTTCCTACTTTCTACTTTGCTCCGTGCACAATCCTAAGGACCGCAGTTTTATCGGGCATCCGCGCGGGCTCGGTTACATCGCGTTCGCCGAGGCGTGGGAACGTTTTTCTTACTACGGGATGCAAGCGCTGCTCGTTCTCTACATGGTCAACCGGCTGCTCCATCCCGGACACATCGAGAACATTCTCGGCTTCGGCCCGTTTCGCCACCTGATCGAAAGTTTTCGCGGACCACTCTCGGTCCAGGCGCTCGCCTCCACGATCTTCGGCCTTTACACCGGTCTGGTTTATCTCACACCGATTGCCGGCGGCTTGATCGCAGATCGTTTGCTCGGACGGACGCGCACCATCACCATCGGCGCGCTGCTCATGTCGGCCGGACATTTCTTGATGGCGTTCGACATCAGTTTTCTCCTCGCGCTCACTTGTCTGCTCTGCGGCGTCGGTTGTTTTAAAGGAAACCTCGCCAGTCAGGTTGGCGCGCTCTACGCCACCGGCGACAATCGCCGCGCCGACGCGTTTCAGATTTATTACATCTTCATCAATGGCGGAGTCATCGCGGCGCCCCTCATTGCCGGCACCCTGGGCGAAAAAGTCGGTTGGCACTGGGGCTTCGGCGTTGCCGGCGTCGGCATGCTGATCGGCCTGACCATTTATTTGTTAGGCCGGAAATATTTGCCGCCCGATTCACCGGTGGTCGAAAAAAAGGAGGCCAGCGCCGACGGCACCGCCAAGACGAAGCTGAGCCGCCGCGACAAAATGGCAATCGCCATGCTGATTGCGCTTTTGCCTTTTCTAACGATCGCGATCATCCCCAACCAACAAATCTTCAACGCTTATCTGGTCTGGGCTCAGGACAACGCCAATCTCATCTTCTTCGGAAAGAAAATGCCGACGACGTGGTTGATCACACTGGATTCGATTGTCTCGGTCAGCTTTCTTTTCATTGCAGTGATATTCTGGCGCATTTGGTCGAAAAAATTTCGTGAACCGGCCGAGATCACCAAGATCGCAATTGGCAGTCTCATCGCTGTCACCGGTATGCTTTCGCTCATGATTGGGGCGGCAACCGCCGGTCCCGGAGGAAAAGTTTCGATAGGTTGGCTTATTGCGTTCCATGTCTTGAACAGCGCCGGATTTGCCAATGTCTTTCCGGTTTCGCTTGCGCTTTATGCGCGCGTCGCGCCAGCCGCACTGTCCGCCACCATCATTGGCATTTATTATCTGGCCTTCTTTGCCGGCAACAATCTCGTCGGCTGGATCGGCGGTTTTCTAGAAAAAATGCCGGCCACACAATTCTGGCTGCTGCATGCGGCGATGGCTGGAGTCGCCGGTGTTACTTTTCTCCTCGCCGGCAAACTCTTCGGTCATCTCCTCGCCCCGGACGAAAACGCATCAGCCGCCTAACCAATGAGTGGCGTTGTTGTCATCGTCGCGTATCGCCCAAAGCCAGGAAAAGAAAAAGAGTTGCTCGAGCTCGTGCGCGGCCGCGTGCCAACTTTGCGCAACGAAGGACTGGTCACCAATCGCGTGCCGACGATCATGCGTTCGCGCGACGGCACCATCATCGAGGTCTCGGAATGGAAATCGCAGGAAGCGATCGATGCCGCCCACAAAAATCCCAACGTGCTTGCGATGTGGAATAAATTCTTTGCGATCTGCGACTGTGTTCCGCTCAAGACCCTGGCGGAAGCAGAAGAAATGTTTGCCGGCTTTCAGCCGATGGCGGACTGAACTCTGAACTCCGCGCGAATTTTCATTCTGACGCTGCTCGCGATGATGGCATTCGCGAGCAATTCGCTTCTTTGTCGCGCGGCGCTGAAGGAGACGACTATCGATGCTGCAACCTTTACTTCTGTTCGCATCATCTCGGGCGCGCTCGCAGTCTGCGCGATCCTGCTCGCACGCTCCAGCTTCTCGCCACTGGTCACTCGCCACTCGTCACTCAAAAATGGCAATTGGATCTCCGCGTTCTCGCTCTTTGCTTACGCCGCAGCATTTTCGTTTGCCTACAACACACTCTCGGCCGGAACTGGAGCGCTGCTTTTGTTCGGCGCGGTCCAGGCAACGATGATTTTGTGGGGTTTTCGCAGAGGCGAACGATTACATCCAATTCAGATCGCTGGTCTGGTTGTGGCCGTTGCCGGACTTATTCTGCTCGTATTGCCCGGACTCTCCTCTCCGCCATTGATTGGTTCGATTCTGATGCTGAGTGCCGGCGTCGCCTGGGGCGTTTATTCGCTTCGTGGAAAAGTTAAAGGCCAGTCCGGCTCGGACCGCGACGCAATTGCCACTACTGCGGGAAATTTCCTGCGCGCCGTTCCATTTGCAGCGCTCCTCAGTATCGCCATGATCAACCAGGCACATGTTAATTCGTTAGGCTTGGTTTACGCATTCATTTCCGGAGCGGTTACTTCCGGACTCGGTTACGTAATCTGGTACACCGCATTGACCGGCTTGAAAGCTGCCAGCGCCGCCACGGTTCAACTCAGTGTGCCCGTTCTCGCCGCGACTGGTGGAATTCTTTTGCTCGGCGAACCGATTACCTTGCGTTATATCATCGCGTCCATTGCCGTGCTCGGTGGAATCTTTTTGGTCGTAATTGAAAGACAGCGTGGTCCGAGCCGGACCGACCGCACCCAATCTCTCGCGAAATGAAGCGTTTAGCCTGGATCGACATCTCAAAAGGCCTGGCGATTCTGTTTGTGGTTTACTTTCACTTCTTCCGGACTGTTTTCGAGCACTACCAGGTGCCGGCTGCTGATTGGAGCGGTCTTGCGACAAGCACGATGTCGATCTTGCGCGGAGCGTGGTGGCAAATTTCGGGTCTCGGCTTTCATGCCGTCGGCGCGTTCATCATTCTGAGCGGCTGGACACTGATGCAATCGACCATGAGCCGTGCCGCATCAGGCCACGTCGGCTGGGGCGCATGGTACGGCACGCGATTCGTTAGGCTTTATCCCATGTACTGGGTCGCGCATTTGGTTTACCTCCTTTCGCCGTTCGTCGCCCGACTGGAACCGGTCGACGGCCGGATCATTCTCAGCCTGCTCGGGCTTCGCTTCATCAACATCGAGATGAATTTCATGTACCTGAATGCCGCCTGGTGGTACTTCTCGATGTTGATCCAGTTTTACCTGTTCTTTCCCCTGCTCTTTTGGGCGGCGAAAAGATTCGGAGGATGGATCTTCTTGTTAGTGGCGTGTGCACTCGGATTTTTCGTTCGCTATCTGATGCTTGATGTTTATCCGGTCCACGGACTCTGGACTCTTGGCGGGTTCGCCATTTGTCGCCTGCCCGAGTTCGCGTTGGGCATGGCGCTTGGAATGTGGCACGCAAGATCGACATCGCGGGTGGAATGGTTTCTTCTGCGCGGCCCGGGACTTATCGCCGGCCTCATTTTGTATCCGCTCGCGCTGAAACTTTATGACAACGGCATCGCCTATGTCTTTTGCGATTTCGGAACGGGCGCGTGCTCTTTTCTGGCAATCGTGGGCGTCGCCGGATTGATTTCGCGCGTTACCGGGCCCGCCAAAATCATCGGACTCGTCGGCGCCTATTCCTACGGCCTCTATCTCATTCACCAGCCTTACGTCATCTGGCTTGGATTGAAGATTCGGCCGCAATCGATCTGGATGTTCATTCTGATTTTCGGCATCACAGCCGCGGTCCTGAGCGCTTGGGGAATCGTTTTGGAGAAAACAACCAACGCGCTGGTGACCAAACTTCTTCCAGCAAGAAAAACCGCGCACGCCTGACGGCTCAACCTCTCAACTTCTTGTGAAAGACAACATCGAACTCGGTGCGGTGGAAGATCACGATGGCATACTGACCATTCGCGGCGGGGGCGCGCGACGCGATTGGAACGGAATTCATTATAAACAAGGCATGTCGTCCAAAAACGTTGGCACGACCAAACTCTCGGCCAACATCGCAACCATTCCGCCGGGCGGTGTCGCTTACGCCCATATTCACGTCGACTTCGAGGTGATCCTTTACATCATCGAAGGAAAAGTCCGCCACGAGTTTGGAGATGGGTGCAAGAAAGTGCTGGAGAACGGAGCCGGCGATTTCATTTACATCAAACCCGGCGTGCCGCACGAAGTCTTCAACATGAGCGATACCGAGCCTGTCATCGCTTTTGTCGCCCGCTCTTCAGCTGAAGAGTGGGACCACATTATCCCCTACGACCGCAACCAAAAAACCTGAAGTTACCGCATGATAAAGTATTTTTTTCTGGCATGTCTGTGTCCAGCGCTTTTAACCGCTCAAAACATGCAGCTCACCGAACAGTTGGGTAAAACGGTCCTTTATAGCGACATCGCGCTTTCGCCCGATGGCAAAAATGTCGCGTGGGTGCAGTCAACTGCTGCGATCGCGACCAGGCAAACGTATATCGGTGGGACCTCAGAAAATTCGCCGTTAACAATGGTTAACCTTGCGACCACTGGCGAAAGGACAGATGCCAATCCTGTCTGGGCGCCTGATTCTCAAACGCTCGCATTTTTTTCCAACGCTGGTGAGGTCCGAGGCGGACTGGCATCTGAGCAAAAGCAGCTTTGGACGGTGAATGCTGACGGTGCCGGTGCGAAAAAGCTTACGCAATTGAGCGGATACGCCGCGCGACCCGCTTGGTCGCACGACGGGAAACAAATTGCCTTCTTATATATAGAGGGCGCTGGCGGCGGCGGCCCGCTCCTGGCCGCGCCCACCACGACTGGCGTTATCGACAAGGCGATTCACAATCAGCGGATCGCGGTCGTCGATGTCGCTACCGGCCAGGTGCGCCAAGTTTCGCCGCCAGATCGTCATATTTACGATTTCGATTGGTCGCCGGACGACAAAATGTTCGTCGCAACCGCCGCGCCGGGACCAGGCGATAACAATTGGTGGATCGCCCAGATCTACAAGATCGACATCGCTAAGGGCGACGCCAAGTCCATCTACAAACCAAAGTTTCAAATCGCGGTTCCGCGCTGGTCGCCGGATGGAAAATCGGTCGCGTTCATCGAAGGCTTGATGAGCGACGAAGGATTTCATGGGGGCGATCTCTTTACTATTTCCGCCGATGGAAGTGGCCTAACGAATCGAACGCCGAAACGCAAAAGCTCCGTCAGTTCAATCTTCTGGCAGATGCCGGACCGAATCCTTTTCACCGAATATGTCGGCGGTGGAACCGCGATCTCCGAACTGACGCTCGCGAATAATTCCGTCCGAACAATTTGGAAAGGTGCGGAAGGTCTGCACGCATTTGGAAATTTTCCGAACTTCGCCATCTCCAACGACGGCAAATTTTCCGCCGCCAGCCGGAGCAGTTACAACACCCCGCCCGAAGTTTGGGCTGGGCCGATCGGTGAATGGCGTCAGCTGACAAAGAACAACGCAGCGCTGTCTGCGACTTGGGGAAAAGCAGAGAGTTTCGAATGGACCAACGAAGGTTTTAACATCCAGGGCTGGATCGTTCCGCCCGCGAAAGTGGAGTCCGGGAAGAAATATCCAATGGTCGTCCTAATTCACGGCGGACCTTCCAGCGTCACGACGTCGGACTGGCCCGCGGGTTTTGGAATGTCGCGGGCGATTATCGCTGCTCTTTCAGAACGCGGTTATTACGTGCTCCTGCCCAATCCGCGCGGCAGCTATGGTCAGGGCGAAGATTTCGTCCGCGGCAATGTGAAAGATCTTGGCCACGGGGATCTGCGCGATGATCTCGCCGGGGTCGATGCGGCGATAAAAAAATATCCGATCGATCCTAATCGGCTCGGCGTAACCGGTTGGAGTTACGGCGGGTTCATGACGATGTGGACCGTCACCCAAACGAATCGGTTTCGCGGCGCTGTCGCCGGCGCAGGCATCGCCAATTGGCAAAGTTACTACGGCCAGAACCTGATCGATCAATGGATGATCCCGTTCTTCGGCGCATCGGTTTACGACGATCCGGCCGTTTACGAAAAGAGTTCGCCCATTCACTTCATCAAGAACGTGAAGACTCCAACGCTGGTGATCGTTGGCGAATTCGATGCAGAATGTCCGTCGCCGCAGTCCTACGAATTCTGGCACGCGTTGCGGACACTCAAGGTGCCGACTCAGCTCATCATTTATCCCGGCGAAGGCCACCTCTTTATCAAACCTGAAAACCAAGCCGACCGGATCGACCAAACCGTTGCCTGGTTCGACAAATATTTGAAATAGCGGCTGCAGCCGCTGACTTCTGACTTGTGACCGCTGACCCATGAATGACTCCTTCAATTACGTCGCCGTTCTGGTTTCGATCGTCGTCGGTCTCGGCGTCACGCGCGTCTTGAGCCAAATCAGTGAAGTGATCCAGGCCGGGAGTCGCCAGCAAACTTACTGGATCCACACTGTGTGGCTCATCAACGCCTTCAGCATGCTGATGCTTACGTGGTGGGTGTTTTATCGATGGCACAACGCGCCCCAGTGGACCTTTTTTCTCTTTGTCTGGGTTACCTTGGCGCCGACTCTCTTGTATCTTGGCTCTTCAGTGATCGCTCCGGGTGAGCTGGCGGAAACCGGATCCCTCAGTTGGCGTGACTACTTTTATTCCAACCGGCGCGGCTTCTTTTTCATCATCGCGCCGATTTGGCCCCTGGACATCATCGACACCTTGCTCAAGGGCAAACAACACTTCATCGATCAGGGCCCGTTTTATTTGCCGATCATTACGCTCTGGACGATCGGCTGCGTGGCCGCCGGAATTTCGAAAAACGAGCGATTCCATGCCGTGTGGGTGATCCTGTTTCCGGTCTCGCAAATCTCTTACACCACGATCCAGCTCCTCAAGCTCGGCTGAATTGAGCATTGAGCACCGGATGATAGTGTCGCTCTATGACGAAGCGTTTTTTCCTTTGTTACCTTTTCTTGAGCGTGCTCGTCGCCACAGCAGCGGCGCAATCGACAATTTTCATCGTCCGCCACGCCGAGAAAGCCGATTCATCGGAAAATCCGGATTTGTCCGAAGCCGGCCGCGCCGGAGCAGAAGCGTTGGCCAAAATGTTGAAGGACAAAAATATTACCGCCGTTTACGCAACCGAGTTCAAGCGCACCCAACAGACGGCCGCGCCATTGGCGAAAGCCCTCGGCGTAACGGTGACGACTCTGCCGGCAAAGGACAAAGGCGCGCTGATTGCAAAATTGCGGGCTTCGACCGGTAACGCGCTGGTCGTTGGCCATGGAAACACAATTCCCGACCTGATTAAGGAGCTTGGTATATCAGAACCGGTCAGCATCGGCGATAACGACTATGATAATTTATTCGAGATCGTTCTCGAACAAAAACCGAAGCTAAGCCGTCTGCACTATCACTAGTTGTGAGTTCCGCTGTTCTCGTCATTGACGCACACGAAGAGACATGGGCATTCGATAAACCGTTTCGCATTTCGCGGGGCATTAACACGGAAGCACGTGTCGTCGTTGTGACCGTAAGCGACGGGAATCATGAGGGTCGCGGCGAAGCGGTGCCGATTTCCCGCTACAAACAAAGCGTCGCGTCTGTCCTGGCCCAGATCGAATCGATCAAGAGCGAGAAAAATTTGGATCGACGTCGAATCCAGGAACTATTGCCGGCCGGCGCCGCGCGCAATGCATTGGACTGCGCGTTGTGGGACATGGAAGCAAAAATTTCCGGAAAACGCATGTGGGAACTTGCGAACATCCCGATGGTTGCCGAGGTAGAGACGTCGTTCACGATTAGTCTCGATACGCCGGCGGCGATGGCGACAGCGGCCCAAGCAAATGCCAATGGGCCGATCCTAAAACTTAAACTTAGTGGCGACGATATCGATCTTGCGCGCGTTAAAGCTGTGCGGGAAGCAGCGCCCGCGGCGCGTCTGCTCATTGACGCAAACGAGTCATGGTCGCCGGCGCACTATCGCAACGTTGCACCGGCGTTGGAGGGGTTCGGCGTCGAGCTGATCGAGCAACCGTTTCCCGCCGACGTCGATGAAGTTCTCGAAACTCTCGATCATCCCATTCCAGTTTGTGCCGATGAAAGTTGCCATACCAGCGCCGATCTTCCGCGCCTGATGAAGCGCTACGAAATGATTAACGTAAAGCTCGATAAGACCGGTGGTCTGACGGAAGCGCTGCTCTTGAGCGAGCGGGCACGAGAAAGCGGCTTCAAATTGTTGATTGGCTGCATGGTTTGCACTTCGTTAGGGATCGCTCCTGCCCGCCTTATTGCCAGCATCGCGGATTACGTCGATCTCGATGGACCATTCCTTTTGGCCCGCGATCGTGATCACGGACTTTCTTACCAGAACGGAAAGATCGACATCCCGTCTCGAGAACTCTGGGGCTAACGATCTCAAAAGACTCAACTTACCTTGGCCATTTCAAGAAGCGCGTTCACCGTTCTCCAGTTCCTGGTCGTCGCGACGAGTGAAAATTTTTTCTCAATCGTCGTATTCGTGAGTTTGCTGCGCCCATAGCCGTCGGGGCAATAGAGATAGACTTCGCGGTTCAAAACCCGGAACCGCTCGCGACTTGTGGCCAAAGGTTCCAGCGTCTTAACCGCCGCTGCTGCCGGCGCATCGGACAAAAATGTGACGTGCAATTTGGAATGATCGATCCCCTTTTCTTTCACCAACGGATTGTCCCTGACAGTTTGCTCGATCTCTTTCGAAGTCTTCAGGATGACGGGGACGGCAAAACCGAAGTCGCGTTGAATCTTGGCTTCGATCTTTTTGGATAACTCGGCTCCCGACTTTTGTTTTGAATTGAAAACAACGTTGCCGCTTTGGACATAAGTTCTGACCTCGCTAAGCCCCAAGCTTTCTAACGAAGCGCGCAGCCGTTCCATCTTGACGACTTTGCCACGCCCAACATTGATCCCCCGTAACATCGCAACATAGATCGGCATCTTCGCGCTCCCCGCTCGTCACTTGTCACTTTTTCTCAAATGCTTCCTTGTTCACCACGTACGGCATCTTGGTCGGATCGCCGCCGTAGTTTCCTTCCAGCACGTCGATCAATCCTTGAACTGTGCGACCAGCCATTCCTTTGTCGGGGTCGACTGAAAGTCGCGTGATCTGCGCGCCACTGGCGAAGTGATGAAACACTCTGCAACGGTCGGCGATTTCCGGATCGAGTAGCGGCGAATCAGGCGATAACGGCTCTTTTTCAAAGACGTCGAGCGCTGCGCCAGCGATGACTTTTTCTTTCAACGCTTTGGCGAGCGCTTTTTCGTCTACGACCGGCCCGCGCGAGCTGTTCACCAGATACCCCGCCGGCTTCATCAGCTTGAGCGTCTTCTCGTTGATCAGGTGGTAGGTCGGCTTATCGGTTTCGCCTTCGCGCAACAGAGGCACGTGGATGCTCACGTAGTCGGCGCCGCGGAGCGCCTCCTCGAACTCCACGTACTTAATAGAAGTCTTTTCCTGCTGGATCCCTTTCGCGTGACGGAGGTCCATCAACTCCTGAATCGAAGCGATGTACTTGTCGTTGTGATACGCCGGGTCGTAGCAAAGCACGTTCATGTCGAACCCCGAACATTTTTTGATCATGGCCAAGCCGATGCGTCCGGTGCCGATGATCGCGATGGTCTTGCCCGTCACTTCGTCGCCAAGAAATGGCAGGAACGGGTGCCACGACGGCCACTTCTGCTCCCGCACCAGGCGCTCACTCTGCCACATCTTGCGCGCCAGCATCGCGAGCATAAAAAAAGCGAACTCGGCGGTCGCTTCCGTGAGCACGTCGGCGGTGTTCGTGAACGGAATTTTGTATTTGTTCGCGTCGGCGCGGTTGATGTTGTCGAAGCCAACCGCAATCTGGGCCACAACTTTTAACGTGTCCTTCCCCGATTCGAAAACTTCAGCGTCGATCAGATCGCGAAGAGTGGTGATCAACGCATCGATGCCGCTCTTCACTTTCTCAATAATCAACCTTTTCGGCGGCGCCTCGGGTCCCTGGAAAACTTCGAGCTCGTAGCCGCGCTCGCGTAAACGGTTCTCAGCCGGGTCGCCGATCCGCGATGTGGCAAAGATTCGTTTCTTGCGGGTCATCGGAGACGAAACTAGACAAGATTCACAAAATTAACAGGATGGCTCCTAAAGAGTCACGGTTCCACGCAATACCTCGACCGCGTACCCACCGACCCGCACGTTGCTAACCTGCTCTCCTTCCCGCACCGCACGAACAAAGATCTCGCTCGGACGATTCATTTCGACGCCTTGACGAATCAGCACAGGTTCGTCGCTTCGTGCAACACCGTGTTTCGCCATCCAGCTGGCAGCGCAGCCGGCCGCTGACCCAGTGGCGGGATCTTCGCCGCCGTAGAAAAACATTCTCGCGCGCGCGTCGAGTCGATCTCCGCTGCGCTCAGTCGACAGAAAATAAATGAACTTGGCGCCGGTGCCCTGGAGCAACTCCTCCGCCGAAAAGCCGCCTTTGAGTTTTTCGAGTATTTTCAAATTCCGCAAAGGTACAACAGCGAATGGCAAACCTGTCGATACCACCTGACTCGGCCAGTCCGGAGCAATTTCATCGACGCCGAGTCCTACCGTGCGAGCAACATCTTCTCGCGCCAGGATGCGACCGAACTCCGGATCGCGTTGCCGCATTTCGCCAAAAGCGCTGCCATTCACGCGATCGGTCGCGTTCTTCGGATCCTGATCGATGCGGACCGGAATTTTTCCGACCTTGAGATCGAGCACAATTTCATTCAACCCGGTGTGCTGATTGGCGAACTGCGACGCGTGCAGATAAAGCGCTGTGCCCAGGGTCGGGTGACCGGCAAACGGCAGCTCTTCCGCCACCGTGAATATGCGCGCTTTTTTTCCTTTATCGGCTTCGGTCGCAGCATCGCGCGGAAAAATGAAGACCGTTTCCGAAAGATTCATTTCTTTGGCCAGCGCCTGCATTTCAACGTCGCTGATTTCCCGCGCATCCGAAAATACCGCCAGCGCATTGCCTTGAAGCGGCGTCTTCGTGAACACGTCTAGCTGAACAAAATCGTAGGTCCGTGCCGGCATGTCCCTAAAGATTCTTGCTAGCCCAAACGCCCACGCGATCGAGAGCTTTCTCGATGTTCTCGATCGAGTTCGCCACGCTGAAGCGCAAATAGCCCTCTCCGAAATCTCCGAAGGCCGTTCCAGATAGCGCGGCGACGCCAGCATCGTCGAGAAGCGCGTCGGCCAGCTTCTTCGACGGCCATCCGGTCTTCGTGATGTTGGGGAAAACGTAAAACGCGCCTTTGGGCAAGCGACACGAAAAACCTTTGATCTTGTTCAAGCCGGCCACCATCACGTCACGTCGTTTCTTGAACTCGGCGCACATCGCGTCGACTGACGCCTGCGGTCCGCGGAGCGCTTCGATGCCGGCGACTTGGGTAAAGCTGGCGGTGCAGGAGTTGGAGTTCGTCATCAAACGGGCGACGTGTTCCGCCAAATCGGCGCGCGTCACGCCGTAGCCCATCCGCCAGCCGGTCATGGCGTAAGTTTTGGAGAAACCGTCGAGCAAAATGCAGCGCTCCTTCATGCCATCGATCGACATGATCGAGTGATGCTCACCTTCGAAAATGAGGCGGCTGTAGATCTCATCGCTCAACACCATGATGTCGCGATCGCCGATAGCGCGGGCGATACCGTCGATGTCGATCTTCGTCAGCACGCCGCCAGTCGGGTTTTGCGGCGAATTGAGGATGATGAGTTTGGTGCGATCGTTAATCAGTCCTTCGAGTTCGCCGACGTCGAGCCGGAAATCCATCTCCTCGCGCAAGCGAATCGGCACGGCTTTCGCACCGACGTAATTGATCATCGATTCGTAAATCGGGAACCCGGGATTGGGATAGATGACCTCATCCCCTTCTTCGACGAGCGCAAGGATAGTGAAGAAGATGATCGGCTTACCACCGGGGACAACGACCACTTCTTCCGGCGTAACGTTTACGCGACGCGTCTCGCTCACATACTGCGCAATGGCTTCCCGCAGTTGCGGCAAACCTGCCGAAGGCCCGTAATGGGTGAAACCCTTGTGCAGCGCGTCGGTCGCCGCGCCGATAATGTTGCCCGGGGTATCGAAATCGGGCTCGCCGATCTCAAGATGAACGATGTCGCGCCCAGTTGCCTCCAACGCCCGCGCTTTCACCAGAACTTCGAACGCGGTCTCAGTCCCAAGACGCGACATGCGCTTGGCGAGGTGGAGTTCACGGGCCTTCGTCATGAAGGCGAAATCAAGCTTTACTGCGCGGCCGCGCAACTTGTCTTTTTATGAGGCGAAATGCCGCGCCGTCGGCGCTGCCTCCTGCGTTCCCGAGCGCAGCGCCGCTTCTTTGGAATGAATGGCTTCTGCTGGAACGCGGCGTAGGCCGCTCGTCAATCCGAGCTTCGACAAAGTCCAGATCAACCATTTGGTCGGGTCCCATTGCCACGGCTTCACGCCGTTACGGTAGTCGTGCTGAAATTCGTGATGATAATTGTGATAGCCCTCGCCGAAAGTGAACAGCGCCAACAAAAGAGAATCGCGCGCGCTGCATCGTGTCGAATACGGCTGACGGCCGATTGTGTGGCAGGCGGAGTTAATCAGGAAGGTACAATGTTGAAGCACGACGATCTTGGCCACGCCGCCGATGAGGAAGCCTCCGAGAGCGCCGACCCATCCGTTCCACAACGCGCCGATTAACGCGGGCAAAGCAAAACCCATCAGCACCGCCAGCGAGTGAACATGTCGATGTTGCCACATCACCAGCGGATCTTTTTTCAGGTCGGCCACGTTATCGAAGGGCGGTTGCGGCCAGAGCTTGAACAACAGCCAGCCAATGTGCGCGTGGAAAAAGCCTTTAGTGATGTCGTACGGGTCTTCGTCGTGATCGACATGTTTATGGTGGCGCCGATGCTCGCTTGCCCACATCAGAACTGAATTCTCGAAAGCGGCCGCGCCAAAAATCACCACGAAGAGGCGGATCGGCAGTTTTGCATGGAAAGTCGCGTGCGAGAAAAGCCGATGGTAGCCGAGGGTGATGCTAAAGCCGGTTACGGCCAGTAGCGCCGCGGCAACCGCGAAATAAAACCAATCAAAACCGAAGTGCCACAGGTACCACGGCACTGCGGTTAGTGTCAGAATAACGGTGCCGATCAGGAACGAGCTTGTCGTCCAATTGATCCGGTCGGTCGGGATTCGGAAAATCACGGAAAAAGGGGAGTTTATCAGGTCAATCCGAAAGCAGCCCGCCTCTCGAGCCCTATTGAAGCGGACGACCGAGGACCACGTCTTCTTTCGTCCACGTGTGAACGCCGCCGCAATGCGCGCAGGTGAACTTTTGTGTTTTCACCTTGGCCGTCGGCCAGAGCTTCTCTTTGACGGTGCGTCCAGTGTCGGTCAGTTTTGACGTCGAAGGACAGCGGACGAGCAAGCTCTTGAGACCGGTGCCGATCTTTGGTTTTGGTCTGCGGGGCGGATCAAAAAGGAATCGGGTTGCCATATTAATTAAAGTCGATAAACGATCCGCGCCTTGGCGGTATCGTAGGGAGACATCTCCATCTTTACTCGATCTCCGATGGTTAGGCGAATAAAACGTTTGCGCATTTTTCCCGAAATATGCGCGAGAACTAGGTGATCGTTCGCCAGGGCGACCCGGAACATGGTCCCGGGCAGCACACTCATGATCGTGCCTTCGAGGGTGATTGCTTTTTCAGGTGCCATCATGTCGATGTTGCGAATAGCGCGGCGCTCACCTGAGCGCCGGCTATGCAATCAATTCCGGATCTACCGGCGATTGCCCGCAAAACGGTTCGCGCCATAAGGACGCGGACGCTCTTCGCGCGGACGTGCTTCGTTCACGTTGAGGGCGCGACCATTAAGGTCTTTGCCATTCAACGCGCTCATCGCAGCGCTCGCTTGCGTGCCGTCGTTCATCGTAATGAACGCAAAGCCGCGTGATTTACCCGTCATCTTGTCCATCATTAGAGAGACTTCGCTGACGGTTCCGTGTTGTTCGAACAAATCTTGGAGATCGTTCTCGGTTGTCTCAAAAGAGAGATTACCTACGTACAGTTTCATTGTGTTTTGAATATGGAAATACTACCGAGCTACAGAGCCGTTCCCGTGAATCGGGTTTCAAACCACCAATGAGCGACGCTCACCTGACGATCTTCCGTGCAGTGAAGTTAAACAGAGTGTTCCAATAAGGTCGCACTGTCGCCCAGATCCGCCCAAACACAAACGGTCATTTCTAATTCGAAAACGAAACAGGATTTACGACGTTACTGAAGCCACGGACGGACTTCGATCTTGCCCGGCTTAAAATCGACTTTTTCGAACTTCGCCGTGTCGAGGTTCCAAATCGCATTCAGCTCCGCCGTCCAGTGCGGACCACCGGCCAGATTGGGTTTATTGTCCGCATACAGATACAGCCACAGCTGGCGCCCTTTGAATTCAAAGTCGCGTTCGTCCGCTTTCTCTTCCCAGTCCGAAATAAAGATATAACTGTCATATTCCTTTGGATACTTTCTGAGAAATCGTTGGTGAAAATCGCGATCGAAATACTTGCGCGCTTCGCGGAATACCGGATGCGCGCGCTTTAACTTGTCGTTCGCGATTTCATAAACCGAAAGATCGGCGATCCCCCATTTAGCTTTTTTCCCAACAGCGACGACGTCATTGCCACTCCACTCCACCCAAAGCTCGTCCCGCCACCCGTTGGGCAGGCCGGGTGTTTTGACTTTCGCAAGAACGGCATAGGGCTTGAGTCGCACGAGAAGATTTGCGGGATACGGCGGGCCATTTTCTTCATCACTCTTCGCGTTTCGCACCGGCGAGAGAACCGCGAAACGGCCGTCTGGTGAAGCGCTTTCTTCCAGCATTTCATAATCGGTCGGAATATCTGCCCTCTGTTCGACCTTAGCGCCGCTGGTCGGGGACGCTTCCTGCCCGCGCGCCACGAGGTTGTAAAACAAAATAACTACGACCCAGAACGCTCTCATTACTCCACGACTATCCTATGACATCCTGCCTATCGACTCATTTCCCAGCTTTAAATTGAGATAGAAATCCGATCTCCTATCTCCGAACTTCCATCTTCTAGCTTCTAGATATGTGGGCGCTCTTCCGAGAACCTTGTGACGAGTACGTAATCCGGTCGCGCCCGGCGGGAGCGCCCTGTTCGAAATCGAGCGGTCGCTGGATTCTCGCCGCCACTATTCTCGCGTCCGCGATGGCGTTCATCGATGGCACTGTCGTCAACGTCGCATTACCAGCACTCCAAACGAACCTCAACGCCACCGCGGTCGATTTGCAATGGGTGATCGAAGCTTACTCACTTTTGCTCTCCGCGTTCCTTTTCATCGGCGGTTCGCTGGGCGATCACTACGGCCGTCGCCGCATTTTTCTGATTGGCGTTGCGATCTTTGCCTCGGCATCGGCCGCCTGCGGATTTGCCGCCGACATCGGCCAACTCATCGCCGCCCGCGCACTTCAAGGACTGGGCGCGGCGCTCCTCGTTCCCGGCAGTCTGGCCATCATCAGCGGCTCTTTTTCAGAAAACGAACGTGGTCGCGCGATCGGAACTTGGTCGGGCTTTAGCGCGATCACCGCCGGCATCGGCCCGGTCATCGGTGGCTGGTTGATCGAACACGTGTCATGGCGCGCCGTGTTTTTCATCAATCTTCCGCTCGCACTTCTCGTCATCCTCATCTCCCTTCGGCACGTTGCGGAAAGTTCGGACAAGGACAACACACGAATCGATTGGCTGGGCGCAATATTGGCCGCGACCGGCTTAGGCGCGCTCGTTTACGGGCTGATCGAATCGTCAACGCTCGGTTTCACTGATCGGTCGGTCATTGTTGTCCTGATTGCTGGGACCGTGCTTCTGATTGTCTTCCTCTTAATAGAAGGGGGAATTTCTCAGCCGATGCTGCCGCTGGCGCTTTTTCGGGTCCGCACGTTTACCGGAGCCAATTTGTTGACCTTTCTGCTCTATGCCGCGCTCGGCGGCACATTGTTTTTCCTGCCGCTCAATTTAATTCAGGTCCAGCACTATTCCGCCACCGCGGCCGGTGCGGCCTTGTTGCCTTTCATCCTGATCATGTCCTCTCTTTCGCGTTGGTCGGGCGGGCTCATCGGAAATTACGGAGCAAAGCTTCCGCTCATTGTTGGACCGTCGACCGCCGCGCTTGGCTTCGCGCTTTTCATGCTTCCTAACGTTGGCGGCAGCTACTGGACAAATTTTTTTCCGCCCATCGTAATCCTGGGTCTGGGGATGGCGATTAGCGTGGCGCCGCTCACTACTGCGGTGATGAACTCCGTGTCACAACATCGCGCCGGCATTGCGTCGGGCGTGAACAATGCCGTCTCGCGCACCGCCGGTCTCCTCGCCATCGCGGTTCTTGGAATTGTGATGCTTCACGTTTTCAACGACCGGCTCGATCGCCGACTCGCGGAATCGAAACTGCCGCCGTCAGTGATGCAATCGTTGAAGGCTCAACGCACCAGACTCGCTGCTATCGCGATTCCGGAAGATCAAGACTCGGCCACGCAACAAACGATTCGCCGCGCGGTCGATGAATCGTTCGTCTCCGGCTTTAAAACGATCATGGCCATCGGCGCGGCCTTGGCCGTCGCCAGTGCTATCACCGCATTGACTCTGATCGAACGTTCTCCGTTGCGCCGGGTCAACGCGCGGTGAATCCACCGTCGACAACGAGACTGTGCCCCGTCACAAAAGATGATTTGCCGGAACACAACCACACAACGGCTTCGGCAACCTCTTCGACCCGGCCGAGACGACCGATCGGATGCAAAGGGATAAGGTCGTCCTTTTTCATACTCAAACCGTCGGCCAGCCGGTCGACCATCTCCGTATCGATCACCGCGGGGTTGACTGCGTTGACGCGGATTCCTTGCGCGGAGTACTCGAGGGCAGCGGTTTTCGTGAGTCCGATGACAGCGTGTTTCGAGGCAATGTAGATCGCCACGTTCGGGAATCCGATCAATCCCGCGACCGACGCGCAGTTTACAATCGCGCCGCCGCCGCGCTCCAATATCCGGGGAATCTCGTACTTCATCGAGAGCCAGACGCCTTTGACATTGATATCCATCACCGCGTCGTAATTGGCTTCGGTCTGCTCGACGAGCGGCGCGACGTCGCCTTCCACGCCGGCATTGTTGAAGGCCAGATCGAGCCCGCCGTATGTCTTCACCGCATAATTCACCAACGCCTCGATCTCGGCCGCGGCCAGAACATCCGTTCGTTTGAAGCTGGCTTTTCCGCCAGCGTCACGAATCATCGAAACTGTTTCCTCTCCGCGCTGAACGTTGCGATTACCGATGACGACCTGTGCGCCTTCGCGAGCAAACGCGAGCGCGGTCGCGCGTCCGATTCCCGATCCGCCGCCCGTTACCAGTGCAACCTTTCCATCAAATTCCTTCATGTTGTCGATCTTGGAGATTTGCTGCTCAGCTGACAACCGAGGAATTGGATGCTATTTCTAATTCTTCCTTTCTTCATGAGTGTTATTGGAAAAATCGAAAGCCTTTGGCGTTATCCGGTCAAAAGCATGCGTGGCGAAGAATTGGACGAGATCTTCGCCGGTTATCCGGGGGTTTACGGCGATCGTCTTTTTGCTTTCGAGAGCTCGGCCAGTCCAAAAGGTTTTCCCTTTTTCACCGGACGCGACCAATGCCAGATGATTCGTTACCGCGCGCGCTTCCGAAATCCGGAGAAGGCGGCGCGACCGACTAATTTGGCCGAAGCTGAAAGTTCGGGAGCCAATCCCATCTCGGCGAATGCGTCCGATTTAATGGTTGAAGTCGAAACCCCGGATGGAAAAACTTTTTCGATCGATGATCCCGCATTGATCGAAAATTTGGGGGCCGGCCTCGACGGGAAACATGAGCTGAAACTGCTTCGCTCGGACAAGGCGATCACCGATTGCCGTCCCTTGTCGATCTTTGCCGTGCAATCGGCAAAGAAACTTGGTGAAGAAACGGGTGTCGCCGTCGATAAGCGCCGCTTCCGCGCGAATATCTATGTCGATCTTACCAACGCCGAAGGCTTTGCTGAAAACGCGTTCGTCGGCAAAACATTGCGGATCGGGTCCAAAGCCGTCGTTTCTGTTCTGGAGCGCGATCCGCGTTGCATGATGATCACGCTCGATCCCGATACCGCGGAAAAAACGCCCGCGGTTTTGAAAGCCGTCGCGCAAGCGCACGAAGGCATGGCGGGTCTTTACGGCGCGGTGCTCGCAGAAGGAATGATTCGCAAAGGCGACCCCGTTGAGTTGTTGTGACTTCTGGTCTGTGACCTCTGACTTCTAATTTTGCTTGTCACTGGTCACATGTCACTCGTCACTTTCCAATCTTCACGATCTTCGCAGTTCGACCGTCTTCGAGTGTGATGCGGTCACCGAGCTCCGACGCGAGAAGCGCTTTGCCGAACGGCGAAATCCAACTCACCGCGTTCGATGTAAAGTCCATTTCGTCAACGCCGACAACTGCGTAGTTCTCCGTTTTTCCATTGGCGTCTTGAACGATTACTGTCGCACCAAACGAAACGTTCTCCGATTCCGCGTCGGGCGGATCGACAATCTTGACCAAACCGAGAATTTGTTCGAGTTCCGCGACACGTTCCACGTTGTCGCCCGCAGCACGAAATTTTGTCAGTTCATCTCGCACTCGTGCGGCGCCGCGCGCCGTGATGTAATTTACTGCGCCCGGCGGCAACCCTGAAGGCGCGCGCTTCCTCCCGCTCCGCTCCGGAGGATCGACATCTTCGCGTATGAACGCCCTGCTCATTTAAAAAAATATGGCAGCGCAATTTCCTTTCAGCGCTTCATTTTTCAGCTCTCAACTCTCAGCTATAAACCATCAACTTCTCCGATACTGTTCATCACTGACCTTTTCCATCCAGTCGACGACCTTGCCGTCGAGCGCTTCTTGAACGGCGATGTGTGTCATGGCCGTGGTTGGCGCGGCACCGTGCCAATGTTTTTCATTGGGCGCGATTGAGACCACATCACCCGGACGAATTTCTTCGATCGATCCGCCCCAACGTTGTGCGCGGCCGCAATCGGCGGTGACGATCAGCGTCTGGCCTAACGGATGCGTGTGCCAGGCGGTGCGAGCACCCGGTTCGAATGTCACGCTCGCGCCCCGAACACGTGCCGGTTCCGGTGCCTCAAACAGTGGATCAATGCGAACTGTGCCGGTGAAATAGTCAGCCGGTCCTTTGCTTGAACTTTGCGAACCAGATCTTTTTATCTCCATCTTCGATCTCCCATCTTCCATCTTCGATTAGCTCGTCGCTCCTGGCTCCGCGCTCCTAGCTCCCAGCTTCTAGCTCTGCGGCTAATGAATCAGCGGTGCCTTCGATAAGATCTGCGCGGCGGTCGGTTGTTCGATGAAGCATTCCGGAAACTCCACCCGATCTGGCCGTGCGGCGCATCGCCGCTTCCACGCGGAGAATTTCCCGGTAGTCGCGGCTCGATCTTTCGTTGCGGAACTCGCGCTCCCCTGCCCCGCTCGTCGCGTGGCGGCGCGGCCTGATTGTAATCGAAGCCTTCCGCCTTTTTCCGGACGATGCCGCGGCCAATGAAACGCTCGAGCGAACGCAACGGTCCCTGATCTTCCGGTGTGATGAAACTGATCGCATCGCCCACCGCGTGCGCACGGCCGGTGCGCCCGATGCGGTGCACGTAATCCTCCGATTGCATGGGGAAGTCGTAGTTCACCACGTGCGAAATCCCATCCACATCGATCCCGCGCGCGGCAATGTCGGTCGCGACCAGCACCCGCACCGCGCCCGACTTAAAATCTTTCAACGCTCGCAGCCGTTGATTTTGCGAACGATTCGAATGGATCGTGCCCGTCTTAATCCCGCTGCTTTCAAGACGCCGCGCGATCTTGTCCGCGCCGCGTTTTGTCCGCGTGAAAACGAGCACGGTGTCGAACATCGGATCGCCTAACAAGTGCAGGAGCAAACCCACTTTCAAATGCGGCCGCACTTCGTAAACGAACTGTGTCACCGTCTCGGCCGGATTCGCGCGACGACCGATCTCGATAATTTTGGGCGAGCGCTGGAACTCGTGGGTCAACTTTTCGATCTCACGCGAGAGCGACGCGGAGAACATCAGCGTCTGCCGTTTCTGCGGCAATGCTTTCACGATCCGTCGAATCGGCGGAAGAAAGCCCATGTCCAGCATTCGATCCGCTTCGTCGAGCACGAGAAACTCGATGCCGGAAAGATTGGCCACTCGTTGATCCATCAAATCGATCAACCGGCCCGGTGTCGCCACCACGAGATCGACGCCGGATCGCAAAGCCGCGATCTGCGGACGTTCGCTCACCCCGCCGTAAACCGTGGCCATGCGCAGCGGAACATGTTTGGCATAAGCGCGCACATTCTCTTCGATTTGCACCACCAGCTCGCGCGTCGGCGCGACGACCAAAGCGCGCGTCCCGCGGTCCGAGCCGGACTGGCGATTGCGAGCTCCGTTATAGGCCTGCGCTGCTGTCTGTTTCGATTCTAGGAGCTTCATCAAAATCGGCCAAACGAAAGCCGCGGTTTTTCCAGTGCCGGTTTGCGCGATGCCAATGACATCGTGTCCCGCGAGAATGTGCGGGATCGCCGCGACCTGAATCGGAGTTGGCTCGGTGTAGCCGGCGTCATCAACAGCCTGCAAGATTTGGGGGGAAAGATTAAGCGCACGAAATGGCATGGAGCCGGTACTATCGTCCGTTAGGCGCCTAAAGCACTCATTATATAAAAGAAGGCAGCGAAACGCTTTGACTTATCGGTGTCGTGGCCTATCGGGGTCTAACGCACGCAAGCGAGCATCCGGTTTCTCAACCGGTTCGGCGGCAATAAGCTAACATGACCATTGCCCGTCGCAGTCTAAACACTGGGCATGGTCTGCTCAAACACACGGGGTGTTTTCCCCGAAGGAAATAGAAATGAAAAAATTAATGTTGGTACTAATCGCGTCGGCCTGTTGCTCGGCTTTCACGATCAACGCGTCGGCTCAGCAAGCCGACCAGGCAACAACCGATGCCATCATTGCCATGACAAAAGCGCAATGGGCGGCGGAGATCAAAGATCCGACAAATGCCACTGAACAGACGAAGGACATGTCGGACGACTACACCGAGTTCAACGGCCAGTATGCCACCCGTCTCGATGGGAAAGCGATGAGTTCACGGCTGGCGGAGGCTGCAGGAAAAGCCTCTGGCAAGACGATCGCGGCGGAAATGGCCAATCCCAAAGTCCAGGTATACAACGGGAATGTTGCCATCCTGACTTACAACTATGTCGGCGTTACCCAGGACAAGGACGGAAAGACGGAACCGAACCGTGCAAAATCCACCCGCGTTTATGTGAAAAAGGGAGACAAATGGATGTTGGTCCACGCAAACTTTGCGTCAGATCCATTGCCAAAACAATAAGACGCTGAAACTCTAAAAAAGATGAAAACAAAAACAATTGGTTTAGCCCTGCTGCTTTCGGTCGCAGCAGCTGCAATGTGTTTCGCGAACCCGAACCCGACCCTGGGCACGTGGAAACTAAACGAAAGCAAATCCAAATTCGGCGACGGTGCAGGTAAGAGCACGATGGTGGTGTGGGAGAAATCGGGCGACCAGGACAAATGCACGGTCGACGGAGTTGACGCTGAAGGTAAGAAAACGCACACCGTCTGGAGCGGGAAGCTCGACGGCAAAGATTATCCGATCACGGGTGACGCCACTTCCGATACTCGCTCGTTCAAGCTGAACGGCGAAAACACCATTGAGATGATTAGCAAAAAGGATGGCAAAGTCGTCGGCGACGGAACGATCGTAGTGGCGGCAGACGGCAAAACCCGTACCGTGACAAGCAACATCACGAATGCGAAGGACGTTAAGGTGACTAGCACCTCAGTTTACGACAAATCGTAGCCTCGTGATTCGGCGATAGACGCCTGCGCATCTTCTGCCGACGATAGATTTAGTGAACAACGGCCGAACGTGAAAACGTTCGGCCGTTTCGTTTCTGCCAATCTTGTCGGTCCTTGGTCGATCTTCGCTGGCAGTCCGGCTCTCACTTGGCACGGGCCATTGCCGCCCAATAACAATTAACAATTAACTAATAACTAAACTACGAGCTGAAGCTCGTGTGCGTTTAGATCTGACCCCATTCTCCATTCTCTTTTTTGACCCCATTCTCTTTTTCATTCGTCGACACGGGTCGAGGCTGACTTGATGTCGACCACCGGCGTGCCGTCGAATACCTCGATCGGCCCGATCTTCACGCGGATTGGCGCTCGTCGCGCGCCGTAGCCTCAGGCGAAGGCGGATCAATCTCACGCACCGTCACGGGATGCAGCCCGAGCGGGTTTGGTCGCGCAGGTGAGCGCGTGTAAAACACGCCGGTGAGCGGACGATTCGGATCGTTCCGCGGATGCCCTTTCAGCACATCGCGTTTCGCTTCATGCAACCACGTGATGACGATCAGCTCGTGACCGACTTCCATTCCCAACAACGCCTCGGCAAATTGCGGTTCGATCTCGAGCCACGCGTCGGGCGCACCTTCCGCTCCCTGCCGCGGCGCATCTTCCCGCCCCTTGATCGTCGAGCGAATGAAACCAACTGGCTGCAAAGTGTAAGAACTCATTTTGTTCAACCTTGTTCACGCTTCTTTCGCCGCAACTAATGATTCCGATTCGGACGAAATAATCGCAGGAAGAATTTGCAAGACGCCCCGTCGATCTTTTCAGCTAAACAAACGAACTGATTTCGCTCAGGTCCTTGCGCGATATGCCGGGAACGCGCGCGTCGTCGGCCGGATGACCGACCACCAGCAACACGAACGGCTTTTCATGCGAAGGTCGCCCGAGAATTTTGTTCAGAAAACCCATCGGACTTGGCGTGTGCGTGAGCGCGACCAATCCGCACGAATGCACCGCTGTTACGAGCAGGCCGGTCGCGATCCCGACCGATTCGATCGCGTAAAATGTTGGCGACTTCGTGCCATCGGCCAAGATCCGGAACGGTTGCGCGAACACCGCGATCAACCAAGGTGCGGTTTCGAGAAACGGTTTGTTCGAGTCGGTCCCGAGCGGGGCGAGCGCTTCGAGCCATGCTTTCGGCGCGCGTTTTTCGTAAAATTCTTTCTCTTCTTTCTCGGCCGCGACTCGGATCTGGCGTTTGACCGACGGATCGCTCACCGCCACGAAATGCCACGGTTGCAAATTCGCTCCGCTCGGCGCCGTCCCAGCCGCGCGGATGCAATACTCAATCACTTCGCGCGACACCGGGCGATCCGAATAATCACGGATCGTCCGGCGCCGTTGCATCGCTTCATAAAACTTTCGCGCTTGTCCGAGAATTTCCTCATCCGAAAGATTGCTCGCCGCGCCGTAAGGAATTGAAGGCGGGTCGATCTTCAGTGCAGGCACCAATCGCGGTTCCATCTCGCGATTATTGTGGATCAATCACCGCTCGCACACTAGTTCTTCTGCGTGCCGTGCTCGTCACTGGTCACATGTCACTTCCGAATCAGCTTTCTCCGTTGCCTCTCGCCGACTAAATCGATAAACGGTCAGTCCGTGAACCGGCGTTTCAGTTATTGGTTCCTCTTTGCCATTTTCATTGTGGCGATCGTCCTTGCTGCCATCCGCCCACTACGGGTGTCGCCCCTTTTTCAGGTCATCGGAATAATCCAGTTCGCCGCAATGGCCTTTGCGGCCTGGACTCTTGGCGCGCGCACGATAACGAGCACGTCTCGCGGGCCGCGATTGCTCGCGCTGACCGGAATTTTTCTCATCATGCCATTTGCGTTGTTGGCTCTCCTCTGGGTTGGCCTGGGTCCACCGTGGCTCGCGACTGCGGCCGAGAACCAGATGCGATATCTTGTCCTCACCGCCATGGCCATTGCGATCGTTGTTGGGTTCGTGGTGCTCAGGGAAGCGCTCGGAAACGCGGACGAACAATCTCGTCCAAGCGTTGGCTTCGGAATGATCATGCTCGCGGGTCCGCTCTACCTTCTCTTCGATGCGTTGGCGTTCGGAGTATCCACCGCGAGATTGCACGGTGGCGAAGTGCCCTCAGCATTCCGCGATCTGAACACGGTGACGGAGATGATCCTGTTTCTGGCCGGCGCTCTAACTTACATTGCGACAGCTGCGTTCGCGGTTGCTCTCGGGCGAGCCCGGTGGCTCGGGCGCGGCGCCGCGCGCGCGTTTATGATCGTTAGTCTGGCCGCGCTGCTGTTGCTAATGATCCGGGGTCTGCACTTTCCCGATCCGCATGCTCTCTCCACGCCATGGTACACCAATCCCGGCTTCATTGTTGGAATCCCGGCGGTCCCATTCATTATTCCTTTTTTGTTTGGAGTGGTTTTGCTTCGACGCGCAGGCGAATCTGATGCCGCTCCAGTTGCCAAATAACAAATAACGCGTCACGGCGATCAGCTCGTCGCCCTCCGCATCGTTAAGCTGAAAGAACTTGCGAAGCATGTGTTCAACCGTTTGTGTTGGCGCCGCTTGAGGCTACGTTTTGGCGTAAATTTCCGCGCCCTTTTCGATGAACTCAATAGAAGAGAATCAGGGATCTCGAAATGCGGATCGCGAAATGGAGCGGCCGATACGGCCGCCGCTACAGCCGATCGGTTATCCAGCAGGAATGTGGAGCTTGAAGTGGTGCCAGAGCCACAGCACCAGAAGCGCGCCGAGGATCGACACAATGAGTCCGGCCGGATGAAATTGCGCGCCTTCTTTGGGACGCGAAAAGATGTGCGTCACTAGTCCGCCAATAATCGAACCGACAATCCCGAGAATGACCGTCCACATCAGACTCATGTGCATGTGCATGAGCGATTTCGCAGCCCACCCTGCGATCAAACCTACAATAACGTACCAAAGTAAATGAAGCATGATGATGTTTCCTCCTTAGAAGTTGGAATCGACCGGCAGGATATCAGGGCGACGGGATGGAAAACAATACCGATTTCGGAGGGATTTAACCACCCGCCTTCGCCGAGGCTATGGCGTGGCAGGCGAAGGACACGAAGATGGTTTGACCGCGGATTACGCTGATTTACACGGATGAAATCGCAGAATAAATCTTTGTTCTTTCTCAGTGACTCGCTCATCCCATTCGCTCCATTCAAGCGACGGGGACGACCGTCGCGGCCGGCCCTTCCGCGGGAATTGTCTCGGCCTTGTCGGTGATCAGTTTGCGCAGGAATGGAATCAGCACCACGAGCGCAATACCGACCACGAGGCTGCCAACGCCGAGCTCGGCGAACAACTTCGCGTACCCGGCATTCGTGACGGCCGCCGTGGTGCCGGTCGGCTCGGGGATCATTCCCGAGAAGTCGCCGGCAAACAGCGACGCGAGGCCGGTCACGAGCATCCAGCTGCCCATCATCACACCTTGATATTGCCTCGGCGCGAGCTTGCCGATCATCGCATATCCGATCGGAGAGATGAGCAGCTCACCGATACTTTGCAGCACGTAGCTCACGAATAGCCACACGAATGCACTCTTCCCGTCGCCGCCGGCCAGCTTGATCCCGAGTGGCAGAATGAGAAAGCCTAGAGCCATCAAGAGCAGCGACGTCGCAAACTGCCGCGGTATGTCGATCCTCCATCCGCGCGCGCGCAGACGTGGAAAGAACGACGCGAGCAGCGGTCCGCCGAGCACGATGACGACGGTGTTAATGTTCTGAATCCACTGCGGTTGAATCTGCACGGGGCCGATCATCAAGTTGACGTTGTTGACCGCGAACAGCGTCAGACCGCTCGGTGCCATCTGGTAGAGCGACCAAAACATCAGCGAGCCGATCGTTAGAATCAGGTAGGCCGTCATGTTCCGCCGCTCGCGGCGATCCCGGTGGCGGACCGTGAGGTAGATCAACGTGAGCGCGACCGCGGCGCAGATGCCCTTGATCACCGTCTCGGTCATGCCGGGTCGCTGGAGCATGAGCCACACGACGGGGACGGTCCCGAAGAGAATGCCGATGCCGGCGAGTTGGCGCACTCGGAATTGCTTCCGCGTCGCGTCGAGCAGCGTCGTATTGCGGTCGGTCAACGTCTTCCAGTTGAACAAGGCGAGGATGATGGCGACGAAGTTGCCGAGCGTCGCGAAGATGAAGAGGTTCGTGTAACTCTCGGTGGCTTGGAAATGGCCGGCAACGCTGAACCCGACGAAGAAGCCGACATTCATACCGGCGTAATTCCAGAGGAAAGCTCCTTCGCGGCGCGGGTCCTCCGGGGTGAAGCGCTGCGTCAGCATCATATTAATACACGTGACGTTGAGGCCGCTGCCGGTGAGGAAGAGGGCGAGGCCGACGTAGAACAACGCGAGTGTGCCGGTCGCGATGCAAGCGCAACCGATCACCTGCAGCGCCATGCCCCCGACGAACAGGTTCCGGTTCGAAAGGAATCGGCCGCCCAGGTAACCGCCGAAAAGATGCAGGCCGTAATTAAAGGCACCGAACACACCCATCAATGTGGTGGCCTCTTTCACGCCGAGTTGGAGATGCTTGGTCGCGTAAAGAACCAGCGTCGAGTAAAGGACGGCGAACCCGAGCGTCGCGAAAATCTGAATGAAGAACAGCACGGCCGCTCCCTCCGGAGCTTTGGCGAAAAGACGAGATTTGCTCATACGATTGAACACGACTCTCTCAAAGATGGAGAAGATTTTCCACCTTTCTTGCCTGCCAAGCCGTCTTGTCACGCCATGGTGCCAGCGGCGGCGGAAGCTTTAGCGAATGGAGTGAGTGGGACGAGCGACAAGGCCGGTAAGCCGCGAGGTAGCGGTCGAGCGCGGCGGGAAGCTGCCGAGATACAAGGCTGGTCGCCCGCCGCCCCGGGTTATGTCAAACGGTTCGCAGGGCGCGAGCGATGCCGCTTTGCGGCAAACTACATGAAGGGATCAATCTGCGCGCACTAGCGGGAGCCGTAACTTTACGGCGGGAGGCCGCGAGCGGTCCCGCTCGCTTTGGTCACTCGCCCCTTGTCACTGGCTTGCCAACCCGTAGCCTTAGTGCCAGTTACTGCCCGTGCGGCTCGCACGTCGGACCATTCCGACCCATGAAGACACGCTCACTTCGGATCACGCTCATCATGATCGCTCTTGCCGCTGTCGTCGCGGTTATGGTTGCCGGTCTAAAACGCCGGGCCGAAAGACGCAGCCTGTGCGAAGCCATTCTTGCCGAGCTGCAGCCGATCGCGTTGAAAAACTGTACGCTCAAACGCTTCGGCAGCGCCAATGATGGGGGTTACCTGATGTGCGAGAACCTGATTGAGCCGCTCGATGCAGCGTATTCCTACGGGGTTGGCAGGAATGACGACTGGGGATGCGAAGTGTCACGCCGGTACCGCGTGCCGGTGCATGAGTACGACTGTTTTGATCCCGCGCGGCCAACCTGCGATGGCGGCAAGTTGGTGTTTCACAACGAATGCGTCGGGGATCGGACCAGCCAAAGAGATTCGCGGTCTTTCGATACGCTTGAACAACAGATCGCGAAAAACGGCGACACCGGCCGGCGCGTGATCGTCAAGATGGACATCGAAGGCGCCGAATGGGACGCGCTTCTCGCAACCTCTGACGAGCTACTAGCGTCGATCCCGCAGATTACGATGGAGATGCATGGTTATGACGACCCGAAAATTGTCGAGGTACTCCGGAAACTGAAGCGGAACTTCTATGTCGTAAATCTTCACTTCAACAACTGGTCATGCACATCGAAGGCGGCACCGCTACCGGCATCGGCTTATCAGGTGCATTGGGTGAACAAACGGATCGGCATGCTCGATCCGGGCATGCCCGTACCGGCACCGATGAGCCCGTTGAATGCGCCCGATTCGCCAACCTGGCCCGATTGTCAGTTGCCCGCGTCGAAGTAGGATCTCTGACTTCTGACTTCTGACTTCTGACTTCTGACTTCTGACTTCTGACTTCTGACTTCTGACTTCTGACTTCTGACTTCTGAACGCTCACGGGGATTGCCTTGCGCGATTGTATTCTTCCATCGCCTTTGGCATTAACGCCTCGAGCTGCGCGATACGGGTCCCGTGTGACGGATGCGTCGATAAAAACTCGGGCGCTTGCGCGCCGCCCGCGTCTTCCATTCGCTTCCAGAACCGAATGCTTTCCTGCGGATCGTATCCAGCGCGCGCCATGTACATGATACCGATCTCATCCGCCTCGGATTCATGTTTGCGGCCGAACGGCATGAGCACGCCAAACTTCGCCCCGGCCCCGAGTGCGCCCATGACCGCGCGTTGCTTGTCGTAATCCATGTCCGACAATGAAACCGCGATTCCGGTCATCGCAGTCTGGGTCAGGTTTTGTTGCAATACGCGTTGCGCGCCATGACGTGAGGTCGCATGCGCCATCTCATGGCCGAGCACGGTCGCGAGCGCGGCTTTGTTCTGCGCCACAGGAATGATTCCGGTGTAGACGACAATCTTGCCGCCGGGCAAACAGAACGCGTTCACCTTGCCGTCACGAATGAGGGAGACCTTCCAGTCGAATCCCTGCCCGGATTTTCCGGTCGCCGCGCCGAGACGACTCGCGACCTCTTTCACCATTTCAAACTCCGAACCGGAATTGATCGTTTGCGATTGCGCGATGACCTGCTGATACGTTTGCAAGCCCAGGGCCGCTTCCTGTTCGGTCGACATGCCGACATGACTGGCCCGGCCCGTCTCCGGGTTCACGAATCTTTCCGAGGTAAAATATTGATAGGCGAAAAATAAAGCCGCAGCGGCGATCGGCAGCCATTTGATATGTCGACGTTCCATCACGCTTTCTTATCAACTTGGTTCAAGCACAACAAGCAAATCACGAGTCAAACTCACCGCGTGATAACAAAAAGAAATCTCCCACAAGCCGGCGCCGCCACTTCGCGCAACTGGAACACAATTGAGAAAGTCGTAGAAATTCTGCACGACGCATAGTGCAAATGGCAGGTCGATATCTTGCTTCGGATTCGTTATTTTGTACTCTTTCGATTATGAGCACGGTGCAGGAACTCCTCACAGCGATGGATAAACTGACACCTCAGGAATTGCGCGTCGTGAAACTCGGAGTCGATTCCCGCCTTGCTGACGATGACGACGACCCGACATTGCTCGCTTCGTTGAAGGAAGCGATTGCTTACGCCGACGCTCATCCACACGAAGCCAAATCAATTGACGACGTTCGCGCCCTCATCCCCCAATGGATTTCGGCCGCCTGACTTCTGATTTCTGACCTCTGATTTCGCGTAACTCGGCACGCACCGAACCGAAGCTCTGATTTCTGTCCTCTCGATCTTGTCACTCGCACTTCTGATAATTGTCCGCTTCTAACTCCGAACTCCCAGCTCCAAGCTCCGCGCCTTTGTCTCGTCACATGCCCGCCAGGCCGTAGCCTTGGCGAAGGCTGGTCACTTATCACTTCTTAAATGTGCTAATCCCATCCAGCGTTTTGCGTCCGATATCGGGCACCTGCGCGTCTTCGGCAAGATGACCAACCACCAAAAGCACAAATGGTTTCTCGCGCGACGGCCGTCCGAGAATTCGATTCAGGAATCCCATCGGACTCGGGGTATGCGTTAATGCGACCAAACCGCACGAGTGGACCGCCGTCACCAGTATGCCCGTTGCGATTCCGACAGACTCAATCGCGTAATATGTCGGCGAGCGGGTTCCGTCGGGCAAAATTCGGAATGGTTGTGCGAACACCGCGATCAGCCATGGCGCAATTTCCAGAAACGGTTTTCGCGAATCGGTCCCAATTGGAGCGAGCGCTTCCAGCCACGCCTTTGGCGCGCGGTGCTCGTAAAACTCTTTCTCCTCCGCTTCGGCCGCGACCCGAATCTCGCGCTTCACCGCCGGATCGCTGATCGCCACGAAATGCCACGGCTGCAAATTCGCGCCGCTCGGCGCCGTGCCCGCCGCCCGCAGGCAGTATTCGATCACCTCGCGCGCCACCGGCCGATCCGAATAATCGCGAATTGTTCGGCGCCGCTGCATCGCCTCACAAAAACTGATCGCCCGCCGCAGAATTTCCTCATCGGTTTGATCGGCCTTCGCCGGAGCTGGCACTAACCGTGGTTCCATTCATCTAGAATCGGCCAGGTATCCGGCCAGCACTAGCTCTTCTATTTTCCGCTCGCTCGTCACTTAGCCTGCCCGCCGTCGCGGGTCACCGGTCACTCCTGAAATGTTAAATATTGAGATCTGACCCCGATCTGGACCCCTCTTAGGTTTTTCCACTCACGCTCCTTGCGTCGTGGCAGATGATGGATCAGGAAACATGTCCCGCGTTAAGAGTCCGAGATAACACCAAAGGCGGATTCGGCGAATCCGATTCCTAACTTGAGTTGATCCACAGTTTTGACGAATCCATCTGTATATCCCCAGATCAGAAAAATAAGTGTAGCGGCGAAGCAAAGCGGGAAGAGAAAAACTATGAAAGCGTAACGAAAATCAATGGAATTGGTGCCCGGACCGCCGCCCAGCTTTTGAATCGCCACGGCGAGATTGAAAACTTCCCATCAAACATTCTCGGCAACCAGCGCGATCTCGCGTTGCTCTTCAAGAAACTCGCGACGCTGCGCACCGATGCGCCGCTCTTTAAGAAGGTCGAGACGCTACGCTGGCGCGGTCCGACGCCGTTATTCGCGGCCTGGGCGGATCGAATGAAATCGCCGCGGCTGCTCGAGCGTTGCGAAAAGGCCGCGGGCCGATGACGATGCGCTATTAGCGCACAATCAAAGTTTCTGATTTTCGGCGCGGACGTGACGAGTTCGTTCTAGGTGCTAGTTCGGAACTGGTCTTCCCACCTAAACTCGAACCTGGCTTTGCTAATGGCGTTGCCGCGGCATCGCGCGCGGCGCGTGATGCTGTCCAAATCATTTGGGAGAATCGACGCCGTGTAGTTCTACCTTTCCCGGTTTGCCATCTTTCGCCGAGCTGTTCGCCAAAGAACCGGCATCTCCGGAATTCCCAGCACCTCTGTTTCCATGGCCGCCGCCTGCTCGGCCTGGAGAGCCACCGGGACCTGGGCTGCCATTGGGACCAGCTTTGCCTCCGCTCACGTCAAGCTCCTTGAGAATAAATCGATCGTTGTGTGCCACACTGATTGTCACGGAACCGCCGGACCCCGCATCTCCCCCCCGGCCCGCATTGCCTCCTTTTGCACCATCGCCCCCTTTTCCACCAGAGCCCATGTGCCGGCCACCTGGGTAAGAAAGGCTGGAACCCGAGCCTGGGCCGCCGCCTTCTCCATTGCCACCTTTCCCGCCCGCACCGCCGTCCGCTCCGTGTTGACCATCAGTACCGCGATTTAACACGCGCAATTTCCCACGCGCTTTTCCGTCAACGACAATTTTGATTTTGCCTGCAGATTTTCCCGGTAACCCATTCGCACCGTCGTGCCCTACCTCGCCATTTTTGCCATCTCTTCCTTCGGCGCCTGTGCCCGACGCACTTCCCGTGTAACCTAATCCGTCGCGGCCAGGTGCCACGCTCACTGGCAACGCTTGATTTTCATTGATCGCTTCGTAATCGAACGCACGCACGATAGCGTCGTCCTCGATCGTTAGGTCTCCTTTTGCGTGCATGAAAAGATCATTGCCGTTTGTTTGTATGACAGTGTTTGCGGGTACGAGCACAGAATCATAGTCCCAATTGGTGGATTCCTTGAGATCGACACTACCAAGCGATGTAATAGCTTTCGACCCGCCTGGTCGAACATAGGTCCAATATCCAATCAGAAGAACGATAATGAGGATTGCAACGCCGCCGGTCGCACTGAACGCAATCGGGTGATCCTTAAAAAACGGAATCGGTATCTTGCCTTCAGCCGCCGCATTGCCCCCAAGAAAACTAACACTAAGAGCGGCTCCGAAAGCCAGCACCACCACTACGAGAAAGCGAGAATCAGGCGGGACTTGATAGCCGAACAGGCTTGCTCCTACTAGCGCCATGAAAAACAACAGTGTTAGCGCGCCAAAGATAACTCCCGCGATCGGAAACCATTTTGGAACAGAGGGTGTGCTTTCTGGGGGCATAGGGAACGGCCTATCAAAGCCATTACTGGGAAGATTAAGATCATGGAAGCTCTTTTTTAGTTCTTCAACTCTATCTTTATAGTAAAGAGCGACGAGACGCTGCATGTTGGAAAACGACGCAGGACTTGGCGCGAACGCTTGGGCGCCGAAGCCCAACTCGGCTTGCCTTGCCCGCACAACCGTGAAGAACTTGACCAGGTGAACCAAAAAATTCAGTGATGTATCAGCCATGTTGACCGTTCTCGCGCTGCGAGCATTTTGATCAAACGCTTCGACGCTTCTTCTGCCTATACAGTCGCCGCATCGAACTTCCCGAGTGTATGCGTCTTTGAGTTTTTCGCGTTTTTCGTCTATCCCTGCTGCGGTTTGAAGAATGTTGACGAGCGCTTTTAGAGCGGCATGAGCCTCTGCTTTGCACCGCTCTACTTCAGCGTCGTCGCTGCTAGCGTCATTCACTTCTAGGCCTTCTTGTACGATCAAGCTCTTGATCCAAATCCGAAAAGTCGACTGCTTGCTGCCGTATTGGCTCCAATAGAACATCCAAACCCGCGAAATCGAAAGATTTGGCGATGCTTGGATGACCGCCCAAGGCAATAGTTATCTCGCTGAGCTCTTTCGGAAGGTTACGCCGTGATGGGCGCTTCCTCACTAGTCGCTTTGCGATCTCTGAGCATGTTTCGTTCTGTAGTGGATGGCCTGCGCGCTCGGCACCGCGGCGGATTACACGCTTAATCGTGTGAACGACTTTTTTCTTCTTCGAGGGTGCCTTTTTCTTTCGCGGACCCGACTTTTTCTTTTTCCTCATGTAAGAGAGTAAGTGATCAACGCCATTACTTTTTCGGCTTTAATTCATCCAGCACGGAATCGAGATCTGAGAAATCTACTGCTTCGACTACACGCGGGTCACCGACGACGTTCTTAGTAATTCTCTCAAGAGCTGCGCGGCGCATTCCTCTCGCAGGCACCTCGACTTCAAGTTGCTTCGCAATCGCTTCCGCAAATTCGTCCGGCAGTCGATAGCCGCCGCGTTGCGCCCCTTCGGTGATAACTCGTTTTATCTCATCTTTTGCCGCCATAGCCTTTTCCTTTCGTCAGCTGAATGTATTATTCTCGTGAATACGGTTGGCACGTTGACCTTGATCAAATTCGTCCATGGGAGGTTTGCGATAATCAGACTATTGCGCCTTGTCGTTTCAGATCAAGTCTTGGAATAAATCTCGGCGCCCCTTCGGCGAACTCGCGGATTTTTGTTCCATTCCAGCTTAAAAAAGAGTGACCAGCCTACGCTGGGCTACGGCTTGGCAAGCGAGTGGTGTGACGCATGGCGAATCGTTCTAGCCGCCAGTTCGGAACTGGTCGTCCTTGTTTTTGAATAGGATGTTGAACGTGGTGAGCGAGCCGTAACAGCGCGTAATATACTGTTGCAGATCGAACTTGTCGGCGTCGCTCAGTTTGTCGCTCGCGTTCACCTTTTGCTCGAGAACTCGCAGATTATTCCGGATCATGACGATTTTGTGGAAGAATGTTTCGAGGGGCACTTCTTTTGGCTGAAGCGAGCTGTCGGCCGATTGCATGACCAGCGTCCCGCGCTGCCATCGATTCGCCAGCCCTTCCACGATCACGTCCTTTTGTTCCAGCCCAAGCGCTTCGACGACGGCCTGCGCAGTCTCACGGATCAGATTCGCAAGCGGCATCTGTAACTCGCTTAAAGTAGCGGTCGCTTCAGCAGGTTGGAGATCACTGGAGGCCGGCGCAATTGTCCGCGGAGCATCGTCAAACGCGATCTCAGCGGTTTGCTCCGTCAACGATCTCACCACCCCGACGCCGTGTTGCGGATGGCGCACCTTCATACCGATATGGAGCGTCGCGATATTCATTTCGAAGAAGTGAGTCCGAGCCGGACTGGCACCTTCGCTTAGCTACGACGTGACAAGACGGTTTGGCAAGCGAGTGACGACCAAGCAGGTTGAATTCATTTGACGAGCTTCGTCTGCCCGCGCAGTCGCACTTCGGGTGGCCTTTAATTTCATCTACCGACCGCTCGCACTCCAAAGAAGTGACCGGTGACCTGTGACGAGTGACGAGCAAGAACGCTGAATCATTTTTTCAGTTTGTTGCCGTATCTCGCCATGGCCGATGCTGTCTAAAAGACGCGAGGTGCTTCTGAAAATCTCTCATATTTAAAGGAGTCTCGCGAATGGACAGTGCTTTTTGTTCAAAACGGGTTGCACTCTCAAAGTCCCCCGCTTCAGCATAGGCAGCTGCCAGCGTATCAATGATTCCGGGGCTTTGATAGTTGGTCAGGCTACAAGCGCGCGTCGCTTCCGTAACTGCGAGTCGACCATTTCTGTAGCTCGGTTCGGCACATGTTGCATGAAACCACGCCAGTCCATTCAACGCCTGCGGGTACGCATTTCCACGTGAGCCAAGGCTGGCAACTTGCTCCAATTCATGCAAAGCAGCGTCATAGTTTCCCAGTTTACTGTTTATCCCCGCACGCAAAATCGCGGATTGGGTAAACGAACTCCTGGCGCGCAGAGCCACTGTAGCATCTTGCATCGCTTCCTTTAGCTTGTGCTCTCGCCTATTTAAGATGGCGCGATTGAGATAGGCTGGCCACATCGTGGGATCTAGCCGAATCGCTTCGTCCAGGTTTTTCCGGGCATTCGCGTAATCGCCGTTGTGCAAATAATCAACGCCCGCGTTCTGCAGTTTGATTGCCGGCATGCTTTTGCCAGCTTCCACGTGTACGTCCTCGGCGAATGCAAGCCGACATAGCAGTTCAAATACTGCAATGAGGGGAACTGTTCGCACCAAACAGTTTTACTACGCCTTCGCGTAAACTTCCGAGCCTTTTTTCGTTTCAAAATTAAGACATTACCCGCCTGATTAAAACGCTCAGAGGCCCTGAACATGCTGCTACTTAGAGTGTGCCTGCGCGACCGTCAGTCAAAGCCCAGATTAGTCAGATCAGGCGCAATGTGCAGGTTGACGGCGAAGGTTTCGCCACTTGCGAGGAATTACGAGTTCTGTGTCCGCACGAGCTCACGTTCACCCGCCAACTCAAACGCATTGCAGACATCGCGCGGCAGCAGGGATGGAGCTTCGCTTTCCTGACCGACGGTAGCGTTCGCTTCGCCACGTTCGGAAATTAGGACACTGCCCGATATCGGAAACCGGATACCGGAAAAGTCCGAGCCGGACGGGCGCTTTTAACCACGAAGGACACGAAGGGGACGCGTACGCTCCCCGGAATTTGCGGCCGACACGGCCGCCACTACACCAAAAAACGCCTCGACAGAGCGATGCGGCGACAGAATTACGTCTTCGCGTAGATTTCCGCTCCGGCTTCGTTGAACTCCGTTGCCTTCTGTTGCAATCCCTTTTCGATCACTGCTTCTTCTGCGATCCCCTGTTCCGCGGCATACTTGCGTACGTCTTCCGTGATTTTCATGGAACAGAAGTGTGGACCGCACATGGAACAGAAGTGCGCGGTCTTAGCGCCTTCTTGCGGCAAAGTCTCGTCGTGGAACTCGCGAGCGGTCTCCGGGTCTAACGAGAGATTGAACTGATCTTCCCAGCGAAATTCGAAACGAGCTTTGGAGATCGCGTTGTCGCGGTACTGCGCGCCGGGATGGCCTTTGGCTAAATCGGCGGCGTGCGCCGCGATCTTGTAGGCGATGACGCCGTCTTTCACGTCTTTCTTGTTCGGCAAACCGAGATGTTCTTTCGGTGTGACGTAGCAAAGCATGGCGCAGCCGTACCAACCGATCATGGCCGCGCCGATCGCGCTCGTGATGTGATCGTAACCGGGCGCGATGTCGGTGGTGAGCGGGCCGAGGGTGTAGAAGGGCGCTTCGCCGCACCACTCGAGTTGTTTCTCCATATTCTCTTTGATCATGTGCATGGGGACGTGGCCCGGGCCTTCGTTCATCACTTGGACGTGCTGTTTCCAGGCGCGCTGGGTCAGCTCGCCTTGCGTGTAAAGCTCGGCGAACTGCGCTTCGTCGTTCGCGTCCGCGATTGAACCCGGCCGCAAACCATCGCCGATGGAAAAGCTGACGTCGTATGCGGCCATGATTTCGCAGATCTCGTCCCAACGGGTGTAGAGAAAACTTTCCTGATGATGCGCGAGGCACCATTTCGCCATGATCGAGCCGCCGCGCGAGACGATGCCGGTGGCGCGCCGCGCCGTCATCGGGATGTATCTTAATAGGACCCCGGCGTGGACGGTGAAGTAATCGACCCCCTGCTCCGCCTGCTCGATGAGGGTGTCGCGATAAATTTCCCAAGTCAGTTCTTCCGCGCGGCCGCCGACTTTTTCGAGCGCCTGATAAATCGGCACGGTGCCGATCGGCACCGGTGAATTGCGAATGATCCATTCGCGGGTAGCGTGAATGTTTTTGCCGGTGGAAAGATCCATCACGGTGTCGGCGCCCCATTTCGTCGCCCAGCGCATCTTCTCGACTTCTTCCTCGATCGACGACGCCACGGCGCTGTTGCCGATGTTGGCGTTGATCTTGACCAGGAAATTGCGGCCGATGATCATCGGCTCGGATTCCGGGTGATTGATGTTCGCCGGAACTATTGCTCGCCCTCGCGCAATTTCACTCCGAACAAACTCTGCGGTTATTTCTTCCGGGATTTCCGCACCAAACGAATTGCCAGCATGTTGATGCGCGAGGTGACTACGAGCAAAAGTATGAGGTAAGAAGGAAGAATTATGAAACTCGGCGTTCCCGTTTCCATCCTTCTTAATTCTTAATTCATCCTTCCGCCTTGCGATCCCAAGGTTCTCACGGATCGCGATGAATTCCATTTCCGGCGTAATCACGCCTTGTCGCGCGTAGTACAGTTGCGTCACGCATTTGCCGGGCTTCGCCCGCAAAGCTGTCCTTCTTACTTCATAATTCTTACTTCTTAATTTCGCGCCGTTGCCGTTCGCGCTCGCGTGCCTTTCAGACAGATAGCCGTCGTCCTGCGGCCGAACAGCGCGACCGGCAATCTCCTCGACATCATCTCTCCCTCGGATCCAATCGGCGCGAAGAGGCGACAGCCCGTTCTCAACATTTCCGTGAAATGTTTCGTCGCCCCAGGGGCCGCTCGTGTCGTAGACGCGCACCGGTTCGTTCACTTCTATCTCGCCGCTCATCGTTTTCGTCGGCGCGAGCGAGATCTCGCGGAACGGAACGCGGATGTCGGGATAAGTTTTGCCGGCTACGAAAATCTTTTTCGAATTCGGAAGAGATTCTCCGACAGAATGAACAGAATCGACAGAATCTGGGGTACCGGATTCAGAACCCATTTTGCCCATTTTGTTTATTCTGTCCGAATTAGATTTTTGAACAGAATTTTCAGAATCGGAGTCGCCGTTGGATTTTTCTGAAACGATTTTGTCCATTCTGTTAATCCTGTCTAAAAAAATAGCCATGCGCGGAAAAAACGCATGGCTGAAAACCTCGCTCCCTTCGGCGGCATTACCCGCATCAGGTTCAAGGGGTTCGTCTACGACGTCTCAGCCATTCGGCTCCCCCGCACTACGCCGCTACGCTATAGTGACATGTGACAAGTGACAAGTGACCAGACGTCAGAAGTCAGCGGTCACAAATCAGCCGTCGGCTCCGATCTGCTCGCTCCCAGCTCCCACCTGCCAGCTCGGCGCTCCGAGCTCTCAGCCCGCGACGCGGGCTACTTTTCCGCTTTTACGTTGGTGTGGAAAATGGCCATCCATGCGCCGTTTTCTTCTTTCCAGACCGAGCCGGCGTTGTAGGTGCCGGAAGCATCCTTGCCGTCCATCGTGCCCTCAATTTTCACAACGTAAGTCGTGACCATCACGTCTTTTTCGTCAGAGAAGGCAGTGAAATTACTGATGGCGAAAGATTTCATGTCCCACTTTTTCATGTCGGACAATTCCTTATCCATGTCGGAGACGCCTTCCGCGTAAACTCCTTTGAAGTCCTTATCGACCAATTTTTTGAAGTCGTCGGCTTTCTTGTCTTTGAATGCCTGCCAGGCGGCTTTTTCTTTTGCCTCGATCGCGGCCTTGTCCGGCGCGGCGAATGCAGCGACGGCGAGGGCGAGGAAGGCAATGAGTGAGTAGCTAGTGAATTTTTTCATAAGTCCTTTCGGTTGATCCGAGACTAGGGCGACGAATTGGAGGGTCAACATTAATAGCAAGGAGCATGGAGTTGGGAGCAGGCGAAGGCGCCTGCCGCCACAGAAAAACTTCGTGAGCTTCGTGTGCTTCGTGGTGAAAGATTAATCGAATTGCGGCCGACACGGCCGCCTCTACAGTTGTTGGATGAAAAAATCGCTTTTCGTTTTGTTCCTGAGTTTGTCGGTCGCCTTTGCGTTGCAGGCGCAAACGGAGCCGGAGAAAACGCCGGCAGCCGCGAAAAAACCGGAAACGAGTCCGCCGTCAATTCAAAGTGGGGCCAAGAGCGAAGGGGCCAGCACAAAACCGGCGACCGAGAACGAGAAACCGATCGATCCCGCAAACATGGATCCTTCGGTCAAACCGGCGGACGATTTTTTCTTCTACGCCACCGGCGGCTGGATCAAGCGCACTGAAATTCCGCCGGAACTCGCCCGCTGGGGCAGTTTCAATGAGGTGATCGAGCGCAACAATGACGCGCTCCATGCGATCGCGGAAAAAGCGTCGAAAGCAAAGAGCAGCGACGCTGACACGCAAAAGGTCGGCGATTATTACGCGAGCGGGATGGATGAGAGAACGATCGAAGCGATGCGGACCAAACCATTGCAGGACGAGCTGGGCAAGATAGAGAAGATGAAAGATCGACCAGATGTCCTGAAAGAAATCGCGCATCTGCATACGATCGGAGTAAACGCGTTCTTCAATTTCGGGTCGGGCCAGGACGACAAAGAGAGCACCCGCGAGATCGCGCAAGCAGGGCAAGGCGGACTCGGGATGCCGGACCGCGATTATTATACGAAGGATGACGACGCTTCGAAAAAAATACGCGACGCCTATGTCGCGCACGTGACCAAGATGTTGATGTTGCTGGGCGAGTCCGCAGAGAAGGCCGGCGCCGATGCGAAAAAGATTCTCGCGCTCGAAACTTCGCTGGCGCAGGCCTCGCGCACGCGAGTGGAGCTGCGCGACCCGCAAAAGAATTACAACAAGATGACCCAGGCCGAGCTGCAAAAGCTGACGCCTGATTGGAACTGGGCCGATTACTTCAAGGAAATCGCTCTGACCGCGCCGGGAGACATTGATGTGCACCAGCCTGATTTCTTCAAAGCGGTGAATGCGACGTTTACATCGACATCGATGGACGATTGGAAAACTTATCTGCGCTGGCACCTGATCAACGGCGCCGCCTCCGCGCTCTCGAGCGATTTTGTAAACGAAGATTTCAATTTCAAGGAAACGACCTTGCGCGGCACCAAGCAGATCAAGCCGCGCTGGAAACGGGTGGTTCTTTCGGAAGACGGCGAAATCGGCGAAGCACTCGGCAAACTTTACGCGGCCGAATATTTCCCCCCCGAAGCGAAGGCCCGCGCGTTGGAACTAATCAACAATTTGAAGGAAGCGCTGGCCGATCGAATCAAGACACTCGAATGGATGGATGAGCCGACCAAGAAAGCGGCGCTAGAAAAACTGTCGGCCATTCAGGTGAAGATCGGTTACCCGGACAAATGGCGCGATTATTCGACGCTGCGGATCGATCGTGGCCCGTTCGTTTTGAATGAGCTGCGCGCAGAAAATTTTGAATCGAAAAGGCAACTGAACAAGATCGGCAAACCGGTCGACCGCACCGAGTGGGGCATCACCCCGCCGACAGTGAACGCCTATTACAGCCCGAAGATGAACGAGATTGTTTTCCCGGCCGGAATTTTGCAGCCACCATTCTTTTACGCGAACGCCGACGATGCGGTCAATTATGGCGCCATCGGGTGTGCGATCGGGCATGAAATGACCCACGGCTTCGACGATCAGGGACGGCAATACGATAAGGTGGGAAATTTAACCGACTGGTGGTCTAAAGAATCCGCCGCGGCTTACGAGCAGCGGCGCAAAGCAGTGGTCGATCAATATAATGAGTACGAGGCGCTGCCGGGATTGCATGTGAACGGTGAGCTCACTCAAGGCGAGAATATCGCCGATATCGGCGGGGTGAAGATCGCTTACGCGGCGCTGCAAAAAGCGCTCGATAAACATCCGGAGGAGCGCGACAAAAAAATCGACGGCTTAACGCCGGAGCAGCGTTTCTTTCTCTCGTTCGCGACGATCTGGAAAACGAAGATCCGCGATGAAGATCAGAAACTGCGGCTGAACACGGACGCGCATTCACCGGCCCATTTTCGGGTGAACGGGACGCTCTCCGACCTGCCGGAATTTCAAAAAGCGTTTAACATTCCCGACGGTTCACCGATGGTCCGCGCCGCCGACAAACGGGTGAACATCTGGTGAAGCTCCAAGCTAGGAGCTAGGAGCTAGGAGCTAGGAGCTGGGAGCTGGGAGCTGGGAGCTAGGAGTCAGGAGTTGGGGGCGATTTTGCCGCCCCAGGAAATGACTTTGGCTTTGGCGCCGGCGGCTTCGGCTTCCTTGATGTTGCCGGCGCGATTGTAAAACAACGATAGACTGGTCCAGCCGATCTGGTCGTTGGGTTTTAGCGCGACTGCTTTTTTGCCGGCTTCGATCGCTTCGTTGAAGCGGCCGATTTTCATCAAGGCCATTCCGAGCGCGTGCCAGCCATCGAAGAAGTTTGGATCGAGATCGACAGAGCGCTGATATTTCCCGACCGCGCTTTCCAGTTCACCAATCGCAAGGTCGCCGTTCGCGTCGTCGAAAATTTCGTCGCGAGTTTGTTCCATCAGCGGGAACGTCGCCCCGAAAGCATTCGGGGCCACCACATATTACCCTTTGGCGGGGGCCTGCAAGCCGGCGTCGCGCTGGCGATCCCGCAACCATTCCATGAAAACGTATTCGCGCGCGTTCTTAAGATAACGTTCCTCGAACGTCGCCTTGGTCTGCTGATATTTCGCGGGATCGGGCGGCTCGCGTTTTTCCATCAGGACAATCAGTCCGCCATCAACCCAGGGAACAAAGTCGCTTACCTCGCCGGGCTGAAGTTGAGCGGAGACATTCTTGATTATCATCATGTCGGTCGGGTCATTCTTCGGCTTCTCCGGTGGATTTTTCGCGTCAGCTTCGTCGGCTGCGGCAAACGGCTCGAGCTTTTCCGGTTTCAAACCGCCGGCCTGTTGCAAAGCAGATTGAAGAGGCTGACCCGCCTTCGTTACGGTCTGCAACGTCTCGGCAGCTTTGCGCCCCTTGGCCGTCGCCATTTCGCGCCCGCGCTCGTTTTTGATTTGATCGACAATCTTCTGCTTCGCCTCTTCCAACGCCAGCGGCCGCGCTTCGACGATTCCGGTGAGATGTAAAATGGCGAAACCGTCGACGGACTGAAGTGGATCGCTGTTCGGCTCTTGAGGCGTCAATGTGAACGCAACCTTATTGAACTGCGGATCGGCTTTCAGTTTCGGATCGGGTGTGGATGGAGTGAATTCACCCGTGGCCTCGACCGGCAACTGCAATTTGGCCGCAACCTGGTGAAAATCCGCGCCTTTCTCGAGCAGAGCCTGCGAGAAATCATTCGCGCGATCGGCCAGCTTCTGGAGCGCGTCGATCCGCTCCTTGTCCTTCAATTTTTTCTGCTCCTCGCTCAACGCCAACCGGACAAACTCCACTTTTCGTTTCTCTTCGGTTCTCAGTTCGGTTTTGTGCGCCTCGTAATATTTTTGGATGTCGTCGTCGCTCACTTTGATCTCTTTGAGGAAGTCACCCGAATGGACGCGCACAACGCTGACAAAATTTTTGCCGTACATTTGTTCGTAATTCGATTTGCTTTCGCTTTCTGGAAGCGACACTCCGGACGCGACGACCTGCTTGATCTTCTTCAGGCAAAGCTCGTCACGCGCGAGCTCGCGCAGCTGCTCATCGGTAAATCCCAACGAGGGAAGAACCGCTTTCTCAACTTGATCGTACTTTGCGGTGTCAAAACCGGACGCGCCCTGAAGTCCCGGGAAATTTCGCACTGCCTCAACGATCTCCGAATCCGCGGGCTCAATTCCCAGCCGTTCCGCCTCGTGGCGCAACAGAATTAAATTAATGATGAACGTCCCGACTTTCTGATCGTCGGTCCCGCTTCCGGGCACCAGGCCGTCTGGCAGATCGGTCCCGAGTAACTGCGAGAGCTGAAATAAACGCGCGTAGCGGTGGGCCTCGGTCATCGTGACTTTCCGGCCGTACATTTTTACGAATTCGTCGGCCTGAATTCTGCTCACGTCGCTTTTGACGAAGTAAATGCAAAACGGCAGTGCCAGGATCGCGATTACGATCATGAGCCAGTTGCGATGTTTGCGGAGGACTCTGAGCATGGGATGGGCGGGCAATTTACGAGCGGACGAAATTCCGCCAACTGTTTTTTCTACAACGATTCCGCCGTTTTCTGTATCAGCTCCCAGACGTTGCGAAGATGCTGCTCGGTCGTGAGCACGTTACCCAGACCAATTCGCATGACGGTGCGTCCGCGCAATCTTGTTTGCGTGATGTAACTGCTTCCGGACGCATTGATCCGCTCGACTATGGTCGTATTCAGGTTGTCGATCCTGCTTGCCGCGCCGGAGGTCCGAGCCGGACTGGCGGTTGGCGAAGGCGGGTCGGGATCGCCGGTAACCAATCGGAAACAGACCACGCCCATACTGACTGGCGCGGCCAATTCAAAACGTTTGTCGTTCCGGACCCACTCCGCGAAAAGTTTGGCGAGACGAAGATGATCGCGGATGCGCGCGGCAATTCCTTCGCGACCAAACGCGCGCCAGACGACCCAGGCTTTGAGCGCGCGGAAACGGCGGCCGAGTTGGACGCCGTAGTCCATGTAGTTAATTTCCGTATTATCCGGAGCGCGCAGATGCAAATATTCCGGGACGAGAGCGAAGAGGCGACGCAACCGCCCAATGTCGCGCATGTAAAGCGCGCTGAAATCAAACGGAACGAAGAGCATCTTGTGCGGGTTGACGACAATTGAATCAGCTTCGTTCCACCCGGCTGTGACCGATTTGCATTCGGGCAAGAGCGCGAGTCCCGCGCCGTAGGCGCCATCGATGTGCAACCACATTTTGTGTTCGCGGCAAATTTTCGCGATCTCGAGAACAGGATCGACGCTGGCGGTCGATGTTGTGCCCACAGTTGCGACCACGGCCAGCGGCTTAAATTTCTCGGCGATGTCCCGCTCGACCATTGCCCGCAACGCGGCCACATCGAGACGAAATTCGGCATCGGTCGGGACGCGTTGCACATTGTCTTCACCAATCCCGATGGCGATCGCGCCTTTTTCAATCGAGCTGTGCGCCTGATCGGAAGTATAAATTCGAAATCGCGGCAGGTCGCGACCACTCAATCCGAGCTTGCGCGTGTTCGGCGCGAGCTGTTCCCGCGCGGTGGCCAGCGCGTGCATGGTGGAGATTGAGGCCGTGTCGTAGACCACGCCCATGAACTCTTTTGGCAATTGCAGCCATTGGCGCAGCCAATCGAGCACCAGCGTTTCTAATTCGGTTCCGGCGGGCGCGGTCCGCCATGTCATGGTGTTAACGTTGAGCGCGCCGGTGATCATCTCTGCCAGAATGCCGGGATTGGTCGTGGTGCAGCCGAAGTAACTCATGAATTGCGGATGCGCCCAATGGGCGACACCGGGAACAATTACCCGATCGATATCGGCAAAGATTTTTTCGAACGACGTACCGGTCTCCGGCGCATCGCGGTCCAGCTGCGCAAGAATTTCTCCCGGTTGCACGTTTCGAGAAATCGGACGCTCGCCGATTTTTTCACGATAATCAGCGACCCAATCAGCGAGTTCGTGCAATTGTTTGCGGAAAATTTTCGGCCAAACGTCGCCGAGATGATCCTGTCGATCTTTCATTCGTAGCAATCGATCCCCTGATGAAAACTCATTTCGGTCTTTTTCAGCGACGAAATAACAATTACTCTCCAAAAACCATGGCAACCCCTTTTCAAACTTACACGATTCATTATCAGAGCGGCACTTCTATCGAAGCGTTTATCCAAATCTTCAACGGCGGTTCATTTATCGGTAACATTAATTTCCACAAGGACGACGCAACGCTCCCTGCCAATACATTGTCCGGCGGCGTGCACACGATAAATTACCACCTGAGCCGCTTCCGGGATGTTTTGCAGATACTGCAATACGAAAAACCATTACAAGTAAACGTGGCAAACGGTGTCGGTAACCTGATGGCCACCGGTTTCGAACCGGTCGGCGAACAGGAAGGCGCCTAACGGCGCTCTGCGCGCGTCTCCAACCTCAGAACGCGAAGCCGAAACTCAAATGAAACGCGCCAAAGTCTTCACCCGGCGCGCGATCTGGATTCCATCCATAATCGAGACGAATCGGGCCGATCGGCAACTTGTAACGCAAGCCGGCGCCGAGCGCGTAGCGCATGTCGTCCACGCCCGGTTCCTCGGAAGTGGGAAGCAAGTCTCCGGCATCAAAGAACAATGCACCCTGAAGCTCGCCGTAAATTGGAAACGTGTACTCAACATTGAAGATCGTGTAGAATTCGCCACCGATCGGATTTCCCTTGGGATCGTGCGGGCCGAGATCGCGTTCGCCAAAGCTGCGGACGCTGGTGGCGCCGCCGTTAAAAAATCGCTCGTCGATTGGAAGCGTGGTCGGCTCATCCGGACCGGAATGATTCAGCGAATGAATAACCCCAACGCGCGCGCCGAAAGCGAGCGACGATTGCTCGAACCAGCGTCGTAATGGCGGCGCGGTTTCATCTTCAACAACTCCTGGCGTCAACGACTTTGGTCCGAACGGTAAAAAATAGGCGATGCGGCCAGTAGCGCGAATGAGTTGAATGTCGCTGCCGAACGCGGTCGAGGCGACATCGACGGTATTATTGATCAGCAAACCGCGCGGCGCGACCAGCGGACTTTCGCGCAAATCGAGCGTGTGAGTGAATCCGAGCGAATTCACGAAATAGGAAGTATTACCGAGAAAGCGCAAGGCAATCGAGGTTTGCGTCACTTCGACGTGACGGGCGGCAAAGACCAAACCGGCTTCGTATTGTTTGGTGATTTTGCGGGTAAGTTCAACCCGGTCGCCCAACTCAAACTTGGAGTAGCCGTCGTAGTCAAAAGTAAAGGCGGACACCCGATTTTTGAAACTGAAATCGGTATCGAAAAGAAACGGATCTTCGACAACAAACTCGCCTTTGTAGCTGCGCTGCGAAACTTCGGCCGAGATGGTAAATGGCCGGCCGTAACCAAACAGATCGCCGTCCCGGTATTGCGCTCCGATGATTCCGCCTTCGAACGTGCCGTAGCCGATCGAGACACCGAATTGCTTGCTCTTCGCTTCTTCGGCAGAAATGTTTAACAAAAGCGAATCTTCATCCGCGATCGGCGTTGGTTCAATCTTGAGGACATTGAACAAGCCGGTCTTCATCAACGTGCGGAAGCGATCATCCAAAGCTTCCGGGCTGTAAGTTTTTCCCGCGAGCGAACTAAACCGCTTCTGGACAAAACTCGGACGCAAACGCGTCAGGCCGCTGACAAAAACCTCGCCGCTAAAGTGATAAAGCTGGCCGGGTGAAACCGCGACGTCGACCGGGATGCGGCCGTCTACTGCGGACTCCGGCTGAGCCGTCGCCTCCACTTTCACTTCATAGTAACCACGCGTTTTGAAATATGCTTGAAGGCGACGCGGGATGTCGGCGACCCGCGCATCGGTGAACGGTTGTTTCAATAAATCGTCGATCTGCCCGCGCAAAGCGTCCGCGCCGTAAATTGTCTGCCCATGAAACGAAACATTGCCGAAGGAATAGCGCCGGCCTTCATGGATCGGAATTGTCACGTCGACCCGGTTCGCTTCATCCTGAAACGTGTAGCGCGGTTGATCGACAGCAGCGTCGAGAAAGCCTTCCGCGACATACAAGCGATGGACCAACTCCACGCCTTCCTGGACATCGGATGCGACGAATGGCAGATGCCGCTGCAGTTTTGAATAACGCTCGCGGGTCGGGCCGACCACAAAATCGAACAACTTGTCCGTAGGCTCGACCGAATTTCCCTCGAACGTGATTGTGCCGAGGGTCATGAGCGCGCCTTCGTTGATCTCGAGCCGCAGCCGATCGCGATTCTCGATCTTATAATGAACGCTCGCTTTGGTGTAGCCGTGTTTGCGATAAAAGACTTCGACGAAAAAAGCCAGATCGTCCGCTCGAGCTGGGGTCAGGCCGTAACGGTCGATCGTGACGAGCTGTTCCTTCACCGCTGAACGCAGATCTTTTTCTTTGAATGCCTGCTCCCCGCTGAATTCCACGGTGGTGGTGGCCTGCGCGTGTTTTTCCTGCTCCTTGGCAACGGCCTGAGCCTGCTTTTGCTTTTGTTCGGCCCGGGGAACGTCGACCGCCGTCTGCGCCGCCAGCTCGAACGCAGTCGCCAAGTTACACAGAAAAAAGAAACGGTAGCGGCGCATCACTTGAAACGAATCAGATATTTTACCATACCGCGGTAATCGCCGCCGACGCCGAGATCGCCAAGCAAGACAAACTGTTCGTTGATCTTGAAGCGCGCGGTTGCTTGTTGTTGTCCAGTCCGCGGATCGACACTGCCCACATCCAAATCTAAACGGTCGAGAACGGAACTACTCTGTGTTCCCTGCCCTTTCTTAAAAACTTTCCGGTAGAGCTGCTGCACGAGCAACATGGCGGCGCGTCCAGCAAGCACGTTGTTATTTCCGGTTAATTGCTCCCGGGTGGTGCCGGTTGCAAGCAGAGAAATAATTTCCTCCTGGGGCAACGGCGGCTCGCTCGTGAAAATCGCCTCGGGCGCAAGCGTCCTTCCATAGATATAAACGTTGATCGTGTAATCGCGAATCACGGAACGGCCGTGCATGTCGATCTTCGGATTCAACGGATCGCTCGGATCGAAATAAAGAAAGCCGGATGAAATTTCCAACCGGCTGAATGGAAGGGTCGCATCGATATTGTCCAAACGAATCCAGCCTTGCAAATCGGGATGAAGACCGGTGCCGGTCAAATGCAGATCGCTGACGGCGCCGCCGTTGGCGAGATTGCCGCGAATCAGAAACGGATCTTTGGTCTTGATGGCGACGTCGAATTTCCAATCGCGAAACGGCGGCTGCGGAATCGAAAAATCCGGGCGCGATGAAGGCGGTTGCGGCGCGGGACGTCCAGGCAACCCGATCGGAATGAGATCGAGATTTTTCAGGAACTGACTGTTCGTGGTTGCAATCGTTCCGGTGACATTGGCGCTGCTCAGTGGGCCAGAGATTTTGATGTCCGCGTCTGCGCGCGCGGTCAGCGTATCGTTGCGCGCGATCAATGCGCTTTCAGCCTTCAATTGAAAATCCAGATTCGGCGTCGTCAATTTCGGAAATGTCACGCCTCCCGTGACCTTGAAATGTCCCCCGGAAAGTTCGCCGCCGAATTGCTCAATCGTCACGGCATCGTTTGCGAAATTCATCCGCGCCTTGAAATTCTGCACGGCCGGAAACGTGGGATCGGTCATTCGCGCGACGTTGATCGTCATGTCGGCGCTGCCGCTCAAAACCGGCTTCGCGATCGTGCCGCGAAGATCGACGTCCAGCGCCGCGTCGCCGTCCAGTTCCTCGACGCCCGGAATAAATTGGCGCATGAAATTGACGGAGGTCCGCGGCAGGCGCGCCTTTCCGGTCACCGGCGTTTCGTCGGCGAGTTTTCCTTCATTTACGATCTTCGGAACGTCGAATGGAAGATTTGCAGTCAGCTCGAGCGGCTGGATCTTCGTCTGCTGCAATTTTCCGACAATCTTCAACTGATTGCCTTGCGCTTGCGCGCTCAAATCAAAACTCGCGGGCTCGATCTTCGGATAATCCTCACTCCGCAGATTGCGCATCTGCACATCGAGCCGCGCGTCCAAGTCGGCGAGAGTTCCGCTCGCATTTAATTTCACATTCAACAGACCCGAGGCCGCAGGTTTGAGGCCGACATCCTGAAAGAGCTTCTTGATGTCCAGATTTTCAGATTGAAATATCGCGGTCACTTTCCCATTGGACGGAAGCACCGGCTCGTCCGTCCCGAGATTTTTCCAGACGAACGGAATCGAGATGTAACCGCCGGCATATTTCGCCTGGCCTTGATCGAGCTCGATCTTGCTGATCTCCAGCCTCTCTCCTTTGGCCTGAGCGATTGCTTGAAAATACATTTTGTCGCTCCGCATGAATATTGTGGGAACATCCAGGCCGTCCGGCGAATAGGTGGCGTCGGCGGTTGCCTGTAACGAGCGCGCATTGCCGTAGCGACCGTTGTCCAAAGCCAGTCTTAATTTGCCCGTTTTCAGCTTGTTCGCTTCGCCGTCGCCTTCCCACTCCACCACAAGCGAGCCGGCCAGCTCATTTTGATTTCCGAAAGTGCGCAGCAACGGCTGCAACTTCGACAAATCCGAAACGTTCGCGCGAATTGTGCCGCTGTAATGATGTCGTCCGCCAAGATCGAAAATCGCGTTTCCGCTGATGAAATCGTTTCCAGTCAGGTTGGCGCTGAAGTCGTTTAGATAAACAACGTTGTTCGCGATTATGGCCTGCGAGTTCAGTTGGATGAAAACAAGATCTCGCATTCGAAGATTCGCGCCGAAGATCGACAACTGGCCGTTCGCGATACCCTTTTTCCATTCGATCTGACCCACCGCCTGCAACGGTCCCGAAATTTTGTCGGGTGAATTCGCCACCCAGCAATCCACCAGCTGGGCCGCGTTGAAGGAGATGTCGATCTTCGCCGGTTGATCAGCGGCGTCGGGCAGCGCTTTGGGCAAACGATAATCGCCGCTCACCGTAAACTCGTTTTGTTTTCGCTTAACGATTAGGCGATCGAACGTGACGACGTCATTTTTCGCGTGGAGCGATCCTTCGAGCGAGTCCGCGACGTAATCACGATATCGCAGGTTTGAAAGAGCGATGGTGGCTTGCGAGTTTAGATCGCTAAACCAGGGTTTGTCGGAGCCGGCCGGCGGCATTTTCTTCGAGAGTTTGATCGCGGCGCTGAAATTCTCGCAGCGACCACCTTGAAATCCCAAGGTCGGCGCGGTGACGGCGAAATCACCGTTCACAATCGAGTCTTTGATGTTGAGCTTGCCGCTGACTTCCGCCGCGCCGCTAATTTTTTGCGGCATCCCTGCCGTCACCTGCTGCAAATCGGGCAAGGTCGCGGCAAGTTCCAGCGTGGTCGGCGCCCGACCAAAATCTCGGACGTTGCGCGGTAGTTCGGCCGATCCGCGAAGATGAAATTGATTTTGGTCCCTGGTGATGTCGGCTGATTGCAAAGTCGCGACACCGTTCTTCGCCGTGACTTGAAATATTCCGCGATCGAACGCCGTTTGTTCCTGGTGAAAATCAGTGAGTGCAGCCGAAAGAGTTCCGTTCCAAGTCGCGGGCGAGCTGAGCAGACCGCTAAGATCGACATCGAACTTTTCGATTTGACCGCGCATCCAGCCTTCGGGCAGGGCCACGAACTTGTTGATCGCATCAATCGGAACATTCACGGCGTGAATGCGAACGTTGGTGTCGAGCGACGTTTGCGACTCGTGCAACACGGACGAGCCGGAAATGTTTCCCGAACCGAAGACATAATCGAAATTGATCGCCAGTTTTCGCGCCGCAATTTGCGATGCATCGATAGTGACCGAACGAAATCGCTCGTTGTCCGCCAGGACAAGGTCGCGCACGACTAGATTGCGGTTCGCATAGGTCGCGGGCGCAGATAATTTTAGCCAGGTCTGGCCGCCGACGAGCTGTAACTTCTCGACTTTGATGTCGCCGGAACGACTCGGATCCAAATCGAGGGCGACGTGTTCGGCGATAAAATCGTTCGGACGATTGCGGACAATGATCGTTGCGTCGGCAACGTGGAGGCGCGCGGGGAAAATATCGGGCAAGTCGATTTTCTTTTTCGGATTCGGCGGGCGGGGTCGCAACGCCGCTTTCTCCGGATTCATCACGACTCGCGCCGAATGAACGTCGGCATTCTTGATCGCGGTCGAAATTCCGTGTCGAAGCAATGTGAAAAGCCCGTAGTCGATTCGGGCCAGATCGACATCGAGTGATTCGATATCGCTCGGCCCGGTCGAAGCCGCGTGCAGGTCCCTGACGATGAGGTTTGTGAAAACGCTGCCCTCCAGCCGAAACTCAAGTTTCAGATTTTCCTTCGCCGCATAATGCAGAGCAATGCGATGTCCCAGGCCTAGCAACAACGGCCGGTGGAAGATGAGAAGGAATCCACCAAGAATCCCCAACGCGATTAACGCGCGGCGACGCCAATTTCCATGCTGAAAACTCCCCTGACCATATTCCCCCACGACGGATTACCTCTACCGACCGAGGAGAAAGCGCAAATCAGGCCAATTTAGGAGCGCTTCGGATGGCTACCTGGTGAGTTCCTGATTGCAGGCGAACGCGGGCCGCGCCACGCTTGTCCAACCTCGAAATGAATCCGGACAAGCTTTTCGATTATCTCGAAGGCAAATTGTCGCCTAACGAGCGCGCGGAATTGGAAGAACGACTAATGTCCGATCCACAACTTAGGCGAGAGCTGACGGTGGCTCGTAAAATCCATGCCGATACCGGCGACTCGCGCGAGATCGTTGGCGTGACGGAGCCAGCACTCGAAGAACGCGGCGCTGTGCTTGGCCGCAGGGTCGCAATCGCGTTTTCTGTGCTCGTTTTCGCCAACGTGGTGTTTGGAATCTACGCGATCGCGTTCATGAAAAAGAAAGAGCGCACGCAACTAAACACGGAACAAAATCGGACCGAGCTTGCCGAAAGCCTGGCCCGGACGGCGGCAGTGGCGCTCCCGACCCCAAGTCTCGATGTTGAAGAAATCAAATTCACCGCCCCCGTTAAAGAACAGGACAAGCTCGCCAACAAGATCGTCGCCGCGGCAAAGCGGGTCGGCGGCTCGGGAACAAAAGGCCTCGCCGATCAGCAAGGTGTTTTGCTTTTCGCCGAAATTCCGACCGCGCGGTTGAATGACTTTCGCGAGGCGATGAAGAAACTGGGCGCAACGCTTCCCGCCGCTCCGGCCGAGCCGAGAGCAGGCGATAAAGCGATTCTCCAATTGCGCATCGTCAGCGCGCAATGATCGGGATCACATTCGCGCTTTCGTCGGAGAGTTCCGGGTTGGTCCATCGGCTTCGAGAAGCTCGGCATCACGATAATTTAGTTTCGGGCAAGATCGACGATCGCAACGTGACCGTTCTGCACACCGGCGTCGGCGCAAAGAACTGCAACGCGCGACTAGAAACTCTCCTGCACAAAGCGCGACCGAGCCTGGTGATCAGCTCCGGCTTTGCCGGCGGTGTTAGCGAGCAATTGCGCGTTGGCGATTTGATTTTGGCCCAGAACTTTTCCGATCCAGGATTGCTGGCCAATGCCGAGCGACTTTTGCGTGAGCGCGAGCCACGGCTCGTGAAGCTTTTTACATCAACGTTGATCATCGACTCGGTCGCCGAGCGAAATGAAATTGCGCAAGCAGCCGGCGCGGCCGCGGTCGACATGGAAACTGGGGCCATCGCTGACGTCTGCAAGATTCATGGCGTGCCACTTCTTTCACTGCGGATTATCAGCGACACCGTCAGTCAGCCATTCCCAGCCCCGCCATCCGTTTTGTTCGACATCGAACGGCAGCAAACAAACTTCCGCGGACTGCTCACGTATCTATTAAGAGATCCCGGTTCCGTCTGGCAGCTGTTTCGTTTTGGTCGGCAAATTGCGCGCGCGCGGGCAAGGTTGACGGACGCGATTGTCGCGGTCGTGCGCGAACTGTAACTATTAAGAGGATGGTTTCGCGGGCTCGATGTGAACGAGCACGTCGGCGATACGCGCATCGCTCTCTTGAATGGCGCGTTTGACCGCGTGGGCGATGTGATGGCCTTCCCGCACCGAAATGTTCCCATCGACTTCGACGTGAAGATCGACATAGAAACTTAAACCCATTTTTCGGATAAAACTTTTGTCGATTCGGACGACGCCGGGAACTGACGCCGCCGACTCGCGGACACGATCGACAATTGCACCGCGCGGCGCGGTATCGAGAATATCGTAAAGCGCGGGCCGGAGGAGACGCACGCCGACACTCGCGATCACCAAGCAAACGAAAATCGCGGCCCAATTATCTGCGCCTCTCCATTTCTCGCCGCCAATGAGCGCGATTGAAATTCCAACGAAGGCCGCGATCGAGCTGAAAACGTCAGCGCGGTGACGCCAGGCGTCCGCTTCCACCGCGATACTTCCGACCGCGCGACCGAAACGGACCACGTAGCGAAAGAGCGTTTCTTTGACGATGACAACCATCAAGAGAATCAACAACGTGAACGAGGCCGGCGCGGAATGCGGCAAAAACAATGTGCGCGCGCTCTGCACTGCAAGCGCAATGGCCGCAAGGAAAACGCTGCACGCCACAAAAACTGCGGTCAGCGGTTCGGCTTTACCGTGGCCATAAGGATGGGTCTCGTCCGGCGGCCGGGCGGCAAAGCGCAACCCGCCCCAGATGATGATTGAACCTGCGACATCGAGCGCCGATTCGATTCCATCCGCAATCAGCGCATAAGCGTTCCCGAAAACGCCGCCACTGATTTTGATGATGGCGAAGGCGATATTCACCACCAAGCCAATCAGTGCGAGGCGCGCGCCAGTTTGCAGATTGGTCGCGGCAAGCTGAGGATGCGACGCCGAATTCATCGAATGAGCAAAACTATAAAGGCGATTGTTTACGAAAGGCACGGAAATCCGGCGGAGGTTTTGCAGATTCAAACAGAGCCCTGGCCGCAGCCTACCGCAGATGAAGCCGTGGTCGCGATGCGCGCGGCGCCGATTAATCCAGCCGACATCAATGCGATCGAAGGAAAATATCCTGGTCGTCGCGAAGTGCCGGCGGTGCCTGGTTTCGAAGGCGCGGGCATCGTTGTCGAAATCGGCGCGAATGTGTCGACGATTGCCAAGGGCGCGCTCGTAATTTTACCGCACAACACTGGAACGTGGCGCGAAGCGCTCGCGGTCAAGGCGAGCGACCTGGTGGCGGTCCCGCCCGAAATCGAACCGGTGCACGCGGCGATGTTGAAGATCAATCCGATGACCGCGTGGCGCTTGCTTCATGATTATGTCGATCTTGCGCGCGGTGATTGGTTGATTCAAAACGCGGCGAACTCGGCCGCCGGTCGGGCCGTGATTCAGATCGCACACGAGCTCGGATTGAAAACTGTAAACGTGGTGCGGCGCGCGGAACTGATTGATGAATTACGGGCAGACGGCGGCGACGTTGTTTTGGTTGATAACGAAAAGCTGCGAGACGAAGTGAAAAATGCGACCAGCGGCGCGCCGATCCGGCTCGGCTTGAATTCGGTCGGCGGAGACAGCGCCTTGCACCTGGCCAACTGTCTCGCATTTGGAGGAACGCTGGTCAGCTTCGGGGCGATGAGCATGCAGCCATTGAAGATCCCGACCGGCCTGCTTATTTTCAAAGACCTGCGGTTTCGTGGAATCTGGATCAATAAATGGTACGATGACGCGACCATGCAGCAGCGAATGGAAGCGTTTAAACCCCTATTCGAGATGGCCAGGCGCGGTCTGTTAAAAACGAAAGTCGAGAAGGCATACTCGATCGATGAGGCGAAAGCCGCTGTGGCGCACGCTGCGCAACCCAAACGAAGCGGCAAAATTATTTTCGAATTCAGCGGGTGAGAAAAGAACAGCCCAGTCGCACGGCACTGCTTATTGCCGCCAGTTTGGTTCTTCTTCGCCAAGATCCCAAGTATTCGAATCTGATATCGGCGGTCTCGGAAAACTTCTGCCTGCGCGCGCTCGAGTTGCATTCTTGGACAGCGCGTTTGTTTTCGAAGCTTGCGAGGCAGCGCTGGTTTCGAACAATGGCGAAATTAGTTGAGCGAAGCACTACCCCGGGAATTCTGGCGCATTACGCGCTCCGAAAGAAATGTATCGCGAAACTAGCCCGGGACGCGCTTGGCAAAGGTGCTAACCAGATCGTGATATTGGGGGCCGGACTCGATGCGTTGAGTCTTGAATTGCATCAGGAATCTCTCGCAGCGCGATTTTGGGAGATAGACCATCCCGCAACACAGAACTACAAATTGCGTGTGGTTGCTAGTTTCGATAGCAATGGAATTCACTTTCTCCCAAATGATTTCAGCCGCGGCGATTTCAATCAAAGCGCGCTGATCGCGACCGGCTTTGACTCAACTCAACGGACATTTTGGGTAGCCGAAGGCCTGTTGATGTATCTCCCGGCCTCAAGCGTGTCTGCATTGATGGCATCATTAAGAACGTTGAGCAGCGCCGGAAGTCAGTTTGCATTTACATTTATGGAAAGCGAGGCCGACGGCCGAATTCGTTTCCATCAACAGACAAGAGCCGTGGATTGGTGGCTGCGCGCGCGCGGTGAGCCGTTCGTTTGGGGCGCAAAGCGAACCGAACTTGTCGATTTTATAAAGCCATGGCGAGTCGTACAGTTTTTCGATGACAGAAATTTGCGCGCGCTTGAAACAAGATTGAGCGATGAACGTCTCGCTAGAGGCGAAGTCATTTGCCTGGCGGAAGCTTAAACAATGAGCCCGACATGCTAACCCGACGGCATTTTATACGCACTGCCGCGCTCGCTACCTTGGCGCCGCACCTCTTTGCCGAGCGCGAGAAAGAGATCTGGGTCAACGATGTTCATTCGCAACTGAATCGGACTCGCGTTCGTGAGTTGCTCCAACCACGAAGCATCGACGAGCTCGCGCAAATCGTGCGTTCGGCCGCGCGAAAGGCTTTGTCGATCTCGGTCTCTGGTTGCCGGCATTCGATGGGCGGCCAACAGTTTGCGACCGACAGCCTTTGCATCGACACCCGTTCGATTGCACGCGTGGTTTCGTTCGATCAGGAACGGGGATTAATCGAGGCAGAAGCGGGTATCCAATGGCCGGAATTGATTCGCGGTTATCTGGAAGCGCAGCATGACAGCGCAAAGCAATGGGGCATCGCGCAAAAACAAACGGGTGCCGACACCTTCACACTCGGCGGAAGCTTGTCTTCGAACGTGCATGGGCGTGGGCTGAAAATGAAGCCACTAATTTCGAACATCGAAGCGTTCACGCTAATCAACGCCGAGGGAAAGTTAATTCGCTGCTCGCGCAACGAGAACAGCGAACTGTTTCAACTCGCAATCGGCGGTTACGGACTGTTCGGATTGATCGGAAGCGTAACGCTTCGGCTCGTTCCGCGGCAAAAATTGCGCCGCGTGGTTGAGATCATTCCGGCGGAAACGTTGACCAAGAAATTCGAAGAGCGTATTGCAGAGAATTTTCTGTACGGCGACTTTCAATTTTCGATTGATGAAAAGTCGCCGGATTTTTTACAGGCCGGTGTTTTCTCTTGTTATCAAGCCTTTACCAGTAGCGAGCCCATAGCAGCGGAGAAAAAACTGCGCAATGACGATTGGCTCGATTTGTTGCGCTTGGCTTATACCGACCGGAGCAAAGCTTTCGCACGCTATGCCAATTATTATTTATCCACAAACGGCCAGACGTATTGGTCGGACACGGATCAGCTCAGCGCATATTTACCGAACTACGCGCAGAAGCTGCGGGAGCAAATTGGAGGTGAGGAATCCAGCCTGGTGATCACCGAAATTTATGTTCCACGCGCAAGACTGGCGGACTTTCTTGCGCAAGCGGCAGAATTGCTGCGCTCGAATCGAACCCTTGTGGTCTACGGCACGGTGCGGTTAATCGAAAAGGATGACGAGAGCTTTCTGGCTTGGGCAAAGCAGCCGTACGCCTGTATTATTTTCAATCTGCTCACAGTGCACACGAGCGCGGGGATTGAACAATCGGCTAATTCCTTCCGAGGTCTGATCGATCTCGCGATAGCACGCGGCGGAAGTTATTACCTCACCTACCATCGGTTCGCGAAACGTGAGCAAGTCCTCAGTTGCTATCCCCAGTTTGCGAAATTCCTGGAGTTGAAGAGAACATACGACCCAACGGAACGCTTTCAGAGCGACTGGTATCGACACTGTCGCCAGTTGTTTGCTACTTGAGACGATCGTGACCGTAATTGTTGTCGGTGCAGGGATTAACGGGGTTACTTCCGCGATAGAATTAAGAAAACGCGGACATAAAGTCGTCCTGGTCGATCCTGGTCCCCTGCCCCATCCGTTGGCAGCTTCGACCGACATCAGCAAGGCGGTCCGCGCGGCTTACGGGCCGGATGAGGATTACACGGCGCTCGCCGAGCGGTGTATCGAACTTTGGCAAAAGTGGAACGCCGAGCTCGGGATTGAGCTGTATCACGAAATCGGCGTTTTGTTTGTTTGCCAGAAGCCGATGCAGCCGGGCGACTTTGAATACGAAAGCTGCCGGGTCTTGGAGAAACACGGACATCGGTTCGAAAGATTCGATTCATACACATTTCATCAGCGTTTTCCGGCGTTTGATCCGGACCGATTTCAGGACGGCTTCTTCGATCCCGACGCCGGCTATGTCGAAAGCGGGCGCGTTGTTGCGACACTGATCGAACACGCCAAGTCGCGGGGCATCGAATTGCGTCAGGGAAAATTCACTGGCCTGCATGAGAGCGATGGTCGGGTTGAAGGCGTTGTGCTGGAAGATGGCCATCGAATCAGCGGAGACGTGGTCGTCATGGCGGCGGGCGCGTGGACGCCGCATCTGCTTCCGTTCACGAAACAATTTCTGCGTTCGACCGCGCACCCCGTTTTTCATTTGCGGCCGAAGCAGCCGAATTTTTTCCTGGCGGAGCGTTTTCCATTCTTTGGCGCGGATATTTCAACAACCGGCTATTACGGTTTCCCGCTGAATCAGGGCGTGGTCAAAATTGCGAATCATGGGCCCGGCCGTGAGATGTCTCCGGATTCTGACAAACGCGTGGTCACACGCGAAGACGAGAACGATCTGCGCAAATTTCTAAGATCGACAATCCCCGCGCTGGTCGACGCGCCAATCGTTTACACGCGCGTCTGCATGTATTGCGACACGAATGACGGAGATTTCTGGATCGCGCCGGACCCGGACCGACCGAATTTGACGATTGCAACGGGAGATTGCGGGCACGGATTTAAATTCGCGCCGGTATTAGGCGAACTGATCGCGGACGCGGTCGAAGGAAAAGCGAATCCGCTTTTGCAAAAGTTTCGCTGGCGACCGGAAATAAAATCCGGAGCGACCAAAGAAGCCGCGCGATCCGTGGGCTAGAGGTGGAACGCGTTCTCCGAACGCGTTGTTAAAATAATCGCGCCTTCGGCGCCAAATATTGGCATCGCGTTGGAACAACGCGATCCACCCAAAAGATCACTCCTTGTTCGCCGGCTCTTTTTTTGGCTGGCGTTTGAGCAGCGTGATCTGCTTGATCCGCGCGGAGTCGGAAGGACTCCAGGTCGCGATGTCGGGATCGTCCTTGAAGGCGTTGTGAACGATGCGGCGCTCGTAGGAATTCATCGGCTCAAGCTGGAGCGATCGGCCGGTGGCACGCACCCGTTCGGCCAACGTGCGCACGCGCTGCACGATCCGGTCTTCGCGCATCGAGCGATACAATTCGCAATCGACGACAACTTTCGGCGCGTCCTTGTCTTTCGTTTGCATGAGCCGGTTGAGCAAGAACTGGAGCGCTTCGAGCGTTTCGCCATCGCGTCCAATCAGGCGATCGCTTTCTTCGGTGTAAATTTGCAGGACCAGATTGCCCGCCTCGTTCTGCGTTTCTTCGATCTGCACGACGAAGCCGAGATAGCCCAGAATGGTGTCGAGTAATTCTTTCGGCGTCATTTTCGTTTTCCGGCCGACACACGCTTTTCGAGCGTCGGCAGCGGTTGTCGTTTGTTATAATAAAATTGCAAGATGCTGAAAAGGTTTTGCGCGGTGTAATACAATGCCAAAGCCGCGGCAAAATTGTAGCAGATAAACAAGAAGATCAGCGGTGTGAACATCATCACCCGCCGCTGGGTGGCGTCGCCGGTCTTGGGTGTCATCGCCATCAGCCAGATCTGGGTCGCGGCCATGCAAAGGGGAATGATGTTGATGGGCCACCCGATCCCGGGCAGATAGGCCACGGTGTCGGGTTGAGACAAATCGTGCACCCACAAAAACGGCGAGTTTCGCAGTTCCACCGCCTGCCCCAGCATCTTGAACAATCCGAAGAAAATCGGAATCTGAATCATCATCGGCAGACAGCCCCCGACCGGATTGATCCCGTAATCCTTGTAGAGCTTCATCACTTCCTGGTTCATCCGGGTCGGATCGTCTTTGTATTTTTCGCGCAGCTCCTGAATTTTTGGATTGAGCAGCGACATCCGCCGCATCGAGCGGTTGGCTTTGTCCTGCAACGGCCAAAGCACGATCTTGATAATGGCGGTCAACGCGAGAATCGACCAGCCGTAGGAACCGATGAAACCGTGGAGCCAGTTGAGAAAGTTGAGCAAAAACTGGCTGACAATTTTGAAGATCCCCAAATCCATGATCTCGGCTTCGTAGTGATCGAGCCGGGCCAGGCGATGATAAATTTTCGGTCCGGCCCAAATCTCAAACTTCGCGCTGTAGGTTTGGCCGGGCGGCAATTGAAAACCGGGCATGCGCAAAGCGCCCGAAAGTCCGTAGGTTTTTTGTTCCGGGGAAATATCGAATCGCCGGCCCCAAACACCGTTGGCTTTTGCGGTCAATGGCGCAATCAGGGTGGTGAAAAATTGATCGCTAACTGCGGCCCAATCGGCATTCGCGAGATCCTGTTGGTAAAAAGGCTGCGCCGCGCGCTGGCCGACGCCGAGAAACCCGCCGCCGCCTCCGAACCAGCCGACATCGACTCCCTTGGCCTTGCCGTCGACGCACCAAACGAGGCGGGTGTAGTACGAATAATCTTGGGGATGCATCGGCGCCGCTGACCCGAGCGCAACGAAGTAACCAGGATTTGTGTAAGGCCCGGCGCCGGTGTTCACAAGATCAACATCCATCTCCGCCAGAAAGTTGTCTTTCTTCTCCTTGCTCGGCGGAAAGAAAAACTTCTTTCGAAGGGTGACGTTGTCGGCGCTGCGCTCACATTTGATCCCGCCATCCGCTTCCCGGTTCAACGCGAACTCTTCTATTTTGGGCGCGTTCGGTTGTTCGATGATCGCGCCAATCGGCAACTGCTCTTTTGAATTGAGGACGACACGGTCGTTGCCCTGAGCGATGTGATTGAGCAAAACCGCTTCCCGAATACCGCCGCCGCGATTCGTTAGGCGAAGTTCGACGTCGTCATTTCGGAGAGTCTCGTTTTTCTCGGCGAAGGCCGGAGTTGCTTCCGTTGCCGGACTCGCAGTCGGAGCAGGAGCGGGCGAAGACGAAGCTAAAGGAACTGGCGACGCGCTAGTCCCCGCGAGAGGCGTTGGCGTCGGAGCCAAAGCCGATGGCGCAGAATGCGGTCGCGGCGCTTGTTTGGCGATCCACCATTCCCACGCCACCAATCCGGTGACGCAAAGTATAACGGCAATCCACGCAGTTCGATCCATAAAATTGGGAGCGCCAGCTATTCACAGACCAGCGATTTGCTGACATTTCGAGCGCAAATTTCTTTCGGGACCGGATCGTGTCCGCAACCGCCCCAGGGCTGACAGCGCGCGAGCCGTTTCAAACCGAGCCAGCCGCCACGCCCAAGGCCGTGCTGCTCTACCGCTTCCAAAAAATAACGCGAGCAAGTGGGTTCAAATCGACAACCAGACCCGGGACCACCAAGCGCCGAGAGCAACGGCGAAATCGTCCATTGGTAAAAGTGAATCAAAGCCCGGAGAATTTTCAGCATGAAGCCGCTAAAATAGAAGCGCGCTCGGCCAGACGCAACCATTCAACTTCCAGTTGCTGATAGCTTGCGCGGGCGGCATTCGCGCGCGCGATCGTTACAATCCATGCCCCGTCAACGATCTCGCGTTGATGCTTGCGAACAATTTCGCGCAGACGACGCCGAACGCGATTTCGCACGACCGCGCGCCCGAGCGCGCGCGAGGTGACGAAGCCAGCGCGAAAACGGATTGCGTCGGTCGCCGGAACGATGCCAAGCACCATTAACTGGCCGCGATAAACCTGGCCCTTCTTCTTTACGTGGTCGAATTCCGCGGATTGAGTCAGGCGGCGACTTTTAGGAAAAGTGAAACCCTTTTCCGGCATACCAGTCAATTGTAGCTGCCGCCGTCCCTGGCGGCAGGTTTAATTAGAACTGCCGATGGGGACATCGGCAGCTACAACGCGTCAGTGGTGAGATCCGACTCCGCCCGGAATGATAATCAGCGGTACAGCAAAAGTCTTTCGCCCCGCATACGGGGCGAAAGACTCCGCAAATGATTGGATGTAATGGTCTACGGAGAAGGAGACGTATTGACGTTGATGTCCGTCTTGCTCTCCGTCTTTGTCGAAGTAGCCGGCGACGGATTTACAACTGTGGTGTTGCTTTCCTTTTTCTCGCCGGGCGGGTTCGTTACGGTTGTTTCCTTTTGCTCACAAGCCGCGAGAAGCGCGGCACCAATGAAGAGGCAGATGTATTTGTTCATGTGTGTATTAGACGGATTTGGATGTTAATTTATTTAAGGTGTCGGTGAAGGACTCGTAGTTGTGGTCGTGCTGGTAGCCGCTTCGGGGGAAGCGTTTGCCGCCGGAGCGGCCGTTTCAGTTTTCTGTTCGCACGCTGCGAGAAGCGCGACACCGGCCAGGATGCAAAGGTATTTCTTCATAATATGGAACGTTCGGTCAATTGGTGATCGCAGCAAGAACGCATTTCGGCTGTGCCATTTACACCGGCGCCTCATATTTAATTCCGTGGGCCTCGGCCACGGCCTGGCAGGTCAGTTTGCCGTCTCGCGTGTTGATGCCGCCCGCCAGGGCAGGTTGTTTCAGACACGCTTCTTTCAGGCCGCAGTCGGCCAGCATTTGCACGTAACGATACGTCACATTGGTCAATGCCTGGGTGGCTGTGCGCGCATAGGCCGCCGGCATGTTGGCGACGCAATAGTGAGTCACGCCTTCTTCGACATAAACAGGATCGACATGTGTCGTCGGCCTTGAGGTCTCGGCACAACCGCCTTGGTCTATGGAAATGTCCACCAAGACGCTGCCGCGTTTCATCTTTCGCAACATTGCCCGCGTGATCAGCTTCGGCGCTTTTGCTCCCGGCAACAGCACCGCGCCGATGAGTAAATCGCACTCCGGCATCAACTCATTCAAATTGGCTTCGCTCGAATAAACGGTGTGCAGGTTGTCCATCGCGAGGTCGAGAAATCGCAATCGCTCGACGTCGATATCGAGAATGCTCACGTCCGCGCCAAGGCCTTTGGCCATGCGCAAGGCGTTCACACCCGAAGTGCCCCCGCCGACCACAACCACGCGGCCGGGCCGCACCCCCGGAACTCCGCCTAACAACACTCCGCTGCCACCGTTGTATTTCGCCAAATAATAGGCGCCCATCACCACCGACATGCGACCGGCGACCTCGCTCATCGGCTCGAGCAACGGCAGGCGATTATTTACCTGGATTGTTTCGTAGGCGATCGCAGTCACGCCGGATTTCAGCAACGCTTCGGTCAACGGCTTGCTCGCAGCCAGATGAAGATAAGTGAAAAGAATTTGTCCTTTACGCAAAAGTGAAAACTCCGCCGGAAGCGGCTCTTTCACTTTCACGATCATGTCGGCGCGCTTAAAAACTTCTTCGGCGGTATCGACAATCTCCGCGCCGGCCTTGGCATAATCCTCGTCCGGATAGCCTGCACCAAAGCCGGCGTTTTTTTGGACGACAACCGAATGCCCGCGCCGTTTTAGTTGTTCCGCCGCCGATGGCAACAGAGCGACGCGCTGCTCCTGTTCCTTAATTTCCTTAGGAACGCCGATGATCATCCGAAGAAGTGATAAGTGACGAGTGACATGTGACAAGCTTTAAAGCGAGTTGGACGAAATTTCTCGTCACTCGTCACTTGTCACTAATTAAGTGACGGATCGTCCGGTGCAGCCGCAAGCATCCGATACCAGGGGCCCAGTCGATTCATGATATCGAACCAGAGTCGGGACAAACGCTCGGACTTTAAAGCCGCGCGGCTGGGCTTTTGCACAATCCATGCTTTTTGTTTCATCTCGGCCTCGAGCTGTCCGGCGCTCCATCCGGCATAACCCAAAAACGCGCGGACGGACGGTGATCCGTCGGATGGATCGGCCACTGCTTCCTCCGCGTTCAGCGAATGTTGATTCAATTTAAGACCTTCGCCTTTCTGCCATTCGAACGCCGCCAGCATTAGTTGATTATTTCCGACTGGTCCGCCAAAAAAAACGGGAACGTCGGCCAAATTCTCTGGCGGTGTCTCGCTCACCAAATCCCCAATGCTCTTATCGAGCGGACGATTGATGATCACGCCGATCGCGCCGTCGTCGGGATCATGCGCAGAAATAAAAAGCACCGCCCGCCGGAAGTTCGGATCGAGCATGCTCGGATGAGCGACCAGAAGCGATCCGGCAAGACTCCCCGGTTTTTCCGGACGCAAATTGCGCATACAAAACTAAAACGCGCATCGCAAGGTTCCGCAAGTGATGGAGATTTAGCGCTCCAAATGGGAAGCGAGCGACCCTTAAGATCGACATCCTGGCCGCTATGGAGGGGGGGGATTCCAGTGGGCCTTGAGAAATAATGTGTGATTTATAGAAATTTTTGTTGCGGCATCCTTTAAGCTCGGGTAGTAGCTTCGCAGATTTTGGAAGATTGTTCTGGGGGGAACAGCCGCCCTTCACGCCCATCGGGCGTGGGGGGCGGTACTTTTTTGGGGTAATTTCAGCAAACGCCCAACGTTTAACGTCCAACGTTCAATGCGAAAATCAGAAGAGCGCGGCCGGATATCGTGGCCCCTGGCATTTGTTTTCGTGGTGCTGATTGTCATCGCCGCTGGCGCGTTCATCTTCTGGCGGCTGGAAAGTTGGCCCGCGCGCACGATCGGTCAGGGAACAGAAGATTTGGAACGTCTCGGCAACGATTTGCGTTCCGCTTTTATCGATATCGCGCACTTGCAGCCGCGAATCACCGTCAACAATCGGACGATTGTCGATCAAGCGGCGTCGCCGACGGCCGAGCTCGCCACCCTGACGAAGCAATTAAAGGTGAAGCGCGAATTTCTGCATACCTGGGCCGGCAGCTCCAAGCGGATCAAATTAAGCGGAACGTTTCTGGTGAAAGCGGGATTCGATTTGCGCCAGGACGTGGCGGTCGAGGTTCGACCCGATGAAATTCTCATCCGGTTGCCACATGCGCAGATTGTCGGTATCGAAGAAAAACATGTCGATGTGCTCTCGCTGGAAAACGGGCTTTGGAACCGCATTTCCGGCGCCGATCTCCAAAACGAACTGGCGCAGCTCCCGGAGATGGCGCGGCGGCAGGCGGAGGAAGTCAGTCTGCCGGCTGACGCTGAACTGGAACTACAGCGTCAGTTGAGTAAGCGCATCCGCGCGCGCCAACCAGTGAAGCTCGTTTTCGCCAATTCGCCGGTAATCGAATCGCCCGTCGTAAACCAATAGGATATTTGCGAAGCTCCTTTGCGCGCAAAGGATTTGCCCTTAAAGCAGTCAGCGAAGATGCCGAGGAACCGTTTGTTGTTGTTCTCGCTCGCCATTTTGATGGTGGCGCTGGGAACGATTGTCTTTGCCCCCTTCGTGGTCTCGAATGGGCTCCGTCTCTGGCTGCACTGGCAGGCGCATCGCCAGCATTTGAAAATCGAAATCGGCAAAATCACCGCACCGTTATTACGGCCTGTCTCGATCGAGCGCATCCGCGTCACCAGCGAGAAGAGCGCCGCCCCTCAAATCGAATTCATTGCCGAACACACAATTCTTCGTTTGAATCTGGCCGGCCGCGGCAACGGCGTTCGAACGTTGTCGATTCAAACCGCGCGCGCGCAGATCCGCCGCGATTATTCGGAGAGTGTGAAGCCGGCGCGTTTCTATTGGACGGCATTGCAAACGCTTCTGCCGGCCAATTTCGACATCGCTCACCTCGATTTGAGAGTTGAGAACGGTCCCACCGTCGTATTACTCCGCAACGCCGCGATTTCGGGTAATCAAATTGAAGCCGGACGTTTCTCCGCCGGCGAATTCACGATCACATCGCCCATGTTTCGACAAACATTTTCTCAATTGCGCGGCACGACTAAATGGCAGGAAGATCGTCTCACCATTGGCGGAATGAATCTCGCCCGCGGCCTCGATCTTCAATCGATCGTCATCGACTTGTCGCGGCTCGATAAAAAACGCGCCGAGCTCCAAATCGATCTCGACGTCTTCGGCGGCAAGATTCGCGCGAGCGTTTCCAATGAATGGCCGGGACAGCATTCAATTTGGAATCTGGCCGGCACCGCCAGCGGCATTTCGCTCGCGCAAACATCGGAGGCGCTTGGATTCACCGATCGGCTCGGCGGCTCGCTCCGCGCCTGCAATTTCACGTTTCGCGGCGATCCGCGCGATCCCATGAGCGGAACCGCGTCCATTTGGACCGAACTGAACGGCTTGAGTTGGCACCATCGGGCCGCCGACGTGATCATGCTCGGCGCAATTTTTTACAATCGTCAGATCCAACTCCAGCAGCTCTACATCAAGCAGCGCAAAAACGAGCTAAGCCTGAGCGGCGAAGGCGCGATCCCATCCAAATCGGCCGACTGGCTCAATCCCGATTTTCGCGGACAAATCCTGGGAAAGATCACCGATCTCGGACAATTCGCGGAACTTTTTGGCGCCGGGCCGCACGATTTTGCCGGCGCGATCGCGATTGAGGGAACGCTCAACGCGCGCGAGCGCAAGATCGGTGGTTATTTGAGCGCTACTGGAAATTCGCTCTCTTTATTTAAACGGCAGATCGATCGACTCGCCGCCAAAATAAATCTAAAGGCTGACGCGCTCGAACTGGAGGAATTCGAGCTCGCGCGTAAGAAAGATTTCATTCGCGCCCAAGGCCGAATCGACATCGCGCACGGGAACGATTACTCCGGCAACATCGACGCAAAGATCGGCGACGCGTCTGAATACTTCCTGCTGGGCCGCGACGGCTCGAAGGGAGCGGCCATTCCGGTCGAGCTTGACACAAAAATCTCTTCCGGTTCGTGGGATACCAAGGCCGTATTCACTTTACCCGGATCGAGTCCGGTCGATCTGGCGGCGAAGTTTCCATTAAAAATTGGCCAGGATTGGAAAACATTTCTCGCGTCGCCGCTGGAGGCGACCATTCATTTTCCGGCGGTCGTCCTTGCCAGCGCTCCTCAATTTTTTTACCCGGCAATTTTTAACGAAGGAATCCTCAGTGGAACGATCTCGCTCAGTCAGAACCTCGAGCATCCGAGCATGAACGGCGAAGCGCAGCTGTTAAACGGAGTTTTGCAAAATGCGCCACTCGACCTGACCCGCGCGAGCGGACGACTGACTTTCAGCGGCGACCACGGAGCGGTCGAGTTCCTGAATGTCGCGACCAAAGATGTCGATCTTTCGTTGAAGGGCGAGGTTGATTTTCGCAACAGCCAGGACGTGGCCGTGAGAATTTCGAGCGCGGCTCCCATTTTCGATACCAGCACGAATGTTCAGGATTGCGTGCACCGAATCGAGATTGTGCCGGTGGATGTCACGCTGGCGCCAACAATCGAACAGCTCGAGTTTCACGGCGACGTGTTCGGCAACGGCTGGAAATTTGGGTTGAAAGAAAGAGGACCTGCCTCGGTCGCCACAATCGCCAATCAAACGGCGACGGAATTTCATTTTTGCACCGGCACCACCACGCAAGGCGAAGTCTTTAGCGTCGGTGTGCATCCGCGGCCGCAACCTTCAGCACCACGCGCCCGCAAACCGGGAGGGCGTCGTTAGGCCGCAGAATCGATCGGCACACTGCGCCGCTCGGATTTCGTAGTTACCAACCAGCGCACCAGTTTCTGCTCAAGATCGCTGGTCAGATCGACTCGCAAATCGGAGCCGGCATCGACTCGGAGCGCTTCGCCGCCGGGCCGATCGAAAAGAAGCTGCACCCGACGTTGGCCGGGCGAGCTGGCCAGGAGCTCGCGCACTTCGCGCAATTCTTCGCTCGTCGTCGCGGGCGAAAATTGCAGCTGCACGGCTGGCTCGTCCACCGGAGATGTCGATCTTTCCGGCCAAGCCGTAGCGTCGCGAAGGCTGGCATTGCCGTTCGACGCACCTTTGGCCTTGTTCGCGCTTGGAGCTCTTATTTTCTGCGCGGTCGCGCGCAACGAATCGCCACGAGTGTCGATCGTTCCGCGAATCTCCACGACTCGCCCGGGAACAAGCATCTCTGAAACGACAACGTAGACGTCGTTCCACACCACAACTTCGAGCGCTCCGGTCCTGTCTTCGACCCACAGCACTGCGAATGGCTTGCCTTCTCTCCGCGTGAATTTTTTTTCCACCTGCACGATCGCGCCCCCGATTCTGAATTGCGATCGATCGTCCAGATCAGCTAACGAACTGATCAATTGATAATTTTTTGTCGCGAAGAGATCGGCATAGGCGTCGAGCGGATGCCCACTCACATAAAAACCGAGCAGCTCTTTTTCGTAAGAGAGCTTTTCGTGGTCGCCCCAAGGAGTCACAACGCGTTTTCTAGTCGTCGCCGCGTGAGTTTCTTCATCAAACAGTGAAACCTGGCCGACCGTGCGATCGCGCAAAGCGGCCGCGGCGCAGGAAAGCGATTCGTCGATGCAGGCAAAAAGCTCCGCCCGATCACGTTTCACGAAATCAAAAGCGCCGGCTTTGATTAAACTCTCCAGCATTTTGCGATTCGCGATTCGTGTCCCGATTCGTCCGCAAAAATCTTCCAGCGAAGTGTATTCCCCTGCCCGTTCCCGCTCCTGGATCGACATCTCCATCGCCGCTTCTCCGACGTTTTTGATCGCGGCCAGTCCATAACGGATCGCCATTTTGTCTTCATGCGCTTCCGGAGTGAATTTCAAGCCGCTCTTGTTAATGTCCGGGGGCAAAATCGAAATCCCCATTCGTTTGCATTCACCTACGAAAATCGAAATTTTATCGGTGTTGTTGATTTCGTTGCTGAGAAGTCCGGCCATGAACTCAACCGGATAATGCGCCTTTAAATAAGCCGTGTGATAACTGATCACGCCGTAAGCCGCGCTGTGACTCTTGTTGAATCCGTAACCGGCGAATTTTTCGAGCAAATCGAAAATCGCGTTCGCTTTTTTCTCCGCGATCTTGTTCGTGCGCGCGCAACCTTCGATGAAGTTGTTGCGCTCTTTCGCCATCGTTTTCTTGTCCTTTTTGCCCATGGCGCGGCGAAGCAGGTCGGCTTGCGCGAGCGAGTAGCCCCCAAGTTTGCTCGCCGCCGCCATCACCTGCTCCTGGTAAATCATCACGCCGTAGGTGTCGGCGCAGATTTCCTCGAGCAACGGATGTAGATATTTGATCGGCGTGACTCCCTTTTTCGCTTTCACATATTCAGGAATCAGTTCCATCGGGCCCGGCCGATAGAGCGCGATCAAGGCGATGATGTCGTCGAGTTTCTTGACCTCGATTTGTTTCGATAAGCTGGTCATCCCGCCGGACTCCATTTGGAAAAGCCCGATCGTTTCGCCGAGGTTGTAGAGACCGAACGCGGCCGCGTCGTCGAGTGGAATGTTCTTCAACGAAAATTCCGGCTCGCGTTTGCGAATGAGCACGAGCGTGTCCTCGATCACGGTCAGCGTCTTTAGCCCAAGGAAATCCATCTTCAGCAAACCGAGATCGTTCAACGGTCCCATCGGATATTGGCTGATCACGTCGTTGCCCTTTACGTCGCGACAGAGCGGGATGTATTCGGACAAATCGCGATCGGCGATGACAACGCCTGCCGCATGCACTCCGGCATTGCGCGAGAGGCCTTCGAGCGTTTTCGCGTACTCGAAGAGTTGTTTCGTTTGCGGCTCGGTCGCGATCGCGCGCTTCAATTCCGAATTTTTCTCCGCCGCCGAATCGAGGGTGATATTGAGCTCGTTCGGAATCATGCGCGCGATGCGATCCGCGGCCGCGTAGGGAAGTCCCATCACCCGGCCGACATCGCGCACCACGCTTTTCGCTTTCAGTTTGCCGAACGTAATGATCTGGGCGACGCGACGCTCGCCGTATTTTTGGCGCACGTATTCGAGAACTTCGCCGCGGCGCGCTTCGCAAAAATCGACATCGATATCCGGCGGCGACACACGATCGGGATTGAGAAAGCGCTCGAAGATCAAGCCGAACTGCAGCGGATCGATATCGGTGATCCCTAGCACATAAGCGATGAGCGAACCCGCGGCTGATCCGCGCCCCGGTCCGACTGGAATTCCACGACCTTTGGCGAAGTGAATGAAATCCCAAACGATCAAGATGTAACTGACGAATCCGGTCTTCTCGAGCACGCCCAATTCGTAAGCGAGCCGCTCGCGCAGTTGATTGTCGACCTTGGCGCGCTCGCCGTAGCGCTCTTCGAGTCCCTTATAACAAAGATCGCGCAAATAACCTTCGCGCGTCCGGCCTTCGGGCGCCGGATACTCTGGATATTTCGATTTCCCGAATTCGATCGTGACATTGCAACGCTCACCGATCGCAAGCGTGTTAGTGATTGCTTCAGGGAAATCCTTGAACAGCTCGCGCATTTCCGCCGGCGATTTGAAATACAGCTCTGGCTTGTAACGCATCCGGCTTTCGTCCTGCACCATTTTCCCGGTGCCGATACAAAGCATGACATCGTGCGCGTCGTGATCGGTTCGGCGGAGAAAATGCACGTCGTTGGCCGCGACCAGGCCAACGCCCAGGTCTTTCGCGATTTGGGGCAACACCCGGTTGCACTGGCGTTGCTCTTCCATTCCGTGGTCGTGCAACTCCATGAAGAAATTTTCCGCGCCGAGGATGTCTCGATACTCCGCCGCCGCTTGCTTCGCCTTCTCGATGTTGCTCGACTGGAGCGCCGAATTGACTTCACTCGCCAGACACCCGCTGAGCCCGATCAAACCTTCCTTGTGCTGCTCCAAAAGTTCCTTGTCGATCCTCGGCCGGTAATGAAAGCCGTCGAGATGCGCAGTTGAGATCAGTTTGACCAGGTTGCGGTAGCCCGTGTCGCTTTGCGCGAGCAAAGTGAAATGATACGCCGCCTCCCGCATCGAACTCGCCTTCTCCTTGTGCGATCGCGGCGCGACGTAAGCCTCGCAACCGATGATTGGCTTGATCCCGGCGTTCGTCGCTTCCTGGTAAAACTCGATCGCGCCGAAAAGATTGCCATGATCGGTCACAGCCACGGCCGGCATGCCAAATTCAACCGCTTTTTTCATCAGCTCCTTCATCCGCACCGCACCGTCGAGCAGCGAATATTCGGTGTGGAGGTGGAGGTGAACGAAGGAGTCGCGGGGCATCGTGATACAAATGCAGTCAATCGCGTTCCGTCAAATTTGCCAAGCATTCGTGCGTGTCATTCCGAGCGGAGCGAGGAATCTCCCACTCGAAGCACCGATCACACAAATTAATCAGTGTGATCAACCACCTTTTGTGAGATCCCTCACATCCGTTCGGGATGAAAGAGGAGACGAAATTTCGCAAAAAAAATCCGCCCGCGATTCCGAAAATTTCTTGTTTGCAATCTCAACACCGCGTTGCTAATGAACCGCGTGCCGCGCTTAGCTTCTCACGATGTGAATAACTTCGCGGCCACGTCCGAATGAAAAAACTGGAAGCGATCATCAAGCCGTTCAAACTCGAGGAGGTCAAGGAAGCCCTGGCCGAGCTCGGCATTGAAGGCATGACCGTGACCGAAGTGAAAGGTTTCGGCCGCCAGAAAGGTCACACCGAAATTTATCGCGGCAGTGAATACACTGTCGATTTCCTGCCTAAGGTAAAAGTGGAAGTCGTGCTCGCAGACGACATGGTGGAAAAAGCCGTCGCCGCCGTCGTGGGCGCGGCCAAGACCGGAAAAATCGGCGACGGAAAGGTTTTCGTGCTGCCGGTGGAACACGCGATTCGCATTCGCACGGAAGAGATCGGCGAAAAAGCGGTGTGAGAAACGCCGCGATTCTCAATCTTCCCTCGCAAACGAATCGTCGCCGACAAAATCAGTCGCGCGACAGATTTATCACGCTAATGATTCGGTAATTAATTTTTCTCACCCTCTCAACAACTCCACACCTCAACTCCTCGACCTCTCAATATGGCCAAAGACAAAACCGCATCCGACGTCAGCAAAATGATCAAAGACAGCGACGTGAAATTGATCGACTTCAAGTTCACCGACTTGCTCGGCACCTGGCAGCATTTCACCACCACCCTTACCGAATACAACGAAGAGATTTTTACCGACGGCCTCGGCTTCGACGGCTCGAGCATTCGCGGCTGGAGAGCCATCAACGCCTCCGACATGCTGGTCATTCCCGATCCGGCCACGGCTTGGATCGACATCTTCAACGCCGAGCCGACGTTGAGTCTAATTTGCACGATTGTCGATCCGATCACGCGCGAGCCGTACGATCGCGACCCGCGCGGCGTGGCCCAAAAAGCGGAAGCTTATTTAAAGAGCACTGGCATTGCCGACACCGCTTATTTCGGACCTGAAGCGGAGTTCTTCATCTTCGACGACGTCCGATTTAGTTACGACGGCAATTCGTCAATGCATCGCGTCGATAGCATTGAGGGGCATTGGAACAGCGCGCGAGAGGAATTTCCAAACCTCGGATACAAAATTCGGCCGAAGGAAGGTTATTTCCCGGTCTCGCCGATGGATAGTCAGCAAGACATTCGAAACGAAATGTGCCTCGAGCTCGAGCGCGCCGGCATTCCAATCGAGCGCCAGCATCACGAAGTCGCGACCGCGGGTCAGGCCGAGATCGACATCCGTTTCGCGCCGCTCAAGCGCATGGGCGACAGCCTTCAATATTACAAATACATCATTCGCAACGTGGCGAAGAAGCATAACAAGACGGTCACGTTCATGCCGAAGCCGCTCTTCGCCGACAATGGCTCGGGCATGCACACGCACATTTCGCTTTGGAACGGCGACAAACCGCTCTTCGCCGGCAACGGTTACGCCGGGTTGAGCGACCTGGCGTTGTTTTTCATCGGCGGCATTTTGAAACACGCTCCCGCGCTCACTTGCATCACCAATCCGACCACCAACAGCTACAAGCGCCTCGTGCCCGGATTCGAAGCGCCGGTCAATCTCGCTTACTCCGCGCGCAACCGTTCGGCGGCGATTCGGATTCCGACTTATTCGCCGAGTCCGAAAGCGAAACGAATCGAGTTCCGCACGCCCGACGCGGCAGCGAATCCGTATCTCGCGTTCTCCGCGCTCCTCCTCGCCGGCCTCGATGGAATCCAGAACCGCCTCGATCCCGGCGATCCGCTCGACAAAAACCTTTACGATCTGCCGCCGGAAGAACTCGCCCAGATCGCAAGCGTGCCCGATTCACTTCGCGGCGCGATCGAAGCGCTCCAGGCCGATCATTCCTTCCTCCTCCGCGGCGACGTCTTCAACGCCGACTTCATCGCCAACTGGATCGACCTGAAACAAAAGGAATACGACGCGCTGCGGCTCCGGCCGCACCCGTACGAATTCTCGATGTACTACGACGTTTGATTGGCCCTGATCGCTAGCGATGAGATACACGATTGAGCACATTCAACGTGATGGAGTCGATTATGAGTTAACTCTTTTCGACGAAGGAGATGATACCCACGCCGTGGTCAGCAAAGATGGGCGACCGATCGCTCAACGAAGGTACAAGAAAGACGCAGATATCAGAATATCCTTGAGCGACCTACTTGCTTCTGACATCAAGCATGGCCTGATGTAACGAATGCCGGCATCGACAAATCCCTTGGCGGCTTACGCAAAGCTGCAATCCATCTTTTACCGCGACGTTCGCGGTGCAGCAACGCGTCGAGCAATCGAGGACTGCTTTGTAGCTTCAGCGAAATTTCTTGCCGGGACCAGCCGGACTCCACTTCGCACGCCGACTCGCTCGCGCCAACTGGCCAGCAGCCAACGCGAAACTCTTTCGCACGAATCGGTAAGTCCTGGAAAAACATATTTCGCGTTCGCGCAGTTTGGGAAAATTTCACGCGCCGTAAACCGCGGATTGTACTCGAAGCCAAGTGTAACCAAATGGCGGAAGCTCACCGCCGCGTTGGATCGGGGCGACCTTTCCGCTTCCGGAATGTCGCCTGAGGAAATCACGAAATTGGTTTACTCGATCGCGGTCGCGTTTTGTTGCGCTATCGATCTGCTAAAGCAAGGCGACCAGCAACGACCGGGCACATTTTTCGCCTATCTGATCAGCCATCTCGTCGCCAGTATGCTGCGCGTTAATCCCGAACGAGAACTGCCACTAGTAAATGTAGAAGTCGAGTCTCATTTGCCGACTGATTTCACATTCAATGTACCGAATGGCCGCGGTCGCAGGCGGAAATTTCACCTACCGATCAAAACGTCGACAAGAGAAAGAGCCATCCAAATCTTCGCTCATCAAGCGATGCTCAATAACGCGTACGGGCAGAGAATATTCGCGGCAATCCCCGTCATCCTCGGTGAAACAAAAAGCGATCGGTCCAAACGCGAAGTCATCGAGATTTGTCTGCCAATACAATGGCAACTTTATCAGCGCCATTTGGCTCACCTTGCCCGCGTTTACTATCTGGACGTTCCGGATGCCTACCGAAAACTCAATTCGGCGAGACCGCCGATTATAGTAAAGGAATTTGGCGAGTTCTTTTTCGAAGTCGACGAGCTGACACCTTAGCAGCACGGAACACCAGAAAATACGAGTGGTTCTTGCGCGCGTGAACTTGTTTTAGAACGCGACTCACACCTGGCTTTCCTCGCCGTACCACAACGAAAAGGTCTTCGACGAGAAATTTTAGTTTGGTCAGATGGTTGATGATCTCGACGTGTGTCAGACGTTGCTTGTTCGCGCACACTTCATCCTGGCATTTTACGATATAAATACCGCTCGGCTTTAGAACACGGCGAGCTTCTTTCGCGGCCGTGAAGTACAATTCAAGCACCGCTTCGTGATATTTCTTTTCAGTGGGCGCGATTGCTTGGTTATTTTGATAATAAACTTCGAAGTTCTGATGCCCCTGATGCGCTGTTCCGCCCGGCGTGTGCATGTACGGCGGATCGAACACAACGCAATCGATCGAATGCTTCTTGTACGGCAACTTTCGGCAATCTGTGCCCGTCGCGAGGTCAGATGGATGAATTTCGTAATCCTCGCGACGCACTTGCTTCCAGAAAACACCCTTCCCGTAGGTTACATCCGCGACGACGCTCTTAAGGGGAACATAAAGCGCGAGAACATGCGGGAATACATGGTCATTTGTGTCTTGATATGCGGAGAGGATCAGTTCGTTCGTGGAAACACCTTTCGCAACCCTCGACGTTTTCTTCGGCTTGAACGGCGGCGATTGCCGCATTGGGATTATGGCGCTCGTCACGGGCGTCTCATCAGCGGAGGGAACTGTGGCCTGCATTCTGGATCGAAGGAAGTCTTACACTGAGCCGTGCCGCAAGTAAAGTTCTTTTGAACATATTTAAAGAAAGGCATTAAACTCGTACGAGTAAACGTCGCAGCGCGACTCAAGGCCTTATCGTATACTTGCGCGCTTTAGAATCGAATTTTTCCTACCTTCCTGTTTTCATCAACGATTCTAAGGATGAACCTACGACGTTTTCTTAAAAGGAATTTGTTTGGCGCGACTGGATTGGCGCCGGCGAAGTAGAGTGTTCGACAGAATTAACAAAATGAACTGAAGTCCGAGCCGGACTGGCCCATCTCCGAGAATTCTGGCCATTCTGTCAGAAATTCTTCTTCGTGACCTTCGTGTGCTTCGTGGTGAGACTTAGGGGTCGAATGCTTGAGTCCGTTCTCCTCTATCTCGGTTTCGCGATCACTTTTGTCGGCGCGTTGTCGATCTTGTGGCCGCTGCGATTTCTGCGCATTCGCACGCGCCGGGCCGGTGCAATCGTCGCAGCATGCGGACTGATCGTTGTCATTGTTACACTGGCGTGGCCGATGCGAACGAAACAGGTTTCTACCCCAACGACGAAGCTCGATGAGTGGATGCCAATCTGGCAGTTCGACGAGCGCCACGCGATTCATGTTGACGCGTCGCCGGAAAAAGTTTTTGAGGCCATCCACGCCGTGCGTGCCGACGAGATTTTTCTTTTCCGGACGCTGGTCGCCATCCGTCGTTGCTGCCGGCCCGGACCGGAGAGCATCATGAACGCGCCAGAGAACAAACCGCTTCTGGATGTTGCCACCCAGACGACGTTTATCTATCTCGCGGATGAAGCGCCGCGCGAGATCGTGGTCGGCACGGTCATCACTGCTCCTCGCGGAATCCACGCGCCATCCAAACTGACACCGGAAATATTCCGAAGAACGCTGCCCCCGGGAGTCGTGCTCGCGACGATGAATTACCTCGTCACCGCCGATTCCGGTGGAGGATCAAATCTTTCGACCGAGACGCGCGTTTACGGAAACAACGCGGCCGCCGTACGCCGGTTCGCAATTTACTGGCGCGTCGTTCATCCCGGGAGCGATATCATTCGCCGGACCTGGTTGCGCGCCATCAAGCGGAAATCACAGCATGGCTGATCAACTAACGGGCCTGCTGTCCCCTTTTCTTCGGTCGCGCCGGATTGCGGCGGTCGAACCGTTCCTCGGTCAGGGGCGTTTACTCGATATTGGTTGCGGGACAGGCACGTTAGCTTTTCATGTTGATTCAACGCGATACCTCGGCGTGGATCAGGACGAACAGTCTATCGCGATCGCGAAAAATCTTTTCCCGACGCATCGTTTTCTGACGCTCGCGAAGTTCACTCAATCGCCGAACGAAGATCAGTTTGAGCGAATTGCTGGGCTGGCAGTGATCGAACATGTCGAGGATCCGCAAAAATGGCTGGCATGGTTGCGCACGTTATTAAAACCTGGCGGTCAGGTGGTCCTGACGACCCCTCATCCTTCGATCCGTGGTCTCCACGAATTTGGCGGACACATTGGCCTGTTCAGCCGCGAAGGGGCCATGGAACATCGGGAGCTGATCAACCGAGATCGCATGATTCAGCTCGCCGAGACAAGCGGCTTCCGTGTTCAGTATTTCCGCAGATTTCTCTCAGGCTGTAATCAGCTGTTCGTCCTCGAGCCGATTTAGCTCTGACTCGTGCCGACAACGCAGTGAGGACGTACTACGTTTACATCATGACCAATCGAAGTCGCGTTGTGCTTTTACACCGGCATCACAAACAGTCTTCAGAGCAGACTGTGGTTTCACGAGGCCGCCTCAACAAAGTCTTTTACCAAGCGCTACAAAATTGATCGACTCGTTTACTACGAAACATTTGAAGACCCAAACGATGCAATAGCGCGCGAGAAAGAGATCAAAGCATGGAGGCGCGAAAAGAAGAACGAGCTTGTGGAGACGATAAATCCGAAATGGGATGACCTTCGTTCACAATTGTTCGGCGCCCTAGAGCGTGTCATTCCGAGCGAAGCGAGGAATCTCACAATCGAAGCGCTGATCACACAGGGCATTTAGCGTGATCAATCACCTTATGCGAGATCCCTCGTTCCACTCGGGATGACAGAGCCCAGCAATTAGCCGCTAAAAAAACGCAACTGACCGGCAGCAGCCGGTTTACGACTGTGGTAGGATTTCTATGTGAGTGAGACTGCTTTGCGTCAAGGCGAGCGCCGATGGCGAATCATTTTTGGGATCGGCATTTTCGCCGCAGCGATCGCGGTTGTGGGGATGATGGTGTGGCAGGGAGTCACTGCGCATGGCGCGCCTGATCCAACGCAACCGAACACCAGTCCGACAGTCGCGTTTCTCGACATCGGCATTCTCGTTTTCCGCGAAGGACTCGAATGCATTCTGGTGCTGGCGGCGATCACCGCCAGCATGACCGGCGCGAAACGCGCGCATCGTCGTCCAGTTGCAGTCGGCGCGGGCGTCGCATTCGGCGCGACGCTAATTACGTGGTTCATCGCGGTACGAATTGTCGATTCGCTGAGCGACAACATGCGCGCGCTCGATCTTCAGGCGGCAACCGGACTTCTCGCTGTCGTCGTCTTGCTCGTGATCATGAACTGGTTCTTCCACAAGATTTATTGGGGCGGCTGGATCCGCGCGCACAATCGCCGTCGCAAATCGCTTCTTAGCAACGGTCACGACATCGGGAAACAATCGTTACTCTGGGGATTGATCCTGCTCGGATTCACTTCGCTTTATCGCGAAGGCTTTGAAGTCGTCCTGTTTTTGCAGAGCTACAATCTGCGATTCGGTGGCGGTGTGGTGTTGAAAGGCGCGCTGCTCGGAATCGCGCTGTCAGGGATCGTGGCAGTGCTGACCTTTGTTCTCCAGCAGCGACTTCCTTATCGCAAAATGCTGATCACCACCGGCGTTCTGCTCGGCGTGGTGTTGCTGGTGATGGTGGGCGAACAAGCGCAAGAGATGCAGCTCGCGCATTGGATTTCGACGACGCCGGTTGGGTGGCTGGTGCCGATGATTCCGCGCTGGATAGGAATGTGGTTCGCGGTTTTCCCAACTTACGAAACGCTGATCGCTCAATTCATCGCCGCGGTGCTGGTGATCGGCTCTTATTATGCGGCGCGACATTTCGGCGGCAGACCCGCGATCGCTGTAGAGGCAGGCGTGCCGCCTGCGATCCAAGACAATGCAGCCGACACGGCTGCCGCTACAGTTGCGAAAGTCGAAGCGCGAGTGGCAGTCGCCGAAGAGCTAGAACCCGTGCATTAATCCAGAGCGCTGTTTCCATCTGATCCGATGAGCAAACGCGCACTGTCGATCTTCGCCTTGTGGATCTTGCCGGCCATGTGCGCGTTCGCCGGCGTTCGGCATTTCACGTTCTTATATGAAGCGCCGACATCACCGCCCAGCAGCATTGAACTGGAAAACACGGTCACGTGGAAGCACGGCGCCGGTTGGAACGATGTCTTCATTCGCGAAGAAATCGAGATTGGGATAACCGACCGACTTCAACTTGGGATTTATCCGCTCGACTGGAGTCATCACAGCGATGGCGGACTCCAATACAACGGCGGAGCAGTTGAATTGATTTACAATTTGTCGAACCCGGTGGTCGATCCGGTAGGCGTTTCGCTTTACCAGGAAATCAGCGTCGCGCGCCAGCATTTCGAATCCGAATCAAAACTGATCGCGCAAAAAAACTTTGGACGCTGGATCCTCGATTATAACGTCACGTTGGAAGCCGAATGGGAATCTAAAGGTTTGGCGGAACAGAGCGGCGAATTGCAGCAAGCGCTCGGCGCGAGTTACGAAATCTCGCCGCGGCTTTCGGTGGGCATCGAATTCTTGCACGAGTTTATCTTTCCGGACTGGCACGACGAAGTCACAAACGTTTTCGTAGGCCCGAACGTTTCGTATCGGCGGCACGAGTGGTTCGTGACTGTGACCGCACTCGCACAGGCCAGCGACACGACGGACGAGCCTGATCTTCAATTGCGGACGATTTTTGGAATCGGTTTTTGAGAATCATGCGAATGAAACTTTTTAGGCAGCACCCTCACCTCCATCCTCTCCCTGAGGGAGAGGAGGCCCAGAGCGAGGTGGATCGAGCAGTCCCTTGCTCGATGCTAAACTTAGCGGCGAATCCCCATATTGAAATAACATCGCCCGCGGAGCGGCCGATCCACCTGAGCTTGTCGATTTTAGCTGCACTTATCTTCCTATTCGGCTGCGAATCGACCAACTACGTGCCGCCAGTGACGCCACAAATGGCGACAGCCAGTTTACGAAGGCAGGATGTCGATCTTGCGAAGCTGCGCCAAGGTCGAACCCTGTTCGTTCATCGCTGCATCGAATGCCACACGCTGCCCGCGATCTGGCGCTACAGCGCGCAAGACTGGCCGGGCATTGTGAATAGCATGTCGCATCGCGCGAGTTTGAAGCCGGCCGAGCGCGACGCCGTTATTGCCTACATTCTGGCCGCGCGCGCACAACAATGATGTCCCTTTGCCGGCATTTTGTCTGCGTTTGTTGTGCGCTAATTCTTTTCAGCTCGGCGTTCGGACAAGAAAGCACCTCTTCGAACGTGGTCGTCTCCGGCGAGGACGAATCCGAGCACGACCAATTTACCGAGCCCGGCGAATACGCGCAGCCGGCCTGGGCGGAACGGAGCCGGCTTTCATCGACGACAAGCGTGTACGTTTTGTCGCCGTACGAAGTGTTTGTCGGGAATATTTGGGAAGGCGATTTCCCGCGACACGGCAAGTCCGCGCATCATTTCGTTCAGGAGATCGACGTCGGACTTCTGCACCGTTTCGAACTCGGCCTCGAAAACGAGCTTGGCTTGGCCGGCAGTGACGCGCACGAAACCGCCGCCACCTTTGAAGCGCGCTACGCTTTCGCAAACTGGAACGCGCTTCCGCTCAATCCCGCGATTTCAGTCGAATATATTTTTGGCGTCGGCAAATCGGTCAAAACTTTGCGGCGGCAACCGAACGCCGTGGCCGCACGACTTTTGCTTGGGCAAAACTTTGGCGACCATTTTGGCTACGGGGTGAACTTTGCCTTACAGCAAGATGTGTCGCGCGACAGCGGCCGCGAGTTCGAAATCGCCCAGGCAATCACCTACGGAATGATGATGGGTAAGTTGGAGCTGGGCGCCGAGAGCCGATACACGCACATCACCGGGCGGTCGCGCGTTAACGAAAAGGATGAGTTCGTGATCGGCCCCAGCATTGGATGGAAACCGACACGGCAAATTCGGGTGGGATTAGCGCCGTTGGTTGGTTGCACAGGCGATTCACCGCGCGTGTCGACGTTTCTCCTTGTCTCGTACGAATTTGGCGGGGCCGAAGCCGTGGTAGCTCCAATTCCGCACCATTGACAAAATGCGCAATTCGCTGACGGAGATTAGCATCTCGCATGTCGGCCGAAACGGTCTGGAAATTGTCCTCAGGATTCCAGTTGAACGGCGCGGCAAGCTTTCCACCTTTAGCGGATGCTTACGTCCACTCTGCGTTTTCTGTTTTCCATCGCGCTCCTTTCCGTTTGCTTAACCACTTTTGCGGTTAGTCCACCGCCGAAAGAAGGCGGCCAGACCCCGTCGGCCACCAAATCGCCGACCGCGACGCCGACTTCGACTCAGAAGCCGAGTCCGGCCGGAGCGATCGACGAAAAATTGTTCAGCGGAATGCAGTGGCGCCAAATCGGACCGTTCCGCGGCGGACGCGCGCTCGCGATTGAAGGCGTGCCGGGCGAACCAGACACTTATTATTTCGGCGCAGTCGCGGGCGGTGTTTGGAAAACAACGGACGGCGGCGCAAACTGGAAACCGCTTTTTGACAAAGCGGACATCTCTTCGATTGGCGCGCTGGCGGTGGCGCCGTCCGATCACAACGTTATTTACGCGGGGACGGGCGAAGCCGCGATTCGCGGCAATACCACCTACGGGAGCGGCGTCTACAAATCGATCGATGCAGGAAACACCTGGAAAAATATCGGACTAAAGGACACCCGGCAGATCGGCGCGTTGATTGTCGATCCAAGAAATGCCGACGTTGTGCTGGTCGCGGCACTGGGACACGCGTTCGGTCCGAATCAAGAGCGAGGAATTTTTCGAACGACTGACGGCGGCAAGACATGGACAAAAGTTTTAAGCAAAGACGAGAACACCGGCGGGATCGAGGTCGTGTTTGATCCGCACAACCCGAACATTGTTTTTGGGGCGCTCTGGCAGGCGCGCCGGCAGCCATGGTTTTTCTCGAGTGGCGGAGCGGGCAGCGGTTTGTATCGCTCGGAAGACAACGGCGTGACTTGGAAACGGTTGGAAGGCAATGGCCTTCCCGAAGGAATTCTCGGCAAGATCGGTATCGCCATTTCCGGTGCGGATGCGAATCGCGTTTACGCGATGATCGAAGCCAAAGAGGGCGGACTTTATCGCTCCGAAGACGCCGGACAAAAATGGACGCGGGTGAACGACGATGGCCGCTTTCGCCAGCGCGCGTGGTATTTCTCCAAAGTTTACGCCGATCCGAAATCGGCGGACACGGTTTATCTTCTAAACACGGGCGCTTTCAAATCGGTGGACGGTGGCAAAACATTTAACCTGCTGCCGGCGCGTCATGGCGATCATCACGGTCTTTGGATCGATCCGCAAAATCCGAATCGCATCGGCAACGCGAACGATGGCGGCGCCAGCATCTCGATCGACGGCGGGAAAACTTGGACCACGCAAAACAATCAGCCGACCGCGCAGTTCTATCACGTCGCGGTCGACAATGCGTTTCCGTATCACATTTACGGCGCGCAACAGGACAACAGCAACGTCGGCATCGCGAGCCGGACTGACTCGGGAGTGATCGGACGCGAAGATTGGTTCGTGGCCGGCGATGGCGAATGCGGGTTTGTCGTGCCCGATCCGCGCGATTGGCACATCATTTATTCAAACAGCGAGGGCTACGCCGTTCGCTACGACAAAACCAAAGAGGAAGTCCAGGATATCAGTCCGGTGCCGCTCGATAATTCCGGACATGGCGCTGTCGATCTTGCGCATCGTTTCCAATGGGTCTCGCCGTTGATGCTTTCGCCGCATAACCCGGACGTGGTTTACACCGCTGCGGAATGCGTTTTCAAATCAACCGACCACGGCCAAAGCTGGACAAAGATCAGCGAAGATCTGACCCGCAACGACAAGTCGAAACAGCAACCGAGCGGCGGTCCGCTCACGAACGACATCACGTCGGTTGAATATTACGACACTGTTTTCGCGCTGGCGGAATCGCCGTTGAAACAGGGAACGCTCTGGGCCGGGACCGACGATGGTCTGATTCAGGTCTCGACCGACGACGGCGCGCATTGGGCCAACGTCTCCGGAAAAATCCCGGAGTGGAGCACGGTCAGCATCATCGATCCTTCCCCGCACGACGCGAACGGCGCTTACGTGGCGGTAGATCGACATCGTCTGGACGATTTTAAGCCGTACATTTACAAGACTGGCGACCTCGGCAAAACGTGGACGCCAATCGTCACCGGCATTCCGGACGGCGCCTACGTGCGCGCGGTGCGGGCCGATCCGCGGCGGAAAGGACTCTTGTATGCGGGAACGGAGATCGGTGTGTTTGTTTCGTTTGACGACGGAGCGCGTTGGCAACCGCTGCAATTGAATCTGCCGATCTCGCCAATTCACGATCTCGTCGTGAAAGACGACGATCTGGTCGTGGCAACGCACGGCCGATCGTTTTGGGTCCTGGATAATTTGACGCCGATCCGGCAAGTGAATGCGCAATCGGCGCCGGCCGAGATGGTTCTTTATCAGCCACAGACCGCGTTGCGCTTGCATTACCCAACAGAATTCGACAAACGCCAGCCGGTCGGCGAAAACCCGCCACCGGGCGCGATGATTGATTATTATTTCAAGAGCGCACCGAAGGAGGAGGTCACGCTGGAGATTCTCACCAAAGACGGGAAGACGGTGCGCCATCTTTCCAGCAAAGAGAAAAAAGAAGGCGAGCAGCCGCCGGAGTGGCCCGATCGCGTGGAGCGAGTCAAAACTATTCCGGCCAATGAAGGAATGAACCGTTTCGCCTGGGACTTGCGTTACGACGATCCGATCCAGACTCCCGGCGCCTTTTATCTCGGCGATGGGCCGCGCGGACCGCTCGCGTTACCCGGCGATTACCAGGTCAAAATCACGGTGGCGGGAAAGAGTCAGACCGCGCCACTGCATTTGGCCGTCGATCCGCGCACCAAAGATCACGAAGCTGAACTGCCGAAGCAATTTGCGCTGTCGCAGCAAGTGATCGAGCGCATTTCGCAATTGCATCAGGCGATCAACGAGATTCGCGACCTCAAAGCACAAATCAAAACGCTCCACTTTCGTTTCGCCGACGATGAAAAACTGAAACCCGCGCTCACGGCCGCGGACGATCTGGAGAAGAAAATGTCCGAGGTTGAGCAGAAGCTCATTCAGGTAAACACGAAAAGCTCCGAAGGCACCCTGGCCTTTCCGAGCATGCTCAACGAACAATTCGACAGTTTCAGCCACTCCATCGAAAACAGCGACCACCAGCCGACTAAATCGCAGCTGGACGTGTTTCAAACACTCAGCAAACAGCTCGATGACCAAGTGGCGAAATGGTCGCAACTCAAATCTCAGGAACTGGTCAAAGTCAGCGATTTGATTAAACAGGCGAATTTGCCGGGCCTGATCATCACGCCACCTAAAACGGAGACCCCGAAAGAGACGAAGTCGTCTTAATGACGAAAATCGATAAGGCAGTCTTGCTAGCGGCCGGTCGCGGTACGCGGATGCGCGAGCTGACCGCCGATTTGCCCAAGCCAATGATCGAAGTCCGCGGGAAACCGGTCCTGCAATACATCGTTGAAGGCTTACGCGATGCCGGTGTTCGCAGATTTCTCATCATCGTTGGTTATCGCGCCGATGCGGTGCAAAATTTTTTCGGGGACGGGTCTCGTTACACGATCGATATCCAATATGCGACGCAGATTAAACAGGATGGCACGGGCCGCGTTGTCGATCTGGCGCGGAATTTCATAAACGATTCTGCGTTTGTTTTGGCCTACGGCGATATTTTGGTCGCACCCGAAAACTACAAACGCCTTGTCGATCTTGCCGACGACGAGGCGCTGGTCAGCGTGACGCGCGGCGAGGACGTGAGCAAAGGCGGCGCGGTTTTCCTGAATGACAAAATGGAACTTGTCGATCTGCGCGAGAAACCAAAACCGGGCGAAGCCGCCAGCCCGTGGTACAACGCCGGTCTCTACGCATTTCGGCCGAGTATTTTCAAATTCACCGCCAAGCTGAAGCCGTCGCCGCGCGGCGAATACGAACTGACAGACGCGATTCGTGAGCTTGCGCAGTCCGGTAAAAAAGTTAAGGCGCTCGAACTGACCGGCGAATGGGCTGACGTGCGCGATCCGGAAATTCTCGCAAAGCTCAACGCGTTGTAGCTGCCGATGTCCTCATCGGCAGATAATTCTGCCGCCAGAGACGGCGGCAGCTACAACATTCACGGGCGTTAGGAAGGCTGCTCGGTTGGATCGTCGGACCCTTCCTCGCCGATTTCTTCTTCGATCTCGCGGCGCCATTCGCGCGAGAGCCACGGCCGAAGAAATCCGTAAAGCAGATATGCCAGAAACAGGATCGCGGGCATCCATTCGTAATTGATCCCGGTAAAGATGAGGACAATAAAAATAACGAGAAACCGCGGGATCGATTTCGTCGTTTTCCAATTAACAGCTTTGAAACTAGGATACTCGAAGCGACTGAACATCATGAAGGAGAGAAAGAGCAACAGCGGCGGCAGAACGAATTTCCAGCGGCCGAGATGATGTTCGCCTTCGGCAAGCCAGAGTAAAAACAATGTGATCGACGCAATTAACCCCGCGGCGGCGGGAATCGGGAAGCCGGTGAAGTTTTTCTTACCGTTCGCGCTGGCCTCTTGGTCGTGGTTCGCCGATGCGGTATTGAAGCGGGCCAGACGCAGCGCACCGCAGGCGAGATAAACGAAGGCAATGACCCAGCAGGCGTTCGGAAATTCGTTGAGAACGACGCGATAAACCATCAACGCCGGCGCCAATCCAAAGGAAACGATGTCCGCGAGCGAATCGAACTCGCGGCCAAATGCGCTCTCGTGTCCGCCCAGACGCGCCAGCCGCCCATCCAAAAAATCGAAAACGAACGCGCCGAGAATGAACCAGATGGCTGCATGAAAAAGATCGGCCGCGGCGTCAGCATTGGTGCTTTGCAAAAGCGCCCCCTCCAAAATCTTGAGCGTGGCGGTAAACCCGCAAAACAAATTACCTGCCGTCATCAAATTCGGCAGGAGATAAATCTTGGACGGTTGGTCGTTCATGACTCGGGGAGTCGTGCGATGATTGTCGATCCACCGGCGACGTGGTCCCCCACTTTTACCAACACGTTGGCGGCGAGAGGCAAATATACTTCCGTCCGCGAGCCAAAGCGAATCATTCCAAAGCGCTCCCCCTTGGCCAATTCGTCCCCGACGGCAGCCCAAGCGACGATGCGCCGCGCGATAGCGCCGGTGAGTTGCCTGACCACCAGCGTCACTCGCCCATTTTCGAACGCCCAGGTCATCGCTTCGTTTTTTTCCGAGCAATCCGGGCTCCGCGCATCGAGACAAAGTCCTTCGTGGTGTTGGCGGTAGAGGATTCGGCCATCAATCGGCGCGCGATTGGTGTGCACGTCGAAGATCGACAAGAAAATCCCGACGCGACGCATTTTTGTTTTCAAGACCTCGGTCTCTTCGATTTCGGAAATGTCGGCCACGGTTCCATCAGCGGCCGCGACGACTGCATTTTCATCAGCTGGAATATTTCGATCTGGATCTCGAAAAAAGAAAAACGTGTAGAGTATTAGAATAAAAAAAAGCAGCGATAACCAACTGCTCACAAACAAACTTCCGAGCGCGAGAAAAAATAAAATCGCAAGAATCCAGCGAGCTTCGGCGATGGTTTGGAGACGCATGGAGAGCGCACATTTTCGGGGCGCAAAAGAGGCTGGTCAAGAGGGCAAAAAAGGCTGTGAATAAGTCGAGGGGGCCGACCACAATATCGTGGGCTTTGGTTAGCTCGACCCTCCAACCGATAGCGGAAATAAGTCGCTTGATGGCACGAGATTATTAGTTGTTTTCTGACTCGTTTTCGCTAGCTTCTTTCGATGCCAGCCCGAGCCGCCGTCTCTGTAGAACCAGACGACGAAAAGTCCCTCGAGAGAAATCGCCAGCGCGAGCTCTCCGGCGTCAATAAATCGCAAAAGTACGACGCGGCCCAGATCGACAAGTTGGAAGGCCTCGAAGCGGTCCGGAAACGGCCGGGCATGTACATCGGCGACCCGGACGAGCGCGGTTTGCACCACCTGGTCTTCGAAGTTCTCGACAATTCGATCGACGAACATCTCGCCGGATATTGCGATAGGATCGACGTAGATGTTCACGTGGATGGCAGTGTTTCGGTTCGCGATAATGGCCGCGGCATTCCGGTCGATATTCATCCGAAATGGAAAATGCCGGCCGTGGAGCTGGTTCTGACCAACCTGCACGCGGGCGGAAAATTCGGGCAAGGCGCTTACAAATATTCTGGCGGTCTACACGGTGTTGGCGCGAAGTGCACGAACGCCCTTTCGGAGTGGTTCAAAGTAGAAGTTTCGCGCGACGGCAAGGTCTATCACATGGCCTTTGCCCAGGGAAAAACGACGCAAAAGCTGGAAGTCATCGGCGAGCTCAAGAGCAAGAATGTCACCGGCACACTGATCACGTTCCTGCCCGATCCGACGATCTTCACGATCACGACGGAATTTAAATTCGAGCGATTGGGGACGCGATTGCGCGAGCTCGCGTTCTTAAATCCGGGGCTCGAAATCAATCTGACCGACGAACGCGCCGATTCGCCAAAGAAGGAAACCTTTCTCTACAAGCACGGCATCGAGGAATTCGTAAAGCAGCTCGGCGAAAACAAACAGGTGCTGCACCCCAAGCCGATCGTTATTTCGCGGCAGCGCGAGGAAGTATTTGTCGATGTTGTCTTGCAATACAACGACAGTTACAACGACCAGATTTTGCCGTTCGCCAATTCCATCCCGAATCCGGACGGCGGCACGCATCTCACCGGATTCCGCACCGCGTTGACCAAAGCGGTCAATCAATACGCGAAGTCGAACAATTTGATGAAGGAAAAGGACCCGTCGATTTCCGGCGACGACGTTCGCGAAGGTTTGATCTGCGTGCTTAGCATCAAATTGCCGAATCCACGGTTCGAATCGCAGACCAAGGTCAAGCTCGTCAACACCGAGATCGACGGGATCGTGAACTCGGCGGTTTACGAAGGTTTGATGACCTTTTTCGACCAGACCCCGCCGATCGCGCGGCGCATTTTCGAAAAAATCCTGACGGCCGCGCGGGCGCGCGAAGCTGCACGCAAAGCGCGCGAGACGATTCGCAAAGGCGCGCTGACCGGCGGCGGATTGCCGGGAAAATTGGCCGACTGCTCTGAGCGCGATCCGGAATTGACCGAGCTTTATATCGTCGAGGGCGATTCAGCCGGTGGCTCTGCCAAACAAGGACGTGACCGTCGTTACCAAGCGATCCTACCGATCCGCGGCAAGCTCATCAACGTCGAGAAGGCGCGCGAAGATCAATTTCTCAAGAACACCGAGATCCAATCGATGATCACGGCGATTGGCACTGGCATCGGCAAACCGCGGGAAGAGGATGGCGCCGCGAATGGCAAACAGGAGGAAGGCCGGTTCGACATGTCGAAGTTGCGTTACGGCCGGATCATCATCATGACCGATGCCGACGTAGACGGGTCGCACATTCGGACGCTCTTGCTCACGTTTTTCTTCCGGCAAATGACCGAGCTCGTTCGGGCCGGCAAAATTTACATCGCGCAGCCGCCACTTTACCAAATCAAGCGCAAGAAGCGCGAAGAGTACGTCGATGACGACGTGCAGCTGAACAAGATCCTGATCTCACTCGGCGCCGAGGACGTGAAGCTGAGAAACCTCGCCGACAGTAAAGAGATCAGCGCAGCGCAGCTGAAAGACATTCTGGAGTCACTCGAGAAATTGGCCAAGCTGAGTGAAGCGGTCCGGCGGCACGGCGGCGATTTCGAGGCGTATCTGGAAGAGCGCAATTCCAAGTCCGGCAAGCTCCCGACCTATCTCGTGAAAGTGCGCGAGGGGAACGACGAGACCGTCCACTATTTTCACGACGAGAAAGCGGTCCGGAGATTTCACGAGTCGAACCTCGATCTCAATTTGTTCGATACTCGGATTGAGCAGGAACTATTGCCTCTGGGCGACGCTCTGGCGCCGGTGGCCAAAACCAACGGCGTCCGTCGGCGGGCCAAACTGGTCGAGCTCCATGAATCGGCGGCGATCCAGAAAATCATCGCTGAGCTCGCGCGCAAAGGTTTGAAAGTCGATCACTACGCGGCGAGCGATCGACCGATCTTCGAATTGATCGAAGGCGAAGGCGAAAAGGCGAGCACGCACCCGCTCTTCTCGATCCCGGAAATTCTCGAGAAGATTTTGGAAATCGGCCGGCGCGGCGTGCAGATCAAACGCTTTAAAGGTCTCGGCGAAATGAATGCGAAAGAATTGTTCGAGACCACGATGAATCCCGAGAAACGCAAACTGCTCAAGGTCGACTTGAATGACGACAACGCCGTCGACGCCGACAAAATGTTTACGATTCTGATGGGCGACGTGGTCGAGCCGCGCCGCCAATTCATCGAGGACAACGCGCTGAACGTGCGCAACCTCGACGTCTAACTAGACAGGATTAACAGGATTTACTCGATTGGATTCGAATCAAGATCACACGCTGACTGAGAAGATCATTGGCTCCGCTATGAAGGTTCACCGCGGCTTGGGGCCGGGCTTCTTAGAGTCGGTTTACCTTAACGCGCTCGTGCACGAGCTGCGACGCGCTGGCTTATCTGCCGAAGTCGGACAACGGATTACCGTTCGATACGAAAACATTATTGCCGGGGAGTTCATCGCCGATTTGATCGTAAATGAGATCTTGCTGTGCGAGTTAAAAGCGATCAGCGCCCTTTCGAAGGCGGACGAAGTTCAGCTTGTAAATTATCTGACCGCGACAAACCGCGATTTTGGCCTGCTTCTTAATTTCGGAGGGCCGAGCCTGCAGTTTAAACGAAAATACCGCCGGGCGGGGCCCGAATCAGTTGATGTCGATCTTCAGAATCCAAAAAATCCCGTTAATCCTGTCTAAAGAGTCCTGTGTATAACGCGAACGAAAAAGTAGAGCCGATCAATGTCGCCGAGGAAGTGTCGAGATCGTTCCTCGATTACTCGATGTCGGTCATCATTTCGCGCGCGTTGCCGGACGCGCGCGACGGATTAAAGCCATCGCAGCGCAGAATTCTCTACGCGATGCACGATTTGTCGCTTTTCCCGGGCCGACAACATCGGAAATGCGCGAAAATTTGCGGTGACACGAGCGGTAACTATCACCCGCACGGCGAAGCGGTGATCTACCCCACCCTCGTCCACATGGCGCAGGCGTGGGCGATGCGCGAGCGGCTCATCGACGGCCAGGGAAATTTTGGATCGGTCGAAGGCGACCCACCGGCAGCGATGCGTTACACCGAGGCGCGCATGACGCATCTCGGCGCCGCGCTCATGGTCGACATGGACAAGGACACGGTCGACTTCGTCCCGAACTACGACGAAACGCGGACCGAACCGACGGTTTTCCCGGCGGCGTTTCCGAATCTTCTTGTCAACGGCGGCACCGGCATCGCTGTCGGCATGGCAACCAACATGCCGCCACACAACCTCGTGGAGGTGATTGATGGCATCTGCGCGCAGATCGACGACCCCGAAATCACGCTCGATGAGTTGATGAAGCACGTGAAGGGGCCGGATTTCCCGACCGGCTGCGCGATTTTGGGAACGACCGGTGTTCGCCAATACCTCGAGACCGGTCGCGGCAGTATGAAGGTGCGCGGTAAAGCCGGCGTCGAAGAAATCAAAGGCGGCAAAGAACAGATCATCATCACCGAGATTCCGTACAACGTGAATCGCGCTACGCTGGTCGAGCGTATCGCCGACCTCGTGAACGAAAAAGTTCTGGGCGAGATTACGGCGGTCCGCGATGAGTCGGATGAAAACACGCGCGTGGTCATCGAGCTCAAGCGCGACGCGAATCCGAAGATCGTCATCAACAATCTCTACAAGCACACCGCGATGGAAAGCTCATTCGCGGTCATCATGCTGGCGATCGATCACGGCCGTCCGAAATTACTCCCACTCAAGGATGCGAATGCAGCTTACATCGAACATCGGCGCGAAGTCGTCTTGCGACGGACCCGGTTCGAATTGCGCAAGGCCGAAGAACGCGCTGAGACTCTCGAAGGTTATCTCATCGCGCTCGCTAATTTGGATGAATTCATCCGCATCATTCGCGGATCGGCCAATCGCGAAGAAGCGCGAATCAAACTGCTCGCGTTCGAGTTCACCAAAAAACAGGTCGAGCAAATCGGCATTCTCATTCGTAACCCAGCGCGCCTGACCGAGGGCCGTTACGCTTTCAGCGAGCACCAGGCCAACCAGATCCTCGATCTTCGTTTGTATCAATTGACCGGTCTCGAGGCCGACAAGATCGACAACGAATACAAGGAACTGATCAAGACGATCCAGGACCTGCGCGACATTCTGGCCAAGGAGCTGCGCGTTTTCACGATTATCAAGAAAGAGCTGCGCGAGTTGCGCGACAAGCACGGCTCGCCGCGCCTGACTCAATTCGCAGTCGATGAAGGCGACATCAACATGGAGGACCTCATCGCCAACGAGGGGTGCATCATCAGCATCACTCACGGCGGTTTCATTAAACGCACTGCGGTGAGCGCGTTCCGGGCGCAGCGGCGCGGCGGCAAAGGCGTGATCGGCATGACCACGCGCGAGGGGGCGACTGAAGAAGAGGAAGGCGATTTCATCGAACATCTGTTCACGGCGACCACGCACGATTACCTGATGTTCTTCACCGAATCCGGCCGCGCCTACGTCGAAAAAGTTTACGAGATTCCGGAAATGGGACGCGCCGCTAAAGGCCGGTCAATCGCCAACATTCTCGACTTGCGGCCGGACGAGAAAATCGCCGCGACCATTCGGATTCAATCCAAGAAATTGGGCGTTGGACCGAATGCCGTCGATCAGACCTGGGACGAAAGCCTTCACATCGTTTTCGCGACCCAATCGGGCATCGTCAAGAAATCGAACCTTTCCGATTATCGAAACGTTCGCAAAGGCGGCATCATCGCCATTCAAATCGAAAAAGGCGATCGTTTGATCGACGCCAAGCTCACGAACGGAAACAACGAGCTCGTCCTGATCACGAAAGAAGGAATGAGTCTGCGTTTTCACGAGGAACAACTGCGCGATCAGGGTCGGAACACGGTGGGTGTCTGGGGAATTCGTCCGGACAAGAAAGATCGTGTGATTTCGATCGCGATTGTCGATCCAAACTCGATGCTTCTTGTCGCCGGTGAAAACGGGATAGGCAAACGCACCACGTTCGATGATTACCGCAAACAGAAGCGCGGTGGCAAAGGCATCATCACGATGAAAACCGGCGCCAAGACTGGGGATGTGGTCGGCGCCCTTACCGTGCGTGAAACTGACGAGATCATGTTGATCACGACCAAAGGCCAAATGGTTCGAACGCGGGTCAAAGAAATCCGCGAGACCGGACGCAACACGATGGGCGTGAAATTAATGGATCTACGCAAAGGCGAAAAATTGCAGGCCGTCGCGCCGGTGGTAAGTCAGGCGGAAGAAGAAGCCCAGAGCGCCGAAACCGCAGCGCCCGAAAAGGCTTAAGAAAAAGGGCACGCGGCCGCGTGCCCTTTTCGTCGCAAAAAGTTCCGATTTAGTAGCGTGTAGTCGTGGTCTGCGTTGCCGACGTCGGCTGCTGCACGGTCGTTTGGCGGGTCGTTGTCGTAGTAGTCTGCCTGACCGGTTCGTCGCTTGCGCAGGCGCTCAGGAACATGACAAACAGGAGCGAAAACAAAGGAATAAGAAGTTTTTTCATAGTGTGAATGATTGCTTCATAATCAGTTCGTTGCAAGCGGCTTCGGCAGATGTAGGATTTTGTCGTTTGAGTGCCCGGTGGATCGAGCAGTCCCTTGCTCGATGTTAAGATAATGCGCCGAAGGCGCCATACTTTAGCATCGCCCGCGGAGCGGCCGATCCACCTCGTAAAGGTTAGATGTCGATCTTGGCGCGGTGTTTCTTCAGTTCGCCGCGTCTGCGTTTCGATTCGAGAATCTTCTTCTTGAGCGCTCGAGGTCGCGGCGATTTTCGCCGGCGCGCTTTTTCCCGTTCGGAGATTTCGGCAGCGCGCCGCTTGCGTCGCGCTTCTTCAATTGCGTCGAACAAACGCTCGCGGGCAAGCTTCCGGTTCATCGCCTGCGAACGCGAATCCTGGACCGTCACGCTGATGCCGCTCGGTTGATGTCGCAGCGTCACCGCAGTCGCGACCTTGTTTACGTTCTGGCCGCCCGGCCCGCTGGATCGTGCAAAGGTCTCCTTTAAATCGACATCGCGAATGCCGAGCCGTGCCATACGCTCTGCGTTCGAGTCTATTGCCATTTGCTCGACAAAATAGACGAGCTTCGCGAGTAATCAGCAACTGGCTTTATTGGGCGGCGGCAACGCGCGGCGGCGCTTTGCCCGCGAAGATGGCATCGAGGTCGGCCAGGACTTTCTCAGGGCCGAGATTTTGTGAACCGGAGTGACTGCTCGAGATGACATTGCCAGCTGAATCGACCAGCACCAGAGAGGGAATGCCCTCACCGGCGTTTTTGGCAATCGCTTCCTTGCCTTTCACTTTCGCGTAGTCGATCGCCGGCCAGGGCATGTTCGCCTCGCGCATGTAAGTCTCAAAGGCGAAGGGCGATTTATCGAAACTGTAAAATACGATCTCGAATTCAGGATGCTGTGCGGCAACCCGATTGTAATAATCGACCAGTTGCGGTGTAAACTTGCGGCACGGACCGCACCAGTGAGCCGAAAAATAAAACGCAATCAGTTTTTTATTGGCCAAAGCAGTGTCGTCGGCGTGAACGACAGCGCCGTTATGCCATTGAACGAGATCGCCTTTGAGGAATTGGGAAATCGCGTCCGAGCCACCGTTCAGTTTGGGCGCAGATTGCGTCGTCCGCTGACGCGCGATTTCCTTTTGATAGGCCGCGTCGGATTTGCGAGCCGCTTCAGCCAATTCGGCACGACGTTGTTCCGCGACGGCGATCTGCTCTTGCGCGATCGCCGTTTTTTCCGGGGTAAGCGAATAGACCCCGCTTTTCAAAGCGGTAATCAATTCCGCGGAAGCGCCGGCTTTAACCAGCGTTTTCTCTTTGGCTTCATCAACGGTGTCGGCGAAATGCCGGGTCGACAATTCTTGCATGAGCGCGCTGCTCGAATAGCCGGAGCGCAGCATCAGACCGATCTCGCTGACGGTGAGCGGCAGTTGCCCGGCCTGGACGGCAAAGACAAGGAGCGCAAAGCCTAAATAAACCCAGCGACGCATGCATCTTAGCCAGCAAGCTCCGGGCCGGATTGGCGCCTAAAGCGGCGCGGTGCGGCTCCAATCAGTGACCGAAAAGCAGGTCAATCTGTTCCCGATATTCCGGCTTCGATTGGGCCGCGGCTTCGGCCAACTGCCGGGCCGCGTCCGCCTGGCCGTTCGCATTGGCGTAAACTGCGCAAAGCCATTGTCGATCAGCTGCGTCGGGCGCGTTCGCATGAACGAATGAAGTGGCGATCGTCAGAAGCGTTTTCGGTGGGAGCTTAGTCCAGGGAACTCGGGCAATTCCGTATGGTAGTTTCAACGCCACTGTCTGGTTATCAGCACTGGCGACGCCGGTATATTCAACGCCGGTGTTGTCAACGATCGCACCCGAGAATTGTTTGTGATTGAGATCGTCGATCAGCTTTCTCTTCCAATCGGCGAGCCATTGCGATTTCTTCTGCGCCGCTGCGCCCAACTCCTTTTGATTTAGTTGTCGCGGTGGTTGCGACGGCTCGGATCCAGTGGTGGGCGCGGGCGCGATCGGTTTTTCCTTTCCAAGGATCGCATCCGAAATCGCGGTGCGCGTCTTCAGCTGCTTCTTAAGGGCTGCGGCGTTCGAGTTCTCCGATGCCTTCGGCTGGCTTTTCCAGTTCAAATAAAACCGGCAATCGTCGAGATACTTTTGCGCAATCGGTTTGTACTCTGCGATCCACGCGAATTTCCCGGTGGGCTGCGCCTTTGCAAACTGATCGAGAAGCTGGCTGGCATCTTGCGCGTCGAGCTGGCTAATGTCTTTCAATGCAAAAGGGAAAAGCGCGAAGGCCTTAAATGAAGCCGTATTCTTGGCCGCCTCGGCCATTGAAATATTGCCCAACGCTAAAAGTGTTTTTGAAGTAGCGAGAAAAAAGTTCGCAAGATCGACATCTTCTCTGGCAAAACCTTTCGTGCCTGCTGTTTCCACCGCTTGAAACGCCTCACGCGTTTGCACATCGTCCCGGCCAACCATCGCCGCCAATCCCTGTTGCAAACGCGCCCAATCGTAAAGCGGCTGACGCTCCCGCGCTTCGGTGGCGATGCGGGCAAAAGCCGTTCCCGCGACATTGTAGTGATTGAGAACGAGCTGGTGTCGCGCCTCGGCTGCTTGTTTCTCAAGCTCCGAAATTGGAATTGCGGTGGAAAATGTCGCGATTTGTTTCTGGGTTTTGCGAACAAAAGCAAAAACACCTAGACCAACGATCAACAAAATGGCTGCGGCCGCGGTTATGATCCGCCGCGTCCTTCGCTTGGCGGTCGCAACATCGATCACGTCGCGCCCTGTCAGTTTTTTGTAGGCGCGCTCAAGTTCGGTCACGAGCTCGTCGTAAGACGAGAAGCGTTGCGCCGGTTCAGGGGCGATCATTCGTTGCAAAACCCGCGCGGTATCGGCCGAAACCTCGGGCGCGACAAGGGAAAGGAGAAAAGGCTGTTGTTTTAACGCGCGCAGTTCCGTCGCCGAATTCGTTTCGCCTTCGATCGGCGCTTTGCCCGCAAGCGCGTGAAAAAGCGTCGCGCCCAGGCTGTAGATGTCGCTCCGAAAATCTTCCGGTTGAGAATTGAGCCGCTCCGGCGCGACGTAGTAGGGAGTGCCCCAAATTTCTCCGCGCGCTTCGGCGGCGATGCCAGCCAGTCCGAAATCCCCGATTTTGGCCATGTGTTCGTCGGCAAAAAGAATGTTGGCCGGCTTTACGTCGCGATGAATCAAACCTTTGGCATAGGCCGCGCGCAGGCCCTTGGAGGTTTGAATGCCCGCCTCCAACACTTGTTCTTCCGGCAAACGGGTTTGCTGTTCGATAACATCGTCGAGACTTCCGTGTTCAACCAACTCCATTACCAAATAAAATTGGCCGTGATCGGTCCCGGACGAAAAGACCTGGACAATGTTGGGATGATTGACCGACGCGGCCATGCGCGCTTCCTGGCGGAGCGCGGTCTCGTCAAGACCGCCTTCGAGGTCTTTGCGCAAAAGTTTCAAGGCCACGAACCGATCAAGCAAAATGTCACGCGCTTTGTAAACCGTTCCCATTCCTCCAATGCCGACCGTCTCGACGATCAGAAAATTATCGAACATGCGCTCCGCCCGCACTTTCTCCCCGCAATTGGGACACTCGACTTTTGCAAGCGGCTCGGCGGCGCTCGTATCGAAAGAAGTGCCGCAGGCGGGACAAGTTTGCAGTGTCGACGCCTTCGATTCAGTCGCCATTGGATCGACTGTAACATCGACAATTTTCGGAGCAACGTTACGGTCGCGAGCGAAGTGGCAATTCGCCGGACATGACACAAGGATCGACAACCATCGAATTGCTCGTGCTGAAAGACGCGGCGCGGCTACGACTCGACCAATTTCTGGCGCGCGAACTGCCGAAGTATTCACGATCGCGCCTTCAGCAGCTGGTCCGGAAAGAATTCATCACCCTAAATGGCTCCCCCGCCCGTCCTCGCGATCTCGTCCACAGCGGCGACCGCGTTGAAGTAAACGAACCGCTACCGGAGAAGATCGACAATCAACCGGAAGCGATTCCGCTCGAAATTCTTTACGAAGACGAAGACCTGATTGTAATTAACAAACCGGCCGGCTTGGTCGTCCATCCTGGCGCCGGTCACCGCGAGCACACATTGGTCAATGCGCTATTGCACCACTTTCCGACGCTTTCCGGAATCGGCGGGAAAGAAAGACCGGGAATTGTGCATCGTCTTGATAAAGAGACGAGCGGTTGCCTGGTGGTCGCAAAAAACGATGAAGCGCACCGCGGATTATCCGAACAATTCGAGCAGCGCACGGTTGAAAAGATTTATCTGGCTCTCGTTGCCGGAAGGATGCGCAAGAACACTGGAACGGTTGAAGAGAAGATCGGACGGCATCCAGTCGATCGACAACGGATGTCGACGGCGTCGAGGCGCGGACGCGACGCGAAAACGGATTACCGTGTCCTGAGTTCGTCGGACGAGGTAAGTCTCGTTGAATGCAAATTACACAGCGGCCGGACACACCAAGTGCGCGTTCATCTTCAGCATCTTGGCCATTCAGTTCTTGGCGACAAGATTTACGGCAAGAAGCGAGCCGCAGTTTTTCCGCGACAAATGCTGCACGCTTGGAAACTGGGCTTTCGACATCCACGCACAGACGAATGGAAGATTTTCGAAGCAATGCTACCGAATGATTTTGAAGAGACGGTTAAGTCTCTGCGACCGTCGTTTGCTTTTGCGCGCCGAGCATAACTAACGCGGCCAGAACCGGCGAGATGATGAGCCCGCGCATCCACGGCTCGGCGTGCCAGGGCAAACCAAAAAGCCGTTCGTCCCAAAATAAATAGTAAGAGAAAAGCGTAACTGAAAGAACGTTCCAAGCGTAAGCGCTTCGCCACGCCGCGAGCGGTAAAATCCAAACGCAATACCACGGATGCAAAATCGGGCTGAGCACCAGCACGACTCCGAGCGCCCAGAGCATTCCCCGTTTCCAGTCGCGAACGAACAGGAACGAGACCGCAATCACGCAGACGATCAAAATCGGATAGTAATGAAAATTTCGCTGGTGCGGATTTGGCCAGACCGTTTCTTCAATCAACCACCAAAAGAGATCGTTAAGGCGGGAGAGCTGCGTGAATTGGACTAACGATTCCCAGATTCGAACCTTCGGGAAGCCGAATGCAAAACTAAAGAGCACTGGAATGAGTGCGGTTAGAGCCAGAGCAATCGCGCGCCAGCGCAATGCAATCGCACAAAGTAAAAGCAGCGATGCCGCGACGAGATTGAGCGAGATGGCAATCCCAAAAAGAACCGCAGCCAAAACCGCCCACAACCACTTCGCCTGGGATTCAGTTTGAGTTGTCGATCCATTCGACTGGCGCTCAGGACAAGCTCTAACCAGCGCGAGAATTCCACCGACCATCGACAGAATCATGAGACTGTCGAAATGGGCTGCGCCGGCGAAACTGTAAACCACGAGCGGATTCCATGCATACCACGCCGCGTCGCGGTAACGACTCTCACTACCGATCAATCGCAAGAGCAACGCCGCCACCGCGAGATCGGCGATGGCAGAGAGGATTTTGTAGAAGAGCGGCTGGTCCGTGATCGCGCTAAGAACCTTGAAGAGGAGCTCGGCGCCCGGCGGATCAACAGCGCGAAGTTCAGAATGATTAATTTTGGCTGCCTGCGGAAAATCGTGGCGCAATTGGTCCAATTGAGGATCCGCCGGCGCGATGAGATAAGGATTAAGTCCGGCGTTTTGAACTTTGCCTTCCCATTGGTAGCGGAAAAGATCGTCACCGGGCGCAAGCGGGAGCGCGATCAATCGCAAAACTACCGCGACGCCCCAGAACAAGATCGCTTGTTTTCGGAGCGAGATGTCGATCTTGAAGTTGGAAACTGCAGCCAGGTAAGCGACGCCGCTGAGAAACGCGCATGCGACAAACTTTGTCGGCATCGACTCAAGCGTCCAGTCATCGAAGAGATTGAGGCCGGCAAAAAAGATCAGTTCCAGCAAAAGCGCGACGGCGAATCGAATCATCTGGCCGTGTTTCATGATTTGGCTGAGTCAGCGTGCATTGCTTCCAGCGCCTGAACCGGCAAGACCGGCGGCGTAATCACGCCGCGACCTGTGATTCGCTGCAAGCCGGCTCGATGCGCAGCAAGATCGACAAGTTCCGCCACTCGCGATTTCAAAGCGCGCGCGCGCGATGCAAGGAAAACAAGAAAGATGGAATACGGAATGATCGACCAAAGATCGAGACGGGAAGCGTGGAGCTGCCGGTAGATCACCACGCTCAGCGCGACCAGACTAATGATTACCGTTGTGGTGACGAGCCGGTTGCGCAGCCGGACGCGGGTCAATCGTTTCGCGCCGGTGTGATCTTCCGTCACGGTCTGCAGAACAATGCTCCACCAAAAGTTTCCATAGATCTGGATGTCCCATTCATTCCAACCGGTGTCGACCGAATAGCGCCAGCCTTCTTCTTCGAGCAATTGGAAAATCGAACCGAGCAAATGATGGCGGTCTCGACCGTCTTCGCTCCAAAAAATTCGCCGCCGCAAGCCGCGGCCCGATTTCGCATCAGCAGGCAATTGTTCGTGCATGCGAATGACGCTGCGCGGAGTCCGCTTGAAATGGAGCCAGGTGAAGTAGCGCGAGAATCCGCGCACAAGTGGTTGCAGAAAAGCCAGACACATCACGAGCAAGCGCGCGGGGACAGTGTCGAACCTTGGTTCGATCCGTGCGCGGACCATATAGGACAGCGCCACGGTGAGAGTCCCACCAAACATCAAATAGGGAACGATGCGTAGCGTCGGCAGAAAGATTCCAAGACCAAACAGGAAAAGCGTAAGCGCGAACCATTCGATGCTGCTGAGGTAAGCGGCCAAATCCGATTGCGGCGTCGCGTACATCGATTGGAAAAATCCTTCGCCGAAAACGCCATGATAAATAACCGGGCGATCAATAAACCAACTGAACCGTGGAGCCCCGTAGATTTGACCGCGCCATTTCGCAGTTCCGGTTGGACCGAAGAAAATGAGATGTTTGAAACGGAGGAGCGATTCGGCTTCGCCGTATCCTTCCTGCTGTTTCAAAAACGCGCGGAGCGTGAAGCGGCGGTGATGCCAGACAATGGCGGTCGGACTAAAAGCGATGACGAAGCCCGCTTGCTGCAGGCGCCAGCAAAAATCGACATCGTCGCCAGCTGCATGATACTCGGGATCGAAACCGCCGGTTTGTTCGAACGCCCAGCGGTAAAACGCCATGTTACAACCGGGAATGTGCTCGGCCACGGTGTCGGTCAGCAAAACGTGACTCGGTCCACCGGGCGCGGCGGCCACGCACGCCTGAATCGCATTTTGCGCCGGCGGACTCACATTGGGTCCGCCCACTCCGGCGTAATCACCGCTCAAAAGCGTTCCCACTAAATAATAGAGCCAGTCGGGATCGGCCATGCAGTCCGAGTCGGTGTAGGCGAACACGTCGCCTTTGGCCGCGGCCGCACCGGTGTTGCGCGCGTGACTCAAGCCGTGATTACTCTGATGAATGTAGCGAACGTTGGGAAATTGCGCGGCGACCTGTGCCGTGTTGTCCGTCGAGCCGTCGTCGACCAGGATGACTTCGTAATTCGGATAGTTGAGTTTGCCTAACGAATCGAGACCATCGGCCAGCGTTCGCGCGCCGTTATAAGAACAAACAATTACCGAAACAAACGGCGCCGCCGACAGGGCGCGATGCGGCAGAGTCGAGTTGTCCTGACCGAATTTGTCGTGGAGCGCGTGGAATGCTTTCTTCGGCTCGCGCTCGCGGGTAACGATCCCGAAAGACCAGTCGGTCACTTCGTTGCCGCCGGTAAACCATTCGTCCGTCCAGGAAAATAAAATTGTCCCGGCGAGTCCGCACTTGGCCACGCTCTCGATGTGCCAGCTGAGCATTTCCGCCTGCTCGTCCTGCGAATTGCGGATCGTGTCCATGCCGAACTCGCCCAGAATGAGCGGCCGCTCGCCGGTGAGATTTTGCAGACGCAAAAGGTAACGTTCGAAATCGCGCTGGTTATGGAGATAAACGTTGAAGCAGAAAAAATCGACGTTCTGCGGGAGCAAATACTCGGTCGGCGGAAAGGTCGCATAGGAATAGAGGACATCGGGCTCGACTGCGCGTCCGACCCGCACCAGATGTTCAACAAATTCGGTCACCCTCTGCACGCCGAGCCAGCGTGCCATCGTGCTCGCAATCTCGTTGCCGACCAGATAACCGAGCACTGCTGGATTACCGACGTATCGGCGCACGGTGCTGCGCACCATCCGCACGATCTCATTGCGAACTTTTTTGTCCCGCAAAAACTCGATGTGCTTTTCCCACGGTAACGTGATCAGCACGCGCATTCCGGCCGTGAGACATTTTTCCAGGAACCACTCCGGCGGCGGATGATAAACCCGCAGGACGTTCAAGCCGATCTCGCGCATCATGCGAAGATCGACATCTACCTGTTCAGGCCGGCCGAAACTGTTCCCCTGCTCGTCCGGTTTGAACGGGCCGTAAGTCGCGCCTTTGATGAAGAATTTCCGGTCGCCTTCGAAAAAGAACTTCGAGACGGCGCGAACCCGTGAGTCGTTGGAATTTGTCATCGCGAGCGAAGCACTTCTCGAACGACCGTCGCGGTGCGTTCAATATCGTTCGGCGTGTGGGCCGTCGAAATAAAACCGGTTTCGAACTGAGAGGGCGCAAAATAAACGCCGCGTTCCAAACAGGCGTGGAAAAATCTCGCGAACATTTTCAAATCGCTTCGCTTCGCACCCGCAAGATCGACAATCGGTCCGGGTGCGAAGAACAAACAGAACATCGAGCCGATTCTGTGAAAGGTGGCGTTGATTTTCGCGTCCGCGATCGCGTCACGGGTAAGCTCTTCGAATTGGGCGCCAAGTTTTTCGAGCAGCTCCCAGCCGTCGATGCGTTCGAGCTCGCGCAGTTGCGCCAGTCCCGCCGCCATCGCCAGCGGATTTCCGGAAAGCGTTCCCGCCTGATAAACCGGCCCGTCCGGTGAAAGTTGGTCCATGATTGCGGCGCGGCCGCCAAATGCGCCGACCGGCAATCCGCCGCCGATCACTTTACCAAGAACGGTCAGGTCAGGTTTAATTCCGTAAATCTCTTGGGCGCCGCCACGTGCGACGCGGAATCCGGTCATTACTTCATCGAAAATCAAAAGCGCAGCGTGTTTGGTGCATTCCTCGCGCAAGCTCGAGAGAAAATTTTCTTTCGGAAAATAGAGCCCGGCGTTCGCGGGGATTGGCTCAAGGATGACGCCAGCAATTTGGTCTTTGTTTTCAGCGAAAGTTTTTCGGACAAGATCGACATCGTTGAACGGGAGAGAAATGGTTAGCTCGGCGAACGCCTTCGGAACGCCCGCGCTATCGGGGCGTCCGTGAGTGAGCGCGCCACTTCCGGCCTGAACCAAAAGTGAATCGGCATGACCATGATAACAGCCATCAAACTTAATGAATTTGTCGCGCCCGGTGAATCCGCGCGCCAATCGAATGCACGACATCGCCGCTTCGGTCCCGCTGTTGACCATTCGAACCTTCTCGATCGACGGCATCCCTTGGCAGATCAGTTCGGCCATTTCCACTTCGAGCGGATTCGGAATTCCGAAACTCAATCCGCGCGCGGCCGCACTGCGCACGGCATCGACCACAACTTTCGGCGCATGACCGAGAATGGCCGGCCCCCAACTGCCGACGTAGTCGATGTATTCTTGTCCGTCGACATCCCAAATCTTCGCGCCCGCAGCACGCTCAACGAAAATAGGTTCGCCACCGACATTGCGGAGCGCGCGCACCGGCGAGTTAACGCCGCCCGGAATCCGCTCCTGGGCTGCGACAAATAGTTTCGACGAACGCGTGGTCATGGACGCAGAAAACGTCCAACGCTCAACGCTCAACGCTCAACATTCAATTCAGAACTGAATCAATCGAAAATCGACAATCTAAGATCGAAAATGGAGAGGCGGGGGCGGGAATCGAACCCGCGAATAGCGGTTTTGCAGACCGCAGCCTTACCACTTGGCTACCCCGCCATTAGCGGAAGTTGAGGGTAACGCGCGACCTAACTGTGTCAACGTCACGGGATGTCTGGAAAGAGAAAGCTGGCGAGTGCACCGGTGAGCGGTGCACAAATTCGCGACAAAAAAATCGCGACTTACTTTGGTGGTTTTACGACGGCCTGTCCTGGTTTCGCGTCATCGCCGATCACCCTGAAGTGACCGTGATGCGGCGGCATCGGTCTCGCCGGATAAGGCGAGCGGATGATCGCGAACGCTTGCACTGTGAGCGCAAGACCCAACAGGACGCCGAGGGCGAACGCTTTCATATTGCTGTTCCTCTCTGCATCATTCGTGCCATAGAAATCATAGAAATTCCAATTGCGCGGCCCTAGCTCAATGGGCAAACCACCGGCCAATGGAAGAAGAGAGAAACGAGTGAGCGCTGAAACGAAGGGTCGCTACATCCGATCTGGATATCGAGACAGCACGCACGCTGGAGACAGGAACAACCGAGTTCCGCAGCATGCTCAAATCGCGCGGACAGTAATCAGCAAAAATCGCGCTGTCCAATGTTTTGTGAGCTGGTCGCGCACTTTCGCATTTCGGATTTCGAACTAGTTTCCCATCCGATGCCTCAGTTTTCTTACCGAGCGCGCAACGCCCAGGGCGAGTTAGTGGAAGGCGTTTTGGATTGCGCCGATCGTGCGGTCGCCATTCATCAGATCGAGCAGAAGCGTTACATTCCGATTCGAATCGAAGTGGTGGGGGCGCCGCCGGTGAATGCTGGCAAGAAAGAATCGGCCGCCGCTCCGCCGGCACCCACGCAGAACCTGAAAGTTCCGCACAATCAGCTCCTTATTTTCACCGAGCAGCTCGCCCATTTGCTTAAAGCCGGGATGACATTGGACGAAGGACTGTCGATCCTGGAAAAGCGGTTCAAGCAACCGCGGGTGCAGCAGACGACGCGCAAGTTGCATCAAGCGCTGGTTGACGGCCGAAGTTTTTCGCAAGCCCTGCGCGAGTTTCCTCGAATTTTTCCGCCGCTCTATGTGAATCTGGTCGCGGCTGGCGAAGCGAGCGGCGCGCTGCCGGAGATTTTGCTTCGGCTGGTGAAACATTTGACGCAGGCCAAAGACCTGCGCGATCGCGTCCAGCAAGCGTTGATCTATCCGGCATTTCTCGCCGTCGCGGGCGCGGGTCTGATCACAATTTTCATTACCTACATGGTTCCGCAGCTGACCGGGTTCATGACGCAAATCGGCGGCGCGCTTCCGTTGCCCACGCGGATCCTGATGCAGATTCATCACGCCATCATTACTTATTGGTGGTTAGCGATCCTGATTGTGATCGGCGCGAGTGTTGGTTTTCGTGCCTTCGTCCGCACGGAAGAAGGACGGCTGACCTGGGACCGTTTTCGGTTGTCGATTCCTGGTTACGGTCGGGTGATTCGCCATCGCTACTATGCGCAATTTTCACGGACATTGGGCACGCTTATCCAAAACGGGATCCCCCTCCTCCGCGCGCTCGATCTAGTAAGCGAGATTGCCGGCAATCGTTATCTGGAATTAAAAATTGCGGAGGTCCGACGGGCGGTGATTGATGGGGCCACGCTTTCAGCGGCGCTCAGTTCACAGCATATTTTTCCAGATTTGTTTACCGACATGATGTCGGTAGGCGAACAGACGGGGCGCTTCGGCGAAACGATGCAAGCGATCGCCGATGTTTATGAGCGCGAGCTGGACCGGAACGTCGCGATCATTTCGCAATTAATCCCGCCGGTGATCATTGTTGTGATTGCGCTGATCGTGGGGCTGGTTGTTTACAGTATTCTTTCGGCGGTATTTGAAGCGACACATAGCTTGCAGTTCCGACCGCACTAAGATAATGTTCGCAGCCAAATGCTGGTTCGCATCGTTGCGCTTTTTTTTCTGATTGGCGCAACGTCTTCCGCACTCGCGCAGGAAGCTTTTAGTGACGGTTTGCCGCGCAAAGAAAGCGGCGCAGTGGAACAAAGCACCGCGGAAAAAGCATGGATTGATTTGCGGCAGCATCCATCGGCGGCCTCGCGCCCGCAAAGTGCGCCAAGCTGGGTCGAAGCGGTCAATATGACTTCCACCGCCGGGGCCGACGGCACGCCCAGGTCAGTCTTTCGCATCCGGGTGGCGCGCCCGGCCGGCGATTACCAAGTCATGTTTTTTCGACTTTTCTTTGATGATAATGCGAACGCGCGACCCGAACTGGTGGCGTGGGATGAATTGGGCACGCAAGTTTTGCGGTCGGGCGAACTTGGTTCGGGCATAGGGTTGCCGAGCTCAGATTCGGTCATGATTCCAATGGCCGGCATTTCGACACTCGACATCGAGGTGCCCGGCGACGGCAAAACAATTCGTGGCGCGTATCTCGATTGGATGACGAGCAGCGAAGTTGTGCATCCGGTCAATGCCGAACATCGTGATATCATTCCCGAGCCTTTCTCGTCGCTGCCACCGTTGCACGCGCCGGAGCAGGACCTGGAAACTTTCGGAACTGTTACCGCGACACTGTCGAGCGAGACGATCCGGGTCGGGTCCGACCCGCAACAAGGCGCCGCATTTCAATTTGGCATTGAATTGCAGCCGCTACTCGCATTGTTAACATTCGAAGTGGCAAGTCCTCGAGTCGATTCGCCACCGGAGGTTTATATTAATGGCGAAAATGTCGGGCCTGCCACCCTAACGTTGCCGGAGCTGGCCGATCCCGGTTATCGCGGCAGTATGGAATCGTTGCTCAAAGAAATGCGCTTTCAATATACCGGCTGGATCCGCGCCCAGAAACTGATTCCGGTCAGTAACTTGAAAGCCGGCACGAACGATATGATTATTACGAGCGGTTCCGCTACCTCGACCTCGGCGATTCGCGGGACGCAAGTGCAACTGAAATATCTTTGGGAAAAAGCCGATTACCTTCTGCAAGCCGACCATTAACTCCGAACGCTTTCGGAGTTAATTGAACCGCGGCCGCCTTTCAAATGTCTCTGTTGAAGAAAATGAGTAAACGAACGAACCAATCCGGCTTCACCCTGCTCGAGATCATGATTGTGGTCAGCATCATCGTGATTTTGCTTGGTCTTGCGATTTCGAAAATGGGCAACCCCACAGGTTTTGCGAAGGCGACCGCGGTTCGGGCCGACGTTCAAGCCATTGGCACTCAACTGATGCAGTACGAAGCGATGAACGGTTTTTACCCAACTACCGAGCAAGGTTTGCAGGCGCTCGTAACGCAGGCCGACAGCGAGCCCAGACCCGCCCGCTGGTACCCATTCTTCAAAGAACTTCCGAAAGATCCCTGGGGCACGGTTTACATCTATCGCTGCCCTGGAATTAAACATCCGGACAAATACGATCTCTTTTCGGCCGGACCGGATCGTCACCCGGACACGGCCGACGACGACTGGGGCGAGTAACGCTGAAAGTTTCGAATCGCCAATAGCGACGGAAATCTTATTCGTCCACTGACGGCGGTGGAGGCTGCGGCGGCGGTTGCGCTTGCGGTTGGGGATTTCGTTGGATGGTGCCGCGCACATGCGGCGTCGGCACGGCCACTCCGGGATTTTGCCCCGTTTTCTGAAAACCCGGCTGCGGCAGCTGCGGTGGCGGCGCGGGCGGGACAACTCCTGGTGCCGGTCTGTTCGGCAACGGTGTAGCGATCAGTGTCTGATTGAATGCGAGTGTCGCGAATTGCCCGTCTTTGCTGATCGTCACCTTGGTTTCGCCCACTTTGTCCGACCATTCGATGTTTGCGATTGCGTAGCCGTCCACCGCTCCGCCACAAGTCGTCAGATATTTTTTGAACTCTTTCTCCGCGGTCGAGGCGATCGTAGCCATGTCGCAGTCCGGCGATTTTGCCGCGCTGGTCACGTAAAGATCTTTTGCGAAATTGGGCGCTGCGGTGGGCGCGACCACCGCGCTGGCAACAGCGAACGGGGAATGATCCAGCATTCCCTTGTAGCGATCGAAATTTGATCGCTGGGGCAAATCGTCAGCGGCCGAAGCGGAAACAGCGGCCATTAACGCGAAGATCGACATCGATGCTCGAGAAGTTTTCATCACTCAGCTTTTCTTGCGATTAGGTGGCGCAAACCAGCGCGCGATTTTGAATTTACCACGCATCATTGTGGCGTCGTTTCCATCAACGGCAAGGTTCACACTTTCAAAGACAATGAAGGCGTCCGGTTGTTGAAGGTCATAAAGAAAATGAACCAGCTCGGGCCAATGACTGCTAGTCTCTATGGAAGCGAAAACCGCTTGATGATTCGGGGTCGATTCGCCAGAGCCAATGGCCGGGTTCTCGATGACAATATTGTATTTGCCGGCAATTTGTTTGAGTTGTTCGAGTAGATTGGAAGCTTCCTCCGCGCCCTTGGCCGTGGGCTGAGTCTTCTGCACCCATTGATCGCGCTTGGCCCAGAGCTCCCGCTCTCTCATATAAACGGTTTGCTCAGAGCGGGTGGCTTTGCGCGTGGCCAGCTCGCTTCGTGAGCCGCTAATGGTTCCCAAAAGCCATCTCCAAATAAAAATGTTGATGAGCAGGAATAAAATGCCGGCGACAGCCAGCGTCATGATGCGCTCGCGCTGGCTCATTCGCTGATAGGCCGCTGTCAATTTCGCCATCATCGCGGTTTTCCTTCCAGGCGAAATTGGGCGTGATTATTTGGCAAAATTCGCGGCGCGGCCATGTCGAAGCGAAAATTCTGCAAGCCCGGGTGTTTTTTTATTTTCTCCGCGAATTGATAAGCCAGCGCGGCCGTGTTCGCCTCGCCATCGACCGAAATCTGGCGTGCAGATTGATTGTAAGCCGTGATGCGAACGTCGGGCGACGGCAAGCTTTCGTAAAGGTGGAACAAGATCTCGACCGGATAGAAGCGCGAATCGATCGCCGGCGCGAGCGCCTTCCAGTTGGCTTCGGTTTCGCGAATGAATTGCGTTTGCGGCGCATCGCGCGCAATCAGCCGATCAAGTCGCGCAATCGCGAAACGGGTGTAGCCAAGATAAAGCAGAAAGAGGAGAAAGATCGCGGCATAGGCGCCGCCGATCAGCATGAGTCGCTTCTGCCATTCGCCGCGCTTAACCAGTTGGACACGCCGTTGTCGCCAGCTGTCCGGCAAGAGATTGAGTTTAACGGACGCCGGCGGCGTCTCGATTCCCACCAACTCGGTCGGGCTCGCCAAAACCCCTCCCACCGTGTCGCGCAATTCGTAACAACTTTCATCGAGCAGAATACTGGGAAACGAACAGTTGATGCCTTGGAGTTCGGCGCTCATGGCCAGCTGGGGCAGTTCCATTTTCAGCTGTTCCGGCGCGACGCCGTCGAGGGTGCGGGCAAAACTGACCTTCCCATTTTCGGTGACGGCCGAAACCAGCCTTTCCCCTTCAGGATAAATCAAGAGCGTCCGGCCTTCGGGGGCGTGGGTCGTGGCGCGTTGCGCAGCGTAAACGGTGACCTGGCGCGGGATGATGCCTTTATCGAGGAGCGGCTTGGCGATTTCAGCTAACCGCTCATTTCGCACCACTACTGCCGAAATCACGCTCTCGGTTTCATTTTGCTCGATCAATTCGAAGTCGCTCGTCACTTCCTCTGCTGAAAATGGAAGCGCTTTCTCGATTTGGATCCGCACCATCTCCGGAAACTCCGTTGGATCGACAGTCGGCAGGCGAAATCGCTGCGCCAGAACAGCATCGACCGGCAAACTCAACACCAGATCGTCCTGAGCGGAAAGAAGCGGCACGGCTTCATCGAGAGTTTGGAGCAAGCGCACATTCCACGAACCGTCGCCATCACGCACGCGCAAGAGATTCCAGCCGTGGGCGGTCGGAGTGATGAAGACAGGCGTGGACGGCGTCTCGATGATTAAAACTCCTTCCAGGTAATCACGCTCGGCTGCAACGGGGTTTTAATGAACACCATCTGCACAGTGCGGGTAGCTCTTCCGGCAGTGCCGACGCTGACGACCCGGAAAACCTGGACACCTTTAAAGGAAACGCCGAGTTGTTTTGTGAGTAAATCAAATTGCTCCTTTTTCAGGCCAAGCGCAGCAGTGGCTTGCTCGGCAGTTTGGATCGGATCATCTTCGGTGCCGTCAATTCCATCTGGACCGGCTCGCAGTTCCACAAAACGATCGACAATCTGCGGCGTCATGCCGGGCAAAGCGAGCAGCACATCGCGCGAAGCCCACGCCAGATCTACGCCTTTTCTAGTGTTCACCGTGAAATCGTTATCCCAACCCGGCACCGATGTGAACTCGCCCCAACCTGCAACTTGCTTTAGTTCGTCCACTCGTGCGAGTGGAGCGTGGGCTGGGTGATAATTGTCGCTCTCCGGCGGCGCATTTAAATGATGCAGGCCAACATTCGGTTCTACCCAATCAAGTAAAGAATCAATCATCGTATTGCGCTCATTCAGATCGATATCTTTATTCTCCAAATATTTTCGCAAGACATCCAACACCGCAGGACCCGCAGCCTGTGACGTATGCCAGTTTAAATCCAAGCGCCCGCCTTCTCCTGTGAGTCTTGCGTCATAACTGGAACCATTGCCAAGTTGACCTCTCAAATTCGGTGAACCCGGATTCACGTTCATCGGCAACGCTACTTCCGCGCCGGAACACGCTGCCGCCTCGGCCTTCAGCATTCGAGTTGCATCACCGGAAAGCGAGAGTCGCGAGTCGATATCGAGCGCCCATGAAATTACCAGGGCACTCAACAAAAAGATCGCCCAAAGCGCGAGCATGATCGCAGCGCCGCGAGTTCTTTCGATCGAAACATTCATAAGATCGACCTCGTCACATCGGCCTCCGGCCGAGAGGAATGATCGCCTCCCATGGAACCACGGCATCGGAGCGGCCGACGATTACTTTCACCAGTCGCGGCAGAGTCCCGGCATCGGTCCAGCGTTCTACCCAGACATTCAAACGCGCGTCAAAGTAGCGAAATTGCAGACTGCGCACGTTCTCAATTAACGGAATCCAGGTTTCGTTCGCGTTGCTGACCGCCGAATCGTTCTTCGGCTTTCGCAATAATCCGAGATCGTACCGGTTGCTCTCTTTTTTTTCCGATTGCAACCGTAACGCCACTACGAAGTCGCCCGCGGCGTATCGCGTCATCAAACCCGGGCCCGCACTACAGGTCCATCGGATCTCGTCCCGTTCGCGATCGTTCAACTTAAAAGCGTCGCCGAGGAGCGCTCCTCTTCCGGATGGCAAGCTCTGCCACTGCGCCACGAGCACTTCGCGCAAACCGTCGTAACGCGCCTCGCTCGCGAGCGTTTCGGAAGAAAGACGGATGGCGACCAGGTTCGATTGGACAAAGCGATAGATCGCCAATGCCATCGTGGCCAAAATCGCCACGGCCATGATGATCTCCAGCAAGGTGAAGCCGTGTCGGCGATTAACCGGGACGATAAACATAAAACTCGATTTGCTGCGACTGCTCGGAACCGCCGCGCTTCCATTTTGCCGTAAGCGTGACTCGATTCACGCCTCCGAGCTCCGTTCCGTTGTCCTCTTCCAATTCAGCGGGCGCGCTTTTCTGGATCAGCTTCACCGTCCCGTAACCAGTGTCGATGTTGAATTCCTTCGACGGATCGGGAAATCCGGGGGTGGTTTGGACCTCGGCCATCCGATTCGATAAAATTTGTCGAACCCGGTTTTCCTCCGCGTTGAGAGTGGTGGCGTTAAGGCAATTTTCTACGGCGCGACCAAGCGCGAGCACGCCGAGCGCGAAAATCGCCAGGCCCATGAGCACTTCGTATAAAGCAAAGCCAATCTGACCTCTGCCTGCCCGCCGTAGCCTTGGCGAAGGCGGGACCTGTGATCTCCGACCTCTGACTTTACTTCGCCGCATAGTTTGCCAACTCGCCGTGGCCTGTAAGCGGCGAATAATTTGCCGTCCATGTCCCCGCTCTTCCTACAAAGCGAACAATTGCCGGCTCGCATGTGCCCGTTGGCCAGAAAATCCATTCGCCTGCGGGCTTGGCAATGAGCGCAGCCGGCAGAGTGAGCGTCAATGCGCTTCCGCGCTCCAATGGAAACGTCGCCACCGCCTTCTTTTCCTCGTCTTTGGCGAACGCCTCCGGTTGCACGGTCACATCTTTGTTGCTCCAAACGAGGAGGTAAGCGCGGTGCTCGGCGACGCTTCGTTCCTGGGCCTGGCGAACAAGATTGTTAAATCCATCCAACGACGCGCGCAGTTTCCTGTCAGCGAAAACTCCGCTCAAACTGGGCACCGCCATCAAAAGTATGACCGACAAGATGGCGACCGCGATGATGATCTCGATCAACGTAAATGCCCGGCGACGTTGCATCGACGAAGTTACGCTCCCGGCGCGAAATCACAAGACACCGGGACCAGGCAGCGGCCTCGACAAGTGGCCATCCCAAATTGCCTTGCAAGTTTGGCCAAGGGGTCTGAATGTTGCACCGACCATGAGCGTCATTGCCAGTCTGACCAATCTGTTTTCCGGAGGCGATTTACTGATCATTCTCCTGGTCATTCTGCTGCTCTTCGGCGCCAAGAAATTACCGGAGCTCGCACGCGGAATGGGTCAGGCCATCAAAGAATTCCAAAAGGCCAAGGACGAATTCTCTGACGAGCTGCACAAGGCCGGTCAAAACGACACCGCGGCCAAGGGGAATCTGCCACCCGCATCTACGGTTGCCCGGACCGACGCTCCCCAAGCCCCTCGGCCCGATTCGAACCAGGCTGCCACACCCGGCGACCAAACCAAGCCGGTTTAAACGGTGGATCGAGCAGTCCCTTGCTCGATGTTAATTCAAGATCGCCGAAGGCGATCAAATTTAGCATCGCCCGCGGAGCGGTCGATCCACCTAAAACAGATGTAGTTGACCTAACCCGCCGTTTACGACAATTTCGCGCGCTTCATTTATGTCCGACGTCGACCTACGCCCCCGCATTAAAGAGATGTTGGTTAAAAATTTGATGCTGCAGACGACCGCGGACCAAATCGGCGACGATCTGCCTCTTTTCGGCCCGAACGGCCTCGGATTGGACTCGATCGACGCCTTGGAGCTCGTGGTTAGCATGGAAAAAACGTTCGGAGTCGGCGTCCCGAACTCAGAAGTGGCCGGCAAGGCCCTTCGGACGGTCAATACAATCCACGATTATATTCTCGAAAAACGCGGAGAAGGTGTTCAAACTAGCGGAAAGATCGACACACCCGCGTGAATTTACTTCATCTCGAGAGCAGCGGCAGCTGGGGCGGACAGGAATACCGCACCTGTCTCGAAATCAATTGGCTCAATGCAAACGGCCACCGCGCCTGGCTCATTTGCGACCCGACCAGCGAAGTAATGACCAAAGCGCGCGAGCTTGGCACTCCCGTCATCCCGATGTCGCTAAAGCATCGGATCAATCCACTGGTTTCCTTTCGGATCTGGCTTTTCTGCCGCCGCAATCGGGTCGATCTAATCAAGAGCTACAGCTCCAAAGACCACTGGCTCTGTCTTCCGCTTTTTCTCTGCGGGTGGCCGGTAACCCGCGCGCGCTGCATTACCGATCCCCTGGGCAAGAAGAACCGCGCCTTCATCTACCGGCACGGCTGCGCAAAAATCGTGGCGGATGCGCAAGTCATTAAAACAGAATTCATCGAGCAGTACGGCATTGCGCCCGAAAAAATTGAGGTGATCGGGTCGGCGGTCGACCTGGAGAAATTTTCGCCCAAACACGATCCGATGAAATTCCGCCGCGAAGTCGGACTCTCAGCGGAGATACCTATCATTGCGAACATCGGCATGATCCGTCCCGATAAAGGGCAGTTCAATTTGGTGGAGGCAGCGCGAATCGTGCGTCACCAGCGCAAGGACGCGCATTTTGTTTTCGTGGGAGAAGCGACTGGCGGCCGGAGCCGGGAAAAGTGGGTCCGGAAAGCAATCGACCGCGCCGGTCTGAACGGCAACGTGCTGATGATGGGATATCGCTGGGACATTCCGGACATTTTGGCGGCCGCAAATATGGTCGTAATCGCGTCGCGTCACACTGAAGCGTCGCCGATTGTTCTGCGCGAAGCTTTTGCCAGCGGCCGGCCCGTGATCGCCACCCGCGTCGGGGATGTCCCGGAAATCATTGTTCACGGCGAAAACGGATTGATCGTGCAACCAAACGACAGCAACGCGCTAGCCACCGCCATTCTGCTCTTTCTCTCGGACGCAAATCTGGCTGCGCGCTGCGCTGAGAACGGCCTCCGTTATGCGCGCGAGCATTTTTGTTTCGACCGAATGATGTGCGCCAAACTCGATGTCGATCTTGCGTTAGTCGAAGCCAACAAAAAGCGTCGCGTTCGAGCTACGGACCGAGTCGAAACTGCGACGCTGGCGTCGATCACAAGCCCGGAGCCGATCTTACCCGACTGACGTGCGGCGCTAGTGGCGATGCCAAGCCTTTCTGTAAGACCGATCGATCAGCCAATTTTTCGCGAACTTTGCCCAGGTAACGCCGTATCTCCTTATGCACGAGTATGCCTCGAAAGAAAATGGTTCGTCGACTGAAACCGCTTCCCAGCCGGCGGAGTTTAAAGGCCAGGGAGCATAAGACGGCACGCCTCGTAGAAATTCTACGCGGTATCGCCGTCAGCAGCCAAACCGAGAAATCGCAGGTCTTCTATCCGGTGCGAGACGTCGCGCAGCAATTCGGTATGTCCGTATCAATTGTTGCCCGAGCCTACGATCAACTTGGAGACGAAGGACTCTTATCCACCGTTCGGGGCTCGAAAACCGTCCTGCAAGGTCTTGGTGAAGCGAGGCATTTGAGTGTCCTCGGTTTTGTCGGAATGCCGGCAGCGATTTCTTCCTTTGTCGCGCTCCAGGATTACCGCACTTTTTTCGTTCGCGTCCGACGAGAATTGCGAGCGCGTGGTTTTGCGGTGGCGATGGTCCTGTACGATTCTCCCGACGTGAAGTCCGGACGGCTTGAGAAACGAATCGTGAAATACGATTTCGATACCGTGCTTTGGTATCGGCCGGACACATCGGCACGGGAAATTATTTCTCGGGCCATCACCGAGATTCTGCGATACTGGAAAACAAAAGCCGAAATCAGTTCTGTGACGATCGTCCGCGGCGTCAGGGCATCGGCCAAAGAAGAGACGCTTGAGCGATTGCTCGAGGAAGAGCATCTTCCTTTCGAGTTTCGAAGCGCTGATGGTAAAGCGGCCGCAAAATTTCTGAAATCTCTTGGCCAGGTCAGAACAAAGGGCATCATTTTCCCGTCCTGGGCGGCCTCGATGTTTGCCTTTCGCGAACCGGAAGGGCTAATGCAGCTGGCCAATAATTGTCACATCGCGTTTACCGGTGGCCCACCGAGTATTGCCTTCGCGCAGGTCCATGATGTTCATGTAGAGCTAGTGATTGTCGACTGGCAGCTCGTCGCGGAAAAAATCGTCAGCGACTTAATTTCCAAAAAGGCCTTCGAGCGCGCCGAGGCCACAGTTTTCAAAGCGAGTGCGCACGTTCGTGCAGCACTCAGTCAGTACGCTCAAGTGATTTGAGCTGTAGCCGCGGCTCTACCTGTCGCGCCGTAGCGAGCGGAGGCGGATGAGCCGCGTCTTTGCCGGGTGAAACGTAGGGATTCACGCGGCATAATTCTGTTCGCAAACTGTTCGGTCACTGTTCTCAAACTGTTCTGTTCGCGCTCGCCGACGCAATGCGCGTAAAAATCCGCCACTCTTTTTTATGCCTACCCTGACTCCCTCACGATTCACTTCAAAACAAAGTGCCTTATTGCTCGCGCTGCTTGCGTCTTTGATCACCGCATCGCCAAGAATAGGACGAGCGTCCGCGGTTGGCCTGTCACAAGGGAAGCTCAGCGCCGACCCTTCCGGCGGCGCCAGCTATGACATGCCGATCATTGTTTCGCCCGGAACTGCCGGGATGCAACCCAAGCTGGCGTTTCATTATAGTAGTGGCGGACGCAACGGCGCGCTCGGTGCCGGCTGGTCGATCTCAGGCATATCTGCAATTTCGCGCGCGCCGCAGACCCGCGCGCAGGACAACGGAGCGATCCATGGGGTCGATATGACTCTAGCTGATCGCTACGCAATGGACGGACAACGGCTCATCGCCATTGTCGGGACCGATGGATACGCCGGCACGGAGTATCGGACCGAATTAAATTCTTTCACTAAAGTCATTTCGAACGGTGCTGCCGGAAATGGTCCTTCGACTTTCACTGCCTGGACGAAGTCGGGATTGATCTATACCTTCGGCGGCGCCAACGGCGCCAGCTATGTGCCGCCCGGTAGCAGCGGCGGAACAATTCTTAGCTGGCTGGTCAGCAAGATACAGGACCAGGCCGGCAATTACATGACCTTCAGTTACACGTCTGAGGGCAATCTTTCGTCGGTCAATTACACGATGAACGATGGCGGCGCATTGGGCAGCTACGCCTCGGTTGCCTTCACCTATGATGCTACCCGGCCCGATCCGGCTCTGGGTTACGTCGTTGGTTCGGGCGTGACCATGAATCAACGGCTCTCCCGCGTGACCTCCTATTACGGCACTTCAATTGTGCGTCAGTATGATTTGAGTTACCAAGTCAGCGCTAACACCGGAAAGTCGCGACTTATTTCAATCACCGAAGGAAACGGCGCGGGGCTTACTTTTCCTCCGACTGTTTTCACATGGGACAGCGACTCTTCAACTCTTGATTTCTCCGGCTCGTTGGTTCCTAACGCAGTGGATAACGACCACAACCTGGTCCAGGGCGATTTCGACGGTGATGGTAGCTGCGACATCGCCAAGGCCATTGGGGCGACCCATGTCCTTCAGGTCTACAAGATTGTCGGAGGCGGGTTAGTTGCTGGCGGCTCCTATACTTCCACCCAAAATTTCGCAAACTCGACTGACACCTGGCTGCAAGGTGATTTCAATGGAGACGGCAAGCTTGATGTGATTCGGGTGCACGCCTCTGGAGACGTAGCAGGAGGCGCCGTCGTCTTCACCCAGTTCCTCAACACCGGAACCAATGGCACCGGCAACGCCTTCACCCAAAGCAATGCCACCATCACCGGGACCACCCCTAAATGGTATTCGTCGCGCGCTTATATCGCCGCGGATGTGAATGGCGATGGCAAACTCGACATCATCTGCATTAACGGGATCGACCCGCAGACCCAGGGGACTCAGCCGCTGACCGTCACCAACTACATCAACAACGGCAACGGCACGTTCAATGGCGTGCAGTGGACTTACAGCAGTGCGACCGGCGATCCAGGTGGAACCAACAAGGACCTCTGTAAAGGAGCCGATCAGTGGCTGATCGTCGATTTTAACGGCGACGGTTTACCCGACTTGGCGAAGATTTACACGGACACTGTTACTGGCGTAGGAACAAAGACGTCAGTCCGAATTTACCAGAATCAAAACGGTTCCTACCTCGCCAAGACGCTGATTCTTCAGAACGGCATGTTCTACGAGACCGATGGTACTACTCCCGGCTATGTCTGGGTAACTGGAGACTTTAATGGCGACGGCTTGACCGATCTGGGTCGCGTTCCTAAGACTGCCAACCGCGACGCCGCGACCACCGTCAGCGTCTTCTTATCGACCGGTTCTTTGTCAACCGGCCTAACTACTGCCCAATCCTGGCTCTCCTTAACGCTTGGAGAAAAGGATGATGTCCAGACGGGCGATTACAACGCGGATGGGCGCAGTGATTTGATGCTGCTGGTCGATACCAACTTTACTGGAGGTAATTCTGGAGGAGGCTCAGACCAATATCACACGACCCGCTCGGAATACCTCTCGAACGGCGTGAGCGGATTTTACCTCCAGGCTGCGGTTACCTATAACTTCACCATCGGTTCCGGCCCGAACTTTAAAACGAATCTGACAGCCGATTTCAACGGCGATGGCAAGGAAGATCTGATCCGCTTTTTCACGACTAGCAGTGGAACAGTCACCAACCTGAACATCTACACGAGCGCCGCAGGTTACCAGGACCTGCTGCGGAAAGTTACTGATGGAATGGGGGTAGCTACTTCCATCGACTATCAGCCGCTGACTAACTCGGCGGTGTTTACCAAAAGCACGGACGCCGTCGCTCCCGCAATCGATCTGGTCGAACCGATGCCAGTCGTTGCGACGATCACCTACGATAACGGCCTAGGCGCGGCTGGCAGTCCAGGATCGACAAATACCGTGAGCTACCGTTATGAGGGTCTCAAGGCCGAGCCGCTGCGGGGCATGCTAGGTTTCAGGTCGGTCGAAGCGATCGACAATCGTGCGGTCGATGGTGAACCAACCCGTGTGCTCCATACCAAAAGCTGGTTGAAGCAAGGTTTCCCATATACCGGTATGGTTGAGCGCAACTCGACCTACCTACTTGCTGCCGGTAGCACCAAAACCTTTAGCGATCATACCGGATTACTGTCCGACGCAATTACAACTTATGCCGCTGGGCCCGTTGAAAACACAAAACTCTACTTCCCGTATACCCAAGACAGTCATGTTTATTCGTGGGATCTCAATGGTGTAGCAACGAACGATACTGAAACGATCGTGCCGGCAACTGGCGGAGTCGACATCTACGGCAACATCCTGCAATCGACCATCCAAACCAAGGATGTGCCTTCAAGTAACTATTTCATTAGGACGACAACTAGCGCCTACACCACTACGACTTCCAACTGGCGCATCGGTCAGGTCACAAGCAGCAGTGTCGTAAGTCAAGCGCCGGGTCAGCCAAATATTACGCGCACCTCCGGCTTTGCTTACAACGCCAGTAACGGCGAATTAGGATCGGAGACGGTTGAGCCCGGTGGCGCAAGCTGGGTCCAGACGGCCTACACCTTTGACGCGTTTGGAAACACCAAGACCGCCACGGTCAGCGGCAACGACATGAGTCCGGTGAACAGCACGCGTGTGACCACGACCAACTACGACACAAAGGGTCGTTTTGTTGCCACCACGATCAATGCTCTTGGGCAAACCGAAACCAAAGTTTACGACCAGCGTTTCGGGGGCGTGACCTCTGTGACCGGCCCAAATAATCTCACGGACACGGCACATTATGACGATTTCAGCCGAAAAGATAGCGGCACTCGGGCGGACGGCACGGTAACCAACATTGCTTACGAATGGACCGCGAGTAACAACAACGCGCCGAACGCGCCGACTAATTCCGTCTATCTCGTCCGCACAACTCCAGCCGATGGAGCACAGAGTCTGGTTTACTTCGATCGCCTCGGCCGGGAGATGCGACAAGAAACACTCGGAGGCGTACCGAGCACCGGCAGCGCTAAAACCATTTTTGTCGACACGACTTATGATTACCGCGGCCGCAAGAGCACGGTGACAAAACCGTACGCGAGCGGCACGGCACCGGTAGTGGCGACGAGTTTCTACGATGCGCTGGATCGGGTTGTTCAGATCCAGGTTCCATCAGTCGATGAAACCGGGGCCAATGTGACGACAGTCACAACGTCCGCCTACAACGGATTGGTCACAACCATGACCAATCCGAAGGGGCAGCAGACTATCAGCATCAAAGACGGGGCCGGTCATCTCCGCCAGGTCACCGACGCACTTGGTGGCGTGATCAATTATACCTATGACGCGATCGGCCAGTTAATTCAAACCTCCGATTCGGCCGGGAACACGACTGGGATTGTATATGATGTACAAGGCCGAAAAACATCTATCAACGACCCAGACCTTGGGCTGTGGCGTTATCACTACTATTCCACGGGCGAGATCAAAGACCAGACCGACGCCAATGGTAACGTGGTCAGCTTCAAGTACGACAAACTTGGCCGCAGGATTGAGCGTGACGAGCCGCTTAGTGATATTACGACCTGGACCTACGACACAGCCGCCGGAAAAGGCGTGGGCAAGCTTGCATCGGTGCAGTTTACTCCACACCAAGGATCTAATCTCGCGCCTTATTCGAACACGCTAACCTACGACACATTGGGTCGCATCAGCAGCCAAAGCACGAGCGCGCACAACAGCACCTATGTGTCGTCGACCTTGTACGATCAGTTCAGCCGGCCTTGGAAGCTCACCTATCCCACGGGATTCGTCGTACAAAACCTCTACGACGCAAACGGCTATCTAAAGCAGATCACCAATAGTGACGCCAGCGTCACCTACTGGCAGGCCAACCAGTACGACGGCGACAATCACGTGACTGAGGAGCAGTACGGAAACGGCATCATTACCGATCGGGTTTACATTCCGCAGAATGGGCTTCTGAAAACCGTCGCGTCCGGTCTCGGCGGAAGCACGGGAGTTCAGAACCTCGAGTACCACTTCGACATCCTCGGCAACCTGAAAAGCCGCAAGGACATCAATCAGACCGTTCAGGGCAGCACGCTTCAGGAAACATTCAACTACGATTCGTTGAATCGCTTGATCAACTGGACGGTGACGGGACAACCGCAGCAGAACGTCAGTTACGACACAATCGGCACGGGTAGCGCCAGTTTGGGCAACATCAAACATAAGGATGGCGTAGGCGATTACACTTATCCCGCGGCTGGGTCAGCCCACCCGCACGCCGTCTTAACTGCCGGTGCTTCGGGCACCGCTACTTACGACGCCAACGGGAACATGACCAATGGCTTCGGCCGTTCCATCACCTGGACCTGGTTCAACCAGCCGCAGTCGATTACTGGCTACAGCGCATCGTCCTACTTCGAGTACGATCCTGATCATCAGCGCGTTTGGCAGCATGCGACCGGAACCAGCGGTTTGGTGGATACGACCTATGTCGGCGGATTCTACGAGAAGGTCGATGATGGCAACACCACAAAGCAGAAGTGCTATATCAGCTCGCCAGTTGGGCGGGTTGCGATCTACACCCAAACCTACGATCAGCATACTTTCGCAACAACTTACGACACCAAGTACTGCCACAGAGATCATCTCGGCTCAGTCGATGTAATCACCGATTCGACCGGCGCAGTCCTGGAGCGCGATAGCTTCGATGCTTGGGGCTTTAGGAGAACAACCGATTGGCAGGCACAGCGACCGATAGGATCGACATCGATCGTCAGCCGCGGTTTCACCGATCACGAGGAGCTCGATTCGCTCGGTTTGGTGAACATGAACGGACGCATCTACGATCCAGGAATTGGGCGTTTTGTAAGCGCTGATCCCTTTGTTCAAGCTCCGATGGTGACTCAGAACTTCAACCGCTACAGCTATGTTCTGAATAACCCGCTCAGCTTTACTGATCCGAGCGGCTTCAACTTCCTGAATAACTTCGGTAAGTGGATTGATAATGTTTTCGGCTCAACCGTCGGCGGCATTATCAAGGCCGTAATCAGTTACGCCGTTTATATCGTAACCTATGCGGTTTTGATTTATGCCGGTCCGCTGGTTGCATCAGTTGGGGCCGGATTCACATCCGGATTCATAAGTTCAAGCCTGGCCGGCGCTACTTTAGGTCAGGCACTCGAGGCCGGAGGTATAATGGCAGGAATAGCAGGGATAACATGCGGCCTGAATGTGGTCTTACCGGATGGAGGTCAGGGGATTTTAGGCTTAGCCAATCATGCGGTGCACGCTGCGGTAACAGGTGCGCTCTGGGCAGGCGCCGCTGCCATTCAGGGCGCGAGCGTCCGTGACGCCTTTGTCGGAGCCGCGACAGCAGCGTTCTTGTCTACGAGCCTGAACGGCTTCGGCGGCAGTGGACCGGCAGGTTTGGTATTGCGGGTCGCGATGTCCGCCGTAGCAGGCGGCACAGCTGCGGTTCTGACCGGCGGCAAATTTGCCAATGGCGCATTGACCGCGGGTTTTGTAAGATTGTTCCAGGAAGAGATGGCTTACGGCTCTCAAGCAGGAACTAAAGATGCTGGTTCGTCCACATCACCGGTTTACAATGCGCTCACTATCGTCGGCGATATGATCGGCAAGATATGGGCGTTGCCAAACACACTCCTCGGCCTCGCGATGGAGGCGGTGCTGGCACCTTTTGCCTATGCGAATGGCGGGGGATTTCAACTCGGGAATAACGCGATTCAGCTCGTTGGCGTGCCTTTTTTTGGTCGAGACGGCGCGATCACGATTGGAAACACTGAAACCTTCTTCGGCCGCACAACTCCCGGCGGCTATTGGGCGTACGGAGATCCAAACGTCAACGTTGGCTTTCATGAGCAAGACCACACTTACCAGCAACAATCATGGGGTATATTTTTCTTCTTGGCGTATCCATTGGCTGGGCATCCTTTCACTTTGCTAAATCCGTTCGAAGCGACCGCGCAAAGTTTTGCCAGGCGATATGGGCCGCCCCCCCTTACTGGCCTCCCCCTTACTAGTGTTTACTGTGTCGGCTCAAATGAAGCGTTCATGGATAGCATCTCTGGCGATCGTAGCCGCCGCCGCGACCCTGATGGGATTCGTTCCAGGCTCGGATACATATTTTATTAATGGATCAAGTGGTCCGATTGGCATTCAATGCAGAACGGCGACCAAGAACTATCCAAAGACCATACCAATGCGGGTTGGGATGCGAATAGGTATCTCCGGCGACTACTCTGAGTTGCGGTCATTAACCGTCACATACGGTAACGGCAAAGTCGTCAGCTTAAACAGCAGGGATCTCGAGGGAATCCAGGTGACTTCGCGCATAACTCACGGCGTATGGTGGATCGCTGACTCGGGAGTTCAGTACATTTCAAATCGCGACGCCAATATTCGGCAGCGTCGATTAACAGGCGGTCGACTCTGAGTCGCGATCGAAATAACACCGATATAGCTTGACTCCTTCATTGCCGTTCAGTCGCCGCTACCTCGCGGCTGAACCATCTACCCGGCGTCCTCCCGGATCGCCATTTTCTCGCTACTTACGGTCCACCCGATCGGTAGATCGGCTTTCGCTTATCGTGATAAGCTTTAGCGGTAATCAGACGTGCATGCGGCGGTTTCGGAGCCTGCCCTGAGCGTAGTCGAACGGGAGAAGGTCGATGATGGCAACACGATCAAACAGAAGTGCTACATCAATGCCCCGGTTGGCCGCGTAGCAATCTACACTCAGACCTACGATCAACACACGTTCGGAACTACCTACGATACGAAATATTGTCACCGGGATCATCTCGGTTCAGTGGATGTCCTGACCGATTCGACCGGTGCAGTCCTCGAGCGCGATAGCTTTGATGCTTGGGGGTTCCGCCGCACGACCGATTGGCAATCACAGCGACCGATAGGTTCAACGAGTATTGTCAGCCGCGGCTTCACTGGTCACGAGCAACTCGACTCGCTCGGTTTGGTGAACATGAACGGGCGCATCTACGATCCGGGCATTGGCCGTTTCGTCAGTGCCGACCCATTCGTTCAAGCGCCCACTCAGACACAGAACTACAATCGGTATAGCTATGTTTTGAACAACCCGCTAAGCTTCACCGATCCGAGCGGTTTCAATTTCCTGAATAACTTTGGAAAGTGGCTTAACAAGACCCTCGGACCAACGGGTGCAGCAATCGCAATCGTGGTTGCAACTGTGGTCGCCGTCGCTTTGCAGCAGCACTATTTGGTGCCTGCGTTAGCCGGGACTCTCGCCGCGACAACCGGGCTTGCTTACGGAGCCGCGTTGAGCGCTGCTGCCGTCATCGTCTCGGCAAACGCAGGGTTTACCGCAGCTTTTATGAGCGCCAGTCTCGCTGGCGCTACCCTTGGACAGGCCTTTCAAGCCGGCCTTATCGGTGGCGCAATTGCCGCCGCTACGGCAGCTGCGTTTGAATACGGTTTGCCTGCATTATCGAACGCAATGAATCCGAACTCCCAAGTGCAGATGTACTCTTATGTGAAGGATCCAGACTCCGGTGCAATCCTGGAACTAAATCCAGTGTCTCCAGAGGAGGTAAACGGTCAGTCCGGCAAGATCGGTATTAATGGAATCTTTCAAAGAACTCCCCTGCAGGCGGCACAGCGAATGGCGGAGCAGCTTCCGAGTAAGGGGTATTTGGCTTATAATCCTTCGAATGGCTTTCTTGCGGATATCATAGAAGCTGGCGCGGACATGTTCTCCCACCAAGGGAGCCAAATTTCTCGGAACATGGCGAACATTTTGTCTCCTTTCGACCTGACAAATTCGCAGATTATTGCACACAGTCAGGGTGCCGCTATCCTAAACCGGGCGCTCGAACATCTGAGCGATCAAGGTGTCAATCTTGTCGGCCTGAATGTCACTCTCAACGGAGGGGCTGTGAACTACACTCTGACCCAAGCGGAGTACGCACGATTTGGCGCCAATCTGACCCAAGCGAATTCGCATGTCGGAGACATGGTGTCGAACATCGTCGGCGGTAACGCATTAACTAGCTTTCGACCGTGGCGAATTATTACATCGATTTTCGGGATTCCGTTCCTTGACACGCAACATTCCTACAGTAGTAGCGAAGTAATACCAGCGATCCCATGAGTCGCGTACCTAAACTGTGCAGACGAACATTTACGCTCACTCTCTTGCTTAGTTCGCTGAGCTTTTGGTCAGCGACAGCGAAAGGAAGTGGCCATGACCTCCAATTCACCGTGAATGGGACTCATTTCACTTACGATTTAAGTTCGGTGCGCGGCGACTGTGATACCTTCGATCGATCGTCAGTCGATTTGAAGAGGGGCGAGCACATAATTCCTTTCTATTGCACCAGAGACAAGGTTTTCATTGCGGGCGGCCGTAGCTTTTTCTCTGGCAATATTCGTCCGTTGAGAAACCCCAACGTCACTTTAAACGCGCTAAAATCTGAAGCTAAACCTGGAGGCGAAGCTAGCGGGATGTTTTCTCCCCTGAACAAGGCGTATGAAACAGAGTTCAAGACAATCAATGGCAGGCGCTGGTTAGTAGTTACACAGTTCGAAGATACACAGAAAAACCGGCCGACCAACAGAACCTACTGGACTATTGAAAGCGGTTTACTAGTTACGCTGAACGGGAATATTTTGTCGAGCTTGTCGGTATCTCGTGAGTGGCGACATAAGAGATTCCTCCAGCTCGAAGAGCTTGTTCGCCACGTCACAATTTCGGGGTAGCTCCGGAAGAAAGCAAAGTTGTTCATGTTGCTTGGGCCAAAATTTAAGTCCTCGAACTGTTGGTTGCCAATCACTTTGATAATAGTGAGCTGCTCAATGCTGCTTTTATCGTGCAGTTCTCTCGACGCTACTGGCGCACGAGGGATCACGTACGGCGCAGAGCACGCAACCGTTCTCCACAAGCTTCGAAAAGGGAATGTCATTGTGAATGTAACCCCCGATATCATTGTGGCTGAAGGGCAGTACGACCCGGTCCCAACTTTGCGAGCGCGAAAAACTTTTTTATTCCGCGAAGGGAAGTTAGTGGCTGCCAACTACAAGTTCCTCTAAGGATTTACGAGGGCACCCAATAGCTAGCGGTATGCCAGCTATTCCTTGAGGATAATTCCAAGATGGCTTGACTCCTTCGCACCACTCAGTCGCCGCTACCTCGCGGTTGTGCCATCTACCCGGCGGCCTCCCGGCGCTCGCCGTGTTCTCGCTACTTACGGTCCCGCATCTGCGGGATCGCCTTTCTCTTATCGTCCGAAGCCCGAGCCGGACTGGCATTTTCAACCCCGAAAATGACTCGGGGCAGGCACACGCAGGCTCCGCGTCCGGCGCTGTCCTTGTCAATCTCGGCGAATCTTGGATGTCGATCTTGTCCAAGATTGTTTGTGATCAAACAGTCCTAAGTTAAAGTCTCTAGCTGCCGAACTGGTGATCTGTTGCTTTCCATGAATTACATCAGCTTGATTTTCGCGACGCTCGTTATCGGCCTACTTGCTAAGTGCGGGAGTTCGTCGCCACCGCTAGCCCAGCCAAGGCTGGCGAACCCATGTGAGCAGATTGGAGTCAGTTATTCACCGGTTGGACGAATCGTTCAGATGAAGGAGCTGATGTTCAAGAATCAACGCGACTACGGTACGCATGCTCTGATCGACGCCAGCGGCAACCTCCAATGGGTGCTCAAATCAACCAATATGAATCTCGAGTCGTACGCGGATGGTAAAATGTGGTACCGCGTTTATGGAACGCGATCGGAGAATCATCCTGATCTCTTGGTCGTCTGCGCGGTAGGCCTTGAGCGCTGAGCTGCTATCCGATTAACGAGACGTTGACTGCGTCGATCAACTGACGAATCCGGCCGAAATTGTGTCGATGCGGCGTCAGGACCAGTCGCGGCAGGTTCCAGATTTCCGGTTCGTTTTTTTCCTGCCGCAATGCGCTCCCCTGAACAATCGCGTCCTCACGAATGAGGTCCGTGAAATTCTTGTTCAAGTCGGCCACCGCGTCTTTCGATAACGGATGGCAAATTCGCATCACCAACTGTTCCCCCACCCAACGCGCGGAATGATAAATCTTGTAGAACTGAAGGATCTCGCGCACCGCTTCATCGACATCGTGCGCGATCTTGAAGAAAGAAAAATCTTCGGATGAAATCAGACCGAGTTTGAAAAGGTGCTCAGTTAGAAATTTCATCCACGTCTCCCAATACGTGCCGCCGGGCCGGTCGAGCAGGACAACCGGAATAATGCGCGCTTTGCCGGTCTGCATCAGAGTGAGGACTTCAAAGGTTTCGTCCATCGTGCCGAACCCGCCCGGGAAAAGCGCGAAGGCGTGCGATTCCTTAACGAAGTTGAGTTTGCGATCAAAAAAGTAATTGAAATTGATCAGCTTGGGGTCGCCTTCGATTATTTCGTTGGCCTGCTGTTCGAACGGCAAACGAATATTGAGACCGAAACTATGCGCGCGGCCTGCGCCCCTCTGGGCCGCGCCCATGATCCCCTCCCCGCCACCGGTGATGACCATGTAATCGTGCGACACCATCGTCCGCGCGAAATTCTCAGCCACTTTCGATTCCGATGCGTCTGAGCCGACGCGAGCCGAACCAAACACGACCACTTTTCGAAACTGGGAATAGCCAGCGAAAACCTTCGCGGCATACCGCATTTCTTTAAGAGAACGATTGATCAGTTTGAGATCGGCCACCCCCATCTCGTCCCGCGCCATTTTGAGCGCGGTCACGATCATTTCTTCGATCAGCTCCGGATTTTTATTCGCACCCCAATCCCGGACCAGATCTTTGATCCGCGCGTCGAACGGGGGATCGACAGTCCAAAGCCGCCGCGCCGGCTGATCGTGAATCGCTCCTCCAGTAAAATCTTCCACGCTGAACTGTAATTGGAGGGACATGCGCTGTCGTGTCCCAAAATTAATGGGCGCCGACAGCGCGGCGCCCTCCGTCAACATTAATCAAATCCGCCAGGATTTCGCGCATGTGCCGGATCGGGAGCGAATAATGGCCTTCATCTTCCACATAGCGTGCTTGGCAATCGGGCAGTCGCGATGCCACGTACTCGGCCACGCCGGTAGAAAAGGCGCGGTCCTTCGTTCCGTGCCAGAGGCGCACCGGAACATCGACATCTTCCAGCCGAAATCCCCACGGCGCGGCAAAGATTTCCGCGTCGGTGGTGAGCCCTTTGACCGATGCTCGCCAGGCACGGCGCTGACTTTCGAAACACGCCTCGAATGCGATCGAATCCTCCAATGACGCGGCGTCGCACGGTTGCAGTTTCAAAACCTTGAAGACGAGCGGGCGAAAACGAACGGGCGGACGAATCTTCGCAATGGCGCCTACCAGATAAAAAAGAACCCGCAGCGTCTGCGGCGACCAGCGATGGAGCCAGAGCATCCGGCGGTAAAGTAAAAGCAATCCTGAATGGTCGCCAAGATCGACAATCGGCGGAGCGCCGCTTGCGATCGCGACCGCCTCCACTCGCTCGGGAAGTTTCCATGCGGCGACGTAGGCGTAAAGTGCGCCGCCCGAGATCGCCAGGATTCGAAATTGTTGAATCCGCAGGCGATCCGCCAACTGCTCAATGATTTGCGGCCAATCGATCAATTTGCGATTCGGCTGAAAACTCGAATCGCGAATACCGGGGCGATCCGGAGAGATGATTCGGACGCCCAGTTCCCGCGCGGCCGCGTCGGTCAGCTGGGCCATTGTGCGCGAGCTCGGCCAACCGTGAAAAAAGAAAACGGGCGTGCCGGTGGCGCTGCCGTATTCGGTATATGCGAGTTCCCCGCCATTTTTCAGCCGGAGCATTTTGCACTCGTCCATCAAGCTCCCATTATTCCGCAATCGCGCCTCGAGCAAAATCCTCTTTCCTGCCGAAGTTTGCGGCTGTAACTTTTTGCACGTAGACCTGATTCGGTTTTCGTAATTTAAGTGTATGAACGAAAACAAACCGAGTAGTGGCAAAATTGAGCTTCACGGCAACGGAATGGGCGTTCCGTCCCCGGAAGACATTGAACGGCGTGCCCGCGAGATCGCGATGATCGACGAGCGCAACCCCGACGAATTTACCGACACCGATTGGAACCACGCCCGTGCGGAATTGATGGGCACGGAAAATAACGAGCCGCCGGAAGAGACGCCGGACAACTCGAAGGTGACTAAAGAGTGGGAAATTACTCCTGACGACCGCGGCCGCCGTGTTCCCCGTTCCGGGATTGAAGATGAAGAAGAAACGGTAGGCGAGCGGCTGGTCAGTGACGGGCGGGAAGAAGCGGCCCACGATCAAATGGTTGAAGCGCGCAAGGAAGAACTCGAGCAGGAGGGCGGCATTACTTGAATCAAACCGCGGTCGCAACAGTAGAGAGACCTGCGGCCGCGAAAAAGCTTTCGCGGGTGGACAGCCTGCTCGCGCGTTTTCACGAGGTCCGGAATTTCACCGCCAGGTTGGCCGGAAATCTCGCGCCCGAAGATTGCGTGATCCAATCAATGCCGGACGTCAGCCCGACGAAATGGCACCTGGCGCATACCACCTGGTTTTTCGAGACTTTCATCTTGAAAAAATGGATGCCGGGCTATCGCGATGCCGTTCCGGAGTACGCTTACCTATTCAACTCTTACTACAACGCCGCCGGCGCGATGCATCGCCGCGACCTTCGTGGTTTGATTTCGCGGCCAACGGTTGAAGAAGCGAAGAAATATCGCGTCTCGGTCGATTCAGACATTGATGATCTGGTTTCCAATGCGGACGAGGATTTGTTTCGCGAGATCGAACCGATCCTGACGCTTGGAATTCATCACGAGCAACAACATCAGGAGTTGCTCATCACCGACATCAAGCACGTCTTCGCCCAGAACCCGCTTTATCCGGTGTTCCGCCAAGGCAACGCTGAAACCGGCAAGATCGACCCGCCTTCGCCAGGCTTCGGCGCGGCAGGCATCCAACCGTTAAAGTTTGTCGAGTTCGATGAAGCGACGGTTGAGGTCGGTCATGATGGTGATGGTTTCTCTTATGACAACGAGGGTCCAAGACATCGTGCATTGGTCCTGCCTTTCTCGCTCGCGGATCGATTGATCACTAACCGCGAGTATCTTGAGTTCATCTCTGACAACGTTTATTCGCGCCCGGAATTTTGGCTGTCGTTAGGCTGGACTACGGTTAACGAACAGAATTGGCGCGCGCCGCTTTATTGGATCGAACGGGACGGCCAATGGTGGAATTTCACTTTGTCCGGTTTGCGCAAGATCGATCCGAACGAACCGGTCACGCACCTCAGTTATTTCGAGGCCGACGCCTACGCGAACTGGGCCGGCGCGCGGTTGCCAACAGAATTTGAATGGGAACGCGCGGTTGCGAAAATCGACATCGACGGAAATTTCGTTGAGACCGAGCGGTTTCATCCGGTAACGCTGCAAAAATCGCCGCGAGATGGAGAACTGGCGCAAATGTTTGGCGACGTGTGGGAATGGACCCGCAGTTCCTACTCGCCTTACCCCGGTTATCACGCCGGCCCCGGAGCGCTCGGCGAATACAACGGCAAGTTCATGTGCAATCAATACGTTCTGCGCGGTGGCTCCTGCGCCACGTCCCGAACGCACATTCGAAAAACTTACCGCAATTTCTTTCAACCTGATAAACGGTGGCAATTCACCGGGATCCGTTTGGCGCGCGATTTGTCGTGAACGAAAAAAACACTTCTGTAGTTGCCGCCGCGAAAGAAGACTTTCGCGAGGAAGTTCTGGCGGGACTTTCCAACTCTCCCCGGCAATTGCCCTACAAATATTTCTACGACGAGCGCGGCGCCCAGTTGTTCCAGCAAATTTGTGAGCTGCCCGAATACTACGTTACCCGGACCGAGATCGAGATTTTACGGTTACACGGCGCAGAAATAGCAAAGGCGCTCGGTTCTCAGGTCGAACTGATCGGACTCGGCACGGGCGCCGGAACGAAGACGCGGATCCTGCTCGAAGAGTTGCACAATCCGGCCGTTTACGTGCCGATCGATATTTCGAAGGAGCAGCTGGAAAAATCGTCCATGCGGTTTCGCGAAATGTTTCCCGACCTGCAGGTCCTGCCGGTCTGCGCCGATTATCTGGAACTATTCGAGTTGCCATTGCCGAGAAAACTCTCTTCTCGCAGCGTCGTGTATTTTCCGGGCTCAACCATTGGCAATTTCGAACCCGAAGTCGCGAGCGAATTCCTCGCGCGCCTGGTGGAGTTCGCGGGTGACGGCGGCGGTTTGCTGATTGGCGTTGATCTGCAAAAAGATCGAAATGTTCTCGAGAGCGCCTACAACGATGCCGCCGGTGTGACCGCGCAGTTTAACAAGAATCTTCTCGTCCGGATCAACCGCGAGCTCGGGGGAGACTTCGATCTAAACCACTGGCAGCATCATGCGATCTACAATTCAACCGAGGGACGGATCGAGATTTACCTTATCAGCGACAACGAACAAGCGGTCCAGATTGGCGACCGCGAATTTCGATTTCGCGCCGGCGAAGAAATTCTCACCGAATACTCCTACAAACACAGCATCGCCGGATTTATCGAGCTTGCCCGCCAGGCCGGCTTTCATTTCGAGCAAATTTGGACTGACGACGCGCGCTGGTTTGGCGTTTTCTATTTCACCGTGGCAATGTAGCCGTCGCCCTCTGGGCGACGCGCTTCGCAGAGCGAAGCGACTACAATAAATGAGTGCGTTGGTTCAACTGATCGGCGTTTCAAAAACATTCGGCGACGCTGCCGCCGTTCATACCGTCGATCTTTCGGTTGAGCGCGGCAAAACGACGGTCCTGATCGGGCCCAGCGGTTGCGGCAAATCGACGTTGCTCCGTTTGATCATCGGTTTGATCCAACCTGATAGCGGCGAAATTCAATTCGATGGAGCGCGGCTGAGCGCCGATAAGGTCGACATCGTCCGGCGTCGGGTCGGTTACGTGATTCAGGAAGGCGGACTCTTTCCCCATCTGACCGCGCGCGGAAATATTCTGTTGATGGCGCGTCATCTCAGCCGCGGCGATGACGAAAGGCGGACGCGACTTGGCGAACTCTGCGTGCTAACGAGGTTCCCCGAGAATCTACTTGATCGATATCCGCTCGAACTTTCCGGCGGCCAGCGCCAACGCGTGAGTTTGATGCGCGCGCTGATGCTTTCGCCTGAACTGTTATTGCTCGACGAGCCGTTGGGGGCGCTCGATCCGCTCGTGCGCGCGGCATTGCAGAAAGATTTGAAGGAAATTTTCGCTCGCCTCCAGCAAACGGCCCTTCTGGTCACGCACGATCTTGCCGAAGCCGCTTATCTCGGAGACGAAATCGTGCTCGTAAACGAAGGACGGGTCGTTCAACAAGGCTCCCTCGCCGATCTTCGCGACAAGCCAGCCAGCCCTTTCGTTTCCGAATTTATCAACGCCCAACGCGCTCTGGTTTTCACATGAGACTGATCCTGGCATTTCTCATCGCAGCGGCGATTTCAAGTGTCGCTGAAAATAAAGTCGTGGTCGGTTCGAAAAAATTCACAGAGTCGTATGTCCTCGGCGAAATCGCGAAACGAAGTTTGAGCGATGCCGGGATTCCCGCCGAACACCGGCAGGGAATGGGCGGCACGATCATTCTTTGGGAAGCGCTCCGTAGCGGACAGATCGACATCTATCCGGAGTACACCGGCACAATCACACAGGAAATTCTAAAGCGCAGCGCTGGGTTGAACTTTGAGCATATGGCGAATGAGCTCGGTAAAGCCGGCATCGGGATGACCGAGCCGCTCGGGTTCAACAATACCTACGCGCTCGTAATGTTGCGAAGCCGCGCAGAGAAGCTTGGTCTTCGCACGATCACCGATTTGAAAAATCATCCGGAACTGAAGTTTGGGCTCACCCACGAATTTTTGGATCGACAGGATGGATGGCGGCCGTTGACGCAGCATTACCAATTCAATCCGCAAAGCGTAATTGGGATCGATCATGCGCTCGGTTACGCGGCCCTGGTCAAGGGTTCGATCGACGTGAAAGACGCCTACTCAACCGACGCCAAGATTTCGGAGAACGATCTGGTCGTGCTCGAGGACGACCGCCAATTTTTCCCGCAATACAAAGCGGTCTTCTTGTTCAGGGTCGCGCTCCCGGAACCTGCGATCTCTGCGCTGCGCAAACTCGAAGGAGCAATCGATGAAGGGAAGATGGTCCGACTCAACGCGGAAGCGGAGCGCACAAAGAATTATGCGCGCGCAGCCAATTTATATTTTGAGCCCAATGCAACATCGATAGCTGCATTTGGTGAAACGTTTCCGCACAAACTTGCGCGCTGGACTACGCGTCATCTCGAGCTGGCGGGGCTTTCGCTGTTACTTTCCGTGCTGGTCGGAATTCCGCTTGGAATTTGGGCGAGTCGCGGCGGCGCAATCGGACACGTCATTCTCGGTTTTGCCGGAATTGTGCAAACGATTCCGTCTCTCGCATTGCTGGCGCTCCTGGTGCCGTTACCTTTTTTTGGGATCAGCGTCCGGACTGCGATCACGGCGCTTTTCCTTTATGGCTTGCTCCCGATTGTTCGAAACACCGCGACCGGTTTGCAGGACATCCCACGCGCGTTGCGCGAATCGGCGGTCGCACTTGGGCTGAGTCCATCAGCGCAGCTTTGGCAGATTCACTTGCCGATGGCTTCCCGTTCCATTCTCGCCGGAATTAAAACGAGCGCGGTGATCAATATCGGGACAGCCACTCTCGCTGCGCTAATCGGAGCTGGCGGCCTCGGCGAACCGATCCTCAGCGGCCTCAATCTGAACGATCATGCAACGATCCTCGAGGGCGCGGTTCCGGCCGCGATCCTGGCGTTGCTGGTGCAATCGCTCTTTGATTTGCTCGATCGCGTTTTGATTCCAAAAGGACTCAGACTGTAGCGGCGTTCTATGAGCGTCGCACTTCGTTGTAGCTGCCGATGTCCTCATCGGCAGAACTAGTAATCTGCCGCCAGAGACGGCGGCAGCTACAATTGCGCAGAAAATTTATGCGACGGTCATAGACCGCCGCTACAGTAAAAGCATGGCGATCGCGTCCATTAATCCGGCCACGGGCGAGAAGCTCAGGGAATTTGAGGCGCATAACGACGTCGAGCTCGAGCAACGGCTCAAGCGCGCCGAACACGCCTTTCAACAGCATCGCCGGGAATCGTTTCCGAAGCGCGCGCAGTTGCTCCTCGCCGTCGCGACTTTGCTCGATCGCGAAAAGAACGAGCTCGCGCGCACAATGACGCTCGAAATGGGAAAATTATTTTCGGCCGCCGTCGAGGAAATCGAAAAATGCGAGCGCGGATGCCGCTACTACGCCGACAATGCCGAACGCTTTCTGGAAGACGAAGTCGCGCAAACGAACGCGCGTCGCAGCTACGTTCATTATGAGCCGGTGGGGCCGGTGCTGGCGATCATGCCCTGGAATTTTCCGTTCTGGCAGGTCTTCCGATTTGCCGCGCCTGCTGTCATGGCCGGCAACGTCGGACTTCTCAAACACGCGGGCAACGTCCCGCAGTGCGCGCTGGCGATTGAGCAATTGTTTTGTCGCGCCGGATTCGAGGAAGGAATTTTTCAGACGCTGCTGATTGAAGCCAACCAAGTCGAAAAGCTGATTGTTGATCCACGAATCAAAGCGGTCACGCTCACCGGAAGCGAAAAGGCCGGCAGTGCGGTCGCGAGCGTGGCGGCGCGTGAAATCAAAAAGAGCGTGCTCGAACTCGGCGGGAGCGATCCGTTCATTGTCATGCCCAGCGCCGATTTCGGGCTCGCGGTCAGCACCGCCGTCAAAGCGCGCACGATTAACACCGGCCAATCGTGCATCGCAGCCAAACGATTTTTCATCGCCGACAAGATCTACGACGATTTTCTCAAACAATTTGTCGAGCAAATGCGGTCGCTGAAGGTGGGCGATCCCTTGGATGAGACAACTGAGATCGGCCCGCTAGCGACCGAACAAATTCTCAAGGGCGTGGACGAGCAGGTGCAGAAATCGATCGCCGCCGGTGCGAAATTGTTGACCGGCGGCAACCGAATCGCCGGACCCGGATTTTTTTACGAACCAACCGTGCTCGTCGATGTCCCAAAAGATTCACCCGCTTACCGCGAAGAAGTTTTCGGCCCGGTCGCGGCTGTTTTTCGGGTGCGCGATTCCGCGGAGGCGATCGAATTGGCAAACGACAACCGCTACGGATTGGCGGCGAGCGCGTGGACCAACGATCCAATCGAACAGGAGCTTTTCACATCCGAATTGGAATCAGGTATGGTTTTCATCAACGCGATGTCGGCGTCGGACCCGCGCCTTCCATTCGGCGGCGTGAAACGCTCCGGCTTTGGTCGCGAGCTCGGCGCCGCCGGCATCCGCGAATTCATGAACGCGAAAACGATCTGGATTTCCTAGATTAACGCCCGCTGCGAATCGGTTGATTCAAGCGATAGGCTGAGATGTTTCTTTCGAGATCGGCGGCTAAACCGTCGTTGCCGGTCGCTTTCGCGATTGCGATTGCTTGTTGCGCAGTTTCAATCGCCTCACTGAATCGGCCGGTCTCCGCATAAGCCAGCGCCAGTGTTCGAAGCACAGTCGGGTTACCGCGGCCTGGTCCCTCCGCGACGCTAGTCACCAGCTCGACCGCTCTTTCGCCATTTCGCCGGGAAGGATCGGGCGACGTTGCCAGGACCCAAGCGAGATTGCATCGCGCATTTAAGTTATTCGGATTGCTCGCGAGACTCTGCTCAAAATGAAGGGCTGCGTCGGCTTCGTCGCCTAACTGCAGGAGCGCGAGTCCAAGATTGTTCTGCGCGTCGGTGTCCTTCGGTTGAATCCTGACCGCTTCCTGACAATGAGAGATCGCATCGGTAATGCGCCCCTGTCGCAATAGCAGGTCGGCCAGGTGGGCATGCGCGACGTGATTGTTTGAAGTGTTTGCGATAGTCTGCTGCCACAACCGCTCTGAGTCTCTCCAGTAACTCGCTTGAACACGAGAAGCGCCAGTTAGACTGGCAACGATCACGATCGCGGCGGTTGTCAACGCCGCCGGACCATAGCGCCAACGCGACAGCAATTCCGAAATCGACCAGGTCACGCCCAGATAAAGACCAATCTGAGGAAGGTAAGTGTAGCGATCAGCGTGGCCCTGTAGTCCCACCTGAACGATCCCGATTACCGGAATCAACATGCACACATACCAAAGCCAGCCGACCACGAGGTAAGGTCGTTTTTTTCGCAGCAAAAATGCCAGAGTTGTAATCGCGGCCAAAACTGCACCGGCGAGTAGGACCTGCCAAAGAGCTGAGCCGTTCTCAAAGTGCGGATAGAACACCGCAAGTTTTGCTGGCCAGAACATTTGCCGAATGTAAGTCACATAGCTCAGCAACGCGTTACTGACGCGCGACGAAAGCGGCAGTTGTTCAAAGGAACCAATCGCTCGTGTCTGCGAGATGAGCGTGGCCACCGCGGACCCCATGCTCAACATGAACAGCGGAATCTTCTCCACGACCAGCTTCCACCAGATTTCCGCCGTCCTTTGTCCTCTGTCCTCTGCTTGCCGCGCCGTAGCCTTGGCGAAGGCGGGACCCCTGTTCAGCGGCCAGTAATCTAAAAGTAACAGAACAACTGGCAGACTTACCAACATCGGTTTCGACATCAGCCCACACGCAAACAAGATCGACATCATCAGGTAGCGCCGGATCGAGGGCTGGCGCACGTAATGCAGATATGTGCCGAGCGTCAGCATAAAGAAGAACCCGCTTAGAACGTCTTTACGTTCGGCAATCCAGACGACCGACTCCACTCGCAATGGATGGATGGCAAATACCGCCGCCACGAACGCGCTTTGCCAGAGCGCGCCGGTAAGGCGATGAAGCACGAAAAAGAGAGCGATCGTGCCCGCTGCATGAAGCACGACGTTAACGACATGATGCGCTCCCGCACGCAGACCAAACAAACTGCAATCCAACATGTGCGAAATTGTTGTCAGCGGATGCCAGTTTCCTCCATGGACGTGAGAAAAGGCCCAAATCATTCCGCGCCAGCTTAAGCCCTGAATGACGACCGGATTCTCAGTGACGTAGTTTGGATCGTCATAATTCACGAACGGAAAATGACTTGACTGTCCGAACGCGAACCAGACAAGCGCGACAAGGCCGGCGCAGATGCCGACCACTAGCCAACGTTCGGGAATCTTATCGCGCATTTCGCAAGCTGGGGTCGCGGAGTGGCGTGCGGCGTTGGTAGAGATCGAGTTCCTCCTGGATCTGACTGGCGAGATCGTGCACGCCTTGAGCGTTGGCCTGCTCCAATGCGCGCCGCGCAGTTTCGATCGCTTTCTCGAACTGACCGGCTTGCGCGTAAGCGGCGGCAAGGGTTCGAATGAAAACCGGATTACTTTCCTTGGAGAGTTGATTGGCTTTGGTCGCGAGCTGAACCGCGATTTCGTTGTTCCTTAGCGAATCATCCGGCCCGGTCGACATGACCCAGGCGAGATTGTTGAGCGGAAGAATGGAGTCCGGCTCCGATTGCAACGCCTTTTCGTAATGATCGACCGCTTCGCTTAACCAGCCTTCTTGGACAAGGGCATTGCCCAAACTGGTATGCGCGCCCGCGTCGAAGGGATGGATCGATAACGTGGTCCGCCATTCCGCAATCGCACCGTCCAAATCTCCCTTTTGAAAGAGCGCGGTGCCGAGATTGTAATGCGCATCAGGAAAGTCGGGCCGCAACTCAATCGCTTGCCGGAAATGAACAATCGCGTCATCGAGCCGGCCTTTGCGCGCGAGCGCGTTGCCGACGCTGTCATGAATGAGCGCGAGACTTAAATTGTAATGGCGATGCTCACTCCGAGAGCGGACCGCGAGCGCGCGTTGAAAATAAGAGAGCGCATCGTCCAGTTGGCCGCGCTCCATGAGCGACGTGCCGAGATTTGTCAAAGCGACATCGTTATCCTTTGTCACCGCCAGTGCGCGCGTCCAAAGCCTGTCGCTATTCCGCCAGTAAGTCGTTTGCTTCCACGCGCAGGCGCTCAAAAGAATCACAATCGCGCATCCAACGGTGGCGAGAATTTCTTTCCGATAACGTAACGATCTTGCAACGTCGCCAACGAGCCAGACCAGTGCGATGGACAAGCCGACGTGCGGCAAATACGTGTAACGATCGGCGTGGCCTTGAAGTCCGACCTCCACGATCCCGATTACCGGCAGGAGCATGATCAAATACCACAGCCAGCCGACAAGAAGATAGGGACGAGTCCGCCGCAGTGCGAAACCGACCCAGGTCATTGCAATCAAAAACGCGGCCGCCAGCGAGACTTGCCATAACGCGAGGTGATTGTCGGGATGCGGATAAAATACGGCGAGATTCGCCGGCCAAAACATTTGCCAAATGTAAGTGACGTATGTCACGAGCGCGTTCTCGAGCCGCCAGCCGAATGGCAGTTGGCCGACCGAAGCAGGCGAATGCACTTGTAACGCAAGAGCTGTGATCGAGGACGCGGCGGAAAGCGCGAAGAGTGGAAGTTTCTCAAGCGTCATCCGCCAGAACGATTTTCCATCAGCGATGCGCTTGAGAGGCCAGTAATCAAGCAGCAGCAACACGGCTGGCGTTGTCACCAGCATCGGCTTCGACATCAATCCGCACGCAAACAAGATCGACATCGTGAGGTAACGTCCGAACGATTTCGCGCGCGTGTAGCGGATGTAGGCGCCAAGACTCAGAAAGAAAAAGACCGCACTCAAAACATCTTTGCGTTCCGCAATCCAGGCGACCGATTCAACCCGGAGCGGGTGAATTGCGAAGAGCGCGGCGACAAAAGTGCTTTGCCAAAAGGCGCCGGTCACGTTTCGCAACCAAAGCAAAAGCAAAACCGCGGCAATCGTGTGCAACAAAACATTCGTGAAATGATGTCCACCCGCTTTGAGATCGTAAACCTGGCAATCGATCATGTGAGAAATGATCGTGAGCGGGTGCCAATTATTGGTTTGGGTATCGACGAACGCCTGCGACAAACCATGCAGACTCAGGCCGCCGCTAACTAACGAATTTCCGTAGACGTATACCTTATCGTCGTAGTTGACGAAATCGTGGCCTAGCGTTTGACCGAAGACGACCCAGATCAGAACAACGATGACGGCGCAAACGCCAAGTTGCGACGACAACGACGGCGAGCTCGCTTCAAGGGCACGGGCTCGAGACTTCATGCGAATACCGCCGGCGATCCTTGAAGCTTACTGCGGCGGCGATTCGCGATATGGCGTGCGCGCCTGATAAAGTTCGATTTCATGTCGCAATGTCGCCAGCAATGAAGTGTTGTTTTGCGCGTTCGCCAAATCGATGGCGCGCTGCGCTGTGTCGATGGCCTTGGAAAAATCGCCCGACTCGGCATAGGCCGCCGCCAACGTCCGAAGGACGATCGGCACGTTGCCGCCGGGGAGAGTTATTGCTTTCACTGCCAGCTCAACTGCTCGTTTGCCGTCGCGGGTCGCGTCCGCCGGATGAGTTGCCAGCACCCACGCGAGATTGTTCAGGGCGTTCCCGTCATCCGGATTCAGTTGCAGACTAATTTCCCACTGCTCAATCCCGGCACGGACATCGCCGTTTTGGATGAGCAAAACGCCCAAATCGTTGTGCGTCGGGACATCGAACGGAAAATCCGCAAGCGTCGTCCGTGCGTGCGCGATGGCAGCAGCGCGCGAATGTTTGTTCGCCTCTGGCGTTCTACCTTTCGACCATAACGCTGCCGCCAGATTTGTGTGGGCGGTTTGATTGTCGGGCGTCACGGTCAAGGCGTGCTCCCAAAGTGAAATGCTATCGCGCCAATAAGTTGTTTGCTTGCAGGATAGGATCATTGAGGCCGCGATTACGCAGGTAGCTGCCGCAGCCAGAATGATCTGACGATTTCGCCATCGCTGTGTGAGATCCGCACAGCCCCACGTCACTAGCATCGTAATTCCGATGTGCGGGAGGTAAGTAAACCGATCGGCTCGCGCTTGCAGACCCGCCTGAACAATGCCGAGCACCGGGACCAGGAGAACCAGATACCAAAACCAACCCACGAACACGTACGGGTATTTTTGATGAGCCAGAATCGCGATGAGCGTGATGGCGATGATCAATGCCGCGGCCGTTACTACGACCCAAATATTTAATTGATCGTGCGGATGCGGATAAAATACCGCCAGGTCCGTGGGCCAAAGCATTTGGCGGAGATAAACCATCACGCTGACGGCGGCATTTTTGAGTCTGGGCAAAAGCGGCAATTGCTCCAGCGAAGCCATCGTCACTGTCTGCGCGAACATCGTCGCGGCCGCCGCGACCGCCGAAAGCACAAATAATGGAATTTTTTCGACGATCATTCGCCGCCAATCGGGAAAATCCCTCACGCGTTGCAACGGCCAGTAATCCACCAACAACAGCACGAGCGGCACGGTCACGAACGTCGCTTTCGACATCAATCCGCACGCGAGGAAGATCGACATCGTCATATAGCGACCGACCGATGGCCTGCGCGTGTAATGCAGATAGGCGCCGAGAGTCAGCATGAAGAAGACGCCGCTGAGCACGTCCTTGCGCTCCGCAATCCAGGCGACGGATTCAACCCGCATCGGATGAATAGCAAAAATGGCCGCGACAAATGCGCTTCGCCAGATCGAGCCGGTCATTCCCCGGAAAACCAAAAAAAGCAGAATCGCTCCGATGTTATGCAGAACGACGTTAGTGAAATGATGGCCGCCCGGCTTCAGTACATAAATCTGACAATCCGCCATGTGGCTCAGGGTCGTGAGCGGATGCCACAGACTCGCGTGGCTGTGAGTTAGCAACCATTTGAATCCGTCGAGAGTGAGTCCACTGCTGACCTGAGTATTTTCGTAAACGTAGCGGTCGTCATCGAAGTTGACGAAGTCGTGCCTGAGCGTTTGCCCAAACACAATCCAGATGATGGCGGTGAGAAAAATGCAAACCGCGATTGTGATCAGGCGATCATTTCGCGGGCTGGCCGGCGCCGGAGCTGTCGGCATCGTTAAACTGGTGGCGGGAGGAGCCGCCAGCAGGCCAGGCGAAAACGCAACGCCGTGCCAAGGCAACCGAGGCCGTAACGCACGCTTCGACGAAAGTTAATCGAGGATCCTTCCGGTAAATATTTCGCCGGGCACGTGACCTCGCCGATTTTCGAGCCGAGCCAAATGATTTGGGCGAGCATTTGATTATCGAACACAAAATCGTCGGAGTTCTGTTCAATCGGGACCCGCTCGAGCAAGCTCCGGGCAAAAGCGCGATATCCGGTATGATATTCAGAAAGCTTCGCGCCGATCAAAAAATTCTCGACGAAGGTGAGAAAGCGGTTCGCGATATATTTCCACCACGGCATTCCGCCACCGAGCGCCCCGCCGCCAAGAATGCGCGACGCAAGGACGCACGGATACAAACCGCTCGCCACCATCGACGCGATCGCCGGAAGCAGTTGGGGTGTGTATTGGTAATCCGGATGAATCATCACCACGATGTCCGCGCCCGCAGCGAGCGCGAGCCGGTAACACGTCTTTTGATTCCCACCATAGCCGCGATTTTGCGGATGCACTTCCACCTCCACGTCCTTGAGCGTGCGCGCGATCGCCACCGTTTCATCGTTGCTGGCGTCGTCCACCACAATGACAAGATCGACAATCCCCTGCGCCATCACTTCCTCGTAGGTTCTTTGCAACGTGCGGGCAGCATTATAAGCCGGCATCACCACCACAATTTTCTGGCCGTTCAACATTCGAGGTAGTCGAATATGCGCACGAGCGACATCTTGCAACTCCGATGATCATTTTTCACGATCCACATTGCGTCGAATATTCGCGCCCCGGCCATCCGGAGCGGCCGGAGCGGATCACGCGCACCGTCCCAGTGCTGAAAGATCGACATCGTGATTGGGAATGGCGCCAACCGCAGCCGGCGAAAGAGCGTAATCTGTTGCGCTCCCATTCTCGTGATCACGTGGAGCAGATAAGAGCTGCCGTCCAAGATTTTGATGTCGATACGCCGGCTTATCCACGCGTCTACGACCATGCGATCTCGTCTGCCGGCGCAGCGATCGAGACTGCGCTCGCCGGCGTTCGCGGGGAGCGCGCGTTCAGCCTAATGCGACCGCCCGGGCATCACGCGACGCGGAATCAGGCGATGGGTTTCTGTTATTTCAGCAACATCGCTATCGCGGCGCTTGCCGCCCTCGACAGCGGTGTGGAACGCGTCGCCATTTGGGACTTTGACGCTCACCACGGGAACGGGACCGAGGATATCGTTGCGCATAATCCCCGGCTCAACTTCGCATCGATTCATCAATTTCCGGCCTATCCTGGAACCGGCGCACAATCATTCGCCAACATTGATAATTATCCGGTTGCACCGAACACCCCTCGCGCTGAGCACGCCAATGCGATCGAGCGGGCGCTCCAAAAGCTTCTGCTCGCAAAACCGGGATTGTTGCTCGTTTCGGCTGGATTCGACGCGTATTCCGGAGATCCCCTCACGGAAATGACCCTGGAAACAGAGGACTTTGCCGCCTTTGGAAAGTGGCTCGCGGAGATCGATGTGCCGGCGGCGGCAATTCTCGAAGGCGGCTACAGCGACGACTTGCCGGAATTAATCGATACTTTTTTGACGAGCTGGGCGAGCCACTAGATAGTCAACGCCGCAGAGATCGGGCTGTAGTTCAGCTTGGTAGAACGCTTGAATGGGGTTCAAGAGGTCGTGGGTTCAAATCCCGCCAGCCCGAGGTAGTGTTGTAGCGACGCTGTGTGAGCGTCGCCTTTATTATTTCCGGCGGTCACAGACCGCCGCTACAGAAGAAGAATCATGCTTAGTGCTGGAATTGTTGGACTGCCCAACGTCGGAAAATCGACGTTGTTCAATGCCGTTACCCGAACGCATAACGCGCCCGCGGAAAATTATCCCTTTTGCACGATCGATCCCAACGTCGGCATCGTCACCGTGCCGGATCGGCGATTGGACAAGCTCGGCGAGTTATCACATTCGAAAAAGATTGTCCCGACCGCGATCCAGTTCGTCGATATCGCCGGTCTGGTGAAAGGCGCGAGCGCGGGCGAAGGACTCGGCAACCAGTTTCTCAGTCACATCCGTGAAGTGGACGCGATCGTCCAGGTCGTGCGCTGTTTTGCGGACGCGGATGTGCATCACGTCAGCGCCACGATCGATCCGATTCGCGACATCGAAGTCATCAACACCGAGCTGGTGTTGTCCGATCTCGCGTCGCTTCAGAAGCGCCACGATCGATTGCAAAAGGAAGTTCGTGCGGGCGAGAAGAGCGCGAAAATCGAGAGTGCCGTCGCCGAAAAGCTTTTGCCGCACCTCGATTCCGGAAAACCGGCGATTACGGCAGCGCTTGAGCCGGAAGAAAAAGTCGTCGCGCGAAATTTCTTTCTTTTGACTTCAAAGCCGACGCTCTTTGCCTGCAACGTCGCGGAAACGGATCTGGCTGCGATTGCAAAAGGCGATCGCACAAATGCCGCCGCGAAGTATGTCGATCTGGTTCAGGATTACGCCCAACATCACTTTGGAACGGAAGCATTCGTAATCAGCGCCAGGATCGAAAGCGAACTTGCGGATCTGAGCGAAGAAGAAGCGCTCGAATATTTGCGCGGTCTCGGCGTTGAAGATAGCGGAGTCCACGCGCTGATTCGCGCGGTTTACCATTTGCTAGGATTGCGCACGTTTTTAACCACGGGCGAAAAGGAGACTCGCGCCTGGACCATTCACGCGGGCCAAAAAGCGCCAGCAGCGGCGGGCGCGATCCACTCCGACTTCGAGCGCGGCTTTATCGCAGCGGAAACAATTGCCTACGCCGAGTTGGTCGCGCTCGGCTCGTTCGCGAAAGCGCGCGAGGCCGGAAAGCTCCGGATCGAAGGCAAAGATTACGAAGTCCGTGACGGTGACGTAATGACGTTTCGATTCAACGTCTGAGCGATCTCTTGCTCGTGCTCCTGCTCTTACTCTTAATCAAAAGCCAGGATTGAGCATGAGTAAGAGCAAGAGAGGTTGAGCTATCGCGCAACGTAAAGGATCCGGCCGCACTGTTCGCAGTTGACGATTTCCTTGCCGGCCTCGGCGTCTTTCACCGTCGCGGTGGTCAATTTCATGTGGCAACCGGTGCAAACGCCATGCTCGACCGCCACAATGGCCGAGTCGCCTTTGCTCGCGAACAGTCGCTCGAAGCTATTCAACAAATCCTCGTCCATCTTTTCCGCCAATTCCTTTCGCTCCTTCTCCAGCTCTTGCAGACGCGTTTCGAGCGCTTTCGCTTTCTCGTCGAGATCTTTCATTTGCCGCGCGATCGAATCCTTGGTCGCAGTCGTTTTCTTTTCTTCGGCCGTGACCTCGACCTTTAACTTGTCTCCCTGATCCATCAGCTCGAGTTCCTGGTCTTCGAGCTTTCGAATCTCGTCCTCGTAACGCTGGATTTCGTTACCCATCGCCTGGAACTCGTCGTTCTTGCGCGTCTGATACTGCTGAGTCTTGAGCCGCGCGATGCTCTCGTTGCGAGTGCCGACGTCGAGCTCAAGCTTTTTGCGGTCGACCTCGACTTGTTTGGCTTTGTGCTTCAGAGCATCCAAGCCGGCAACGCTTTCCGCGAGCTGCGATTCGAGATGCTTCCGTTGCAGCGGGAGATTTCTAATTTCGTTCTCGATCTGCCTGATCTTCTGCTGTCGATCTTGAAGGACGAGTAGTTGTTCCAGTTCCGCCTGCACGTGCGCTGAAGTTATAAAGTCGGCGGAGGGTCGTCAATCGCGCCGGCCACTTTTGGCCGCATCGATCGCATTCAGGCGCCTGTTCCGGCCGCGCCCGAACCGCGATGTTCTCGGTCAAGTTGACCCATTGAACCGTGCCGTTGCCGTCGATATAAAACTCTGCCGGCCTCGCGATGTCGGCGCTCTTTGGCCCGGCCCCACGATGAAGCACGTCATAACGGCGAATGACCCCGGCGTCCGCATCCGAAAGTAGAGGAAAGGTGAAGCCCATTTTCTGAGAGTGCGCGCGGTTGATTTCCACGGAATCGACGCTGATCGCGGCGACGCGCACTCCGCGCGTTTGAAAATCTGAAAGGCGCTTCTGAAAACTCCGTAACTCGGAGTTACAGAGCGGTCACCAATGTCCGCGGTAAAAAATCAGGACCGCGCCGTTGGGAGAAATCAGATCGGCCAAAGCAATCGACTTTCCGGTTTGATCAGGCAACGCGAACTCCGGCGCTTTTTGACCAACGCGCGGCGCTTGTGCCGAGGTTGGCACCTGTCGAAGAACGTAGAAAATCTCGTAAGCAAAAAAGGCCAAGAGAAGGAAGGCAATAACCGTGAAGATCGACCCGAACACCGTGCCACGATAAACCTGCGGTCGTCCGAATGCTCGGAAAAGTCCGACCAAAAGCAGGATGGCGCCGACGCCGAAGAGGAAAAGGCTCGCCCACGGGAAATCGCGTGTTATCGGGAACGCCGCGAAAAATTCGTAACTAAACAAGCCGCCGACAGCGACAACGAACCCGACCCAGAGCGGCCAATTCCATTTCCGTTTCACAGACTCACGAATACCGAGTCAGCACTCGATTGCAAGATCGACATCCTCGAAAACGCTTGCGCTTTGTTGAACTTTTCTGAAAGGTCTCGGCCAGTGGCGACTGTCGACACCGAGCAGGAATATCCCGATATCGTCGGCGCGCGACCGACCAATCCGCTCGCGGCAAACTTTAAACCGTTCATTCCGCCCTCGGTGCGCTTGCCGGAATTAACGATGCCGCACCTGATTATCGGCACCCTTCTCGGAATCGTTTTCGGGGCCTCGTCGCTTTATCTTGTGCTCAAAGTGGGATTGACCGTGAGCGCGTCGATCCCGGTAGCCGTCATTTCGATCACGATCTTTCGGCTGTTCGCCAAGTTCGGATTTCGCGATGCGAACGTCTTGCAGAATAACATCGTTCAAACGGCGGGTTCGGCCGGTGAATCGATCGCGTTCGGTCTTGGCGTCACCATGCCTGCAATCATGATTCTTGGTTTCGATCTCGAAATCACTCGCGTCATGCTTGTCGCCATCCTCGGCGGTCTGTTGGGCATTCTCATGATGATTCCATTGCGGCGCGCGTTGATCGTCGACCAACACGGTCTGCTCAAATATCCCGAAGGCACCGCTTGCGCCGAAGTGTTGAAAGCGGCCGCTTCCAAAGAATCGCTCGCCGTCGCCGACCAAACGCGTACGACCACCGATGCGGACATTGTGAATGAAGAAGCCGCTGGCGGCGGCAAAGTGATCTTCTCCGGTTTCGGGATCGGCTTCATTTACCAGGCGCTGATGGGCGCGTTCAAAATGTGGAGGAGCGATCCAGTCAAATTGTTCGACGCGCCGTTCAAAGGCGGATCCATCTCAGCCACGATCGAGCCCGCGCTGCTCGGTGTTGGCTATATCATTGGACCTCGCATCGCTTCGATCATGTGCGCGGGCGGAGTGCTCGCATATTTGGTTTTAATTCCGGCAATCAAATTTTTTGGCGAACACGTGACCGGCGCAGTCGCTCCGGGAACAATTCCGATTTCCGAGATGACTCCGGACCAAGTGCGCGGCGCTTACGTTCTTTATATCGGTGCCGGCGCCGTCGCGGCGGGCGGCATCATCAGCCTGATTCGTTCGCTGCCGACGATTTGGCACGGTTTGAAAGGCGGGCTGGCCGATTTGCGCGGTGGTCATGCTGCGAGCTCGCGCGCGCCACGAACGGATCAAGACCTGTCGATGAAGATCGTCATCGGGGGCGTGATCTTCCTCCTCCTCGTGATGATGGTCGCGCCGCAATTGCATCTGCAATGGAACCTGCTCGGCGCGCTTTTGATCGTCGCTTTCGGTTTTCTTTTCGTAACCGTTTCCTCGCGCCTGACGGGCGAGATCGGTTCGTCTTCCAACCCGATTTCCGGAATGACGGTTGCAACGTTATTGCTGACCTGCCTTGTTTTCCTGATCGTTGGGTGGACCGGGCCGCATTATTTTGTGACCGCGCTGTCGATCGGCGGAATCGTCTGTATCGCCGCGTCTAACGGCGGAACCACGTCGCAGGATTTGAAAACCGGTTTTTTGGTTGGATCGACACCGAAATATCAACAAATCGCGATCCTCTGCGGTGCGCTTGCCTCCGCGATTGCCCTCGGCCCGATTCTGTTGATGCTAAATGACCGCAACAACGTTTACGTGCCGGTTACGCCGACTAACGAGTTGCATGCGCCGGCCGAAGAGCTTGGCCGGTCCGAAAAACTCCAGGGACCGCAAGGGCAAACCGATCAGAACACATATCGAGTTTGGCAGCGGCTCGATCCGGCTGGCGGCGCAGCCCAGCGTTATCTCGTCAAAGAGGACGGCACGCCGGTTTATCTGGTCGATCCCGGAATCAACGGGACGCACAAAATACGTCCCGACGGTTCTTCGGTAATGAAATTCGACGCGCCGAAAGCGACGCTCATGTCCTACATCATTAAGGGAATTCTCAGCCGCAAACTTCCGTGGGCACTTGTGTTACTTGGAGTAATGATCGCGATCGTGCTGGAGATGAGCGGCATTCCGTCGCTCGCGTTTGCGGTCGGCGTTTATCTTCCACTCGCTTCTTCCAGTCCAATTTTCATCGGCGGTTTGATCCGCCTGATGGTCGATCGCTACTTAAAGGTAAAATTCCGTCACAAAAATTTGTCCGAGATCGAACTGACTGCCGAAGGCGACAAAAGCCACGGCGTTCTGCTCGCGTCCGGATACATCGCCGGTGGTGCTCTGGCCGGCATCGTGATCGCGTTCATGGCCGGAGTGCCAAGTCTTGTCGATGTAAGCAAACGAATTGAGGACTGGTCGACCGCGAGCAATCCCTTCTTCGATGGCGCGAACGCGAACCTCCTCGCTTTGCTCCCGTTCGCAGTCTTGTGCGCCCTGCTCTATCTCGTTGGCCGGGATGTGCTGCTCGCCGCCAGGCCGCGACACGGAAAAGTTCAGTAAGTTTCTACCGGCGAACGTTTGCCGTCTTCCGCGCTTCGCTGTTTCGCGCGTTCTTCGCCCAGAGTCGTGACGCGCAATTCCCAGATCTCATTGTCGATCTTACGAAAAGCGGTTTCCGAGAATTCATGAGGCGGCGACATCTTTTTCTTAAACCGCGCTACGCTTAAAAGCGCGCGGTCAATCTGCTCGCGCGGTAACGTGCCCAAAATCCGCTGCACGTTTTCGACTTCCGGAATCCGATGACAAATCATCACCAGATCGTTTCCAGCCTCGATCGCGAGGCGAATTGTTTGCTCGAGGCTATACCCATTCAGGATCGCGCCCATGTCGAGGTCATCGGTCATCACGAGTCCGTCGAAGCCGAATTCGCCTCGAAGAAGATCAGTGATCACGCGACGCGACAAGCTCGCTGGAGTTTTTTCCGGCACCAGAGACGGATACCAACCGTGACAAATCATCATGCTGTCGACCTTTTCGATAAACTTTCGGAACACCGCCAGTTCATTCTGGTCTAATTCTTCTCGTGTCCGATCTATCTTCGGCAATTCGAAATGCGCATCCGACTTTGCACAAGTGTATCCGGGGAAATGTTTGCCGCAGCTGGCGATCCCCTGCTCTCGCATTGCGTCGTTGAACGCGCCGGCGTTGCGCACCACTTGCTCGACCGTTTTGCCGTAACAGCGGCCGCGCAACGAATTGTCCGCGTTGTCGTCGAAAGAAATGTCGAGTACCGGACAAAGATCGAGATTGAATCCGAAAACACGCAACAACCGTCCAGTGATGTCGCCATGCCGCCGGATAAGATCGACATCGTCCTTGTCGCGCAACTGCTGCGCATTTGGCGGCTCGTTCCCGATCAAGCGCAATCGCGACACACGACCGCCCTCTTGATCGATGGTGATGATCGGCTCCGTTTTGCTCAAATCGCGCAGATCATCGATCAGTTTGCGCAATTGGGGCGCGCTTTCGATGTTGCGTCCGAAAAGGATGAACCCGCCCGCCTGAACCCGCCGGAACAACTCGGCGCTGGCGGCATCCAGTTCTTTTCCGGGAACGCCGCACAGTATCAGTTGACCGAGCGAACTGTCGTTCATAACTTCGGAACTTAGATGTCGATCTTGAGGGTGCGAACGAAAAAGCGGTTCGAATGAGAAAAATCGGCATCTATGGCGGAACTTTCGATCCGATTCATCACGGCCATTTGATTCTTGGGCGGCAAGCGTGCGAAGAACTCGGACTCGAGCAATTGATCTTCGTTCCGGCGGCGCTTTCGCCATTTAAAAGAGAGGCGCGCGCCAGCGGCGAAGCGCGGTTGTCGATGTTGCGAGCAGCAATCGACGGCCAGGACGGATTTTCGGCGGACGATTGTGAATTAAAGCGGCCGCCGCCTTCCTATAGCATCGATACGGTTCTGCAAATTCGCGAGCGCGAACCGAAGGCGGAATTATGTTGGCTGATCGGAGCAGACAATGTCGGCGCTCTGAGCAAGTGGCATCGTTTCGAAGAATTGAGGAAGCTTGTGCAATTCGTGGTGCTTGATCGCGCTTGTCGCGGAGAGACGCAATCTTATCCAGTTATTCAACGAAACATCGACATCTCCGCGACAGAAATCCGAAACCGAGTTGCGTCCGGGCGCTCCATCCGCTATCTCGTACCACGGGCCGTGGAGGAAATTATTCGCCGCGAAAATCTTTACCGGGAGTCAGCGACATAACCGCAAAACAGTTAGCCACGACCTGCGCCGAGCTCGCCTCGAACAAGAAAGCCGAAGACATCGTCGTGCTCGACTTGGCCGGCATCTCCAGCTTCACCGATTTCTTCGTCATTTGCTCGGCATCGTCAGAGCCGCAGCTGAAGGCGATCGCCAACGAGATTGAGGCCCGATTGAGAGACGAACACAACCTGCGCGCCAGCGCGATCGACGGTTTTCCGGCGAGCCAATGGATCGTGCTGGACTATCTCGAAGTCGTCGTCCACATCTTCCATCGCGACAAGCGCGCCTTTTACAGCTTGGAAGACCTGTGGGGTGACGCGGCGCGGGTCGCCTGGGAAACGGCCGCGGCAACGCGCTAGGTTAATTCTCGAATTATTTGGGCGAAGGCGCTGGACTCGTGCTGCCCGCTTCCGGCGACTTCGCATCCATCAGCTCCACTTCGAAAATCAACAGCGAGTTCGGAGGAATTCCCGGTCGCCCTTGCTCGCCATAGGCCAAACCTGCCGGAATGAAAAGTTGAAGCTTGGAGCCGACCTTCATCAACTGGAGAGCCTCGGTCCAGCCTTTGATGACACCGCTGACCGGAAATGATGCCGGTTGACCGCGCTTGTAGGAACTGTCGAATTCCGTCCCATCCATCAACGTGCCGCGGTAATTTACCGTAACGCTGTCGCTGCTTTTCGGCTGTGCGCCGCTGCCTTCTTTCAAGACTTTGTATTGCAAACCGCTCGAGGTCGTCTTCACGCCTTCCTTGGTTTTGTTTGCGGCGAGAAATTTTTCCGCCTCAGTCCCGTTCTTTTGCGCCATCTCCGTTTGTTTCTGTTGCATATCTTTTTCGAATGCCATCATTGTTTCTCTGACTTCCTGCTCGTTCATGAGCGGTTTTCTAGCGGCCAAGGCGTCTCTGAATCCGGCCGTGAAGGCATCCTGGTTTACATCGACGTTCTGCTTTTTGAAATTAAAACCAACGTTGAGGCCGATGGCGTAGCTGGCCTTGTCCTTCAAGTCTTTCAACTGAGGCGGTTTGTCTTCCGCCAACACGCTGACTGCGAGGGACAAAGCAACGGCGCTAAATAGAATAGATTTCATAAATTGGGATCGCGAATGTGATTGCGCTTTAATGTGGAACAGCGCAGAAGTTTGCAACGCTAGTGGAGAAACCGCGCTCGTCAACCCAACATCACGCTGGCCGCGTCCGGGCGGTTTGCGTGCTTTTTATTGCATTCGCCGGGACGGCTGGGGCAGCGGAAGCAGTTCGTATTTCCGATGCCGACGCGCTTCGAATCGGGAAAAGAATTTGGCAAAATGAAAGTAACGGAACCGTGGCCGGCCTTACCGCCTGGAACGCCGGAGAAAATTTCGCTTCGCTTGGAATTGGTCATTTCATTTGGTATCCCCAGGGAGTGCACGGTCCGTTCGAAGAGAGCTTCCCAAAACTGCTCGGGTTTGCGGGAGAGCGCCATGTAACGATCCCGGCCTGGCTCAACCAATCGTCTGCCTGTCCGTGGAACTCGCGCGCCGAATTTTCCAAGGCTCAGAGTTCAAGCCAAATGCGCGAACTTCGGCAATTTTTGTCGCGGACAATCGATCTTCAAGCGCAATTCATGGTCGCGCGTTTGCAACAATCGCTCGCCAAGATGCTCGACGAAGCCGTGCCCACAGATCGTGCGAATGTGGAGCGGCAGTTCGCGCGGGTGGCCGGCACCCCTCACGGCTGTTATGCGCTGGTCGATTACGTGAATTTCAAAGGCGAAGGTGTTTTGCACACGGAACGTTATCGCGGCGAAGGCTGGGGATTGCTCCAAGTGCTCCAACAAATGCACGGCCCCGAAAATGGTTCCGGTGCCGCGCGTGAATTTTCGAATTCCGCGGCTGCGATCCTGCGTCGGCGGGTCCAGAATTCGCCGCCGGAACGACACGAGGCGCGCTGGTTGCCGGGCTGGCTCAACCGCGTCCAGAGTTATCGCGAAAATTCATGAAAATAATTTGCTTAACGACAATCGTCGTCTTGGCGGTGATAGCGCTCGCGGGATTGGTTAAAGGCCAGTTGTTCCAGCCCAAGATGAAGAAACCGAACGAGCTGATTCAAAAGCAAGCGCCAATGAAGGTGAGCCAAAACTTGCTGAAGCAAGCCACGTCGGACAATACCCACATTGTCGTTTCCATTCCGAAACAGCGCGCTTATCTCATGATTGGCGAGGAAATCGTGGCCGACGCGCCGATTTCCTCCGGCAAACGCGGGCATAGCACACCGAGTGGACACTTCACGGTCATGGAGAAGGATCCGAATCATCACTCAAGCCTTTACGGCGATTTCGTCGACCGTTCAGGTCGCATCGTACGCGGGGGGGTTAGCGCCCATATCGATTCCGCCCCGAGCGGTACGCACTTCGCTGGAGCGGCCATGAAATGGTTTCTTCGTCTCACCGGTGAAGGAGTCGGAATGCACATCGGGATTTTGCCCGGGTATCCGGCGTCGCACGGCTGCGTGCGCGAATCGTCCGAAGGCGCGAAATTGTTTTACGATCACGCCAAAGTCGGCACCCCGGTCGACGTCGGCGATTTCTAAATCAACTGTCGTCGCAACATTTCAAACGCTGCTTGCGCGACAAGTTGCTTGAACGTCTCGCGGTCGCTTGGAAAAAATAGCTTCGTAATCTTGGTGTCGTTGCCGTCTGCGAGCGCGACGTAAACCGTGCCGACCGGTTTCCCCTCCGAACCACCACTCGGCCCGGCCACACCAGTCGTCGCGAGCGCATATGTCGATCCTGCGCGCTTGCGTGCGCCATCGGCCATGGAGCGCGCGACCTCTTCACTGACTGCGCCATGCTCCTTAATTAATTTCGGATTGACTCCCAGGAGGTCGGTCTTCGCCTCATTGGCATAAACGACATATCCCGCCAGTAAAACCGCGGACGCGCCCGCCACATTTGTAATTCGGTTCGCGAGTAATCCGCCGGTGCACGACTCAGCAGTTGCCAGCGTTTGCTTTTTCTTCGTGAGCACTTTCACCAATACTTCTTCGAGCGTTTCGTCAGCCGTAGTGAAAATTGCGTCGCCCAGCTCGGCGCGAATAATCTGATCGGCCTGATCCAGGGCGGTCCGCTCGCCGATGATCCGAACATCAACTTCGCCCGGTCGCGCACAATAACCCAACTCGATTCCCGGGATCGCCAGAACCTTCTTGCCGATCGCTTCTTCGACCAGCGATTCGCCCATATATGCGATCTTGTAAAACCGCCGCTCGAATCGCGGCGGTCCTGTGACGATCGACCGCAAGATCGACATCACCGAGTCGCGAAACATCGGCTGCAGCTCGCGCGGCGGACCGGGCAATAGAAAAATGTGCGGCGAACGAATCTTCGGGTTTACATCTGCTTTCAAATACAACCCCGATGCGCTGCCGTTTTCGTTTGGAAGAATTTGCGCCCCATCCGGCACCCCGGCTTGTCGCGCGATGCTTGAAACCCATTTGATCCTGCGAGCTCGAAGTCGCGCTTTCAATGACGCGAGCAGCTCCGCATTCTCTTGCAATTTCAGTCCCAGTAACTCGGCGACGACATCGCGAGTGATGTCGTCGCTCGTCGGACCGAGCCCGCCGGTCACGAAAATAATTTCCGCGCGCGACACTAATTCTCGGAGTGTTTCGCCAATCGCCGCGCCGTCAGCGACCGTTCTTCGTTCTTCGATTCGCAATCCAAGCGAAAAAATTTCGCGGGCAATGAACGCCAGATGAGTGTCGTGCACGTCGCCCGCGAGAAGCTCGGTGCCGGTATTGAGAAGAACGGCTCTCATGAGAAGAGAACGTCCAACGTCGAACGCCCAACGTCCAATGTTGAAGTCAGAAGAGCCCTCTGTAATTCGGCGTTCAGCGTTGGGCGTTGAACGTTCGGCGTTTTCTGCTGAACTCAGGCTGCGTCTTTGTCCTGCTTCTTGCGAATCAGCGGAAGCTTTTTGCCGTCGACCACTGCCCGATTGATCGTGACCTCGGCGATATCCTCCCGACTCGGCACGTCGTACATGATGTCGAGCATGATTCGCTCGAGCATCGAACGCAGCGCGCGGGCGCCGGTTCCCTTTGTCACTGATTGCGCGGCCAGAGCACGCAAAGCGTCTTTGGTCACAGTCAGGCGCACACCTTCCATCGAGAAGAGCTTGGTGTATTGCTTGATCATCGCGTTCTTTGTCTCAGTCAGGATCGCGACCATCTCTTCTTCCGTTAGCGCGTCGAGCGAGCTGACCACCGGCAAGCGCCCGATAAATTCCGGAATCATTCCGAACGAAAGCAAATCTTCCGGCTCGACGTGACGAACCGCTTGTTTGCGCAACGCTTCCTCCACCTCGAGCGTCGGACTGCTGAAGCCCATCGTTTTTTGGCCGATCCGTTTTTGCACGATCTTGTCCAAGCCAATGAACGCGCCGCCACAGATGAACAAAATTTTCTCGGTGTTGACCTGGATGTATTCCTGATGCGGATGTTTCCGGCCGCCTTGCGGCGGAACATTGCACGTGCTGCCTTCGAGAATTTTCAGTAACGCCTGCTGCACGCCTTCGCCTGAAACGTCGCGCGTAATCGAAACATTATCAGTCTTGCGGCCAATCTTATCGATCTCGTCGATGTAAACGATTCCGATCTCCGCTCGCTTCACGTCGTAATCGGCGTTCTGAAGCAAGCGCAAAATGATGTTCTCGACGTCCTCCCCAACGTAGCCGGCCTCTGTCAATGTGGTTGCATCAGCGATGCAAAATGGAACATCGAGAATCCGCGCCAGCGTTTTGGCCAGCAGCGTCTTGCCTGAGCCGGTCGGTCCAATTAAAAGAATGTTGCTCTTCTCGATTTCAACTTCCGCCAACGGGTCGGGTTGAAACGCCGCCGAGGAATCAGTCGGTGGCGCAGCTTGCAGGACTCGTTTGAAATGATTGTGCACCGCCACCGAAAGCGTCTTCTTGGCGACGTCCTGACCGATCACATACTGATCGAGCATGCGGCGGATATCCTGCGGTTTCGGAACGCGAATGTTGGAAGACTGCCGTCGCGCGTCTTCGTTCAGTTCTTTGTCGAGAATGCTCTTACAAACGTTGATGCAACTGTCGCAGATATAAACGCCCGGACCGGCGATCAACTTGCGCACCTCGGCGTGGCTCTTGCCACAGAACGAGCACATCGTGAGGTTCGTCGCGCGCGCCATATTTGCCCTTAAAAAAGCAGCTTCTATTCCTCCGACTTCCGCGCCGAGCTGCGTTCTGACTGGTCACCTGAATGGGCGCCGTCGACGCCTTTCAGTTCCTTGCGAGACTTAATCACTTCGTCGACCAACCCGTAGGTCTTAGCCTCCGCCGCCGACATGTAATAATCGCGATCTGAATCGAGCCGCACCTGTTCCTCAGGTTTGCCGGTGTGCAGCGCAATGATTTTGATCAATCGCTTCTTCAACTTGAACATGTAATCGACCTGACGCTCGACATCGCTGGCCGCGCCTTGCGCGCCGCCCGAGACCTGATGAATCATGATGTCGGAATTGGGGAGTGCGAACCGCTTGCCTTTTGTTCCCGCGCAAAGCAATACCGCCGCCATACTCGCAGCCATGCCGAGGCAATACGTCGTCACGTCGCAGGTCAGAAATTGCATCGTGTCGTAAACGGCGAGGCCGGACGTCACATTACCTCCGGGCGAATTGATGTAGATGTTGATGTCCTTCTTCGAGTCTTCCATCTGCAGGAAGAGCAACTGCGCGATTACGAGGTTCGCGATGTGATCATCAATCGGCGTGCCGATGAAAACGATTCGGTCTTTGAGCAAACGCGAATAAATGTCGTAACTGCGCTCACCGCGGCCAGTCTGCTCCACCACCATCGGCACCAGCACCGATTGCGAGTGATTTTCTCTGAGTTCACTCATTTTTTGTCTTCCGAAACCGGCTGGACGCTAACATTCGCCTTTAGGAAATCAAGAGTCTTGCCGAGCAGAATCTGTTCCGCAAGCGCGTTAAGTCCATCGTGTTCTTCGAGTTCCTTCCGCATTTTATCGGTGGAAATATTATAGTGCTGCGCCTCCTGCCGGATCCGAAGATCGACATCTTCCCGCCTGACTTCGATCTTCTCCTGCTCCGCGATTCGCTCGAGAATGAAATTCGTTTTCAACCGATGATGCGCGACGCTGGCCGCGGTCTCGATCAATTCCTTTTCCTTGTCCTTCAACATTTCGTCCGGAATTCCGCGGGCGCGATTTCGCTGAACCAATTCAGCCAATGCCCGCTTGGTTTCGTTGCGAAGCAAGCTCGGTGGCAGATCGAACTGAATCTTTTCGTGCAGATATTTTATGATCTGTGCTTCCTTCGTCCGCTCGACCTCGTGCTCTTTTTCATGCTCGAGATCGTGCTCAATCGTGTGACGAAGGTCGGCCAGCGACTTTCCAGGAAGCAATTTGTTCGCAAACGCATCGTCGAGTGCCGGCAGCACTTTCTCTTTAATTTCGCCCAGCGTCACGGTGTAACTGGCCTGTTTTCCGGCCAATTCCTTGACCAGAAAATCCGCTGGAAGATCGACCGTCACCGTCCGCGTTTCCCCGCGTTTTTGTCCGACGATCTGCTCGCAGAATTTCGGCAGAAAATTGTCCGCCGCTACATGTAGCCAGAATTTTTTTCCGCCCTGTAAATTCTTGCTCGTCTGCGGCGCAACTTCGCTGATCGGTTTGCCCTCGATCGTTCCCTCGAAATCGATCACCACGAAATCTCCCATCTGCGCGTCCCGCTCAGGGACATCGACAAAGTCCGCCGTTTGATCGCGCAACCGTTCCAGCGTCGCGTCGATCTCGGCCTCGGTTACTTTCATGTCCGGCAACTCCACCGCAATATTTTTGTAATTCGGCAATTTAAACTCTGGCGCGGTCACGACCGTCGCCTGAAACCGCATCGATTTGTCTTCGCCGAAGTGGACCTCTTCCAAATTCGTCAACGACGCGACCCGCAATTTTTTCTGTTCGATCGCTTCGCGATAACTTTTGGAGACGAGCTTCTTTGTGACCTCGTCCTGAATCTCCTTGCGAAAGCGTTTGTCGATCACCGCCCGCGGCGCTTTGCCCGGCCGATAACCGGGAATCTTGGCAAACCGCGCGAAGCTATTGGCGATAGTGTCCCATTCCTTCGAAACCTCATCCGGCGGCAATTCGATCTTTAACGTCGAGACCGACTCCGGCTTCTTTTCGACCTGCACTTTCATTAACAGTTACTGTAGCGGTGCTCTGTGAGCGTCGCATTTATTTTTGTGCGAAAACGCGCTCGCCCTTAACGTAAACGGCGTGCGTTTGGGGAATCCCAAACCAATAGGCTAGTTCGCGATAATCTTGGCAATCGAACACCGCGAAGTTCGCGAGCTTCCCGGGTTCCAACGAACCGATTCGGTCGCCGCGGTTTAACGAATACGCCGCGTTGGTCGTCGCTGCGGCAATTGCTTCTGCGGGCGACATTTTCATTTGCGTGCACGCCAGTGACAGAACCATCGGCATCGACGGTGTCGGCGACGAACCCGGATTGAAATCGGTCGCAAGGACGACCGCGAGGCCGGCGTCAATCATTTCGCGCGCGCGTGGATAGGATGTCGACCCAAGCGCGTAGACGGATCCCGGCAGCAAAACCGGCTGCACATTAGCAGATTTCAAAGCTGCGATCCCCTGCTCGTCCGTCTTTTCCAAATGATCCGCCGTCGTCGCGCCGAGTTCCGCCATCAATTTCGCGCCACCCGAATTCGTCAACTGATCGACATGGCCACGCAGTTTGAGCGCGAGCATCTTCGCCGCATTGAGAATTTTCCGCGACTGCTCAATGTCGAAATAACCGCGCTCGCAAAACACATCGCAATACTCCGCCAGTTTTTCTTTCGCGACACGCGACAACATTTCGTTGATCACCAGATCGACATATTCGTCCGGTGAGGTGTCGCGCGGCACCGCATGCGCGCCGAGAAACGTCGGCACGATTTCGAGCGGCGTTTCCCGATTCAATTGCTGCATCACTCGAAGAATCTTCAGTTCATCGTCGAGTGTAAGTCCGTAGCCCGACTTTGCTTCCGCGGTTGTCGTGCCGCATCTCAACAACCATTCTGCATGCTTCTTCGCCTGTGCGAAAAGATCGGCCTCGCTCGCGGCGCGGGTTTTTTCGACCGTCGACCAAATCCCGCCGCCAGCTTTGGCAATTTGTTCGTAAGTCTCGCCCCGCGCGCGGCGCTCGAAATCGTCCAGACGGTTTCCAGCAAAAACCAAATGCGTGTGGGCATCGACGAATCCCGGGAGCACAAGCCGCCCGCCAAGATCGACTACCGCCAGTCCGGCTCGGACCTCCGCGTCGCCCACTGCTTTTTCGATTTCGCCGCTCGGGCCGACGGCGTCGATCTTGCCGTCGCGGACGAGCAGGCCGCCGTCGCGAATAATTCCAAGCTTGGACAATTCCTTGCCGACGCGCGGACGTTTCGGACCGGACAGCGCGACAAGCTGCGACGCGTGAAGGAGAGCGAGGGACTTCAAGTCAGTTTGCTCTGCACGATCTGATCGATCTTCTTGAACTCGGATTCTGAATCTGCCTGCAGCTTGCTAACTTTCTTCTGAAGATCGGACTTAAATTTTTCATCCTTCAACGCTGCGAGATTGATTCGAACGTTCAGAGCTGCTCCATCGACACAAGCGCGCGTAGCCAACGCGCCGACGCCGACATCGGAAACCGACGCGGGATTTCCCTTCTCGGCCATTTCCGCGAGCAGCTCGTAGGACTTCGACGACGTCCCCATCACTTTGAGTGGAATTTCAGCTGCGTACTTCGTCGCCGATTCAATCGCAGCCAAGCGCGCTTTCTTTTCGTTATCAGATCCTTTTGGAAGGCCAAACGCGTCCATCACTTTGTTAAACGCCGCTGTGTCTTCATCGACTAATCGCAGTAATTCGTCTTTGAGGTGCTGCGCTTTCACCGCCCACTGGCTGAAATATTCGAGCTGATCGTCCCAGCCTCGTTTTCCGGCGGAGAGATTCGCGACCATCCCGCCGAGCGACGCCCCGAGCGCGCCCATCAGCGCCGCGACCGAACCGCCGCCGGGCGCGGGCGAATCGCTCAGGGTTTCATTGCAAAAGTCGCGCAGGTTCATTTTCACAAGCGATTTCGAATCGGATTCAATCTTTAATTCAATCACTTTTTCTTTCGGATCGAAATGTTTCAATTCGCTCAAGCCCATCGACCGCACCGCGATGTCTATTAGCTCCTCCTCGGAAGCCCCTTCCGACCATTTCTGCTTCCGTAAAAAATAACGACCGGCGTCGGTGAGGCATTTCTTCGGCACCATGCCGACGATCTCCGATCCGGTCACACGGAGGCCACGCTTGCTCGCGGCCACAAAGCAGGCATCGAACGCGGCGTGTAACGGGGTTTCCTCGATGTTGGTCAGATTCATCGATACCTGTGCGATTCCATACTCCTTCACGAACCAACCGATCGCCTTCACGTGCTTCAGCATCCCGGGAACGCGAATCGGCTCGCCCTTTGCATCGAGAACCTTTTTCCCCGAAGGCGTACCATCTTCCGTTTTGAATCGACCCTGTTCGCGAACATCGAGTGCAACCGAGTTAGCGCGCCGGACTGATTTCGTGTTGAGATTCACGTTGTAAGCGACGAGAAATTCTCGTGCGCCGATCGCGGTCGCGCCCGCTTTCTCATTGAACGTCGCCGGACCAAAATCTGGTTTCCATTCCGGCTTTTTGATTTTCTCGGAAAAACCTTCGTATTCACCAGCGCGAATGACAGCGAGATTCGATCGAGATTTATCTTTGGCGGCCTTTTCGTAGAGATAAACGGGGATACTCAGTTCTTCGCCGACTCGCTTTCCCAATTTCTGCGCGCACGCGATTGCTTCCTCCCAGCTCACGTTGCTGATCGGAATGAACGGACAAACATCGGTCGCGCCCATGCGCGGGTGCGCGCCTTTGTGTTTGCGCATGTCGATCAGCTCCGCCGCCTTTTGAATCCCGCGGAAGGCGCCTTCCACCGCAGCGTCCGGATCTCCCACAAAGGTTACCACGGTGCGGTTCGTGGTCGCCCCAGGATCGACATCGAGCAACGAAACGCCATCCGTTGATTTGATCGCGTCGGTAATTTGCCGAATTATTTCTTCGTCGCGTCCTTCCGAAAAATTCGGCACGCACTCGATTAGTTTTTGCATGCTCAATCGCGCGGCTTCGGCTGCATTGGGATGTCGATCTTACGTTTCGCCGCGAAATCGATCGCGTGCGAATAACCTGCATCAACGTGACGCAGGACGCCCATTCCCGGGTCGCTCGTGAGAACGCGCTCCAATCTCCGCTTCGAGTTCTCGGTGCCGTCTGCGACGACGACCATGCCTGCGTGTTGTGAGTACCCGATGCCAACACCGCCACCATTGTGAATTGAGATCCATGAGGCGCCGGCCGCGGTGTTGATAAGCGCGTTCAATAGCGGCCAATCGGCGATCGCGTCGCTGCCGTCGACCATTCCTTCGGTTTCGCGATTCGGCGAAGCGACCGATCCGGCATCAAGATGATCGCGCCCGACCACGATCGGCGCTTTGATTTCGCCGCGTTTGACAAGCTCGTTCATGGCCACGCCGAACTCGGCGCGTTCGCCGTAACCGAGCCAGCAAATCCGCGCCGGCAATCCTTGGAAATGGATTCGCTCTTTCGCGAGTTTCATCCAGCGCGCGAGCGTTTGGTTCTCAGGAAATAGTTCGAGCGCGAGTTTATCCGTGCGAGCGATGTCTTCCGGCTCGCCGCTCAGCGCCACCCATCGAAACGGTCCGCGCCCTTCACAAAAAAGCGGACGAATGTATTCGGGAACGAAGCCGGGAATATCGAACGCGTTCTTCACGCCGGCTTTTTGCGCCTGCGCGCGAATGTTGTTGCCGTAATCGAATGTGATCGCGCCTTTCTTTTGCAACGCGAGCATCGCGTCGATGTGCATCGCCATCGATTGCATTGAGCGCTCGATATATTCGTCAGGATTCTTTTTGCGCAACGCGAGCGCATCCTCCAGCGGCATTCCGTTCGGCACGTAGCCATTGAGCGCATCATGCGCGCTGGTTTGATCGGTCAGAACATCAGGAACGACGCCACGCTTCACAATTTCTGGCAAGACGTCTGCGCAATTCCCAACGAGTCCAACTGAAAGCGATTGTCGATCTTTCCGCGCAGTATCAACCAGTGTCAGCGCTTCATCGAGAGAGCGCGCGATCTTGTCGCAATAACCACTCTTCAATCGTTTCTCGATCCGCGCCGGATCGACTTCGACGCCGAGAAAAACCGCGCCGTTCATGGTGGCGGCAAGCGGTTGGGCGCCACCCATTCCACCAAGACCGCCGGTGAGGACGAATTTTCCTTCGAGCGATCCGTCGAAATGTCTTCTGGCCGCAGACGCGAAGGTTTCGAACGTTCCCTGCACGATCCCCTGGCTGCCGATGTAGATCCATGAACCGGCGGTCATTTGGCCGTACATCGTCAGCCCGAGCCGTTCGAGCCGATTGAACTCGGAGTAGTTGTTCCATTGTCCAACGAGATTTGAATTAGCGATCAAAACGCGCGGCGCTTCGTCGTGGGTGCGAAATTTTCCCACCGGTTTGCCGGATTGAACCAGCAAAGATTCATCGTTCTCCAATTCACGGAGTGAGCGAACAATCGCATCGAATGCTTCCCAGCTGCGTGCGGCCCGACCGGTCCCGCCGTAAACAATTAGCTGGTCCGGATTTTCGGCGACGTCCGGATCGAGATTGTTCATCAGCATCCGCATGGCGGCTTCCTGGTGCCAGCCTTTGCAGCTCAAATCGTTGCCGCGCGGTGCACGAACGATTTGTTTCCCGCTCATAGATCGTTGAATTCGCCCGCGCGAATCTTCTCAGCCAGCCGCGCGATGTCGCCGGAAAGCGGACGATCTGCTGTCAGCGGTTTGGCGACGTCCCTAACGAATTTGAAGGCGCCCTCGACGCCTTTCCCGGCTCGCAGCGGACGGCGATATTCGAGCGCTTCGGCGCCGGCCAGCAGTTCGATTGCGAAAAGATTCTCGGCAAGATCGACAATCGATCGGAGTTTGAGTGCGCTGGTCATTCCCATGGAAACGTGGTCCTCTTTGCCGCCTGAAGTGCTGACGTTATCGGTGCTGGCTGGATGGGCGAGCACGCGTGCTTCATTGAGCAACGACGCCGCGGCGACATGCGCAATCATGAAGCCTGATTCGACGCCGGGATGGTGCGCCAAAAAGGCGGGCAATCCTTCGCTTTTGTCCGGATTCACCAGACGATCGATGCGGCGTTCGCTGATGCTCATTAAGTCGGTCAGCGCAATCGCGGCGTAGTCGAAAGCAAACGCGAGCGGCGCGCCATGAAAATTTCCCCCTGAGACGACGTCGCCGCTATCAGCGAAGACGAGCGGATTATCGGTCGCCGACGCGGATTCGACCCACAAAATCTGCTCGCAATGGGCGACAACGTCGCGCACCGCGCCGTGCACTTGCGGCATGCACCGGACGCTGTAGGCGTCTTGAACGCGCGGATCATTTTTGCGATGTGACTCTCGGATCTCGCTGTCTTGCAAAAGCGAGTTCAAATGCGCAGCGACAGATTTTTGCCCTTGATGAGGCCGGGCATCGTGCAACCTCGGATCGAAAGCGGCCGGCGTGTCGCGCAAACCTTCGAGCGTCATCGCGCCGGCAACATCGGCTATTTTCGCCAGGCGTTTCGCGCGCAAGATCGACAATCCCCCAACCGCATGCATCGCCTGAGTCCCGTTTAATAACGCGAGACCCTCTTTGGCTCCTAACTGCAGCGGTTTTAATTTGGCGCGCTTAAGGGCTTCGCCGCTCTCCATTCGCTTCCCGTCAAGAAAAGCTTCACCTTCGCCGATCAAACTCAAAGCGAGATGCGCCAACGGCGCGAGATCGCCACTTGCGCCGACAGATCCTTTTTCGGGAACAACTGGATGCACCCGCTGATTGAGCATCTCACAAAGGAGTTCGACAACTTCCGGGCGAATGCCGCTGAAGCCGAGCGCGAGGACGTTTGCGCGCAGCAATATCATCGCGCGCACTTCGGGCTCTGACAGGGGCTGACCAATACCGCAGGCATGGCTGCGAACGAGATTCAATTGGAGCGCGCCGATTTCTCCGTGCGGAATCCGCACGTCTGCGAGTTTGCCGAAACCGGTGTTGACGCCATACACAACCGCGTCGCGCGCGACGATGTCGTCTACGACTTTGCGCGACGCCAAAATGCGGGGCCGCGCTGAAGCTGCGAGTTGGACTGCTTCGCGTCGATAGGCAACGGTCGCAATCTCCTCGAGCGAGAGTGGCCTACCGTTTAATTCCATGGGACCAATTTTAGTGACAACTCAGGCAAATGGAAGGCGGCGGCGCTTCTATTGTTTCCGCTTCGGCTCCATTTTGGCCGATGGATTTTCCTGAAGCCGGGCGGTTTCCTGCAAATCCTCTTTCCAGGCTGTAATTCCAGTATGCAGATGTCCTCCCAAGTGACCAAGTAAGCCGCGCCGTCCAACTTCGTATTCGTGGTCATTTTTCACCGGGCACCAAAATAACCGGCCGCCTCGGCGCCAGCCATCGAGCACAATTCCATCGAAAAAAGACTGGTTCCGTGCAGTGACCACCAAAGCATTGTTCTCCTCCGATTCTTTTGCGTAAGCCGCGCCCCAGTGAAGGACGAGGGTCTTGAAATGAAATTCTTTTAAGCGCGCGCCGATGTCGCGGGTGTAATCGGCACAGATGCCACGCTTTTTCGCGCCAACGTTAATGAGAAAATTGTGGACGGCCGGGTCCCCGGTAACGCCGTATTCGTGGGCGAGCTGACGTGACATAGTGTGCGCCGTGACGGACAACAGCTCAGCCTCGGGCGGACCGACGGTGTGCGGCGCGAGCGCGACGAGGGCGTCGCGCAAATCGTTGATAGATTTCTCGTCTTTGGCCCCGACCGCCGTCGAGCAGATAGCAAATGCGAAGATCAGAGCCGATCTGAAATTCACGTTGTTAATATTTATTAAAAATTAAAAAAGGCCAGGCCGCCAAAGCGACCTGGCCTTCTTGCCAAAGATATCCCGGTTTGGGACAACTTAGACGAAGGGGTTACTTCGAGTATCCGTGAGTGGAACTCGCTGTGGTGGTGGTAGCCGCTTCTTTGTGTTGAGCGCACGCTCCCAAGCTGAGAGCGCCCGCAAAAACGGCCATGATCATGATAGCTTTGATGAATTTCAATCTAGTCTCGCCTCCTTTCGGTTGTGTTGCTCCGGCTCTTTTAGGCGTGGAACACCCGCGAAGCAACGCTTTTTTGAATGTTTTGCCGGTACAAGCTATTCGCGGATGACCACCTGCGTGGTTTCATCAACCAGCGAAAATAAGTCGATCACGTCCGCGTTTCGCATCCGGATGCAGCCGTGACTGGCCGGAGTTCCAATATCATCCTCATGTTTCGTTCCGTGGATGTAGATGAACCGGTCACGTGTATTCGCATTATGTTCATCCAACCCGTCGAGCCAAAGAATGCGTGAGGTGATGAAGTCCTCCGTGTCGGGCGGCGGGTTGTTTGGTTCAAGCGCCACGCGGGCCTGGAAAATTGTGCCCGGCGCCGCGTCGTCTCCGATCTTCTCGGCGATGCGAAATCTGCCCAGCGGCGTTTTCATGCTCCCTTCCTCAGTCCCGATTCCGAACCGCGAGCTGGAAATGGGATACGAACGGAGTTCTTCACCGTCACGGGTCAAGGTGAGACGCTGATCGCGCAGGGAAACGTCGATTTTCGTTCGGACACTTTGCATCGAGGAAGAGCGGCGTTACAATTCGCCGCGGTGAAAAAAGAATATCACATCGCGGTCGTTGGCGCGACCGGGGCAGTCGGCGCGGAAATGCTCCGAGTCCTGGAACGCAGAAATTTCCCGGTGTCCAAACTGCGGGCGCTCGCATCCGGAAGATCGGCCGGAAAGAAAGTTGAGTTTCGCAATGAGCCCGTAACGGTGGAAGAACTCGCGGAAAACTCGTTCGACAAGATCGACATCGCATTTTTCAGCGCCGGCGGAGAGATTTCCCGAAAGTTCGTCCCAATTGCGAGCAAAGCGGGCGCGGTCGTGATTGATAACTCGTCGGTTTTCCGAATGGACCCGGAGGTTCCGCTGGTGATTCCAGAAATCAACGGGCAGGACGTAAAGCAACATCGCGGGGTTATTGCCAATCCAAACTGCACGACCGCAGTCGCGCTGATGGCGATTTATCCGCTGCATCGCGCCTTTGGAATTCGCCGTGTTTTCGCTTCGAGTTATCAAGCTGTCTCCGGTAGTGGCGCGCGCGCCATTGCTGAATTAAAGAATCAGGTGGAAGCCGCTGCCCAAGATCGACAATCGCCGCCACAGGTTTATCCGCATCCGATCGCGTTTAACGTCTTGCCACACGTCGATGTTTTTCTCGATGGGGGTTACACCAAAGAAGAAATGAAAATGCAGAACGAAGGGCGCAAGATCATGCATTTGCCGGAATTCCGCGCGTCGGTCACGTGCGTGCGGGTTCCGGTTTATCGCGCGCACTCGGTTGCCATCAGCGCTGAGTTCGAGAAAAAAGTATCGGTGGAGCAGGCGCGCGAGGTTTTGGCAAAAGCGCCGGGACTGGAGTTGGTGGACGAGCCGCCGAAGAATCGTTATCCGATGCCGCTGAACGTCGCGGGCAAAGACAATTGCGAAGTGGGACGAGTGCGCCTCGATTGCGCGTTGGAGAACGGTCTCGCCTTTTGGGTTTCCGGCGATCAACTGCTCAAGGGCGCGGCCCTGAACGCAGTGCAGATCGCGGAACTTCTGTGACCCGGCTGTCGATCTTGCTTGTCACGCCGTAGCTCAGGCGAAGGCGGATAAGCGAAACGGCCCCGGTAAATCCGGGGCCGTTCGTTTCAATTTCTTATTTCAGTAGCTGGATTACTGCGGAGCGGGTGTTGGTGTTTCGACTGTTCCTTTGCCCTCGTGCTTTTTCCCGCCCGGCTGTCCGGCGGGCATTGGTGCACCACTCGGCGGCAGCGCATTCACGCCTTCTGCTTTCTGTTTGCCGCGACCTTCACCGTAAGGAACTCCCTGAGGTCCAGGAGCGCCACCTTCTTGACCCGCTGGCGACATTGGCGGCGGCTCGATGCGTCTATTAGGCTTGGCGCCTGGTTGATTGAAACTTTCACCAGGAGTAGTTGCGCCGGCCGGTGACATTCCCGGTTGCTCAAATTGCTTATTATGTTTGCCCCGTGGCTGATTGAAATTTTCGCCGGGGCTAGCAACACTAGTTGGAGTTGGACCAACATTCTGGCGTTCGAAGCCTTTTCGTTTTCCTTCTGGTGCGGTAACGCTTTCAGGACCGGGAGTCGTCCCAGTCGTGGGCGTACCGCCAAACTTCTCGCCGCGTTTGCCTTTGCCCGGCTTCCCATACTCCGGCGCGCCCAACGGGCTGGCGATGCCTTCAGGGCTCGCGATTGGGCCAGTGGGCGGCGGTGTTCCGCCGAATTTCTCGCCACGTTTGCCCTTACCCGGCTTTCCAGGCTCAGGAGTGTATGGCGATACCGTGGCTCCGGGAGACTCCACCGGCGCCAAGCTCGCACCGGGTTGGGACTGCTCACCAAATTTCCCCTTGTGCTTACCTTTGTCCGGAAGCGCCGTAGGAGTAGTTGGCGATGTTAAGCCGCCTGCCGGAGCCGCGGTTGCGCCAGCTTGAAATTGCTGTGCAGCTTTTCCTTTCTTTCCTTTCTCAACTGGCGCCATTCCAGGTGCCAGGGATGCTGACGGCGCGATCGAAGGATTCGCTCCGGCTGCGGTCGCAGTGTTTCCACCGATTGTCGGTGGCGGAACCTTCTTCAAATCCTGTGTCTTGATTTTTTCTTTCAGTTGAGTCTGCGCATTGGCATCACCCGCTACTGCCCAACCTTTCTCAACTTTAGCGTCCGCCAATTTCGTTTTCACCGTTGGCGGCGCGATTTGCTTGGACGGCTTGCTGAGCTTCATCGGCGCGGCCACCACCAGCGCGTTACCCTGGACTTTGTTTAGTCCACCCGATTTGGCGGCAGCCGAGAAATCAACGTTCGCCTGCCGTTCCAACTTTAACTTTTGAATTGGCCGGCTCGAGTACTGATTTACGACGGCGAGATCAGGCCCGTAGTTATAAACCGTTTTGTTTTTATAAGTGATGTTTGTGACGTTCACCGTTTGATTGATATAGGTGACGTTTTGATTCACATTGACAATCCGCGAACGAAGGACCGGTTCGCCGATGTAGCGGACGTCGACGAAATTGTAATATCCCGGGCCAATGTCGAATTCGACGTCCAAATGACCGGTAAGCGGCCGGCCTTCATAGACGACTTCTGTTTCCGGCGGCAATGGTGCCCAGCCAGCATAACCGCCACCGAAACGCCAGGAGACCCAAGCCGGACCCCATTCGTAACCGGGTCTCCAAACCCAGCCGTAATCAGCCAGCCTAACCCAGCGTCCATAATGGTAAGTGGCCCACCCGAAATCCTCGTACGAAACCCAGGTCCATCCCTCATCGGTGTAGGCCCAGTAGCCATCCGCATACGGCCGCCATGAGGAATCGCTCACAACTACGTCCGGCTGCCAGCAATAGCCGTAATTACCAACCTCGATCCAGCTCCCACCTTCGAGGTTGTTGTAAAAGAAATCGACCGAAACGTCCTGGCTTTTGGCCTGGGGCGCGAAGGGCAGAAGAAGGACTGTTACTACAAAGACAAACAGTAGTTTTTTCATAGTCGGTTTAGTGATTTAGAGCGTTGGACTTTCGCGGGGAGAACTTTATTCACTGGTGTCCGGCGTCGGAAACCCTACGCCCCCACTAAGATATCGCATTTGCCGCCAATCAGCGTGGCCGCAAAACAAGAAATGATCTGACCCGATGCCGGCAAACCGACAGCACCTGTGCCTGCCGCGGATCGAGCGATTGAACGATTTTGTTATAATCGGCCACGGAATTGATCGCCTGTTGGTTCACTTCCTCGATCACGTCGCCTTTTTGGAGATCGGCGACACCGGCGTCCGGATCAACCGCAGTTACGACAACACCGTGAACACCATTGGGGAGATCCAGTTGGCGCGCGAGCTCGGGCGTTAGCTGACCGACGTGGATTCCGGCGAGACCGCTGCCGCCGCCTTCAGTCTCGTCGCCGGGGGTTGGCCGAGTCGGTGGCTGTTGCGGCACGACGCGACCGGTTTGATAACCAACCGGCTGCTCCTTGATTTGCGTGGCCACACTCATCGTTTTTCCAGCACGCACAATTGCCAGTTCGACTTTTTTGTTGAGGTCCGCTTGCGAAACCAAGTTGCGTAAATCGGTAAAGCTCTTCACTTCGTGGCCATCAAATTTTTTTATGACGTCACCTTTTTGGAGATGCGCTTCTTCAGCTGGTGATCCAGGCACGATTTCATCCACGACCACGGGTTCGCCTGGCGACAGCGCCGGTTGGCCCGCTTGCGGCACTCGCATCTGAATACCGAGATATCCGCGAATAATCCGTCCCTTCTTCAACAAACTTTCAAGCGCAGTCCGGACGGTATTTGAGGGAATGGCAAAGCCGATTCCCTGCGAACCGCCGCTGCGCGAAATAATCGCGGTATTAATACCGACGACTTCACCGCGGAGATTGACAAGCGGACCGCCACTATTGCCCGGATTGATCGCGGCATTTGTCTGAATTAAATCGCCAAACACATCAGCGCGATTCGGCCTTCCTTTCGAACTGACAATTCCGTCCGTGACCGTTTCGTCGAAACCGAACGGGTTACCGATCGCGAGAACGAAGTCGCCCGCTTGAACAGTATCGGAATCTGCGAGCTTGAGGGGCGTCACGGTTGGGTTGTCGATCTTCAGCACGGCGAGGTCGACTTGATCGTCGGCCCCGATCAAGCGCGCTTTCTCGGTGCGACCATCGCTCAACTGCACTTCGATCTCGTCCACCTGATCAACGACGTGATTGTTAGTGATGATGTGACCTTCTTTGGTAACTATCACGCCCGAGCCTAACGAATTCTGCACCATTGCATCCTCGTTCGGATTTTGAGATCCGCGCGGCCGCCGAAAGAAAAAACCAAACGGGTCGAGCTGATTCTGCCGCTCAATCGCGATCTTCTTGGTCGTTTTCACGGCCACGACCGACGGCACAACGGCGGTGACCAACGCCCGGCGTTCGCGGTTGAGCGCCTCAAGCGATGCGACTTGCTTCGGGTCGACATTCGGAGAGGAAGCCAGCGTATACTTTTCCGGAGTGGTGCGTGGGAGAGTTCCGAGGCCACCATGCTTCAAGCGGTAATTGTACAAGGCTGAGATCGCGAGACTGAGCAGTGCGACAAAGGCAAAAAATTTCAGCAAGTTCTTCATTAGCTAATGTTGGAAAAGGTTCGTCCCTGTTTTTCGACAATCAACTGCTGGAAACGTTGATTCTGCGACGACTCGAGCCTGGGATCGGTCGCGAAGATCGACATCGCCGCCGCGCGCGCGCGACGCATCAACTCGGCATCGCGCTTGAGGTTACCGATCTTCAACCCCGGCAAACCACTCTGGGCTGTCCCTAATAAATCGCCCGGCCCGCGGAGTTCCCAATCCGCTTCCGCCACCTCAAAGCCATCAATCGTCTTCTCTAGCACGGCCAATTTCGCCGCCGCTTCTGACGACGGCTCCGAGGTGAGCAATATGCAATACGACTTATGCTCGCCCCGACCGATACGACCGCGGAGCTGATGGAGCTGGGCCAAACCGAACCGCTCAGCGTTCTCGATCAACATGATCGTTGCATTTGCAACATCGACACCAACCTCGATCACGGTCGTGCTGATCAGCGCTTTGGTTTCGCCGCGGCGGAATCGTTCCATGATTTCCTGCTTTTCCGGTCCAGGAATTCGTCCGTGCAACAATTCGCAAGGGCATGGGTGCAAACGTTCGCGCCAGCGCTCGTACTCCGCTGCGGCCGCTTTCACCTCCAGTTTCTCGCTCTCTTCAATCAGCGGATAAACAACATAAAGCTGGCGCCCGGCTTCCAATTGCTTACGCAGGAAACTCAGCACCTCGCCGAGTTTTGAGGAATCCCGCACCGCGGTAATAATCTTGCCGCGACCGCGTGGCATCTCGTCCAGGATCGAAACATCAAGATCGCCGTAAACCGTCATGGTGATTGTGCGCGGAATCGGCGTGGCCGTCATCACCAGGACGTCGGGCGCGGGCTCGCGACTGGTTAGGTGCGCACGCTGGGCTACGCCGAATTTGTGCTGCTCGTCGATCACGACGAAGCCGAGTTTCGAAAAGGAAACTTTTTCGTAAAGCAACGCGTGGGTCCCAATAATGACGTCCGCGTCCTCGTCACCTTCGACCAACGGCAAGAAGCTTTCTTCCTGACGCGAGGCCGTTCGGATCGACAACTTCACGCCGAGCGGTTCCAGCCAGCGCCGAAGCACAGCGTAATGCTGTTCCGCCAAAATTTGCGTCGGCGCCATGAACGCAGCCTGATAGCCTGCCTCAACCGCAAGTAGAATCGCCGCGATCGCAACCACTGTCTTTCCCGAGCCGACATCACCCTGCAAGAGGCGATTCATCGGATACTTCGCGGCCAAGTCACTCTTGATCTCGGCGATGACCTTTCTTTGCGCCGTTGTTAGTTCAAACGGAAGCGCGCGCAGAAATTTCTCCAGGAGCTCCCCTCGCCCACAGTGCGCGGCGCTCAGGCGCGCATGCGCGTCGGTTCTCCGGGACGCGATCAGCATTTGCATTGCAAAGAATTCCGAAAGGACCAGGTGTTCGCGCGCCTCACTGAGCAATTCCCAAGTTTCGGGGAAATGAATCGCGCGAATCGCTTCGCCGCGGTCGCCGTTCTTCAAGTTCTCGGGAAGCAGTGGCTCAATCGGCGCAGTATCGAGCTCCTGAAGAAGTCGATAAATGATGCTGCGCAGCATTCGTTGATTGAGACCCTCGGTCGCCGGATAGATCGGTGTGATCCTGCGAAGATGGATCGATTTCTCCTCGTCGTTCTCGATCACTTCGAACTCGGGATGATCCATGCAAATCCGACTTCCGCGCAGCCGGGGCTTGCCGAAAACGACGAGTTGTTGGCCGGTCGCGATCATTTTCTGGACGTAATGCAGATTGAACCAGCGGCAGATGAGCGGCTGGCTCAACGCGTTCGCATTCGGTTCCTGTAACGTCGCCTCGAAAATCTTTTTCCAGCCACCGAAACGCCGGAGAGATGTCTTGATCACTTCGCCGGAAAGGCAGATTGAGACGTCGCTTTCATCGCGAGGAAATTCCGGAAATTGATGTCGATCTTCGTGTCGCCGCGGGAAATGCGTCAGCAAATCTTCGGCGGTGGTAATGCCTAGTCTCCGCAGCGCCAGAATTTTCGGGCGCGGAATCCAATCGAGCTCTTCCAGCGGCTGCGAAATTTCCATTAAGTCCTCGGCGCGGATTCACGGACCGCTTCCACTCGCATTTCCAAACGCGTTTCGCCTTCGTATTCGTCCGGCCGGATTCGAAAGGCAATGTCCCAAGGTTGCTTCGGAAGCGCATCGGCTGCTGCGCCGAAGAAAATCGCGCGTTGATGGTAATTGCGCTGCCGAAGACGCAACTGCAAGTGCCTTTCGCCAACAACACGCGGGGCGGCGACCGATTCAACTTCCCGTGCAAAAAAAAGCGGCTGCGGATTCCCGTTACCAAAAGGCTGCAGCCTCTCGTGCCATCCTAGAAAATCGAAGTTCAATTCCGAGAAGGTGATCTCGTGATCGATTTGCAATCGCGGCTGCAAATCTTCATCGGACAAGAGCTCGCGCGCCGTTTGACGGAATCGCTTCGCGAAAAGATCGAGATTCTTCTCCTGAATAGTAAGCCCCGCTGCCATTTCGTGTCCGCCGTACTTGTCGATCTTGTCCGCGCATCGAGTCAATGCCTGCACCAAATTAAAACCTTCAATGCTCCGGCCACTGCCTTTCCCGACGCCGTTCTCATCCACACCGATCACAATCGCGGGCCGATGATGTTTGTGCACGATGCGCGAAGCAACAATACCGAGAACGCCCGGATGCCAGCCTCGCTCGAAAACGACGATGGTCGCATCGCGCTTTGAGTCGAACTCCTGCGAGATCTTCTCTTCGGCCGCCGCAAAGATTTGCTTTTCAACCTCCTGTCTCTCCCGATTTTGTTTGTCTAAAAATTCGGCGAGCGCGCTCCCTTCGGTTTCGTCCTGGGTGAGCAACAGCCGAAGTGACTTTTCGGCGGTGCTCAAACGTCCGGCCGCGTTCAAACGCGGTCCAAGCCGATAACCGATATCCTCGGTGAAAATTGGCGGTCTCACTCCGCTCACTTGGATTAATTTTTTCAAACCCGGCCTGGTTGATCTCGCAATTTCGATGGCACCGCGCTGGACCAGTGTGCGGTTTTCACCGCGCAGCGGGACGATGTCGGCCACGGTCCCAAGCGCGACCAGGTCCAGCTTTGATTTGAGATCGAAATCAACCGGCCGCGTTTTCAACAGCGCGTGGCAAAGTTTGAAGACAATTCCAACACTGCACAGATAATGAAATGGCGATGTCGGATCGATCTTTGGATTCACGATTGCAACGCATTTCGGCAGCTCGGATTTGGGCTCGTGGTGATCGAGCACGATTACGTTCACGTCGCGCTTCTGAAGATCGACAATCTCCGCCGTCGAAGAGGTTCCGCAGTCGAGCGCGATCAGAAGCTGCGGATGAAATTGCTCGACGCAGCGCTCGACACTCTCGTGATTCAGGCCATAGCCTTCCTCCATCCGCAGCGGCAAAAACAAATCCGGGGCAACGCCGTAAGCACGGAGCGTTTCGGCAAGCAAAGCAAGCGACGTGACTCCGTCGACGTCGTAATCGCCAAACAGGACAATTCGCTCATGTCGATCCAAGGCGGAGAAAATGCCCGTGACCGCCGCCTCCATGTTCGGTAGTAAAAATGGATCGCTTAACGATTTCAGGCGCGGCTGGAGGAACTCCTGGACTTCATCGGCCGTGCCGAACCCCTTTCGAAATAGGAGGCGGGCGATGCATTCACAGCCGCAGATCTCACTCCAGGAAATTGGTCCGCCATTCAGTTTCTCAGGCGGAAGAAGGATCCAGCGGCTTTGCACCGATTATTTTAGCTGCCGGACATTTCCTGACAACTCCGAGACGCGCTCATAAGCAGTTGACTCGCGACTGGGCTCTAAATAGACAGAGGCTGTGAAATCGATCGCAACCTTGTTGTCCGCGAGTCTGCTTGCTTTGTCCGGGTGCGCACTAAGCAAGAAGATGCTGGAGCAGCCAAGCGGGCCGCCACAAAAAGAGTCGGCCAAGCTGGAGCGTAAAACCGAGGTGTTTACTGGAAAAGTTGTGCTGGTTGACGGGGCATATCGACTCAGTCTCGTGAAAGACCCCGACACGCTGCTGCGTCTGACCCGCGCTCGGAGAGAGAGCGAATTTGCGAAGCAGCAGATTAATTTGAGGAAATATTACGAAAAAACGATCTCCGTGAACGGAACGCTTTTTGACGAATGGATTTTCGGCGCGGACATCGTCGGACAATGGACGCCGCCCGGCGGTGATACTGGTCCGAATATGAATGCGCCGAAACAGACGCGGCAGTAATGTTCGGCACCCTACACGACGCTAAACGCGATCTCGCGTTTCGGCAGCAGGTCGTGTTTTTGACATAATTGATGGAAGGCGCGAAGACCTTCCTTCTCGCGTTCTCCAAAGCTGAATCGGAGATGCTGGCGGTAATAGCGATCGCAAAAGCTCTGCTCGAATTCCTTTTCGTCAGCAATCAAATTGTCGATGTTCGCCAGATTGTTGTCGCGCAACGCGCGTAACCGATCCGCGATCGATTTTGGATCGACAACTTCAGGTCGTCCGAGCCAGAGCGCGTAAACAAATGGAAGGCCGACAAGTTGTTTCCATTGTTCGCCGAGGTCCCAAAATTGGAATTCGTTTGCGTGTTCTTGCCGGAAACGAATGGCTTGGTCGCCGATGAGCAGGCGCGCCGTTCCTTTCGCGGGGGAAGCTGTCGATGTTTCCACGAACCGCGGCTGTAGTTTTAACTCGCTGAGCACGCAACGCAGCAAATTGCTGGAAGTTTCCGCGGCCGGATCGAGCTCGATCTGTTCGACCCCGGAGAGTTCGCCGACGTACGCAACCACAACACTGTAAACGGGTCCATCCGATGAAATCGAAATGCCATCTACAATCCGGTAGATGGGGTTCCGAAGAAATTCGAAACTGGAAACGAGCGCGATATCGAGTTCGCGACGCGAAAGCCGCGCACAAAGCGCGGACGGATGATCGAGTACAACATCCGTTGGCCAGCCGTGAATTAGGGGACGCGCGTTGAGATATTTAACGCAGCCAATTCGCAGCGGTCGTTGATCCGGCACTCGTCAGGCGCAGGCGAGTTCCGCTTCCGGGCGGGTCCGGCTCGATGTCGATCTTTCGTGCGCACCGTTGAGATGACGGTAATAACTGTCGCGCTGGACCGGAATTCGTCGAGCCTCGCGAATGGCATGCTCCAACGCGGCGATGCTTTGCTGTTGCGGTGTGGTCGCTCCGGCCATGTGGAAGATCTTTTCCTCCATGATCGTTCCGTGCAAATCGTCCACCCCGTAACTGAGCGAAACCTGGGCGAGCGGCAGCCCCAAGCTGACCCAATATGCGGTCAGATGATCGATGTTATCGAGATAAATGCGGCTGACGGCGAGATTGCGAAGCTGCTCAATCGCGGACGCGCGTTTGATGTGAGCAAGCACTGTCGTTTGAGGCTCGAAAGCGAACGGAACAAAGCCGCTGAAGCCGCCGGTTTCGTCCTGAAGGGTGCGCAGTTGTCTTAAATGATCGACTCGCTGCTCGAGCGTTTCGATGTGGCCATAAAGCATGGTGGAAGTGCTGCGGCCCCCCATCCGATGCCAGGTCCGATGAACATCGAGCCATTCCTCGGCTGTTTCCTTACCGCGGCAAATTTTGTCCCGCACTTCCGCATCGAATATTTCCGCGCCGCCGCCGGTAATGGAACCTAAGCCGGAATCGCGGAGAAGCTCGAGCGTTTCAAGGATCGACATCTTGAAAATCCGCTGGGCCAGATGGCGGACTTCAATTGCAGTAAAAGCTTTGATGTGCAGATTGGGATCGAGAGCACGTAATCCGCGCAGCAGCTCGAGATACCACTCCTTCTTCAAGGTTGGGTGCAAACCGCCGACCATGTGCACTTCAGTAATTCCAAGCGGCAGGGCTTCCGCCACCGCTTGAATAATCTCGCTCGGGGCATGCTCGAACGCGTGCTCGTCTCGTTTTTTGGCGGCAAACGCGCAAAACTGACACGATAAGACGCAAATGTTCGAGTAGTTGATGTAACGATTGTGAATGTAAGTGGCGAAATTGCCGTTCTTTCGCTCGCGCACGACGTTGGCCAGCATTCCGAGCGCGTTGAGATCGTTTGAGCGATACAGAATGAGAGCGTCGCTTTCTGAAATGCGAGAGGCCGCCTCGATTTTCTCAGCGATAGGTCTAAGTTCCTTTGGGATTAGTGTGTAATTCATCCGGAGCCGATGCTGAAATTGATGGCTTACCATGCACAGACGACTCACGAGTTGCAACAAAAAGAGCCGTGGCGGGCGCGAGTGGAAAAGGGCAGACCGACGCATAGCCCGATAACATTCGAATCCGCGCCCATCAATCAACGTCTGTCTATAAATGGCCGATCCAGAAGCACCGGCGCGCTCCGGGGATGACGCCGAGGACATCCGTCTGATGCAATTGGTTGCCGGCGGCGACACGGCTGCATTCGAGCAGCTAATCGAGCGCCATCAGACGCTGGTCGCCGGCACAGTTGCGCGAATGCTTGGCAGCAACTCGGATGTCGAAGATATCGCGCAGCAGGTTTTCATTCGCGTTTGGAAGAGCGCGGGTCGTTACGTGGCCCGGGCGAAGTTCACCACCTGGCTCCTGAAGATCACACGCAACCTTGTGTTTAACGAAATGCGCCGCGCCAAGCGTCATCCGCATTTGCCGGTGCAAATCGATCCCGAGGCGGAAGAGATGCCGTTAAAGGACGAGGCAACGGCCACCCCCGATGCAACCCTTCTTCAAGTGGAATTACAGGCCGAGATTGAAAAAGCCATCATGCTGCTTCCGGACACGCAACGGATGGCGCTCGTCCTGCGGCGATATGAAGAGCTTAGCTACGAAGAGATTGCGGATGTTCTCGATCTGTCCGTCCCGGCAGTGAAGAGCCTGCTCTTCCGCGCGCGAACAGAATTGCGCGAGCGGTTAACGGATTATCTGGAGCCATAAAACCCAAAGAGGGCGGGCCCTTGCGGAACCCGCCCCCTCTCAACCCCACATTCCTAAATTCTTTATTCGTCCCGGTCTTTTGCGTCGCTCTTGAACTGGACCTTAGCGGCTTCCTCGGGCGGAGGTGGCGCACCTGGTTTCGCGTAGTCCGCAGCCAGCTGCCGGTGCGCAGTTGGAACTAAACGCACGGCGCCTTTGGCGTTATTCCGCCAGCCGTTCGGATCCGCAAACTCCTCGCCCGTGTGATGAACGCCAGAGACCTGATCTTCCAAGCCAGTGCCGTAATGTTGATCGAGGATTGTCGGCGTCACGAAGATGAGAAGATTGCGTTTGTGCCGTTCATTGTCGTGACTTTGAAAAGCGTAGCCGAGAAGGGGTATATCACCGAGCAACGGAACTTTTGTCCGCGCTTTGCTCACCTGATCGGAGAGCAAGCCACCGATGGCCAGCGTGTCGCCGCTCTGGATCAGCACATTCGAATCCAAGGTACGGGTGTCGATGATCGGACTCTTTACCACCGCGCCATTGAATTCGAACGGAAAGTCTGCGACTTTGTTACTGATTTCCGGTTTCACAGAAAGAGTGATGAAGTTGTCCTTGTTGATTGACGGCCGGACGATGAGTTTGTTTCCAAAGGTCTTGTCTTGAAATCCGCCGAACACTGCCGTTGCCGTCTGCTCGTTGAAATTTAACTGCGGCACAGGCTGGTTTCGGATTACCTCGATTTTGGCTTGCTGATTGTCCGCTGTTACGATGCGCGGATTGGCCAAAAACTCCGCATCGGAATCTTCGTTAAGGGCCTGTATCGTGGCGGAAAATTGCGGAACCGATAGAATGGCGAACTGACCAGGTATCAGGTGTCCGAGGCTGCCAAAAAAGTTGTGGTTACCTGGATCGCCAAGTCCAAAGCCGCCGGTTGCCGGATTAGCTCCGGGCGCCGGACTGGCACTCGCGATCGGGTTGCCATAGGTTACTGTTTTCGGCGCACTAGCGCTGCCAACGGTTCCGGCCCAGTTGATTCCATATGCTTGCACTGGATCGGCACTCACTTCCACTAGTCGCGCTTCGATCATGACTTGCTTGGTAGGCTTGTCGATTTGCACCAGCATCTTCCGAATGTTGTCGATGTTGCTGCGAGTCTCGCGGAAGAAAATCGTATTGGTGCGCTCGTCGATTTGCGGTGGATCCTTGCTAGCAAGTTGGGACGCGATTAACGGCGAAATCTCCTTGGCGCGCGCGTAGCTGAATTGGTAGCTATCGCTTTCAGTTGGCTCAGCCGTCCGCTCGGTTGCGGTCTTGATGTAATAAACGTTGTCGATCTTATCCATGAAAAGCCCTTTGGCTTTCACGATGATCGAGATCGCTTGAAGCGCGGTCACGTCTTCTAACCGCATCGTTACCGTGCCGATGACGGCGTCACTCACAACCATGTTGACCTTGGACTGGCGCGCGAGCAATCGGAGCACTTGACCGACGTCGTCGCCTTGAAATTCACGTACGCCAACACCGCCGCTTTCAACCGCTGCATCCGCTTCGGTCAAGGCCGGAGCTATAACGGTCGAAGAGGTGGTGGTGGTTGACTTGGCCGGGGCCGCCTGGGCTGGGGCTTGCACGAGCATCATCGGAGGATGGTCGGCCGGCTTAATCGGATCCGGAGGCTGAGCTGGACCCGCAGGGGCGGGATTGGTTTGCGCGTGGGATAGAGAAAGCACGGTCAGAAACGCCACCGCCGCCGCGACGTATCCCCGTTGCTTAAATGAAGTAACCATAATTAGAGGATGTGTGAGATGAAGTGCTGGCCGGATAAAAGCAGGAAGCAGACCAGCCCTGTAACGTTTCCCACTACAACAATGTAAAGAGACCGGAGCTCTCGTCGGTTACGCCAGGTGATGGCGGGCAGCCTGAATGAATGCCCGGATTAGAGAGGCATTTTTTTGGCCAGGCGAAGCCTCAACTCCGGTCGTTACGTCGACTCCGCGTGGCCGGACGACACTCACAGCTTCCGCTACGTTTTCCGGGTTTAAACCGCCCGCAAGAATCACGTTTACTCTCGGGTGGTGCCGAACGAATTCGGGCGCGAACTTCCACGGAAACGGCTTGCCCGTCCCGCCAAACGCCCCGCCAGCGCTCGAATCCAAAATCATCGTGTCGGTGAAATAACTTGGAAGGTCGGCTAGTGATTTCGATGCGGTTACCGGCACTGCTTTTGCGAAGGGAATTCCGGCGTCGGCCAGCCGTCGGCAGAATTCCGGGGATTCGCTACCGTGTAACTGCAACGCATCGAGGAACGGGAGTTGACCAATCCTGCATGCATCCTCCCAGTTGGGATCGGCCACAACCGCGACCTTGCAAACGTCTCGCGGCAATTTCTCGATCCAACACGCCGCGCGATCGATGTCGATGTAACGTTTACTTCGGAGAACGAGATTGAATCCGAGCGCGTCCGCGCCTGCGTCAATCGCGGCATTCGCGTCCGGCTCGTTCGTGATTCCGCAAATCTTGACCCAAACGTGATCGTCCGATCGCGGCTCGCCCCCGAAAATCCCGCTGGGTTTCACTCGCCGGGTTCAATCACTCGCCCGCGAACCTGTTTGATTTGGCTGTGATGTGTCAGCACGTGAACACGTCCGTCACTCCCGCGAAAGAAAGCGCTCAACAGCCAGCTGACGAACGAAATGATGATCGCGCCAAAAATCGCACTCCAGAAGCCGTGGACTTTGAAACACGGCACAATCTCGCTTACGAACTTCAACATCAGCGCGTTGATGATCAAAATGAAGAAACCGAGCGTCACCAAAATCAACGGAATACTCAGAAGCAGCAGAATCGGGCGAACAAAGGCGTTGATGATTCCCAAGAGGAGCGATGCACCCAACAGACAGCCGATCCCGGTGTAATCGATTCCCACGATCGGCGCCGCCACAAACACGGCAAACGCCGTGACGAACCAACGAAAAACGAAATGCCGCATGGCGTAACCTAGTTAAAAGTAGTCGCCACGCCAAGTCTGGTAAGTGCCGGACCCACGCCAGTGCGGCTCGCACCTCGGACAAAACCGCTTGTCAATCCGAAGCCTCTCGCTAAATCGTGATTTAGAGAGGAATTTGATTGTGGCGAAAAAGAGCAAGGCTGACGCAGCGTCAGCAAAAGTCGGGAAGAAAAAAGCGGCGGCAAGATCGACATCGGTTAAGGGAAAGAAATCTGCGGGACGAAAGAAGAGCGATATCCAGAAAACGGAGTCAGTTTCATCGAGTCGGTCGCTTTCGATCCAACCGATGGACAAATTCGGATGCGCGCCTACTTCATTGCCGAACGCCGAAAGCGGTTCGATCTTCCAGGCAACGCAAATTCAGATTGCTTGGAAGCCAAGCGTCAGCTCCTGTCCGAGGTTTCCCCGCGCTGACTCGATCGCAATCAATGCGCTGACTCGATCGCGGGTACGGCTGCTTGAATTTTTTCTAGCAACCGATTGATCGCAAAAGGTTTGGCAACTAAACCGGCGACGCCGGGTTCCTTGAGCAATTCCTGCGCTCTCGTTTCCTCCGCTTTTCCGGAGATAAGCAGGAGGGGCGGAACTTCTCTTACCGGCTGACTATTCTGATAGACTTTTCCGATCAGGAAAAACAACATCGCACCGTCGATCATCGGCATTTGGAAATCGAAGACGAACAAATCGTATTTTTTCTTCAGCGCCAGCTCGAAAGCGTACTCGGGTTTGGGTGATGTATCGACCTCGCACTGTAACGACGCCACCAGCGCTTCTCGCACAACCCGCAAAAGGGCGACATCGTCGTCCACCATCAAAATGCGTTTCGGCTCGGCGGCCATGGCCTGCACGCTTGCGTAAAACGAACAGTGGTTTCAAGCTTTGTTTTTCACACCAAGATGAATAGCACCGTAATTGTCGATCTTGTCACCGCTTTGCGAGAGCGGCTCGCGATTATTGGCGACGAAAGCAGTCGCCGCGATTCCGAAGCGCACACCGCCCGATTGCGCGCGATTTCAGAGAAGATCGAGAAACTGGAAGCTGCGTTGCCGAAGCCAATCGATCCGCAGCTTGCCCACTTTCTTCAGCGCAGAAGCTACGACAAGGCGCTGGAACTGTTGGAAGCGAACCCGCAGGGCGCTTAGCGCGAATACAACTCGACGATCAACTGCTCGTTGACAATCGGCTGCATTTCTTCGCGTGACGGAATGTGGGCGACTTTTCCTTTGAGCCCGTCGCGATCGACCGTCAGCCAATCCGGCACCGGCACGATTTGAGTGAGCTCGAGATTGCGCAACGCGAGCTGCCGCGATTTCGGTTTATCTTTGATCGCGACCTCATCGCCGGCTTTCACGTTGTAGGAAGCGACATTGACGTTCCGTCCGTTGACTTGAACGTGACCATGAGACACGAGCTGACGCGCCCCATTGCGCGTGTTGGCCAAACCGAGCCGAAAAATGACGTTGTCGAGACGCGTCTCGAGAAGTTGCAGGAGCGTTTCCCCGGTTACACCGCGTTTGCGCAACGCGTTTTGGAAGATCCGGCGAAACTGCTTTTCGAGTAGTCCGTATTGATAACGAAGCTTTTGTTTCTCGCCGAGCGCGATCGCGTAGTCGGACTGTTTTCGCCGCGAACCTTTCGGGCCGTGCATCCCCGGCGGATAATTTTTCCGCTCGAGCGACTTGGATGGTCCAAAAATCTGGACGCCGTAACGGCGGCTGATTCTTGTTTTCGGTCCGGTGTATCTCCCCATAAGATTAAACGCGGCGTTGCTTCGGCGGCCGGCAACCGTTGTGTGGAACGGGCGTCACATCACGAATTAAAGTGAGATCAAGCCCGATCGCTTGTAATGCGCGCACGGCTGATTCGCGCCCGGCACCCGGACCTTTGACCAGCACCTGGACTTCTTTAAGCCCGTGACCCATCGCTTGTCGCGATGCATCCTGCGCGACCAATTGCGCTGCATACGCCGTGCTCTTGCGCGAACCTTTGAAACCGACTTTGCCCGCGCTCGACCAACCGATCACGTTTCCATTCAAATCCGTGATAGTGACGATCGTGTTGTTAAACGTCGCATAAACGTGCGCGATGCCGGAATGGATGTTCTTTGCGCCTTTCGCCTTAACAATCTTCGGTTTCTCCACGTCGTCCGCGTCCAGCGAAAGATTTTCGCGCGGAGCTTCGGCTGGAGCCGCTTCTGGCTTGCCCGACTTCGCCGATTTTTTCGCCGGCTTGGCTTCGGCCGCAACTGGCGCTGCCGTTTCAGCAGCGGGCGGCGTTGTTTGCGCGGCCTCCTCTTTTGCCTCGGCGGCCGCGGGCGTCTCTTCCGCCTTTGGCTTCTTTGGTTTTTCAGCCTTCTCCGCTTTCGGCTTCGCTGGTTTCTTGTGTTCGGCCATCTGAATTAAACTTTGCCTGTTTTTGCTTCCGGATTACGGATCACGCCCACGGTCTTGCGAGGTCCCTTGCGCGTGCGCGCGTTTGTCGATGTTCGCTGGCCGCGCACCGGTAAACCGCGACGGTGACGCTGTCCGCGGTAACAATTGATCGCCTGTAACCGTTTCAAATTCCCCTGAATGTCGCGGCGCAAGTCGCCTTCGATTTTGATCTTGTTGTTCGTGATCGCGTGAATGATCTCGTTGATCTGCTGTGGAGTCAGCTTATTGGCGCGCAGATTGGGATCGATATTCGTTTGCTCCAAAATTTTACGGGCGGTGCTAAATCCGACGCCGTAAATGTAGGTCAGCGACGCTTCGATGCGTTTGTCCGCTGGAATTTCAACTCCGAGTAATCGTGGCATGGGTAAATCGTTAAATAAAATCAGCCCTGGCGCTGTTTGTGGCGGGGATTTTTACAAATCACGCGCACTACATTCTTGCGCTTCACAATCTTGCAGCTTTCACAAAGTCTTTTAACTGAGGGTCGCACTTTCATATCGGTCTAAACGAAAAACGCGGAGACGTGTCCGCGTTGTCACTTCTGGCGGAAGGTGATCCGCCCCTTCGACAAATCGTAGGGAGATACCTCTAGCATAACTTTGTCGCCGGGCAAGATACGAATAAAATGAAGCCGCATTTTACCCGAAATATGGGCCAAAACCTTATGCCCATTCGGCAGCGCGACCCGAAACATGGTATTCGGAAGCAGCTCGACGACAGTGCCTTCTACTTCAATTGCGTTTTTCCGCGCCATGTCAGGATTTCGGGCCCATCTTTGGTAATCAGGACCGTATGTTCAAAATGGGCCGAGCGCGTGCCGTCAGCCGTGCGCACCGTCCAGCCGTCATCCAGCAGCCGGACTTCCGCGCTTCCAATGTTAATCATCGGCTCGATTGCCAGCGTCATCCCGGATTTGAGCTTAGGGCCGCTGCCACGCCGGCCGTAGTTCGGGATTTGCGGCTCTTCGTGCAATTTGCGGCCGACCCCATGCCCAACAAACTCGCGCACAACCGAAAACCCATTGCGCGCCGTTTCATCCTCAATTTCAGCGCAGATATCACCCAGCCGAACGCCTTCGGCAGCAATGTTGATGGCGCAGTCCAGCGCTTTTTCGGTAACGCGCAAAAGCTGATCGGTCCGTTCGTCCACTATTCCAACCGGCACAGTGGTCGCAGTGTCCCCCACCCAGCCGTCTTGAATCACGCCGATGTCGAGTTTGACGATATCGCCATATTGAATCCGGCGTTGGCTGCCGATTCCGTGCACAACTTCATCATTGAGCGAGATGCAAATGTTGCCCGGGAAAACGCGGTGACCGAGCCGATATCCGAGAAACGCGCTCTTCACTTTCGCTTCGTTCATGAAATCGGCGGCCGCCTCGTCCACTTCCTTGGTCGTGATGCCAGGGCGAACCAATTCACTCACCCGGTCGAGAATCTCGCTCGCGGTGCGGCACGATTGCCGCATCTTCTCAACTTCCTTTGCGCTCTTGATTGGGATCATGCCGGCACTTTGTCTTCGATTAGACGCGAAATATCAGCAAAAACCGTGTCGCGGTCTCGATTTCCGTCAATCCGACGCAAGATCGATATCTTCCCATAATAATCGGCCAGCGGCTGCGTCTTAGTGTCGTATTCGCGTAACCGCTGCTGCAGCACACTCACATCATCATCACCTCGCCGCTCAAGTCGCCCTTCGCAATAGGGACAGATCGGACGGTCCGCAAATTTCGCGCTGTCCACACTGGTGGTGAAACCGCACGTCCGGCACTGCAGCCGCCCGGAAATTCTGGCCCGGACAGTTTCCTCCGAAACATCGAGCCAGATCGCCGCATCGAGGGATGCGTGCAAACTTTTCAAAATCGATTCCAAACTTTCCGCCTGCGGAAGCGTTCGCGGAAATCCGTCGAACACAAAGCCGTAGCCGCCGTGCAAGCGCAGCCAGTCTTCAATCAGCTTCACAATGATTTTGTCCGAAACTAAATCGCCGTGCTGCAGGATCTCCGCGGTTTCCAGTCCAAGCGGCGTGCCTAAATCTTTTTCGCGCCGCAAAATTGCACCCGGTGACGTAACCGGAATTCCGAACTGGCGGGTGATCATTTCCGCCTGGGTTCCTTTCCCCGAACCTGGAGCGCCGAGTAAAACGAGTCGCCGTTTCACTTCGATGCCAAAAATGCCGCCACCCCGCCAATCACGATGATAGCGATGCCGACATAAAGCCACATCAACGTGCGTTGGGCGGCAGCTTCGCCGCGAACATAAGCCGAGCGGCCGGTGAATCCGCCGCGGACACGCCCTTTGCGAAGAAAACCGTCGTAATGCCGCTGGATCAAATGCGTTTCAACCTGACGCATCGTATCGAGCATGACGCCAACGATAATGAGCAAGCTTGTGCCGCCGAAAAATTGCGCGGTCACCGTTGGCACGTGCAAACTCTGGCTCAGCAAACTCGGGAGCACCGCTATGATCGTCAGGAAAATCGCTCCCGCGAACGTGAGGCGAGTCATTGTGAAATCGAGAAATTCGGCCGTCGGTTTGCCTGGACGCACGCCCGGAATGTAACCGCCGTACTTTTTCAAATCGTCCGCGATTTGCGACGGTTGAAACTGCGTCGCGACCCAGAAATAACTGAAGAAGAAAATCATCACTGCCAGAACCACATAATGCAGCCAACCGGTCGAAAGCATCTCTGAAATTTGCCGCGCCGTCGGACTGTTTGGAAACGCCCAGCTCACGATTTGGTTCGGGAACAACAAAAGCGCCCACGCAAAAATGATCGGCATCACGCCCGGATAATTCACTTTCAACGGCATGTATTGCGTGTTGCCGCCGTATTGTTTACGGCCCACGACACGTTTGGCGTACTGCACCGTGATTTTTCGCACCGCTTGAGTGATCGCGATCACGCTGGCGATGACTAAAAACAGAAAGGCGACCATCAGCACGAGGATCGCGGGATTCACCTGACTTGTGCCCGTTTGCGATGACGGCACAAATGTCTTCCATGCCTGCGCCAGAGCTGCTGGTAGTCGCGCGACGATGCCGATGGTGATAATCAACGAAATTCCGTTGCCGATGCCGCGCTCAGTGATTTGATCGCCTAGCCACATCAGCAGCAGTGTTCCGGTCGTGAGCGAAATGACCGTCACGACGCGAAAAACCCACCCGGGATCGTCGACCAGCGGAATGCCTAACCGCGCAATCGTCTCCGAAATTCCCGGCAAGGCGACGCGATACGCTTCCGGATGCTGAAATGAGATTGCCAGCAGGTATCCCTGAAAAATGCAAAGCCCGACGGTCATGAACCGTGTGTATTGCATGATCTTTTGCCGGCCGCCGTCTTCGCGCGCGAGTCTTCCCAATTGCGGAATGACGGCCGAAAGCAGCTGCATCATGATCGATGCGCTGATGTAGGGCATGATGCCGAGAGAAAAGATCGCGCAGTTTTCCAGCGCGCCACCGCTGAACAGATTCAATAAGGCCGCAAGATTCCCGCCGGATTTTTCGGTTAGTGCGCTGCGAAACCATTCCTGCAATACCGCCTGATTGACTCCAGGCGTCGTGATCGCGGCACCGAGTCGGACCACGACCACGATGGCAAGAGTGAACAGGATTCGGCGCCGCAGCTCCGGTATCTTGACCGTGTTGAGAAAGGCCGAAACCATTTAGACAATTTACGCCGACGCTAGCGCTTCTTCGACGTCTTCTTTTTTGCCTTCGCCTGCGACTTCGTTGTCGATCTTCCCTCCGGCTTTGCTCCCTCAGATTCCTTCGCCGTTTGGTCGACACCGTCCGTGCCGGCCGCGGGCTTTCGCGCAGCTGGATCGCGCATGGTGATTGTTCCACCGGCCTTCTCGATCTTTGCTTTGGCCGATTCGCTTACTTTGTCCGCTTCGATCTTTAGCGCGTGCTTCAACTCTCCGTCACCTAAAATTTTTATGCCCGCCACATTGCCACGCACGAGATTCGATTCGCGCAGCAGTTCTTCGTTCACAACCGTGCCGGCTTTAAATTCGTTCAGGTCGCTCAAGTTAACGATCGCGTAGGTCGTATGAAAAGCGGCGTTATTGAAACCGCGCTTGGGCAAACGCCGGATGAGCGGCATCTGTCCACCTTCGAATCCAAGACGAATGCTGCCGCCCGACCGCGCCTTTTGGCCTTTATGGCCTTTGCCGCTGGTTTTTCCGTGGCCGGAGCTTTCCCCGCAACCGAGTCTCTTGACCCGGTGACGCGAGCCTGGACGCGGCCTGAGATTGTGTAAGCGCATCATGACGTTGCTTGCGCGGTCGCCTTTCCGTCGCCGCTTTTGATTCCGCGCACTTTGAAAATTTCATCCTTGCGGCGCAGCGATTTTAACGCCGCGATTGTCGCCTTCACGACATTCGCGTGATTGCTCGAGCCGAGTGATTTCGCGAGCACATCGCGAATTCCCGCCGCTTCAACAACAGCGCGCACGCCGCCGCCGGCGATCACGCCGGTCCCAGGTGATGCCGGTCGCAGCAGAACGCGCCCCCCACCGAACTCGCCGATCGTCTCGTGCGGGATCGTGTTTTCGTGCAGTGAAACTTTTTCCATCGATTTGCGCGCCGACTCCGAAGCTTTCCGGATCGCTTCCGAAACTTCATTCGCTTTGCCGAATCCGACTCCAACGCTGCCATCGTGATCGCCGGCCACGATGAGCGCGCTGAAACTAAAACGTCGGCCGCCCTTCACGACTTTTGCACAGCGGTTGATGAACACGACTTTCTCGGTCGTATCGCCTCTGGCCGCCGGCGTTCTGTCCTGATGACGGGAGTCTGGTCGTCTGCCTTGCCCTGGTCTGCCTTGTCCTGGTGCTGCCATGAAATTAAAACTTTAATCCACCTTCGCGGGCCGCATCGGCCAGCGCTTTTACCTTGCCTTGATATTGGAATCCGCCGCGATCGAACACCACTTTGTTGATCTTTTTTCCAAGCGCGCGCTCGGCGATCACTTTGCCGATAACTTCCGCGCTCGCGCGATTAGCGGCGGCTTTATTTTTGCCAAGCACGTCCTTCTCCGCGGTCGACGCCGCGATCAACGTCTTGCCGGCGTCATCGTCAATCACCTGCGCGTAAACATGCTTGCCCGAAAAGTAGATCGACAAACGGGGGCGCGCCGACGTTCCGGAAATCTTCTTCCGGATTCGCCGATGCAATCGCTCCCGCGCTGCTTTTCGATTGAACGTCGCCATAAATTACTGGACGGTCTTGCCTTCCTTGCGACGGACTTGTTCGCCGGCATAGCGAACACCTTTGCCTTTGTAGGGCTCCGGTGGGTAGTAGCGACGGATGTCTGCCGCGACCTGGCCGACGACTTTCTTGTCCGCGCCTTGAATCATGATTTTGGTGTTATCGGTGACGGTGATTTTGATGTCTTTTGGAATGGGGAACAGAATCGGGTGCGAAAAACCGAGGCTGAGATTCAAGTTCGTGCCTTGCACGGCAGCTTTGAAACCAACACCCTCGATTTCGAGTTGTTTGGTGAAGCCCTCGCTCACGCCGACAACCATGTTGTGGACGAGCGCACGCGACAGTCCGTGCAACGCTTTCACGCTTCGCGTCTCCGCCCCGCGCGCGATCGAGACGTGATTGTCTTTCACGCTGCCCGTAATTTGCCGCGGTAACTTCCAGTTGAGTTTTCCTTTCGGACCTTCCACCGAAACGCCGCCGTCATTGTCGATGTTGACTTTGACTTTGTCGGGAATGTCGACCGGTTTATTTCCAATTCGCGACATACAATTTACCAAATGAAGGCGAGCAGTTCGCCGCCCACTTTTTGTTTCTTCGCTTCACGACCGGACATGATACCGCGCGACGTCGATAAAATCGCCGTTCCCATTCCACCGAGCACGCGCGGAATTTCGCCGGCGCCAACGTAACGCCGCAGACCGGGGCGGCTGACCCGCTTCAATCCGGTGATGGCGCAGGTGCGATCGACCAGCTTATTGGTAATTTTGATCCGCGGATGCGCCGCCTTCGTGTCGACTTCGTAATCGCTGATGTAACCTTCATTCTTCATAATCCGGACGACTTCAGCTTTCAGCCTGGAGTACGGCACGAAGATCTCGATCTTCTGCGCGGCCGCGCCATTGCGCATGCGAGAAAGCAGGTCTGCAATTGGATCTGTTACGGTACTCATGATTTCAGGCGACTTGCGCAGCCGGCTTCGCGCGATCGGAAAAAGGCATTCCCAACTCGCTCAAAAGCGATTTGGCCTCTTCGTCCGTCCGCGCGGTGGTCACAATTGTAACATCAAAACCGATGTTGCGCTTAATTTTGTCCATCTCGATTTCGGGAAAGATTGTCTGGTCGGGGACACCGAGCGTGTAATTGCCGTTCCCGTCAAAACAGCGGGGCGAAACACCGCGAAAATCCCGGATTCGCGGCAGCGCGGTTTTGATCAGGCGCTCAAGGAATTCGTACATCCGATCGCCGCGCAACGTGACTTTCGCGCCGATGATCTCATCTTTGCGCAATTTGAAATTAGCGATGCTCTTTTTCGCGCGGGTTTCCGCGGCTTGCTGTCCGGTAATCAGAGCAAGTTCCATTTTCGCCTCCTCCATCGCCTGCTTCAAGTCCGCCTGCGACCCAACCGAAGTGTTGATCACCACTTTGTTGACCCGCGGAATCTGGTGGACGTTTTTGTACTTATGCCGTTCGCGCAAAGCGGGCACCACGCGGTCTTTGTAATGACGGTAAAATTCGTTTTCCATTACGCCGCCTTTTTCTCAGCCTCTTTCTTCGGCTTCGTTTTGGTTTTCTTTTCGGCCTTCTTCTCGCGCTCGATCAATTTCACATTCGAGATGTGAATCGGACCTTCGCGCTCGGCGATTTTGCCCTGCGGGTTGTCTTCCGATTTGCGCAGATGCTTTTTAATAATCCGCACACCTTCGACCAGCACTCGCTGTTTGCTCGGCAACACCTCGAGAATCTTCCCGCTCGAACCCTTGAAGTTCCCGGAGATCACTTCGACCTCGTCGCCCTTTTTAACGTGAAACTTCATCCGGCTCATAAAACCTCCGGCGCTAGCGAAACGATTTTCATGAAATTGCGCTCGCGCAGTTCGCGCGCGACCGGACCGAAAATGCGGGTTCCGCGAGGATTCAAATCTTTGTCGATGATCACGATCGCGTTGTTGTCGAACCGCAAAAACGACCCGTCATCACGACGAATTGCCTGCCGTGTCCGAACGAGGACCGCGCGAACGACTTCACCCTTTTTCACAGTGCCCGTCGCGCTCGCTTCTTTCACGTTCGCGGTGATGACGTCTCCGATGCCGGCATAAAGCGTGGCCTTGCCGATGACGCCGATCATTGTAGCCATCCGCGCACCGGTATTGTCCGCTACTTCAAGTCTGGATCGAAGTTGCACCATAAAAATTATTTCTGGACCACCTCCACTAATCGCCATCGTTTCAACTTGCTCAACGGCCGCGTCTCCATGATCCGAACGGTGTCTCCGGTCTTGGCTTTGTTCTCCTCATCGTGCGCGTAAAATCTTCGGATCTGTTTCACGATCTTGCCGAACTTGGGATGCGGCACGCGCGTGATCGTGCGCACCACGATCGTTTTGTTCATTCGCTCGGAAATCACTTCTCCCACCCGCGTCTTGCGCACAGCGCGAGTGTATTTCGCCGGCAACGGCGGCGGTTGCGCCGTCGATTGTCGATCTTGTGTTGCTTGCTCGGCCATAAATTATTTCTTCTTCTTCGCCTTTGGTTCCGCGGGAATGGTCTGGGGTTCATTCGAACGCCGGGACAATATCGTTTCGATTCTCGCCACATCGCGACGCAGCAAACGCAAACGGCTGGGTTGCTCGAGCTGTCCGCTCTGCTGCTGCAAACGCAGATGCAAACGTTCCTGGCGAAGATCGCGCCGTTTCGTCAACAGCTCGTCCGTGCTCATCTCGATTATTTCTTTGATTTTCATCTTCGTTAGGCCGCGGCCACGTGGTGGCGGCTGATAAATTTGGTCCGCACCGGCAATTTGTCCGCCGCCAGTCGCAGCGATTCGCGCGCGACCGATTCGGTCAGACCGTCGAGCTCAAACAAAATATTTCCGGGCTTCACCGTCGCGACCCAAAACTCCGGCTGACCTTTTCCTTTTCCCATTCGGGTTTCCGGCGGACGCGCCGTCACTGACTTGTCCGGGAAAATCCGGATCCACAGCTTGCCCTTGCGCTTCATGTTGCGGGTCAACGCCACGCGCGCGGCTTCGATCTGCGTGTTCGTGATCCACGCGCGCTCGAGCGTTTGCAATCCGAACTCGCCAAAATTGATCCGAAGATTGCGTGAAGCAGTCCCCTTGCGGCTTCCCCGCTGGGACTTCCGATACTTCACTCGTTTGGGCATCAACGGCATAAAAAGTCCTAGGCTGGGACCGGTTCAGTTGGCGGCGGTGGCGGGGGCGGAGGAGCCATCGCAACCGGTGCTTCGCTCGGGGCCTCTTCCTTCTTACACATCCAGCATTTCACGCCGATCTTGCCATAAACCGTGTTTGCTTCAGCAAATCCGTAGTCGATCGGAGTGCGCAACGTGTGCAGTGGAACTTTCCCTTCGCGATACCATTCCGAGCGCGAGATTTCCGCGCCGTTCAACCGACCCGAGCAACGCAGACGAATTCCTTCCGCGCCAAAATCCATTGCCACCTGGACCGCTTTTTTCATCGCGCGGCGATAAGCGATTCGGCGCTCAATTTGTAACGACACGTTTTCGGCAACCAATTGCGCGTCCAGCTCCGGCGTCTTGATCTCCTGGATGTCGATCTTGATTTGTTTGCCCTGCGCCATCTTCGAAATTTCTTCAGTCATTTTCTCGATCTCGGCGCCTTTGCGGCCAATGACAATGCCAGGACGCGCGGTGTGAATGGTGACGCGAATTGAGTTCCAGGCGCGTTCGATCACAATCTTCGAAACCGCGGCGTATTGCAGCTTCTTCTTCACGTAAGCGCGAATTTCGAGATCGCTGTGGAGAAATGCGGGCAGCTCCTGCGGCGACGCGTACCAGCGCGAGCGCCAGTCGCGGTTTACACCGAGTCTGAATCCAATTGGATTAACTTTTTGTCCCATAAATTATTTCTTGGCCGCTTTCGCAGCCTTTTTCTTAGCCTTTTTTGCGGTCGCGGTTTTCTCTCCGCCTTCGCCCGTCTTCTTTTGCTGTTCGCGTTTCGCTTTTCTCGTTTCCCGCGTCTCAATCGCGATGTCGTCGGTCAGAACGATTCGGATATGACTCGTTCGTTTCAAAATCCGGCTGCCGCTGCCACGAGCGCGCGGCGTCATTCGTTTGAAGGTTGGACCCTCGCCCACAACCGCTTCCTTCACTACCAGCCCGTCCACTTTTAGGTTCGCGTTGTTTTCCGCGTTTGCGATCGCGCTCTTCAGCGTCTTGTTGATCAGGAACGCCGCCTTCTTCGGCGTGAAAGCGAGAATGTCGAGTGCTGCCGAAACCGGCAGACCCTGAATCTCTCGCGTCACTTCGCGCACCTTGAATGGCGAAATCCGCGCATACTTATATATCGATCTAACTTCCATTTATTTTAAAGTCACATTCGAGTGGACGTCCGCCTGGAGGCGATCGCCCACTTTTATTTTCTCTTTTCCAGAATCCTCAACCACTGCGCCGCAAATCCGATGGCGCACGTCCACCACCCGCAGCGTCGCAATCCTTTGCTCACCCCGCATTACCCGGAGCGGCATACCGATCTTCACGCCCTGCTGCTCCCCGATGTTCGCGACCACAAACGACCATTCGTCTTTCACGCTGAGCACGCTGCCGTCCATCAAACCTGGCTGCGGCTCCTTCGCACTGTCGAATGTCGATCTTCCGACCAGCTCGTTTGTTTTGCGCAATTGCGCTTCCACATCCATCCGCGCTTGGGCGTCGCCGCCTTGCGAAGTTTGCAAATATCGCAACAGCGCCTCGTTCAAACCGAGCAACTGATCCCGCAACTCGTCACGCTCTTTCTGCGTCAATCGAAGATCGCTCACTGCCGCGAGCAAACGTTGCTCCAGCTTCGCGCGATCTTTGCTCGCCGACGCCAGCCCGAGTGCTTCCATCCGCAATTCCAAATCGGAAAACTTGCGGCGAAACACTTCGGCTTCCGCGTTCGATTCCGCCAGGCTCGCCGTCAAAGTCTTAAGCGATTCCTGTTGGATCGACAATTGCCTGCGCAGATCTTCATTCTGCCCGAGCAGCGATTCCGCGGTGATCTTTTGCTCCGCGCTCTCAATTTTAGATTCTGACAAAGAACTATTTCCCTCTGCCGCCAGCCCTCGAGCCAGCGTTAAGCAGCCCAGCACTACAAAAAATCTTCTCAATTATTTCGTGACCTTCGCCGTGTGCGAACCGTGTTTCTTAAAGATTCGCGTGGCCGAAAACTCGCCGAGCTTATGACCGACCATGTTCTCGGTGACGAAAACGGAATTGAATATCTTTCCGTTGTGCACCAGGAACGTATGGCCGACAAAGTCCGGCGTTACCATCGAGCGTCTCGACCAGGTCTTGATCGCCTTTTTCGAGCCCGAGGCGTTCATCTTGTCGATCTTCTCCAGAAGATGCGATTCGACGAAGGGTCCTTTCTTTAGTGATCTTCCCATAAAAATCAACTTTTCTTGTTCGCTCGCTTGCGCTCGAGAATGAATCGGTCGCTTGGCTTGCGTTTACTGCGTGTTTTAAATCCTTTGGCGAGTTGTCCCCACGGGCTGACCGGATGATGGCGTCCGCCGCCGCCCTTTGATTTGCCCTGACCGCCGCCCATCGGATGGTCAATTGGGTTCATCACCATTCCGCGCACATGCGGACGACGTCCCTGCCAGCGCGTACGTCCAGCTTTTCCGCTGGCGACGTTCATGTGGTCGACATTTCCAACCTGGCCGATCGTGGCAAAACAGTTCTCGTGAATCCGGCGCACTTCGCCCGAGGGCATCTTCACCAGCGCGTAACCGCCTTCGAGGTTGTTCAAAATCGCCTGCTGACCCGCGCTTCGCGCAACCTGCCCGCCGCGGCCGGGACTCAACTCGATGTTGTGAATGTTCGTGCCGAGCGGAATGGCGCGGAGGGGCAATGAGTTGCCAAGATCAGGCGCGACACTGTCGCCGGAGGCAACCCTCGCGCCGACCTGAAGGCCATTCGGCGCCAGGATGTAGCTCAGTTCGCCGTCGCTGTACTTAATAAGAGCAATTCGTGCCGAGCGATTCGGATCGTACTCAATCCCCAACACTTCGGCTGCGACGCCGTGCTTGCGGCGTTTGAAATCGACCTTGCGGTAATGCTGTTTGTGTCCACCGCCAATATGGCGCGATGTCATCCGGCCGTGATTGTTGCGGCCGCCTGATCTTTTCTTTGGCTCGAGCAAACTGCGTGTCGGTCGGTCCTTCGTGATTTCATCGAAGGCCGGCGTCTGCTTGAAACGCTGGATCGGCGTGAGTGGGCGATAATTCTTGAGCGCCATAAAATTAGACCAGCTCGATCTTCTCGCCTTCCGCGAGCGTCACGATCGCTTTTTTCCAATGCGCGCGCCGGCCAAGCGGTCCGCGGACGCGCTTTTCTTTTCCGGCGTAGTTACACGTGTTCACATCGACCACTTTCTTCTGAAACAAGCGTTCAACCGCGTCTCTGATTTGAATTTTGTTCGCGCGGGGGCTGACCCGAAAAACGTATTTGTTGTGTTTTTCGCTCAGTACCGTCGATTTTTCCGTCAGCGACGCGGTCTCGATAATTTCGTGCGGTTCGCTCATTGCATTCTCTCCGCTAATTTTTCGAGCGCCTTGGGTGTCACCAAAATTTTGTGAAACGCGAGCAATTGCTCGGTGTTGACGTCCGTCGCTGTCGCCAGTTTTACCGGCTTCACGTTACGCGCGGACTTGTGCGTCTTATCATCGAAGGAATCCGAAATGATCAGCACTTTGGTCGCATCGGTTTGCTTCCGAACAAGATCGACAAACGCTTTGGTTTTGATTTCGGAAACCGCGAATTTGTCGATGGTCAGGACGTCGCCGGCTTTGATCCGTTCGCTCAACGCCTTTTGCAACGCGAGACGCCGGACTGACTTCGAAACTTTTTTGGAATAATCGCGCGGCTTGGGTCCAAAGACGACACCGCCGCCTCGCCAAATCGGTGATGCAACGTAACCGGCGCGCGCACGACCCGTGCCTTTTTGCCGCCACGGTTTCGCGCCCGACATGTCGACTTCGGCTTTGGTTTTCGTGTTGGCCGACCCGGAACGCCGCGCTGCGCGCATCGCGACCACGACGTCGTGAACGGCCTGCGAACCACGACCGTCCTCGATGATGTCGATCTTCGCTTCCTTGGCAGCGGCTTTCGTTAAGACTTTCGCGCTCATTTCTTCTCCGCCGCCTCAGGCTTCTTATCGGGTTCCGGTTTCTTCGCTGCTTCAGGCTTTTTCGCTTCCGCCTTCTTTTCAGCTTCGTGCTTCTTCGCAACAACCTTGTCCTGTTTCGCGTGCTGCTGGTGCAGTCTTATCTGCGCGGCCGGATTTTTGATCGCCGGCCTTACAACCACGTAACTGCCATTGCAACCGGGCACCGCGCCGCTGATTAAAATTACTTTCTCGGCTTCACGCACCTGCATCACTTGCAGGTTTTGCACGGTCACGCGCTCGTCACCCATGTGACCGGGCATGCCCATGTTCTTCCAAATGCGGCCTGGCGTGGAACGATTACCGACGGCGCCATTGCGGCGATGTGTCTTCGAACCGTGCGCCGCGCCTTGGCCATCGAAGTTGTGTTTCTTCATCACGCCTTGGAAGCCCTTGCCTTTGGAGCGGCCGATCACATCGACAAAATCGCCGGGTTGAAATTGGGTGACGCTCAAATTCACTTCGCCGTCACCGAGATCGGCCGTTAGGCGAAATTCGCGGACGAAGCGTTTCGGTTCCGAATTCGCGCTCTTGAAGATGCCGAGTTCGGCCTTGTTCACGCGCGATTCTTTTTGCGAACCAAACCCCACTTGCACGGCCGAATAGCCGTCGTTTTCGTTGGTCAGGCGACGCAGGAGAGTATTATCGCCGACCGCGATGACGGTCACAGGATGCAGCCGACCGTTGGCGTCGTAGACGCTGGTCATGCCGATTTTCTGTCCTAGTAACCCGATACTCATGTTGGCGACGTGGCAAAATTCTCAAGCGCTAAATTTTAATCGTAATATCGACGCCCGCAGGCAAATTCAGCTTCTTCAACTCATCCACCGTCTTCGCGGTCGGCTCGATAATGTCGAGCAACCGTTTGTGCGTGCGGATTTCAAATTGTTCCATCGATTTTTTATCGACGTGCGGCGAGCGATTCACGGTGAACTTTTCGATCAATGTCGGCAGCGGGATCGGTCCGGCCACACGAGCGCCGGTGCGCTTCGCGGTCTCAACAATCTCGACCGCGGATTGGTCCAGCATGCGATGATCGAATGCTTTCAAGCGAATGCGAATACGTTGGCTGTCGGTCATTTTGTCTCCTTCTGGTCCAGGATCGCCGCGACCAAATTCTGCGGTACCTGTTGAAAGTGCGACGGCTCCATCGAGTAACTCGACCGGCCTTTGGAAAGCGAACGGATCGCCGTGGCATAGCCGAACAGCTCTGCCAACGGAACTTCAGCGTGAACGATGGTCAGGTTTCCCCGCGACTCGATGCTGTTCACCTGGCCGCGACGCCGGTTTAAGTCGCCGATAATGTCGCCCTGATATTCCTGCGGGGTGATGTTTTCTACCTTCATGATCGGCTCGAGCAGGATCGGTTTGCCCTGCCGGAAGCCGTCCTTCATCGCGAAGATCGCCGCCATTTTGAATGCGAGCTCGTTCGAGTCGACGTCATGGAAGCTTCCGAAAACAATGTCCGCCTCAACATCGACAACTGGGTAGCCGCCAAGCACACCATCAAGCACTGCTTCTTCGATGCCTTTCTTGACCGCCGGAATGTATTCGCGCGGAATAACGCCGCCGACGATCTTGTTTTCGACGACGAGGCCTTTGCTGCGCTGGCCTGGCCGTAAATCCACTTCAACGTGTCCGTACTGACCTCGACCGCCCGATTGTTTGATTAACTTGCCGACCCCGTGTGCGTTGGTGGTGATTGTTTCGCGATACGCTATCTGCGGCTTGCCTGCGTTCGCGTCCACCTTGAATTCGCGGAACATGCGGTCGCGAATGATTTCCAAATGCAACTCACCCATGCCGGCGATGATCGTCTGACCGGTGTCTTCGTGAGTGTAAACGCGGAACGTCGGATCTTCTTCGGCCAGACGTTGTAAGGCCACGCCCATTTTTTCCTGGTCCAATTTCGTCTTCGGCTCGATCGCCATGGAGATGACGGGATCAGGAAACGTCGGCGGCTCGAGCAGGATCGGATGGTCCTCATCGCAAAGCGTGTCGCCAGTCGTAATGTTTTTGATGCCGACGATCGCGGCAATGTCGCCCGAGTAACATGTCTCGATGTCTTCGCGTTTGTCGGCCTGGATTTGAATCAAACGCGAGATGCGTTCGCGCTTGTTCGTGCGCGGATTGTAAACGGTGTCGCCTTTGCTCAGCGTGCCGCAATAGACGCGGAAGAAAACGAGTTTGCCGACAAACGGATCGCTCCACAGCTTGAACGCGAGCGAGCAAAAATTTCCGTTGTCGTCCGTCGCCGCCTCCATCGGCTCGTGCGTATCGGGCTCCATTCCTTTGGCCGGCGGAATGTCGAGCGGGCTTGGCAGGTAATCGACGACTGCATCGACCAAGTACTGCACGCCAATGTTCTTCAACGCCGAACCGCCGATGACCGGCACAAATTTGTTCGCAATCGTTTGCCGGCGAATTCCGGCCTTCAGCAATTCCGGCGTAATCGGCTTCTCTTCGAGAACAACATGAGCGACCTCGTCATCAAGATTGGAAATTTGCTCGACCAGATCTTTGTAAGCCTTGTCGACAGCAGCAACGTGTTCCTTGGGAATTTCCGCCACCTCATATGTCGATCCAAGCTGGTCGCTGTCGGAATAAATGATCGCCTTCTTATTAATAACGTCGAGCTGCCCTTTGAGCTGATCTTCCCTGCCAAGAGGCAAAAGCACCGGCCAGGCGTTCGCGCCGAGTTTCTTATGAATGCTATCGACCGACATCTCGAAGTTGGCACCCACGCGGTCCATCTTGTTGATGAACGCCAGGCACGGGACGTTGTATTTCGTTGCCTGCCGCCAAACCGTTTCTGATTGAGGTTGAACTCCGGCAACTCCGTCGAAAACCGCGATCGCGCCATCGAGCACGCGCAACGAACGCTCAACTTCAGCCGTGAAATCGACGTGACCGGGCGTGTCGATGATGTTGATCCGCTGCTTGATTCCCTCGAAAATTTTGTAAACGCCTTCTTCTTTCTTCTGCGACCAACTGCAGGTCGTCGCGGCGGAAGTAATCGTAATACCGCGCTCGCGCTCCTGCTCCATCCAGTCGGTGACGGTGGTGCCTTCATGCACCTCGCCCATCTTGTGGATCATTCCGGTATAAAACAAAACGCGCTCGGTGATCGTCGTTTTGCCGGCGTCAATGTGCGCAGCGATGCCGATGTTCCGCGTCCGCTCGAGCGGGAACTTGCGATCCGGCGAGTTCGGGCCCGCCGATGTCGATTTTTTCTTTTCGAGCGTCGCGGGCATAAATTTACCAACGGAAATGGGCAAACGCGCGGTTCGCTTGCGCCATTTTGTGTGTGTCTTCGCGTTTCTTGATCGCGTTTCCCTGACCGCCGGCTGCGTCCTTGATTTCCTGGGCGAGCGCCTGAGCCATCGGCATACCTTTGCGAGTGTCGGCGTATTGCACGATCCAACGCATCGCGAGCGAGACCTGACGCGCCGGGGGTACTTCCAACGGCACTTGATAAGTCGCGCCACCAACCCGACGCGATTTTACTTCCAAGCGCGGTCGAACGTTTTCCAGCGCCTTGTTTAAGACTTCGAGCGGATCGACCGAATCGGATCCTTCGCGTGATTTCTCAATCGCGGTGTAGACAATGCGCTCGGCGAGCGATTTCTTGCCGCACTTCATCACCGTGGTGATGAGACGGGCGACCGCCGGACTCCCGTAACGGGAATCGACGCGCTCTTCCTTTTTGTAGACTCTCTTCCGTCGCGACATTGTCGATCTTCTGTTTCAAATTTACTTTTTGTCTTCCTTGGCCCCTGCCGGCGCCGCTTTCGCCGCACCGCCTCCGCCAGCCGCGCCACCTTTCGGACGCTTCGCTCCATACTTGGAGCGACTTCGCCGGCGTCCATCGACACCGAGCGAATCGAGCGTGCCACGCACAATATGATAGCGCACACCCGGCAAATCTTTTACGCGTCCCCCGCGCACGAGCACGATTGAGTGCTCCTGCAAGTTGTGCCCTTCGCCTGGGATGTAGGCAATCACTTCCTGGCCGTTCGTCAACCGCACTTTTGCCACTTTGCGCAGGGCGGAATTCGGCTTCTTCGGCGTGCGCGTCATCACCTGCACGCAAACGCCGCGGCGCTGAGGACAATTGGTCAACGCCGGTGACTTCGATTTCACCGACATCTTCTTTCGTCCTTTCCGAATCAACTGATTAATCGTGGGCATTTTTTCCAAACAAAGCGCCGCCAAAAACCTCGTGTTTCGGGCGACAAAAAAACCCGCTCAAACGCGTATTACACTGTCACGCGCCTGATGCGGTGAAGCGCGAATATAGAGGGAAAATTACGGCTCGCAAAGAATATTTTGCGCGCTGGTTGTTATTTCGCATGAGCACGCGGAATCTCCTTTTCGGATGCGGAAAATATTCGAACTTTTGTCGCAAGATCGGGGGTCAAAAGCGCGTCACGGTCGTTTAACGACGGCTCATGGCGCGATTGAAACGCCGACATTCATGCCGGTGGGAACGCAGGGCAGCGTGAAGGCAGTCAGTCCGCGCGAATTGCGCGAATTGAACGCGCCGATCGTTCTGGGAAACACTTACCATCTCTTCGTCCGGCCGGGAATTGAGGTGATCAAACATTTCGGCGGCCTGCACAAATTCATGACCTGGGACCGGCCGATTTTAACCGACAGCGGCGGTTATCAGATTTTTTCGCTGGCGAAGTTGCGCAAGATTTCCGAGGAAGGCGTTGAGTTTCAAAATCACGTTGATGGATCGCCGGCGTTTATTTCCCCGGAGATCGCGATGGAAATTCAGGCGGCGCTCGGGAGCGACGTCGCGATGGTGTTGGATGAATGTCCGCCCTGGCCGTGCGAGTACGATTACGCCGCCAAAAGCGCAGAAATGACAACGCGCTGGGCGAAGAGGTGCAAAGAATGGGCAGAGGCACACGCCGAATGCTCAAGTGATGTTGTAGCCGCCGCGGTCCCCAGCGGCGGAACTTCGACACCCCTGCCGCCAGAGACGGCGGCAGCTACAACACGTCAACTCGTTTTCGGGATCGTTCAGGGCGCGACCTTTGGTGAGCTCCGTCAACAGAGCGCGCAGGCAATCGTCAATCTTGATTTCGACGGCTACGCAGTCGGTGGAGTCAGCGTCGGCGAACCGGAGGAAGAAATGTTCCGAGCGATCGAATCGAGCGAGCCGTTTTTGCCGAAGGACAAACCGCGATACGCCATGGGACTCGGAACGCCGCCGCAACTATTAGAGATGATCGCGCGCGGAACGGACATGTTCGATTGCGTGCTGCCTACGCGACTGGCGCGAAATGGGACCGCGTTTACCGCAGCCGGGACGATCAATTTAAAAAATGCCGAGTACTCCAAGGACAAACGACCGATCGAAGACGATTGCGAGTGCACCAGCTGCCGCGAATTCAGCCGCGGTTACATCCGCCATTTGATTAAGGCCGAGGAAATTCTCGGGCTGCGCCTGATCACTCTGCATAACCTGCATTTTTATCTCGATCTGATGCGCCAATCGCGGGACAAGATCGACAAAGGCACGTTCGACGAATTTCGCCGTGAGTTCGTTTCGAACTATGAGACGCGAGATGTCGATCCAACCGAGTAGCGCGATTCGAGATTGCAGCGGAAGCGTTCGCGTTTAAGCTCCGGCTCGCTCAAATTTTCTCATGCTGTTATTATTCTTAGCTCAAGCACAGCCAGCCGCGCCTGCTTCAGGTCCCGGCGGCGGCATCGGTTTTTTCATCCCGTTCATTTTCATTTTCGTCATCATGTATTTCGTCATGATCCGACCGCAAAAAAAGCGGCAGCAGCAGCAACAAAGTCTCGTTTCCAGTTTGAAAACGGGCGACCGGGTGGTGACCAACGCCGGCATTCACGGGTTGATCGCAAACGTGAAGGAGACAACCGTGCTCCTGAAAGTGGCCGATAACGTAAAGATCGAGATGGAAAAATCGGCGGTCACCAATGTTTTAAAAGAGAGTTGAGCAGTTGAGACGTTGAGGAGTTGAGATAAAGATCAAACACCGGGTCGCGACGTGAAAATTCAACCACTCAACAACACAACCACTCAACATCCGAAATGACTCCGGGCCTCACATTTTTTGCCGGTCTCGGCTTGCTCGTTTTGTTCGGCTGGTATTTCGCGACCGACGTCGGACTACGAAAGCGATTGCTCGCGTCGACCCTGGTCATGCTCCTGGTGGCGTTCAGCATTGCCACCATTTGGCCGCCGAAAGAAAAAATTCAGCTCGGCCTCGATATCCAGGGCGGCACTTCATTCCTGATTCGCCTGATGGGTGGCGACAAGGAAGTGAACAAGGGAATGCTCGACCAGGCGGTCGAAGTGATTCGCAAGCGCATCGATTATTTTGGCGTAAGCGAGCCAGTCATCAGTCCAGTCGGGAACGATCGAATTCTGGTCCAGATTCCCGGCCTCGATACGGCGAAAATTCAGGAGGCGCGCGAGCAACTCTCGCGCGTGGCGAAGCTTGAGTTTCGCCTTGTCTATCCGGACAACGGCGATCGGTTGAGGGCGATCGATGGAGGGAAGGAAGTTATTCCGCCGGAGTATCGAATTGAAGTTTACAAAATGGCGGCCGAAGGGACCGAAAAGCCGCGAGAAGAGCGCTTACTAGTTAAAAAGAAAGCCGATCTCGGCGGCGATCGCGTCAAAGAATCGCATGCTTATTACGGGAACGAAGGCTGGACGGTGCAGCTCAAATTCGATGGCGACGGCGCCAAACAATTCGGCAAAATCACCGAGCAATACAAAGGGCATCGCTTCGCAATTGTCCTCGATGGCGTGATTCAATCCGCGCCCGTGATTCGTGACGCAATCTACGGGGGCGACGCTATCATCTCCGGCAGATTCGACGAGAAAGATGCGCGCGGCCTGTCCAGCGTCTTGGAAAACCCGCTTCAAACACCGGTCAGCATCGAAGAGGAGCGCAGCGTTTCGCCAACCCTCGGAATGGATTCAATCCGCGCCAGCGTTATGGCTGGTTTGTTAGGGCTGGCAATCACGCTGGTCTGCGTGCTCCTCTATTATCGACTGCCGGGACTGGTCGCAAACCTCGCGCTCATCGTAAACCTGATTCTGTTGGTCGGCGCGCTGACGATGTTCCGGTTCGTGCTGACGTTGCCCGGAATCGCCGGCATCATTTTGACGATCGGTCTGTCGGTTGATGCAAACGTGCTGATTTTCGAGCGGTTGCGCGAAGAAATGGCACTCGGAAAATCGCTCAAGGTGGCGATGGAGACCGCCTACCAAAAAGCGTTCAGTTCCATCTTCGACGCCAACGTGACCACGCTGATCACCGCAATCATTTTGTTTTTCAATGCGAGCGGGCCGGTCAAGGGCTTCGCGATTTCGTTGACCTTCGGCATCCTGGCGTCGCTTTTCACCGCGCTCATCGTCGGACGAAATGCGCTCGGCTGGTTGGTAGACACTGGCCGGGTGAAGAAGATCTCGATGCTGCATCTGATTTCGTCCAAGAACATCAACTTCCTCGGCAAAGGATTTCTCGCGTGCATGTGCTCGCTCGCGCTCATCCTTGCCGGCGCTACTTCGTTCTATATCAAAGGCGAAAAAAACTTCGGCGTGGATTTCCGCGGCGGCGATTTGGTGACGTTAAGCTCGCCGGCCAAGATCGACGTCGGCCAAGTGCGCGATGCGTTGAAGCCAGTCGGTCTGGCCGATGCGTCGATCCAGGAATCTGCCCAAAGCGGAAAAAGCTACATCACTATCCGCAGTCCATTGAAAACGAGCGACAAAGTCGAAAAGCAAATCATCCAGACCATGCCGGGCGCGAATTTCAAAGTGGAACGCTCGGAACGTGTCGGCGCTTTGGTTGGCGGCGAACTGGCCAAGAGCTCTCTCGTTGCGCTCGGGCTCGGAATTCTTGGCATTCTTGTTTTCGTGACGTTCCGATTTGAACTTTCGTTCGCGGTCGGGGCAATCGTTGCGTTGTTACACGACGTCATCATCACCGTCGGCGTCTTCTCATTACTCGGACGCGAGCTGACCCTGACGATGGTCGGAGCCGTTTTGACTATTGCCGGTTATTCGATCAACGACACGATCGTTGTTTACGACCGGATTCGTGAAGGTCTGGCCAGCGGGCGACGAGGCACGATCGAAGAGATCATGAACTCGAGCATTAACCAGACGTTAAGCCGCACAATTCTGACCAGCACGGTGACGCTGATCCCAATTCTCTGCCTGTTTTTCTTCGGCGGCGCAGTCCTCCGCGATTTCTCGCTCGCGATCATCGTCGGCGTCGTGGTTGGAACTTATTCCTCGATCTTCATTGCCTCGCCGATCGTCCTTTGGTGGACCCGAGCGAGAGGCAAAAGCACGAGCACTTTGCGCCGGGAAGTGACGCAGAAGCCGACCGCAGCCAATCCGCTGGCCCGTTAGGGCGCCCATTTGACGAACCTACCCTGCCCGATTAGGCTCCGCATCGCCGTTTAGGCACAAAATTTGCAAGTCAGGAGTTGATTATCGATGCCAGAAGTACTCGTTCGCAAAGGTGAGCCGGTTGATCGCGCACTCAAGCGGTTGAAGAACAAGCTTGATTCCGAGGGTATTCTCGAGGAAGTGCGCCGTTTGCGCGCCTTCGAGACGCCCAATCAAAAGCACCGCCGCAAAGCGAAGAACAACGCCAAGCGCGGCCGGACAAAGTTCCGTTTTACCGCATAAGATCGACAAGTTGATATCTTGTGAAGGCCCCGAATGCTTTCGGGGCTTTCTTTTTACGGTGGTGGAACGCGTGCTCCGAACGCGTTGTTAATTCACGTGGCCTACGGCCGCCAAAGTTGTAGCATTGGCTTCGGAGAAGCCGATCCACCGTTAATCGCACTCACAAACGATCCGGAACCCCAGATCGTTGCAAGAGAACCCGGGCACATTCGAATGGCGCACAGTTGTCCGCAGGCTGCTAAAGCGCGATTTCCAACTGCCGCCGCGATGAACGCGCTTGCTCCCGCCGGTCGACCCGCGCGGGTTCACTTTCGGTCCCGGCCGATACAGCTCGTAGTAATCGAGACACCATTCCCAGACATTGCCCGCCATGTCTTCGATGCCGAATGGACTGGCTCCGAGCGGAAATGCGCCGACGGGCGAACTTTCCGGATAACCGTCGTCGATATCGCGGTCGCTCCAGGCAAACACGGTATTGCGATCGGCGAAATTGGCGAGGTCGCCGCGGCCATCGTAATTTCCCCATGGAAATTTACGATTATCATTTCCTTTGGCGGCGTATTCCCATTCCGCTTCGGTCGGCAGCCGATATTTTCGGCGTTCGCGAGTACTCAACCACTGGCAAAATTTCCCGGCCTCGAGATAACTCACATACACGACCGGATGCCGGTCACCCGCCCCCGATGCGCGTTTAGACTGATGCGCGCGATCGAATTGCTCGTATTCAGCGTTTGTGATCAGACATCGCGACATATAGAAACGACTAAGCGTGACGTGACTCAGTGGGCGCTCATTCGGACCAGCTTCTTCGGTATCGCTTCCCATCGTGAATTCGGCTGACGGAATGAAAATCATTGTTTCGCCAAGAGTGTTAGTGAAATTTCCATAACGTGCGCGCTCTACTTCGGCGTTTCGCTCAATTTTTTCAGGCGACGGTTTTTCCTCGACTGGTACCGGCATCGAAGCCGGCTTGACTTCAATCCGCGGCGCCGCGGCGGTTGGGCTTGGCGGAGCCGCCATCGATTTTTCGTCGGCTTCTTCCAAATAAAGATCGACCAGGTCTTCGGCCTCGCCCGGTTCGAGTCCGAGATTTTCCGCCATATCGATGAACGTGTCGCGTTGATCGTCGCTCATGCTCATGCTGTCGAGATTGCTCAGCCGGAGCAGCCGCAGAAAGTCCTCCTGGGGATTAGCCGTCGAAGTTTTTGCCGGCGCCTCCGTAATATTCGCGACTGTCGGAGGCTCTGTCTGGCGTTGCGCGCCACTTTCCTGCAACGCCTCTTCAATCATCGAACTCATTTCAGGCTCGGTTAGGGCCCGCTCAGTGCCAAAGCGAAGGAGGCTTTTTTCCTCTTCTGCGGTGAGCACGCCATTGGCCAGCGCGAAATCGAGGTACTTGCGAAACTCCATGCCGGCCGCTTCGTGGTCCTGCGCGGCCATTTCTTCATCGAGAACGCGGCGACGGTCCGCATCGAGAAGGTCAAGTCGTGCTTCGGTCAGGTAGCGCGAGGATTCCTCAAGTCCGGAGCGGAGCAGCTGCGCGAGTGGATTGCTCGGCTGATTCTTGAGCGGTAGTTTTTTTTGCCACCACCGCATCAATTCGCGGCAATGTTCTTCGATCAGTTCGTTGCTCGGATTGGCGTGCGGATCAAGACAGAGCCGCTCGTAAAGATTGGGCGACCGATAATTGTTCCATCCCTGCCACTTTCGCGGGTCATCTGGCAGCGGAAGCGGAAAGCTGATATCGCACTTGGTCATTGCCTAGCTGACGTGCAGCTCGTCCAAGCCGGAAGCGGCTTGTGCGATCTCCTGCGGAGCCAGACCAGTGTTGCGATCGATCGTGACCTTGGCGTTGTTGCCAGCTGCCTGCACATCAACTTCCAACACCTGATTGGCGTTGTATTGATAGGTTAGTTTTACCGGTGATCCTTTCGGCAAATATGGCGGCAACACGATATCGCAAACGCCGAGTGGGGTGCATTCGCCCGGTACCGTGCTTTCGCCTTCCACGACTTTTACGACTGCGCGCTGCATATTGGCGTCAGCTGTGCCGAATGAGTTCTTAATCACTGCCGGAATCGGCGTCATCTTCCGGATCATCGGGAAAACATATTCTTGAAGCTGCTTTTCATCCCAAAGGACAACGCCGAGCGTGTGGGACGTGATATCGGTAACTTCAATCAATCCGCCATCGAGAGCGGAAAATTGCCGGCGCACAGTCTCATCCAGCGTTCTTTCGCCTGAGACGTCTTCTTCATTTAACATCGACAAGATGCCCTGAATCGCGGCTCCCCGGGCCACCACTTCATCCGGGTTCACGTGATCGATCAGTGGCACCGAGGAAAATCCTGCAATCATCGCCCGCATCATCGGCATTCGCGTCATGCCGCCTGCCAGCAGGACTTTGTCCACCTTGTCCCACTTCATTTTTGCTTCCTGCATCACCATTTCACAAATGGTTTTGCACTTTTCCACCAGGTGACGAGTGCGTTTCTCAAATTCCTTCCGGGTCAGGCTCAGCTTCACGCTCTTGCCGCCGTGATGATAAACGATGGTCGTGCTGTTGCGGCTCGAAAGCTGAATCTTGGCCGCCAGCGCGCGATTGTGCAGCTCCTGATAACTGTGCAAATCAAGCAACGGGTTTTCCCCATGCAGCCGGTCGAATTCCTCGGCGATCAGATTAACAATTACGTCGTCCCAATCTTTTCCTCCGAGCCGATGGTCGCCATTAGTCGCGATCATCTCGATCCTGTGATCGATGATGCGCATGATAGTGACGTCAAACGTGCCGCCACCGAGGTCGAACACGAAAACAGTGTGGTTCTCATCCAACTTGTCGAGCCCATAGGCTAGTGCCGCCGCGGTTGGCTCGTTGATGATCTGGAGAACGTTCAAACCGGCAAGCTGGCCAGCGGTAATCGAGGCCGTGCGCTCAGCGTCATTAAAATAAGCCGGCACCGTGATCACAGCGTCGGTGATCGGTTGATCGAGATACTTTTCACCGTCAGCCTTTAGCTTTTTGATGATCAGTGCCGAAAGCTCTTCGGCGGAGTAAATCTTCCCCCCGAAATCACGATGAAATTGGTCCTTTGGTTTCCCCATTTCGCGCTTCACGAAATCAACAATCTTCTCCGGCTCAGCTACGGCATTGTTTTTGGCCGCAGTGCCCACGATCACGTTGTTGTCGTCAAAAAAGATCACCGACGGGGTGATGCGTTCGGTCTCCGGATTTGGGATGATTTGCGGTTTTCCGTAAGCGTCAATGTGCGCGATTGCGGAAAAAGTCGTTCCCAGGTCGATGCCAACTACTTTGCGTTTGCTCATGTCTCAAAAAAGGTGGACGAATGCCTTTAGGTTCGGCGCTGGCTTGTTAGTGCAGTTTTCGTGCCTCAGCAGGGCAAGAATTGGCGCAAACTGCGGAGTTTTAAATCGCTAACGCGAGACGGAAATTAACCGAAGCGTTTTGCGATTACTTCTTCGGGCCGAATCAGCTTCCCACGCCAGACGAATCCGCGCTTCACCCGCATCACGATGCAGCCGTCCTCTTCCGGAAAATCGGCGGGCTCGTAGTTAATGACGCGATGACACGCGCGATCCACCCGCTCCCGCGGCTCAATCTCCTTCACCTCGAAGCGATGCAAAATCTCAACCAGCGAATGGATGGCATTCTCCAGGTTGTCCCGCCACTGAGACACGTGGCTCCGCTTCCCCTTCTCTTGCGCAACGTTTGAGAGCTGATCGCAAAGCCCATTCAGGTGATCGTAAAGATAAACCAGGTCGTGGATGAACGGTTTCTGGAGCGATTCGTGCAGAAAGTTGTCGCGATACTTCAGCAATTCGGCGTGCAACGAATCGAAGAGTTGCTGATTCACGCTCTCCGTATTGCGGATCGAAGCCAGTTGTTCGTCGATTCTGCGGAATTGCTCGGCGAATGCAGCCGCTCGTGAAGCTTCCATTTGAGCGGCAATTTGTTCCAAACGATTCAACACCGAGTTTTCCAGACCATGGAGATGCTCAACGAAGCCGCTCGACTCTTGCGACGGCTGTTCCGGATCGCGAACTTCGGGCAGCGAATTGCTTTCCCCGGGCGGCAATATTTTCTCCGCTTCGGCGCTCAGCTGTTGCATCGCGACGGCGAACTCCTGCTGTGGCTCGGCTGTTTTATTCGACATTTCCGCTCACAAAAAATTTCCGGATCGCCTCGACCAAACCCTCGATGTCGTGGCGACGTGCTTCGATGTCGATCTTGAGACCATGATCAGTGGCCGTTTTCGACGTGATCGGCCCGATGCTCGCGATCTGCATTCCTTTTGGCCAGGGCAGACCGAGCGCGAGAAAATTTTCCACAGTGGAAGAACTGGTGAACGTGATCAGATCCGCCCCCTCTTCCAAAAGCCGGCGGCGCGCGCCGGTAACGTCGCGCGTCTCCGGAACCGTACGATAGGCAAAAGCTTCATCAACAATCGCTCCCAGCTTAGACAATTCCCTCGGTAGCACGTCCCGCGCCTTTTCCGCCCGGGCCAGGAGGATTCGCAAGTTTTCCACGCCGCCTTGCTTCTGAAATTCACGAACCACCGCCTCGGCCACGAACTCCTCCGGCTGAAGATCGACATGCAGATGAAAATCACGGACGCGCTGGGCCGTCGCCGGACCAATTGCCGCAATTTTCGCCGCGCCGATCTCGCGTGCGTCGTCATACAGTTTGTAAAAGATTTCGAAAAACGCTTCCACGCCATTGGGACTGGTGAACACGATCCAGTCGTAACCGTGCGAGTCCTGCACCAGCTCGGCGAATTCGCGCAACTCCGTCGGCGGCTCGATTCGAATTGTCGGCAATTCAAAAACGTCGGCTCCGAGGGCGCGGAGTTGACTGGTGAGTGCGCCCGCTTGTTTGCGCGTCCGCGTCACCACGATCCGTTTTCCGGACAGCGGCCGGCGCTCGTACCAATTCAAATCCTTTCGCAAGGCAACGACGTCGCCGAAGACGGCCACGGCCGGCGCTTCAAATTCAGCTTCCGCTACTCGCTTGCCAATATTTTCGAGGGTGCCGGTCAATGTTTTCTGGCGCCCCGTTGTCGCCCAACGAACCAGCGCGACCGGAAGATCGGCCCGAACGCCGTTCGCCATCATTTCTCGGGCAATCGTTTCAATTCTCTCGACGCCCATCAGCATCACTTGCGTGCCGCCAAGCTTTGATAGCGCGGCATAATCAATCGCGCTTTCTGTTTTCGATGGATCTTCGTGACCGGTAAAAAAGGTTACGTGCGAATTTTCCGCGCGATGAGTCACCGGAATTCCGGCATAGGCCGGGCCTGCAATCGCCGACGTAATTCCCGGAACGATTTCGAACGCGATGCCGGCATCGACAATCGCCTTGGCCTCTTCCGCTCCGCGACCGAAAACAAACGGATCACCGCCTTTTAAGCGGACGACCTCTTTTCCCGCGCGCGCTTTTTCAACAAGCAGCTTGTTGATTTCTTCCTGACTCAATGAGTGTTCGCCCGCTTTTTTTCCGGCATAAATGATTTCGGCGTCATCGCGCGCCCAGCCGAGCATTTCCGGGTTCGCCAAATGATCGTTAACGATGACGTCCGCCCGCTCGATACACTCCTTCGCCCGCAACGTCACCAGCCCAAGATCTCCAGGACCTGCGCCAACCAAGTAAACTTTCCCGCTCTTACTCTTGCTCATGATTGAATCTGCTTCAGCAACTGGGCCGCCAATTTTTCCGCGTCCGCGCTGGGTCCTTCTACACAACCTTCGCGTGGTGTCGTCGCCCCAAGCGCGAAAATTTGCCCGTGTATTTTCATGATTGTTCCATCTACAACTGCCAGCACTCCTACCGGCTGATTGCAATCCGCATCCAGGAGTCGCAGAAATTCGCGCTCCGCCCGCAACGCCAGCCGCGTATCGAAATCGTTGATCGCATTGACGATCTCTCTGAGTTGTTCGTCGTCTGAACGGATCTGCATCGCAATCACACCTTGGCCGCCGGCCGGGACAAATACTTCCCGCGGGAGCAGCGCCGTAAAAAATTCGCTTTCTTCAAATTGGATCCGCGCGCGACTTGGATCCAGACCAAGGCGCTCCAAGCCGGCGCGCGCGAGAATGATCGCGTGCCATCGGTCGGTCACCAGTTTGCGTAATCGGGTCGGTACGTTCCCGTGAAGATCGACAATCTCCAGGTCCGGCCGTTTCCAGCGCAGCTGATGTTTTCGCCGCACACTTCCGGTCGCGACAATTCCATCCGCCGCCAGTGAATCTAGATCGCACTGCGTGGTCGCCACTAATAAATCGTCAACAATCGCGCGCGGGAGCACCGCGGCAATCTCCGTCCCCGGCGCCAGGCTGCTCGGCAAATCTTTCGCGCTGTGCACGGCAAGATCGACTTCGTCCGTGACTAGCGCGCGCTCAATTTCTCCGGTGAACAGTCCTTTGCGGCCGGCGCGAATATCGGGGATCACCGTTTTGGAATCGTCTCCCCGGGTCTTGATGACTTTGACATCAAATTTTAAATCCGCCCAGCGCGCCTGTAATCCCTGCACGACCAGCTGTGTTTGGGCCAGTGCGAGTTGGCTGCCGCGCGTACCGACGACGATTTTGATCCGGCGTGCACGCTCCATGACTGCTTTTTCTGTAGCGGTGGTCTGCGACCGTCGCAAATCTCTGGGCAACGCGTTACAACTCCGACGTGCGCAGTGAATTCTCTCCGATCGGCGGAGGTTCCGGCGTGTTTTCCGCGCGATTCAGTCCGCGCGCGATGATTTGATCAAACTCAGCGACGTGTTGAGAAATGATCTCCTCGGCCGCGGCGATTTGTTCGCGGCGCGTCGCCAGCGATTGCTCGGCGATCGATTGCAACGAATCGATGTCGTAGAGATAAACGCCGTCGAGCGCGTTCACATCCGGGGCGACATCACGCGGGACGGCGATATCGATGATGAAGAGTGGTCGATCGATTCGGTGGCGCAAAACCGGAGCCAGTTTTTCCTGCGAGAGCAACGGAACGTCGGAAGATGTCGACGTAATCAGGATGTCAATTTCGCCGCACTGCTCCAGCCATTGTGCAAAGGCGACCGGTCGGCCATTGACGGCGAGAGCGACAGCTTCGGCGCGTTCTGGGGAGCGATTGCTCACGCGCAGGTCCGCGACACCGCGCGAGACCAGCGCCCGAACCGTGCGCTCGCTCGTTTCGCCGGCGCCGAGCACGAGGACTTTGCAGTTGCGGAGATCGCCGAAAATTTTCTGGGCAAGATCGACCGCGACCGAACCGACCGAGACTGCGCCGCGCGTAATCTCAGTATAGGTGCGGACTTGCTTGGCAGCGCGAAAAGCGCGCTGAAACAAGCGGTGCAAATATCGACCGGCCGCTCCCGCCGTCCGCGCCGCTTCATATGCTTTCTTAGCCTGGCCAAGAATTTCCGTTTCACCAACAACCATTGAATCGACACCGCTAACGACGCGAAAGAGATGGCGAACACATTCCCGGTCTTCGTAACGGTAAAACGGCGCCGATTCCGGTGAGACGCGCCCGTCGATTTTTCGGTCGAGACAACGCGCAATATCCAAGGTCGAGATTCGCGCTTCAGTCGCGCCGTAAACTTCCACCCGGTTGCAAGTCGAAAGCACGACTGCTTCGGGACACCCTACGTCTCGCAAAAGACGATCGATCTCGTTGTTACCACCGAAATGCTCCAGCAGCTCGACGCCGCCAGTATGATGACTGAGACCAACACAGAACAAATTCATGGCGTGTGCGTTTGGGCGGTGAAAGTGATGCCCCAAAGAAGGGTCAACGCCGCGCTAAAACCGATGATGCAAAGCGCGGCCACCCGTTTCGGCGCAAACCAGCGCAGATATCGCCCCTGTAAAATCAATCCATAAAGAAGCCAAACTCCGATCGCGCACGTGATCTGGATCCACGGCAGCGGTTCGCCGACAAAGAAACCACTGACCAAACCGAGCGTGTACAGAACGAATCCCCACCAGAGCAATCGGGTGATCGCGGCGAAGAGATCGGTCAATGGCGGAAGATGATAAAAAATCGAATGCAATTGGTGCGTCTTGAGCTGCCGCTCCTGCAGCAGGTACATCACCCCGGCAATGCAAGCGAGGGCAAACGCGCCGTAAGCGACAAGTGAAATGGAGGCGTGAAATTCTAACCAGGAGTTGGCGGGCAACCGCACGTGGTGCGGTTTATCAACTGGTGCCAACAGCGCAAAAAGTTGTAGCAAAACCACCAGCGGCGCGGTGAACGCTCCCATCAGGGAAAGCCGATACGCCGGGCCCACCACCATATAGAAAAGCGCGATCGACCAAGCGACGAAAACGATCACCTCGAAGAGGTTCGTGATCGGACAACGACCCTGCGCATGACCGCGGGTCCACAAGAATGCCGTTTGAAAAATGAAGCCGAGACCGACGGCAAAGAAATTGAACTGCCTTGGTCGAAACATCCCGCCGCGCATTTCCAGAACCGTGTGCGCGATCGCCACGAGAAAACAGACCGTTGAGACAATGAGAAGATATCGATCCACCGCGAGCGTTCTATTCTAGATATCCCCTCACCTTTGGCAATTCCGCGGTTCCCCGCGCGGCTGCGGCCTTCTCTATATCAATTTTAGATAACCGGTGCGGTCGGGGCTCTTACCATTCCACGTGCGAGGCATAAGCTTCGCGCGTTACCTCCGGCCGCACCGGTGGACTTATCCGCGTGTAAGATAACCGATCGGTGGAAACGCATGTTCGCCGAGGGCTCCCTCACATTAATGAATACGGGATTTGCAGACCGAAGTTCGCGACCCATCGTTGTTTCTGACAATATTTTCAGATCCGGATCGCGTTGCCGTTGACCTGAGACACGCCCGCCCGCTAGCATCGCTGGGTGAATTCCGACGTAATCCAAAAACTCCGCGCCGGTGTTCGCGACGTGCCCGATTTCCCAAAAAAGGGAATCATCTTTAAAGACATCACTCCGATCCTGAAGGACGGCGCACTTTTTCGGGCGTCGATTGATCTTTTTCTCGAACGCTTCCCCGGCAAAAAGATCGACAAGATCGTAGGGATCGATGCGCGCGGATTTCTTTTTGGATCAGCTGTGGCCTACGAGCTCGGGATCGGCTTTGTGCCGCTGAGAAAAAAAGGCCGGCTGCCCTACAAAACCGAGAGCGCGAAATACTCCCTCGAGTACGGCGAAGCGGAAATGGAGTTGCACATCGACGCCATCACCCGCGGCGAACAAATCGTTCTGATCGACGACCTGCTTGCGACCGGCGGAACCTCAGCTTCGGCGGCGACGTTGATCAAAAAAGTAGGCGGCCAATTGGTCGAGGCGATTTTCCTGATCGAGCTGGAATTCCTGAACGGCCGGGAAAAACTTACGCCGACACCGGTCACTTCGTTTCTGAAATACTGATTCGATCTTTCACGACCACTTCCATCTTGATTTCCTGGTGCGCGAGTTGATCGTGAATGTTGCCTAACAAATCGATTGCCCGCGCATCGGGCAGATGCGCGCAACGCACCTCAATTCGAACGCGTTTTTGCGCCAGCTTCGGGTCCCATTCCGCAAATTCGCCATCGAGCAAAAAGGAAACGTAAGCATTGAAACGCTCTTGTAATTCGACCAAACGCTCATCGGAGCCGTTCCATGGTTCATACTCGTTCATCACCAGCACGGTCTCATCCGTCTTTGGGTCGTGCGCGATCATGTCGATCACGCCGACGCGATTCTCACTGCCCGGATGTTCGCTGCCCGATGCTGTCATTGGATTTGAAGGTTGAAGGTTGGCTGGTGAGCGTTGAACGTTCAACGATGAAGCGCGCGAAATCCAAAGGCACTTCCCTGACGCTGCTCGGTCGAAGCGAAACGAAATTGCCGGCCGCACCCTCGGAAGCGCGCCTGGAAACGTTCCCGAACCCAACGCGGCGGAATTATCATATTCATTTCGAGACGGACGATTTCACCTGTCTTTGTCCCGTCACCGGCCAGCCCGATTTCGCCAGGATCGACATCGACTACGTGCCGGACCGCCTTTGCGTCGAAAGTAAATCGCTCAAGTTCTATCTCGCTTCCTATCGAAACGAGCGCGCGTTCAACGAAGCGGTGACCAATCGCATCCTGGATGATTTCGTGAAAGCGTGCTCGCCGCGGGACGCAATCGTCACCGCGCAATTTTCCGCGCGCGGTGGAATCGCGCTGACGGTTCGCGCCGAGTATCCCGACAAAAGCATTGGCCGCGATGGCCGATGAAGCACGCGGTCGTTCTTCTGAGCGGCGGTCTTGATTCGGCCACGACTCTCGCGATCGCGCGCTCGCAGGATTATGAAACCTACGCGCTCTCGTTTGATTACGGCCAACGGCATCAGCGCGAATTGGAAGCGGCGCGGAAGATCGCGAAGTCGTTAGGCGCGAAAGAGCATCGCGTGGTCAAGATCGACAATCAGATCTTCGCCGGCTCCGCCCTGACGGACGATGTCGATGTTCCGAAATCGCGGTCGGAAGAAGAAATCGGAAGCAGTATTCCGCCCACTTACGTTCCGGCGCGAAACACAATTTTTCTCGCGCACGCCCTCGCCTGGGCGGAAACGATTCCGGCCGGACACATTTTCATCGGTGCGAACGCGATCGATTACAGCGGATATCCCGATTGCCGGCCCGAGTTCATCGCCCTTTTCGAAACGCTGGCCAACGTCGCCACGAAAACGGGCGCCGAAGGCGCTCGCATTCAAATTCATGCGCCGCTGCTCCAGCTCTCCAAGGCGGATATTGTTCGTAAGTCGGTCGAGCTCAATGTCGATCTTTCGCTAACGCACAGCTGTTACGATCCGACACCGGAAGGACGGGCATGTGGAAAATGCGATTCCTGCCAGTTGCGTTTGAAAGGTTTTCGCGAAGCCGGCGTTACCGATCCGATCAAATACGCTCCGGAATGAAGAATATTTTTGACCTGACGAAACGGGAACAGCGTCTGGTCATTTTGATCGTCGTGGCGCTTGTCGTCGTCGCGTTCGCGAAACACTGGATCGAAGGAACATCGAATCCGCCACAAACATCCGCACCCGCACAGGAGCAACGAACATCAACGACTTCGAAGGCCGATTTGAACGAACAAGAAACGGAATCGCCCTCACCTCAATCCTCTCCCTGAGGGAGAGGAAGTCGCGAAGCGACAGGTGAGGGTACTTTCATGCGCAGCCACGAACGCTGCATTTTATTTCTCGCTCAGTCCCGGAATACGTCCGTAACCAACAAAGACCGGACCAGGCTCGGTGTTCGACTTCGACTTCGGGCGTTCCACTTTGAAATCGAAAATATTTACACCAGATCGCGGTTGGCCTTTGTAAATGAGCCGTTCGCTCGCGCCGATCATGATTCGCTGGTTCGTCCCCTTTTCGCGTCCGAGATAAATCATCGTCTGCGTAATGTCGGGGTCGCGGCTCACTCCGTAACTGCTCGCCCAAAAAAGCAGGTCACCCGGCTTGAGCGCATCCAACTCAAAGCTGTCGTCGCGTTGCGCAAGCACGGCCTGAAAATTTCCAGCTTTGCGCACCCAGACGTATTGCTCGCGCGCGTCGCGCGGCACGCCCTTAATTCCGCCCTGCGAAAGCACATAATAAACAAAACCGGAGGAGTCCATTCCACGGCCCCCCGGATCAGCTGAGTTGACTTTGTAGCGGAGGTTTTGCGACGTCAGGTTGAGGCCGAGGTCGATTACTTTCCTAACTTCCGGCGGATAACTCTTCGAATCCAAAATCTCTGGAACGGGAACCATCGCGTTTGGAGTTCCTGCTTTCTTCGTGATCGGCGACGAACTCAGTGAGGGAGCCTGCTTGATCATCGGCGGCAGACTCGGCATCGGCCTCGACACTGGTGTTTCTGTCGGAGTCGGGGTCTCGACCGGCGTTTCGATCGGCGGCGGAGTCGCTGTGCTTGCCGGAACTGGCGTCGTTTTTGGCGTCAGGATTATTCTTGGACTCGGGCTTCGTCGCGAGCGAGGCGGACTAATCGGACGCACCGCTTCGAAATATTGGGTTTGACCTTGGTCAGCTCGAGCCGGGGTTCTTGTTTCTGGCGATGGAGCAGGTGTCGGCGTTTCGCTCGGTTGCACGGTCGCCGTTGCGCTCACAGTTGGTGATGGCGTGATCGATGGAAGCGGAGTTGCACTTGCCGAAGAAGCCGGCGTTTCGCTGGCCGATGGTGATGCTGTGATCGTCGCTGTCGGCGAAGCTTTCTTTTTCTTTCGATGTTTCGGAGTCGGCGTGGGTCGGACGAAAAGCTTTTTAAATTTGTCGCCGAACGTTTCCTCCTGTTCCTCCGTCGCGCGCACTACGCCGGTGTTGATCGCAATCGTCATTGCGATCACGAACACGAAACGCAGTTTTGTTTTCACGCCCAGGATCGGTTCAGGCAGCCAGTTCCTCGAGCACAGCTTGATTCATTCGGATGCCGGCATCCAGATTTTCCAGCGGAAAATTTTCATTAGGCGAATGCGCGCGGCAATCTTGCAGCGCGAGACCGATCAATAACGTCTCGACGCCGAGGATCTTCCGGAAATCGGAAACAATCGGAATGCTGCCGCCTTCGCGAATCAGAGCCGCGTCCTTGTTGAAGGCTTTCTTCAATGCGCGCTGCGCGGCTTTGCCGAATTTGCTGTGCGGATCGGTCACATACCACGGGCCATGATGCCCACTCGTCATTTCCGCAGTGACTCCCGGCGGCAGATTCTTTTGGAGATGTTTTTTCACCAGGTCGATAACCACGTCGGCGTTTTGGTTCGGCACCAAACGAAACGTTAACTTCGCCATCACGTGACTCGGCAAAACTGTTTTCGTTCCAGGCCCCTGATAACCACCGCCAATCCCGTTGATTTCAGCAGTCGGCCGCGCCCAAAGCCGTTCCAGCGTGCTGAAACCGGCCTCGCCAAAAAGTGCGGGCGCCCCTGTTTCCTTGAGCATTTCGGAATCCGGATCGATCGGCAATTTCTTCCACATGTCGCGTTCCCAATCCTGTAACGGCACCACATCGTCGTAGAAACCTTGAACCGCGATGTGACCGTTTTGATCGTGAAGAGTGGCGAGCAATCGCGCGAGTGCCGCCGCTGGATTCGCCACCGCGCCGCCGAAGACCCCGGAATGTAAATCCATTTTCGGGCCCGTGACTTTGACTTCGAGCGCGGCCACTCCGCGCAGACCGTAGCTCAATGTCGGCGTCTGCGGCGCAATCATTCCGGTGTCGGAAACCAAAACGACGTCGCATTTCAACGCGTCGCGATTGTCATTCAGAAATTTTCCCAGGTTTTGACTGCCGACTTCTTCTTCGCCTTCAATGACAAGATCGACATTCACCGGCAGATCGCCGTTCTTTTGCAGCGTTTCCTGAATTCCAATGATGTGGGAAAGGATCTGGCCTTTGTTGTCGGTTGCGCCGCGGGCAAAGACGTAACCGTTTTTCAAGACCGGCTCGAACGGGGGCGAGTCCCACAAATCAAGCGGGTCCGGCGGCTGAACATCGTAGTGACCGTAGATCAAGACTGTGGGCCGGCCTGATTTGTGTTCGTTGCGCCCCCAAACAACCGGATGGCCTGCCGTCGGAACTACTTTCGATTCCAATCCGATCGTGCTCAGCTTTTGCGACAACCAGCCCGCGCAATCTTTGACTTTGCCGGCATATTTCTCGTCGGTTGAAACGCTGGGAAACCGCAGAAAAGAATAAAAGTCTTCGAGATAATTGTCGCGCATGGCCAAAACCTAATCAGTTTTTCGCCGTTTGCCTACGACTTCCGCCGAAACTGGACTCGGATCAGATATACTACCGACGCGAGCGCCAGCACGATCCCGGTCACGGCAAATTCTCGCACGCTTGCATGGCTGAGAATCCAAATGATCGCGATGATCGCCAACGCGGGCACAATCTTCATTCCCGGAAAATTAAACGGCTCGCCATCGGAGCGAACATCGCGTCGCAGCAAAACCCAGCAACCGGCGCAGCAAAGGAAATACATCAACAAAACGGCAACGTTCGAAAGGACGGCGAGTTGCTCAAACGTCCCGCTAATTGACAGCGCGAAGGCGAGCACAGCGTAAGTGACGATCGCGACATCAGGCGAGCGATAGCGCGGGTGGACGTGGGCGAAGAATTCCGGCAACGCGCCGTCACGGCCGAACGCAAAGATCAGTCGTGGGGAACTGAGGATGTCGCTGGTAACGAAGCCAAACGCGGAAATGGTCGCGCCGGCCAACAGAACTGTTCGGCCGAAATCGCCGAGAAATCTGGCCGCCGATTCGGCGAGTGGTGCGTCTTTGTAATTCGCCAGATCGGCACCCAGCGTTCCCTGCGCCACAACTTGAATCAAAACATAGATGATCGTGGTGACGACGAGCGCGAGATAGGCGGAACGCGGAACCGTGCGCGACGGATTTTTCACTTCGCCGCTCGGGATCAACGCGACTTCAATTCCAACGAAGGCGAACATTAACAACACGACGGCATCGCCCAACGGTTTGCTGCCGGGCCAGGCGCTCCAGGTAAGATTCGGCGCGTGAATGAAAAATAGTCCCACTCCGATGAACAACAGTAGCGGCAGAATTTTCGCGAAGGTGATTACGGTCACGGCGCCTGCGCCTTTGCGCACGCCGCGGATGTTGATGAACACGAGCGAGCCGTAGACCGCGAGCATGACAACAATCCGCAGGACCGGACTGCCAAGGAACGGAATCACCAGCGCAATCGAATTGGCCAGCACGTTCACGACGCCCGCGACCGCACCAAGCGCAGTCAGAAAATAAAGCATTCCGGCGAGAAATCCGACGTACCGACCAAACGCGACTTCCACATACGCATAAAGACCCCCGGTCAACGAAACGCGACTGCCGGCCATGGCGAAACAGGTCACAAACAGCACCATCGCGATTGCGCAGCAAACGAATGCCATCGGCGCAGCCGGACCGAGGCCCTTCGCTATCGTTGCGGGAATCACGAAAATGCCCGCGCCAATCGTGGAACTGATAATGTTCGCGGTGAGCGCCGGAACTCCGATCCCGCGGACGAGCTGATGATCGACATTTTCCGCGCGTTGGATCGCGATGGTCTCTTCGGCGGCCACGGGCGGCATGGTGCGTGATTTGAGCAGGCGAGGCAAGTGGGATCGGTATCGGCCTCCGGGCACCAAATGTTGCGGTTCGGCATCCCGCCGAGCCCACCACTGGTGTGATTTTGCTTGTCTCCGCCCCTAGACTACTATATTCACCGGCAAGACGATACTGGGTGGCCGCCGCATGCATCTACAATCACTCGAGCTCTTCGGCTTTAAATCGTTCGCCGATAAAACGCTTTTCAATTTTCACGAAGGCGTGACCGCGATTGTCGGTCCCAACGGTTGCGGCAAATCCAATCTCCTCGACGCGATCCGCTGGGTACTCGGCGAACAATCCGCCAAATCGCTTCGCGGGGACGAAATGGCCGACGTAATTTTCAACGGCACCGACAATCGCAAGCCGCTTAGCTTCGCCGAAGTCTCCCTCACCTTCACCGATTGCGCGTCGGAGTTGAATGTCGATTGGCACGATGTCCGCGTGACCCGCCGCGTTTATCGCGACGGCAATTCCGAATATCTGCTCAACAAAACGCAGTGCCGTTTGAAGGACATCCAAAATCTTTTCGCCGATACCGGCGTCGGTCGCTCCGCATACTCGATGATGGAGCAAGGCAAGATCGACATGATCTTGAGCTCGCGGCCGGAAGATCGGCGAGCGATTTTCGAAGAAGCGGCCGGGATTACCAAATACAAAACGCAAAAGCGCGAAGCGCTCCGCAAACTCGAAGCGACCGAAGCAAATCTGCTCCGCATCGGCGACGTAATCAAAGAAGTGAAGCGGCAGATTGGCTCCCTTCAACGTCAGGCTGGCAAAGCGAGACGTTATCAGGCGTTGCACGCAGATTTGCGCGTCCTTGAAACGCATCATTCCAAGAAACAACTGGCCGCGTTGGAGGCTGATCTCTCCAATTGCCGGGCTGACATCGAAAAGATTGCGACTTCGGAGCAGACATCGCGGAGCAAGATCGACCGCGACGAAAGTGAACTCAGCGAAGAACGCCGAGCGCTCGACAAGATCGACATCGAAGTCGCGGATATCCGCGCTGAAGCACAACGATTGCAAAGCGAAGTTGCGGCGCATCGGAGCCGGATTGAATTCAATCGGCAACGCAAAGAGGAGCTGTCCGACCTGATCGAGCGAGCGCAAGGCGACATCGCCACCGCGGAAAATAAACGAAAGCAGCACGCGGCCCAGATCCGCGAGAGCGACGCGCTCATTGAAAAAACGCAGCACCTTCTCCAATCGAAGCAAGGCGACTTGGCCAAAGTAACCGAGCTGCTCGACAAACTACGCGCCAAACGCGAAGCGAGTCAGGCCAATCGTGAAACGGCGCGCGCTTCACTTTCGAAATATGAAGTGCGGATCGACAAGCTTGAGGACGAGTTGGCCGGAATCACGGCGCGGCGCGAACTAACGGAGGAACAAATTCGCCAAATCGCCGCCGAAATAAAAGAGGCGACGAAAGCGCGTGAAAAAACTGCCGCCGAAATTGCCAACGCGCGAAACGTTACCGAAAGCGAGCAGAAGAAAATTGAACAATTGCTCGCTCAATCGCAAACGGCGGAAACGAATTTGCTTCGCCAACAAGAACTGCTGGCGAATGCCGAGAGCGAAGTGACGACATTGGAGCGAACCCTCGCCGAGAAACGATCTACGCTCGAGATTTTGCGCCAGCTCAATGCCGAAGGCGAAGGACTGGCGCAAGGTTCGCAGGCGGTGCTGAAAGGTTTGGACGATCCGACGCGCTTTCGAGACGCGATCGCCGGCTCGCTCGTCGCCCAGATCGATGTTGATCCAAAATTCATTCCCGCAATCGAAGCGGCGCTTGGACGAAATCTGCACGCGGTGATTTTGAAGGACGCCCAAAGTGCCGAAGAAATCCTCGCGCGATTAACCCAAAAGAAACTCGGCCAAGCCGCTCTGTTCGTTCCGAAACTCGCCGGTTCGGCCCACGAATCCGTTCGCAAGAGTTTGCCGAAAGGCGCCCTCGCCTGGGCCGTTGATAAAGTCGTTGCGCCGCGGGCACTCGAAGCCGTGATCCGTCAGCTGCTAAGCGGCGTCGTTATTTTCGCGAAACTGGACCAGGCGCTCGCCTGCAAAAAAGAGGAGCCGACCTTGGCCATGGCAACGCTGGAAGGGGAATTCCTCTCAACAGAGGGAATTCTGTTTGGCGGCAGCAGCACCGTAAAACCAGCCTCGTTGCTCGAACGCAGGGCGCGCGTGGCGACGTTGGAAAAAGAAGAAACGGAGTGCACCAGCCAGCGCGAGGTCCTTATCCAAAAGCGCGATCAAGCGAGGGCGAATGTCCAAACGGCGTCGCGTCAGCTCGACGAAGCTCGTGCGCAACATCAAGCCGCCCATCTGTCGCACTCGACTTCAGCCAACAAGATTTCCCTCCTGCAAGCGGAAGAAAAAGAAGCCGAACGCAAGATCGACAATTTCAAGTCCGAAAAGACAACGCTCGAACAACAAATTGAAGCAGCCGGCCAACGCCTCGACGAACTCGAAGCTGAATTGAACGGAGCGCGCGATGAACTTGCTGAGTACGAAGCCGAGCAAAGCGCCGCCGAAAAGGACGAAAAAGGCGCGCGCACTCAGGAAGAGAAAACGCTCGAGACTCTGAATGAGCTGCGGCTCGCGATCGCGACCGCGCGCCAGCGCCACGAAAGCCTGGAAGCGCAACGCCAGCCGATGGCCGCGCGCGACGTCGAGTTGGTGGAACTGATCGCAGCCCGCCGGGCCGATATCACCAGCTATGAAAGTAAACTGGCCGCCCAATCGCAGGAAAATCGCGATGCCGAAGCTGCGATCAAGGAACAAACCGCGCGCGCTGCTGAAGCGGAGGCAGCCGCGAGTAAAATCTGGTCGCAGCGAGCATCTCGGGTCGCTGCGGTTGAGAAGCGGGAAACAGAATTGCGCGGACTCCGCAATTCGCTCAGCGAGTCGCTGGAAAAGCGCGGTCACCAGCAGGTCCGCGAATCGCAATTGCAAATGCAGATCGAAAACCTGGCGGAAAATATTTCACGCCGTTATCAGGTCGACTTGCGAGCGTTCAATCCGGACGAAACGGAATTCGGCAAGACTTTGCGCGCGCAATTGAAGCGCTCGGAAAAGGAAACCGCTCCCAGCGCCGATGTCGATCTTGCGGACGAAGAACTACAAACATTGATTGGCGATCTTACCCGGCAGCTCGACAACATGGGACCGGTGAATCTCGACGCCGTCCAGGAATACGACGAGCTCGAAGAGCGCTTCAAGTTTCTCGAGACCCAAAACGCCGATCTCACCAATTCGCGCCGCGAACTGCTCGACGTCATTTCACGAATCAATTCGACGACCAAAAAATTGTTCGCCGAAACGTTTGCTCAGGTCCGGGCAAACTTTAAAGAAATGTTCGCCGAACTGTTCGGTGGCGGCCGGGCTGATCTCTCGCTGCTGGATGAAAACGATCCGCTGAATTGCGGGATCGAGATTTCAGCGAAACCGCCGGGCAAACAACTGCAAAGCATTTCGCTTTTGAGCGGGGGCGAGCGCGCAATGACCGCGGTCGCGCTTCTCTTTGCCATTTACATGGTGCGTGCCAGTCCGTTTTGCGTGCTCGACGAAATCGACGCGCCGCTGGATGAGAGTAACATTAACCGTTTCGTTCGGATGCTCGATCGATTCATCGCGCAAAGCCAGTTCGTCATTATCACTCACAACAAACGCACGATCTCGAAAGCGGATGTGCTTTACGGTGTGACGATGGAAGAACGTGGCATCAGCAAATTGGTTGGAATGAAGTTGACCGCGCCGCCGGCTACCGAACAAGCGCCGCCGCAACGCGAATCGGCCCCCTCACAACGGCAATTCGCGCTGGCCGAGAACGGTCACGGCGAACAAAAGGCCAGTCGAGCACGCTAAGGTGGATCGGCCGCTCCGCGGGCGATGCTAAAGATTACGCGGCTTCGCCGCCATGAATAACATCGAGCAAGGGACTGCTCGATCCACCAGCAAAAAAATTTTGCGCGCGATTGTCGATCTTGCGTAAAATTGGTCGATGCTTCAGGCGGCGCAGCGCGGAAAGAAGTCCTCATCCAAGAAAGCGGCGCCGCACGAGCGATTTCTGGAAGCACTTCGCTGGATGCTGCTTGCCCGCATTCTTGAGGACAAACTGGGAAGTCTTTATCGCGGCGGCATGATCGTTGGCGGCGTGTATCTCGGCAAAGGCCAGGAAGCAGTCAGCGCGGCGTGCGGAATATTTTTGCAAAAGGGCGATGTGTTCGGCCCGCTGATTCGCGATCAGGCGGGGCGTTCGGCGTTCGGTGAACCGTTGCTTGACGTAGTCCGCACGTATCTCGGCTCGGTCAAAGGACCGATGCGCGGCCGCGACGGCAATATTCATCGTGGCCGGCCGCGCGAGAACCAGCTGGCAATGATCAGCCATCTCGGCGCGATGATCCCGGTGATGGTGGGCAAGCTGCTGGCGAAGCGGATGAAGGGCGAGAAAGGGTTTGTCGGACTAACGACGCTTGGCGAAGGCGGAATGCAGACCGGTGCTTCACATGAAGGCTTGAACATCGCTGCGGTCGAACAAGTGCCGTTGGTGGTCGTGGTCACGAACAATCATTGGGCCTATTCCACGCCTAACGAACGTGAGTTCGCTTGCGCGAGCCTGGTCGATCGCGCGGCCGGCTACGGTTACGAAGGGCACACGATCGACGGGACCGATCTGAACCAGTGTTTGGAAGTCATTGAGACGGCGGTGAAGCGAGCACGGGCCGGGCGGCCCCCGCAGTTGGTGGTGGCGGAAGTTTTGCGACTGGCCGGTCACGGCGAACATGACGACGCCAGCTACGTTCCGGCGGAGATGAAGAATCAACCGTTCGCGCAGGATCCGATCGCGCAAACGGAAAAATTCACTCTCGACAACGGTTTGCTTGATCGCGATGCGCTGCAACAGATGCGGGGCGAAATTGCAAAGCAAGTCGACGAAGCCGTAGCAACAGCGCAACAAGAGGAGGCGCCGCACGCGCGCGAAGAAGATTGGCGGGCAATGTCGACGGATGCGTTGCTCGACAATCCGTCGGCCTAACGAGCACGAAGCGATGAGCGTCACTTACCTCGAAGCCATTCGCGAGGCGCAGACAAAACTGCTGCGCGAGGACGAGCGCGTTTTCATTTACGGACAGGACATTGCCGGAAAATTTGGTGGCGCGTTCAAAGCAACCAAAGGACTCGCGGAAAAATTTCCGGGTCGCGTGTTGAACACGCCGATCAGCGAGGATGCGATGGTCGGCACCGCGATCGGCGCGGCCCTGGAGGGAATGCGGCCGATTGTCGAAATGCAGTTCGCCGATTTCTCGAGCATCGCGCTCAATCAGATCCTGAACAACGCGGGCACGCATTATTATCGGACGAATGTGCCGGTGCCGATCACCGTGCGGCTACCGTCCGGTGGAACGAAAGGCAGCGGACCGTTTCATAGCCAAAGCATGGAAGGGCTTTACTCGCATTATCCCGGACTGGTCGTGATGACGCCAGCGACGGTGGAAGACGCTTACACAATGTTAATCGATGCGGTCGCAATCGACGACCCGGTGATCTACTGCGAGCACAAATATCTTTATTACCATCTCAAGGCCGACGCGTTGCCGAAGGAAAGTTTTCCGGTCGGCAAGGCGCGAATCGTTAGACCCGGACGCGATCTTACCATCGTGACTTACAGCGCGATGGTGCACGAAGCGCTCGCGGTGGCTAACGAACTGCACAACGAGGGATTCGAAATCGAGGTTGTCGATCTTCGCATGGTAAAGCCTCTCGATACCGCGACTGTGCTCGCGTCGGTCGCGCGGACCGGACGTTTGCTCGCGGTCGGCGAAGCATTCCCGTGGGGCGGCGTCACCGCGGAAGTGATCGCGCGCGTTGCGGCCGAAGGTTTTCATCTGCTCGATGCCGCGCCCGCGCGCATCAACGCCAAAGACACGCCGATTCCTTATCACCCAAATCTGTGGAGCGAACACCGGCCGAACCGAAAAACTATCACGGCCAAAGCCCGCCAGATTCTCGCGGAGTAACATTATGCCTCAAGTTCCAATCACTATGCCGCAGCTCGGCGAATCGATGGCCGAGGCGACGATCGTTTCCATCAAAGTTAAACCGGGCGACAAAGTTTCGGCGGATCAGGAAATCATCGAAGTGGAGACCGACAAAGCGGTCATGGGCGTGACCACGCCGTGCCCGGGCGAGATTGCGAAGATCGACGCGGAAGTGAAAGGCACTTATCCGGTCGGCGCAGTGCTCGGTTATATTGAAGCGAGCGAGGCTGACGCGGCGCGATTTCAAAAACGCGCGCCGGCGCCTCCACAAGGCGAAGTCGCAAAGGAAATTCCCGGACGCGAAGAAGAATCAGCAAAAGCAGCGGGGAACGGGAGCGGTTCGCATTTCCAAGTGGACGATGTTGAGCTACCGCAAGTCGCGACCAGCGCGGAAGCTGCCGAACGCGGCGGTCTGCCCGTTCCCGCGAGCGCCAAGGGCGCCGGATATCTTTCGCCGCGCGTGCGCGCGCGCATGGCGGAATTGCAATTGACGCAGGCTGATCTCGCCGGCATTGCCGGAACAGGAACAGCGGGTCGCTTAACGATTAAAGATCTCGAAAATTTTCTCAGATCGATCGAATCGCAACCTGCCGAAAAACCAAGCGCGATCCGCACCGGCGTCGCGGATGCGATGCGCCGCAGTTGGACGCGACCGTTGGCGACTGTCGGTGTCTCGGTTTGCCTTGATCCTGTTTTGCAAGATCGCCAATCGCGGGACCCAAAACCCGGTCCGGCGCTTTACACATTGCGCGCACTTGCACTTGCACTTGCCGAACAACCGAACGCGGCTGCGCGATTGATCGGCGGACGAGCGATCGTCTCGCAATCAATCGATATCGGTCTCGCCGTTGAAGCCGGTGAAGGAATCATGGTTCCGGTAATTCGCAACGCCGACAAGACATCGCTCGCTGAGCTAACGACCAAATACGCAGAACTTGTCGATCTTGCGCGACGTCGGCGGCTAACGAATGAGATGACTTCCGGCGGAATCGCGTCCGTTTCTAACTTCGGAACGTTCGGTCTCGACTGGGGCACGCCGATTCCTCTGCCCGACCAAACAATGATTCTCGGGCTGGGCGTCGGAAAGAAAACGCCAGTTTGGGACGAAACAAAAAAAGAATTCGTTCCCAAAACCGAAGCCCAGGTCACACTCAGCTTCGATCATCGCAGCATCGATGGCGGCGGCGCAGGGCGTTTGCTCAAGCGCGTGGTCGAATTGCTGGAAGATCCGAGAAAGTTGTAGCTGCCTCGCTCTGTCGAGGCGTTCTCGGCCCACGGCGACAGAGCGCCGCGACTACAACATTTGCGACGGTCATAGACCGCCGCTACAATTTAAGAGATGCACGAGAACACGGAATTCAGTTTGAGCCGCGACCTGGAGGCGATTGAGATCCCGAGCGGTCGAAAATTAACGCTCGAGAAGGGTACCCAAGGCGTCGTCACGCAGACGCTCGGCGGCAGTTACACGATCGCGACGCCTTATGGTTTGTCGCGGATCGCGGAAAAAGATTTGGACGCGCTCGGCCTGGAGAAGCCGAAAGCCGAAGCGAAAGAAAAGGCAGCCGGCAAAACGAACGGCGCGGTTTCGGAAGACGATGTTTGGAGCCAGCTCAAGCAATGCTTCGACCCGGAGATTCCGGTCAACATTGTCGATCTTGGATTGGTTTACGATTGCCGCTTAATAAAGAAAGACGACGGCGGGACGCGCGTGGAAGTGAAAATGACGCTGACCGCGCCAGGTTGCGGAATGGGACCGGCGATCGCGCACGACGCGCAGAGCAAAATTTTAACGATCGACGGCATCGATGAAGCCGACGTCCAACTGGTCTGGGACCCGCCATGGAACCAGAACATGATCAGCGAAGCCGGGCGGATGAAGCTCGGCATGATCTAACAACGCGTCAGTACGTTAAAGTCGGGCGACGAGTTTTCCCTCAGCGGATTTGGTAAGGCGTGGGGCTCGGGCCTTTTTTCTTACGGCTCGGTGTACCGCGTTTCGACGGAGTTGCCGTCGCCTGGCCCGTAGGCTTGGCAAGATAAACCTTCCCCGTAGGACTCTGTTTGCCGCGTTTGCGCGACGGGATCGGCGTCGGTGTCGGAATCGTACGCCTAATCCCTGGCCCTAAGCCGAGTGGCGGCGCGGTCGGCGTCGGCGTCGGCAAAACCCCAACCGGAACACCCACAGGCTGATTCGGCGTCGGTGTCGGAGTCACGCGTACGGGCGGCGGGAGGGTCGGAGTTGGCGTTTGTGGAGGATAGGTTGGCGTTGGGGTCCAATTCGGCGGAGTCGGGGTTTGCCAGGTCGGCGGAGTCGGCGTCGGGGTCTGCCGGGTCGGAGGCGTCGGAGTCGGAGTTTGCCGAGGAGGTGTGGGCGTGGGCGTCGACCGAGGAGGCGGGTTACAAGGAGGTGGGCACGGAGGAGGTGGCGGCCGAGGCGGACACGGCGGGTGTCTACCCGGAGGGCCGTGCCATTTGTAACAACCGCAGTTCGATTCCCACCACCACCCGCCGCCATCTTGAATCCAAACCCATTGACAACATTGGTTGTTCCATTGTCCGCCCGCGACAGAGAGTGGTATGAGCAAAAAGGCATGCTTGTCACCGTTGTTCGTAATTCCCTCGCCAATGATGTGAAAGGAATCGCTGATTGTTCTTGCGACGGTCAGGACTTTGAAATCGCTCTGGGAAAGATCGCACAATGTGTTGAGATCAAACATCTGACCATTCGAGTACAGAAATGCGTGCTCGGAGTTGTCGCTCATGGTCGAGGACCCGACAACCATTCCAGTCGCATTGGTACCCTGCCCGGCGACACTACTAGCCGTGCTCGTGCTCCCGCCGAGCGTGCCCAAATCGGTGACGCTGAAGCTCAGCTCGGCGTTAACACGAACAAGACTGCAAGCAAGGAAGACGACGACTGCAAAACTGACTTTGGTTTGCGTGTTCATGGGAGCGTGGTCGTTCCGGAGAAACTTCGGATTAGCGAAAAAAACTCTCGCGCACAAGCACAAATATTAAAAAGCCAAGTGACCGAAGCCGCGTGTGCATTTTAATTTCTGTTCGCGCGTTGACAGCATGTAAACGCACTGCTTGTATACATCTTCGCGCTCGCGAAAAATTTCACGACACATGCCTTCGACTGAAGTTATTTTAACCGACAACGTACCCGGCCTCGGCGCCGAAGCCGACGTCGTGAAGGTGCGCCGCGGTTACGCGCGCAATTATTTGCTGCCGCGCGGTAAAGCTTACGAAGTGACGCCCACGGCGCTGCGCCAACTGGACACGCTGAAGAAGAAACGCGCTGAGCGCGAAGCGGGCGAACTAAACGAAGCCGAAGAGCTGGCCCGGAAGATCGGAAAAGCGCGGCTGACCTTCACTCTGGCAACCGGAGAATCGGGTAAAGCTTTCGGTTCGATCACGACCCAGGACATTGTAACGCGGATGAAGAACGAGCTCGGTCTGGAGATCGATCGTCACAAGGTCGTGCTGGAACGCCCGATCAAGGACACCGGCGAACACGAAGTCGCGATCAAATTGCATCACGACGTGACTGCGCAATTCAAGTTTGAAGTAAAATCGGCGGAACAAGCTCGCGAGCGCGGGAAAGAAGACGCCGAGGCTGAACAGCCTGAGAAAAAACATCGTTCGTTTTTCAGGAGAAAAAAAGAAACCACATAAATGGCGACTCAACCGTCCTTACGGACTGGAGAGACGCCTCGCAAAGATTCGGGCAATGGGCCCGGCCGAGGCAGGCCGGGAGGAAACGGTGGGTCACGCGTAGGAGACTCACTCACACGTTCTTCGCACGATATTCACCGTGCGCCGCCGCATAGCGTGGAAGCCGAGCAAGGCGTGCTCGGTTCGATGTTGATCTCGCCGCGGGACGCGATTGCGGAAGTCGTCGAGAAAATTAACGAGGAATACTTTTATGTTCCGGCGCATCAAACCATCTACACTGTGCTGGTCGATCTCTGGAACGCGGGCCAGGCGATCGACCTGATCACGTTCACGCAAGTGCTGCGGGACCGGAATTTACTCGAAACCGTCGGCGGTGCCGCGTTAGTGACGAGCCTTTTCACCTTTGTGCCGACGGCCGCGAACGTTGGCTATTACCTCGAGATCGTCCGGGACAAGTATATTTTGCGCTCGATCATCGCCGCTTCGACCGAAAGCGTGCGCCGCGCTTACGAAGAACAGGATGAGGTCGCGAACCTACTCGATGAGGTAGAACAGAAAATTTTCGCGGTCGGGGAAGATCGCTTCAAGGGCCAGATGCTCTCGATGAAGGACCAGGTGATGGAAGCGATCGAATCGATCGAAAAACTTTACGAGCGCAAAGGCGGCATCACCGGAATCTCGACCGGCTTTGTTGAATTCGATCGCATGACCAGCGGATTGCATCCGGCGGAAATGATTGTGATCGCGGCGCGGCCGAGCATGGGAAAGACCGCGCTGGCGATGAACATTGCCGAGCACGTTTCAATCAACGAAAAACTACCGGTTGGCGTTTTCAGCTTGGAAATGAGCAGTCAGCAGCTCGTTCAGCGTCTCCTTTGCTCGCGGGCGCGGGTGAATTTGCAAAAAGTGCGCGATGGATTCTTGGGCGAGCGCGATTTCCCGAGCCTGACCGCGGCCGCTTCGAAATTGGCCGAGGCAAAAATCTTCATCGACGATAGCGCGAGTCTCACGATCTTGGAATTGCGCGCGAAAGCGCGCCGACTCAAAGCGCAGCAGGATGTGCAACTGATTATCATCGATTATTTGCAGCTGCTAAGATCGACATCCCGCCGGGCGCAGGACAATCGCCAGCTTGAAATTTCGGAAATCTCCGCCGGCCTCAAAGGGCTGGCCAAGGAACTAAAGATTCCGGTCATTGTCGTAGCGCAATTGAACCGCCAACCGGAACAACGCACCGGAGGCAAACCGCGTTTGAGCGATCTGCGCGAGTCGGGCTCCATCGAGCAGGACGCGGATCTTGTCGGCTTGCTTGTTCGGCCGGAAATGTACGAAGAAGACGACGAAGCGCGTCAGGAGAAATCGGGCGAAGCCGAATTGATCATTGCCAAGCAACGCAACGGTCCGGTTGGTGAGATTCCCCTCACCTTCCTAAAAGAATTCACCCGCTTCGAAGATCGCGCGCGCAACGTGACCGAGCCGGAAGAAGCGTTCTAGAGCGATTTGGCAGCTTCGACGACGTGTTTGGCGTCGATACCCCGTTCCTTCATCACTTCCGCGCCGGGCGCGCTCAAACCGAATTCGTGCAGCGCGATTACCTTTCCGTCCAAGCCGACGTATTGATACCAGGTTTCAGGAATGCCGGCTTCGATGGCGACGCGTTTACGGCATGACTTCGGAAGGACCTCCTCGCGATATTTTTCCGATTCGCGATTGAAGCGCTCGAAGCACGGCATGGAAACGACGCGAACGCCATCGCCTAGTTCCTTTGCTGCGGCGAGTGCGTGCTGCAGTTCGCTCCCGCACGACATGATAATCAGATCGAGCTTTCCTTTTTCCTTTTTCGCGATGTAACCGCCGCGCGCGACGCCTTGGCGCCGCAATTTAACATCGATATCGTTCAAAATCGGCACTACCTGCCGTGTCAGGGCGAGTAAAGTCGGGCCGTCGATCCGTTGCGCTGCCGCGGCAAAGGCTCCGGCCGTCTCTTCCGGATCGGCCGGTCGAATGACGTCGATCTGAGGCATGACGCGCACCGAGCTCACGGTCTCGACCGGTTCATGGGTCGGGCCGTCTTCGCCGACGCCAATCGAGTCGTGCGTGAAAATGTAAATGTTCGGGAGTTTGGACAGCGCGGCCAGACGGATCGATGGCCGGCAATAATCGGTAAAGACCAGAAACGTCGCGCCAGATGCCCGGAAAATTCCGTGATACGAAATTCCATTCATGATCGCGCACATGCCGTGCTCACGAATTCCGAAGCGGATGTTGCGGCCAGCCGGTGTTTCGCGGGTGAAGTCGCCGCCGTCCTTGATGTAATTCAATGTCGACCCGTGTAAGTCGGCGCTGCCACTGATCAGAAACGGCATCGCTTTCGCGACCGGTTGCAAAGCTTCGCTTCCGGCTTTACGCGTCGCGAGCTTCGCGTCTTTCGGGAACTCGGGAATTTTCGAGAGAAGATCGACATCGACCTTTCGTGCGATGCCGTCATCGAGCAGCTGCGCTTTGTCTGAATTCTTCTTTCGCCAATCGTTATAGGTTTTCTCCCAGCGATCATACTCCGCGAGCAGCTTCTTCTTGTGCTCAGCGAAATAATCGTAGGTCTCTTTTGAGACAAAGTAATGTTCATCAGGCAGGCCGAGACCTTTGCGTGCGGCATCAACAAACTTCGCTCCCGCTTCGCCGTGCGCCTTGAATGTCCCCGCCACTTCCGGAATGCCTTTTCCGATCAGTGTATGGGCGACGATAAACTTTGGCTTGCCATCGTTGTTCTCTTTCGCGGTGTTGAGCGCGTCGAGAAACGCTTGCATGTCTTGCCCATTGATCTCCTGAACATCGAAGCCATAGGCCTTGAATCGCGCAGCCGTGTCTTCGCTCTGGGTCATCTTCGCCGGAGCGTCGAGCGTGACCGCATTTGAATCGTAAATCAGAATCAGATTATCCAGACCGAAATGTCCGGCGAACGCGCTCGCTTCCGCCGACACCCCTTCCTGCAGGCAACCGTCGCCCGCAAGACAGATGCAATGCTGATCGAAAATGCGGTGCTCACTGGTGTTGAATCGGGCCGCCGCCATTTTCATCGCGACCGCGATTCCGACGGAGTTGCCGACGCCTTGTCCGAGCGGACCGGTCGTGCACTCCACTCCAGGCGTCTCAAAAAATTCCGGGTGGCCCGGCGTTTTCGAATGCAACTGCCGGAACCGTTTGATTTCCGACATCGGCAAATCGTAACCGCTCATGTGGAGCCAGGCGTAGAGAAGCATGCTGCCGTGCCCGGCCGAGAGAACGAAGTAATCGCGCCCGAACCAGCGCGGTTTATCGGGATTGTACTTTAGAGCATAGCCATAAAGCACGGCTCCCATCTCGGCGCAGCCCAGGGGAAGGCCAAGATGCCCGGATTGGGAGGCTTGAACCGCGTCCATGCAGAGACCGCGCGCCTCGGTGGCGGCGCGCGAAAGGGCTTCGATGTTCAAACTCATGGCAAGAAGAGGTAGTTTATGGTTTTAGATCCGAGATAGCGCAATCTCTTTCCAAAGTTATCGCTCCTTTAAGGCAAATTTCGTCCAGAATCCTCCTCACTAGTCGGGTTCGCTGCCGATACTGAATAACTTGTGAATAAAGAGCCGCTTTTAGGCTGCTTTATTCACAGGATTCTGTGAATAAGGGCTTAATTTTCGGAACTTCGCAGCCTAAGTTGTTGATCTTCGATGAAGTTATCAGAAATGGCTGCGACTCTGCAGGAAATCGGCGTTTCGCCGGTGAAAAGTCTCGGTCAGAATTTTTTACACGATCGCAATCTCGCGAATTGGGTGGTCGATCACGCGAAGATCAGTCGAGAAGATTTCATCGTTGAGATCGGGCCTGGTCTCGGCGCGTTGACGGAAATTGCGCTGGCCAAAGGCGCGCACGTTCTCGCCATCGAAAAAGACAAACGCCTGGTAAAGTTTCTGCGCGACAAATTTCAAGGCGGCCCGCTGGAGATCGTGCACAGCGACGCGCTCGAATTTGATACGCGAATTTTATTCACCCATCCCGAAGTGAAGCTGCTCGGAAACCTTCCGTACTACATTTCGAGCCAGCTGCTAATCAAGTTCCTGGAATATCCAAGTCCGATATCACTGTGGTTGTTCATGTTACAAAAGGAAGTGGCGCGACGGCTCGTAGCTTCGCCCGCGACGAGGGATTACGGCGCGCTCACGTTGCTCGTTCACCTACATTACCGCGTCGAATACCTACGGACAATTCCCGCTAGCGTCTTCCTTCCGAAACCGAATGTGGACTCGGCGCTCGTGCGCATCGTTCCGCGTGATCCGCGGGAACTTCCAGCCTGCGATTACAAGGTTTTCGAGGAACTGGTGCGGCGCGGCTTTTCACAGCGACGCAAACAACTGGGCAAACTCATTCGCGAAAATGTGCCCGCTTGGGAAAAGGCCGCCGTTGAGCTCGGTCTCAATCCCAAGGCCCGTGCGGAAGAACTCTCGCTCAGGCAATGGATTGCCTTGGCTAATTACGTCACACCGATTGCCTCGGCTGAGGGTGGCAATGGGCCGGAAGAGTCCTTTTCGTTGGTGGACGGCCACGATCAGGTCGTGGGGGCGGCTCCGAGGGGCCAAGTGCATGCGAATAACTTGCTCCACCGGGCGGTCCACATGCTGATTTTCAACTCCTCAGGGGAGATCTTCCTCCAATTGCGGTCTCGATGGAAAGATCGACACCCTCTGGCTTGGGATTCGAGCGCCGCGGGGCATGTTAATGCCGGCGAAGAGTATCATCAAAGCGCCGCCCGCGAACTTCGCGAGGAACTTGGAATCGATATTCCACTGGAACAAGTCGCGAAACTATCCGCCTCGGAGCGGACCGGTTATGAGTTCATTTGTCTTTACCGGGGATCCTACGACGGCGAGTTACGACCAAGTCCGAGCGAGATTGAAGCCGGCCGCTTCTTCCCCCCAACGATCATTGACGCCTGGATCAAAGCGCGGCCGCAGGAATTTGCGCCGGGATTCATTGAGTGCTGGAAAATCTGGCGAGAAAAAAATCCTTAACGCCGGCGTCGACGCACAGATGTCGATCTTGCACCGCGTTTGGGAGCGCGACCCATTGCCGTGCGCTTGAATTTTCGGGCCGCCCGGCGCGCGCCTTCTTTTCCACCGAAAAGTGAGTCGCTGAACATTCTGGTGAAGGCATTAACTCCACGCAGGAAATGCACCTGAAAGCCGTGCGTTTGTTTTTTCGCGCGCGCCTTTGTATCGATGCGGCGGATATTCGCTTCCGAATCGGGATTGGATCGTCTTCGCATGAGCGCCTGCCTAACAACTACGTCAAACAACGCGAGAATCAACGAGTTGCGGCTTTATCACTGGAGAGCGGTTTTTTCCGGCGGCGGCAAATCCCACTTCCGCCGTTTTCTTTCATATTCGGCGGCGGGCAGGAGGACATAACAGGGATGTCGCGACGCTCGCAGCCACGCCACGGTTCTTACTAGATCGGACTCAGCCATCGTCGTGCAACCAGTGGTGGCCCGGTTCACGCCGCGGCGAATATGGAAAAAAATCGCGCTGCCCGCCCCGGCCACGGGCGGGTCGGAATTATGCCGGATCTCGACCAGCCAATGGTAGGCGAAATCTCCCGAGCGCATTTTTTCGTGGCTGTAATTGTCGGGCGGGTTTTTCGGGTCGATGACGATGTGGCGATTGTAATTTGGAGAGCGCGGATCATCGCTCCAGATATCCGCTTCTGTGACCTGATGATACGGATAATCGCCGCCCGCAGGTAATTTGGCATCGTAACCAAAAACTTTCCCGATCGCGAAAACTCCGGCCGGCGCGCGCCCGTCGCGTTCTTTCTTGTGCAAACCGGACTCGCTTTGCCCGGCGAGACCGCTCCCCCAGGCCAGACCATTTTTGCCGAACAAAACCGGCACCGCCGGACTGACCGCAGTCCAACCGCCGCCGCCGGACCGTTCGAACAACTGCAATTTTCCGCGCATCGAATTCCAGTCCGGCGCAATCGCAACAATGAGCTGGGAGCAATCCGCCGGAACACCCTCGGCAACAGCGTTGCTTGCCAGAACAATCACCGCCGCGCCAAACAAGAATCTAGGCAAGATCGACATAAACATTCGCAAATGTAGGCGCACGGTTTATTGATTTCCTCGTTTGTCGTGAAAAAAATCTGGACCGTTCTCATTCTCCTGGTTGCCGTCTTCCTTAGCTATGCCCCCGCTGTGCGCAACGGTTTTGTCTGGGACGACACCGCCTTGATCTTGCGCGATCCGCTGATTCGAAGTTGGCAACTGATACCGGAAGGCTTCAACCATTTCCTCTTCGTGGATGCGACCGCCTCGGATTTCTATCGGCCGATCCAACGACTCAGTTACGCGATCGACTATGCGGCTTTTGCTTTTCGTCCCGGGCCGTATCACATCACCAGTCTCCTTTGGCACAGCTTGGCGGCCATCGCCTTGCTGTTTTTCGCTGAAGAACTTCTCCTCGCGTTTGGAATTGAACGCCGACGATGCCAATTGATCGCGCTCGGCGTGGCGCTGGTTTGGGCCGTTCATCCAGTGCAAAGCGCGGCCGTAGTTTACATTTCCGGCCGGGCCGATCCGCTGGCCACTGCATTCGGATTTCTTGGTCTCTTTTTGCTACTCCATGCGTCTCGCGCACTCGGTCCCCGCAAACTGCTGTTTCTTGTCGGGAGCGCTGCCGCACTTCTTTTGAGCGCATTCAGCAAAGAATCCGGCCTGATTTTTTCCGCCATTGGTCTCACATTTTTTCTGTGGAAGAAAAATTGGGCGGACCTGTGGAAAACAGTGGCCGTGGTGGCGTTCGTCAGCACGATCTATTTCAATCTCCGTTTCGGGGCCGAGCATAATCCCGCGCCAAGGCTGAGCCCGCCGCCTCCGTTGCTGGTTAAACCGATTATTGTCGCGCGAGCTGTGGCTGAATACGCCGGCTTAATCGTTTTTCCGTTGAACTTGCACATGGACCGCGATGTGGAAACGCAGCCGAGTGGATTCAGCGAAGCCAGCCTGGCGCACGCGGCCTGGCGCGAACTGCAAACGCTGCTCGGTCTCATTTTAATCGCGGCATTTTTTTACTGGATGCTGCAAGCGCGGAAGCGCAATCCGACGGTGTTCATAGCGCTTCTTTTCGCACTGATTGCTTATTTGCCGATAAGCGGCGTTATCACTTTGAACGCAACGGCGGCGGAGCATTGGATTTATCTGCCGAGCGCGTTCCTTTTTCTGGCCGTCGCTCTCGAAATTGCCGGACTGGAAGAGAAACTGAAACCGCGAGCATCGAGAATCGTCATGGCGGCCGGATTGCTTGCGCTCTGGGTAGTCTTTCTCGGCGCGCGCACGTTTGTGCGAACTTTCGATTGGAAAGACCAACGCACGTTTCTTGAGCGAGCGATCGCTCATGGGGGCGATTCGGCCCGAATGCTCATCAACCTGGGCGGACTCGATTTGAACGAAGGGAAATTAGCAGACGCCGCGGTGCATTTGCATGCTGCGTTGCAAAAGAAACCGGACCAGCCGTTGGCCGTGATCAATCTTGCCGCGGTCGCATTGAAACAAAACGATTTCAAGCTCGCGCGAGAATTACTGACGCGCGCGACGCAGATGCCGCTGGTGGACGCGGAGGCGCATCAAATGTTGGCTGCGCTTGAAAACAAAGAGAGAGGGAAAGTCGATGTAATGCGGATGCGGTTGGCGGCGCGAACGGGGCCGCCGAATTGGTCGATCGAGAAACGCTACATTCAATTACTCGATGAAACGCGTGGACCGGCTGCGGCGATCAACGAGTTGCTGATTTGTCTTCAAACCCAATGGTATCGCGCGGAAAGTTGGAAATTATTGAGCGATCTGCACGCGAAACTTGGACATTCTACGCAAGCGGCGGGAGCTCTGGCGCAGGCACGCGCCTATGACGTTCATTTGCAACCGAGCGCTCCGGGACCGGCAAGTCCGTAAATTGTTCCGGCCTAACGAATTTACATACATCTCGAAGCAAGGCCGTGAGCGAACATGGTTTGGTTCTGAATAACGCAGAACCGTTTTGCGTCACTTATAAACAATATGAAAACATCTCTTCTATGTGGAGCGGTGCTGGCCATTCTGGGTTTGGCAGCGGCTCCACTCATTGCACAAACCCAGACCACAACCAGTTCGAGTAGCTCCGGCTACGTCCAGACGAGCAAGATCATTGGAACAAAAGTCAAAACTGCGCAGGGCGAAGAAGTCGGCGTAGTTAAAGACGTTGTGCTCGATCGCAGCAACGGTTGCATGGCTTACACCGTGCTCTCAGCCGGCGGTACCGGCAGCCGAATGACAGGCCAGGCCAAAATGGTTGCCGTGCCGTGGAGTGTTTACTCTGTTTCACCTGACATGAGTTATCTCACGGTCAGTGTTGAGCGAGACCGCATCTACAACGCCCCGGTATTCGAATATTCCAGAATCGGTGACACCAGCTACACCAGTACCGTGTACTCGACTTTCGGAGTCTCCGCCGGAGTCGGCGTTTCGGGTGCAACAACGACCACCACCGGTGCGACCACGACGACCGGCGCAACCACGCAGACACAAACCGGCGCTTATGCTTCACCAAGCGCAACGGCGGGCATGAGCGCATCGCCAATGGCAAGTGCTTCACCGAGCGCATCCGCTTCGGCAAGCGCTTCACCGAGTGCGACTGCATCAGCGACTGCAGCGGCCACGGCTTCGGCAGCTGCGAGCGCAAGCGCTTCGCCTACTAAGGCAACACGCAGTGCAAGTTCTAAGACTGGGGCCGCGGCCGACGCGACCGGCAGTCCGTCCAGCTCGAGCACCAAGAGTTCAAAGAAATCTACCAGCGGCGAGAAAGCGACAAGCATAGAGAAATCCACCAGCGCGGAGTCGTCAGCTGAATCTTCGGCAAGCCCTTCTGCCAAAAAGCACAAGAAGAGCAGCGCTGAAGACACCACCGAAACCGCCCCAACACCTGGCGGAGAACAAGAATAATCATTGAGCGATCCGATCGGGTCGCATTTGCAAAAGCGGGAATGCCCAAAAGGCATTCCCGCTTTTCTTTAGATCGACGTCAAACGCTCGCTGCTTCGACCCGTGCCGTGTCTCCGGGCAGATATTTTATTCCAACAAACCACGCCACGGCACCGATCAACATCACCACGGAAACGAAAAGAAAGGCGATAGTCATGTTCGTGTGGCCGGCGATAAAGCCAATCGTCGGAAACGCTGCCGCATCGCCAAAGAGGTGAATGATCAGAATATTGAGAGCAAAAGCGGACGCTCTTACTTTGGGAAGCGTAACGTTCGCGAGCGCGGTGTTTGACGGGCCGGTATTCAAGAACATGAAAAAGACCGAGGCAAACATCAGAAACCACGCGGCCGGAAACGGTGTAAACAGGAACACCACAAACAGCGGAAATGCGATGACCATTCCCAGCGCTGAAACGAGAAAATAGGAACCTGGCCAACGCTTTCGGAAACGGTCTCCGAGCCAGCCGCCCAGCAACGTGGACGTCAATCCTGCTACCACAATAATCACCCCGAAAAATTTCGTAGCTGAAGCCGGCTGGCCGCGAAATTTCAAATACGCTGCAACCCAAAACCCGATTCCACCAATGGCAAAAGTAAGCGCAGTTTGGGCGATACAATTGAGTGTGTAAGATCGCGTCCGAATGAGCGCGATGTAATCTTCCAGACTGGCACCGCGCCGCTCCGGCCGCGTCCCAGCGCGCGTCCGCGGGTCGCGCTGGGTGAAACAGAATAGCCCGAGCAACAGTCCGGGCGGAGTAACCAGATAGAAAGCCCAGCGCCATCCCAGATGTTCGCTAATCCAACCGCCGAGAACGTAGCCGAGAGCGCTCCCCACCGGAATCGCCGCGCAAAAGACAGCCATCACGCGCCCGCGAGTTTGCAGCGGAAAAAGATCGGCCAGCACTGTGGGCGCGGCCGGTCCATAACCACCCTCGCCGATTCCAACAAAGACGCGGGTGATCAAGAGGGCGCCGAATGTCGCAGCCAAACCCGACGCCCCACTTGCTAAACTCCAAAGAATTACCGCCGAACCAATGATGATCCAGCGAGAGAACCGATCCGAGAGCCAACCCAAAGCCGGCGCCGCCAGCATATAAGTGACAAGAAACGCCGTCCCCAATACCCCCGTAATCGCCATCGCATTGCGATCGCTTGTCGCAAAGAATGTTTCTCGTATTTGGGGCTCAACTGCGGCCAGAACCTGCCGATCGATATAATTGAAAAGATTAATCGCGAGTAATAGCGCGAGTGCGGTCTGGGCGCCGGGGGAACGACGGTCGTTTGTTTCCATCACTACTTGTCGATTGGCAGATAGATGGCCGCAGGCTAGTTGTAAATAATAAACGTAATAAACGATGCCTCACATGACCGCCGGTGAGCGCGCGCTCCATTTTATTGGGCGGCCGCTTGTCAGACTCTTCTATCGCGTCCAGCCGCTCGGCCTTGAGCATTTGCCGGAAGGCGGCTTCCTCCTTTTGCCCAATCACATCACCTGGGTCGACGCCCTCGTCCTCCAATTCGCATGCCCCCGCCCCATTCGTTACATCGTCGATCAAGAATTTTATCAGAAGCCCATGCTCCGCGCCGTCATGCGCGCTGTCGGCTGCATTCCAATCGACGTCCGCCATTCGCGTTCGGCAATTCGCGCTGCGACCGAACAACTCGCCGCCGGCGAGATCGTTTGTCTTTTTCCCGAAGGCCAACTCACACGATCCGGGACATTGTTGCGGCTCCGTCGCGGCTACGAATTGATTGCCCAACACGCGAACGCGACCGTCGTCCCGGTTTGGCTCGATCGCCTTTGGGGTTCAATCTTTTCATTTCAAGGAGGAAAGTTCTTCACTAAATGGCCGAAGGAAATTCCATATCGTGTCAGCGTTGCATTCGGCAAACCGCTTGAGGCAAAGGCCGCTGACATCGCGACCGTGCGCCAAGAGTTGCTCAAGCTCGGTGAGCTCTGCTACAGCCGGCGACCTTCGTTAGATCGACATCTGGCCGAGGAATGCGTGCGCGGATTGAAACAGCGGCGTTTCTCAACCGCGGTCATCGACGGGATCGATAACAGCGAATTGAGCCGCGCCAAATTGCTCGGAGCGGCCGCCGCGCTGAGTCGTCTTCTGCGAAAAGAATTTCCCGATAAACGAATTGCGATCGTTTTGCCTGCCGGCAAAGGCTCGATGGTTGCAAATCTTGCCGTCACCCTTGCCGGAAAAGTCGCGGTCGATTTGAATTTCACCGCTGGCCGCAGCGCGAACGAGTCGGCATGCAAACGTGCCGAGTTACGCGTTGCGATCTCGGCCACGCCGTTCATCGAACGCGTGAAAGATTTTCCATGGCCCGAGCGGGTCCTGAAATTGGACGAGTTAATGCCCCGGCTAAAATCGCGAATTCTGTTTTGGTGGATGATGGCGATCTTCGCCCCGACGCGCCTGCTTCTGCGATTTTTACAAGTTCCGAAACGCGGCGGACATGATGAAGCCGTCGTGCTCTTTACCAGCGGCAGCTCCGGAGAACCCAAAGGTGTGGTTCTCTCTCATCGCAATATCGTCAGTAACGTCTCTCAATTTCGCGAGCTTCTCGATGCGAAAAAGGAAGATGCGATTCTGGCTTCACTGCCGTTTTTTCACAGCTTCGGATCGACCGTCACGCTTTGGTATCCGTTGATCGAAGGCATCCGCATCGTTACCTATCCGAATCCACTTGAGGTGACGAAGAACGCCGCGCTGATCGAGAAATACAAACTGACGTTACTATTGGCGACGCCAACTTTTCTCCGCGGTTATTTACGCAAAGCGGAGCCGCAGCAACTTTGTAGTTTGCGGCTTGTCATCACTGGCGCAGAAAAACTTCCGCTCGATTTGGCGAAAGCATTCGAAGAGCGATTTCATCAACGAGTGTTTGAAGGATACGGACTGACCGAGACTTCGCCGGTTGTGAGCGTGAACCTGCCCGACCCGCAACCGACCAAACCGGGCCAGCAAGTGCAGCCATCGAGTCGTCTGGGATCGGTCGGCAAAATGGCGCCCGGAATCGCCGCCGAAATTCGCGAACCGGAGGCCGGTCGAAAACTTTCGCTCCATGAAACCGGAATGGTCTGGTTCCGAGGCGTAAATATTTTCGAAGGTTATTTGCATGATGAAAAACGCACGGCGGATGTTTTGCAGGATGGCTGGTTCAAAACCGGCGACATCGGCCGGTTCGATGAAGATGGATTTCTTTACATCGAAGGCCGGCTTTCGCGTTTCTCAAAGATCGGCGGCGAAATGGTGCCGCATGAAGGTGTCGAACAAAAGATCATCGAGTTGCTGGGATTCTCCGGGAAAGACGAACGCCTGATCGCGATCGTCGGAGTCCAGGACGAAGCCAAAGGCGAAGCGCTCATTGTCCTCAGCGCGGTAGATGTCGATCTTACCCAGTTGCGTGACAAACTCCGCGAAGCCGGCGTCCCCAATCTGTGGATCCCGAAAAAAGTTTGTCGGGTGGATTCGATTCCTGTCCTGGCCTCTGGCAAACTCGACCTGAAAAAATGTCAGGAAGTCGGGGTACAAGGTGGATCGAGCGCTCCGTCGCTCGATGTTACAAATGGCGGCAAAGCCGCAAATTGATTATCATCGCCCGCGGAGCGGCCGATCCACCACCCTTCAAATGCATTCATGGTTTCACTTAGTTTCCAACCGCGCGGCATCGCTGTCCATGAAGCTGCTCTTCGGTTACTCAGCGCGCATTTATGTCGTCGGCTGTGAACACGCCAATCGCGCTGGGGGATTTCTGCTCGCTTCAAATCACATCAGTCATTTCGATCCGCCCATTATCTCATCCGTGACCCGGCGAAAGATCGACTGGATGGCAATGGCCGAATTTTTCCCGGTTCCGGGCCTCGGACATTTTTTGCGGGCGGTGGACGCCTTTCCAGCCGCGCGTGATCGCGCCGATCGCAAGACGATTCGAATCGCAATCGAGCGGTTGAAAAAGGGCCGCATCGTCGGCGTGTTTCCGGAAGGCGGCATTCGCGACGGCGCGCGTTCGCTGCTCGAAGGCGCGCCATCGCGAGCCGGAGCCTCGACTCTGGCGCACATGGCCGGCGTTCCGATCGTGCCGTGCGTGATTCTCGGAAGCGACCGTCTCTACGCGAAAAGAAATTGGTTACCGCTTCGGCGGACGCCGATCTGGATCGCTTTCGGCCGGGCGATTTCGCATTTTCCCGAATTGGAGAAATCAGTCGCGCGTGAACGGATTGAACAAGAGCTCACCGCTGCGTTCCAGCGACTCTACGCGGAGCAGCGGGAAAAGTTTCAACTGACGAGCGACGATCTACCGCATCCGCCACGCGTGCGCATGCGCTCGCATCCGAAAATTCCTGGTCGCCCGTTCCATCGCGCAACTGCGTCGGTAGTCGACTTCGCCATGTGCGTGTCGATGAACTTCGTGCAATCGCGTCATCGCTTAAACGGCGGAAGCGCGGAGGACATGGAGCGTTACGTCGTCGAATGCGAGAACCTGACGCCGTCCGAATATTATGCCGTGCGGCAAGATGTCGATCTTGCCCGCGCGATTGAAGAGCGCAACGGCACTTCGGTGACCTGGCGCAGCCCGATCGAAACCAGATTTCCGCAGAACAACGTTGCGCGCGCCGATTTCTTCCCGTGCGTCCGCGGGAAAACTGCGCCGACTGTGATCATGCTTCACGCGTTGATGTCGGCGACGCATATCGGTTATCGCCGATGGGCCGCCCGATTCAACGAGCTGGGATGGAACGCGTGCTTTGTTCATCTGCCGTATCATTACTCGCGTGTTCCGCCGGGTCACTGGAATGGCGAGCTTGCAATCACGGCGGATTTAATTCGAAACGCCGAAGGCTTGCGTCAGGGCGTCATCGAACTGCGCCAACTCATCGGGGCCTTGCGCGAACACGGTTGCAACGAAATCGGAATTCTCGGGACAAGCTACGGCGGGTGGATTGGCGCATTACTCGCCATGGTCGAGCGCGATTTACGCTTCGTTGCGCTGATGGCGCCGATCGTGAATGTCGAACATGCTATTTGGCAAAATCCCGGAACGGCATTCATGCGACGAGAGCTGCGTCGCGCGAAGATCGCGCCCGAACTCGTGGCGCGGCATTTTCATCTTAGCTCGCCGTTGCACAACGTGCCGGTGTGCGATCCGGCGCGGGTTCTCTTTGTCTCGGGCGATTTCGATTTGATCGCGCGATCGACAGACATCGACGCGATCCAACAAAAATGGCGCGGCTCCGAATTACTCCGCGTGCCGCAAGGCCACTTCGGTTATCGGATGATGCGCGAAACAGTCACGCGTCTGAAAGAGCGCGGACTCTAGTGCGAATCGCCGTAGTCGAGCCAGTGCTTGGCGCCCATGATTCCGCGCAGGCGTTCATTTTCAGCTGAGAGCGCAGGCAGCCATTCGCCAATCAATTCGCGTTTCCACCAGATTTTCTCGCCGAGCGGCGCGAACTGACACCGATAAAGCCGGGCGCGAATGTAACGCGGCGGCTTATCCGGAAATGGATTGCCGGCCAGGAGGGACAATGTATCCCGATCGTTGTGCAAAAGTTTCCAGACAAAATGAAATGTCCACGGGTAATCGGCGGGCGAAGCCATGGCCGCGAACCAGATTTGCCAGTCGATCCGCGGTTGATACGGCGCAATAAACGCCGGAGCCCGGTTCGGATCGCCCGGTTTCGCTACAAATTCATATTCTTTCCATTTGGTGTCGCCGGTAATAATCGCGTCATCGGTTCCTTCAAAAATAATCTCGTTGCGCTCACGCCCGACGACGCCGAATGCGCCGTAGGTGTTAATCAGATCAAGCCTGTTGAACGCCGTATTCATCATTTGGCGGCGCGAGACGAGGTTGAGCACCGGATCGAGGCTTAAATAGGCAATCAGGATCGCCAACGCGGCTGAGACAACGTTAATGGATTGCGAAGGTTGCGATTCCTGAGCAGCACGCTCTGCGCGTTTGACCAACCGTTTCGGTAAAACGTGGCGCAACAACGTGTCATCAAAACAGGCGAGAAATGGAATGATGGTGAGGTAGTTCAGGAATGAAAGATTACCGCTGATGATGAGAAAGAGTTGAAACGCAACCAGCAACACGCCCGCAATGTGACGTGCGGTGCGTGGTCCGAACGAAAACCACGGCACGACCAGCTCGACAAAATGGTTCCAAAGTGTTTCCAGTTTATGAAACCAATGCGGCGCGAAATGAAGATAACGGCTGATCGGGTTCGGGATCGGCTGAGTTTCGTAGTGATAAAACATGCAAGTCAGATCGCGCCAGCACTCGTCGCCGCGCAATTTAATCAGCCCTGCGCCGACCATGATCCGAAAACCGAGCCAGCGAAAAAGCCAGATCACTAAAATCGGCGGCCGGGATTTCGGAAACGGCCGCCCATCTAGCAACGGACAGAGAAAGATCGATAAGAATCCGGTTTCGAGGAGTTGAATTTCCCAACCGTACCCGTACCAAATTTGCCCGACGTGGACGATCGACATGTACATCGCCCACAGGACTGCGAGAAGAATTGCGTTGGCGTAACCGGCCAGAACGATCAGCGACAGCGCGAACCCAACCCAGGCGAAGATCGACATCCCCAGGTCGGTACAACCGAACCAGAACAATGTCGGCAGCTCCAACATTCCTTCGGTGCGCGAGCCGAGTTGCGAATGAATGTTGTAAAGGAAATCATGCGCCGGGGTCAGACCATTTCGGCCGATCAATGGCACCAGTTGTCGGGCCGCGACGAGAAACGCGATCGTGTACACAAATCCGAGCAGCCGGAGAATAACGAAGCGGGTCAGCCAATACGAATTTCCGCGCCCGAAAAACTTTTCGAGGACGTTTTTGTCATTCATCACAGCGAGACAGGAAAATGCCAGGGGGGAGAATTGAACTCCCGACCAAGGGCTTATGAGTCCCCTGCTCTACCGCTGAGCTACCCTGGCTTCAAGCGGCGACAAAGTTCAATCGCACCGCGCCGCTGTCAATGCAGTGGCGACAGGTCGATCTAACCTTTCGGTTTGGAAATATAGGGCGCGAGATCTTTGGCGCTTCCGCGGACTGCAGCCATGAAGCAAACACCTTTGTCCTCTTTCACTACGCCCGCCCAGCGCTCCTGTTCGATGGAGCGCCAACCGGAAAACTCCCGCGCTTTCCCGGTTTTCGGATCGCGCTCGGCCGGAAAAAGGAAAAACTGCATTTTCTTTTCCACCGCCCAGACCTGAGCGACGCGTTGCCCTTCCTCATCGTCAAACACGCGACAGCCAAGTGTTTTCAACTCCGCGAATTCGGGCGGCACATCGTAATGGACGAGCCGGTGTTTCATGAAAAGGAAATCGCCAATCGCGCCGGCATCTGTTTTCACCGGATCGAGCATCATCGCGTGAGTGGAACTCGCTGTGGTCAGCAACCGACGCGCGGTCGGTTCGCCCGGAAAGCGGTTCCATCGGTCCACCAGTTGAAAAATCCCAATGATGGCAATGACCAACACCGCGATGCCGGTCGCGAGAAACGCCGGGTTTTGCGCATATTTTTTCCAAGGCCGGCGCGTTGGCGCGATGAACGTGTCGGGCGGAATCCATTCGGTAATTTCCTGCGGGATTGGAATTGCTTGAACTAACGCCGCTGCCGCTTTGTCGAAATTTTGTTGAAGCGCAAATGCTTCGGTCTTGCGCGCGTGATGCAGAGCCGTGCGTAGCGCGCGATCATCCACTCGCTCCTCCCGAATCGGCGCGCAATGCACCAGCATTTTGTCTTTCCGCGAAAGTTGGACTGCACTCATGTTTGGGTCGCAGGAAAAGTCGCGTCCAGCCACGCTTGAAATTGGCGCCGGCCGTCGCAGAGCAATTTCGACAACTCCGGCGGCTTCAATTCGGTCACCGAGAGCAAGTCGCGATAATCAAATTCGTCGAGATAAAAAAGTGCGAGCGCGGTCCGCTGCGGATCGGGTGCCCCGGCAATCCAGACCGCGAATTGCTGAGGCTCGAGCTTTTCGATTTGCGACGGCGCCCAGTCGGCGAGCTCGTCCTGCTCAAGATCGACATCTTCGGCCTGCAAACCTTGTTCGCCCGCTTCGAGACAGCGCCAACGCGCGTTGCGAAAAAACCAGAGCCGATCGCGCGGTGCTTCGCTACTGGCAGCCAGCTGGGCAGCTTCGCGGATAGTAGCGTGAAAAACTTCCTGGGCTTTCGCCGCATCCGCCAGCATTAGGAAACAAAAGCGGTAAAGCTGGAGCAGATTTTGTTTTTCTTCGGCCACGCGGACTTCTTTCCCAAAGTCGCAATGTTACGCGCCTCACGTAGATCGCAACGAAAAGATGTCGATCTTACTTGAGCTTTTTCAGTCTGCGCGCAACCTCTTCGGCGTTCTCGCGGCTGTTGAAAGCCGAAATCCGAAAGTAACCTTCACCCTGCGCCCCGAATCCGGCGCCGGGCGTCACGACCACGTTTATTTCGCGCAACATCCGATCGAACAACTCCCAGCTCGTTAGGCCAGTCGGCGTTTTGACCCAAATGTAAGGCGCGTTTGCGCCACCGAAGACCTGAAGTCCAATTCCTTTGCAGGCGTCTCGCAGGATTTTTGCGTTGCCCATGTAATGCTCGACCAACTCGCGACATTGCTTGCGGCCTTCATCTGAGTACAACGCTTCCGCGCCGCGTTGCACCGGGTAACTCACACTGTTCGCTTTCGTGCTCCAACGCCGGTGCCAAAGCGGATGGAGCGGCAATTTTTTTCCGGACTCGGTGCGAGCGAGCAACGTCTTCGGCATCACCGTGAAACCACACCGCACGCCGGTAAAGCCCCCGATCTTGGAAAAACTTCGGAACTCAACGGCGCATTCGCGCCCGCCCTCGATCTCAAATATCGAATGCGGAATTTTGGGATCGGAAACGTAAGCCTCGTAAGCGGCGTCGAACAAAATCAGCGCATCGTGCTGACGGGCATAATCGATCCAGCCGGCAAGTTGTTCGCGAGTCGCCACCGCGCCAGTCGGATTGTTGGGAAAACAAAGATAAACGAGATCGACATGTTCCTTCGGTGGCGCCGGAACGAAATTGTTTTCAGCCGTGCAGGGCAGATAAACGACGCCTTCGTAACTCCCGTCTTTTCGCGCCGCGCCGGTGTGACCGGCCATCACATTGGTGTCGACGTAAACAGGATAAACCGGATCGGTGATCGCGATTTTGTTTTGGTCGCCGAGAACGTCGAGGATATAACCGCAGTCCGACTTCGAGCCTTCCGAAACAAAGATCTCGTCGTCGGCGATGTCGATCTTGCGCTCGCGATAATCTTTCTTTGCGATTGCCGATCTTAGGAACTCGTAACCCTGCTCCGGTCCGTAACCGTGAAAGGTTTCACGGTGTCCAAGTTCATCAACCGCGCGCTTCATTGCTTCGATCGCTGCGCGCGGAAGCGGTTCGGTCACGTCGCCGATCCCGCAACGGATCAAACGCTCGGCCGCTTTCGGATCCTTTTCGCAGAACTCGCGGACCCGCCGCGCGATCTCCGGAAAGAGATAACCGGCCTGAAGCTTTAGATAGTTTTCGTTTAAATAGGCCACGCCACGCTGTAGCGGCTAGTAATTCTTGGCTACAGCGTCCCAATTAACCACGTTCCACCAAGCCTTGATGTAATCGGGCCGGCGGTTTTGGTAATTGAGATAGTAAGCGTGTTCCCAAACATCAACACCGAGGATCGGCGTGTTGCCGTCCATCAACGGGCTGTCCTGGTTCGGCGTTGAGATGATTTCCAATTTGCCGCCCTTGTTTTTGATCAACCACGCCCAGCCGCTGCCGAAACGTCCGACACCCGCAGCGGCGAATTTTTCTTTGAACTGATCGAACCCGCCAAAAGTCGATTTGATGTCGTCGGCGAGTTTGCCCTTCGGCTCGCCGCCCGCCTTCGGGCCCATGATTTTCCAGAAGAACGAGTGATTGGCGTGACCGCCGCCGTTGTTGCGCACGACCGTGCGAATGTCTTCCGGCACCGCGTTCAAATTCTTGATCAAATCTTCGACCGATTTGCTTTCGAGATCGGCTTTGCCTTTGATCGCGTTGTTCACGTTGATGATGTAAGCCTGGTGATGCTTGGTGTGATGGATCTCCATCGTCCGCGCGTCGATGTGTGGCTCGAGCGCGTTGTAATCGTAAGGTAATTTCGGTAATTCGTAAGCCATACAAACACGTTAGGCCGCGAGTAAAGGCGGTCAATCGTCGGCGAAGCTCGGAGAAACACGCGCCGTCGTGTCCCAAATATCGAGGCGCCGACAGCGCGGCGCCCTCCAATCATTTGGCCTGATAAAATCCCGGCTGCGTGATGAACCCTTTTCGGTAATTCACGTAGGTCGCGAGTGCGAGGAGCGGGAAATTTTGCCGATACATGTCGTATTTGAGATAAAAGACGCCCGGAAATCCGGTCCCGGTAATTTCGGGCTCGTTCCACGACCCGTCCGATTTCTGCGAGCTCAAAAGAAAACGCAGACCGCGCTGAATGCTCGGGCGACCAAGATCGCCGCATGCGCAAATTCCCATAATCGCCCAGGCGGTTTGCGACGCCGTGCTTGCACCGATTCCTTTCGTGGCGGCATTCTCGTAGGTCGCGCATGTTTCGCCCCAGCCGCCGTCGTCATTTTGACAGCTCTCGAGCCAATCGCGCCCGCGCAGGATCCAATCCTGAGTCATATCGTGTCCGATGGCGCGTAACCCGCGCAGCACCTGCCACGTTCCATAAATGTAATTCACGCCCCAGCGCCCGTACCACGAGCCATCCGCTTCCTGGGTTTCGATCAGATAATGGATTGCATCGCGGACGCAACGCGCTTTCGGATTGAAATCGATGTAGCCGAGCAATTCCAGGGTGCGCGCGGTGAGATCGCTGCAAGTTGGATCGAGAATCGCGTTGTGATCTGCGAACGGCATGTCTTCGAGCCACGGCGTCGTGACATTTTTATCAAACGCAGCCCAGCCGCCGTCGCGACATTGAAAACTAAGTTGCCAATCAAGCGCGCGCCGAAAAGCGTTCTCGAGTCCCGAACCATCTTCCGGCCTAACGAGTCGCAACGCCATCAACACCATCGCCGTGTCGTCCACGTCAGGATAATAAACGTTGTTGTATTCAAACGCCCAGCCGCTCGCTTCGGGATGTGAATTGTTGAACGCCCAATCCCCACGGATCCGGACTTCCTTGTCGAGAAGCCATTTCGCAGCTCGCCGGAGAGCGGGGTCATCCGCCGGCAAACCCGATTCCGCCAGCGAGATCAAATTGATCGCCGTGTCCCAAACCGGCGAGAGACACGGTTGGATCCGGAAATCGTCCGGATCATCAACGAACAAGCCGGCGAAATCTTGCGCGGCTTTTTTATAAGCCGGGTGTTCCTTCGAATAGCCAAGAACGCGCAGCGCAATCAGACAATTCAGCATCGCCGGATAAACTGCAGCCAGCCCATCGCTCCCCTGCCCGATTCGTTCCAACATCCAGCGTTCCGCTTCTTCAAGCGCGCGTTTCCGCATCGGACGGAACCGCAGCGGGTGCAAAATTTTCAAGACATCGTTCAGGCGGAGGAAAAAATTGCGCCAGGTCCAAAAGCGTTCGCTCCGCGGCAACCGTAAATCGCCTTGCTCGGTGCCGAGTGGATAAAGTTCGTGCAATTGTTTGTTGCCGGACAACGAGCGCGTCGGTTTGAAATGATTGATGATGGCGAGCGGAATTAGCATCGCCCGGCTCCAGGACGACATCTTGTAGATGTGAAACGGCGCCCAGCTCGGCAGCAATATCATTTCCACCGGAATGGTCGGGAGATATTTCCACGGAAATTGGCCGAGCAGCGCGAGGTAAAGCTTGCTGAAGGTGTTCATCCGCGGAATGCCGCCCAGCCGCAGAATGTTCTCGCGCGCTTTGCGCATGAACGGCAGATCGGTCGAATAACCGGCCAGCTTAAGCGCGAAGTAGCCTTTGACCGACGCGTTGATCTCACTGGGGCCCCCGAAATAAATGTTCCAACCGCCGTCGGGCAATTGCCGTTTCAAAATGTGACGGGCGCAGCGTTCCTGAAGCGAAACGTCGATCTCGCCCAACCAATGCATGAAGAGGACGAAATCGGAGCACAGCGTGCTATCGACCAATAATTCGCCGCACCAATGACCGTCCGACCGTTGTTGACGCAAAAGATTTTGCTGCGCTCGCGCGATCGCGTCTGAGATCTCGGCATCGGCCGCCAAATAGGGTTCAGCCCGCTCCGGAGCTGCGCTTGGCAATGCGATGACGTTTCGTGACGAACTCATTGAGAATTTAGATTTTGCCTATCGGACGACTGCTTGTCACGCCGTAGTCACGACGAAGGCGGATCGATCCTACGACGCTTGCGCCGCCGTGATTTCAGCGTTCTTACCGGTTTTGTGGCCGTTTCCAGAGCTCACGCCGTTGAAGGCGAGAGTTTCGCTGCCACGTCCGGTGGGTTTTGGTTTCGGTCCGAAATTAAATTTGATCGTCTTCCAGGTATCGCCGCGCTGCGCCTGCAGCCCTAGACTCGCCGTCGGCTCATACCCGCAGTGCACCATGCAATTCTCGCAACGCGAATCGCGCGCGACGCCGTCAACCACGCCGTATTTGTCCCACTGGACCTTCTCCAGCAATTCGGAGTAGCTCGAATAATGCGCGTCGGTCATCAAGTAGCAGGGGCCTTTCCAACCGCGAATGTTTCGGGTCGGAATCGCCCATGCCGAACAGGTCAGGTCGCGATGGCCGGCCAGAAATTCGAAATAAATCGGCGTGCCGAACAATGTGTAACGCTGCATCCATTCCTCGATCTTGCTGAACTTCTCGACCGTCATTTTGCGCGTGAGGAAGAAATTTTCCGGCTGCAAATTCAGCCGCTTGATCATGTCCTTCTTGGCCGCGTCGTACTCGTAGCCGGGCGAAATGGTGTGGCCGTCCACGCCGAGATCGGAAAGATAATCGAACATTTGTTCGACCTCTTTCATGTCGGTCTCCTTGTAGATCGTCGTATTGGTCGCGACCTGATAGCCGAGGATCTTCGCCATCTTGATCGCAAGAATGCATTCCTTGAACACGCCCTCGCGCTCGACGATCAGATCATGAATCCGCTCGAGTCCATCGAGGTGGACGTTCCAATACATCCACCTGCTCGGGGCGATGGTGGGATTTCGGATTTCGGATCGCGGATAGCAACGGCGTCTTTTTCTGAAAGCAATCCCTGGCCTAACAAAGCGTCGATCTTGCCATCGATATCTTTCCGCTTTCCGGTATCCGCTTTCCGGTATTCCGCCTTCATCCATTCGCGCATCTTTTTGCGCATGAACATGGCGTTGGTGCAGATGTAAATGATGCGCTTCTGCTCGAGCAATCCCTCCACGAGAGCCTCGATCTGCGGATAAATCAGCGGTTCGCCGCCACAGATGGACACCATTGGCGCGTTGCATTCCTCGGCCGCCGCGAGGCAATCTTCCAACGGCAGGATGTCTTTTAGGGAAGTGGAATATTCGCGAATCCGGCCGCAGCCGGTGCAGGTCAGGTTGCAAGTATGGAGCGGTTCCAACTGCAACACCGTGGCAAATTTCTTCGTGCCGCGCAGCTTCTGCCCGATGATATAGGCAGCGATTTTGGTTGTTAAAGCGAGCGGAAATCTCATAAGGGCGTGGAAAGTAACAACGCTCCGAGGCGTGTCAACCCGATGGCGGTTTCACAAACTAGAGCCAAATGTGCTGCAAAAGCGAGCAAATCTTCCGCAACGTAGGGTGCCGCCCGTGGTTGAATATTTGAACCTTTTTGCCTTACAAGAAACGAACCTAATATAAACATCATGAAAACATTAATGGCAGTTCTACTTGCCGTCGGTCTGATCAGCTCCGCCAACGCTCAAACGAGCGACGGGACCGCCGCCGCGGCGTTAGGCCCACGCACCGGACCGGCATATTATTCGCCGCCAAACTCGCCGTTTCGTAAATGGGCGACCGCCCAGCTCCAGCAGCGTCGGCTTGATCTCTACCGCCAGATTCCGCAACGGCAGGACCGGCACGGTCGCCCGGTGTTCATTCACCACTCGGGCGAGGGCGAATCCGACCAGCAAAAGGAGATCTACGCGATCGAAGCCGAACTGAATCGGCGTTACCAAGCTGGCGATAAAGATGCCGAGCTGAAACGGGCAATGCCCGGGACGCAGCACCCCTAATCGAGCATCTCGCGAGCGCTTATCCGCCGAACAACACGTTGGCGGCCAAGCTTACTGTGTTTGCCAGCCGCGGCGGATCAGACTGATTGCGATCGCCGCCAGCAGGAGGGCGATAATTTTCGACACGCCACGCAGACCCTGCGCTCCCATCAAGCGCGCGAATCGGTCGGCGTTGCAGAGCGCCACCGCGACTAGCGCGAGATTCACGAGTAACGAGGCAACCGTAAACACCAGCCCAACGGAATCGACCAGAATCAAAAGTGCGGTCAGCAACGCTGGCCCCGCGATCAACGGCATTCCGAGCGGCACAACTCCGAACTCATTGCTGCCGCCACGATCCTGCGGGCCAAAGCCGACCAGCTCGCGCACTGCGAGCACGAGCAGAATGAGTCCCCCGGCGACTTGGAAGTCGGCCACGGTAATGCCCAGCGCTTTAAAAATAATTTTGCCGAGAAAAATAAAACCGACCGAAATAAGCAGTCCGGTTAGGAGACCGAGATACGCCTGGCGTTTCCTATGTTCGCTCGATGCGCTCGTGCCGAGACCCATGAAAATCGCGACCAACCCGATCGGGTCGATCGCCACAAAAACCGGGATGAACGCGAGCAGAAATTTCTCGACCATTCGCCACAGATGAACACAGATAAGACTCAGATTCAGCAAAATTCCGTCTGTTATCCGTGAAAATCTGTGTAAATCTGTGGCCGCTTCTGTCTGAACACAATTTTATGAAAACCTTCCGCTTCCTTCTGTTTCTGTTTCTTGCTCTTTCTCTTCGCGCCGAGAATTTGAAAACGGTGGATGATTTTCGCGCCGCTGCCGCGAAATCAAATGCTGTTCTTACCATTCCGGATTGGGAACAAACACCCGAAGCGGTCGATGCCGCGATGAAGAACGCGATCGCGACCGCGAACAAGGCGCTCGATCAAATCGGAGCGCAGGACCCGAGCAAGATCACATTCAAGAACACGATGGTCGCCCTCGACGATCTGACCTATCAGGCGAGCCTGGCCGCCAACAAGGCGGTGGTCATCAAAGAGAGCAACACGAACGAGAAAATGCGCGCGGCGGCCGAGAACGCGGTCAAAGAATTCCAGGATTGGGCCGTTGGCATCGATTACCGCGAGGACGTTTATAAGGCGCTGAAAGCCTTCGCCGATACCAAGCCGAATCTTTCAGGCGAAGACAAAAAACTTTTCGACGAAACCATGCGCGATTATCGCCGCGCCGGTCTCGAGTTGCCGCCGGACAAACGCAAGGAAGTTGAACAGTTGCGAAAGGATTTGTCGAAGCTCGGCACTGATTTCGACACCAACATCGTCAACGTGAAATCGCCGGTCGTCTTTAGCAAAGCCGAGCTTGATGGCGTCCCGGAAAGTTTCTTTGCCTCGCCCGGCGTCAAGACCGGCGACGACGCTTACACGGTGCTGGCAAACGTGACCTGGCATTTCGTCACCGTCGAAGAGAACGCGAAAAGCGAAGCGACCCGAAAAAAACTTTACGTGATTCACGATTCGCTCGCGAAAGACACCAACCGCACCGTGCTCAATCAAATGATCGCGCTCCGGAATAAGATTGCGCTCCGGCTCGGCTACAAGTCATGGGACGACTACCAGACCGAGATCAAAATGGCCAAGAGCGGCGCCGGCGCGAAGAAATACATCGACGATCTGGTTAGCGGCATTCAGCCGAAGTTCGCCGCCGAAGTTGCTGAGATCCAAAAAATGAAAGCGACCGACACGCACGATCCGAAGGCCGTGATCGGTGTCTGGGATTGGCGTTATTACGATAACCAGCTCGTGAAACAGAAATATGCGGTGGACAAGGAAGCGCTTCGCGACTTTTTCCCGTTCCAAAAAGTGCTGGAGGGGATGTTTAACATTTACCAGAGCATCTTCGGTTTGAAGTTTGAAAAGATCGCGGCGCCTTCCAAATGGATCGACGATTTGCAGTTTTACATGGTCACTGATGCGGCGACTGGCGAGCCGCTTGGCATGTTCTATCTCGACATGTTTCCACGCGAAGGAAAATTCAATCACTTCGCGGAATTTGGAATCATCAGCGGGAAACAGCTTCCCGACGGAAAATATCAGCGGCCAGTCGCGGCGTTACTTTGCAATTTTCCGCCGCCGAGCGCGGACAAACCTTCACTCATGACACATTCGAATGTAGAAACGCTCTTCCACGAATTCGGCCATTGCCTCCACGAAATCACCACCCGCGCGAAGTATGGCCGCTTTGCCGGCACTCATGTCCCCGGTGATTTCGTCGAAGCGCCGTCCCAAATGCTGCAGAACTGGGTCTGGAACAAGAAAGTGCTCGACACTTTCGCCGCCGACTATCGCGATCCGTCCAAGAAAATTCCGGCCGAGACGATTCAAAAAATGAACGACGCGAAAAAAGCGACCGCAGCTGTTTTTTATCGGCGGCAATTTGCCTTCGCTTCGCTCGATCTCGCGATGCATGACGCGCATCCGGAGAATGCGGAATGGGATTGCGTCGCCATCTCGAACCCGATCCTCGAGAAAGTTTTTCTGCCGATCGATCCAAGCACAACCTTTGTGACTTACTTCGGTCACATGAATGGCTACGACGCCGGCTACTATGGCTACGCCTGGGCGGACGCAATCGCCGCCGATATGGGGACCGTTTTCGAAAAAGCGAAGGACGGTTATCTCGACAAACAAGCTGGAATGAAATTACGCAACGAAATCTACGCCCAAGGCGATGGACGCGACGTTACGATGTCGATCGAGAAATTTCTCGGCCGCAAACAATCGGTTGAGCCATTCCTGAAGAAGATCGGCGTGACATCGCAGGACAAAAAGAAAGCCCCCGCCGGCCCGTCTCAGGAAAGCAGATAGTTTCGTCGTTCTTCTGTGGAGGCAGCCGTCCCCGGCTGCATTTATAAGTTGCAGGCGAGACGCCTGCCACCACAGCAATCTTGCGGCGCGCATAGAGCGCCGCTACAACCCATTTGTCATGTCGACCGAAGTGGAGACATCTCTTAATATTTCCGTCATGAAAAAGCTCGGCCTCTCCTTTGCATTTGCCGTCGCCATCACATTCTCCCTCTTCGCCGTCGATAAACCCGCCGAAAAACTGAAACCTGCGCTCGACGTCATCACTCCGGACGCGTTGCTCGCCCACATCAAAACGTTGGCGTCGGATGAATTTGAAGGGCGCGCGCCCGGCTCCAAAGGCGAAGAGTTGTCGATCAAATACATCGCCGATCAATTCAAAGCGATCGGGCTAATGCCTGGAAATCCCGACGGCAGTTATTTTCAGGAAGTCCCGCTCGCTGGAATTAAGAGCGAGCCGAGGATGGTTTTCGCGGTCGCGGGCAAGCCACCGGTGGAATTGAAATTCGGCGATGACTTCGTCGCCTCATCCGCGCGGTTGCAGCCCGAGGTCAAGATCGACAATTCCGATCTCGTCTTTGTCGGCTACGGCGTCGTCGCGCCCGAATACGGCTGGGACGATTACAAAGGCGTTGATGTTCGCGGCAAAACGATCCTGATGTTGATCAACGATCCGGCGGTGCTCGATCCCAACGACCCTTCCAAGCTCGACGAAAAAATGTTCAAAGGGCGCGCGATGACCTACTACGGCCGTTGGACCTACAAATATGAGATCGCGGCCCAAAAAGGCGCGGCCGCGGCCATCATCATTCACGAAACCAAACCGGCAGCGTATCCGTGGCAGGTTGTGAAATCGAGCTGGTCGAAAGAAAATCTTGAGCTCGATAATCCGGACAAAAACATGGACGCAGTCTCCGCGCGATCGTGGATCACGCTCGACGTTACCAAAAAACTTTTCGCCGATTGCGGTCAGGATTTCGATGCGCTCAAGAAATCCGCGATCACGAAAGAATTCCGGCCGGTGGCGCTGAACGCGAAAGCGAACATCGGCATCAAACAAGCGCTCCGCTCATTCAAGTCGCGCAATGTGATTGGTAAATTCGAAGGCGCCGATCCGAAATTGAAAGATGAATACCTCATCTACACCGCTCACTGGGACCATCTCGGGCGTCATCCGGAATTACAAGGCGACCAGATCTTTAACGGCGCGGTTGACAACGCGTCGGGCGATGCGGCTGTCATCGCATTGGCCAGCGCGTTTCCCAAAGCTGATCCGGCGCCGAAGCGCTCGATTCTGTTCATGTGCACGACGGCCGAAGAAGCCGGTTTGTTAGGCGCGAAGTGGTACGCGGAGCATCCGCTTTATCCGCTCGAGAAGACTTTGGCCGATATCAACATCGACAGCATGAACGTCTGGGGCAAAGCGCGCGACGTCGAAGACACCAGCTGGGGCTTTTCGACAATGGACGATGCGCTTGCCGCGGCGGCGCAGCGGCAAGGACGCAAAGCGATTCCAAACGCACGTCCCGAAAAAGGAAGTATTTATCGCGCGGACAATTTCGAATTTTCAAAGGTCGGCGTTCCCTCGCTTTACATCGGCAAAGGCGAACACCTGGTGTCACGACCCGAGCACGGGCCGCTTCGCTCAGATGAATTCGATTCGAAAGATTATCATCAAGTCACCGATCAGGTGAATCCCGACTGGGACCTCTCCGGCGCCGTGCAAGATGTCGATCTTCTATTCGAAGTCGGCTACCAAATCGCCAACGCAGAAAAGTTTCCGGAATGGAAAGCTGGGAACGAATTCAAGCCAAAGCGCGATGCGATGATGAAGAAGTGATGGAACGCGCAAAAAAGTTTTGGGGCCAGCTAATCGCAGGCGTGATGTGTGGACTTCTCGGAATAGTTACGATCCTGACAAAGCACATTGGCAGTTCGACGGTTCGAGAGATGCAGACGAACGGTCCCGCTGCGCAGTTTGTCGGCGTTCTTTTGATCATTATCTCGATGATTTTGCTTACGGACTGGATAAAAACGTTCCGGGCGAGTCGACGGCAATAATTTTGTCATGTCGAGCGAAGTCGAGACATCTCTAGATGTTTCAGTGCTAATCCGGTTTTCTAATACCGAAATAGTTAGAGATTCCTCCACTTTGGTCGGAATGACAGGAAGGGACGGCGCTCTTGCTATTGCAGAATCTGTGAAAATCTGTGTCAATCTGTGGCGAACATGCGCGTTGATTTTGTAATTGGCGGGACGCAGAAGGGCGGGACCTCGGCGCTGGATTCGTTTTTGCGGCAACATCCGGAGATTTGCATGCCGGAGACGAAGAAAGAGCTGCACTTCTTCGATCGCGAGGCTGACGACACTGATTACAAAAAGTATCACGCCAATTTTCAGCCGCAGCCGAAACAGCGGGTGATTGGCGAAGCGAGCCCGATCTACATGTATTGGGAAACGGCACCATATCGGATCTGGAAATACAACCCGAAGATGAAATGGATCCTCGCACTCCGAAACCCGGTCGAGCGCGCGTTCTCGGCCTGGAACATGGAAACCAAGCGCGGAAAAGAGAAATTATCTTTCGCCGAAGCGATCGAAAAGGAATCGGAGCGTTGTCGGGAAGCGCTGCCGTTGCAACACCGAGTCTATTCCTACATCGATCGCGGCTTCTACGCGCATCAGGTTCGGCGGTTGTTCAATATCTTCGGCACAGGCAATTGCCTGATTCTTTTAAGTGAAGAATTGCGCAGCGAACATCAGAAAACGCTTCGACGAGTCTTTGAATTTCTTGGCGTCGATGCCTCATTCATTCCGCCCGGAGCGAGAGTCTTCGAACAGGAATATTCTGACAAGATCGACAACCAGTTGAGATCGCGCTTGATCGACACTTTCCATTTCGACATCAAAGAGCTGGAGAAACTGTTGGGACGGGATTTGGCGGCCTGGTATGAACGATGAGCGGGCGATTGAGGTCAATCGCCCCTACCCTTGGTCATGTCGAGCGGCAACGTGACGTTGCATCCGGTTTACAGCGGCGAAGCCGCCCTAATGGGAGCCTGCCCTGAGCGAGTGCAGCGAGTCGAATGGGAGACATCTCTAAATATTTCTGGCCTGACACGCTTCCTAAAACGGAAACAGTCAGAGATTCCTCCACTTCGGTCGGAATGACATGAATAACGAAATGACAAGTTTATGAATTTGCCGATTCCAATTCTGAGCGTGCTGATCGGCGCGGTGATTTTGTTTTTCGGGCGAAAACTTTTCTGGCTTTGCGTAGCCGCGGTCGGATTCGCCGCGGGTGTGGAGGTCGCGCCGCATCTGGTCCACGAGCCGTCGATGGTTTTACAGCTGAGCGTTGCTCTGGTTTTCGGATTTATCGGCGCCTTGCTCGCAATGTTCCTGCAGAAAATCGCAATCGCTATTGCCGGATTTCTCGCCGGCGGCAAACTGGCGCTCGCGCTGGTCACGGCATTCCTTGTTCAGGGCGCGAACTATCCCGGAGTCACATTCATTATCGGCGGCATCATCGGAGCGATCCTTCTGCTCTCCCTCTTCGATTGGACGCTGATCGTTCTATCGGCAGTGGTCGGCGCGTATTTGATCTGCCACACGATCGTGCTGCCGCAGACCGGCGCGACGATTCTGTTTGTCGCTCTGGCCGCGATTGGGATTGGCGTGCAAGTGGCCGCGTTTCGCGGCGCTCGGGCCGCCTAACGAGGTGGCGCGCTGGGATATCGGCGGTCATAGACCGCCGCTACAGCGCATTTTTGGTGACAAAGCGAAGATCGACGTGTGAAAATGTGGGTATGAACTCACAAAGAACTGGGCTGCGGGTTGCCAGCGTCATTTTCGGTTTCGTGGGTGTTGTCCATATCTGGCGATTATTGATGTCGCATTTCACCTTGCAAATCGGTTCGCATCAACTTCCGCTTTGGGGAAGCGGGGTCGCGGCCGTTGTGGCCGGCGGATTAAGCATTTGGATGTGGCGAACGTCGTCCGCGCGATAAGAAGCATTGATGCCGCGTCGATCGAATTGATGCTGACCAGTCTCCGATGAGGCAATCCACTCTCGCGTTAGTTTGTGGACTGATCCTTTTCGTAGTCCTGGCGTATTCCTGGTGCGGGCGAAATCCTCCGCCGTCAGGCACGACGTTGCTGGCGACACCGACCCCGACGCCACCGCCCATTGCAGCAAGCGTTGCTCCGAACGCGACGCCAAGTCCGTCCGTCTCCGTAGCCCAAGTCTCGGCGACGCCGCCGGCGCAAACGCCTCCGCCAGAATTTCAAAAGGTCGCGCAAAAGGTGGCACCGGCGATTATTGAAATCACCCTCTTCGATGCGAAGGGCCAGCTTCTTCGCACCGGGAACGCTTTCTTTGTTTCGCGCGATGGTCTGATCGTCACCAGTTGGACGATGGTTGCAGATGCAGCGTATGGCGTCGCCAAATCTCCGGATGGAAGAATTCGGAACGTCACCGGCGTGCTTGTATACGATCAGCAAACCGATCTCGCCGTTCTCCGGGCGGAAACCAAAGTCGGCGTACCGTTTCTTCCTCTCGCCAAAAATTCCGAATCGATTGCGGTGAATGCGTGGGCGGTGGTCATCGGGAGTTCGTTGCAACACAAAGACCAACCCGTCGCCGCCGGCACAATCACTGCGCTCGGATCCGATCCGAAAAAAGACGCATTCCAAATCAGCGGAGCGGTCCCGAATGACGCCGCCGGAGCGCCGGTGGTTGATGCCGAGGGCGAGGTGGTGGGAATCGCGACCGCCGCCGCCCAGAACGGTTTGCGGCCGACGGGACTCCTCGATCCGTTACTCGCGCAGGCAAAATCAGCTGGAAACGGTCGTTGGGCCGCAGCCCCGGTTGAGTCGCCAACGCCAACGCCGGCCCCGCGATTCGCACGTCCGCGAGTCCTTTCTAATCCGGCGCCGCGTTATCCTTACGAAGCGCGGACGCTTCGTTCAGGTCCGACCACCGGTTCCGGAAAGTTTCGCGTGACGTTCGGCACGAACGGACTGGTAAAAAACGTGCAAACGCTCGAATCGACCGGCCAAATTGTTCTCGATCAAGCGGCGATCAAAGCCCTGCAATCATGGCGGGCAGAACCGGGCGCCCAGGATTGGACCGTGCTGGTACCGATCACGTTTCAGCCGTGATCGATCTCAGTGCCGGAAATGGCGAACGCCGGTAAAGATCATCGCCATTTTGCGTTCGTCGGCGGCGGCGATCACTTCCTTGTCCCGGACCGAGCCGCCCGGTTGAATCGCGCAAGTCGCGCCCGCGTCGGCGGCCGCGATTAAACCATCCGGGAACGGAAAGAACGCGTCGCTTGCGATCGCGCTGCCTTTCAATGAAAGCCCCGCTTCTTCCGCTTTCCAGATCGCAATCCGCGAGGAATCGACCCGCGACATTTGTCCGGCACCGATGCCGAGTGTGCGATCAGCCGCGGCATAAACGATTGCGTTCGACTTCACATGCTTGACCACGCGCCAGCCAAAGAGCATCGCGGCAAGCTCGCTTTTCGTCGGCCTGCGTTTGGTTACGACTTGCTCCGGAATTTCGCTCACGTTGTCGGAATCCTGAACGAGAAGTCCGCCGCAAACCGAACGAAGATCGACCGCCGGTCTCGCTTCGAGCGCAGGGCCGGTGAGCCGAATCAGGCGCAGATTCTTCTTCTTTTGTAAGAGCGCGCGCGCCTTCGACTCAAAATCCGGCGCGATGATCACTTCCGAAAAAATCTCACTGATGGTTTTGGCAAAGGCCTCATCGATCGCGCGGTTGCAGACGATGATTCCTCCGAACGGCGCCTGCTTGTCGGTAGCGAACGCTTTTCCCCAGGCTTTGCGAAGATCGACATCGGAACCCACGCCGCATGGATTCGTGTGTTTTAAAATCGCGACGGTGGGCTGCGAAAACTCCGCGATCAGGTTCGTGGCCGCGCTGATGTCGAGGATGTTGTTGAACGAAAGCTCCTTGCCGTGGAGTTTTTCGAAATGGCGATCGAAATCGCCGTAGAGCGCGGCGTTCTGATGCGGATTTTCACCGTAACGTAATTTCGTTACCAGCGGCAGCGAAAGAGAGAACGACGCTTCGGTAATCTGCTCGCGGTTCAGGTAATTTCCGATGGTGCGGTCGTAATCAGAAGTCTTGATGAAAGCTTTGATCGCGAGATGCTCGCGCAGTTTCAACGTGGTCTCGCCATTGTTCTCGCGCATATTTTCCAAAACGCTGTCGTAATCGGCCGGATCGACCACCACCGTGACCGATTCGTAGTTTTTGGCCGCGCTCCGAATCATCGACGGCCCGCCGATGTCGATGTTCTCGATTGCCTCGGCGAGGGTTACGTCCGGTTTTTGGATCGTCTTTTCGAACGGATAAAGATTCACCACCACCAAATCGATTGGTTCGAAGCCGCATTCCCGCGCTTCGGCCTCGTGTTTGGCGTTGCCGCGTTTGTAAAGCAAACCGCCGTGGACGCGCGGATGCAAAGTCTTGACCCGTCCTTCCAGGACTTCGGGAAACGCGGTGAAACTGGAGATATCGCGCACCGGAATCTTTTCTTTTCGAAGCAAATCCGCTGTTCCGCCGGTCGAAATGATGTCGACACCTTGCCGCTCGAGCGTGCGCGCGAATTTGGCGATCCCGCTTTTGTCGGAAACGGAAATGAGAGCGCGGATGATTTTCATTGCAGAACAGAGTTAACCGCGGATTACACGGATAAGATTTTGAATGGCTGCCTCAGCCCCGTCCGGAAAGCCATCCGTTAAATCCGTGTCATCCGTGGTTTAAATCCTTAACGGTCGAGAATCACGTTCTTCGCCGCCGGATACAACACCGGACAACAGCCGATCGTTTCGCAAAATGCTTTGCTAAAATGACTCAGGCTGGAATAACCGACTTCGGTGGCGGCTTCGGTGACATTATAACGGCCCGTCCGCAGCAACTCGGCCGCGCGTTCCATTCGCAGCTTCCGCAAATACTGCGGAATGGTCAGACCCACTTCGCGCGAAAAACTCCGGCTCAGATAAAACGGACTGCAACCAACTTCCTGACCAAGCACTTCGAGCGTGAGTGGATTCGCCAAATTACGCCCCAGCAATTCTTTCGCGCGCTCAACCCGCTCGCGCGCCACCCGTTTTTGCCGCATGCAGAAAAACTCAGGGTCCTTCGGCTCAAAAAGGAAATGCGCCATCAGTTCAAGCGCCTTGCTTTGATACCAAAGAACTTGGGCCGCTTTCGAAACCGGTGGCTCGGCCAAACTACTCACCACTGCGCGTTGCTGGATCGACATCGGACGCGTTGGCGCGACAATCGTTTCGTCTTTGTCCCCAAAAATCACGCGGCGGATTTGCGGTTCGAGATCCCCTTCGTTTTCCACGAACTGTTTTTGCAAATGTGAACGCGAAAACTCGAGCGTCGCAAACTGGTGATGATCGTTGGCACGGCGCGATGCCGGCAGCGGCTCATCGCCGATCGCGTAGTAGCCCGAATTTCCGGGCGCATAATTCGTTTTTCCGGCGCCGACTTCGCCGTGGCCTTCAAGATTTAGACAAAATTCGAGGCTGCGCGGATGAAAGGTGCGGCCCCAATTAAAGGACCGCGCCATCCGAAAATCATGCCATTCAACGGCGACACCCATCGAATCGACGTCGCCATAAAGCGGTCGCCAGCCGTCTTTCACCTGGCGCCAGGCGTGCTGTTCGGCCGCGCATTGAGAACTCATCGTGCCAAATTACGAATGTTGCCGCGCCGAATGCAAGGAAGGTTTCTTCTCCTCGAGGGCCGCGCGGTCCCAGTTACCCAGCTGCGAAGCTGCGTCATAGGTGCTTTGAGCGAACTCTAGCAGAACAGCGTCGGGCGATTTCGCTGTTCGGACCGCTTCGTAGGGCAAGACGAATTCGTGGAACTGCGCATTATAGGAGGCAGCGTCCGGTTTCACCTTCGCTTCTGAAAACCCTTTCGGCTCCGGATAAGCGTAGGAATAAAAAATCGCCATCGGCATCGCTTCAGCGCCGGGCCAGAAACCGAGGCTGCTCACTTCCTGCGAGTAAGCTTCGCGCGTGATCGCGTCGGCCAAATGCGGAATGCCGCCCGGATGTTTCGGTGCGACGCGTCCGGAAAAACGAGTCACCGCCAGATCGGGCGCGCCCCAGAACAGATGGACGGGGCTGCATTTGCCACAGAAGCGCGATCGAAATTCCTTAAACACGCGGTCGGTCTGAACCAGAACCCGCCAGAACCGATTGGCGTATTCCGGATCATAGGAGCGATGCTGCTCATCTTGATCGAACGGAATCGGATTCGGGATTTCATTCGGCAGGATGTCGATCTTGATCGGTAATTTCAGCTCGTCCAGCGCGCCCATGACCGCTTTGTAGAAATCGGCGACACTGCGCGGTTTGAGTTCGATGGATCGCTCTTCACCGTCGCTTTTCAAGATGCGCAATCTGTGATCGATGAAATCGAAACGGATCTCAAAGGTGTCAGTTCCATGCGGAATCGGCGAAGTCGTCAGGCCGCGCGCAGTGACATAGAGCGTGACGTGCCAGGAGTGATTGGTCCACGGCGTTTGCACGAGCCGGACCTTGCCCACAATCTGGAACCACATGTGCAAGGTCGCGCACGTATCTTTCCAGTCCGCGTAATTCAGCTCCGGCCAAGCCATCGTATCTTCCTCTTCCGCTTATTCTTACTCTGAAATCAATAGTTACGCAGACTAAGAGGGAAAGGAAGAGGAAGATTCTACCCTAACGACTGATGTAATCGGAAAACGAACGCCGGACACGGTCGAACATTCCGCTCGCCTCGTCCTGGGCGCGCTGGAAATAGGGACGCATCCGTTGTCGCACCCCGTACAACGGTCCATGTTCGTCGTCCCCTTCGCCACTGACTTCTTCCTCGCGTTGGTCGGGGCGACGTTCGCGCGTTACCACGCGCTCCGTTTGCACGTCCTGCATCGTCGCGCCGGCAAACATTCCTTCGGTGCGGGTCACGGTTCCGCGATTCGCGCCGATGTGGATTGTGCCAACGGGCTGGCCATTCACCGCGTGCAGGGTCACGATCCAGACCGGGTCGCCACGTTGATCGTTTCGCAACGTGTAGCTCGCGCTGTCGAAGCGTGTTCCGGATTTATCGGCAATATGACTGGCCACCTGAAACGCACCGCTCGAATCGAGATTCAACCGCGATGTCTTAATGGTCGCGCCTTCGCTCGATCCGACGACCGAGCTGGGACGGTCCGAAGCTACTTGCCCGTTCTTGATTTGAATTTCGCGGACGCTGCCGCCCCGATCGGCGATCAGGATTCGCCACGTGGCCGGTTGCGGATCGCCATGTGTCCCGGTGACAGAAATAACGTGATTAACCGCGTCGCGGTTGAGGTGGACGCCCACGATGCGGAGCGCGTCGTAAGCGCTCATGCGTTCCTGTGCCAGAGCGGGCGTGGCGAAAAGCACGAGCGCGGCCAATGTTCTCCACATGCGCGAGACTGAACAACCGCTTTTGATTACTGTCCATTGCTTTTGCGAAATCAGATATCGCAAGGTGGATCGAGCAGTCCTCTGCTCGATGTTAAAATTAGGCGGCGAAGCCGCATTAATTAGCATCGCCCGACGGAGCGGCCGATCCACCTTCGACTGACGATGTCGATCTGACAAAGTTTGGCATTACAACTTGAATGAGTATCCAAGTGTGCTCGCGTCTAATTGGGCCAATGAAGAAAGGAAAACTCGAATTCACCAGCCACACCGCGAACCTCGCGTTGATGCGGAATTTCGTGCGCAAATTTCTCTCGCGCCATCCTTTCTCGGAAAAACAGCGAATGCTGATGGTGCTCGGGGTCGATGAAGCATGCACCAACGTCATTCGTTACGCTTACGATTTGCGCGACGATCAACCGATCGCGCTCTCGGTGGAAGCGTTGAGCAGCTGTGTCCGAATGCGGCTGCGCGATTATGGCGAGCAAACTCCGGCGGATCAGATGCGCGGACGCGCTCACAATCAAGTGAAGCCCGGCGGTCTCGGCTTGCATATGATTCGCAACGCGTTCGATAAGGTCGATTACATTTTAAAACCGCGCGGCACCGAGCTCGTGCTCACCAAGAATCTGGAATGAACGATTGTCGATGTTTGCGCGCAGAGAAACTGTAGGGGACGCTGTTAGCGTCCCATTTGCGAATTGGGAAGCTGACAGCTTCCCCTACAGAAAATGAATGCCGCCAAAATGAAACCGCCGGAACCAGACGCCGCTTTCGAGATTTCGCTGCGGCCGCCAATGTTCAGCGAGTTCACCGGCCAGATCAAGGTGCGGGAGCGTTTGGAGTTGATGGTGGAAGCGGCGAAAAAACGCGGCGACGTCCTCGAGCACATTTTGCTGAGCGGTCCGTCCGGCCTCGGCAAAACCACGCTCGCTTACATCATCGCGAACGCGATGGGCGTGAATGTTAAAAATACGAGCGGCCCGGTAATTGAAAAAGCCGGGGAACTGGCGGGATTGCTCACCAGCCTGGAAAAAGGCGACGTTCTTTTCATCGACGAGATCCATCGGCTCCAACCGACGATTGAAGAATACCTTTATCCGGCGATGGAGGATTACCGGCTCGACATCATCATCGATCAAGGTCCGCAAGCGCGCAGTCTGCGATTGCAACTGCCGAAGTTTACCCTGGTCGGCGCGACCACGCGCGCCGGAATGGTGAGCGCACCGCTCCGTTCCAGGTTCGGAATGACGGCGCGACTCGATTATTACACCGCGGACGAAATGCAAAAGATCATCGTGCGCAGCGCGCGCTTGCTCGGGGTGGATATCGACGCGGCCGGCGCAACCGAGATTGCGGCGCGCGCGCGCGGAACGCCGCGGACGGCAAACAATTTACTCCGATGGGTGCGCGATTACGTTCAGGTCAAAGCGGAGGGAAAAATTACCGGCGACTTGGCTGACAAGGCGCTCGCCATGCTCGAGATCGACCGCGATGGATTCGATCAATGGGACAAGCGCATCATTGAAACTTTGATTCACAAATTCAACGGCGGGCCGGTCGGTCTCAATTCGCTCGCGGTCGCGATTGGCGAAGAAGCCGGCACGCTCGAAGAAGTGAACGAGCCGTATTTGATCATGGAGGGCTACATCAAACGCACGCCGCAAGGCCGCGTTGCCACCGCAAACGCTTATAAGAAGCTGGGACTAAAACCGCCCGCCGGAATGCAGGGAGAATTGTTATAGCGGCGTGGGCTTCTCTATTTGTCATGTCGAGCGAAGTCGAGACATCTCTAAATATTTCCGTGCTGACTAGCTGAGAACGTCGGAAATAGTTAGAGATTCCTCCACTTCGGTCGGAATGACAGAAGCTGCGTCGACATGCAAACAACGGCCGATTTCTTTCAGCAAACATCGAAGGTCCTGACCGTCTCCGAGTTGACCCGCGGCATCCGCGGCGCACTCGAAACGAAATTCGGCGCCGTTTGGGTGCAGGGCGAAGTCTCGAATTACAAATTGCATCCGAGCGGTCATCAATACTTCACGCTCAAAGATGCGCGCGCGCAGATCGCCTGCGTGATTTTTCGAAACACAATGGCGCCGTTAAGGCAACCGCTCGCGGACGGCGCGCAGGTGCAGGTTTATGGGAACGTGTCAGTCTTCGAAGCGCGGGGACAATATCAAATCAGCGTCCAAATCATTCAGCCGCGCGGACTCGGCGTTTTGCAGGCCAAGTTCGAAGCGCTCAAACGCAAACTCGACGCGGAGGGCCTTTTCGATCCGGCGCGAAAGCGCGCGCTGCCGAGATTTCCAAAGCGAATTGGCATCGTGACGTCGCCCAGCGGCGCCGCGATTCGCGATATCCTTAACGTGCTGCGCCGGCGCGCGCCCTGGCTATCCATCTTGATCAGTCCGGTTCGTGTTCAGGGATCGGGCGCGGCGCAGGAAATCGCGGTCGCCATTCGGGAGCTGGCGAAGCCAAACGAACACTTCGCGGCGGTCGATCTGATTGTTGTCACGCGCGGTGGCGGAAGCATGGAGGATTTGTGGGAGTTCAACGAAGAGATCGTCGCGCGCACCATCGCCGACTTGTCCGTGCCGGTTGTCTCCGCGATCGGTCACGAAATCGATTTCACGATTTGCGATTTCGTGGCGGATTTACGGGCGCCGACTCCGAGCGCGGCCGCGGAATTGATCGTTCCCGACATTGTCGATCTTCGTCGACAAATGGACGCGTCGGCCCGCGGACTCGGGCGGGAGGTGATCAACCGAATGCGCGACGCGCAACAGAGGCTCGATCATGCCCGCGAAATATTGCGCCGCTCTCTCGCGCACAAGATCGACAATTACCGGCGCGGTCTTTCGCATGCGCTTGCGACCCTGCAGGCGCGCAGTCCTGTCCGCGAACTCATGTTCCGGCGAAATCGTTTTGGCGATTTGCGACGCCGATTCACCGAGTTGCCCGGGCGCGCTCTGGAAAATGCGCGTCATCGTTTTCAAAAAATCGAAGGGATCCTGCGCGTGCTCGGACCGGAGGCGACCTTGCGCCGCGGCTACAGCATTACCAAAAACGAACGCGGCGAATTAATCCGAACGGTCGCCGCGGTTCATCCGAAAATGAAAATCCGGACTCGCGTGAGCGACGGCGAGTTTGAATCGGAAGCGTTGTAGCGGTGCGCTCCTTGTCATCCTGAGCGAAGCGAAGGATCTCCCACCGGGTGATTGATCACTCAATGTAGTTTGCGTGACGCGCACTCCGACTGTGAGATTCCTCGCTCCGCTCGGAATGACAGAGGCGCGTGAGCGACGGCGAATTTGAATCGAACGTGTTGTAACGGCGCTTCTTTTCCTGTCATGTCGAGCAGAGCCGAGACATCTCTAGATATTTCCGTGCTCACTAGCCGAGAACGTTGGAAATAGTCAGAGATGTCTCCACTTCGGTCGACATGACACAAAAGTCAGCGACGGCGCGTACGTTTGCAGGCGAGACGCCTGCCACCACAATTTCAGCTTACGGATACGTGAGCACGGGGCTTGGATCACCCGACGAAACTGTTCCCTGTGCATCGCCCGGCCTTTTTCCAACCAGCGACTCGAAAGCAGCTTCCTGTCCGCTCACTTTAACCGCATTATTTTTGCGCAAAACCGCGGCGTCCCCCCCTTTGCGAACAGCCACGAAACCTTTGTCACCGTATGGTTTGTCCGTCGTCACTAATGCCGTGTTGTATTTATAATTCGAGGTCACGACAAAGATCACATTGGAAGCGTCCGCTGACGTGACTGGATAAACCTTAAGCCCGCTAGTACCGCCTAAAGTGACCGTAGTGGGGGTGCTGGTGCTCCCAGTCGCTGTGCATGTGGCGCCGGGTGCGCTAAGGATTTTCGAGAGGTCGCTGGCTTTCAAATAGTCATTCTGCACAAGCTTCTCCACGTAAGCCTGCAGAGTGGTGACGCCCGAAGCATAATCGCCTGGCCACGCCAGGTTCGCGTCCGAATTTGCCGCTCCATCAAGCGCCATCTGGTAGCCGGCGAGATAGAGTTGTCGCGCATTGTTCATCGTTCCGGTCATTTGACCCTTGGTCAGCGCGCTGGTCAGCGCAGGGACCGCAAACGCGGCAATGGTCGCGATGATTGCGATGACGACGAGAAGTTCGATCAACGTAAATCCGCCTTTGCTGAAGGCTACGGCGTGACAAGAGCGCGAGCGCTCACGTTGTTCAAGCGTAAAACCGGCGTGGTTCTTTTTGACCATATTGATCCTATCCGCGGAAGTCCGGTGAAAAAATCTCTGAAATTGGGGCCAGGGTCAAGCCAGAACGATAATTACAAATTTTTTATTTCCACGTTGAAAACAAAAACCCCGCTGCCTGAAACAAGCAGCGGGGTCTTCGAAATAATTCGTCGTGCGCTTAGCGCAACTTGCGGCGGAAGCGTTGCACGCCTACGAGCAGGCCCGCGCCCAAAGCCATCATCGCCATCGTCGCTGGCTCAGGAACGACCGTGATCGATCCCATTCCTAAAAATTCAACGGTGTTAGTGGAGTCATATACCCCGGGCCCTTGCGCAACGCCATTGACGATCAATCCGGCAACGACATCCGTGCCGGTGTAATTCAGGTTGACCGTTGAATCGAGCTGAATGGTCAAGCTCGCGGAATCGGCGATGTAATTGTTCGTAGCGCCGCTTTGCAAAGTCAGCGTCACACTGCTGCCCAACAAGCTGACGCTGCCTGTGCCGAGCGCGCCGTCAGCCAAGGCAATGACGGTGCCCTTGTTGATGGTCAAACCGCCGCTAAACGTATTCGCAACGTTTAACGTCAGCGTGGCGGTGCCGTCTTTGATGATCTTCCCGGCGCCAGTAATCGCCGCACTGCTGAAGTTGGTTCCCTGCACGAAATCTGCGCCAGACGTATGATCGAACCTAAGAGTGCCGGCGGCGGCTATTGAGATTGCGCTGCTCGGGGACAATGAACCAGTTGTTCCGCCGATGCCGAGCTGGAGCGTGCCGCTGTTGACGGTTGTCGTACCAGTGTAGGTATTATCGGCGGTGAAAATCGTTAGCCCACCGGCAGGCCCAGATGTCGAACGGTTATAACTGCCGGTGCCGGAAATCACGCCGGTATACGTATGCGTTGTGGCACCGGTATTGAAATCGCTCAGTCGAGCGGTGCCAGTACTCGCGCCGTTATCAATAACGATTGGGCGGCTCATCGTATAATCGCCGCCAGAAAATCTTACGTCGAATTGCGCTGTTGTAGAAGATCCGTCATTTCGGATCGTTAACGTGCCACCAGTGCCAGTGAGCGTACCGCTGAACGGCATATTCGCCGCGCTATTAGATGTCGTGGTAAGCGCGCTGTCGGCAGTGAGAATCACGTCGGTAGCCGTTGCGGCACGGCTTGCGGAGCTTGCCAAAGTGCCACCGGAAAGCGTTAGCGATCCGCTGCCCAGCGGCGTGCCTGAACCGCCGATCGTGATTTTACCTCCACCGCTGATCGTCGTTCCACCGCTGTAGGTGTTAGCTGACGTGCCCAGTGCCAAAGTTCCCGATGCGAGATTCAAAGCTCCACCACTGCTAATTACGCCGCTAAGTGTCAGCGTGTTCGCGGAAGCGTTCGTAACATCCAGCGAACTAGTTAAAGTTATCGGGGCAGAGATTGTGTCGCCCTTACTTGTGCTGGTCTGATTGAGCTGAGCATTCGCGCTGTTGGCTGTGTTGTCGAATACCAGGCTCGCTCCGCCGCTGGCCGAAATCGTGTAGCTATGGGTGCCGTTCGTGTCCCCAATATCGAGTCTGCGCACCGTACGCGACGTCGTATCAACAACGGGACTGCGCGCGCCAGTGATATCGAGTGTGCTGAAATTAGCGAAGCCGCCACCGTCAGCGACGAGTCCACCGCTCCAGTTCGTCGTAGTGCTCCAAGGCGCGGCGGTGCTGTTTGTATTAAAAATCCAAGTCCCATCCTGCGCCGCGACCAAAACAAAGTTGGGGCTGTTGCCGTCGTTCTTCACCGGAGCAACCAATTGCGCGTTGTCAGTGCCGCCCAGCGCCACGATTGGAATGAGATTTCCGGCAAAGGTCGCGCCGGTTGCGAGCACGAGCGCGATGGCGCTAACCAAAACTCTTGAACCCCTGATACTGATCCCGTTTTTCATAAAGTTAATTTCCCTGAGCTGTGACGTTGAGTGATTTCTGGCAAAACCTCTTTGTTCTGGAGATTCGGCCCAACGAGGTTGAGAAATTGGGCGGTAAAAGTCAATACTTTTCATAACTATTTTTGAGTAAAATAGGGCCAGTTCTGCCCTCCGTTCCGAAGGGATTTGGCCCTTGCGCCCCCAACCTCCTGACCCGGCACGATTTACCTCAAGCGCGCTTGGCCACCGGATCCGGCTTGAAGGCCAGTGTCGCCAGTGGCGGCAACTGGATCAGGATCGACTGCTCCCGGCCCATCCAATGCACATCTTCGCTTTGGATACCGCCCAGATTGCCAACATTGCTGCCGCCATACGTGTCCGCGTCGGTGTTGATGATCTCGCGATAAAACCCGGCCCGCGGAACACCGAGCCGATAATTGTGACGCACCATCGGCGTCGCGTTAACGATGAAGACAATCATTTCGCCTTCGCGCGATTTTCGGACAAACGAAACCACGCTGTTATCGGCGTCGTGAAAATCGATCCACTCGAATCCGTCGTAGGAATCGTCCTGTTGCCAGAGCGCCGGTTCGCTTTTGTAAATGTAATTCAAATGCTGGACCAGCCGGCGCAAACCGTCGTGTTTCGGAAGATCGAGCAGGTGCCAGTCTAGACCCGCGTCGTGGTTCCATTCGCGCCACTGGCCGAATTCCTGTCCCATGAAAAGTAATTTCTTTCCGGGATGGCCGTACATCCACGCGTAAAACAAGCGCAGGTTGGCGAACTTCTGCCATTCGTCGCCCGGCATCTTCGATAACAACGAACGTTTGCCGTGCACGACTTCATCGTGGCTCAACACCAAAACGAAATGTTCGGTGAACGCGTAGAGCAACGAGAAGGTGATGTTGCCATGATGAAACCGCCGGTAAATCGGGTCGAGCGACATGTATTCCAGGAAGTCGTGCATCCAACCCATGTTCCATTTGAATCCGAACCCGAGCCCGCCCAGATATACCGGACGCGAAACGCCCGGCCAGGCGGTTGATTCTTCCGCGATGGTGGCGATTCCCGGAAAACGCTCGTAACAAACTTCGTTGCATCGCTTGAGAAAATGAATCGCGTCCAGATTTTCGCGCCCGCCGAAAACGTTCGGGATCCACTGCCCTTCCTTGCGCGAATAATCGAGATAGATCATTGACGCGACCGCATCCACCCGCAGCCCGTCGATGTGATATTTGTCGAGCCAGAAAAGCGCGTTCGCGATCAGGAAATTGCGCACTTCATTGCGGCCGAAATTAAAAATGAGCGTGCCCCAATCCTGATGCTCGCCCTGACGCGGGTCCATGTGTTCGTAGAGATCGGTCCCGTCGAACTCGGCCAGACCATGCGCATCTTTTGGAAAATGCGCCGGCACCCAATCCATGATCACGCCGATGCCGGCTTGATGACATTTCTCGATGAAGTGGCGCAGTTCGTCCGGCGTCCCGTGGCGGCTGGTCGGCGCATAATAATTCGTGACCTGGTAACCCCACGAACCTTCAAAGGGATGCTCCGCGATCGGGAGCACCTCGATGTGGGTGTAACCCATCTCGAGCACGTAAGGCAGCAATGTGTCGGCGAGCTCGAGATAACTCAGGGCACGATTTCCTTCTTCCGCCTTCCGCTGCCAGGAACCGAGATGGACTTCGTAAATACTGATCGGGCTCCGCGGCCATTCTTTTTTGCGGCGCTGTTCCATCCAATCCGCGTCGTTCCACTTGTATCGCTCTAGATTATAGACCAGAGAACTTGTCGATGTTCCGTGCTGATTGAAAAACGCGAACGGATCGCTCTTAAGCAAAAGTGCGCCGGACGGCGCGCGAATTTCGAACTTATAATGCGCGCCTTCTTTCACGCCCGGCAAAAATAATTCCCACACCCCGCTCCCAAGAAGCTTGCGCATCGGATTGACGCGCCCGTCCCAGCCGTTGAAATCGCCGACCACGCTCACGCGCTGCGCGTTCGGCGCCCAGACCGAGAAATAAACGCCGGCGGCGTCACCGATTTTTCGCAAATGCGCGCCGAACTTTTCGTAAAGCTCCCAATGCTGGCCTTCGCTGAACAAGTGCAGATCGACTTCGCCCATGATCGGGCCGTATTGGTAGGGATCGCGCATTGAATATTCGGACCCGTCCCAATTGGTGACGCGCAACTGGTAATCGAGATCGCGGGTCGCGTTGGGAACTTTCGCCTGAAAGAAACCGTCGCGATGAATCTTCTCCGCCTCGACCGGCGGGCACCTGTCCGCCGTAGCCTCGGAGGCGGAGCCGTTTTGGACGATGTCGATCTTGCGCGCATCCGGACGGAACGCGCGAATGGCGAGATCGTCCCCCATCCGGTGCGGTCCGAGGATGCGGAACGGATCGGAATGGGTGCCGGAAAGAAAGCTGTTGAGCTCGTCGGGTGGTATTCCGGCGACGGCGAAAGGTTTCATTACCATTCAACCTAGAGTTCGTCCCGAGCTTTTCAATCAGCCTCTCGGTTAGGGTTGAATGCGCTCGCCGAGCGCGTTTGATCGCAATAGGGACATCGCGATCCACCTTTTTGTCATTCCGACCGAAGTGGAGGAATGGAGCGAGTGGGACGAGCGACATGGACCGTTGGGCCGCGAGGGTAGCGGCGAGTGAGTCGGGAGACGAAGGAGTTCAATCTCTAAATATTTCTGTCCATGCCACGCGACTACGACTTCTGGGTGTACATCATGACCAATCAGCTCGATTCTGTTCTGTACATTGGGATGACGAGCGACCTTTCACGCCGCGGGAACGAACATCGATCCGGCGAGATTCCGGGATTCACAGCAGAGTACCGCTGCCATAAGCTCGTCTACTGGGAACATTACTCTGAGGTCGAACAGGCGATCGATCGAGAAAAACAACTGAAGAGATGGTCGCGCAAAAAGAAAATAGAGCTGATCGAAAGAACTAATCCGCGATGGTTTAACCTGTTCGACGAGATTTCCGGAAATATCTAGAGATGTCTCGACTTCGCTCGACATGACAGAAGAGGGCGTTGGTAATCGCCCCCTACCTCTTAATCGCGTGCGCTTTGGGCAGTGATCGCGCATAATTGCCTTAATGGACAAGAACGGGACCGACGCGGTGAACGACTTGCTCGCTACTTACGGTGAGACCGGCGGGATCAATTATCTCGCCGCGGCCGCGACTTTGCCCTCGCGCGAGACGATCGAAGAGGCCTGCGCCGACCTGATGAGCTTGATGTTTCCCGGCTTTCGCGGCGAAGCGCTGGTTGATTCCGAAGATTTGCCCGACATTACCAAAAGCCGGGTCAGAAATCTTCGGATGCGGTTGAAGCCGGAGATTTGCAAAAGCCTTGGCGATTATCCGGCGAGCGAGGAGACGAAAAAGAAAGCGGACGAGATTCTCGACTTCTTCGTCTCGCAGTTGCCGGAGGTGCGCAAAATTCTCTGGACCGACATCGACGCGTCTTACGAAGGCGATCCCGCGGCAAAAAGTTACGAGGAAATCATTCTCGCGTATCCCTCCCTGGAAGCGATCACGATTTATCGAATGGCGCACCTGCTCTACAACAAAGTGCCGCTGGTTCCGCGAATCATGACCGAGTGGGCGCATAGCCGCACCGGGATCGACATCCATCCCGGCGCAGAGATTGGCTCGCATTTTTTTATCGATCACGGAACGGGTGTGGTCGTTGGCGAGACCACCAAGATCGGTTCGCACGTGAAACTTTATCAGGGCGTGTCCTTCATCGCGCGGTCGCTCGCGGCCGGGCAGGCGTTGCGCGGAAAAAAACGTCACCCGACGATCGAGGACGGCGTTTGCATCTATGCCGGAACGACAATCATGGGCGGCGACACGGTGATCGGCGCCAACTCGACAATCGGCGCGAATGTTTTTCTGACCAAAAGCGTTCCGCCGAACTCGCTCGTCTATTACGAAGAGAAAGAAGTTGCGATCGTGCAGAAACGGTCGCGAAAAGTCGCGCCGGAGACCGACGGATTCAGCGAATAAGAATTATTTCACTTTAGCGGTGAAGACTTCCTCCATGCCGAGATTGCGGCTGCAGCCCGAAATCGGATCGAGCTGCCGTCGGCTATCGGTCCAGATCGGATACGAAGTGCCGTTGAAGGAAACGAGTCCTTCATAGTCGCCCTGCTGATTTCCGTAATTGATTCCCGAGCACGGAAAAACGCCGCCGCAGTCGTGCTCGTTCGAGCTCACGGTCGTAACGCGCGTATTCGGCGAAGACCAGGACGCGCTGCCGTTGGTCGATTTCGCCAAATAAACATCGGTCATGTAACGCGAGCCGGTGGTGTCGTTTCGCGTGTCGTAAAATGACACGTTCACGTCGCCGGTGATTGGATCGACCGACATCCAATGATTGAACCGATCGACCGGGATCGACAACTGGTCGGCCACGGTTTTGCGCGGCGACCAATGCGCGCCTTTATCGTCGGAAAAGGAAAGATAAATATCGGTCGTGCCCACTGCGCTGAGATCGATCCACGAGCAATACAATCGTCCGCGACGCGGACCGGTTGAGCGATCGACATCCAGCACGGGATAAACGAGCGCGCCACGGAAAGATTCAGCCGGAACGCGGATATCGAAGGGAATATTTTTCGAGGAAACAACACTCTGTGCGCCCCATGTCTTGCCCGCATCGAAAGAGCGATTGAAGGCAACCGTGTTCGCAGCGTAATCGTTCCAAGCGACATAAAGTTCGCCACTCGGTCCGACTGCGGGTGATGCGCCGATCGACCGGCCCGGGCCGGAAGGATCGTCCGCGCGCGTGATCGTAAAGCTCGCGCCGTGATCGGTCGAAGTCGCGACGCGAATTCCGCCGCTGATTGAACCACCTGCCGCTGCGTCCCACGCGATGTAAACATTGTCGCGAAACGGACTGCTCATGTTCGTGTCGGCGGTGATCATCGGTTTGTCGTTGAAATGGTTACTCCCGCCTTCGTAACTGAAAAAAGTGACGGTCGGGTACGTCTGGCCGCCGTCGGTCGAACGGGCGACCGCCATTTCGGTCGCTTTAACTCCGTTGCCGTTGCCGAAGAAAATGACGATGTATCCGTAGAAGACATTGCCGCGGGTATCGAAGGCCAACATCGGATCGGAACCAAAATTGGTTCCGTTACTTCCTTTTGCCGGCGGCAACGGCAGATCGACTCCACCCCAGGTCATTCCGCCGTCCAACGAGAAATAACCGCGCATTGGCAGTCGAAAAATTTCATTCGACCCGGCCGCCAATGTGCTTGGCTGCATCGGATTCAATGTGATGAACGTCTCGCTTTGCGGACCGCATTCGTTCGAAACATCCACGTTCGTGCCGTAGTTGATCGACGCGGTCGCGTTGGTGCTGCTATCGGGACCGTTATTGAGAATGTACTGATATTTGTCCCACCAGGTCGGATTATGCGTTTTACTGTCGGCCAACGCGCAAATTGGCAGGGCGATGGCAAATTGAATCAAAAAGAAAAACGGGGCTCGCATCTTCATACTGTTTCATCCTAAAACTTTTTTGCTCACTCTGTCCAAAGGATTACGATAAAGGTCGAAATGATTTATTTGGATTACAACGCGACCACACCGCTTTGCGACGCAGCGCGTGAAGCGATGCTGCCGTATTTCAGTCAGCATTTCGGTAATCCATCCAGTATTCACCGGGCAGGACGCAACGCCCGCGCCGCGGTCGACAACGCGCGCGATAAAATTGCCGGGCTGATTAAAGCGAAGTCGAACGAGATCATTTTCACTAGCGGCGGGACCGAATCCTGCAATCTGGCTGTGCTCGGCCTCGCGCGTTGCAAGACGGACGGCGGCGGTCACATCATCTGCGAAAAGACCGAGCACCACGCCGTGCTCCACGCAGTCGAGCATTTGGAGAAGCACGAAAACTTCGAAGTGACCTGGCTCGAGACTTCCAGCGAAGGAATCGTCGATCTTGATCAGCTCGCGAAATCAATTCGCCCGGAAACGCGATTGGTTTCGATCATGACCGCGAACAACGAGACCGGCGTCATCCAACCGATGCCCGAGATTTCGAAAATTTGTCGCGAGCGCGGCGTGCTCCTGCACAGCGACATGGTGCAATCGTTCGGCAAGATCGACATCGACATCTCGCTAGTCGACGCCGCCAGTTTCGCCGCTCACAAATTCTACGGGCCGAAAGGCGCCGGATTTCTTTTCCTCCGAAGTGGGTTGTCATTGCAGCCGGTGCTGTTCGGCGGCTCACACGAAAACCAGCGCCGGCCCGGCACTGAAAACGTTGCTGCGATCGCCGGAATGGCCGCGGCGGCTGAATTTGTTGAGCACGAGCAAGAGACAGAGCAAGAACGTCAGAAAAAAATGCGTGACGAGTTCTGGAATCTGATTTCCAAAAATATCCCCGACGCAAAACTGAACGGTGAAGACGCCCCGCGACTCGCAAATACTTTGAACGTCAGTTTGCTCGGCCTCGATTCCGAAATGCTTCTTATCGCGCTCGATTTGAAAGGCGTCTGCGCTTCGAGCGGCTCGGCTTGCATGGTCGGGTCGGTCTCGGCGTCCCACGTTTTGCTCGCGATGGGATTGCCGGTGGAACGCGCGCGATCAGCCGTTCGCTTTTCGTTAGGCAAACAAACGACTGCCGAAGAAATCGCCGGCGCCGGAAAAGTCGTTGCCGAAATTGTCGATCGCTTGAGCAAGCGGAAGAGCGCGCATGCCGTGGCTTCTTAGGCAGCTCGAATTCGCATTTGATGTTTGTAGCCGCGGCCCTGTGGGCCGCGAAATGCCACTCCGGCTCGGAGTTGTAGGTGGAACGCGTTGTCCTAAAGGCCAGTCCGGCTCGGACCGCGTTGCCAAAATACATGCGCCTTCGGCGCGTGTTTTAACATCGTCTTCGGAGAAGCCGATCCACCTCAGCGGACGCGATCACGCGCTCGAAGAAAAATCGAGAACGCTGCTGCGCGAACTAGGCGCCGGGAAACTTGCGCGCGAGGTCCGCGTCGAATGGAATCCGCGAATGCGAACTGCTGCGGGTCGCGCGGACTTTCGCAATAAGTTGATCTCGTTGAACCCTCTGCTCCGTGATCACGACCTCGCTTCTGTTATCCGCCAGTCCGGCTCGGACGAGATCGATCGCACACTTCGACACGAACTGGCGCATTTGCTCGCGCAGTTCCGAGTCGGACGAAAACGAATCGCTCCGCACGGCGAAGAATGGCGACAAGCGTGTTGCGATTTAGGAATCGCCGACGAAGCGCGTTGTCACAATTTGCCGTTCGCTTCGAAAAGTTTTCCGCCACGTTTTGTTTATCACTGTCCGAACTGTGAACAGGAATTTCCGCGCGTCCGAAAGATTCGGCGCGCGATCGCATGTCTTGCATGTTGTCGCGCGCACAATCGGGGAGAATTCGATCCACGCTTTCGGTTACTCATCTCGAATGGCACCTGCCCGCCGTAGCTTCAGCGAAGGCGGGCGATTTCGATGAGCGATTTCGGCTGAAACTCTCGACGATGTTGTAGCGGCGTTTGTTCTCAAACGCCGAACTAAAATAAACAGGCGCTTGGCACAAGCGCCTCTACAACTCGTTCTGTCATGTCGAGCAACGCCGAGACATCTCTAGATGTTTCCGTGCTGGTCAGCGGATTTAAAAACAGAAATATTTAGAGAGGCACCTCGCCCGGAGACCGCATCTCTTGGACTGAAATATCTAGATCGGTCTGACCGCCGGTGGGCGCGAAACGTCCATCCCGCTCCCGCACCAAAAAGAGCACGTAGGCACGCGCGATGTGCGGTGGATCGAAGCTGATTAATGATGGTCCATTAACAACCGCAACATTGGACGGGGCGATTCGATAATGGTGGAGCACAAAGCGCGATCGCTTGGCGCCCTTCAGAACGAGCTGAGTTTCAAACTGTGTTTCAACTCCGATGACGTTTACCTTAATGTCTAGGATATTACGCTCGTTAGTGTCATGTGTGCGCGTTATCGGATTTGCGATTACGACGAAATCTGACTTGGTGTAAAGGTCTTGATAGGTCCAAGCCGGCAGCAGCCGAGCCGAGGCAGAGAGCGCTGCAATCATCAGCATGGCGCCAGGAATTGCGAGCCGCCCAGTCACGAAACAAGAATGTAGGCGAGGTTTCCGCTCGTTAAATTTCATTTTCAACTTTCTCCCCTTTGGCCGCTTTCTGTCCGCGCAACTTCGCCTGGATGAAGTTGTCGATCTTGCCGTCCATTACCTCCTGGACATTGCTGGTTTCCGCGCCGGTGCGGTGATCTTTCACCATTTGATATGGCTGAAAAACATAAGACCGAATCTGATTGCCCCACGCAATATCGCCTTTCTCGCCGTATTGCCGATCTATCTCGGCGCGTTTCTTGTCCTGTTCGATCTGGTAAAGTTTCGCTTTTAACATTTTGAGCGCGAGCTCGCGGTTGCGTCCCTGACTGCGTTCCGCCTGACACGCGACCACGATTCCGGTCGGCTTGTGCAAAATGCGGACGGCCGTTTCCACTTTGTTCACGTTTTGTCCGCCCTTGCCGCCGCTGCGGAAAGTATCGATCTCGAGATCGGCCGGATTGATTTCGATCGGCGCCGTGTCCGGGATCTCAGGAACAACATCGACGCTGGAGAAGGAAGTGTGCCGGCGTTTGTTCGCGTCGAACGGCGAGATCCTAACCAACCGATGGACGCCGCGCTCGGTCTGGAGATAACCGTAAGCGTATTCACCGCTCACCAGCAGCGTGACCGATTTGATTCCGACTTCTTCGCCGGTTTGAACATCGACGATCTGTGATTTCAAACCGCTCCGCTCGATCCAGCGTTGATACATGCGAAGGAGCATGTCCGCCCAATCGCACGATTCGGTGCCTCCGGCGCCGGAATGAATCGTGATGAACGCGTTAGAGCGATCGCTTTCACCGGAGAGAAACTGGCGCAGCTCAAATTCTTCCAGCTTATGGATGAGACGATCGTGTTCAGTTGCGACCTCGCGATCGGCCTGCGCGCGGTGCGATTCGTTCTTTTCTTCCGCCGCGAGCTGATGGAGCGCATCGAAATCCTCGATCTCGCGTTCCAGTTCGTGAAATGGATTGATCAACGAGCGCAAACGCGAAACTTCATCGACATCCGTCTGGGCGCGCTCGCGATTGTTCCAGAAATCGGGCGCCGCCATTCGCGCTTCGAGCGCGGTCAGTTTTTCCTGCAGTTTGGGCAGGTCAAAGAAACCTCCGCAGTTCGCGGACGCGGGACTTCAAATCTTCAGCGTCAACGGTGGTTTCAGTTGGCATGAGGGAAGATAATTGAACCCACCATTTTGTCATGTCGAGCGAAGCGTTGTCATCCCGAGCGCAAGCGAGGGATCTCACAGTCGAAGCGCGGATCACACAAGGTACTTTGTGTGATCAATCACCCTGTGAGAGATCCTTCACTCCGTTCAGGATGACAAACGGGCGATTGAGGTCAATCGCCCCTACCGAATTGTCATGTCGAGCAGCAACGTGACGTTGCATCCAGTTAACAGCGGCGCAGCCGCCATGTTCTGAGCCTGCCCTGAGCGAGCGGAGCGAGTCGAACGGGAGACATCTCTAGAGATCTCCGTGCTGGCTGGCTCAGATCGTCAGAAATAGTAAGAGATTCCTCCACTTCGGTCGGAATGACAGAAGGGAATATACCTACCCGCGAATCACGCGAATCACACTAATAGAATGAGAATGCAGAACAGAATCCTTTATTGGCGTCAATTAGCGTAATTGGCGGGCCATATCCGGATGAAGTGTCAGCGCCGCGCGGAATCCTTGCGCTTGTCGGCTTGGGCCGTGGATTCGACCCGGAAAACGGTTTCGCCTTCCTTCATCAAATCGAGCCGGTCGCGCGCGATCGTTTCTAAATACGCGGCGTCGGTCTTGAGCAAATTGACTTCGCGCGTTTGATGGGAAAGCAACGTCTGTTGTTCGTCGCGCTGGGCTTGCAGCTTATCGATGTCGGCATGCCCGATTTTCAATTTTTTGTAGGGCGGCACGAACAAGCTCACGATCACGAGCCAGACTGCGAGCAAGAGCAAAATGACGAGGACACGGTTCCATCGCTGCCAAACGGTAGCTTCGCGACGCGCGCGGAAATCGCCGTAACTTTGATCCACTTCAGCGGACATTACCGCCGTAAATCGCTTTGTCACCAAGTTCTTCGGCGATTCGCAGGAGTTGATTGTATTTCGCGACCCGATCCGTCCGGCAAAGCGAACCGGTTTTGATTTGGCCCGCGTTTGTCGCGACCGCGATGTCGGCAATCGTCGTGTCTTCAGTTTCTCCAGAACGATGGCTGATGACCGACGTGTACTTATTTTTCTTGGCGAGCTCGATCGTAGCCAACGTTTCGGTGAGCGTGCCGATCTGATTCACCTTGATCAAAATCGAATTGGCAACGTGTTCGGCGATTCCTTTTTTGAGGAATTCAACATTGGTGACAAACAGATCGTCACCAACGAGCTGAATTTTGTCGCCGAGCTTCTTGGTCAATTTCTTCCACCCGTCCCAGTCGTTCTCGGCGCAACCGTCCTCAATCGAAACGATCGGAAACCGCGCGCAGAGCTCGGCGTAGTAATCGACCAGCTCTTGTGCCGATTTTTGCGAGCCGTCGGATTTTTTGAAGACATAAGCGTTTTTGTTGCAGTCGAAAAATTCGGACGAAGCAGGATCTAGCGCGATAAAGATCTCTTTGCCTAACGAATAACCGGCTTGCTTGACCGCCGCCGCGATCGTTTCGAGCGCGTCCTCGGCCGATTTCAGATTCGGCGCGAATCCGCCCTCATCGCCGATGGCGGTGGAAAGATGTCGATCGTGTAAAACGTTTTTGAGCGCATGAAAAACTTCGGCACCGTAACGGAGCGCTTCCGGAAAGCTCGGCGCGCCGCGCGGCATGATCATGAATTCCTGAAAATCGATCGGCGCGTCGGAATGCGCGCCACCGTTCAAGATGTTCATCATCGGAACGGGAAGGACGCGCGCTTCAGCGCCGCCGAGATAACGAAACAGTGGAACATTCTCCGCGGCTGCGGCCGCATGCGCGACTGCGAGTGAGACGCCGAGCAACGCGTTCGCTCCCAGATTCTTTTTGTTGGCCGATCCGTCGAGTTCAATCAGCTTGTTGTCGATCTTGACCTGATCGCGGGCGTCCCAACCTTTGATCGCGGCGGCGATTTTCCCATTCACGTTCGCGACCGCTTTGGCGACGCCTTTCCCGCCGTAACGTTTTTTGTCGCCGTCGCGCAATTCCCACGCTTCATGTTCGCCGGTGCTGGCGCCGCTCGGGACCGCCGCGCGCCCGAGAGCGCCATTTTCCAGGCGCACATCTACTTCGACGGTTGGATTGCCGCGCGAATCGAGAATCTCGCGCGCGTGAATCGTTTTTATTTTCGCTGCCATGATTCGCGCGCTTATCATGCGCGGAGTTCGCTAAAATCGCAATCCGCGGTCGTGACATTCTTACTGGCAATCTCCCCCCAGCGTGCGTACGCTGGGCGGTCATGAGGCGTGTCAGGCAACTCTTCGCCCTCACATTTTTACTCGGCTGCTGCGCCGTGATCGGCGCGGAACCAGCGCGGCTCCCGGCCGACCAATTGGCCAAGGCGATTCGCAATGATGCGATCAGCATCCCCACTCCGGGTGAACTCTTTGCGGCGTTAGAAAAACCAGGCAAACCAAATTGGGTGGGTCAAATGCGCGGACCGGTCGCTACCACCTACAAAAACCGGCCCCAAATCGCGCTCAATCTTGGCAGCCTGATCGCGGACGGTTTCATCGCCGTTGAAGCCAAGGACAGCCAGCAAGTTAAAAACATCGGCACTGACATTATTAAACTGGCGAAGGCATTGGGCGTGAGCGAGAACGTGCTCAGCCGCGGCAACAGCATCAACGAGTTTGCCGAGAACGATGAGTGGGACGCGCTTCAAGAAGAATTGGAAGCGACGCAAAACGAGGTGAAATCGTCGATGCAGTCACATCGCGACCAGGACTTGATCATATTAGTAAGCGTCGGCGGCTGGATCCGCGGCACTCAGGCGGTCAGCGCGGCGGTGATGCAGAATTACGATGAGCGCGCCGCGAAAGTGTTGCGGCAACCGGCGCTGGTAAGTTTCATTCAATCGAAGATCGCCGATATTTCGCCAGACATGCGCGATGAGCCGTTGATCAAAGACGTGAGCGGCGAACTTCCGGCAATCGAAAAACTGGTCACGTTTCCGGCGGGGAAAGCGCCGAGCGCTGACGACGTGCGCAAGGTCAACGAAGCCGTGGGCAAGGTCATGAGCCGGATCCAGGCGAAGGACGCAAAATGAGACTCCGACAGTCGTCGCGAGCCCCGATTTTTTCGGGGTTGTCGATCTTATCGCTGTCGATCTTGGCAGCGATCGGTTTCACAACCGCGACGGCATTCAGCGCACCCGAGAGCGACACCGAAGTGGCGGCGCGCAAAGCTGCGCTGGATCTCGCGGGCGCATTTTCCAATGAAGGTTTCAAAATGCGCGACGGACATTGGTCGGGGACGATCAAACCGAAAGAGCACGCGTTGATCGCGGTAAATCTCTACGCCGGCAATCAATACTGGTTCTCGATCGGCGCGACTGAGCTGGCAAAGAAGATCGCGGTCAACGTTTACGACGAAACCGGCAAGCTGGTTCAAACGGAAGGCTATAACGAAGGCGAAAAAGCGGCCGCCGGATTTTCGCCGACCAGCAGCGGCCAATATTACGTGATGGTCGATTTGGTCGAAGGCAACGAGAGCAGCGTTTGCCTCGTTTATTCCTATAAATAACTCGGCCGCGCGGTGCCGAGCATTAGACTTTTCGCCCGCGCCATTTTGCTTAGGATGACTTCCTATTCGGCATGATCTCGCTCCAGGTTTTCTACGAAGGCAATGTGCAAGGCGTCGGTTTCCGCTGGACCATTCGTCAAATTGCCAAGGGCTTTAATGTCATCGGCTGGGTGCGAAATTTGCCCGACGGGCGGGTCGAACTCCAAGTCGGTGGCGAAGAGAGCGAGGTTTTCGCGTTCCTCGATTCGGTGATGGAAAGCGAAGTGCGCTCGCACATCGACAAGCAAACGCGATCGGCGCTGGCCGAGCCGGTGAAGGCGCGCGGCTTCGACATCCGCAATGACTGACTTGGCTGTCACGGTTGAGGGACTGACGAAAGTTTTTCCAGTCCCTTTTCATCCCGCTCGCGGGATCACGGCCGTGCGCGATCTGAATTTGCGGGTCGAACCGGGCGAAGTTTATGGATTGCTCGGACCAAACGGCTCGGGCAAGAGCACGACGCTAAAAATTATTCTTGGCCTCATTTCGCCGACGCGTGGACGAACAAAAATCTTTGGGCGCGACAGTTCGCAGGTGGAAAGCCGGGAAGCGGTCGGCTTCCTGCCGGAGAATGCTTATTTCTACAAATTTCTCACCGGCGAAGAGACGCTGCGATTTTTTGGCAAGCTTTGCCGGCTGAATGGCGCGCAATTGAAAAGCCGCGTCCACGAATTGCTCGAGCTTGTCGGCCTGACGAATGCTCGCGATCAGCGATTAAGCACTTACTCGAAAGGAATGCTGCAGCGAATCGGTCTCGCCCAGGCTCTCATTAACGAACCGCAACTGGTCGTGCTCGATGAGCCGACCGCCGGCGTCGATCCCGCCGGCTCGCGCGACATTCGCAATCTCATTGTCGATCTTAAGAAACGCGGCGTAACCGTGCTGTTGTCGTCGCATTTACTCACGCAAGTGCAGGAAATCTGCGACCGCGTTGGGATTCTTGCGCGGGGCGTTCTCGTTCGTGAAGGCCGGCTGGAGGAATTGGTGGCGATCGAAAACCGGAGCGAGCTGGTTTTGGAGAATGCGTCGGAAGCGCTGGTGAATGAAATTGAAAAACTCGCCGCCAATTCGAACGCGAAGTTGATCGAGCGCCGAAGATCGACAACTACACTCGAGCGTTTGTTTCTCGACGCGACGCAAGAAAGCGGGCCCGCCAATCACGCTAATAAACGCGAATGAGAATTTCTGTTCCGAACAATTGGCGTCAATTCGCGTAATTCGCGGGCAAAACAAATGGAACGGACACAACACCGCGCGTTTTCCCCGGCGCGAATTTTTGCGATCACGACCAACACGCTGACCGACCTAACACGCCAAAAAATCTTTTACGTTGTTCTCATTTTCGCGCTGCTCCTCATTGGGAGCTCCGTGTTCATGGCGCGATTCACGTTTCAGCAGGAATTCCAAATCCTGAAAGACATTTCGCTTGGCGCGATGTCCATCTTCAGCTCACTGCTCGCCATTGTCGCAACGGCGCGCCTGATTCCGCAGGACGTCGAAGACCGGACCGTTTACACGATTTTGGCGAAGCCGGTGCCGCGTTTCGAATATTTGCTCGGGAAACTTTTCGGCGTGCTCCTATTAATCGCCATTAGCCTCGCTCTGATGAGCGCCCTTTTCGTCGCGGTTGTTTACGCGCGCGAACAAGCCGTCCTCCAGGAAACGTCGCGACAGATGAGCCGCGCGCCGGCCGAACAGCTGGACGCGGCATTAAACGCAGTCCGCACCGCGGCTCTCAACCTCGACATCCTCGTCGGGATCGGCGTCATCTATTTAAAAGCATGTCTGCTCGCCGCCCTGACGCTTTTTGTTTCAACATTCGCGACCACAAACATTTTCACGGTCATGGTGATGGTCTTCGTCTACTTCATTGGCCATTTGCAGGCGACCGCGCGCGAATATTGGCTGGAACAACAAAGCGCCGGCTGGATTGCGGGCGCGTTTCTCGCTATCGTCGCGCTGATCTTTCCCGATCTTCAGGCTTTCAACCTGGTCGATGAGATCGTCGCCGGCGTGGCGATTCCGCTGGCGTTGTTCGCCAAAACGGCGTTGCTCGGAGTTTTTTACATCGCCATCTACACCCTTGCGGCGACGTTTGTCTTTTACGGCAAAGAGCTATGAGCCGGTTATTGTTTGCGATCGCCATGCTTTTTGTTTTTGGCGTGATGAAACTTCCGACCGAGCGAGCGCTCTCGCTCCAACATCGTCAGCTGAAGTTTGCCGATGTCGTAAACCTCGATCTCCGCGAAAAAATCGGGCAGCTCGGGCTCGTGGCCGCGCTGAGCGGGTTCCGCGCGATGCTCGCCGATTTTCTTTTTATCCAGGCGCACGTGGCCTGGGAACGGACCGAATGGGGACGCGTGCTGTTTTTATTTCGACAAGTCACGACTCTGCAGCCGAACGTACCGTTGTTTTGGGACATGGCGGCGTGGCACATGGCCTGGAACGCGAGCGCAGCCGCAATGAACGATCAGTCGCAACCGCGGCTCGCTCTGCGGGTGAAAGCGCAGCGTGAATATTTCGCGCTCGGCAAGGATTTTCTCGAACGCGGGATCAAAAATAATCCCGGCAAACCTCAGCTCTACGAAGCGCTGGCCCGGCTTTACCGCGAAAAATATGACGATCACGCTCGCGCGTCGGAATATTACGCGAAAGCCGCGGCGTTGCCCGGTGCGCCGAGTTACGACAAGCGATTTTCCGCCTACGAGCTTTCGTATTGCGACGGCCGCGACCGCGAAGCTTACGAACGTTTGCGCGCGCTTTACGACGAAGGCGAAAAGGAACGGCTGCCGACTTTGATCAGACGTCTGAAATTTCTGGAAGAGAAGCTGACAATCTCGGCTGAAAAACGGATTCCGGAACAACCTTGAGCGTTGTAGCTGCCGCTGTCCTCAGCGGCAGTTCTGTGTATAAATAACCCTCCCTGCCGCCAGTGACGGCGGCAGCTACAACACCCCGATGCGCTTCGCCATTTTTAGTGACGTTCACGCCAATCTCGAGGCGCTCGAAGCTGTGCTCGCCGATGCGCGCGACAACAAATGCACGCATTTCGTTTGTCTCGGTGACGTCGTCGGCTACAACGCCAACCCGCATGAGTGCGTCGATCGCATCCGCGAAATGGATTGCCCGATCGTCAAAGGCAACCACGACGAACAAGCGTCGCTGGTCGAATCTTCCCGCGATTTCAACGAGATGGCCGAAGCCGCGATTCAATGGACGCGCGATCATTTGAACGACGAGGACAAGGAATGGCTGCGCGAGCTGAAATTGCAGCGGCAGGTGCGCGATTTCACGATCGTGCACGCGACGCTCGATACCCCGGAACAATGGGGCTACGTCTTCAACAACCTCGATGCGGCCGCGAGTTTCACTTATCAGCACACGAGTGTCTGCTTTTTCGGACACACTCATGTGCCGATCGCGTTTGTGCGCGATGATGGCGTGGAACGTCAGCGCGTCGACAAATTGCGGATCGAGCCGAGCAAAAAATATTTCATCAACGTGGGGAGCGTCGGCCAGCCGCGCGACGGCGATTGGCACGCCGCATATTGTATTTATCACATCGACAGCGCGGTGGTCGAACAGCGGCGGTTGAAATACGATCTCGCAACCGCCCAGAAAAAAATCATCGACGCCGGCCTGCCGCGCTTGTTAGCGGAACGCCTCGCCATTGGAAGATAGGGAATTGCAAATTGCAAATCTCAGATTGCAAATTTTAAAGACAACTGCCGAGATTAGCTCTTCTTTTCAATCTGAAATTTGAAATCTTCAATTTGAACTCGATTCTGATCATCAAACCAAGCTCGCTCGGCGACATCGTTCACACCTTGCCGGCGGTCGCGGCGATTCGCGATGCGCATCCGAAAGCGAAAATCACCTGGGTGATGAATCCCGAATTTACGCCGCTGCTGCGCGGGAATTCCGACGTGAATCACATCCATGTTTTTCCACGCCGAGACTTTAGCGGACTTGGCGCGCCGGTCAGCATGATTCCGTGGCTCAAAGAAACCAGAAAACTGCGGCCCGATCTGGCGCTCGATTTTCAGGGGTTGCTCCGGAGCGCGTTCATCGCCCGGGCGAGTGGCGCGAAAGAAGTTTATGGAATGAGCGATGGTCGCGAAGGGTCGCGTTTCTTTTACAAACGCACCGCCAAAGTGAATCGGCGCGAACACGCAGTCGAGCGATATCTCAAACTGGCGGAACTTGCGGGCGCGCAAATCGGCGAAGCATTGCGCTGTCCGCTTCCAACCGGCGATCCGTTGCCACGATTCGATGAATTCCCGCCGTTTATTTTGCTGCATCCGTTCGCGCGCGGAAGCGGCAAATCATTAACCAATCGCGTGATCGAAGAAATTTGCGTCGCGTTCGCGCCCACGCGCGTTGTTGTCGTTGGAAAAACCAGCCGCGCTATCGATGTCGCGGAGAATTGCGTCGAGCTCACCAATCAAACTTCGCTTTTACAACTGGTTCGACTCATTCGTGTCGCGCGTTTCATCATCAGCGTGGACAGCGGCCCGATGCACATTGCCGCCGCAGTGAACGACCGCCTGTTGTCGATCCACACCTGGACCAATCCGCGCCGCGTTGGGCCTTACAATTCCGAAGCTTGGATTTGGAAACACGGAAAAATTGCGCAGGTCAGCGAATTAGAAAACACAAAGCTCAAACGCCACGGCCGCCCGTTCAAAACCAAAGATGTCCCCGCCATTGTCGAACTCATCCGGCCGCTCGTCCCGATCGATCCGATGCTGACGTGAAAATCACTTCCCCGGCCGGCGGTAATCAAATTCGTCGCGCGGAAAAAGATCGGTGTTGATGGTGGCGGGGGCCGGACGAGGAGCATCGGGACCGTAAGCGGTGACTTTACCCGGCTGCAGATAATCTCTGATCATCGCGTCGACATCAATTCCGGCAGCGGCAAAATAATCGTGAACGAATTTGTCCTGCCCCTCGGCGGAAATCTTCGCTGGCTCAAATGAGATCGGCTGCAAACTGCCAACATCAACGTTGTCGCCGAACCGAATGATGTAGGGAAAAACGCTAAGAAACGTTTGGTGGGCCCGCTCCGTCGGCGCCCAGGTAACTGCAAAGCCCCCAACTTTGAGGCGACTCTTTACCAGTTCGAAATACTCACGCGAATAAAAGTTACCGGCATAGGCGGTGGTGGGCCACTGCGCATCCGCTTCAATGATATCGAAGCGCAACTCAGTGCGCATAAGATAAGCGCGGCCGTCGCCGGCAAGATGCTGCACCCGCTTATCTTCGAGCAACTTTTGCAGACCGGGATCGGGATGGATTTGAACAAGTTGGCGTAAGTTTTCAAGTTGAGGTCGAAGGATTTCGATACAGCGAATCGATCGCACTTCCGGACGTCCGCCGATACTGAACAGCGTGTCACCCGACCCAAGTCCGATGACGGCAATATCGCGCGGGTCGGGATGAACCAGTAACGGCAACGCGCCTAAGACCGTGTGAATATCGCCATAGGGAATCCAACTGTAACCAAGCCCATTCACAAAAACGGTGATGTATGGATTCGACTCGGTCCCGTCGTCCCTCATCAAGGACAAACCCGATCCATCTTCGGCAAAGACCACCCGGCTTGGCGCGGCCCCGTGCAACCTCGACCAGAGTGTTTGGGCTGAAGGCAAAGCGACAGAGGCAATGGCTATGAAAGCCAGTGCAAATGCGACCGAACCGACGCGCGTCCTAAAAATGTTGCGCAGCCACAAGGCCGCAAAAATTGCCGCCAGACCGATAACGATCCTCAGAGTTACGGCCGTCCCAAATTGGTTTAACAGGGTCAAACCAGTCAGCGACGCTCCCGCCATGCAGCCGAGAATGTTGGCCACCTGCAGCGCGCCCACCCGCCTCCCGATTTTGTGGATGTCGTGTTGAACTGCCTTTTGCAGATAAGGAAAACTTAAACCCATCAAGATCGTGGCCGGCAGAATCAAAACCAAAGGCACAACGACCAGGAACAACATCAAACGTCCGGTCTCCGCTATTGTCTCCGGTGGCACCGGTTGATTTTGCCACCATGCCAAAATGCCATTGAGCGCGAGGCTCACATTGAGCGGATCGCGAACTCCAAAATAGGTTGTTAAATTTGGAATTAGAGATTCGGCCGCGGGCGAGATCAAAAGAACGATCGCAATCCCGGCGAACACGGCCACTAACGTTTGCAGGGCCAAGAATACCGGTACCGGCCGGCGGCTGGTCCGGACGAATTTTGTTCCAGCAATCGCTCCCAGGCCCAATCCTCCGAGGTAAATCGTGAGCATTGTTCCGAATGCAAACGCAGTGCACTTCAGCATTACGGTGAGCAACCTGAGCCACAAAATTTCCAGGGACAGGGCAATGAATCCCGAAAGGACGTAGAGCAAAAGCCAGGTGCCGAATGTGAATCCGGTGGACTCCGCCGTTTGCGAAAGCGACGGATTTGGCTCCGGCGGACGCAGTTCCACGGTCACAGGACTCGCTTCCTGTTGCTTACGCATTGAGATGACGAACAAAGCCAATGCGCCTGCGCAGCCGAAGTTGAGCGCGGCTCCTGCCTTGAGCGACTGTTCAAGACCGAGTTGTGGCAGCAAGATCCAAGTCGTAACCAAAGCGCCGGTGGCAGCACCGAAAGTGTTGATACCGTAAAGCCGCCCGATTGTCGGCGCCGCTTCGACAACATCGCGAGTAAGCGCTTTGGCCAGCAATGGCAGCGAGACGCCCATGAAAAACGTCGGCCATAACAAGCTACAAAATAAAACGATCCACAGTAACCAACTTGATTGCCCAAGTTCCGGATGCCGTGTGTAGAGAAAATCGTAAAAAAAACCTTTGCTCAAAAGGCCGAAAATCATGATCGCCAGTTCGGCCGCAACGAACATGACCATATTGGTTCGCCTCGACGATCGGTCGGCCACGCTACCGCCTACCAAATTCCCGAGGCCGAGTCCGGCCATGAAAGTAGTCACGATCAGCGTGACCGAGTAAACATCCGCGCCGGAAAAGAACACGAGCAAGCGCTGCCAAATAACCTGATAGAGCAGGGCCGCGAAACCGGAGACAAAGAAAACGATGAAGGCGATCCAACGGTACCAGGATGCGCGCAATTCTATAAACTGCTCGTCTCTCATCGCACGATTCTTGGAAGCCCCCGTGGATTATTTATTCGCCGCTCGCTGTTTTAGAACGAACTCGGCCATCGGCAGATCGCGCGGGTAAGTGATCTTGAAATTGAAGTCGTGATTCGGAACGAGGACAACTTTGCGGCCGAGAAGCTCGACCGCGGAAACTTCGTCGGTAACCGATACATTCTTTTTTGCGACCGCCTGGTAAGCTTCTTCCAGCAATTTTCTCGCAAATACCTGCGGCGTTTGCATCGCGTAAACGCCGTCGCGATCGACCGATTCTTTGACGGCAAGATCGACAGCCTCCTCCGCCGAAGAGGCTACGGCGGCCAGGTCGGCGCGTTTCAGCGTGTCGTTGATTGGTTCGGCCAATGTCGCCGCTCCACCGCTCGTGCGGCAAACTTCGAATACGCGCGTGATTTTTTCAGGAGTTACCAGCGGCCGCGCCGCGTCGTGCACCGCCACAAAATCGGATTTTGGATTTAAGTGATCGAGTCCGGCGCGCACCGAATCGCTCCGTTCATCCCCGCCCGCGACGATCTGTTTCACTTTTGTCGGTTGGCCGATGACCTTTCGCATTTCGTCCAAACTATCGGCGCGGCCGACCAAAATAATTTCGTCGACGCAATCGGTGTGCTCGAATGCAGAAATCGTGTGCGCGATGATCGGTTTTCCGCTCACCAGCGCGAACAATTTGTCGAAGCCCATTCGTTCGCTGCTTCCGGCGGCGACGATGATCGCGCTTAACATAAGTTGAGACGGTGAAAGGTTGAGATGTTGAGACTTACCATTTGAGCGACTCGGTTTCTCTGCTCAACGACTCAACTCCTCAACCACTCAACTGTTTTTGCACTTCCGCGCTCAGCGTCTTGCCGTCGGCGCGACCGGCGACTTTCGCCTGCACCGCTTTCATGACCGCGCCCATTTGCGCTTTCGAACTGGCGCCGACTTCGGCAATCGTCTCCCGCACAACTTTCGAAATTTCGTCGGCGCTCATTTCTTGCGGCAAATACGATTGCAAGATCGAGAGCTCGTCCTTTTCTTTCGCGGCCAGCTCCACACGTCCACCCTTTTCAAAACTTTCGATCGAGTCCTGGCGTTGCTTTACCTGTTTACGAATCACCTGTGTCGCTTCGGCATCGGTTAACTTTGAGTCCGTGCCACCTTTTTCGATTGTGGCGTTCGTAAGGGCGGCTTTAAGCATGCGCAGAACGCCTAGCTTGGTCGCGTTTTTCTCGCGCATCGCCGTTTTCAGCTCTGAATCAACACGCTCGGACAGATTCACGTGAGAAAACTAAAGTGTTATCGCGTGGTTGTCGATCTTCTGTAGCCGTCGCGCTCTGCGCGACGCGCTTCGCTTCGCAGAGCGAAGCGGCTACATTTTACCGAGCCGCGCGGCAGTCGCCCGGGCGGATTCGACATCGCCAACCGAAACGACTTCGACATCTTTACGCGTCCGCTTGAGCAGGCCGGCAAGCACGCCGCCAGGCCCAAGTTCGATGAACAAATCGCAGCCAAGATCGACCAGACGTTCCATGCAATCGACCCAGCGGACCGCGCTGGTGACCTGGTCCTGCAAGGTTTGCCGGATTTCCGGCAGCGTCTCAACTTCGCGGCCGGTCACATTGCTGATCACTGAAAACTGCGGCATTTGCATCTGCACTTCGAGCAAGGCCGCGCCCAACTTTTCATAAGCGCTTTCCATCAGCCGTGAATGATACGCGCCGGCGACGTTCAACATCGTCGCCCGGCGAATGCCATGTTCTTTCGCGACCGCCACCGCCGCCTCCACCTTTGCCATCTCTCCTGAAATGACGATCTGGCCCGGAGAATTGATATTGGCAACATCGACATCTTCGTCGGCAGCTAGCTGGCGCACCGTGTTTTCGTCGGCACCGATCATCGCCGCCATTCCGCCACCCGTCGCGGCGCAAGCTTCCTCCATGAATTCGCCGCGTTTTTGAACAAGCTTGAGACCGTTCTCGAAATCGATTGTGCCGGCGGCCGCGTGCGCGGTTAGTTCGCCTAACGATAGGCCGGCCGCGCCACCGATCGGGAGATTGCCGGAAAGCTCGCGCAGGATCGACAAACACGCGAGCCCGTGAACAAATAATACCGGCTGACAATTCGAAGTCTTGGTCAGCTCTTCAATCGGGCCGCGCCACGCGATATCGCTCAATTTACGCCCGAGAATCTCATCGGCTCGCCGAAACAAATCCGCCGCAGTCGGAAACTCTTCGGCCAGATCTTTTCCCATCCCGACGATCTGCGCCCCCTGTCCGGCAAATAAAAGCGCGACCTTTTTCATTTCCGTCTCTTGTTAATCGCGTTGTGAATTAAGCGCGAGCCCTCATTTTTACAGTCGACGACGTCTCTAAATACGATAAAGAATAAGCAGATCGTTGGAACCTGACGAACTATCCCCTCATGAAAATTTATAGCCTATTATTTCTGCCACTTTTGTTTTTTTCTTCGAGCATAAATGCTCTATGGCCTTCACCGTTCGCGAGATTGAATCGTCCGATCCGGTGACGCGAGTTGCTGCGGAGGACGCGAAATTGCGCCAAGCCGATCACGACATCGGTGAGAAGATGATTCTCAATATGGGCCCGTCGCATCCGGCGACGCACGGTGTGCTGAGGCTCGTGCTCGAGCTCGACGGCGAAGTCATCACCAAAGCGATGCCGGACGTCGGGTTTCTGCATCGCGGCGACGAAAAAATTGCCGAGAACATGCAATACAACCAATTCGTCCCTTACACCGACCGGCTCGATTATCTCGCGCCGCTGGCGAACAACGTGGCTTACGCGCTCGCGGTGGAAAAGTTAATGGGCTGGGAAATCCCGCCGCGCGGAAAAGCGATCCGCGTAATTTGCTGCGAGCTCTCCCGGATCTCATCGCACCTGATGGGACTCGGTGCGATGGCGCTCGATCTCGGCGCGATGACCGTGTTTCTCTATTCGTTCACCCAACGCGAAAAAATCTACGACCTGAGCGAGCTTCTCAGCGGAGCACGCTTCACGACCTCCTATACCCGCGTCGGCGGACAAATCCGCGATCTTCCCGAAAAATTTATTCCAATGTTGCGCGAATTTCTCGATCAATTCGGACCGGCGCTGGCGGAGATGGACAAATTGCTGACGCGGAACCGCATCTTTGTCGATCGAACCAAGGAGATCGGCGTCATTTCCAAAGAACGCGCGATCGCTTACGCATTATCGGGTCCAAATTTGCGCGGGAGCGGCGTCGAACACGATTTGCGGCGCAAACATCCTTATCTCGATTACGAACAATACGATTTCGAAGTCGTGGTCGGCAGCGCGGGCGATTGCTACGATCGCTATCTGGTGCGGGTCGAGGAAATGCGGCAAAGCGCAAACATTTTGCGGCAAGTGATCGAGAAATTACCGAGCGGTCCGATCAACGTCGCCGATTGGAAAAATATGACGCCACCGAAATCGCACGTGATGACGAAAATGGAAGAACTGATTCACCATTTCATCGTCGTGACGGAAGGGCTCGATGCGCCGCCGGGAGAAATTTATTTCGCTGCCGAAAATCCCAAGGGCGAGCTCGGCTTTTACATCAACAGCAAAGGCGGCGGCGTCCCATATCGCCTGAAGATCCGCGCGCCGTCGTTTGTGAACCTGAGCATTTTGCCGGAACTGCTTCCCGGCCACATGGTCGGCGACGTTCCGGCGGTGCTCGGAAGTCTGGACTTTGTCATGGGCGAATGCGACAGATGAACATGTCGATTTTACAAAAAATCTCCCGCCTCTTCCTCTTCCTCTTAATCTTCGTCTCGCTCTCTTGTGTCGGCCGGCGCATCACCAAGGCCAACGTCGATGAAGTTTCCGAAGGAATGTCGAAGAAACAGGTGGAATCGATTCTTGGACCGCCGACTGAGCTCGATAGCAAGGATTTCGTCATCATGAAGAAGACGACTTACATTTACCGGCAGGGCAAAGACACGGTGACAATCGTTTTCAAAGACGACAAGCTCACTGAAAAGCAGAGCACGTTAACTGATTAACTTTTCGCCCGTGGACTCCCGCGTTCCCGCCGAGTTGGAGCGGAAGATGGATGAAGCGATCGGGCATTATCCGCCCGATCAAAAACGAAGCGCCGCGCTGCCGTTGCTCCATCTTTGGCAGGAACATTTTGGATTAATAAACGATGAAGCCGTGACCTGGATCGCGGCCAAGCTCGGGCTTCAGCCGATCAACATCTTCGAGTTGGTGACGTTTTACCCGATGTTGCGCGAGAAACGCGCCGGTAAAACGCACATCCGTGTTTGCCGCACACTCAGTTGCGCGATGGCGGGAAGCTATCAATTAATGGAAAACCTCTCCGCGGCGACTGGGATTCAACGGAAAGTCGATCCGGCAGGCGCGGGACACACGCCGTTTTCGGTCAGTCCTGACGGGAATTACAGTATTGAGTTCGTCGAATGTCTCGCCAGCTGCGGCACCGCGCCGGTTTGCATGGTGAATGACGATCTGCACGAAAACGTGCCGCTCGACAATGCGATGTCGATCTTATCGGAGTCTCCAGCCGAACCGGCCGTGCATCCGCCGCATCCGCTCGAGCAGCGGATCATTTTCAAAAACGTCGGGCGCGAAGGCTGGAAGACTGACATCAAGACCTATTTGAATGACGGCGGTTACGAAGATTTGCGCAAAGCCGTCAAGATGTCGCGCGCTGACATCGTGAACGAAGTGAAAACCTCCGGTTTGCGCGGTCGCGGCGGTGCGGGATTTCCCTGCGGCGTGAAATGGAGTTTCATCAAGCCCGACGAGAAGAAGCCGGTCTACCTGATTTGCAACGCGGACGAATCCGAGCCCGGCACGTTCAAGGACCGCTACATCATCCATGAGGACCCGCACCAGTTGCTGGAAGGCATCGCCATCTCCTGTTTCGCCCTCAACGCCCGGACGGCGTACATATATATAAGAGGCGAATTCCCCGAAGGCGCCAAGGTCCTCGAGCGCGCGATCGAAGAGGCTCAAAAGCACAAGTTTCTCGGCAAAAACATTCTCGGTTCCGGGTTTGATGTCGATGTTCACATTCACCGCGGGGCCGGCGCTTACATTTGCGGCGAAGAAACAGGGCTGATCGAATCGCTCGAAGGCAAACGCGCGTATCCGCGAATCAAACCTCCTTATTTTCCGGCCGTGCTCGGGCTCTACATGTGCCCGACGATCGTGAATAACGTCGAGACCCTGTGCGCAGTGAAACACATCGTCGCCATGGGTGGCGCGAAATACGCGCAGCTAGGTCGACCGAACAACACGGGCACGCGCGTTGTTTGCGTGAGCGGCGATGTCGAACGTCCCGGCTATTTCGAAATCGAGGTCGGCAAGGTCACCATGGGGCAACTGATCTACGATATGGCCGGCGGTGTGAAATGGGGACGCCGACTGAAGGCGATAATCCCGGGCGGCAGTTCGGCCAAAGTTTTGCGTGCCGACGAGCGGTTCAAAATCAAACAGAAACAGCCCGATGGATCGACCATCGACGTCGATATGTCGATCGACGATCTGCCGATGGATTTCGATTCGCTGGCGGCGGCCGGTTCGATGGCGGGTTCCGGCGGTGTGATCGTGCTCGACGATTCGCGCGACATGGTTTGGGTGCTCAACAACATCAACGAGTTTTACGCCCACGAATCGTGCGGTCAGTGCACGCCTTGTCGCGAAGGTTCGCTTTGGATGAAAAAAATTACCGAGCGCATGCTGGATGGCGGAGGTGTAACGGAAGATCCACGCACCCTGAAAACGATCGGCGACAATATTGCCGGGCGGACCATCTGCGCGTTCGGTGAAGCTTGCGCCTGGCCGACCCAAAGTTTCGTTGAAAAATTTCCCGAGGAATTTGCGGCGTATGCGCGCAAATCAATCCCACCGCCGTTGCCGCCGGAAGATACGCCTCGAGAATTAATTGAGCGCGACACAATACCAACCAGTCCCCTTGCCCACGATCCCGGCTGGGAAAAAGCCGGCGCCGATGCCGTTATTTGAGATGAAGCCAAATTTTTCTGGAGTAAGAGAAGAAAACGTCCAACGCCCAACGTCCAACGTTCAACGTTCAATTCAAACCTTTGCATTGAGCGTTGGGCGTTCGGCGTTGAGCGTTCAGCGTTTTCTGAGTCCTGCGTCGACCACGAGTACGAAGTGACCATGCTCAACGAGACGTCGATACCACTGTTCAACGTCCAGATCGACGGCGTGTGGCACCAATTTCCGAAAGGCACGCGCGTGATTGAAGCTTGCGCGCAAGCCGGCGTTTACGTGCCGCGCTATTGCTATCACAAAAAACTCAGCTCGCCGGGGAATTGCCGGATGTGCTTGATCGAGATGGGAATGCCGCGAATGGGTCCCGAACGCAAACCGGAGCTCGGCGCCGACGGTAAACCGATCATCAACTGGATGCCGCGTCCGCAAATTTGTTGCGCCCAGGATGTGGCAGACGGAATGGGGGTGCGAACAAGTTCGCCATTGGTCGAGGAATGCCGCAAAGGCGTGATGGAATTTCTACTCATCAATCATCCACTCGATTGTCCGATCTGCGACCAGGCGGGCGAATGCGAGCTGCAAGAATTCAGCGTCGAGTACGGGGCTGCCGGCTCGCGTTTTCTCGAAAACAAGGTGAAGAAGCCGAAAGCGGTGCAACTCGGACCGCGCGTTACGCTCGACGATGAGCGCTGCATTCTTTGCTCGCGATGCGTTCGCTTTTGCACCGAAATTGCCAAGGACGATGTGCTCGGATTCGTCGATCGCGGCAGTCACACCGTGCTGACAGCGCATCCGGGCAGGCTTCTGGAAAATAATTACTCGCTCAACACGGTCGATCTTTGTCCGGTCGGCGCGCTTACTTCCACCGATTTCCGTTTCAAGATGCGGGTTTGGTTTTTGAAGGAGACGAAAAGCATCTGCACCAGTTGCGCGACCGGTTGCAACACACTCATCGGCACGCGCGAGGACATCGTTTATCGGCAAACACCGCGCGAGAACGATCACGTCAACTCGTGCTGGATGTGCGACTACGGCCGGCTCAACTTTAAATACCTCGAAGCGGAGAATCGGTTGCTCGAGCCGCAGATTTCCAATGGAAAAGAACTCGTCCCAAGCGATTGGAAGAGCGCGATCGCGCAGGCGGCGCTGCAGCTCCGACAATTCAGCGGCGCAAACGTCGCGATCATTGCATCCGGCCGGATGACGAACGAAGAACTTTGGCTGGTGCGCAAGATCGCGGACCTGTTCGGCGCTCGTTACATCGACATCGTGCCGCGCCGCGGCGAGGGAGACGACATTCTGCTGAGCGAAGATCGAAATCCGAACACGGCTGGCGCGCGTTTGATTTTGAGATTGGACGAAGAACCAGGTGCGAAACTTCTCGCGGTCGCCCAAGCAGTGAAATCGGGAGAGATCAGAGCGCTACTCGTGCTCGGTGAAAATCCAATCGACTTCGGGATTTCAGCAGAACAATTAACCAACATGTCCGCGTTCGTGGCGATGAACATTTTGTCGAACCCTGGCAACCAACACGCGACGGCTATCCTGCCGGCTTCGGGGTTCGCCGAAAAACGCGGCTCAATGATTAATGGCAAAGGCCGACTGCAACGGTTAAATCGCGCGGTGCGTCCACCTGGAAACGCGCGCGACGACTGGGAAATTTTGCGCGACCTGCTCCAGGCACTCGGCGGGAGCAACGGAATTTACACGATCGAAGATGTGTTCCGGCAGATGAGCGCGGAGATTCCGGAATTTGCCGAGCTTACTTTAAGCAAGATCGGCGATCTCGGTGTTCAGGTAACGAAGTTGGAGGAATCGCCGCGGCCGCCGATCGAACCCAAGGCAAAGGATATCGAAAAGACGGAGAAGGCGCGCCCAGCCACCCGGTAACGCAAGATCGACAATGGATTATTTTTTCATCGGCACGTCGCTCCTGAAAATCATCGGCATGATTTTCATCGTGATTTTGCCGATGGTCTCCTACGCGGTTTACGCTGAGCGCCGCGTCAGCGCCCTCATTCAGGATCGTCTCGGTCCGAATCGTGTCGGTCCGGCCGGCCTTTTTCAACCAATCGCCGATGCCGCGAAATTTTTGCTGAAGGAAGATTTCACGCCCGCGAGCGTGAACACGTTTTATTACTGGCTGGCGCCGTGTCTCGCGATGGTTCCCGCGATCATGACAATCGCGGTCGTTCCATTTGGCAGCACGTTGTTCGGCGTGCCGATGGTCATCGCCGACATCAACGTCGGAATCCTGTATGTCTTCGCGATCGCCTCGTTAGGCGTTTACGGAATCGTCCTCGGCGGTTGGGCCTCCAATTCCAAATATCCTTTTCTCGGCGGCGTGCGCTCGAGTTCGCAAATGATTTCCTACGAACTTTCGCTCGGTCTCGCTGTCATTCCGGTTTTCCTTCTCGTTGGAAATCTTCGCCTGACGAGTGTCGTCCAATATCAAATCGAGCACGGTTGGTTGGTCGCGCCGTTTATCGGCGATTGGACGAATCTTGGGAAATGGCTGCTCGCAATTCCAATGATCGTCTCTTTCGTCGTGTTCATGGTTGCGGTCTTCGCTGAGACGAATCGCCTTCCGTTCGATTTGCCCGAGGCCGAGCAGGAACTGGCCGGCGGTTATCACACGGAATATTCCTCGATGAAGTTCGCGCTTTTTTTCCTGGGGGAATACGCAGCAATGATCAGCGGCTGCGCGATTGTGGTCACATTATTCCTGGGCGGCTGGCATTTTCCTGGAATTCCTGATGGCTCGCGCGGCTGGATTTTCGGATTGATCAATATCGCGGTTTTCTTCACCAAAGTCGCCGTTCTGATTCTTTTCATGATGTGGGTGCGCTGGACGCTGCCACGCTTCCGGTGGGACCAGTTGATGCGGCTCGGCTGGCTCTTTTTCTTCGAAATTGCGCTCGTTAACATTTTCGTCGTCGCAGCAATCCTGGCATTCATCCGCTAAACACACCAAATGACACCAAAAAAATATAAGATCGAAATTAGCAGGTCTTTCGCGTTGTTTAGCGTATTTGGCGGACAATTTTAAGCATGGCGATCACCGTCCCACGACCGAATCTGAATTGGCGCGAACGAATGTATCTTCCCGCGATCGCGGCCGGCTTGTTGATTACGCTCAAGCACTTCAAGAACATGATTTTTCGCCGCACAAAAGTAACGATGGAATATCCGGAAGAAAAATGGGACGCGAACTTGCCGGAGCACTATCGCGGCGCGCCGGCACTGGTGCGCGACACCGACGGTCGCATCCGCTGTGTCGCCTGTCAGCTTTGCGAGTTCATTTGTCCGCCGCGCGCGATTAAGATTATTCCGGGCGAGATTTCAGAGCACGATCGGTTTGCCAAAGTCGAAAAGTATCCTGAGGAATTCGATATCGACATGGTGCGCTGCATCTTCTGCGGCATGTGCGAAGAAGTCTGCCCCGAGCAGGCGATCTACTTGCGGAAAGATTACGCCATCACCGGATTCACTCGCGAAGACATGATGCATCGCAAAGACAAACTGCTCGAGATCGGCGGGGTGATGCACGGAGTTGTTTTGAAATGGAACGAGAAAAAGTGAAAGCCACAGATTGACACAGATGATCACAGATTTTTCAGATTTCGATTTTACATCTGTGTTCTATCTGTGTTCATCCGTGGCCTAAAAAATGTCTCCGTTTTTATTTTGGGTTTTCTCTTTGATGATGCTGATCTTCGGCGGGGCCGTCATCATTAACCGCAATCCGGTGGCGAGCGCGCTCAGTCTGGTCGTTTCGTTTTTGGCGCTAGCGGCACTGTTTATCTCACTCGATGCGTTTTTCATTGGCATCATTCAAGTGCTCGTTTATGCCGGCGCAATCATGGTGCTGTTTCTGTTCATCATCATGTTGCTCGATTTGCGCGCCGAAGAATTGAGAAAAATTAACTGGATCGCGACAGCAGGCGGCGTGGCAGTTGCGCTCGCTTTAACTGTCCAAATTTTTTCCGTCGTCGGTAGTTTCCAGGCCGCCAGGCAACCTTTTCCGCCGCTGGCAAGGCATGTCCTGAGCGGAGCCGAAGGATCGACATCGGACGATGTCCACCACATCGGGCTTTTGCTATTCGGAAGCTACACTCTGCCTTTTCAAATCATTGGCATCGTCATTTTGGTGGCCACCATCGGCGTCGTGATGCTGAGCCGGCGCGAAACCCGCTAACATGATCACGCTGGGCGACTATCTCATTGTCAGCGGTATTTTGTTCGCGATCGGATTCGCCGGCGTCATGCTCCGTCGCAACATCATCACCATTTTGATGGCGCTGGAATTGATGCTCAATGCGGCCAATTTGTCCCTGGTCGCATTCTCGCGCTTTCACGTCGACCCAAGCGGTGTGCCGAATTACAACGCGCAGGTGTTTGTTTTCTTCATCATCACCGTGGCCGCGGCCGAGGTCGCGGTGGGCCTCGCGATCGTTGTCGCGCTCTTCCGCCTCCGACAGACAACGCACGTTGAAGACATTAGCAGTTTGAAATTCTGAGCCCGCTAATCACGCTAATTGACGCCAATCAAATGACAGAGCTGATCCACAAAACGGAGAGTTACAGGATCATCGGCGCCTGTTTCGAGGTTTACAATGAGAAGGGATGCGGGTTTCTCGAGCCTGTTTACCACGAGTGTTTGACGATTGAATTTGAGCACCAGCGGATTCCCGCCATTTCGAAACCAGCATTAACGCTCAGCTACCGTGGGCGCACACTGCTGCAAACCTACAATCCAGACTTCATTTGCTATCAGAAAATCGTTCTGGAACTAAAAACCGTATCCAAACTGATAGACGAACACCGGGCACAAATACTGAATTATCTTAATGCCACGGGTTTCGAGCTTGGTCTGTTGGTGAATTTTGGGCATTACCCGGGTTTAGAACACGAACGCATTGTCAGGACACAGCGCGCAAAACCGAAGGAGGACGTCTCCGATGTCTCCTTCTAGAATTCGCGTCCATTCGCGTAATTCGCGGGCCAAGAAATGAATTTTACGACTAACAGCTTGCTTCCGTGGTTAGTTTTGCTCCTGCCGCTCGGTTCGGCGGCAGTCATTACTTTGTTCACGCGCCGCTGGGGGAATATCAGCAGTGCCATCTCGGTCGCGGCTGTTGCCGGAAGCTTCCTCTGCAGTTGCGCAATTTTCGTCAAGGTCGACATCTCGGCCCCGGAGTTTACCTGGATCGACATCGGTGGCGTATTCGCCGTTCCACTTGCGTTTATTCTCGATGATCTGAGTAGATTGATGCTGCTCGTTGTTTCCGGCGTCGGATCGCTCATCCACATCTACTCGTTAGGCTATATGCGCGACGACGAAGGCAAGTCGCGCTACTTCGCCGCCCTCTCGCTCTTCATGTTTGCAATGCTCGGGATCGTTCTCGCGAACAATTTCGTGATGATGTTCATCTTTTGGGAACTGGTCGGCTTCACTTCTTATGTGCTGATCGGCCATTGGTTCGATCGCGATGCCGCAGCCGAAGCCGCGAAGAAAGCGTTTCTCACCACGCGCATCGGCGATTTCGGATTCATGGTTGGAATCCTAATGATCTGGATGGCCACCGGCTCGGTCGTGTTCGACGACATCGTGGCGCACCTCTCGAAGGTCACGAGCAACCCCGGTTATCTCACCATCGCCGCGATCTTGATTTTTTGCGGCGCCGTCGGGAAATCCGCGCAGTTCCCGCTCCATGTTTGGTTGCCGGATGCGATGGAAGGCCCCACTCCGGTGTCGGCCTTGATCCATGCCGCAACGATGGTTGCGGCCGGAGTTTACTTGCTTGTTCGTGTTGCGTTCCTCATTCAGGCATCGCAAACCGCGCTGCTGGTCATCGCCTGGATCGGAACGATCACCGCGTTGCTCGGGGCGTTGATGGCGATCCAACAAGCCGACATCAAACGAATTCTCGCCTACTCAACGATCTCTCAACTCGGTTACATGGTGATGGCGGTCGGACTCACCTCGAACGAAGCGGCGATGTTTCATCTTTTCACGCACGCATTTTTCAAAGCGCTCCTCTTCCTTGCCGCCGGCTCCATCATCGTCAGTTTGCATCACGAACAGAACATTTGGAAAATGGGTGGCCTCGCTCAAAAACTTAAAATTACATTCGCCACCTTCGCGGCCGGTGCGCTCGCGTTGATCGGTTGTCCGCCGTTCAGCGGATTTTTCAGCAAAGACGCAATCCTCGCGCTCGCGTATCAACACAACACCCCGATCTTTGTCATTGGCCTAACAACTGCATTTTTGACCGCGTTCTATGTTTCGCGAGCGTTGATCGTTGTTTTTCTTGGAAAACCGCGCAGCGAAGCCGCCCGCGTGAGCAAGGAATCACCATCGGTGATGATCATTCCCTTACTCATCCTCGCACTATTCGCGCTCATCGCCGGATGGGAAGCCGTCGCCCAGAATGTTCTCGTTGTGCCGCACGAAAAAGAAACTGTCTTCACCGTGCCGGCACTCGCATTGATCGCCTTGATTTTAGGTGTTGGAATTGCAGTCTGGCTTTATCGCAACCGTGAGCGCGACCCGTTGCATGTCGATCTTGTCCGGCGGCGCTTTTTCTTCGACGAATTTTACGAATGGCTGATCGATCACACTCAGGAACTCCTGGCCCGCATCGCCGCTTTCTTCGATCGCTGGATGATTGATGCCGGCGCGGTCCGCGGCCTAAGCGGCGGCACCTTTGGAATCGGCGCGGTTCTGCGATTGTTTCAGGTCGGCAATCTTCAGGCCTACGCGTTTCTGTTCGGGTTGGGAATCGTGGCGCTCATTTACTTCACACTTTTCAGATAGCCCACGAAACACACAAATGACGCGAAAAGAAGAAACAGAACTGATTTATAAGGGCGAAAGCTACGCCATCATCGGAGCGTGTTTTGCCGTTTACAAGGATAAGGGGTGCGGCTTTCACGAACCAATTTACCACGAGTGCCTCGAGATTGAATTTGAATTCCAAAGAATCCCGTTTGTGTCAAAGCCACCGCGGACTTTGCAGTATCGTGGTCGTACCCTTCAGCAGGCATTTTATCCAGACTTCGTTTGCTACGAAAAAATTATTCTGGAAATCAAAGCCCTTTCTCTGTTGTGCAACGAACACCGCGCTCAACTTCTCAATTATCTTAGCGCAACCGGCTGCCAACTAGGCCTGCTCGTAAACTTCGGCCATTACCCAAGAATCGAATACGAGCGTCTCTTGCCAAGGAAGCATGAACCCGTCGATCTCCATGTTTGAAATTTTTGTGCCTTTTCGTGTGTTTAGTGGGCAAGTAAATCCCTTCGCTTTCCGCTGATGCTTCTCTTTCTTGTTCTCTGTCCAATCATCGCCGCGATTCTGATTATCGCGGGCGCGCCCGCGCGGCTGACCGCGCTCATCGCCGCCATTTCGAATCTCGTTATTACGCTCATTCTTCTCAGTCGCTTTGATCAAGTCGCAGCTGGTTTTCAATTTGTCAGCTCATTTACTGTCTCGGCGGACTGGCGCATTCATTTTACGCTCGGCGTCGACGGCTTGAGTCTGCTGATGCTTCTTCTGGCAACCAGTGTAACCGTCGCCGCCGTTTGGTTCGCCGGTGAGATCGACAATTACGAGCGCGCGTTTTACGCATGCCTCCTTTTCATCTCCGCCGGCGCAATCGGCGCTTTCGCGGCGATCGATTTGTTTTTCTTTTACGCCTTTCACGAGCTCGCCCTCATTCCAACATTTCTCCTCATCGGAATTTGGGGAACCGGCAATCGCAGCCGGGCGGCGTGGAAAATCACGATTTATCTGACCCTCGGGAGTTTTGTTCTGCTCATTGGATTGATTCTCCTTTATCAAAGTCTGCCGACGACCACCCGGACGTTCGACATTCGAGAATTGCAGGCCGCGATTACCGCGCATCCGCTCGCGCGCGATGCGCAGCGCCACATTTATCTTTTGCTGTTGATCGGCTTCGGCGTGCTCATCTCATTGTTCCCATTTCATTCCTGGGCGCCCGAAGCTTACGCGTCAGCGCCCGCGCCCGCGGCAATGCTTCACGCCGGCGTCTTAAAGAAATTCGGACTTTACGGTTTGCTGCGCGTGGCCATCCCAATGCTGCCGGATGGCGCTCATTATTGGATGTATCTGCTGGTCATTCTTTTGCTCGGCAACATCGTCTACGTCGGGCTCGTCACCATCGCCCAGAAGCAGCTCGATTGGATGCTCGGTTATTCAAGCGTGATGCACATGGGCTACATTTTTCTCGGGATCGCCAGCGCCAACGTTCTTGGAATAACCGGCGCCGCCGCGCTCATGTTCGCGCACGGACTTTCCATTGCGCTGCTTTTCGCCATCGCGGGTCAAATTCGAAACCGCACCGGCACGTTGGCCTTCGACGATCTCGGCGGTCTTGGAAAAGTGATGCCGTTCGCCGGCCTCGCCTTCGGTTTTGCCACCTTCGCCGCCATTGGTCTGCCCGGTCTCGCGAATTTCGCGTCCGAGATCATGATTTTCTTCGGCGCGATTCGAATCGGGTGGGAAATGGAGCGCTTCCACACTTTCCAAGTCGCGACCGTGCTCGCGCTTTGGGGCGTCATCATCTCGACGGTCTACATGTTGCGCGCCTATCGCTCGACGTTCATGGGCAGAGTGAATGAGCGCTGGGCAAAGCTTGTCGATCTTGGCGCCGGCCTCCGAATTCCAGTTGTGTTGCTGATCGCGGGTTTGATCTGGTTCGGGTTTTTTCCGCAAACGCTGGTGCAAATGGTCACCCCGACGTTTCGAACTTACTTCACCGCAACGAAATGATCGCGATCCGCGCTCCACATCTCGAGATCGCGGTCCTCATCCTCGGCATCACGATCCTGCTCCTGGAGACATTTACCGCCAAGGTCGCAAAGAAAACTTTTGCTTATGCCGGCATTGTCGGGCTGACCGCTGTCCTCCTCGCCAGTTTTTTAATTTCGCCGGAATCCTCGGCGCAGGAGACAGGCGGCTTTTGGAACTTTTACACCGCTGACACGCTGTCGATCTTCTTCAAACGATTCATGCTCGTCACCACGATCGTTGTGCTGGCAATGATGGTCGATTACGCGCCGGCCTTGCGCAGAGCCGACGAGAGCACCTCCGCAAATCTCGGCGAATTCTTTTCGCTGCCGCTTCTGACCTGCGCCGGCTTGATGTATCTGGTTTCCGCGATCGATTTCATTTTCATCTTCGTTTCGCTCGAGCTCGTCACCATTTCCTTCTTCGTGCTCGTTAGTTTTCCGAGAAGAAATCCAATCGCGCTCGAAGCCGGCATCAAATATCTCATCCTTGGCGCGCTCTCGACCGCATTTCTGGTTTACGGGATTACCTGGATTTTCGGCGTGACCGGCGAAACGAATCTGGCGCGAATCACCGCGGCGTTTGCCAGTGGCAAGATCGACAATCAGGCCGCCGCCTTCGGCGCGGTGTTGGTGCTGGTCGGGCTAGGTTTCAAAATCGCGGCAGTCCCGTTTCAAATGTGGGTACCCGATGTTTATCAAGGCGCCCCAACGCCGATCACCGCATTTCTTTCGGTTGGATCGAAGGCGGCCGGGTTCGTCGTTCTTCTCCGCGTGCTTCAGCCGTTTCTCATGCTGCCGAACATGCAACGTCTTATCGTGTTGATCGCGCTCCTCACTGTCGTTTACGGCAATCTCGCCGCGCTGCCGCAAAATAATCTAAAACGATTGCTCGGCTACTCCAGCATCGCTCACGCGGGTTATTTGCTCATCGGCGTCGCCTGCTTCGACGGCCGCGCTGTAACATTTTATCTCGTCGCTTATCTGCTGATGACACTCCTGAGCTTCGCGATCCTCATCATTGTCGCTCAACACACCGGCGAAGAAATTTCCGGCTTTGACGGTTTGGCGAAACGCGCACCTTTTCTTGCATTCGCGATGCTAGTGGCGATGGCGTCGCTTGCCGGTCTTCCTTTCACGGCCGGTTTCTTCGGCAAGTTCTTCATTTTCGTAAGCGCGGTCGCGCAAAAACAAACCGCGCTGGTCGCGGTTGGAATCGTGACCGTGGCGTGCGGTTTTTATTACTACCTAAAAGTCGTTCGCGCGATGTATTGGTTGCCGAGCGCGAACCACGACGCGATTCCCGTGAGCGCCCTTTCCCGATCGATCATGACACTGCTGATCATCGCCACGATTGTCTTCGGGGTTTATCCGCAACCGATTCTGAATGCACTAAAGCATTAACCACGGATTACACGGATATTACGGATCAGAAAAACAAAGGAGGATTCAGATCAGAAAAACAGCAAAGGAAATTTCCTGGATTCTTGGCTTCCAGATTGGAATTTCTTTCTCCCAATCCGTTAAATCCGTGTAATCCGTGGTTAAAATCTCAGTCGCTTAGCTCGACGTTCCAGTAAGCAAGATCGACAAAGTGCCGCCAGCTCTCGTGCTGCGGCGCCGTGAACGTAACGTGCAGGAACGGCCGCCATTTCGGCCGCTTCGGTTTCCGGATCAGCGCCATCTGAGCTTCTTGCGCAAGACGGTTGCCTTTCCGGGTGTTACACGGAATGCACGAGCAAACCACATTTTCCCAGGTCGTAGTCCCGCCGCGATCCCGCGGCACGACATGATCGAGATTCAAATCGTTGCGATCAAAAGCGTGCCCGCAGTATTGGCAGGTGTTCTTGTCGCGCTCGAAAACATTGTGGCGGGTAAACTTCACTTCTTTTTTCGGCAGCCGATCGAAAAAGAGGAGCACGATCACCCGCGGCACCCGGATCTTCCACGAAATCGTCTGGACCAGCTCGTGATCGGGCGCGTCGGTCGAAAAATCGCGCCAGCTTTCAAAATCGTGGGTCAGGAAATTATTCGCGTCGTCCGCGGAGACGACATGAGCATGACCGGCGTAAACCAGCGAAAAAGCGCGGCGCGCAGAGCAGATGTTAACCGCCTGCCAGAGGCGATTCAGAACCAGGACCTGACTGTTCAACAGCGAGTGCAATTAATACCCTCGGTAAGTGGCCTTTGACGACATTTCCGCCAAAGTGCGGCGAAAGTATCACCCGCGTTTTCCCTTGTCAACGCAGGGGACGGCTCCGTCGCCTGCTTGCAGAAACCCCAGTAACCTGACATGATCGCGAATCGAATGCGGTGTTTGTCCCCCGCCCTCCCAGTAAAGTTCCCGATTAGACGCCAAAATGGCGCCTTTAATTACGCCATTTTGGCGCCTACTTCTCTTGGTCGTTCTGGCGCTTGTCTTTTTCGCGTTGTCACTCGTGTTTACCAAATGATGCGTCTAACCAATCGCTGGAGCCTACGAAACAAGTAGAAAGGGATAGGAGGAGCAACGCGGGCTAAATGTTGCGGCTGATTGTCAAATCGCAGTAACTCACCGACGTTCAGCCATGCACAAACCACGCAAACATGACTTTGGTGGCGGTCCCCGGACTGGAAAACCGAAGCGAGACACATCACGACTGGAAGACGCTTCTACGAAACAGCGCAAACAACATGCTCACAAGGCCCCCGTACGACGCGCCGCGAGCAAATTTCGCGGATAATTGCTTCAAGACCGCGCGTAGCTGCCGACAACTTATCGTCGCGGCGGCTTCGCGCCGCTTTGGGTTACGGCCCGCTTCATGAAATTGCCGGGCAGCCGTTTTTCGTCGGCCGGAACTGCGCCGGCGGCGTCGCCAAGGTGTTCGTCCTCCGGGGGAAGAAATTGTTTAAACCGGTTCTTATCGATCGCTTTCATGAACGCTTCGTGCGGTGTGACCGTTTTGTTTTGCAAGAACGCATAAATCGCGTCGTCCATGAATTGCATCCCCTGCGCTTTGCCGGAAACGATCACGTCCTGAAGTTTTTGAGTGGCGCCTTCGCGGATGATCGCGGAGACGGCAGCGCTCGCGACCAGGATTTCATTCACCGCGACGCGACCCGAGCCGTCGGCTTTTTTCAAAAGCAATTGGGCCAGGACGCCGCGCAACGAGTTGGCCAGCATCGTGCGCGCTTGCGGTTGCCGCGCTGCCGGAAAAACGTCGACCATTCGATCGACCGTTTTCCGCGCGTTGTTGGTGTGAAGCGTTCCGAAAACAAGCAGTCCGGTCTCGGCGGCGGTCAGCGCGAGTGAAACCGTTTCCAAATCGCGCATTTCTCCGACGAGCACGATGTCGGCGTCTTCGCGCAACGCCGCTTTCAGCGCGACCGGAAACGATTCGGAATCGCCGGGAACCTCGCGTTGGGTAATGATGCTGCGCTTGTTGTCGTGCACGAACTCGATCGGTTCCTCGATCGTGACGATGTGCCGCGAGAAATTTTCGTTAATGTAATCGATCAGCGCCGCCAGCGTGGTCGATTTGCCGGAGCCGGTCGGCCCGGTGACGAGGACCAATCCGCCGCGGAGATGTCCGAATTCCTTGGCGACGATCGGGATGCCGAGTTGCTCCAGGGTCGCGATCTTCGTCGGAATCAATCGAAACACCGCACCGTAGCCGTGCGCCTGCTTTAAATAATTGCAGCGAAAACGGGAAGCCGCGTCCATTTCGTAGGCGAAATCGAGGTCGCCGCGCTCCTCGAAGATTTTCCAGTTCCGCTCGCCGCAAACTTCACTCAACATCGACATCGTCTCATCGCGCGTGAGCGGCTGCTCACGAATCGGCGCGACATCGCCGTGCTTGCGCATCTTTGGCGGCTGACCTTCGCCGATATGAAGGTCGGACCCGCCCTCTTTCACAATCACTTTTAGAAACTGATCAAGAACAGCCATTTTAGAACCACGGATTACACGGATAACACGGATAAGAGTCAGGCATGAAGATCTGGATTTTCCCGTTCGTCGGCTTCTTGTGGACGCAAGACCCGTTTCCATTCTAGTCGTGCATTCTTGAAATTGAGGAGAAGCGCCAGAACCAAACGTGTTTTGTTAAGGTACCCGATCATTTGAGCGATGTGGGTTTCTGTGAAACATGAAACCACCTTGGGATCGACGATGACAGCTTCGTCAACAATCAGATCAGGAATAAGATTGCCGATCAATTCACCGCGATAGAAGACCGGAAACGAGGTTTGGACCGAAACGGTGTGTCCCCCACGCTTCAGTTCGATGATCATGGCGCGCTCGTAGAGTTTTTCGTCGAGTCCCGGTTTCAATTCATTCAGCACTTCCATCGCAGCGCCAATTATCTTTTTACTTAAATCTTCGTGAATGATTTTTCCCATCCGTGTTATCCGTGTAATCCGTGGTCAAATCTTTAGCCGCTGTTTCATTTCCTGTTTTTGATCGGCGCGAGCGTAGGCTTCGTCGGCGGTGATGAGCCCGCCGTTCTGAAGTTCGACCAAGGCGTCGTCCATCAACTGCATGCCTTGTTTTTTCCCGGTCTGAATAATTCCCGGGAGCATGTAAGTCTTCGCTTCGCGGATGACGTTGGCGACAGCCGGGGTGTTGGTCAGTATTTCCAAAGCCAGGGCACGTCCTTTGCCGTCCGCACGTGGGATGAGTTGCTGACTGATTACGCCGCGGAGCGATTCGCTCACCATGATTCGGATTTGTTCCTGTTGATCGGGCGGAAAGACGTCGAGCAATCGATCGAGTGTGCGCGAAGCGTTGCCGGTATGGAGCGTTCCCAAAACTAAATGGCCCGTCTCTGCGGCTGTGATCGCGAGCGAGATTGTTTCCAAATCCCGCATCTCGCCGACCATGATGACATCCGGATCTTCACGGAGCGCGCCGCGCAACGCCGCCGCGAATGAGCGCGTGTGCGTGTGCACTTCGCGTTGGGTGATGTGGCAGCCCTTCGGCTCCATCACATATTCAATGGGATCTTCGAGAGTGATGATGTGCTCGCGCCGCTCGATGTTTACCTGCTCGACCAAAGCGGCGAGCGTGGTCGATTTTCCGCTGCCGACCGAGCCGGTGACAAGAATCAATCCATTTTGATAGCGAGTGAGCAGTTTGAGATGCTCGGGCAAACCAAGCTGGTCCATCGTGCGCACCTTGGTGTTGATGATGCGAAAGACGAGATCGACCCCGAGCCGTTGGCGCACGACGCTCGTGCGATACCGGCCGACGTCGTTCGCGTAAGCGAAGTCGGCGTCGCCACGCTCGTTCAATTGCGTTTTCTGGAGGTTCGAAAGAAAACCTTCCGCGAGAGCGAGCGTCTGGTCTGAGGTCAAACGCGGCGCGTCGGGCCAGATCGGTTGCAGGGTGCCATGCAACCGCCAGATCGGCGGTGCGTTTACACCAAGATGAACATCCGAGGCTCCGGCCTGCTGGCCGACTGCTAGGTATTCATCGACATGCGAGAGCGGATGCGACTTCGGAGATGTCGATGTGGAGGACATGGCGCGCCGCGATTCTTATGCAGCACGACCGTGCGCGTAAACTCAAAAGCTTTTTTTGTCGGGACGGCCGCGAGAAGTGTAGCTGCCGAGTTGCTTCTCGAGAAAACTGACTACCACGGGTTTGAGCAGGCCCGCGACAATCCGCGTCGCCCCCAAAACAAATCCCGCTTCCAACAGCCCGTGCTTTGATTTGCGACCGCCTTTAGCATCGACGTAAACTTTCTTCCTCCGGGTCAGGACCGCAGTCACCAGCAAACCAACGGCAATTGCGCCAATGATCCACGGCACCGGTTCCTGCCGGACCGAGCGCCGAATCTTTCGCGGTAAGTCGACTTCCTCCCGGACGCGTTCTAGCCTAAGCGCGAGATCCTCCCGCGATCGAGCTACCTCCAGCTTCAGCTCGGCGTCTGATTTGTTTCCAGATTTTTTAGCCATTCTCGATCCTTTTTTAATTCGGCTGCGGTCGCGCGAAAAAGCGGCCGCCTCGTTGCACTCCAAGCGAGCAACAGAAAAACAAGCGCGATCAAAATATGCAGACCGGCCGCCGCCAATGCTGTCCACAGCCATGAGACATTTGCCAAATGCGCGATTGCTACAACCGCAGTCGCGAGCAGGAAGATGTATCCGAAAGCGAAGAACAACAGCGCCGCGACCAGGCAAACCGCGATTAGGACGAACTGGACGAGCGCCGCTTTTGACTCCGTCGCAAACAGCGCGGCGCGGCTCTCGAAAAATTCGGCGAGCGCGCTGGCAAGCGCGACCAAACTGCCGATGAAACCGGTCTGGCGCATTCGACTCCGCGACGGCGAATTTTCGCCAGCCACTCAGCAAATCGCGATCAGCGCCGCAAAATCAGTCCCAGCACAAATCCCACGCCGAGGGCGGTGAATATTGCCTTGGTCGGATTATCGCGAACGTACTCTTCGGCATCGTCTTGAAACGTCCGCGCGCGCGTCTTCGCCTCGCCTAACGCATGCTCGGCTTTGCCGCGTGCATCGGTCCAAGCCTCCTCAGCCTTGCCGCGGGCGTCGTTCCAGACTTGCTCAGCTTTGCCGCGATACTCGCCAGCAACGGCACCGGCCGCGTCGCGTAGATCCTCGGCCGCCTTGCGTGCGTGCATTTTACTGCTCTCGAATTTGTCCTGCGCACCCGCCGGGGCGGACGCTCGATGTGATTTGTTTTCTTCAGCCATGGTATTCTCCAGTTAAATTTCGTTTGCGGGACTATCCGCGCGCTTGCGATTCTGAGCAAATCGCACGCCGTTTGTCTACCTTAGGGCTGCTTGTCCGCCGTAGCCTCGGCGTAGGCGGATCGAATTTACTGTTCCCGGAAGATGATCCGCGCCTTGGTCAGATCGTAAGGCGAGAGCTCGACCGAGACTTTGTCGCCCGGGACGATGCGGATGAAATGCTTGCGCATCTTTCCGGAAATATGGGCGAGCACGTTCCGCTGGCCGGCCAGATCGACCCGGAACATCGTCCCCGGCAAAACCTGGGTCACGGTCCCTTCCATCACGATCTGTTCTTCCTTCGGCATGGCCGCGAAATATATTCTCGAACAGTATATGTCTCAACCGGCGGTGATGACCGCAGAACTTACGGTAGCTCAGCGACCCCGACTATCTTTTCATGATCGACTTCTTCTTCGGTGTCGAACTGGAAGAGCCCTTGGCGATCTGATACTTCTTTGCGAACTTTGAGCCCCTCGCCTTTTTTTTTTCCGAAAAGCGATTCCAGAGAGGCCTTCGTTTTGTTCTTTGAGAAAGCTTCCCGGAAAGCGTCAAAAAACAGCAGATTCCAATTGTCCTTCGCAAAGTGCTCACTAAATAACGGCGACTGCATCTTTCGCTGGTAATCATTTTCACGTTCTTCTGGGATCACCATTGTTTTAGGAATCTCGGCCGGAAGATTCGAACCACGTTGCAAACCGCTGGTCATCGTGGTCGTGGATTCAACCTCAAACGCGTGCGCAACTCGCTTGCCTTTCAGCCACAGCAAATCCATATCGAGCACGGTGGGAAGGTTGATCACGCCGGCCAACGCTTCGGGTCGTTTCACGGTCATCAATTCTCGCAACAGGACGTTAGGAGCAAGTCCGCCGGCTCGCTCGGGTTGCTCTCTTCGGCCGATCCAAATGTCATAACCGCGAGCGCTGCCAATCTGCGCCAATAACGCAATCAATTCACTGTGATTCGTTAAGCGAAGACGAATTTCGTCACGCAACATCCATGCGGCACTTCCGCCGCTGCCTACCTTGCGGCCATAGCGCTCTAAGGCCTCCGCAATGCTTGTGCTGTCAGATGTAAGGGAGTTCGGGAACTCGCGTGCTACGGTGTCCCAAATGTCGGTGAAAGTGGCGCGACCTTTTTGGTGGAGACAGCGAAATACCGTTGCCTCCACCCGTTCTGTCAACGGCACCTGTTCCAACCGAGCCACAAACGTCTTATCCGCGAACCACCACAGCTTCCCACTCGCGCCGCCGAGCTTTGCATCGACCAGCACAAACTCACTGCCGATGCTATCCTCGAGGACTGTTTTAACGTCGAGGCCAGTTTGGAGAGTTCCAAACAATCCGCGCTTGGCCAAAACCGGATCCACTTGGTTGATCAAAATCGTATACGGCGTCGGCTCCGCGCGCTCAGCAATCACCTTGCGACAGGTCTCAATTACAATGCGGCGAAAACGTTCTTCTGTGACTTCCTCCATGCGGCGCACGGGTTGTGGTATTTTCGCGAAGCGCAAATAAAAATCGCCTTGCGCGGCGCCGAAGGGTTGAAGCATCGCTTTCGCCGAAACTTGGCCGAGCGGCTGATGATGCAGGTGCTCATAATCGAAACCGGCGAAGACGCCAGCGTGCACCGTCGCATTACGAACTTTGAATGTTGGATTGTGAAAAGTGAGCGTTAGATACCGCTCGGGCCGCAGAAGGCGATGCATTCCCTGAAAGCTGTCGGACAGAAGTCCGTTGTAGGCATCGAAAGCCTTCTTCTGTCGCTCATTCCGAATAATTTCGTGTGCGACAATCTTCTCGGTGTAACGGAAATCTTCTTTCAGCCAGGCGTTCCAAAGGAAGGAAAGTTCACCATATTGGACCGACGCGTCGTAAGGCGGATCGGTGAAAATATAGTCGGCGCATTCGTTCGGCATCTCTTTCATCAGCTCGATGCAATCCTGCGTGACGACTGCGACATCCGCCTTCCCCGCAAGAACTTCGCGCCAGTCGTTTGTTATTTTCACATCACCCAATGCCGCGTTTGATTCATTTTTGGCATTGATCAATCCCTGATGACCTGTCACCGCCCCCTCGAATTTGTCCCACACGTTCTGCTCCAGAAAACGCTGGGCCGACCAGTAACTATGCTGCGTCCATCCAGGCGAACTAAAGTAGGTGTAATGATTGGATGGGGCGGGATTGCCTACCGGCATCATCCGCGTGCACAGATGAACCATCGATGTGAAAGCTCCTTCAAGAAACTTGCGCAGTAGCGGGCTGCTTTCCGTTTGAATGGCTTCGTAAAGCATCGCGACAGCCCGCAAATTCCGCTTGGTGAAAAGCTGGTCGAGCGAGTCGTACTGTTGTTTTTCTTTGAATGGCTCGCCGTCAGGATAATAAAGTCTATTTTGAGGGTACCACTCCTTAATCGGTTTGTTCTCGAGCTCAGCCAGCGCATCGACATCCTTTTTGCGCGTCTTGCATTTCGTCTCGCAACGATGCTCACAATGCGGGCAGCCTTTGTAACGAACCTCCACTAACTCGTCACCCTCGCGCACGAAGCAATCAGCTACGAGAGGTTTTCCGCATTTGGTGCAGTGAACAATGTAAAGATCGTTAATCCGTTTCTGCACACGTTGACGTACGCGTTCGAACGCTTCTAGAAGCTTCGTCGTGTTCACGTGGCGGATCGTCAGTTCAGTAATGCGGCTGGCAATCGGCATTAGATCGCAAACGATGGCGCGGCGTTTGTTACGTACCGCTTCGACAGCAACTACCCCGCTACCTGCGAACGGATCAAACACCACTTCTTGCTCGCGGGTGTAGGCTTTGATGTGTTCGCCCACCACGTTCCACGTTTTGCGCGACCAATACTTGTGCCACACATACATCGCGGTATGCGGTTCTGGCGGTATCTGCCGGTTGATGTGTTCAAATCGTGGTACTTGGATTCTGCGAATCTTAGCCTGTGCAAGTTCACTTCTTTTCATCAAGCGTCGCGATCCAATTCTTTGAGTAATCTTTGGCAGAGTTCGTAAGCGGCGGCGAGACGAATCGCACGCACCGCTTTAATCCCGCGGACCGCAGCAAGTTCATTAAGCGGGCGATCCATCAAGCTGGCCAGTGTGCCGTAACGCTCTAGCACTTGATTCGCTGTGTCGAGTGCGCTGTAGCCGCGCCCGCCGCTTCCAAGAAGGATCGCGAGAATTTCCGCATCAGTGCAACAGGCAGCACCCTCATCTACGAGCCTGCGACCCGGTTTCATTTTACAATCAGAATGCAATACGTCAGTGGAGGCAAGTGTCCGTATGGTCACTAGTTATCCGCAGTTCGATCGTTGCTGCCCGGCGCTATGCCAAGATCGACATGCAATGCTTCGTGGATAGCGCGGCGAAAAAGCGGGCGGCTAGACAATATTTTGTGATCAATCTCTGCTTCTTCACTTTTTGTCGGCTCAAGGCCGATGGCGGCATAACACCCCAAGCGTCCGTCTTCGCGTATCTGGGCATATCCGCGAGCCATGACGAACAGCATTGCTTCAATGTAGTCGAAAACATCCTGCTCTGACTTCATTTGCGGCTCAGCACAAAGCCAACCGCTTATTTCCTTCGCGCGATCAAGAAGCAGAAGTTTTATCAAACCGGCCATCGCCTGGTCGCTTAGACCAATGAACCAGCGATAGTAATCTGGCCCGACATCAATTCGTGCGTTAGTTTCGAGGCATATTTGTTTCCATGCCTCCAGGAACTCTAGCCTTCTAGGATTCATTTCGTCGGTCTGGCAGATGAAGAATGTGCATGTCCCAATTCGAAATCACACTCTAGCGTGACATTAAGAAGCAACATCAATCTTAATGTACATCGTCGAGCGAAACGCTCGGCAGATATTCGCCAAGTTCCTGACGTTTCCACCAAGCGCCGGTTTGGCGATGCTCCTCAGTAGTGGTAAAACGGTAGCGATAAAGTGTGGCCCGAATGTAGCGCGGCGCACTTTGCGGAAAGGGATTTCGCTCGAACAGCGCCACGACTTGCGGTTTGCCGTGCAACAACGAGATCACCGTTTGGACAAACCACGGGTTCTGCCGGTACGAGCCGAGCGCGGCAAACCACATTTGCCAATCCAGCCGCGGTTGATGCGGCGCACACCAGCCCGGCGCGCGCATCACATCGCCCGGTTTCCATTTGAATTCGTAAGGCTTCCAATTCAGTCCGTCGGCGCTGCCTTCGATCACGATTTCACGGCGATCTTTGGTCATAACGCGAAAAAGACCGTAGCCGTTCACGATTCGAAATGCTTCCGCTCGCGCGTAAACGGACCCGAGCAGGCGCGACCACTCCGCTTCCGGCTTGAACGCGCTGTAAATCAGCCTCGCATTGAGCGGCAAAGTAACAACGATCACCGCCACCGCGGCGTAGATCGATAATCGATCGGCAAAATAATGGGACACGACAGCGCGTGTCCCTCCATCTGCTTGGAGGGCGCCGCGCTGTCGGCGCCAGACTGCATCATCAACGAGCAACAAACACAACGCGACTGTCAGTAAGTTGAAAAAGCAATAATTACCCGTCGCCGCGATCATGATCTGCAGAAAAACGAGCAACCCACCGGCAAGCAAACGCAATCGCCGCGGCGCCCAAATGAAAAACGGGACGATGATTTCGACGACGAGACAGAACGCGACCGAAAATTTCTTGAACGGTAGCGGACTTTGATCGGCCCACCATCCGATCACGGTCGGCAACGGCTGCGACCAGTAGTGATAATCAAGCGCAGTCAGGTTCAACCATGAATCATCGCCGCTGGTGAGTTTCACCACGCCCGACATGATCATGAGTTTAAAGAGCAGCAGTTTGAGCAAAAAAAGCGCGGCGCGAGAAATCGGCGGGTCCCTTTCGCGCTTTGGCCAGAGCCGCCAGGGCGCGAGAAAGATCGACAAGAAGCCGGTCTCGATCAGAAGAATGTCCCACTGAAAGCTGAGGAACGTTTGACCGGCGATCGCGAGCGACAGATAAAAAACAACGAGGCCGATAAGCGATATCGCAGGCGCGATTCCGAAAATCAGCAGCAGCGACAGTGCGACGCCGCCGCCACAGAGAAAATGGAGAAACGCGTCGCTCGAATTGAACCAGCAGAGCGTTGGAAAGATCGACAATGCACGGTCGCCAAGTTGAGCGCGGGCTGCTGGCAGGAATTCGCTGACGGGAGTGATTCCGTTCGACCCAATCAGTCCGTCGATCTGGACCCAGAGCGAGAGGAACGCGATCAGAAAACTCAAACCGACCGCGCGAAGAAACCACCTTCGCGCGGCAAAATAAGTCGGCGGGCGAACGTCATGACCCCAAAGAAGTCGCGTGATCGCCGAAGCGAACCTCCGATTAGAAGCGATAATTCTGTAAGTGCTCTCTGAAAGGGCCGCGAAACCAGGAACATGGTCGTAACTCCAGGCCAGCCACTTTTTCGAAGATCGAGATCGCAACGATCGAACGACCGCTTCCGCTCCGAAAAAGACGCTGCCGTCGACTTCAATATGAATCACCGAGCGCTCGAATTGTTCGCGCGGAATTTCCGGAAATCGTTCGGCGCTTTCCTGAGATGTCGCGTAATCGACCGCGCCGCGCGTGATTTCGCGCCAGCGCTCGATCCAACGCCGGCAGAAATGGCAATCGTCGTCCCAGATAATGAGCGGCTTTGGCGGCGGATTGGGAACGCGTATTGGCATGTCTTAATTTCGAGCGCGCAGGTGGATCGGCCGCTCCGTCGGGCGATGCTATTAATTTTGCGGCTTCGCCGCCATTTTTAACATCGAGCAAGGGACTGCTCGATCCACCTAGCTAAACTCCGCCCAAATTGGCGCGTGATCGGAAGGATCCTTTCCTTTGCGCATTTCGCGGTCGACTCCCGATGCCGTGCATACTTTGGCGAGTCCTTCGCTCGCCAACACCGCGTCGATCCGAAGGCCGCGATTTTTCGGGAACGAAAGCATCCGGTAATCCCACCAGGTAAAAACGCCGGGTTCCTGCGGATGCAATCGCAGTGTATCGCACAACCCGATTCCGCATAGCTGTTGAAAAGCGGCACGCTCCTCTTCGGAGCACATGATCGCGCCGCGCCAAAGTTCTGGATCGTGAACATCGACATCTTCCGGTGCGACATTGAAATCGCCGCAAACCACAAGATCGACATCTTTCTCTTTGGTCAGGCAATTCCGCAATCGGCCGTACCATTCCAACTTGTATTTATACGCCGGCGAACCAACAGCCTGTCCATTTGGCGCGTAAACGGAATAGACGCGCAAGTTGCCAACCGTCGCCGCAATCACGCGGGCTTGAGGATCGACAACTTCATCGCAAATCGAAGAGCGAACATCATTGAGTTTCGTTTTCGAAAGAATCGCCACACCGTTATAAGATTTTTCGCCGTGATAAGCAGAGTCGTAGCCGGCCGATTGCAGCGACAGTGCCGGAAATTGATCGTCGGTGCATTTGGCCTCCTGCAAGCAGACAATGTCCGGTTTCGAACTTTCGAGCCAAGCGAATAACCGGTCCTGGCGTTTCCGCAGTGAATTGATGTTCCAGGAAACGATCTTCACTACAATTCTAATTCCACGCCCGGCGCCGGCACGATGATTTCTGAATTGGGCAAATCCGAAGCGAGGCGAGCGCGCATCCACTCCGCCGCCGACGGATCGCCGTGGACGAGCAAGATTTTTTTCGGTGCGAGCCGCTCCGCGAATGCAATGAGCGATTCCCGCGATGCGTGCGCGCTGAATTGAAACTGTTCGATGTGACAGAGCACGCGCTGCGGCGATTCGCCCGGATCAAGCGCTACCGGTGCGTTCGGCAGCGCGCTTCGCAAGATTCCAGCGGGCGAATCCGGATCGGCATACCCGACGAAGAAAATGGAGTGGCGTGGCTGATCGACGATTCGCTGCGCGAAAATGTTGGACAGCGTTTTCGGAGTCATCATTCCGCTCGAAAGGGCGTAAACACGTCCCGCACGTGTCCGCGCGTCGTGAATCGTCTCGGCGTTCAAGACAAACGGGCGCAGGTCATCAAGCAATTGCAGGCGGGGCAACTGGCGCCGGCCCATTTGCGCGCGACGATCGTAAATGTCGGTGATTTTTGAGCTGAGTCCGCCGATGTAGATCGGGAAATCGAGGATTTCTTCGAGGCGCAATTTGTAAAGTATAGCCAGCACTTCCTGCGTTTTTCCGAGCGCGAACACGGGAATCAGGACGCAACCTCCCCGCGCGAATGCGCTTTCAATCGATTGCGCGAGCCGTTGTTCTTCGCTCGCGCGCGACCAGGTCGCCGGCACGGGCGTATCGCCGCGGGTGCATTCCATCACCAGGATGTCGATCTTCTCCTCGGGAAAAACCGCCGCCTGCGTAATGGTTTGATCATCAAAATTAACGTCGCCGGTGTAAAAGAGCGTGCGCCCTTCAGCGCGAATTAGGACTCCAGTTGAGCCGAGAACATGTCCGGCGTCGAAAAATTCGAATGTAACCGTGTCATCGCCGGCGTTCGGTGCTCGCTCACCCGAAAGCGTGTAAGCCTGACGCAACGCGCACGATTGCCAGCGACCGGCGGCGCGATCGGTCTCGCGATGGGTAAAAAGCGGATAGAGCGTCGTCCCAAACTCTTCGCGTTGCCGCGTCATCACGTTGACTGAGTTGTGCAGCAGCACGCTGCCTATTTCCGTCGTCGGATCGGTCATGAATACGGGCGCCTGCGGTTGCCGCCGCATCAAAACCGGCAACGTGCCGATATGGTCCTGATGCGAGTGCGAAACAATGATCGCATCGAGCCGGCGGTCGCCGAGCGCTTTCCAATTCGGCAGCGCTTCTTCCCCTTCGAATTTCGGGTGCATTCCCGAGTCGAGCACGAGCCGGTGGCCGCCGGCCTCTAAATAGTACGAGTTAGCGCCGATCTCGGTCCGGCGCGTCAGGTTAATAAATTTCAAATCAAGTCTTCCTCTACCTCTTCCTCTTAATCTTCTTTTCCCCGATCTGGATTAAGACTAAGCGGAAGAGGAAGCGGAGGAAATTCAAAGCCAGTCTTTGAAAATCCGCAGCCAGTTTCCGCGCAAGATTTTCTCGATGTCGCCGTCAGCAAAACCGCGCTCAATCAATTTGCGAGTCAGATTTCGAGCGTGCGAATGATTAGTCAGATCGGGAATAAAATGCGGTGTGGTAAGTTTTTCCGCCATCCACTTCTTTTTCTCTGCCGGCCATTGCCGGTAAATGAACTCGAAAAAGTCGAACCCGATCCCGACGCAATCGATCCCCACAAGATCGATAATGTGCTCAATGTGGTCGACGTAACAATCGAGTGTTGATTTCCCCTGGTCCGGGCTGACCAAAACTGAATTAACGCCCATAACTCCACCTCTCTCGCCGATCAACTTGATCTGTTCATCGGTTATGTTGCGCTCGACATCGTAAAATTTCCGAGCGTTGGTGTGCGAAACAATCAGCGGCTTGGTCGTAAGATCGACAATCTCTTTGAAGCCGGCCGGATTGATGTGGGCAAGATCGACAATGATGCCCAGCTTTTCGCATTCGCGCACAAGATCGCGACCGAACGGTGTCAGTCCTTCCGGCGATGAGCCGCTCGCGGCAAAGATGCCACCGTGACCGGCGGCGTTAGTGCGCGCGTGAGTCAATCCAATTGCTCGGACGCCAATTTCATAAAAGGCGCGCAACAAATCCAAATCGTCGCCAAGCGGCTCGACGCCTTCCATGGTGATGAGAAAGCCGATCTTTTTGGAACGGAGCGCGCGAGCAATGTCATCGTGGCTGCGACAGACCACGCACCGCTTCGATTGCTCCGCTTCGGTGTAAAGCCGGGCGATTTGATCGAGCGCGACCTGCAGCCCGCGCTGAGGAAGATATTTGTCTTCAATGTAAATCGCAGCGCCGATGATCCCCATCCCGCCGTTTTCGAACTCCGGCAGAAATTCTGTGGCGAGCACATTTGGCAGAGCCTGCTTTTCGTACAAATCCATCGGCAAATCGAAATGCATGTCGATGACGCCGCCGGCGTGGAGCTGCTCAACGCGATCTTCGATTGATCCGTTCGATTTTGTCATGGAGCCGGCGGCGGCGCAGCGATCGAAACCGTGCGAGCGGAATCTTTTTGCTTCGGGAGCATGATCGCGAACAAAACCGAAATCCAAACCGCTCCGAGCGGCAGCCAGGCCGGGATCCAAATCGAAAAACGCGAAACGATCCCGAGCGCAATCAAACAATACGCGGCCGAAAACGCGATCGCACCGATGATCAGATCGATCCGCGAAAATCTTCGAAGCGCACCGCTCAGGGCGGCGGCGACCACGATCATCACACAATCGAAAATCCAGCTGACGCGCCGGACGAATGAATTGGTTTGGATCGCCCCGATCGCAGCCGCGAAAAGGTCCGGCGCATTGGTCTCGACCCGCGCCAACACCAGCTGACTCCGAATATCTTCAAGCCGAATCGCCGTGGCCGCTCCACTTTCGTGTTGTTGGGTCGCTAGCAGAAGTTCGTTCAGCGTCAGATGACGCGCGCGGTTGACCATACGCGGATTGATCAAGAGTGTGCCGTCGGAACGAATCGGAATTTTGGTTCCGTTCGGAAGCGTGATCGCCTTGCCAATGTCGATCTTCACTTCGCCCGGCGTAAGGCGCATCCACAGAAGGGCGGCCTGGAGCGCGAAAGACGGAATCACTTCGCCGCGATATTGAAATAATAACGGGACGTGAAGATCGTCCGCGCTTTCTTCAGGCAGATTAACAAAGCCGAGCGTGGAAAGAATCCGAACGTCTTCGCCGGGCTGATGCTCGATCCCGGAAAATTCCGGCAAATCGCCCCGACGGCCGCTAACTCGAGTAAAGCCCGCAATCTCAGCAACCGGCGCATCCGGATCAGGGCTGGCGGTCAATTCCGCGCCGAGCAGCAGCTTTGGAACTCGCATCGCCTGATCGATAAAGATCTGTTCCTGATCTTTGCTGCGCTCGCCCCATTGCAGAATCGGTTCGATCGCGATCACGGTCGGCTTGAATTCGAGAATGCCCTGCAACAGCAACGCTGTTTCGAGCGGCGGTGGGAGACTTTCGCGCCCGGTTTTAATGATTGTGATCGGCACGGTCTTGACCGCCGGTTGCGAATGTCGAATCAGCCAGCGCAAAAAATATTCTTCGGAGCGTTGAAAGCGCGGTTCGCGCAAAAACAAAGCCCCGAGCAACAAGACGACAATAATGACCCAGATCGACGGCCGCTCCATCGAGCAGAAGTCAAAAGTGACGAGTGACGAGTGACAAGATTAATCCTTTGTCATGTCGAGCAGCAACGTGACGTTGCATCCACTTAACAGCGGCGCAGCCGCCATGTTCTGAGCCTGCCCTGAGCGAGCGGAGCGAGTCGAACGGGAGACATCTCTAGATATTTCCGACTCAGAAATAGTTAGAGATTCCTCGACTCCGCTCGGAATGACAGTTGCGGATTACTTGCTCAATTCGAGCATTCGCAGAATCGGCAGCTCCGCCCGTTTGCGGATCGGCTCCGGGAGCGTGATCTCCGGTTCCATGTTGAGCAGCGCGTTATACGCTTTCTCGAGCGTGTTCATTTTCATGAACCGGCATTCTCCACAAAAACAATTGTCGGTCGGGCCCGGAATGAATGTCTTGTCCGGAATTTCTTTCTTCAATCGATGCAGCATCCCCGCTTCGGTCACGATGATGATCTCGCGGGCGGGCGAGTTTTTGCAGAACGCGATCATCTTCTCGGTCGAACAAACTTCGTCCGCCAGCATTCGGACCGCGTAAGTGCATTCCGGGTGCGCCACAACTGGCGCATTTGGGTATTCATCGCGAATCCGATTGATGCTGCGCGCGGTGAACTCAACGTGCACGTAACAGGTCCCCTGCCAGAGATCCATTTTGCGCCCGGTCCGCTCCATCACCCATGCGCCGAGGTTCTGGTCCGGGACAAAAAGAATGTTCCGATTTTCCGGCGCAGCGCGCACGATCTTGTCCGCGTTGCTGCTGGTGCAAATGATGTTGGACTGCGCTTTCACGCCTGCGCTGCAGTTGATGTAAGCGATGACGTAATAATTCTTCTCGGCGTGTTTCTTCAAAAACTCAGCGAGCTTTTCGGGCGGACACGATTCCGATAGCGAACAACCGGCATCGAGATCGGGCAAAACCACGCGCTTGCCCGGGTTAATGATCTTCGCGGTCTCGGCCATAAAGTGAACGCCGCAGAAAAGAATCACTTCGGCATCGGTCTTCGCCGCTTGGTAGCTCAGCCCTAACGAATCGCCGACGAAATCGGCCATCTCCTGCAGCTCGGGGATCTGATAGTTGTGCGCGAGAATGACAGCCTTGCGCTCAGTCGCCAGCTGGCGCAGCTCTTTCGCCAGATCAAGAGCGCCACTCCGCCTCGGAGGAGAATTTACAACGGTGGCTACCATAAATTACTATCACGCTAAACGATGGCTTCTCAAATCCCACGCGTTGTCATCCCGAGCGGAGCGCCTGCCGCGCCGTAGCCTTGGCGAAGGCGGGAGGGATCTCACAGTCGAAGCGCAGGTCACACGATGTACTTTGTGTGATCAATCACCTTGTGCGAGATCCTTCACTTCGTTCAGGATGACAGCGCATGAATAGTTTTCGCCTTGGCTTCATTGGCGCGGGCAAACTGGCCGGCTCGGTCATTCGCGGTTTGATGCGCGCTAAATTTTGTCCACCGGGCGAGATCATCGCGAGCGAGCCCAACGCCAAAACACGCGAGGCGCTACAAAAAGAAACAGGCATTTGCCTGACTGCAGAGAACGCAGAGGTCGCGGAGAAATCGGAAGTCATTTTTGTGGCAGTGAAGCCGGCGGTGGTACTCCCAGTTCTTAGCGAACTGAAAGTTCCACTTGGAAATAAACTTATCATCTCACTCGCGGGAGGCGTTCGGATCTCGAGCATGGAGAAAGTCGCGAACGCGCGATTCCTGCGCGCGCTGACCAATACGCCGTCGGCGATTTGCCGCGCCGCGACCGGAATTGCCCGCGGCAGTCGCAGCACCGATGAAGATGTCGATCTTGCGAATAAGGTTTTTGGCGCAGTTGGCGCAGTCGTGGAAGTCAAAGAAGAGCAGATCGACGCGGTCACCGCGTTGAGCGGAAGCGGGCCGGCTTTCGTTTACACCGTCATCGAAGCGCTGGCAGCGGGCGGAACAAAAATGGGACTCACGGCCGAAGTTGCCTTAGAACTGGCTGCCCAAACGGTTCTCGGCGCAGCGGAGATCATGATCGAAAGCAAAATGTCGCCGGAAGAGTTAGTGAAAATGGTCGTGACGCCGGGCGGCACGACTGCCGCCGGCCTCGCTGTGATGGAAAAACTCGGCACAAGCGAAAGTTTGATCGCCGCTATTGAAGCCGCGACCAAGCGCGGGCAGGAAATGGCGAAAGAAAACTCCTGATGCTCAGGGTGGATCGGCCGCTCCGCGGGCGATGCTAAGTATTAGCGGCTCCGCCGCCATTAGTAACATCGAGCAAGGGACTGCTCGATCCACCTAGCCCAGAGCCCGGCGCATTACTTCGATCGGCGCTTCGCGCTGAAACCAAATCTCAAAGGCGAGCGCGCCTTGGTGCAGTAACATCGACAATCCGTTGGTCGCGCGCGCGCCGGCTTCGATCGCGGCTGACACCAACGGCGTGCGTGCGGCCGAGTAAATGGTGTCGTAAACCATCAGGTGCGGGGCAAGCAGCCGTGCTGGAATTGGCGACGCATCGCCCCGGTTCAAACCAAGCGGCGTCGCGTTCACGATTAGATCGACATTTCCGATTTGAAATCGGAGGGCGGTTTCTTCCAACGGTATCGCCTGTAAACGCGCGACCGGTCCGAGAACTTTTGGGCCGACAAAGAAATCGCGCAGCTCGTCGGCCAGCTTCTGCGCTTTTTCGAATGAGCGATTGGCAATGACAAGACGCTCGGAATTCTCCTTCGCACATTGGAGCGCGATTGCGCGGGCCGCGCCGCCAGTTCCAAGAATCATCACGCGCAGGTCGCGCAGGTCGACCGAAAACTCTTCGCGAATCGCGCGCGCGAAGCCGCGGCCATCGGTATTGAGACCGTGCAACTTGCCACCTTCGACCTTGATGACGTTGGCCGCGCCAATTCGTTTTACATTTTCTTCCGCTGCGTCCAGCAATGCGAAGGCGCTAATTTTGTGCGGAACGGTCAGATTAACGCCGATGAACTCGAGTTTGCGGATGAGGCCGAGCGCCTCGCGGAGTTCGTCAGGCAAAATGTGAAAACGCGCATATTGCATGTCGATCTGGCAATGCTTGAGGGCTGCGTTCTGGATTTGCGGCGAGAGCGAATGCTCGACTGGATCGCCGAAAACTCCGAGGCGAATGGCTGGATCGGCATCATTCCAATCTTTTAAGTCCGCCAGTGTGTAAACTTCCTTGGCCGACTCCTTCTTCGTCTCACCTCGTCTTTTCTTCGTTGTCATTCCGAGCGGAGTGAGGAATCTCGCACAGGCTGATGGATCACACTCGCGACCTTGCGTAATTCCAAGCTTCGACTGTGAGATCCCTCACATTCGTTCGGGATGACAAAGTGGGAATACGCGGCGTCACTTCGCATCGAGTTGCGCCATCATCCGGTCGAAGCGTTTCAGGACGCGTTCTTTCCCCATTACTTCGAGCATGTGATACAAACTTGGGCCAACCGAGCGTCCGCTCGCGGCGACCCGCGCGGGATGAACCAGATCGCCGGTTTTGCAGCCAACTTTTTGGGCAAGCGACTTGAGTGCGGACTCCAGCGTCTGAAAATCCCACTTGTCGATCTTGGCAAATTCTTCGCGCAAAGCTTTCAAATGCGCGGCCGCTTCCGGTTTTCCAAAAACTTTTTTGACCGACTCGGGATCGAATTCGTAATCCTCGGTAAAGAAGTACGACGTCCATTCCGGAACATCTTTAAAGAGCTTGATCTTCTCTTTCACAATCGCGAGGACGCTTCTCAGATATTCCTCGTTTGAGATGTCGATCTTCGCCTTTTCCAAAAACGGCCGCGCCAGCTCGAGGAATCGGTCGAGCGACATCTGCGCGATGTACTGGCCGTTGAGCCAAAAACATTTGTCGAGATCGAACGCGGCGTTGCGGCGATTGATTTTTTCGAGCTCGAACAGCTTCACGACTTCGCCGATGTCGATCTTTTCCCGGTTGTCCTTGGGCGACCAGCCAAGCAGGCAAAGATAATTTCGGACGGCCTCGGGCGCGTAACCTTGTTCGATGTAATTCGCGACGGCCGCGCCTTCATCGCGCTTGCTCATCTTGGAACCGTCTCGGTTCAAAATCAGCGGAATGTGCGCGAACACCGGCGGCGTAGCGCCGAGCGCCTTATAAAGCTCGATGTGCTTCGGCGTGTTGGAAAGATGATCTTCGCCGCGAATCACGTGCGAGATTTTCATCTCGATGTCGTCGATCACATTCACGAAATGAAAAATCCAGGAGCCGTCGGGCCGGCGAATCGTCATGTCTGGATGCGTACCCGGGTTGGTAAGGTCGAAATCGATCTGGCCGCAAACAAGATCATTCACGATCACGTGCTCGCGGGGGGAGCGGAACCGTAACGCACCCTGGTCCTCGAAGATGTGGCCGCCGTCCTGGAGTTTTTTCAGGTAGCGCTCGTAAATTTCAGTGCGCTGGCTTTGGAAATAAGGACCCAAATCTCCGCCGGCGTGCGGACCCTCGTCCCAATTGAGTCCGAGCCAATTCAAGCCGTCGTAAATCGCAGCCGCGGCTTCTTCGGTGTTGCGTTTGCTGTCGGTGTCTTCGATTCGCAGCACGAGCTTGCCGCCATGATGGCGAACAAAGAGCCAGTTGAACAATGCGGTGCGCGCGCCGCCAATGTGCAGATAACCGGTCGGCGACGGCGCAAAGCGAACACGAATTTCGGAGCTCATTATTTATTACTACGTTAACCGTAACTCGCGTCCGCAAGATCGACAATCACGCCGGCGGAAGCGGCGCCTCGGCCGGTCCGGCGATGACTTCGCCGGTCGGTTTGAAACGCGAGCCGTGACACGGGCAATCCCACGTTTTCTCCGCGGAATTCCAGCGCACGATGCAACCCATGTGCGGGCAAACCGCCGAACGCTTGTGGACCGCGCCATCGGAATCACGATAGGCCGCAATTTTCCCATGCTTCGACTTGACGATCATTCCGGCGTCACGTTCGAGCTCGCGAACTGAATCCGCCTCCGCGCGCGCGAGGCGATCTTTGATCAAATAATAAGGATAGTCTTTGTTCTCGCGCAGATAATTCCAGACGCCGCCGTGCACGATTTTGCGATCGGGCGAAAATAATTCCGTCCACGGATTTTTTGCGCCGGTCACCCAATCGCGCGCCATCATTGCGGAAATCGTGCCGAAAGTGATGCCGTTACCGCAAAAACCGGTGGCGATAAATTGCCGCTCGGCATTTTCGCCGATGTAGGGAAGACCGTCACTGGTCTCGATGATTTGTCCGGACCAACGATGATCCACCTGCGCGTCGGGCAAGATTTTTCGCAGTCGTTCCAGGACTTTGTTGAAGCAATCTTCCGGTTCCGCAACCTGTCCGGTCTTGTGATCTTCGCCGCCGAAAACGACGTAATCGAAATCCTCATGTCGATCCAGGCGCAAATAATCGTAAGGATCTTTCGTGTCCCAAAACATCGCCATCGGCAAGGCACCGCGCGGTACGCGCGCCCCTACCGCGTAACTGGTATAGAGGGAAATTTTCGTTTGGAACAACGTCGCCGCGGCAATGTTGGAAAAACCGACCAGCGGATTGTTCGTCGTGATCGCCACTCGGTCGAAACTAACCCCGTGGCCATTCGCTTTGACCCGGCGTTTTTCGGAATCGAATTCGGCCGCGGCGGTTTCTTCAAAAACATGCGAGCCATCGCCCGGGAGGGCGTCGATCAAACCGGCGAGATATTTTCGCGGATGAAACTTCGCCTGGTTTGCCAGTCGCATTCCGGGAACGTGGAAATGCGGAATCGATTCGAGAAATGTCGCGTCGAATCCCATCTCCCGCGCAAGATCAACGTCCTTTTTCAAATCATCCGCGTCGTCGTTCGCCGATCCGTCCAGCGGAACGTGCACGTAGCCGGGCACACGCGTGAACTCACAGTCGATTCCTTCGTTCATGACGATTGTTTCGATTTCGCCAATCGCCGCCGCACCCGCGTCCCATGCGGCCTCCGCGTGATCGTGCCCAAACCGCTTTTCGAGCACACGCAGGTTTGTGTCGGTCACGTAAGTCAGATGCGCAGTCGTATGGCCAGTATCCATCGTTGCCGCGCGCTCGCGCTCGATCAATGCAACCCGGAGGCCGGCTTTCTTCAGAAAATACGCCGTCGTAATTCCGGTAATGCCGGCGCCAATGACGAGAACATCGACCTCGATGTCGCGGCCAAGGGCCGGAAATTTCTTGATCGGCGCGGTGTCGATCCAGTAGGAAATTCGTTTCATCCTTACTTCTTCGCGCGCCGGGCTGAATTCAGCCTTCGATAAAGATTTTGCCGGCGCGGCGGCGAACGTGTCGATCTTGCGGAAGATTAACTTTGGCGACGCGCGCGTCGTGATTGAGCAACGAGCGGACGCTTTCCACGACATCGAAGCCGACATTCGTGATTTTTCGCGTGCGTAGCCATTTTAAAATTTCGCGGCGCTGAAGTGCGACCGGCAAATCGCGTAACTTCGCGACTGAAAGGTCGGCATTGGTGGCATCGGGGAGCTGGTCTTCGATCCAATCTTCTTCTTCGGCGGCAATCATGGCCGCGCGCCAGATGCTCTGGCGAATGTTTCGGCCGAGGTTTTTCTCCAAATAAGGAATGATTCGCCAGCGAATTCGGTTGCGGAGCGGCGTTAGATCTTTGTTCGACGCGTCTTCGCGAAATTTCAGTCGATGCTTGCGAACGTAATCTTCGATTTCGCTCCGCCAGACTCCCAAAAATGGGCGAACAATTGTAAGATCGACATCCGTAACCCGGCGCTTCGAAACTTCCCGGATCGCGCCAAGGCCAGTCGCCCCGGAACCACGAAAAAGATTAATTAAGAAAGTTTCGACCAAATCGTCGGCGTGATGCGCGAGAAAAATCGCGTTACCGCGCCGCCGCTTGGCTACTTGCGCAAAAAATTGATAGCGCGCTTCGCGCGCGGCGGTTTCGACCGAAATTTTTTGTTTTGCCGCAAGCGCACGCACGCTCACGGATCCCATCTCAAGCTCGGCGTCATACTTAGCCGCAAGGTTCTCGACGAAGCGCGCATCCGCGTCGCTTGAGCGGCCGCGGAGCTGGTGATTCAAATGACACACGATCAGTTTTCGGTAGCCGCATTCGTGCAACCAATGCAGGAGCGCGACGGAATCGCGTCCGCCTGAGACGCCGATGAGGTAGCGTCTGTCGGGCGGAAACCCGCGAAAAAAAATTTTATTTTGAATCTGTTTCAACGCGACCTCGCATCCAATGTTCAAAGGCAATGATAACGCTGAGTGAGTTTAGACAAAAGGAACGCTCGGCGACGTCTTCACAACAAAAGGAAACAGCATGAAAAAGAAATCGACTTACCGGCTACTGATTCAATCGGAAGAGAAAAACAAAAACGTGATGGAAATTGCAGTGTACGCCCTGGTCGCGCTGAGCTGCTTAATTTCGATTTGGCAATTTGCGGAGCAACCTAACGTCCTGCCTTTGGATAGGGTCGGCCCAACGGCCGAGAATTACGCTGAAGTGCGAATTGCCTCGTAGAGCCAGGGTCATTTGACAATGAATGAACGTTCATTCATTGTTGTGGCCCAATGTCTCAACCTCCAACCGACACCGTCCTCGGCCGGCCGACCCAGATTCTCGATGCCGCTGTGGCTTGCTTTGCCAAACGTGGTTTCCACCAGGCGAGCATGCACGATATCAGCACCGAAGCCGGGATCAGCGTCGGTCTGATCTATCGATATTTTCAAAATAAAGAGGCCGTGATTTCGGCCATGGCCGATCGCCATAAACAGGAAATCCACGAAATTCTGGAACGCGCCCGCCAGGCGTCCGGGTTACTCGAATCGCTCGAAGTCCTGTTCACGGCGCACTGCGGCGAAAACGAACCGCAAGTGGTTTCCGCCTTCGTGGTCGATCTTTTCGCCGAGGCGAGCCGGAATCCGCACGTCGCTCAATTGGTGCGCGATGTTTGTGAAACTTCCATGAACGGCGTGACTGATTTGATCGCGCGCTCGCCCGACGCCAAGGCCTCGAATTTAACCCCTCGCGAAATGGCTGAACTGATCTTTGCCGTGAACGACGGCATGTTGATGCGGAACGTGCTCAAGATCGGTTCGACTTCTGAAGAACGACGCGACCAACAATTGAAAGTCGCGCGCAACCTGTGGCGGCTCTTATTTAAGGAGCAGACCAAACCCGCTTATGCATGACGTGGCAAAACCGAGCATTCCGGACCGCGAAAAAAAGGTAGCGCATCGAAAGCTGCGCGGCTGGATCTACATCGTCGGCGCACTACTTTGCCTTTTCGGCGTGGTAGCAGCGCTGAAGGCGCTTGGTGCCGCAATACTTATTTTGCTGGTCGTGGTAGCCACTCTCTTGGCGGGCTTGTTCGGACTGATCGCGGTTAATCGATTTCGATCGAGACGCACGACAGCGGGCGCGGTGTTTGCCGTGCTCTTTCTTTTCTTCGCGCTTGTGGACGTCAAGTTCCTTCAATTCTACAAGATGAGTTCGTCGCCGATGGTCATGCCGGCGACCACCGTGACGAGTGCAGTGGCGAAGGAGGAAGATTGGGCGCCGGCGCTATCTTCGGTCGGAACCATTTCCGCGGTGCAGGGCGCCATGCTTTCGACTGACCTGGCGGGCACGGTTGCCGAAGTAAAATTTGAAAGCGGAGCGGTTGCGAAAAAAGGAGACGTTTTAGTCAGGCTCGATGTTTCGTCGGAAGAAGGGCAATTACGAACCGCGGCAGCGGATTTGGAATTGGCCCGCAAAGATTTGGAGCGGACGCGCGATCTGGCTGCGCGCAAAGTGATTTCGAAAGCAGAATTGGATGCCGCCGAATCGAAGTTCAAACAAAAAGAAGGCATGCTCGACAACATGCGGGCGATGGTTGCGAAGAAAGAAGTTCGCGCGCCCTTCGATGGTCAGCTGGGCATTCGGCAGGTGAATGTCGGCCAGATGATCAACGCCGGCCAGCAAGTGGTCTCCTTACAAGCGCTCGATCCGCTGTTTGTCGATTTTGCGGTCCCGCAGCAAAATCTTCCGAATCTGGTGCAGGGCTTGGAGGCGCGGGTGCGCACCGATGCGCTGGGAGATCGCGTCTTCGTCGGCAAAGTGACGGCGATCAATTCCGCTGTCGACACGACGACACGCAACGTGGCGGTGCAGGTGACGCTGGAAAACCACGATCATGCGTTGAAACCGGGAATGTTTGCCAAGATCGAAATTATTCTGCCGACGAAACAGAAGACGCTGGTCGTGCCGGGGACGGCGGTCTCCTACGCGCCCTATGGCAACTCGGTTTACGTGATCGAAAAAAAGAAAGACGGGAAAACCGGGAAGGAATCGCAAACGATTCGGCAGGCTTTCGTGCGCGTGGGCGAGGCCCGCGGCGATTTTGTTTCAATCACGCAAGGATTAAAGCCGGGCGAGACGGTGGTGGGAACGGGCGTTTTCAAATTGCGCAACGGCATGGCGGTGACGGTCAACAACGAGTTGGCCCCGAAACCGCAGATCAATCCAACACCTACCGATTCATGAGACAAGCTCGGCCTCTTGTAAGACCGACATGAAATCTTTCACCGATCTTTTCATCAAACGCCCGGTGCTGGCGATGGTGGTCAGCTTCGTCATTCTTATCGCCGGTTTGCAGGCGATGAAGACAATTAACGTGCGGCAATATCCGCGCAGCGACATCGCGGCTATCACGGTGACAACGGTGTATGTCGGCGCCGATGCGGAACTCGTTAGGGGATTTATCACGACACCGCTGGAGCGCGCCATCGCGGCGGCTGACGGAATCGATTACATCCAATCGCAAAGCGCACAGGGGGTTTCCACGATCACCGTGCGCCTAAAATTGAACTACGATGCGAACAAGGCGTTGTCGGACGTGAGTTCGCGCGTCGATGCCATCCGGCGCGACCTGCCGCCCGAGTCGGAAATTCCAGTCATCAAAATCGAACCGGCCGACTCGCAGATCGCTTCTGCCTATCTCAGTTTTACTTCCAACATTCTTCAGCCTAACGAGGTCACCGATTACCTCGTGCGCCTGGTCCAGCCGCGCCTGACCGCGATCGGCGGCGTACAGCGCGCTGATATTCTCGGCGGCCGCACTTTCGCCATGCGTATTTGGATGAAGCCGGACCGCATGGCCGCGCTCAACGTCAGTCCCGCGCAGGTCCGAAGCGCGCTGGCACGAAACAATTATCTCTCGGCCGTGGGCAACACCAAAGGTTCACTACTTCAGGTCAATCTCACCGCCAACACCGACTTGCATACCGCGGATGACTTCAAAAAGCTCGTTATTCGTCAGGACAAAGGAAACCTCGTCCGGATAAGCGACGTCGCCGATGTCGAGCTTGGCGCGGAAGATTACAACACCGAAGTTCGTTTCTCCGGCAAGAAGGCGGTGTTCATGGGCATCTGGGTTTTGCCCAACGCAAACTCGATCGACGTGATCAAACGGGTGCGGGTCGAGATGGAACAGATCAAAAAGGAGCTGCCGACGGGAATGGAGGCAGACGTGGCCTACGATGCGACCGCGTATATCAACGATGCGATCCACGAAGTGGTAAAAACGTTGATCGACACATTACTCATCGTGATGGTCGTAATCTTCCTCTTCCTCGGCTCGTTCCGGTCCGTCATCGTGCCGGTGGTGGCGATTCCGATCTCGCTAATCGGAGCCTTGTTCCTGATGCAGGTGCTCGGTTTTACGCTGAACTTGCTCACCCTCCTCGCAATCGTTCTTTCCGTCGGATTGGTGGTCGATGACGCAATTGTTGTCGTCGAAAACGTCGAGCGTCACATGCGCGAAGGCCTGTCCCGCATGCAGGCGGCGCTTCAGGGCGCGCGCGAACTGATCGGGCCTATCATCGCAATGACGATTACTCTGGCCGCGGTTTACACGCCAATCGCACTGCAGGGCGGATTGACTGGCGCGCTCTTTCGCGAATTTGGACTCACTCTCGCCGGCGCAGTTTTCATTTCCGGCGTCGTGGCTCTGACACTTTCCCCGATGATGTCGGCGCATTTATTGCGTTCGGAACATGTGGATAAGGGATTTTCCGGAATCGTAAATCGAACGTTCGATCGCGTGCGCGACTGGTATGGCCGCCAACTCGACCGCACTCTGGCGGCGCGCCCGGCGGTTTATACGGTGTGGATCGGATTGTCTATTTTAGCCGCGCTTTTTTGGAAGATGTCGCCTAACGAGCTTGCGCCCAAGGAAGATCAAAGCGTGATCTTTGGCATCGTTACGGCCCCGGCGAATGCCACGATTGACGACACATCTCGTTATGCCGACGCCGCTGGAAAAATTTTCCAAAGCGTGCCGGACGTACGTTTCACGTTCCAACTGACGTTTCCCACCAACGGCTTCGGCGGAATGGTCCTTCAGCCCTGGGGCATTCGTAAAACTCCCACCGAAGCCATACTCCCGCAGGTGATGCCGAAGCTGGCTGCCATTCCTGGTCTTCGTATTTTTGCCACAACACCTTCTCCGCTTCCGGGCGGAGATAATTTTCCGGTCAGTTTCATTATCACGTCGACGGCGGACCAGGACCGCATCCTCGAATTCGCGAAACAGATTCAGGACAAAGCGATGGCCGCAGGGATATTTCAGTTCTCGGATATCGACACCAAGATCGACCAGCCGCAATCCGAGGTCGTCTTCGACCACGACAAGGTGTCCTCAATGGGCATGGATATGCAGCAAGTGGGCGCGGATTTGTCGGCCAGTATCGGCGGCAATTTCGTAAATCGCTTCAACATTGAAGGCCGCAGCTACAAGGTCATCCCGCAAGTCAAACGCGTCGATCGTCTGAATCCGGAACAGCTGCAAAACATTTATGTAACTGGACCCAACAACCAACTGGTACCGCTCAGCACGGTTGCGTCTCTCCGACAAAAGACAGTGGCGCGTTCGCTCAATCGAATGCAACAGCTCAACGCTGTCACGATCAATGGTGTGCCGACACGAACACTCGACGCCACGTTGAAATTCATGGAGGACGAAGCGCGCAAGATTCTCCCGAAAGGTTACGTCCTTGATTATACCGGCGAGTCGCGCCAACTCCGCACGGAAGGAAGCAAGTTCGGCGGCGTGTTCCTCCTTGCCATTGTGCTCATCTTTTTAGTGCTCGCTGCCCAATTCAACAGCTTCCGCGATCCATTCGTTATTCTGCTCGGATCGGTCCCGCTCGCGATCTTTGGTGCGCTGTTATTTACGTTTCTAAAGATGCCGTTCGGAAAATTTTTCACTGAAGGCTGGACGACGACCCTGAATATCTATTCCCAAGTCGGACTCGTTACGCTCGTCGGACTTGTTTCGAAAAACGGGATCCTGATTGTGCAATTCGCGAACGAGTTGCAACGAAAGGGCGTGGCAAAACTCGACGCGGTCGCGCAGGCGGCACGGATTCGTTTGCGTCCGATCATGATGGTCAGCGTCGCGACGGTGGCCGGTCACTTTCCCCTCACCTTGGTCACTGGCGCCGGCGCGGCCGCGCGAAATTCGATCGGTCTGGTGCTCGTCGGCGGAATGACGATTGGGACAATCTTCACATTGTTTATTGTGCCGTCGCTTTACATGCTGATTGCGAAAGAGCACCACGAAAAATCTCTGGCCGAAACGGAAGAAGAACCGTCCGAAGATGTCGATCTTACGCCGGAGTATGCGCCCGTGCGCTGATCCCGAACAGTTAGCCAGACATCGTGCGGCAAATGGCGCGCGACTTTTCGAGCGGACGTCGGTTCAATCTACCGATGACGCGGGCAATTTCTCGAGCTGAGTCGGTTTACTCAGCCAAATCGCGCCCATCACTCGTCATTGACAGGGCAAACTCAACGGAGGAACACAAATGAGAACTACACTTCGATCATCCATACCAGCGTTGCTCGCAGCAGCGAGTATATTTGCGCTCACGGCAACCGCGCGTGCCAGTTTCGATTGGGAAAATCTCGAAGGAGACATTCCCGGCGTTGCCGAAATTACCGATCCCAATGTAATTAATCCGTGGGGACTCGCCCTCTCGCCGTCTGGCACCATTTTTGTGGCCGATAACGGCGCGGGAGTCGCAACCGTTTATTTCCAAGACGGCACGCCCGCGCCTAACTTCAATAATCGACTCGTCATCACCATTCCGGCGAGTTCGACCAACACTGGCGACGCGAATCCGACCGGCGTCGCAGCGAACAACACCCCGTTCTTCAAAGTGACAAATGGCAGCAACACGTTGCCGGCGAAAATGATCTTCGTGAGCGAAGATGGAACGATATCCGGTTGGAATCCGAACCTTAATAACACCCAGGCGTTCAAAGCGGTCGACAACGGCCCGAGCGGCGCGGTTTACAAAGGCGCAACACTGGGTGCGAACAACGGCCAGAATTTTCTTTTTGTCACCAACTTCAACTCAGGCCGCGTCGAGACCTACAACCAGAATTTCCAGCAAGTGAATCCCAGTGGTTTCACTGACCCAAATATTCCAGCGGATTATGCGCCGTTCGGGATTCGCAATCTAAACGGCCGGATTTTTGTGACGTATGCGAAACGTAATCCGTCTAATCCTGATGACGATCTCGCTGGCGCGGGCTTTGGTTACGTTGATGTCTTCAACACCAACGGCCAATTGCTCCGCCGCCTCATTTCGAACGGACGATTGAACGCGCCGTGGGGACTTGAAATCGTGAACGGCCAACTGTGGGTCGGCAATTTCGGGGACGGCAAAATCAACGTTTACGATCCGAGCAATGGCAATTTTCTTGGCACACCGCGCGATACTTTCGGAATTCCGCTCGCCTTTGACGGACTCTGGGGCTTGCTCCTTAGCAACGGCAACGTGTTCTTCACCGCCGGCATCGCCGATGAAGATCACGGGATTTTCGGCGCGATCTTTTAGTCAATTGCCGGCAACTCACGCGTTCTGTTAACCGGATGCAACGTCACGTTGCTCACGCTCACAAAAAAAAAGCGCGGCCAATAAATGGCCGCGCTGCTGAAGCTGAGGAATTTTCAGTTTCGTTTTATTGAGTTCCTAGCTTGCGGTTGCTGCTAAAAGCAGCCGCGATGCCAACCGTTTCGAATTTCACAGTAGAGAATTTACGACGCGCTTGATCCGCGCGTTTCTTATCAGACGGCTGCGATCAAACGAACGTTTTTTTCAAAACACCGAAAATAAGAGGTGCTCATTTCGCGAGGGTCGGCATATTCGCCGGACTTATGCACCGCACGTTTCTCGCGCTTTTCTTCCTGGCGCCGTTGACGCTCATTCTTGCGGCCGACCCACCGATCCAATTCCAATACCCGACCGCGCCCACCAGCGACCAAGTCGACGATTATTCCGGCACCAAAGTCGCCGATCCTTACCGGCCATTGGAAAATCCGGACGCGCCCGAGTCGCGGAAATGGATCGAGGCCGAGAACAAGATCACCTTTGATTTTCTGAACACGATTCCGGAACGCGACGGGATCAAGAAGCGGCTGACCGAAGTCTGGGATTACCAGCGGTTCGGCGTGCCGTTCAAGGAAAAGAACCGTTACTTCTTTTCCAAAAACTCCGGTCTCCAAAACCAAAACGTGCTCTACACGACAACGAACTTTTTCGAACAATCGCACGAGCTGCTCGATCCAAACCTGCTCGCCAAAGATGGGACGGTCGCCTTGGCCGGCTTTGACGTGAGCGATGACGCCAAACTCATGGCGTATGGTCTCGCAACCTCTGGTTCCGATTGGCAGCAATGGAAAGTGCGCGAGGTCGAGACTGGGAAAGACCGGCCCGACCTTCTCGACTGGATCAAGTTTTCGAACACGTCGTGGAAAAAAGACGGGAGCGGATTCTTTTACAGCCGCTACGACAAGCCGGAGGAGAAGGACAAGCTGCGGTCCCAGGTTTACAACCACAAACTTTTCTTTCACCAGGTCGGCACGCCGCAAGCGCAGGACAAATTGATTTATGAGCGGCCGGATCAAAAGGAATGGCTCCTCGAGGCTGAAGTGACGGACGATGGGCGTTATCTTATTATTACTGTCCAGCGCGGGACCGATCCGAAGAACCGGATCTTTTACAGAAACCTGGTCGACCCAAATGCCAAAGTCGTCGAGCTGCTCAATAAGGCCGACGCCGAGTACTCTTTCATCGACAACGAAGGGCCCGTCTTTGCGTTTCGGACGAATTTGAACGCGCCGCTTGGCCGCATCGTTACGATCAACACGAGCAAGCCGCTTCCGGCGCAAATCGACGAGCTGGTGCCGCAATCGAAAGATAAGTTGGAAGCGGTCAACAGAGTGGGCGATCGCTTCGTTGCTGTTTATTTGAGGGACGCGCACAGCGCCGTGAAATTGTTCAAGCTCGATGGCACGCCGGACGGCGAGATCGCGCTGCCCGGGCTGGGCACCGCCGGCGGATTCACCGGCAAACGCAAAGACCGCGAAACATTTTATTCATTCACCAGTTTCACCACGCCGACTGAAATTTTCCGGTACGATTTCGACAAACGCAAGAGCGCGCTCCTGTTCAAACCGAAAGTAAAATTTAATCCCGACGATTACGCGACCGAGCAAGTCTTTTACAAGAGCGGCGATGGCACCCGTGTTCCGATGTTCATCTCCTACAAAAAAGGAATGAAACACAACGGCCAGAACCCGGCTTATCTCTACGGCTACGGCGGATTCGATATTTCCGAAACACCGGCCTTCACGCCGGCGAATCTGGTTTGGATGGAAATGGGCGGCATCTTTGCGCTGCCGAATTTGCGCGGCGGCGGCGAGTACGGCGAGAAATGGCACGAGGCCGGGATGCTGCACGCGAAACAAAACGTGTTCGACGATTTCATCGGCGCGGCTCAGTACTTGATCGACAATCAATACACCTCGAAGCGAAACTCGCGATCGGCGGCGGCAGCAACGGCGGACTCCTGGTCGGCGCATGCATGACCCAGCGCCCCGATCTTTACGGCGCGGCGCTGCCAGCTGTCGGCGTGATGGACATGCTCCGGTTTGAAAAGTTCACGATTGGTTGGGCTTGGAGTTCCGATTACGGGAGCGCCGAGAAACCGGATGACTTTCGATTTCTCTACGCTTACTCACCGCTCCATCACATTGCGAAAGGCTGCTGTTATCCGGCAACAATGGTTACAACTGCCGATCACGACGATCGCGTGGTGCCCGCGCACAGCTTCAAATTCGCCGCCGCGCTTCAAGCCGCGCAAGGATGCGACAAACCGACGCTGATCCGGATCGAAACCAAAGCCGGACACGGCGCCGGCAAACCGACCACCAAGATCATCGACGAAACCGCCGACCGCTGGTCATTCCTCGTCAAAGAGCTCGGCGTGAAGATCGCGAAATAATTCACGCCGCACGGCAAGCTCGGGGTAAAGTGCGCCGTGATTCTATTTGTTGACCGGCTGACCGATCAGTTTCTGATCGATCAAGAAAGTGTGAAGCTCTTCCGCTATGGTCTTGTTTCCCAGCGCCGTGAAGTGGTAGTCGAACAATTTATCTACCTCTGCCTCGGTGTGGACATGTTTGGCCAATGCCTCCGCGCCATTGAAACAGGGGTAACCACGGAGCCGGCAATAGGAGCAAAGTATCGCGATGTGTTTTGGATTTCTTCCCTGCATCTGAAAAAGCACCTGGCCGCGGAAGGGCAGGACATTAATGAACGGTGCCTTTCCCGCTGCTTTCGATTCCTCCATGAAAGAATCCAGAATCGAAAACATGAGATCGCGGGCCGGTGGATAATCCCAAAGATTTGTCCGCGGTCGCGGAGTGAGATCGTCGGTTTGGCCGTCTTTTCGCCGGTGCAAAATGTCCAGCCAGAAGCGCTGATTAAATAAAATGGCGGTGTAGGGAAAGCTCAGCGCCGGCGTCTCACCACGGCGGAACCACCAATCGTTTTCGCCCAGGCTTTCAACGAATTTGGGATCCCGCAATTTGTCGATTTCATTTTCATTTCGGACAGGGTTCTCGATTAGCTCGCGAGTTCCGCCGCGCAGAATAAATCGCGGCTTGGTCAACGTGTGGGCGGTGAGGTCAGAGTAAAAGGGGCGATACCGATTGACGATTCGATTAATGTTCTCGGTAATAAGGCCTAGAGCTACAATCGGCGTGTTGACTTTCGGAAGCTCTTCGCGGAAACGGATGTAAGCCTGATCGGTGCCGTAAGCGGAGACGCCAAAATTATAAATGTCGGCCGATACCATCTCCGCGAGCTGCTCCTCCCACGTTTCTGCGTCCCCTACCTGCTCGCAGTAGGTAAAAGAATCGCCGAATGCCGCCATTAAGGGCCGGCCGTATTCCATTCTGCGGGGACGCTCTCCTAATGGAGTGGAGAACCGTTTCTTCCAACCCAAAGAAAAATCGTACAGCTTCTTCAGTTTCGGGACATCGGCTCGAGCAACCGTGTATTTACGTGGCCGCAATCCGAAGCGATCGCCAAAAACCGAAAAGAATATGAAGGAGATCAGCTCTATCGCGCAAAGAACGAGCAGGAGTGCGACCGCGCTATGGAGCAATTTCTTTTTCACCGATCATCTTCTGCTCGATCAAAAACGCATGAAGCTCTTCCGCTATGATCTGGTTTCCCAACGGCGAGAAGTGACCGTTGAAGAATTTATCTAGCTCTGCCTTGATGCGGGCATGTTTGGCCAATGCCGCCGCGCCGTCGAAACAGGGGTAACCACGGAATCGGCAATAGGAACAAACAAGCGCGATGTTTTTTGGGGGCCTTCCCTGCATCTGTGAAAGCGCTTCGCCGGGGACGGGCAATACGCCAATGAACGATGCCTTTCCCGCGGCCTTCGATTCCCCCATGAAAGAATCCAGAATCGAAAACATGAGATTGCGAGCCGGTGGAGAGGCCCAAAGATTTGCCTGCGGTTGGGGAGTGATATCGTCGATGTGACCTCCTCGTCGCCGGTGAAAAATTTCCACCCAGAAGCGCTGATTAAGCAAAATCGCGGTGTAGGGAAAGCTCAGCGCCGGCGTATCATCACGGCGGAACCACCAATCGTTTTCGCCCAGGCTTTCAACGAATTTGGGATCCCGCAGTTTGTCGATTTCATTCTCGTTTCGGACAGGGTTCTCGATTAGTTCGAGAGTTCCGTTCCGCAGAATAAACCGCGGCTTGGTCAACATGTAGTCGGTGCGGCCATAGTAAAATGGCCGATACCGGTTTACGATTCGATTAATGTTCTCGGTAATGAGGCACAAAGCCACAATCGGCGTGCCGACCTTCTGGACCTCTTGGCGAAAACGGATGTATGCCTGGTCGGTGCCGTGAGCGACGCCCCCGAAATTATAAATGTCGGCCGACACCATCTGCGCGAGCTGCTCCTCCCACGTATCTGCGTCCCTTACCTGACCGCAGAATGTAAAAGAATCGCCGAATGCCGCCATCAAGGGCCGGCCGTATTCCATTGTGCGCGGACGCTCGCCAAATGGAGTGGGAAACCGTTGCTTCCAACCCAGGGAAAAATCATACAGCTTCTTCAGCTTCGGGATATCGGCTCGAGCAACCGTGTATTTGTGCGGGTCGCGCAATCCGAAGCGATCGCGAAAAACCGAAAAGAATGTAAAGGAAATCAATTCGATCGCGCAAAGAACAAGCACGAGTGCGGCCGCGCGATAAAGCCATTTCTTTTTCACGGGTGCTGCCTCCGAGAGTGAGCCATCGGAAGCGAGCAAGTCAATCGAAGTGTGTCTCAACGCACTTCGTGAAGAGTCTCAAGCACGAAGCGTTAGAGAAGCTGCGTTCCCGGCGGGAATGGAGCCGACGGGAGTCGAGCGACATGGACGATAGCCCCGAAGGGGTGAGCGAACCGGAGTGAGCGAATCAATCGAAGCGCACGTTCACGCATTTCCGTAAGAGTCTTATGCACACTGGTCACACGAAATCGTTCCCGGCGGGAATGGAGCCGACGGGAGTCGAGCGACATGGACGATAGCCCCGAAGGGGTGAGCGAGTGGGAGCGAGCGAGTCAATCGAAGCGCGCGTCTACCCATTTCGTAAAGAGTCTCAACCATGAGGCGTAAAGAAGCTGCGTTCCCGGCGGGAATCGAACCCACATCTAAGGTTTAGGAAACCTCCGTTCTATCCGTTGAACTACGGGAACTTCTTCAGACGTCAGATATCAGACATCAGAGGTCGGATTTCAAATTTCAGATTGTGGACAGCACGTCCGATCGGATAACATTTCCCAAACCTCCAATCTATGAAAACACCCCTTAGAATTCTGTTAGCACTGTTGTTGCTCCAAATTGCGTTCGTCGTGCCGTGCCGGGCGACCGACATCGTGACAATCTACGATAAGTTCAAACACGATACGCTGGCGGCGCCGGACCCTGAATATCCGATGAAATCAAAAAGTCTCGGTTATCAAGGCCAGGGTATTTATCGCCTCATCGTTAACACTAAGACCGGCGTCGCCGATGAAGTTAAGGTCCTGAAAACAACCGGTCATCGGGAGCTCGATGCGAGCGCCGTCCTGGCGTTTATGAAGTGGAAATTCAAGCCAGGGATAGACCACCGTGACGTGCTGGTCATATTTCATCTGACCGGCTGGACGCGAGGACTGCACTAGGCAGAGATCAAGAGATCAGCGGTCAGCGGTCAGAAGACAGCGGGCAAAGAATTCCATTGGAATCGGCTGTCCAGATTGGATGCGCCGCGATTAACATTTTCGAATGGCGGAGCATCAAAGCGAATTCGCCGCGCCGACACGTCCGTCGCGTCGATTCCGATATTTGATCGACATCATCGCGCTCGTGGCGGTGACGTTCTTGCTCGACGTCGTCATCGAGGCGTTCGTCAAGGTGCCGGTCAATTTGCGGGTAGGGCTCGTCTTCGATGCGATCGGGAAACTTCTCTTGATCGCAATTGGTTGGGGATTGATTCGGCTGCGCGGAGAGCGCCTGGCCGACATTGGATTAAAAAAACCGGCCAGCTGGTTGCGAACAATCGTGCTCGGAATTGTGTTCGCCGCGATTCTTTTCGCAGCGATCTACTTTTCCGAAAAAGCCGGCTTTCGCCGCGACTTGAGCAAATTCCAAGCAGTTCAGGGGAATCCCGAGCTTGCGATTTACGGCGCCTGCTACGCGTTCATCGGCGCCGGACTTTACGAGGAATTCATGTTCCGCGGATTTCTGATGCAGGGCCTCGCGATGTGTTTCGGCGCAAGCCGCGGCGCATGGATCACGGCCTGCATCATTCAAGGCGCGCTCTTCGGCGCGGCCCACGCGTATCAAAATCCACTCGGGATGGCAATCACCGGGACTCTTGGAGTTGTAATGGGCGTTATCGTTCTCCTTTCCGGCCGCAATCTCTGGCTGGTGATCATCGGTCACGGTTTATACGACGCCAGCCGCTTCGTTCTATTTTATTTTCAAGGTCCTCCGACCGGCTAGGAAAATTTGGAAGTTGATTTTATAGCAGAGAAGTTGTTTAGGTGTTGGAGCGACTTATGAAAAAGCAATTGCTGGTCGTGCTTGTCAGTATTGCCGTGGCAGCGAATGCGATCGCTGATATTCAGGATCCGCCTTCCAACGATTACGGACCGACGCGCAAACTTGGCCGTGGCCTTGGAAATTTCTTTTTCGCCACCACCGAAGTCCCGGTGACGATCGGGAGAATAAACAAAGAGGAAGGCAACTCCGCGGCCGCGAGTTATGGCATTGTCCGCGGCATGGGCCGCTCTACCGAACGACATTTCGCCGGTCTGTTCGAGATTCTGCTCTTCCCGTTTCCGGTTTGGCACGACAGTTATCGGCCAGTGTTACCGAGCGACATTCCGTGGATTCACGCCGGGTACTCAGAATTTCCGCCTGAGCTCGGCAACGAATCGAAATATCCCTACTGCCGCGACTACTAGCGGCACGGGAGAGCGCAGCGCGTTGTCCCGACCTCGGTTGTCGATCTTGCGCTCTCTTTAGAGTTATTCGCAGTTATTCACAAATCGGTTGACCCACGGGACGAGCCGCGTAAAAGGTAGAGCGATTCGCACAGGCGGTCGGGTAATGAATCCAAGGAAAATTCCCACCCTGCCGGCGATCAGCGCCTTGGCGCTGATCTATTTTGTCGTCGGCAAATTCGCTCTTCACCTCGCCTTTCTCCACAAGAGCGCCTCGCCGGTGTGGCCTCCGGCTGCCATCGCGCTGGCAGCGTTACTGGTTCTGGGATTTCGCGTCTGGCCCGCAATTTTTGTCGGCGCGTTTCTCGTAAATCTGACCACGGTGGGAAACGTTCTCACTTCGCTCGGCATCGCCAGCGGCAACACTTTGGAAGCAATCTGCGGCGCGTGGCTGGTGAGCCGGTTTGCCGGCGGAATGCAGATCTTCGACCGACCACAAAACGTTTTTAAATTCGCGATCGCGGCCCTCCTCAGCACGGCGGTCGCTCCAACGTTTGGCGTGAGCAGTCTGGCGCTCGGTGGTTTCGCGCAATGGTCCAACTACTGGCCAGTCTGGCTGACTTGGTGGCTCGGTGATGCCTCGGGCGTTCTGGTCATAGCTCCGCTGCTGGTGCTTTGGAGCGTACCTTCGACCCAACGTAAATGGAACCGAAACCAAGCGGTGGAAGTTTCCGTGCTCCTGTTGTTGCTGGTGTTCATGGCAGAAACTGTGTTTGGCGGATGGTTTCCAATTTCCGCGCACAATTACCCAATCTCATTTATCTGCGGACCCATCGTTATTTGGACCGCGTTCCGGTTCACGCCGCGCGAAACCGCCACCGGCATCTTTGTTCTCTCGGCCATCGCCATTTGGGGAACACTCCACGGATTTGGGCCGTTTATTTTGGAAACCGAAAATCAGTCGCTCTTGATGCTGCAAGCTTGGACGGCGGCGTTAACCATTACCGCCATGGCAATCGCCGCCGCAATTGCAGAGCGTAATCGTGCCCAGGCTGCGATCGAACAGCAAAAGGACGCGGTCGAGGCCGCGAACCGCACCAAGGATAATTTTTTGGCGATGCTTTCGCACGAGCTGCGCACGCCCCTGACGCCGGTACTGGCGGCGCTCGACACTCTCGAAAGCAATGGCGGTCAGTCGCCCGAATCAAAAAATTCTCTCTCGATGATTCGTCGCAATGTCGAGTTGGAAAGCCAACTCATCGACGACCTCCTGGATCTCACTCGAATCGCCAAAGATAAACTGCAGTTAAGATTCGGGCCGCTCGATGCTCACGAAGTCATCAACAACGTCGTGGAAATTTGCCGGTCGGAAGCACAAGCGCGCAATTTGAAACTGCATCTCAATCTGCGCGGTGGCGCGCATTACGTTTCCGGAGACGCCGCCAAGTTCCAGCAAATCGTTTGGAACCTGCTCAAGAACGCAATCAAGTTTACCGCCGATAATGGTGAGATCACAATTTCGTCGTCGAATCCGGAGCCGCAGCTTCTAGCCATCTCCGTGCACGACACCGGAATCGGGATCGAACCGGAAATCATGAATCGCATTTTTAATCCGTTCGAACAGGGCGAGCGCGCTTTTCAACGGCGCTTTGGCGGACTCGGTCTTGGATTGGCCATTTCCAAATCCCTCGCCCAGGCCCACGGCGGCACACTCGTCGCGCGCAGCGAAGGCCGCGACCGCGGGTCCACTTTCATTTTGACCATCAAAACTGTCCCGCCGCCGCCGCGCATCGTGAAACTGACTACGACGGTGCCTGAAAGTCGTCCGCTGCGAATTTTGTTAGTCGATGACCACCTGGACACTTGCACCGCGCTCGAGCGATTGCTTGTTCGGCGCGGCCATCTGGTCGCAGCGGCGCATAACGTCCGGTCGGCGATGGAAGCGGCGGCGCGTAATTCATTCGACTTGCTCATCAGCGATATCGCCCTGCCGGACGGGACCGGCACGGAGCTCATGACTTACCTTCACGCCATTTCGCGAATACCGGGAATCGCGATCAGCGGATTTGGTATGAATGGCGACATCGAGAAAAGTATGGAAGCCGGATTTGCCGAGCACTTGGTCAAGCCGGTGAAAATGGAAAGCCTCGAAGCCGCGATCGATCGCGTGATGGCGACGGCAGCAGCGTAGCAGACAAGCCTGCGACCTCGGTCATTAACACCGCGCTTCAGCGCGGTGGCTCCCAAAGTCCCATTGAGCGGCAAACCGCTTAAGCGGTTTCGACTTCTGTTCGCGTTTAACACCCTGCTGAAGCAGGGTGTTAATGACATGCGCACGGTCGATTTAAAAATCGAGGACATCGCGTTCGGCGGAAAAGGAGTCGCGCGCGAAAACGGCAAGGCCGTTTTTATTCCGTTCACGATCGAAGGCGAATTGGTCTCGGCAAGAATCACGCGCGAGAAAAAGCAATTCGCCGAGGCCGAGATTGTGGATCTACGCGAAAAGTCGCCGCATCGGATCGAGCCGCTGTGTCCCTACTTCGGTCGCTGCGGCGGTTGCGCTTACCAACACATCGATTACGCGCATCAGCTCGAGATCAAATCGCGCCAGGTCCGGGACGTTCTTCAACGCATCGGAAAACTCAAAGATGTTCCCATGCGACCGATCGTCCCCTCGCCTCTTACCTATGGTTATCGCAACCGAATCACCGTTCACGCCGAGAACGGCGTCATCGGATATTTTCGTCGCGATTCGCACCGCTTGATCGACATCGAACGTTGCCCAATCGCGATGGACGAAGTGAATCGCGAACTGGCGGACTTACGAGCGCACGATGTTCGTGACGGCCATTACGCCCTGCGCGCGAAATCAGGACCGCGCGTTTTTTCGCAAACCAACGACGGCGTGGCCAACGCGCTCCGCGATTTAATTGTTCAGCTGGTGCCGCCCAATCAATATTTGCTCATCGACGCTTTTTGCGGCGCCGGATTTTTTGCCAAAGCGCTGGTCGATAAATTTCAACGCGTTGTCGGAATCGATTGGGACCGGTTCGCGATCGCGGCGGCGAAAGAAAACGCGGGCGCCAAAGAAACGTACATTGCCGGCGATGTTGAAGCTGAGCTGGCGTTGCTTTTGAAAAAATGCGAACGCGACAAAACCGCGGCCATTGTCGATCCGCCGGCAGTCGGACTTACTGCACCGCTCCGGCAGGCAATTGTCGATTTTGCGCCCGCCACGCTGATCTATGTCTCCTGCAATCCGGCCACCCTGGCTCGCGACCTCAAAGATTTGCAAGCTCGATTCAAAATCGAATCGGTCACACCCCTCGACATGTTTCCGCAAACCGCGGAAATCGAAGTGGTCGCGCACTTGCGCCGATTTAACGATTCAACGATTTAACGTTTTAACGATTTTCATGACTCCGCCCAAAGTTTTAATTGCCGACGCAATTTCTCAGCGTGGAGTCGACGAGCTTTCCCGCGGCGGCGAGATCGACGTTTCGGTCCAAACCAAGCTTAGCCCGGCGAAACTGATTGAAATCATTCCCGAATTCGCGGGGCTGATTGTCCGCAGCGAAACAAAAGTTACCGGAGAAGCGCTCAATGCTGGCAAAAAATTGCGTGTGGTCGGTCGCGCGGGTGTCGGCGTGGACAATGTCGATGTTGAAACGGCGACGCGGCGCGGCGTGCTCGTGCTCAACACACCTGGCGGCAACACTGTTTCCACCGCCGAACATGCATTTTCGCTTTTGCTTTGCGTCGCTCGGAAAATTCCGCAGGCGGACGCGAGTTTGCGCGGCAAAAAATGGAGCCGGAAAGATTTCGAAGGCGTCGAGCTTTACAACAAAACGCTCGGCGTCATCGGCATGGGCCGGATAGGAAGCGAGCTAAGCCGGCGGGCGATTGCCTTCGGTATGCGGGTGGTTGCCTACGATCCCTATCTCTCCGCCGCGCGCGCGCGCAGTTTGCAAGTGGAGCTGACGGAAGAGCTCGACGATCTGCTCGCCAATGCGGATTTCATTTCGCTGCACACGCCCCTTACAGATGAAACGCGTCACGTGTTGAATGCGGCCCGCATTTCAAAAACAAAACGGGGCGTTCGCATCATCAATTGCGCGCGCGGCGGATTGATTGACGAAACGGCGCTCGCGACTGCGTTGGAAGATCGCCATGTGGCGGCAGCAGCCCTGGACGTCTTTGAAATTGAGCCGTTGCCGGATGATTCGCCGCTTCGCGCGGCGCCGAACTTGGTTTTGACCCCACACCTCGGCGCTTCCACGGCTGAAGCGCAGGAAAGTGTTGGAATCGAAATTGCCCAATCGATCCGGGCCGCGCTCCTCGAAGGAACAATTCGCAACGCAGTCAACATGCCGAACCTCGACGCGAAAACGTTATCGGTCATCGGGCCGCATCTTCGATTCGGCGAAAAACTTGGACGGTTTCTCTCCCAAGTTGCGCCGCGACGCGTGGATGAATTGAAAATTAATTACAGCGGAAAAGTGAATGAGCTCGATACGACGCCGATCACTCGCGCAGTCTTGAAAGGTTTTCTGCAAAGCGCAGGCGGCGCTGACATAAACGAAGTGAACGCGCCGGCGTTCGCCGAGAGTCTCGGTTTAAAAGTGACCGAGACGCGATTGAGCGCGGCTGGCGATTACACCGATTTGGTTGAATTGTCGGCCGATGCGGAAGGAAAGACTGTGTCGGTCGGCGGCGCATTCTTCGGCGCGACTCCGCGCATCGTCAGCGTAAACAGTCGCCCGGTCGAAGCGCGCCCGCACGGCGTCATCCTTGTTCTCGAAAACACCGATCGACCGGGAATGGTCGGCCGCATTGGCACTTTGCTCGGCGCACATAACGTCAACATCGCCACCATGTCGTTGAGTCGAAATCAGGCCGGCGGCACCGCGCTGACGATTTTGAATTTGGACAATGCGCCGGGCGAGCAGTTGCTCGAGGAAATCCGCGCAAGCGGCGATATTCATTCCGCTAAAGTCATTCAATTGTGAACGAAATGCCTTTAACCACGAATCGACACGAATAAACACGAATCCAACTTCCTCTCTATTATTTGTGTCCATTAGTGTTCATTAGTGGTTAGTCCGATGGCCACCTTAGAAGGCAGCGATCTGAAACCATGGATTGGCGCGGTTGTAGTCGCCGCTGCTGCCGGAATTTTATATTTCCTGACCGCCGCGCGCGACATTGTCGTCGGCGATTCACCCGAATTGATCACCGCCGCCGTTACTTTGGGAGTGGCGCATGCGCCAGGTTATCCGCTATTCACGATGCTCGGGCATCTTTTCAGTCTCGTCCCGCTCGGCTCGATTCCGTTTCGCGTAAATTTACTCTCAGTCGTATGCAACGCAGTCGCGATTGGCGTCGTTTATCTCAGCGCGTTCCGTCTCACGCGATCGCAACTTGCGGCCGCGGTCGCGGCTTTGCTTCTCAGCGTTAATCCAACGTTCTGGGAGTGGTCGCTCGCGGCCGAAGTGTTCCCGCTCAATAACTTGCTCGCTGCAGTCCTGATCCTGTTGCTGGTCACGTGGCACGAACAACCGGAACGAACCGCTCTCTTGATCGCGGCATTTTTTGTCGCGGGACTCGCGCTGACAAATCATCAAACGATCGTGCTCCTGGCCCCGGCGTTTTGTTTCGTTTTGTGGCAACGCCGATCAAATTTAGGGCCTCGTCTTTTAGCGATAGGCGTGATCGCGTTCGTCATCGGACTTTTGCCGTACGCCTACATTCCGTGGGCGGCCGCTCATCATCCTGTCCATAATTGGGGAAATATCTCTTCGTTTCACGATTTCGCCGGTCTCATCACTCGACGCAGTTATGGGTCGACCCGACTTATCTCCACGCCCGGCTATACCGGCGGATCGCCCTGGATGAGAATCGCCGCGCTCGGCGCTTCCTTCAGACCGGTCACCGGACTGCTTATTATATTAGGAGCGGTCCGCGCATTTCAGACCGCGCGCTGGTTTTTTTGGTTCAGCCTGATCGCTTTTATCTTTGCCGGACCGTTTTTTATCTGGATCACCGGTCTCAATCTGGCCACCGCGCCGTCGGCAATGTTCGTCTTGCAACGGTTTTTTTTGCTGTCGCACGTAGTGCTGGCGCCATTGGCCGCGTTTGGCGTTCTCGCGCTCGCGCAGTTCGTCGCGCGGGCTACCGGTTCAACCCAGTCGTGGGCTGTGCCGGTCGTTGCTGTAACTTGCCTGGCTGCGGTCGTGATTAGTGTGGCGACAAATTATCTGCGCATCGATCAAAGCCGAAATTTTATCGCCCGCCATTTTGCTGAAGACGTGTTCAACACGATCCGGCCGAATTCGATTCTGCTGGTCAGTGGCGACGGTCTCGCTTTTCCACTGATGTACCTCCAAAAAGTTGAGAACGCCGGCAAGGAAACGACGCTCGTTGTCCTTCCCCTTCTCCTCGGCGAGTGGCACGTTCGTCAATTGCGCGAGCAACATCCTGACCTGGTCATCCCATTCGATAGCTACGATCCTCCGGGCAACAATTTGAAAACTTTTGTGGCTGCCAATCAGGGACGAATCATTGCACTGGCAGGGTCAGCCGGAAACGATCACAGCCTCGACACGGACTATTGGCCATATCAACAAGGCTTACTGGCTTTGATTACGCCGAGATCGCACGAGGTTGCTTTGGATAGATTGCTCGCGGAAAACGAACAATTGCTTGGCCGTTGTCATCCTCCGGCGCCTGGAACAGTCCACGCGAATACTTTCGAAGCGGACATTCTTTCCGTCTATTCATATCCGGCGTTCAACATTGGTGGAATTTGTGAACGGGCTGGCTTGAATGCGGAAGCGCGCCTCTGGTACGAGCGCGCGCTGGCGGTCAATCCGCAGCTTTCAAAAACGCGCGAGGCGCTGGCGCGACTGGAACATTGATTCGCATCGAGTAACTGTCATTTATCATGGCAGTGCCGCGAAAAATCCTGCTCATTAGCGCTTTTGCCGCGCTTTATTTGATCTGGGGCTCGACCTATCTCGGAATTCTGTTCGCGATTCAATCGATCCCGCCGTTCCTGATGGCGGGCGCGCGTTTTCTTTCCGCCGGTCTGATCATGTTCGCGATCGCGCGGACGCAAGGCCCGCTCAGATCGACATCGGCGGAGTGGAAAACGTCGCTAATCGTCGGCGCCTGTTTGTTGTTAGGCGGAAACGGCGGCGTCACGTTTTCGGAAAAGTTTATCGAATCCGGTCTCGCCAGCCTGATTGTCGCAACCGTCCCGATTTACATCACTTTGCTCGGTTGGTTGTTCGGGATGACTCCGCGACCGGCGCCGATTGTTTGGCTGGGATTGGCCGGCGGATTTGCTGGCGTGGCGATGTTGATGGGGCCCGCGTTGAGATTCTCCGGCAGCAGTCATTCCGCCGTTGGGATGTCGATCTTGCTTCTGTCGTCGTTCATCTGGTCGGCGGGTTCGCTTTATTCCCGCACCGCCAAGCATTCTGCGTCGCCCTTTCTTGCTGCTGCTCAGCAAATGTTTTGCGGTGGCGTGCTTTTAATGCTGGTCGGATTGTTTGTCGGCGAGCCAAAGAATTTTCATCCGGGCAATATCACTCCTTTGTCGTTAGGCGCGTTCGCTTATCTCGTATTAATCGGCGCGATCGTCGGTTACACCGCTTACTTTTGGCTGCTCCGCCATTGCGATCCGGCAAAGGTGGCGACTTATGCCTACGTCAATCCGATCGTCGCTGTTTTGCTCGGTGCGTTGTTCGCTCACGAAACGGTAACGTTGCGCACCCTGCTGGCTGCGGCATTGATCATCGGTTCGGTCGCCCTGATCATCACGGTGCAACAACTTAGACCGAAAGCGTTGCCGCCGATCACGGCCGCGATTGAGACCGAATGCGCGTGATGAAAACGGAGTGTGAACCGGACAGCGACAAGATCGACAATTCTCCTTGCATGCCGGCCTTCTGGCGTTTTATCGCCGATGCGTGCTTACATGCGCACCGCAAATCAAATTTCGACAAAGCTCCGATTGCGCTAACCTTTGCTTCGAGAGCCAAGTCAGTCACGTTTCTAACTCGTTTCGCAGGTGAATCCGCTCTGGAAGGACCACCGAGGTTGACGAGGACAGCACTGGATGTGGGTGGCCCGTGTGTTGAAAATGCCAGTCCGGCTCGGACTTCTGACGATAAGTGAAAGCCGATTCACAATGTGGACCGTGAGTAACGAGAAGCTGCGCTTGGAAACATTTCCCAGTAATAGTTGGCATTCCGCCAGCTATTGGTTGCCTTCATATGCAGTTGGCCCGTGGCGTCAAAGATCCGCAAGTTGTACAAAATCCAACGAAAGCAAACGTTTTCCGGCCTGCTCCTCGCATGTTTCGTAGATCACGATGCCCCCGAACGTTTTCGCGACTACGTCGAGCGCCTGATCCATCGTCACATTCTTCATAGAAGCAGAGAGATGTGGAAAGTGCCTGCCCTCTTCCGGCATAGTGATACTTCCCGAGAAAATCGTTTCGGGCAGTTCAATCCCAAGGCGGCGCCTAGCCGCTTCAACCTCCTTCGAGTTAAAAATGGCCCAGATTGCCAGCTCCCCATTGTATTGTTCCTCGGTTCTGAAGCGAACCGAATCGATCCTCGTTTGCAGAAGGGCAGACGCCGGTTGACCAATCGTGATTCGGATCATTCCGGATCGGTTCTGCGAGACCTTCACATGCTTATCGTTTTTAAAAATCTCGCGAACCGCGATCAGGCCTGTCGTCGGCTTTGACGGTGGTCCCGCATTAACTTCCGGAAATGGGAGTGGCCCATCCTGCGAAGCACAAACCGTAGAGTAGTAAATGCGCCCAGCTCCGCCGCGACCCATTAGCGCTGGTCGAAGATATTTCAAGACAGTCTCTTGGTTACGCTGGCTTATCCCGGGTCCTAGCTTGTTTGATCCGGGTCCTTCCGGTAAACGCTGTGCCCTTGCAGATGCAAAGATACTGCACATCGAAAGAACGACCGCCCAAAACTTCATCTTACCTGTATCCAAGTTGACCCGGTTCAATCGTGGTTGCCGAGATTCGCACGGGAACGCCGTGTTCAAAGACAATTTCATGTTTAATCTGGGTCGATATGGGGTATGACTGCCCATACCAGTGAACCTCATTAGAAAATTGGTTAACTCTAGTCCCGTTAACCTCCGGACTCTCTCTTCGTACGGGCCCTACTACGTCGGTCATGATTCCCTTCGTCGACAGCTGCTTTTCGCTTGAAGTTCTGGTGTTCTGGAAGGAGGCATTTGAGTAGATCAGCTTCTCTTGATTCTTTACATTCGAATCTTGGAACGGATGACCTTTTGAATCTGTCAATTGGAACGGGAATTTCTTTTGGGTCGGAGTATAGTCCTGGACCACCTGCTCACCCTTCGCGTTCCGTACGGTCTCATATTTTGCAGGAACACCGCCTTGCTGTTGCGAACTCTGTGTGCTGCGAAGCTGCGCTGTCGCGATGCGGCCCGACAGCGGTCCCAGGATACTTCCTCTGCCTGCTTCCCTCAGGCGAGTCTCTTTCAGGACGCTACCATTTTTTTCCATCGCGAAGGTCTGGCTATACAACCCGGTATCCGCTGGATCTTGCCCACCCGGCCCATTGAGCCCCACCAGCCCCATCGGGTCAGTGCGATTCGCCCAATCATTTCCGCAATAGCGGTAGAGATTTGAGGCGTCGCCTTTAAATCCGATAGGGTCTGGCTGAATAAAGCGGCCGAGTTCGGGTGACATGAATCGATTGCGATCATCGTAGAGGCCGATCTCTGGCATCCAGCGCGCGCCGCCGTGTAAATCCTTTACGGAGTAGCTCGAAGCTTGGAGCTGGGAGCTTGGAGTTGTCGCGGTCCAATAGGTCGGTTTGCCGTAGAAGTCGTACTTGTAGTACTCAAGGAGCTGGCCGGTCGCGCTGGCAACGTGCGATGTGCTCCCTAGCTCGTCCTGGTAGGTATTGTTTGTCAGAGTCTTACTTCGATGGCCCAGGTTCTACCCGTTCCAAAATTATTCCACTGGGGTAGTCCGCGGAGCCACGTTCAGTCATATCAACAACGCCCGAGATCTTAATCCAGCGTTTGTTGAACTGGTCGTAATCTGGAGCATTCAACCTCTGCGCAACGAAAATCCCTTTCTTGAAATCCGGCTTGGCTGCTGCCTTTTCGCTCTCATAAATAACAAAAGCGTCCCCGATAACGTGCGCGAATCCAGTCAGAGATACGCACTTGTGTTCAAAAGCGTTCGGATCGCTCAGTACTTCTGAAAATCGAGTTTCCGCGTAGGAGCCATTGCACGTAGTTATCTCTGGCGCGGGAGCCTCTCGTACGGGCCGAACCCGGTCGATGATCAGTCCGCACGCGTTATCCGATCCAAGGCCACGATAGCTTGCATCAACGATTCCGGTTACCTCGACCCATCTGTCGTTGAATCGGTCGTAGACAGGCGCTTCAGTCCGTAATATCCCGTATATCTCGCGGCCACGTCCAGCTATTGACCACACTGGTTTTGGTGGCTGGTAGAGGTAAAACCTATCTCCTCCTACGTCGGCCATCGCAACGAGCGTTACTCGTTTCTTGTCAAACTTAGATGGATTCTTAATCACTTCCTCGAAGTCGACAGCCCAGCTAGTAGCGGATAGTCCAAACAGCACCAATAATATGGGTACTAATCCTTTCATATTACCAAGTAGTAAATGGCGGCTGTGGTGCCGACGCCATGCCGGATGGCGCCGGTGGACTCATGATGACGCCGTTAATATGATGATCGCGAAAAATACCAAGGTCGCGATTAATCATTTGCATGTTATACCGATACTCTGACATACCTACTCCCCATGGTTTATAGTCTCCTACTTTGGCAAACCTCCCGATGTCTGTGTAATTCTTCGTACCTTCTACTCCACCTGCGTGCAAAGGAGTTTCTACAAAGTCTTTTGAGCTTTTGGGGTTTTGTAAGATATACGAGTGCCATTCTTGTTTGTCCTCCTTTGTTTTGAAGTACGCCGCGTTCGCTCGGTCAAGAGCCATTTTCCGAGGATCCGAGCCATGGGATAACTGTTCCGGGCGATAGCTTTCGGTTTTTTGTTCTACTTGGCGGCCGCCAGCGCCTTCACCCGCCACTGTCACTCTGCTTGTACCTCCCATTGTAAAGCCCGCCATGTCTTGCTGCTGGTTGCGTATCTGCATCCTGTAGACGCCGAAGAACGGGGTCATCAAGCTTCCTCGCTCGGATTGAAATGCAGCTTTGGCTTTCTGTTGCTCGAAGGTGCTGGCGATGATGTAACGTTCGGCGCTTTCCGTACCCATCGGATCAGTTCGATTCGCCCAGTCATTGCCTACATAGCGATAAAGATTCGACGCGTCGCCTTTGAAACCAATCGGGTCAGGCTGCAAAAACCGACCGAGATCCGGTGACATGAACCGGTTGCGGTCATCGTAGAGGCCAAGCTCGGGAATCCAACGCGCACCGCCGTTGCCGAGAATCTGAACGGTGTAGCTCGAAGCTTGGAGCTGGGAGCTTGGAGTTGTAGGACTCCAGTAAGTCGGCTTTCCGTAGAGATCGTACTTGTAGTACTCAAGCAGCGCGCCGGTCGCGCTCGCAATGTGCGATGTGCTCCCAAGTTCGTCCTGGTAGTAATAGACATTGCTCACGAACGTCTTAACCAGGCCGTGGTATCCCTGGAGATATTTTTCCACCAACACATTGCCGGTGGTGTACTCTTCTAAAATCGCCCAGTCACCGTCCCAGACACTGAAGGTGATGGTGGTTACATTCCCGATTGGCAAAGATGGTTCAGTCCCGATCGGCGCCATGGCGGCTCCGTTGCCACAGATCGGGTAGCCGGTGTAGTCGGCATTGTAGGTGGTCACGACGGAATCGCTCATACCTGATTTGTAAGCCAGGGCCTCGAAAAATATCGCACCGCACTTGCCCACTGTGACCGGCCCGGTGTACACGAGCGTGCTCCCGGTCGGGGTGCTGCCGCTGTGTGTGGGCACGGTATTGTTGGTGGTATAAAAGATCGTCGCGCCCGCCGTCGACGTGCTCATAGTGACGGTGTAGTTGGCACCGTTCGCGAACGTTACCGGAGCGCATTGCGATCCGGGCGTAGGCGTCGGGGTGGCGGTCGGAGTAGGAGTTGGCGTGGGAGTAGGAGTAGCGGTTGGTGTAGGTGTGGGGGTCGGCGTGGGTGTTGGTGTTGGTGTAGCCGAAGGATTGAACGCCCTATAAGTGTAACTGTTCGATACCCATGCATTATTGACTTTGGAATATAGCTTCACGTAAATGGTGCGTCCATCAGTCGGGATGTTGCTTACCGTTTTCGAGAGAACCGTCAGCGTTGGGGAAGTGTAAATGTCGCCGGCGCCCAGCGAACTGCCTATAGTGAGTCCATACGCGTTGGCGCTACCAGCGCTCCAGGTGAAAGTCACAGTCGAAGAAGTAAAGGTGGACCCGGGTAGCGGAGTTAACATTACTGCCGGGCCAGTCGGAGGCGGAGTCGGCGTTGGGGTTGGCGTCGGTACAGGCGTGGGAGTGGGCGTCGCGGTTGGGGGCGGAGTGGGAGTGGGCGTGGGAGGTGGAGTAGGCGTTGGCGTTGCCGTTGGCGTCGGACTCGGCGCGGGGGCCGTGATCGAGCGCGCCACCTGCCGGTTCAGCCCGTCGTAATAAAAATACGCATCGGTTCCGGTAGTCGGGTCAATGGCGTGGCGGAGCCGATTTTGCGCATCGTAGGTGTAACTCCAACCATTGTAGCGCGAGAGATTACCATTGTTTTCGTAGCCAAGGGCGGCACCATTGAACGTTGTATATTGGTTCAGGTTATTCGCTTGGAAAGTGCCGCCGCCGTTAAGCGATTTTTGGTTGCCGCAGCCGTCCACCGTCAAACTGGAGTTCGCCTGCAAATTTTCAACGTGCGCCTTGTCAGAGCCCTTCAATGTTACGGAGAGATAGCACACATTTCGATTTGGTCAGAAGAACTACCTCATAACGCTGCCCTTCTTTCGGGTACGGCGGGTGGAAAAATAAATTGTACCGCGCTCTATTGCCATCTGCAGTTTGCAGGCCTATTTCCTTCCAGACCCAATTCCATATCGCGCCACCAGGCACATAGGTGACAATAGCTTCCGTCTTAGGAGGATAGCCACGTTTAATGAGATCGTAAAAATCCAGGCACATATTGAGCAAGATGGGAGCAACAAGTACAGTTAGACCCAGCATAACCAGTCGGCCGAATGCCTCGACCGTTATCCTGACTTTAAGGCTGCTCGCCATGAGCTTCAGCCCGATAAACTGGAAAGTGCGGCTAACAATCAAAGAAACAAAGATGCCAAGCGCACCAACCAGGAAAAGTACAGCTGCTATTGCACGGAGCAGCCAATTCTCGCCAGCACTCAGACCTACCGCAACAGCGGCCGCTGCCAAAAACCCGCACACTGTTTGAAATGTTGCAAGCCGTTTGCTGCGCGACATACCATCAAATCACCGTGGTTGCTGTGGCACTTCAGACGGTAGTGGCGGCGGCGGCGGCGGAATCTGTGGAAACCCGTTGATAAGAAGCGGCGTATTAATTCTACCGGTAGTTGGATCGCGCCCCACGCTAAAGTCTACATGGCCCGTCATGCTTTGGGTGGAATTAGCCGATTGGTTTGCGTTCGCTTCGACGGAACGCGCGGCTGCGTTCATAGTTGCTCCAGCCGCGCTGTGCGCGACCTCGTTGGCTGCGCCAGGGACTGCCATTTTAGCTGCCGTCTTAGAGCTTACATTGTTGATAGTACCGTTTTGCAGTTTGGTTTCCATTTGCTTGGCAAGAGCGTTATAGCCTCGCCCGGCATTAACTCCAGCTATTTTCGGCGCTGGAAATTTGCCAGCTACCGCCCCGACAACCGTTTGTTTCGCCAACTCGCCGGTGTTGAATCCCTTTTGAGTACCCGATGCTATACTCAATCCTTGCTTAGTCGCATTCGCAGTCGCACTGCCGGCGGCAGCGCCTAGTACTGGTCCGATATACTCAGAACTCCATCCACCGATAGCGCCACCAACAGCTGCTCCCGTGTAAGCCTGCCAACCGCTGAAGTGACCGCTCAGCGTATCCTCCAAGCCCTGCCCGCCAAGACCTATGACCGCACCAATACCGGCGAGTATAGCATCGTCCACTCCTGCATAAAGTCCCATCGGATCGCTTCTATTCGCCCAATCATTACCGCAATAGCGATAAAGATTCGACGCGTCGCCTTTGAAACCAATCGGGTCAGGCTGGAGGAAGCGGCCAAGATCGGGTGACATGAATCGGTTGCGATCGTCATACAGCCCGATTTCAGACACCCACCTTTGTCCCGTGAACAGATCTTTTCCCACCGGCGTCGCTCCCGGCTGGTAAGTACCGCCCGCGTTATACACGCGTGGCTTGCCGTAAAGATCA